>NC_016024.1:107500-1395431 GCF_000226295.1 Chloracidobacterium thermophilum B
GGCGTTGGAAGTTTGACGGAGGCTGACCCTAGTACGAGAGGACCGGGTTGGACCAACCTCTGGTGTACCTGTTGTTGCGCCTAGCAGCACCGCAGGGTAGCTAAGTTGGGTATAGATAAGCGCTGAAAGCATATAAGCGCGAAGCTAGTCCGAAGATAAGACTTCCCCATCAGGTTGGTAGAAGACTACTACGTTGATAGGCGAGAGGTGTAAGTGCAGTAATGCATTGAGCTGACTCGTACTAATAACCGATCGGCTTAACCACAAAATTTGTCGAATACGAGCTAACCCTTCGGGGTAACGAGTTTCGGTGGCCATATCGCGGAGGACACACCCGTTCCCATTCCGAACACGGAAGTTAAGCTCCGTGGAGTCGATGATACTGCGCGGGGGACTGCGTGGGAAAGTAGATAGCTGCCGGAAACATAGGGCAAGGTGTATAACCTTGCCCTTCCATGTTTAAAGCCCTTGGCTGCTTCCTGACCGCCCATCGTGGCTTTGCTCCGAAAACTTGATCTGCACACACATATCTTACCGCCACGCTGGGAAAACCTGCGCGCCAAATATGGCTATCCCGGTTTCCCACGGCTGGAGTATGTAAACTCACGCTGTGCGCGCATCATAATTGATGACCGCTTTTTCCGTGAGGTGCAGGAAAACTGCTGGCACCCGGAAGCGCGCATCCGGGATTGTCACACCCACGGCGTCACCATGCAGGCGCTATCCACGGTTCCGGTGATGTTCAGTTACTGGGCCAAGCCACAGGACGCCTACGATCTGGCGCGCTTTCTGAACGACCACATTGCTGAGGTTGTTGCGCGTCATCCGACATACTTCGTTGGTTTGGGAACGCTCCCGATGCAATCTCCTGATCTGGCTGCCCGTGAGCTTGAACGCTGCGTCCAGGACTTGGGGCTGGCCGGAGTGGAAATCGGCACTCACGTCAATGACTGGAATCTTGACGCCCCGGAGCTGTTTCCCTTCTTTCAACGTGCGGCTGAGCTTGGCGCAGCGGTTTTCGTCCACCCTTGGGAAATGGTCGGGCGGGAACGCATGCCCAACTACTTTCTGCCATGGCTTGTGGGGATGCCGGCCGAAACGTCCCTGGCTATCTGTTCAATGATTTTCGGAGGTGTACTGGAGCGCCTGCCCCGTCTGCGCTGCTGCTTTGCGCACGGCGGCGGTGCCTTTCCGTTCACGCTCGGGCGCATCACGAAGGGGTGGGCCGCCCGTCCAGACCTCTGCCAGGTGCATATCAGCCAGCCTCCACGCACCTATCTGCCACAAATCTACGTGGATTCTCTCGTTCACGATGCCGATGCCCTGCGCTACGTCGTGAAGGTGTTTGGGATGACGCGCGTCGTCCTGGGGAGCGATTATCCGTTTCCTCTCGGCGAGGATGAACCGGGAAAGCTCATTTGCACGATTGAAGAATTCTCCGACGCCGACCGGGAGCGCCTGCTGTGGAAAAACGCCGTCGAATTCCTGGGGCTGGATGACCAGCGGTTGGGTCTGCCGTCCGAAACGGGATGGCCAACCTGCACGGAGAGTGATGCAGGTGCCGCAGGGATGCCAGATGAGGGAGTACCGGGCGAACCCACCTAGTGGGCCTCCTGTGGTGGTTCCGCCCGGCTGTAGTGAGTGTACAGGACTTATGCCGTTGCCTGTCCCAGACCCAACCAGTCCTGTGGAGTGAAGTAGGTCATCGCTTCGGCTTCGCGTGAACCGGGCGCCGGACGATAGTCATAGAGCCACTTGGCCAGCGGCGGCAGCGACATCAGGATGGACTCCGTACGTCCACGGGTTTCAAGACCAAAAACAGTGCCACGGTCATAGACGAGGTTGAATTCGACATACCGCCCCCGGCGAATGAGTTGAAACTCCCGCTCGGTCTCCCCATAAGGCTCAGGCTGACGGCGTTCAACAATGGGCAGGTAGGCCGGAAGAAAAGCCCGCCCGGCCGTTTGCACAAAGGCAAAAATGGCTTCCAGGTCGGTGTGTTCATCAGCCTTGAGGTAGTCAAAGAAAATGCCGCTCACACCACGGGTTTCATTGCGGTGTGGCAGGAAAAAATACTCATCACACCACTGCTTGAAGCGTGGATAGTAGTCCGGGTGGTGCTCGTCGCAGGCAGCTTTGAGCGTCCGGTGGAAGTGGATGACATCTTCCCGGTAGGGGTAATATGGCGTCAGGTCTGCGCCGCCGCCGAACCACGTACTGCTGCCCTGCTCAAGGTAGCGGAAGTTCGCATGAACGGTTGGCACCATCGGATTGCGCGGGTGAATGACCAGTGAAATGCCGGTGGCGTAAAAGTTCCGGTCTTCGCCGGGCATCATACGGGCAGCCAGTTTTTCGGGCATCAGGCCGTGGACAGCCGAAAAGTTCACGCCGCCCTTTTCAAACACCCGGCCGTCGGCGATCACGCGCGTCCGTCCGCCACCGCCGCCCTCCCGCTCCCAGAGGTCTTCGCGGAATCTGGCGGCGCCGTCGAGCTGCTCCAGGGCGCTGCAAATTTCATCTTGGAGGGCTTTGAAAAAAGCTTCAGCCCGTTCCCGCAAGGTTGGGCCGGTTGCGGTTGGTGCTTCGCTGGATTGCATTTCAGTCGCTATCATGCCAATGAGTCCTCTCTGTAAGGGTGCAACTCTTTCTTTTGTCAAGCTACACCACGCGCTAGGCTTAGGGCAGATGAAATTCACGGACCTCACTGTTTGCCATACCGACTGTCATGTTTGAGCTGGAAACACCAACCGCCATCCCGGAAACCAACTCGCGCCGCACGCTGTTTCTCATCTTGGCCGCCACCTTTGTTGTGGTCTCTGCTGTCGTGGGACTTGTCATGTGGTGGGAAAAGCAGAGCCGTGAGACGGCTGCTGTGAAGATGTCTGAGGGAATGCTGCGGGCGGGAAACCCGGAGTATGATGACTACCTTCAGCGTGAGGGCATCAAGTTGGTGACACTGGATCGGCTCGTCGTCAACGGAGAGGCCAGTGACCGGTACGAATACATCTGCCGCATCGAGAACCGTGGCGACCGCCCGCTGACCGGCATCGAACTGCGGGTCTATCTTGTTGATATGGAAGAAAAAATCATCGTGGAAAAGCTGGCTTACCCACTTGCCGCCCAAAATCTGAAACAGCTTGCGCCAGGCCAATCCATCACGGCCCGTCCGACGCTGACCGGTGTCAAAACACCGGAAAGTGATGTCCGCGACTTTTTGTGTGTCGTCAACGGCTTGCGCTTTGCCAGGCCATGACCGTTGCACACTCCGAAAGCTGGCAGCCGGAAGTCGTCGTCATCGGCTCAGGCATCGGGGGACTCGCCACGGCAGCGCGCCTGGCCCGCCACGGCGTGCGCGTGCTGGTGCTTGAACAGCACACTGTACCGGGGGGAAGTGCGTCGTACTTCACCCGCGCCGGATACCGGTTTGACGTCGGCGCCTCCCTGCTCTATGGGCTGGGAACGGAAGGAACGATCAACTTCGTCGCCGAAGCTCTGGCAGAAGTTGGTGAAACCGTTGAGACCCGGCGCGATGACGTACAGATTCACTACCACCTGCCGGATGGGATGGAAATCCGCACCCACTATGACCGCGAGCATTTCCTGGACGAACTGACCAGTTATTTCCCACAGGAACGGGCTGGTATCCGCGCCTTTTACGATGCCGCCATGGAAGCCTACCGCGTCATGGCGCGCGTACCACTCATTGCACTCGATGATGTTCCGGGACTGATCCGTGGTGTGGCCACGGCTCCGTGGGATGCCCTGCGGATGAGCCAGGCGGCGTTGACCACGCTGGGCGATCTGGCCAGACGGTATCTGCGGGATGTCCGGCTGCGGCGCTTCATAGACATCGAGACCTTTTGCTGGGCACTGACCGGTGCCGGCGCCACGCCCCTCGTCAATGCGGCGCTGGTGTTTGGCGACCGCCACGTGAACGGCGTCCGCTATCCGCTCGGCGGATGCAGCGTCATCGCAGAAAAACTGGTGGCCGGCATCGAGCGCCACGGCGGGCGCATTCGCTATGGCAGCCGCGTTGCGGCCGGGTTGGTCCGCCAGGGGCGCGTCCAGGGCGTGCGGCTTGCGACCGGTGAGGACATCACGGCCCGCGCCGTCGTTTCCAACGCCACGGTGTGGGACACCTACGGGCGACTCTTCCGGGAACATCCGCTGGCCAGCGTGATGTTTCGGGAGCAGTCCCTGCGATATGCCCAGGCGGACAGCTTCACCAGCCTGTTTGGCGGCGTCGCCAGTTCACACCTGCCGCCGGAGACCGTCGTGCACCATATCGTCGTCAACGATTGGGAGGCCTACGACAAACCCCGTGGGATGCTGTTTGTTTCACTGCCTTCGCTGCACGACGCAAGCCTGGCCCCGCCCGGATACCACAACGTCCATGCGTTCATGGTGGACCGCTATGATGACTGGTCGGTACTGACCCAGCTTGCCGCCGGTGGTGGAGGCGTGCGCCGTACCCCGGCCTACCGGGCAGCCAAGGAAGCTGCCGCCCGCCACATGCTGCACATGCTGGAGCGGGTCATCCCGAATGCTTCCGAAGTCGTGCAGGTTGTGTCGGTCGGTACGCCGCTGACAAACGAGCGCTACCTGGCGCGAACCCGTGGCACCTATGGACCCTTGCTGCGCCGTGGGCCGGACGTACTGCTCAAGCCACAAGGCGGTTCACCCATTCGCGGTCTCTACTGCGCCGGGGACAGTTGCTTTCCCGGCCAGGGCGTGCCTTCTGTCGCCGCTTCCGGGTTGAGCTGCGCCGGACGCATCCTCCGGGCGTGGTGAGCCGCCTGTGGGCGGATTTGTTTTGTATCGGGGCGCATTGAAAAGTAACGTATGAGCTTTGAAATTTCCCAGCCCTTCCCAGGAAGCCCTGCCTCATGAAGTTCGGCGTCGTCGTTTTCCCTGGCTCCAACTGTGACCACGACACGTATCACGTCATCAGCAAGCTCATCGGTCAACCGGTGCGCTTCGTCTGGCACGCCGAAACGTCTGTTGCCGATTGCGACGTAGTGATTTTGCCCGGCGGTTTTTCCTACGGTGATTATCTGCGCTGTGGCGCCATTGCGAGTTGTTCTCCGGTGATGCGCGCCGTACGGGAGCATGCCGCGCGGGGTGGGTATGTTGTCGGCATCTGCAACGGGTTTCAAATCCTGTGTGAGGCTGGTCTGCTTCCGGGTGTGTTGTTGCGCAATGCCGGGTTGCGGTTCTGCTGTGACCTGGTGCGGGTACGGGTTGAGCGGGCCGACACGCCCTTCACCCATACCTATGCACCGGGGGAAGTCATCACCCTGCCGATTGCACACGGTGAAGGCAACTACTACTGCGCCCCGGAGGAAGTCGCCCGGTTGGAAGCTGAAGGGCGGGTACTGTTCCGCTATGTGGACGCCACCGGGCAGCCCACGCCGGCCGCCAACCCGAATGGGTCACTGCATAACATTGCCGGCATTCTGAATGCCGAAGGCAATGTGCTGGGGTTGATGCCCCATCCCGAACGGGCCTGTGAAGAAGCCCTGGGCAGCAGCGACGGCCTCCGGTTCTTCCAGGCGTTGATGCTCACCCTGCGGGATGCTGAGCAGCAACGGCGCAGTGCGGCTACGGTGACAGTTTCAGGCTGATGTCGGCTGCCTTGACACTGTGCGTCAGCGCCCCAACGGAGATGAGATTGGCGCCAGCTTCAGCATAAGCCCGGACATTGTCGAGTGAGATGTTGCCGGAAACCTCGACGAGCGTCTGCCGTCCGGGTGGTTCCAGCTCACGGATGAGCGCCACACAGGCCCGTACCTGATCAACCGTCATGTTGTCGAGCAGGATGACATCAGCGCCTTCAGCAACGGCTTCCTGGACCTGTTCAAGCGTACTGACCTCGATTTCGATTTTGAGCAGATGGGAGGCGTTTTTCTTGGCCAGCCGCAGCGCACGTCCAATGCCACCAGCCAGTGCAATGTGGTTGTCCTTGATGAGAATCCCGTCATCGAGTCCGAACCGGTGATTGTGTCCGCCGCCGACGTGAACGGCATATTTGTCGAGCAGCCGCAGCCCCGGGGCTGTCTTACGGGTATCAGCAATGACGGCGCTGGTGCCTTCAATGGCCTGAACAAACGCATGGGTGAGCGTCGCAATGCCCGACATCCGCTGGAGCAGGTTGAGGGCCACGCGCTCGCCGGCCAACAGCATGTGCGCCGGGCCTGCCACACGCGCAATTTCCTTACCGGCAGGCACCGTATCTCCATCCAGATAGAAGGTCTGAATCTGGATTTCAGGGTCGAACCACTGAAAAACCATTTCCGCAACTTCAATGCCGGCCAGGATGAGTTCCTGTTTGGCCAGAAAACGGCCGCGGGCCCGGACTTCGTGGGTCAGAATGGCATCGGTGGTGACATCGCCGCGTCCGATGTCTTCTGCGAGAAACTGTGCAATGAGGTTTTCAATGGCAACAGGGTCGAGTCTCATGGTGTGTGTCGCTGACCTTGGGTGGGAAAGCTGCCGGGTTGCTTTGCTGTTCACAACGGCGCATAATCGCGTACTTTACGTGAAAATCAAATGAAGAGAGATGGTGTGCCGTGGAATTCTCAGTTGCCAAAGCCGATTTGCTCAAGGAATTGAGCTTTCTCAACAATGTCGTTGAGAAGAAGACGACCATTCCCATCCTATCCAACATTCTCCTGAGTGGGGAAGCGGGCAGCGCACCAGCGGGCAATGTGCTGACTCTTGCGGGAACGGACCTTGACGCCACGCTGAAAACCTCCTGTCCGGCGGCCATCAGGCATAGCGGCACCGCGTTGCTGCCGGCGCGGCGGCTGTTTGACATCGTACGCAACCTGCCGGATGCCGACATCCACTTCAAAAGTGACGGAAGCGGGAACATGACCATCACCTGCGAGCGCTCCCGGTTCCGGCTGTTCAGCCCGGCGCCGGAGGGGTATCCCGCCCTGCCGGAAATACCGGCGCTGCCGCTTTCGGTTTCGTCCGGCATTCTGCGCACGATGATTCCGCGCGTGCTTTTTGCGACTTCCCAGGAAGAATCGCGCTACCAGCTCAACGGGGTGCAGATGGTGGTGGACAGCGCCGCCGCTGATGAGTCCCAGGCTGCTCTGTTGCGCATGGTGGCCACAGACGGACACCGGCTGGCGTTGATTGAGCGGCCCGGTTGTGTCCAGCTCAATGCCGGTGCTCCGGTAGAGAAGAGCAAGGTGGAGAAGGGCAAAACGCGCATCAGCTTCCTGATTCCCAAAAAGACCATGGCCGAAATCGTGCGGCTGGCAGCCGACACGACAGCCACGGAGATTGCTTTTGGTCAGGACGATCGCCATGTGTTCTTTCAGATCGGGGGGCGCACGTTTGCCTCGCGGCTGTTGGCGGGGCAGTTTCCCAACTACGAGGGCGTTATGCCCAAGAGCAATGACAAGATCATTGTTTTTGAGACCGATCTGCTCGTGGCGGCGCTCAAACGGGTTGGGGTCGTCGCCGATGAAACAACCCACGCCGTCAAACTCCACGCTACGGAAGGACGGGTCGAAATTACGTCCCAGTCACCGGAGTCGGGCGAAGCCGTCGAAACCCTGAGCGTGGATTATCCCGGCCCTTCGATGACAATCACCTTCAATGTGGGCTACCTGATGGATTTTCTCGCCGTAGCCCATAGCACGCAGACGCGCTTCGAGTTCAAGGACGAAATCACCCAGATACAGCTCCGCCCGGTGGACGGCGACGGATACGACTACCGCTATGTCGTCATGCCGATGCGGGCTTAGGTAAAACGCCCTTTGGGCGAACCGGCCTGGGGTGAACCGGTCCGGCGTATCGCCGGTGCGGTGGGTCAATCCACGCTGAGCAGCAGGCTTTTCAGATAACTGCCTTCGGGATGAAAAACGCTGACCGGGTGATCGAGTGCCTGCCGGTGGCGATGCAGGATGCGCACGTGGCGGCCGGCCTCGCAGGCGGCCTGAAACACAATCTGCCCGAAGAGTTTTTCATCCACGAAGTGGGAGCAGGAGCAGGTGAGGACCAGTCCGCCCGGCGCGACTTTGGCCATGGCGAGCCGGTTGAGGTCTTTGTAGGCGCGTCCGGCGCGTATCACATCTTCCCGTTTGCGCGCCAAAGCCGGCGGATCGAGGATGATGAAGTCGAAGGCCGCCGCGTCAAGCTGCCGCAGGTAGGCAAACATATCAGCCTCAACGAAGTCGTCATCGGTGACAGAGAAGCCGTTGAGGATATGGTTGCCCTGCGCCAGCCTGAGTGCGCCGCCGGAGCTGTCCACTGACACAACCCGCCGGGCACGTCCCCGGTGGGCATACAGGGAAAAGCCGCCGGTGTAGGCAAAGCCGTTGAGCACCTGGCGTCCCGCCGCGAGGCTTTGCACCAGGGCGCGCATCTCGCGCTGATCGAGAAAGAGACCGGTTTTCTGCCCGTGTTTGATGTCCACGTGGAAGCGCAGCCCCTGTTCGGTGACGACAAGGGGGCCGAAGTCGCGCCCGTAGAGCAGGCCGGCAAAGTCGGTCAGCCCTTCTTCGTAGCGCGCCGCGACATCCGATTTCTCATAGACGGCCCGGGGCTGTGTCAGCTCGACCAGCGTTTCCAGCACAAAGGGCTTGAGGCGTTCCATGCCGAGCGTCGAGACTTGCATTACGAGGACATCGGCATACTGATCCACGATGAGGCCGGGCAGCATATCGCCTTCGCCGTTGACGAGCCGCACGGCGTTGGTCTGGTCCGGGTTGAAATGTTCCCGACGGAAGGCGACGGCGCGGGTCAGGTGGTCTCGCAGGGCTGTGTAGGGGGCGGTCTCGCCAAAAGCGATCATCCGCGCGGCAATGGAGCAGCGGCGGTTGACGTAGGCATAGCCCAACCGTTCGCCGTTGGCGGCGCTGACGGCGGCGAGACCGCCATCTTCAAGGTTCTGGGGCCAGTGGGCAATGGCCCCGGAGAAAATCCAGGGATGGCGGTTGCGAACCGACTTTTCGCGGTTGGCGTGCAGTTTGAGGGTTGGAAGGGAGCCGGTGGATTGGGGCTGGAGTGAGCGGGTGGAGTTCGGCATGTGGCAGTCTTCTGCGGGAACTTCTCGTGGAGTGGTACGTTTTTCGGCTAGGATATGGAACGCCGTAACGCCTTGTGAGGCACCCTGTGCAGGCGCAAGGCAGGAGCCATAACAGATTGTACCTGTCGGAGGGAAACGATGAACGACTACCGCTACAACCAACTGGATCGGGGGGTGCCGCCGGCTTACGGTTTCGGCGGCGTGCTGGCGGCGGATGCGTCGGTGGCCGCCCGCATGGCGTTTATTCGCAAGGTTTATGCCCTGTTTCTCGGCGGCATTTTCTGTGCCATGGCGGGGGTGGCCGTGAGCATTGTCACCGGCCTGTACATAGCCGTGGTGCAGTACTACTGGCTGGCGCTGATTTTGCTCATTGGCGCGGTCATTGGGGTTGGCGCGCTCCGCCGGGTCAAAGGCGTCAATCTGGTGGCGCTCTTTGCCTTCACGTTCCTTGAGGGGGTGCTCATTTCGCCGCTCATCCTGTTCACGCTGGGGAGAAGCCCGTTGACGCTGCTGGCGGCGGGGGCGTTGACGGTGGCCACCTTTGGGGGGCTGATGGCTTACACCTTTGTGACCCGCAAGGATTTCAGCTTCCTGGGTGGCTTCCTGTTCACGGGGCTGATTGTGATTCTGGTGGCTTCGCTCATCGGGATTTTCGTTGGTTCGAGCATCTTTTCACTGGCGATTTCTTCGGGGGCGGTGCTGCTGTTTGCGGGTTATGTGCTGTATGACACGTCAAACATCATGCACAACCTGCCCACGGATGAGTACGTCGCCGGTGCCCTGAGCCTGTTTCTGGATTTCTTCGGGTTGTTCATTCACCTGCTGAACATTCTGAACATCCTGGGTGGGGACGAATAGCCTGCCCAAGCTTGCAGGGTGAAGCCTGCCGTTGCTGTGAGCCGAGGCTGCCGACTGGCGGCCTCGGTTTTTTGTGGTGTTTTTCAGGGCAGGCAGCGGCAGTACTTTTTCAGTGTTCATTGGAGCTTGACACTGTTCGCCGGGTTTGCGGTAGAGTTGCAGCCCAACGACAAAATAATCCGGCAAGTCACTCCCGACCAAACCCAGGATTTTCCGTTTGACGCGGCGAACTGTCACTGGCACAGCCTGGTGGTTGGCCGGAAGCCGATGAAAAACCGATTGCCACTATGATCCTGACTGGATCAGGAGGATTCTGTTCGGCCGCGCTTTTTGGAGACGGGGAGGGAGATGATGAGTAACTCGCGTGAGGAGTCCTTCACTAAATTCTTCGAAAGGGCAACTGCTGGGCTCACTCCCGCAACTGCTGGGCTCACTCCCGCAACTGCTGGGCTCACTCCCTATAAATGGCAGACGCTGATTGCTACTGAAGGTCTGCCGGACGTGCTCACGGTTCACACGGGGCTTGGCAAGACGGAGGTTGTGCTTGCCTGGGCATGGCGCCTGCTCGTGGACGGGCAGCCTGAGCCGCGACACCTGGTGTACTGCCTTCCGATGCGTAGCCTCGTGACGCAAACCGTGAAGCGGCTGAAGGACTACTTCGACAGCCTCAAGCAGGCGTGTCCCTTTTTCGACGTCAAGGTTTATCAGCTTATGGGTGGTGCCATTGATGACGAATGGGCCAGCCAGCCTGACAAGCCTTGGGTGCTCGTCGGCACGCAGGACCAACTTCTGTCGCGCGCGCTGAATCGCGGTTACGCGATGAGACGCTTTGATTGGCCGGTTCACTTCGGGCTGCTCAACAACGACTGCCGGTGGCTCATCGACGAAGTCCAGCTCATGGGGCCAGGACTATGGACGACGTCGCAGCTCGACTGGATGCGCCGAAAGCGGTTCCCATCGTTGAAGCCGTGCCTGACGACGTGGATGAGCGCCACCATCGGCACATCGTTTTTGAGCACGACGGACCGAGTGGCTGATTGTCTCGACAAACCGTCGCAAGAGCAAGACGCATTCGAAAAAAAGCTCAAGGCCGCGCTCGATGGTGACCCCGCACTCCAGTGGTGGAGAGAAGCCAAGCGTCCTCTGGCCTGGTGGCAACCCGATACAGCGGAGCCGAAGACTGGCAAAGGCAAGAAGCAAAGCCCGGCGAAGTCAGCCACACCAGCGACCGTCACGCCCGAAAACATCGCCACCTTCGTGATGAAGAACCACGTCGCGGGCAAACTCACGCTTGTTATCTGCAACACGGTTGAGCTGGCCCAAGATGTGTTCCGCCAGCTCGACGTGAAACACAAGGTGGAACACAAGGTGCTTCTCACGTCGCGGTTTCGTGGCGAAGACCGCTCGCAACACGAGCAACGCCTCATGGAGTTCGATGCCAAGCGAAAGACTGGCAACCTACCACCTAACGATCCAGGTCTTATCTGCGTCAGTACCCAAGTGATCGAAGCGGGCATTGACATCTCAGCACATCGTCTCTTCACCGAGCTTGCGCCGTGGCCATCCATGCTCCAGCGACTGGGGCGTCTCAACCGCAAAGGAGACGACCAAGGAGCACGGGGCTGGGTCTGGGAGACGCCGGAGAAAGGCGGCAACAATGAGCGCATCGGGCCCTACGAAGCTGCTGACATTGAACTCGCCAAGATGCTTGTTGACGCTTTCGCCCCTCTCTCTGAAAAAGCGTTCTCGAAAGCCATCGAGGAGCTGAATAAAACCAAGAAGAACGAAGTCACCGAGGCCTTGAAGCCGAAGTTGAGCCCGCTTCCGCGAGCACTCGACGTTCACGGGCTTTTCTCCACCGAGCGAGATGTTCACGGTGGGTTCACCGACGTCAGCGCCTTCGTGCGCGGTACCGATCCAGATCTCGATGTGATGGTGTTCTGGCGCGACTGGTCGGGTGAGCATCCGCCCAGCGGCGATGATCTCGACGGCCCGTTGCTGAAGCCGGCGAAGGAGGGCTGCCCGGTGTCCTTCATCCGCGTGCAGGAGTTCCTGAAGACCAGCCAAGGTCAGGCGTGGCTGTGGAACGACGAGACCGGTTGCTGGGAGCCCATAAGCCCTGAGAGCATCCGTCCGGGCATGCTCCTCATGCTGAAGCGCGACGTCGGCGGCTACGACGAGACCGAAGGGTGGACGGGCAACACGTCGAACGTACTCGCTAACGTGCCGCGCGCCGGGCGCATCGCGACCTTGGGAGACGATACTCGGACCGAGGCTGGCTACTGGTCGAAGCTTACAGACCACCTTGAGGACGCAAAACGTGAAGCCGAGGAGCTGTGTAACGCCATCTGCCTGCAGGGCGACCTACGCAAGGCTGTTGTCGAAGCGGCGGCCCTGCATGACCTCGGCAAAGCCCATCCGCAGTGGCAGAACAGATTGCCCACCCGCGCTGTCATCCCTGGCAAGCTGCTCGCCAAGTGCCCGCGCGTTGTCGCCGCCGATGTAGCTGGTGACGCTTCTGCCGTTCGAAGCGAGTTTGCCAAACTTCGGCCGGAGGCATACGCACTACCGGATGAACAATGTCGGCGTGGCCGTGAAGAGGTTTTGCGCCTGCGGTGGGCGATTGACGACAAGCTCAGGGAGGATGAACTGAAGTCACTACGCAGTGTTCCCGGTGTTCGCTGGGCAGGCCACATTCCGTTTCGGCCCGGCCTTCGCCACGAAGCTGCTTCTGCGCTTGCAATGTGGCGGAAGTACCGGAACAGCGAGCCAAAACCGTATCCGGCGCTTGCGGTTTACCTCGCAGCCGCGCACCACGGAAAGGTGCGCACTGTGATGCGCTCGACGACCGAGGAAGGCGATGACGTCTTCGGCATACGGAGTGAGCCGGGCTCGCTTGTCATCGAATGTGAGCACTGGCTGCTGGATTTCTCGGTTACGAAAGACGGCGCCGAGGGACGCTGGGAAGGCGAGGAAGGAAAAGAGGAGTTTGTAATGACCGGGCCCGGCTGGACGGGACTGGTCACCGACCTGCTTGGTCCGTGGCGGCCTGAAGAGAAGAGCGATGCGGGCGCCGTGCCGCAGGGCGAGCCGATGGACCTTGGGCCCTTTGCCCTTGCCTATCTCGAAGCTCTCGTCCGTATCGCCGACTGGCGCGCGAGCGACCCTTCACGCGCAACGGGCGCAGTCAAACCAAGCGAGGTGCGCAATGGCTGCTGAGGTTC
This sequence comes from Chloracidobacterium thermophilum B, assembly GCF_000226295.1. Taxonomy (GTDB): domain Bacteria; phylum Acidobacteriota; class Blastocatellia; order Chloracidobacteriales; family Chloracidobacteriaceae; genus Chloracidobacterium; species Chloracidobacterium thermophilum. The sequence continues at coordinate 120,626 of NC_016024.1, forward strand.
GGCTTCCCACGTTGGCGCTGCCCGGTCTGTCACCTGACAGCCTCGGCAATTACTTAGCGTCACTTGGTCTTTTGCGGGTGCTGTCCCGGAATTGGACGAGAACGCGGATCGCTTGGCTCAATGGGGTGCTGCGGGTGGTCGGCGGCCCGCCAACGCTCGATGAATTGCTCAACGAACTGGTGCGGATCGCAGATAGCCGCGATTGGACCCGGTACAACAAGAAGGACGAGAAGAAGAAGGAGTGGTCTGATGCGCAGAAGGAGGGCAGGGAGGCCAAATCGGGCACACCACTCGCCCTCTGGCAGGCAAAGGCACCCGAGTCCCAGCTCCAGTTGTTCGCTGCCCACGCCGTACCCCACGCTCGCGTAAGCTTCAATCCGCTTCTTGGCAGCGGCGGCAATGCGGGGCGACGTGACTTTGCAGCAGGCTGGAAGAAAGCTGTCGAAGCCCTCGCGAATGCAACGCGAGAAAAGAAGAAGGATGCACTTCGGTCGTGGCTCCTCGGCCAGCCCGTTACTTGGATGGTCGAGGGGCTGGCCGCAGGCTCGTGGTTCAGCGGAGCAACGAAACTCTACAACAGCGGTCAGTCACCTGCGCGTGAGGGACAAATCACTCCGTGGGCCATGGTTCTTGCCTGCGAAGGCCTGGCCTTTTTCGCGGGCGGCGCGTCTCGACGGCTCGGTGCTCGATCGGCGCGCGCCGTCGGCGCCTTCCCCTTTATCACCCGGCCTATCGCTGCGAGTGCTGAGAACGAGGCAGAACGACTTCTTGGTGAGGTATGGACTCCACTGTGGAGCCGACCGATGTCGCTTGCTGAGGTGGGGATGCTGTTCTCACGTGGACGCGCTGAACTGCGTGGTCGCGGTGCGCTCACGCCTGCCTCATTTGCGACGGCCATCCGAAAGCGAGGCGTAGATGCTGGTGTCAGCGAGTTCCTCCGTTTCACACTAAGGCGTACGACCAGCTCGAATACGTTCGAGCCCCGACTGGAGGCACGTTTCTTGCTCGGCGCTGATGCAAGAGGGGATGGCAAGGCAGTTGCGACAGCACTTGATTGTACCACGGCGCTGATTGAACAGCGCGGCTTCCCAAAAGACGGCAAGCAAGGGCGCGGGGGCGCGCCTACCTTGGAAGTCCTCGAGATTGAACAGCGCGGCTTCCCACGAGACGGCAAGCGCTTCGTGGGGCTTCGCGGCCCAATTGAATATGCGTTGCTTGGCGTCGCCTCCGAGCCAAACCGCTCCGAAGCAGGCATTGCGTTGCTCGATGCGGTTGTCCGCGCGCTGGATCGCATTGACCGCAACCGGAGTTTCCGCGAGGCCAAGGTTCGCTGGGAACCGCTGCCACTTGAGTGGCTGCCTTCGTTGTTCGCTAACGAACAGCCCGGCGTCGAGGCACGGCTCGCTCTGTCACTTGTATCGGCATTCCCCCCTACTCTACCGTTCGCAGCCTTTCGCTTTGGCGTGCAGTGGACCCGCGAGCAGAATGGCAAGTATGAGTACGACTGGACGACCGAGCCGGAACAGTTCGAACATTCCAAGGTTGCTCCGGCCCATTGGGTGTGGGGGCCGGGAGAGCTTGCACGTGTTCTTGGGTCCGTACTATCGCGTCGGCTCCTCGAAGAAGCAGCGCGTGACGGGACAAACACCAAGCGTCCCCAAGGCCGTGCGCCGCTTCCGGCGACGACCTCTCAGATTCGACAGTGGCTTACCGGTGAGATCGACGAGTTGTTGTTCGCGACTTGGCTTTCGAGACTCGCGCTCTTCAATTGGAGGAGCATCCCAGAGGAAGTCCGCACGCGCATCCCAAAGGAGGGCAACAAGCCCCGTGCCGACGGCGAGCTGGCCTTGCTCGGACTCTTCCAACCGCTCATTGACTGGCGTTCGCTGATCGTCCGGGACCTTGCTCCAAACGACCTTCTGTCAAAGGAAACCGGCGCTCGCACGACGGAGGCTGCACGCGCTCTCGTTATGCTGATCCGTGCAGGTAACATTGATGCTGCGGTGCGGCTTGCAGGGAGTCGCTATGCAGTGGCAGGGGCACACCTCGCGTCATTCAACGTACCGTTCGCCACGCACGACCCTGACCGTCTTGCCGCAGCCCTGCTGTTCCCGCTTTCAACCTATGACCGAACGACCTTGTTTACCCGCTGGCTTCGACCTCGACGCCAGCCAAAGGGAGAAGCACATGTCTGAGAAAGAGCTCACACCCGCTGATGTTTTGGAGGGCGAGTCACCGCTCGTTCTGACTGCGACATTCGAACCGATTGGGAGCGACCGGTTCCAGCCTGCTGGGTTTCCCGAGATCGGCCACGTCATCTACAAGGCACCGCGCAAGGACGGCACTACCGAAAACGTCTGCATCGTGGACAGTGCGGCAAGTATGGCCAACCACCTCGAGAGGGTCTGCCTGCGTGGCGCGAACGATCTCGAGCTCGTCGATGAGCTCAGCGGGATGCCCTACATTCGCTGCGTCACCGGCGATTTCGTCGACGATAAGCTCCCGAACGACAAGCGCAAGGTCGTTGTGACCAGTCTCACCGAAGGCCACCGCATCGCTTCGTCCTACTTCCTGAAGGGCTATGAGCTGATGCCCAATGGCTCGAAGGCGGCCGAGCCGTTCAAGAAGGACCTCTGCGCCAAGTTTGGCGTCGTCTTGCCCGAAAGCTCCAAGGCGCACCCGCCGCCGGAGCAGTGGTGGAACGTCTTCAAGACGATCTTCGAGCTCGATCCGAACTCTCTCGTCCACGGCGTTCTGTTCCCGCAGTGGCAGATCAAAATCCCGCGTGCGCTTACAGCTCACTTGGAAGCATTCGGCGCAGGTCGTGTTGACCGCTCCGGCGTGAAGTTCGACCGCCTTGGGAAAACGACCTCCGGGCAGCCGATCTTTGCAGTTGATGACGTGACTGCGGGATCAATCCGCGCAACATTTGTGCTTGACATAAGCCTCATACGGTCGTTTGGGCGGATGAAGAAGGACGGCGACAAGGAGACGCAGCTCGGCCTCTCAGAGAATCAGAAGAAGTTCCTCGTTGCACTTGCGTTGTGGAAAATCAAAAAGCTCACTGAGGACGCCTTTCGCTTCCGGTCCGACTGCCACCTTCGCTGTACGGCACTCGGAAGCTGTTGTGGGCAGAAGGTCAGCATTGATGTTGACATCCAAAAAGCAATCAACGAGGCAGGCTTCAGTGACCAGCCCGTCACGGACGTCTTCTGGCCGCGTGAAGAGTTGTATCGGGAAGGTGCTCCTGAAGCGAATGCAGCCAGCACCTCTGAGGGCGATGAGAATGGCTCGCCAGACGAGGACGACAGTGGTGCCGAGGAGGGCTGATGATGAGTGTAGTCATCCTTCGACAGGAATTCCCACTTGGGCGCTTTCACGCCACGCCTTGGCGCGTGAACCCGTTTGACGATCCCTATGGCGAGTGGCCCCCAAGTCCGTGGCGACTGGTGCGCGCTGTCACGGCGCGCTGGTATCAGTGGGTGCGCGAAGAGGGAAAGACGCCTGACCTCGAGCAACTCAAGAGGCTTCAGGGTGCGCTGTGCAAGAGTACCTACAGGTTCTACCTACCGCTCGAAGCGCGGAAGGGAAACCCTCTGAGGCAGTACCAACCGACCGAGTTTGGTTGGCACCCCGCTGAAAAGAGGAAGCCGGGAAAGCGCGAATACGGACGCAGTCTCGTCCAAGACAACTACTGGTGCGTGCCGCCCGAGGCTTCCGTGTGGTGGTTCATCGAGGGCAATGACTGGAACGACGAGCTGAAGTCAGTGCTTGAGAAATGCCTCGAACGAATCACCTACTTTGGGCGTGCCGAGACGCTCACGCGCATTCGCCCAGTAGAACAGTCTGGCGAGATTAAGGCCAACTGCCAACTCACTGAGCAACGAACGGCTGGCACAGTACCCGTGCTGGTACCATGCGCGGAAGCCACCCGTGAGGACATCGAGCGTACGACCGATGACCCCTTAGCCGCAAAGCAAACAATTCCGCCCGGCGCGCGGTGGCTCTACGCGAAGCGACCCAATCCTCCCGCGTCCCGCGAGCACCGGCGCGTGCCGGAACGGCGCCTGGAGTGTCATCTGATGCAGTTCGCCATTGGCTGGAACGTGGCGCCGGAACGTCGCGCTATCGTGCGACTTACAGCGCGGTTTCGCGGGGCTGTGATCCGTGAGTTGCTCTTGCTGAAAACGAAGGATGCTTCGTCTAGCTGGACGAAAACCAGTCGCGACGTGCGCGAGTCGGTCGCCGACATGATCGGCAAAAACGCTGACGGCGAGCCACTGAATGGCCATTGCCACACGGAGTTCCTGGTGTGGTGCGAGGACGGCCAGCCGACGCGCCTCCTCGTCTGGCGTGGCTCGCGTGCGTTCGATGCCGAGGAGCAGGAGGCAATTCTGCTCGCTGCCAAACGCGATGTGTCTTGGGCTGCGGCTGGTCCAGACTCTGACGAATGGAAGGTGCGGCTTGTTCCACTTGATCAAGCGGTGCCGCCGCCACCGGGCTTCGACGGCCAACCATCAAAGGTTTGGGAGTCAGTAACACCGTACGTCCCTCCGCGCCATTATCTTCGTAGCGGCAAGGTGCGTGCGGGTGAGTCAATCGCCGAACAGATTTGCCGGGAGGTTCGGAAGCGAGAGATTGCACAAGATGTCCAGGTTGATCTCTTGGGCACTCCACAATGGGTGGCTGTGCATGTACCCCCACGGAAGGCAACCGAACGCACATTCATCGGAGATCGCCGAGGTCAAATGGTTCGGTTGCGGTTCGACAAACTGGTAGTCGGTCCCATCCGCCTTGGACACTCCAGCAGCTTCGGCCTGGGGCTATTCCGCCCTGTTGAGGAACCCAGGTAAACGGTTGACTGCTACAGACCCGGCACGAATGCCGCATGCTCAACTGGACTTGGGCCAGCAATCCCTCCCCACATGCTTTCCCCAACCTACTGGTGCACATCCGCTGTCCTGATTTGGTAAGCTGCTGCCGCCTCACAGCCCTTTTCTGCCAGAGACGGATGAAACTCCCATGCGCGATTTGCTCACCGAGTTTGAACGCGAAGAAATCGTCGTCGAACGCCTCGATGCCTGGGCCCAGACCACGCCCGATGCCGTCTATTTCCACTACGGCGAAGATGACCGGACCCTGACCTTCGGAGAAGTCGCCGAACTCACCGACCGTATCGCCGGAAACCTCGCCCGCCTCGGCATCACCCGCGGACAGCGCGTGTCCCTCCTGATGCAGAACCCCCTCATCACCACCCTCGCCATGTTCGGCATCTGGAAAGCTGGCGCCGTGTTCTGCCCCATCAACTACACCTTCACCGGCAAACTCCTCGCCTACACCCTCAACGACACCCAACCGGCGCTCCTCCTGACCGAACGCCGCATGGTGCCACGGCTGACCGAAATCGCCGCCGAACTCTCCCAACTGCCCCGTACCGTGGTCTATGACGCACCCGAAGGCACGCACGATTTCCTGCCGCCCACCGAACGGATGCCCCTCCCGGATGCCTTCCAACCCACAGGCTGGACGGAACTGCTTGAACCGGCCGCACGTCCGAACGTCACCCTCCAGTACACCGACCCGGCCAGCATCATCTACACCTCCGGGACAACCGGCCCCTCCAAAGGCGTCATCCTTCCCTTCCGCTGCCTGAACCAGTACTGCTTCCTGGCACGCAAGCTGCTCACCCGCGAGGATGTCATCTACTGCGATCTGCCGATGTACCACATTGCCGGCGCCTTTGCGCTCATCGCCCGCGCCGCCTGGGTCGGCTGCGAAGTCGCCGTCTGGAACCGGTTCAGTCCGCAGGATTTCTGGGCGCGCATCGCCAAACGCGGCGCAACCACTGCCATTCTGCTTGATGTCATGGTGCCGTGGCTGATGAAAGCCCCACCCAGCGAAAACGACCGCGCCACAACGCTGTCAAAAGTTCACTTACAACCGTTGCCCCTCAACCACCAGGAAATTGCCCGGCGGTTCGGCTTCGACATCGTGACCACCGGCTTCGGTCAGACCGAATCCGGCCTCGGCCTCTGCCTGCTCATCGAGGAAATGCCCGAAGGCGAAGGCACACCGCCCGAACTGTGGAAAGGTTCAAACCGCGCGCACCTGCGGCAGGTGGCCGGGCAGTTCGGCATCCCGGTCGTCCGGGGCGAAACCGTCACGACCAAAGGTGCCATGGGGCGTCCGATGCCGTTTCACGAAGTAGCCATTCTCGATGCCAAAGGCTACCCCTGCGCGCCCGGCGAAATCGGCGAGCTGTGCTTCCGTCCGAAAATTCCGTCCCTGCTGTTTGATGGCTATCTCGGCAAACCCGAAGCCACCCTCAAGGCCTTTCGCCAACTCTGGTTTCATACCGGCGACGCTGCCTATGTCAACGAACAGGGCGAGTATTTCTTCGTTGACCGCCTCGGAGACCGGCTGCGACGGCGTGGTGAAAACTTCTCCAGCTATGTTGTCGAAGACCTCATGCACCAACACCCCGACATTGCTCTGTGCGCCGTATTTCCGATCCCCGGCGCAGAAAGCGACGAAGACGACATCGTGGCATTCATCGTTCCCAAGGCCGGCACGGCTCTGACCGAAGCCGCTGTGGAGGCGTGGGCAGCCCAGCACCTGCCCAAGTTTATGCAGCCGCAACACATCCGGCTCGTAACCGAACTGCCCCGGACGCTTACCAACAAGGTGGAAAAGTACAAACTGCGCGCCGAAGTCCTGCGGGAACTGGGCCGCGTCTAACCGGGCCGCGCCCGGCTTGGTGCCAGCCCGTCGGCTGTGCTACGAACCGAAGGCCACCAAGGCGCATTTCCATTCCAGGGAGCCAAGTCCATGCCACAGTCGGATGTCATTGATTACCGGATCGTCGGCGACGATCTGCAGGGCGTCATCATCACGCTCGATCCCAACGAGCAGGTACTGGCCGAAGCGGGCGTCATGCTCTACATGACGGCCGGCATCGAGATGCAAACCACCATGGCCACCGACAGCTCAAAAGGCTTCTTTGGCAACCTGGCCAAAGCCGTCGGGCGGGTGTTTTCGGGGGCCGGGTTCTTCATCACCACGTTCACCAACTACGGTCACGCCCGGGCCGACGTGGCGTTTGCCGCTCCCTATCCGGGCAAGATCATTCCCATTGACCTGGCCAAGTTCGGCGGCGAAGTGCTGTGCCAGAAAGACTCGTTTCTGTGTGCAGCCCGTGGCACCGACCTCAGCGTTGGCTTCCAGCAGCGCCTGGGGGCCGGTTTTTTCGGGGGTGAGGGCTTCATCCTTCAGCGTTTGCGCGGGGATGGCCTGGCATTCATTCACGCTGGCGGGGCCACGATGACCTACAACCTGCGGCCGGGTGAGACGCTGCGCGTGGATACCGGTTGCGTCGTGGCTTTTCAGCCGTCGGTTCAGTTCAATATCCAGTTCGTCGGCGGGTTCAAAAATGCCCTCTTTGGCGGCGAGGGCCTGTTTCTGGCATCCCTGACGGGACCCGGGCAGGTCATCCTGCAAACCCTGCCTTTCAGCCGGTTGGTTGGGCGTATTGCGGCCACGTTGCCACGGGCGACCTCCGGCGGTGGCGGCGGCTTCTTTGGCGACGAAAACTGACGGCGCAACGCCAAAAAGCAGTCAGTTGGGTCAGTCCGGCTCCGGGGAAGACGGCGTTGTGGCCGCGAGGTTCCGGTCGTCAAAGGCAGCCGGAAGCAGCGCGGCCAGGGACCACTCGGCTGTCTTCCCTTGGGGCCCGGCGCTGATGATGCGGATGTCGCCGCAGAATTCCCACAGCACCTGCCGGCAGGCACCGCAGGGCGGGGTGGGCGTAGTGGCGTCCGTGGCAATCACGACCGCCTGAAACTGCCGCTCGCCTTCGGAAAGCGCCTTGAAAAGCGCCACCCGCTCGGCGCACACCGTCAACCCAAACGAGGCGTTCTCTATGTTGCAGCCGGTGTAGAGCTTTCCCGACCGGGCCTGAACCACGGCCCCGACGGAAAATCCCGAATAAGGCGCATGTGCCTGCCGCCGCGCCTCCCGGGCCGCCGCAATGAGCACGGCTTCGTCGCACCCGGCGGATGGAGTGGACCTGCTCATGACGCCACTGGGCGCTGCAACTTGCTGGCGATGACTTCCCGGACGGCACGGGCCGCTTCCGCCGTGACTTCCTTCAAATCACGGTCGTCGGCTGAAAAGTACATCGGCGGGTGAAAGTAAACGGTGATTTTGCCCGGCCGCGGCAGCTTGCGGTACATGTTCCACACCTCGAAGCCGCCGTTGAGCGTCACCGGGACGATGGGCACCCGCAGCTTGACGGCAATCCGAAAGGCGCCGGCTTTGAATTCCTGCAAATCGCCGTGGGGCGTCCGTCCGCCTTCGGGAAAAATCATGACCGCCTGACCGGCACGGAGCAGTTCCTGAGCAATTTTGAGGGCGCTTTTGTCGAAGGGCTTGTCATGGTCAACCGGAAAACACTGGAAATAGCGCAGCAGGGGGCGCAGGTACGCGACCCGAAACACCCGGCTCCACGTCATGAAGTGAATCGGGCGGCGGATGGGCAGCCCAATCCAGAAGGGGTCGGCATAGGCCTGATGGTTCGGAGCCAGAAGTACCGGCCCGGTTTTCGGTACGTGCTCCACCCCGAAGTAGGTCATTCTGAAGAACGGATGAAGCGCCAGTCGTAACGCGGGACGGGTCACATAGACGATGGTACGCTGATGCAGGTTCATCGCTCTTTGAGTGCCATGGGGAACGCCCCCGCCAGAGTGGCGAGGGCGTTGTGTTTTGAACCTGTGAAATGTCTGGGGCCCGTGAAGGGCCTGAGGAAGGCTACTCACCACGTACGCCGAGCGCCCGCGCAATGTTGAGGCGGCCGCCCGTGGCCAGCCGCCCTTCGAGTGCGGCCACCGGCGTCACCGAGCGCAGCAACTGCGCCTTGAGCGCCGTCACCGACAGCTTGGGGTCACGGGCCAGAACGAGCGCCGCCGCGCCGGCCACATACGGCGTGGCCATGGACGTGCCTGAAAAGTGCTTGTAGCCCTGCCCGAACACCGTCACCGGAACAGTGCTATAGATATCCACGCCCGGCGCGGCCAGATGTACGGTTTTCTTGCCATAGCAGGAAAACGAGGCCAGGTTGTCGTTGGGCGCAAGGGCCGCGACGGAAAGCACATTGGGAACATCGTAGGAGGCCGGATAGTGCGGGATGCGGTCGTTGTTCGTGCCGGAGTTGCCCGCCGCCGCGACGAAAAGGATGTCGTTGGCATTCGCCGTGCGGATGGCCTCTTCCAGAGCACGGGAGTAGCCGCCGCCACCCCAGCTATTCGACAGGACGCGCACATTGACGCCCCGCTGCTTCATGGCAATGGCGTAGTCAATGCACTCCAGCGCGTCGTTGAGCGTTCCGCGCCCGTTGGCGTCCAGAAACTTCAGGGCCATGAGGCGGACATCCCAGTTGATGCCGGCAATGCCTGTGCCATTGTCGCCCTTGGCGCCGATGATGCCGGCGCAGTGCGTGCCGTGACCGTTGTCGTCGAGCGGGTTACCATTGTTCCCCACGGCATTGTAGCCGTAGTAGTCATCCACGATGCCATTGCCGTCGTCATCAATACCGTTGTTGGGAATCTCACGGGTGTTGACCCACATGTTGTCGGCCAAGTCTTCGTGGGTGTAGTCCACGCCGGTGTCAATCACCGCCACAACAACCTCGCGGCTGCCGGTGGTGACATCCCAGGCCGACACCACAGCGGCATCCACGCCGGGAATGCCCGGCTGGCCGCCCTTGATGGGCTGCCCTTCGTTGAGATGCCCCCATTGCTCAGCGAAGCTGGGATCGTCAGGACGGGTGTCCCCAATGCGGTACACGTAGTTGGGTTCGACATACTCGACGCTCGGATGCTGCCGCAGCCGCTCCAGAAAGACATCTGTCGCCTGGGCTTCGCCTTCCGGGTACATGCCAAAAGCCAACAGGGGCAGATGGGGATAACGGTACGAGCGGCGGATATTCAGCTCTTCCAGCATTCTGGAAATCACGCCGGGTTTGGCCGTGCGCTTGTACTTGATGATGAATCCGTAGCTTTCCGGGCGCTCGGCAACGGTCGGCGTGGAAGCTGAATAGGGGACCTGGTGCTGGCTGGGCCGGGCTTCGATTCGACAAACCTTCATCTCACGCGGCTTGGGAGCCGGCAGGCGGCGCATGAGGCCGATTCCGCCGGCTGCTGCAATGACCGCGCAGCCAAGGGCAAGATGCTTGAGGGTGGACGGACGCATGGGTTGACCTCCCGTGGCGGAATGACAAGCCGCGTGGCAGAGAAACGCAGCCCAATGGATTCGGAAAAACGCTACACCGTCAGGGTCAAGACGGCAAGCCGGAGACGGTTGGCCCCGGCTGGCATGTTCCGGCTGCCGGCCCACCGGGCAGCTCAAACGCCGCGCATATCGGCCGGCCAGATCAGTTTGTGCAACTGGGTCTGGAAGCGCACCTGAAGCCCATCCGCCAGCAGCCGCTCGACAATCGGCCGCTGTTCCACACCAAAGACCGTTGAAAACAGGACATTCGTCCGTTGTTCGAGCCGGTAAATGCGCAGGATTTCGCGCGCCCAGAAGTAATCGGCCAGGTCGGCCAGCACGAACTTGACTTCATCGCGGCGGGTGATGTGGTCGAGATTTGACCACAGGTTTTTTTCCACCATGCCGCTGCCGGGACACTTGATGTCCATGATTTTGATAATCCGGGGGTCAAGGCGGGAAACGTCGCGGTGACCGCCGGTTTCGATAAGGACGGTGTAGCCTTCATCGAGCAGCCGTCCGGCCAGTTCGTAAATGTCCTTCTGCAAAAGCGGCTCCCCACCGGTGAGTTCCACCAGGCGGGTCGGATAGGCGCGAATCCGTTCGAGAATTTCTTCGACCGACATGTGCGTTCCGCCCGTGAAGGTGTACTCCGAGTCGCACCAGGTACAACGCAGGTCACACCCGGTCGTCCGCACAAAGGCGCAGGGGAGTCCGGCGTAGCTCGATTCCCCCTGGATGCTGAAGAAGATTTCGGTGATACGCATGGGGACGACACTCTGGTTGGACTTGAATGCAGGTTTCACTGTAGGACGGGGGCCGTTGAATGTGATGCTACATCGTTTCACGAATGGAGCGCCCCGAAATGTACGCCAGCATGCCCCGCAACTGCGCCAGCCCCATCATCCACCGGAAAGTGACAGCGTGGGTGATGGCTGCAAGGCTCAGATGCAGGATTTCACCCGTGGAACGGCGGCGACGGTTCGACACTTCATCACAGAGCAGCCCGCCGAGGCTGTCAGCCAGCCCGATGGACAAAAACAGCGTCAGCAGCGCCACCAGTTCGTCAAAGGTAAAACCACCGGCCAGTGCCGCCACATCCACCAGAATGACGGCCATCCACTCCCAAACGGGAGCAAACAGGACGGTCACAATGAAGACCGGAAGGGCCAGCCGGGCGCGCCAGTCGCCCTGTCCGCTGAAGGTGAGCCCCAGGTGACGGACGATGATGCCAAAGGATTCCTGGGTGGCAGTGGCACGGGCCTGCATCGTTTCATCGAGTGAGTCGAGTGGTGCGATACGGGCTATGACCTCCGGCAGAAACAAGACCCGGCGGGTTTCTTCACTTTTGCGTACCCGGTAGGCCGTCAGCAGCAGGTCCAGGGTGTCGGCGGCATAGCCGGTGCGATAGCCGCCGGCCGCGACAATTTCGGCTTTTTTGAGCAGCGACACCACACCCGGCAGCATGGCGAGGTTCCCCACACCGGCGCGCAGGAGCCACTGCACATGAAAGAGGGTTGCGCGGTCAACCCGTTGCAGGTCATCGAGGGGGCGCTGGTCCGCAGCAGCGCTGACCGACCGCTGCATGGGGGCATACATGGGCGCGATACCGTCGGCCGAGAGGCGGATGTCAGAGCCGCTGGGCGTCGAAGCGTCGCCGTAAAACTCGGCCAGACAGCTTACGGCAACGGTTTGGGTCACGTTTTCAATGAACCCACGCGCCAGCTCGATGAGGGCGTCCGCGTCGAGTGTCACTTGAGTGTCCAAGGCACAGATGAGCGGATAGCGGGAGACATTCAAACCACAGTTGAGGGAATCTTCCCGCCCGGTTTCCGGCTTGGCGACGACCGTCAACCGGGGATGCTTGGTGGAGGCATACAGTGTCGGTTCGGTCTGAACCGGGATGCTTTTCTGGATGATGCGTGAGGTTGGATGCAGGGAGAAAGCTTCCCTCAAACAGGTCAGCGTCCCATCCGGTGAGCCATCGCTGACGACGATGACCTCGAAGCGTGGATAGTCCAGCGCCAGCAGCCGATCCACAGCTTCCACCACTTGCTCCCGTCCACCCTGCACGACCACCACAATCGAAATCGGGCGAATGCGCTCCGAGTTGGGAAGCGTCCACTCCATTTCCACCGCGCGCCGCTGCCAGCGCTGCCGGATTTCCCACAGGGAACTGCCCATCGAAACCAGACGGAGCAGGGCGGCTGCCAGAACGGCCAGCACCAGCGCCGTCGCACCGCTTTTGAGACCGAGCTTAAACTCGAACCCAATGCCACCCGGTGCAGCGACAATAAAAAAAGCAGGAAGGGCACCATCCACCAAGTCATCAGCCCCACGGCGAGCATGCGACCCGTAAGCGTGGGCGCTGTGGCCAGCCGGGTTTGGGAGCGATTGGTTGCAGGCGCTGGGAGCGCGTCAAAAATCACGAGGTGACTCCTGCAGGAGATGGAAACACCTGGCCCACGACTTGCTCACTGACTTGCCACAGCCGCACCTGGGCTGTCGGGTCCATCGCCGCTGCGCTGGTCGTCGCCGCCCGGCAACGCTCAAAGTAGCGGCCGCTGACGCCCGCGACCTCGTCCGACGTGGCTAAATACACGGAAGTCTCAGCCCCACGCGCTGGTGAAATCCCTACGGCCCACTTGAGTACCTTGGCCGTCAAGCGAAACCAGCCGGTGGTATTGTCGGCAAAGTTGGAAGCCACACCGCCGGGGTGCAAACTGTTGGAGGTGACGCCGGTGCCCTCCAGCCGCCGGGCCAACTCCTGGCTGAACAGAATGTTCATCAGTTTGGATTGGCCGTAGGCTGTCATAGGCGCATAAGGTTTCCGCTCGAACTGGAGGTCATCAAAATCCACGCCCGGCACAAACCGGTGTGCGGCTGAACTGACATTGACCACCCGCGCCGGCGCACTGGCCAGCAGCCGGTCAAGCAGCAGGTTGGTCAGCAGGAAGTAGGAAATGTGATTGAGTGCAAACGTCTGTTCGAGTCCGTCCGGCGTGGTGCGCCGGGTGTCAAAAATCGCGCCGACGTTGTTGACCAGGACATCGAGCCGGGGGTAAGTCGCGCGGAACTCGTCTGCAACGCGCCGGATGTCCTCCAGCCGCGACAAATCGGCCGTGAGGGCGGTGATGTCGGTCTGTCCCGTGTCGGCCCGCAGTTCCTGCACGACCTCGGCGCACTTCCGCTGGTCGCGTCCCACGAGGACAACCGCCAGCCCGGCCCGCGCCAGCCCACGGACGGTTTCCTTGCCAATGCCAGACGTGCCTCCGGTCACGAGCGCAATTCGTTTCATGGCCGTGTGGAATGTAATGGTATCAAAGCAACAGCGTTAGGTTATCCAAGAATCCGCCTCCAGCGTCAATGTTTCTGCATCAGTTTTTTCAATTGATAACCGGTACGGTCCAGTTTTGACGGTGCCGGGGAGGCCGGTCGTGCAACTCATTATCCACCCTCTCACCCTGGAACTCCGGGAACCCTTTGCCTTGGCTGTTGGTCGCCGTACCACGACACCAGCCGTCTGCCTTGAAGTCCATCATGAAGGTTTGGTGGGCTATGGTGAGGTGGCGCTGCCGCCATACCTGGGCTGGAGCCAGGCAGAAGTCTGCCAGGCATTGCACCGGGTTCAGTGGTCGGAACCCATCCATCCACTCAATCCAGACCGCCTGCTGGCAGCGGCGACCGCCGCCATCGGGCCGCTGCCTCCGGCACTGGCGGCGCTGGACATCGCCCTGCATGACCTGTTTGGAAAGTACCTTGGCCAGCCGCTCTATGCACTGTGGGGCTTTGACCTGAGCCGGATTCCACCCACTTCCTTTACCCTGAGTCTGATGTCTCCCGACGCGGCACGGGAGAAAGCCGTGCGGATGGCCGAATATCCGGTGCTCAAGCTCAAGCTGGGGGGCGACAACGACCGGGCGCTGGTGACAGCCGTGCGGGAGGTCACCGACCGACCGCTTTCTGTGGACGCCAATCAGGGCTGGCGCGACCGCTCGGCGGCGCTGGATTTCATTGGCTGGCTGGCCGAGCAGCAGGTGTTGTTCGTCGAGCAGCCGTTTCCCGTTGCGTGTGTGGATGATCACGCCTGGCTGACCGAGCGCAGCCCGCTTCCCATCATTGCCGATGAAGCTGTGCGGACGATGGACGATGTCGTCCGTGCGCCAGGGGTTTATCACGGCATCAACGTCAAGCTGGCCAAATGCGGCGGCCTGCGCGCCGCGCATGCCATGCTCACCGTCGCCCGCGCCCTGGGGCTGAAAACCCTTCTGGGATGCATGACCGAAACTTCCTGCGCCATCTCGGCGGCAACCCATGTTTCACCGCTGGCTGACTGGGCAGATTTGGACGGCGCGGCACTCATTGCCAACGATCCGTTCGAGGGGGCGCAACTGGTTGACGGGCGCATGCTGCCGCCAGCGCGGCCGGGGATTGGTGCCTGCCCAGTACGGCCGCTCTCCGGCTGAGCGCCCCAAACATTCCCAGTCCGGTGTGGTGTCCCGTGTCGGGTTGGAAGAAGTGACGAGGGCTGAAATTTACGAAGGCTGAACAGGTTGCGCCATGGCGCGGAGGGCATCCACGTCAACTTCAGCCTCGATGTGGAAGTCGTGACCTGGCACCGCACGGCCGTCCAGCGACCACCGTTCTCCGGCGTCGTAGTCGCGCAGGTCGCCCACGTCCATGACACGTCCCCGAATGGCATCCACCGGCGTTGACTGCCAGTGGTTGCTGACGTTGATGGCAATGTCGGCGACGATGGGAGGAAGGCTGGGACCAAAGTCGAGCGTCGCTGACTCGAAAATGAGGTCGTAGAAGTAACTCGTGTTGGGCGGCAGCGCCTCGTATGCCGTCGCTTCCACGGCATCGCACTCGTCACCGGCAATGGCGTGAAGTGCACCGAGCAATACCACGGCATTGAGCTGGCGAAGGTAGGTCTTCTCCGGGTCATTGCGCCAGCCTCCCGACTCGACAAGGACGACGCTCGTTCCCCAGCCCTGCATGGCGTCGCCAAAACTGCGCGGCTCGTGCGTGTCGTCAAAGCGCGCCATGTAACCGTCAATGTACGGAGTGAGCATCTGCACCATGGCCGCAGCCAGACGCTTGGCGCGCCGCCGGGCCATGTTGTCCTTGCCCGAGGCGTCGTGCGCCGGCGCCAGAAAGGCCATTGCCGTCAGACGGTGACTGTCGCCGGCCGTGTAGCGCGGGTTCTGGTCGTGAAGATTGAAGGCAAAGTCAGGCACGAAGTCGTCGTGCGTCCGCTTGAGAAGCCTTGCCTCCGGTGTTCTAAGGTGGCGGGCGTCACGGTTGAGGTCAATGCCCTGGGCAGTCCGCCGCTGGAAGACTTCCGCGCCATCCGGGTTGAGCATGGGAAGGATGCAGACCTGGACTTCCCTGAGAATCCGGTTCAGGGCTGCGTCCTGGGGAAATTCCACAAGTGCCGCGAGCAGATCGAGAACGGCCAGGGTCGCTGTGGGTTCATCGCCATGCATCTGCGTCCACATCAGCACGCGCCGCTGGCCCTGCCCAAACGTCACCCGGTGAATCGGGCGTCCGGCTGCGGAGCGGCCGCCGACTTCAACCGTCAGACGGGTGTCTTTGGAAGCGAGGTGGGACAGATGTGAGGCCAGCCCCGCCGCCGTCAGGCGGGGCGTGGCCTCCCGAACCATATAGCGGTCATAATGCGAGGCAAGCCGTTTGACCAAGGTGAGGGTTGCCTCGGATAAGCCCAGCATGGCCGGTGTGCTCCAGAGTCAACCGTGGCAACCCTATCGGTCAGACATCGGGATATATTCGGCTTTTTCCGCCCCGGTATAAAGCGCCAGCGGCCGGATGAGACGGTTGTCACGCAACTGTTCGAGGATGTGCGCCACCCAGCCGGAAATGCGGCTGCACGCAAAAATCGGCGTGAACAAATCCACCGGGATGTTGAGCGTGTAGAACACCGGCGCCGAGAAGAAATCCACGTTCGGGTAGAGCTTTTTGCGCGCAAAGGCCAACTGCTCAATGCGCTCGGCCATCTCGTACCACTTCGTGTTGCCGACATCTTCACCAAGCTGCCTGGCAAACTTGCGCAGGACGGTTGCCCGCGGGTCCATCGTCCGATAGACGCGATGCCCGAAGCCCATGATTTTCTTCTTGTTGGCAAAGAGGTTGTCCACGTAGGCTTCCACTTTGTCCAGTTCGCCGATTTCGAGCAGCATTTCCAGCACCCGCTGGTTGGCACCGCCGTGGAGCGAACCGGCCAGCGCCCCGATGGCCCCGGTTACGGCCGAGTGAACGTCCGAGAGCGTCGAAGCAATGACCCGTGCGGCAAAGGTCGAGGCGTTCAGCTCATGATCGGCGTGCAGAATCAGGCACACGTCAAAGACCCGCGCACTCGACGGATGGGGCTTTTCACCTGTAAGGCCATAGAGGAAGCTTTCCGCCATTGAAAGCGACGGGTCAGGTTTGACCGGCTCCAGACCGCGCCGGATGCGGTCATAGGCCGTCGTCAGCGTGGTCATCTGCGCAATGAGCCGCACGGACTTGCGTACGTTGGCGGCGTCGCTGTGGTCGTGTCCGTCGGGGTCGTAGGCGGAAAGGGCGGAAGTTGCCGTGCGGAGCACTTCCATCGGCGTTGCCGTGGGCGGCAGGGTGCGCAGCAGCGTATAGATTTCCGGCGGCACCTCGCGTTCGGCTTGTAGTTGCCGGGTAAAGGCATCCAGCTCGTCCTGCTTCGGTAACTGACCAAACAACAGGAAGTAGGCTGTTTCCTCGAAGGTTGAATTCTCCGCCAAATCCTGAATGTCAATCCCACGGTACGTCAGGCGACCAGCCGCACCATCAATGAAACAAATCGATGATTGCGCTGCCAACACGCCCTCCAAACCCTTGATAAAATCTTCGTGCGCCATGTCCGCTCCTTTGGAGAGTGAGATGGTATGGTTTTTTGGCAAGCTTGCCACAAGGTCTCGAAACTCAACCCGACCGAAGGGGGATTACAAAAAACGAGCTGCGGTTTCCGGTGGCGGGCCGATGCCGAAGTGTATGAACCATAACAAAGCCGCAGGCCGGTGGTCAATGCAGCCCACGTCAGGAAGCCGGACAGGAAGCTGGCAGCAGCCCGTTCAGCGGCCCGCCGGTGTTGCGGCCAGAGCCTGCCCGGCCAGCAGTTCTTCCGGGCGGACAGTCGCCGTGCCGAGCTTGCCCACCACAACGCCGGCCGCCCGGTTGGCCAGATGCGCGGACTGGCAGAGTGTCAATCCGGCGCTCAGTCCAAGGATGAGTGTGGCCAGGACAGTATCGCCAGCGCCCGTTACGTCATAGACCTCGCGGGCCGTAGCCGGAATGTGGTGGATGTGGCCCGGTGCCTCATACAGTGTCATCCCCGCTTCGCCACGGGTGATGAGGACGTGTGCCTGGCCGAGCATGGCCGAAAGGCGTCGGCTGGCAGCTTCCAGTGCAGCCTCATCGGTGACGGACATCTGGGCTATGAGGGCGGCTTCGTGATGGTTGGGCGTCACCACTGTGACCGGCTGGTAGCTGGCAAAGCGTACCGGTTTGGGGTCGAGCGCGACCGGCAGCCCACGCTGGCGGGCATGGGTCAGCACGTGGCGCAGAAACCGTGGGGTGAGCACACCTTTGTCGTAATCCGAAATGGCCACGGCGCTGACTTCCGGCAGCCAGGCGTCCACTTTCTGCATCAGGGCCGTTTCGATGTCCGCCGGGATGGGCTGCCTGGATTCCCGGTCAAAGCGGGCCATCTGATGGGCATTGACCATGACGCGGGTCTTGCGCGTGGTGGGGCGGTTGGCGTCCACGACCAGCCCGTGCCACTCCAGATGCCACCGGAGCAGGGTATCGCGCAGGTGTTCAGCCGCGAGATCATCCCCGACGACGCCCACCACGAACGGCAGTCCGCCCAAGGCGCGAACATTGGCGGCAACATTGGCCGCGCCGCCGAGCACGTAGCTTTCACGCTCGATTTCCACGACGGGCACCGGCGCTTCGGGCGCAATGCGGCTGGCGCGACCCCAGAAAAACTCATCGAGCATGACATCGCCCACGACAAGGATGCGTTGCCCGGACAGGCGGGCGACCAGGGGTTCGTAGGCGTCAGAGGAGGCGTCTGCCGGATGGGTCATGCCAAAAACGTAGGGAAACAGCGGTCGCGTGGCGGCCGGGTGGATGATGCTGTGACCGTGCAGACATTACCCGTTTTCGCCGCCTCTTCCAACCAATGCTGTGATGCTGACGGAGGGCTGGCAGGTCAGCGGTCGCTTTCGCCATTGGCGACCAGACGTTCGAGACTGATGACCCCGGAGACGTTGCGAATGGCCCGCATGACGCGCGAAAGATGCTTGGCATCGTGGACATCAAGCGTGATGGTGATGCGCCCGAAGCCATCTGCGCCGACGTGCGCGTGGGATTCCCGAATGTTGGTTTTGATTTCCGCCACGGCGGTCGTGAGATTGGCCAGAATGCCCGGACGGTTTTCGGTCGTGGCCGAGAGCGTCACTGGATAGGTGGTTGTGCCTTCCGTTTCAATCACCCAGTCCACGTCAATGATGCGCTCCCGGTTGATCATGAGGTTGGCGGCATTGGTGCAATCGGCGCGGTGAATGGCCACGCCTTTGCCGCGGGTGATGTAGCCGATGATTTTCTCGCCGCGAATCGGTGAGCAGCACCGCGCCCGAAACACCAGAACTTCATCAATGCCGCGTACCTGAATGCGGTCGGGACCCAGCCGCAGGTATTTTTTGACGAGTCTGCCGACTTTGGCCAGACCGTTGGCCGGGGTCCGGGCGTCGAGTTCCGAAAGCCTCGACGGTGGCACAAACTTGGCCAGCACATTCCGGGCTTCGAGCTTTCCATAGCCAATGGCGGCAATGAGGTCTTCATCGCGCTGGTAGCCGTGATCCTGGGCGGCCCGACTCAGTTCACCGGTTTCTATCAGTTTGCGCAGATTGAGCTTGAGGCGGTCGGCTTCGCGTTCGAGGGACTTGCGCCCGATTTCGAGCGACCGCTGGCGCTCGGTTTCGACCAGATAGCGGCGAATCTTGTTGCGCGCCCGCGCCGTTTTGACCAGTTTCAGCCAGTCGCGGTTGGGTTTTCCGTTGGGCGAGGTCAGAATCTCAACGACATCGCCGTTTTTGAGTTCGTACGACAGCTTGACGATATTGCCGTTGACTTTAGCGCCGACACAGTGCTGCCCAACGTCGCTGTGGATGGCGTAGGCAAAGTCAATCGGGCAGGAGCCGCGTGGCAGTTCCAGCACCTTGCCCTTGGGCGTGTAGGCATAGACTTCGTTGGGATAGAGGTTGATCTTCAGCTCGTCGAGGAACTCCCGTGAATCGGAGACTTCCTGTTGCCATTCAACCAGCCGCTTGAGCCATGCGTATGTTTCCGGGTCTTCCTTGACGGCCGAGCGGCCTTCCTTGTAGCGCCAGTGTGCCGCAATGCCTTCTTCGGCAATTTTGTGCATTTCGGCCGTGCGGATTTGCACTTCAAAGGGATGTCCGATGTCGCCGACCACGGAGGTATGCAGGGACTGGTAGAGGTTGTTGCGGGGGATGCCAATCCAGTCCTTGAAGCGTCCGGGGATGGGTTTCCAGATGTTGTGCACCACGCCCACCGCAGCATAGCAGTCAGCAATGTCCTGCGTGATGACCCGCACGGCCATCAGGTCATAGACCTGGTCAATCGAAATGGCACGTTCCTTGAGTTTGCGGTAGAGGCTGTAGAGACGTTTGATCCGGCCCTGAATCTCCACAACCTTGACATTGTGCTCCGGGAGTTTTTCCTGAAGCGTTGCGCGAACATGCGCCAGGTCAGCTTCCAGCGCCGGACGCCGCTGATCGAGGATGGACTTCAGATGTTGGTAATCGTCAGGGTACAGGTATTGAAAGCTGAGGTCTTCCAGTTCGCCACGGATTTTCCCCATTCCCAGCCGGTGAGCAATCGGGGCATAGATGTCAAGGGTTTCCTGGGCTTTTGCGGCGCGCTTTTCCGGCGGCAGGTAATCGAGCGTCCGCATGTTGTGGAGGCGGTCGGCCAGCTTGACGAGGACCACCCGGATGTCGTCCACCATGGCCAGCAGCATCTTGCGGACGGTTTCCGCCTGGCGGTCTTCGCGTGAGGTGTACTCGATGTTGGAAATTTTGGTCAGCCCATCCACGAGGTGGGCAATTTCCGGCCCGAACTGTTGTTCCAGCTCCTCCAGAGTCACGTGGGTGTCTTCGACCACGTCGTGCAGCAACCCGGTCGTCACACAGATGACATCCAGGCGCATTTCGGCCAGGATGTAGGCGACGGCGAGCGGGTGCATAAGGTATGGCTCGCCGGACTTGCGCACTTGCCCCTTGTGCATCTGGGCCGAAAGCAGGTAGGCCCGCCGCAACAAATCCAGGTCGGCGTTCGGGTGATAGCGTTCAACTTTTTCGGCAATGTCTTCAAATCGAATCACGGTGGTATGCCTCGCACCAATGCCCGCCGCATTCGGAGACCATGGTAGGGATAACTATAACGCGCCGCGCGAAAATTTGCTGTATGACCTGCCCGGACGAGGGGGACGTAGCTGATGGTTGGTAAGTTGGTGAGATACCTCGTGGCATGGGTTGGTTTCTGTTCGGTTGTCGGCCTTCCGGTGGGCAGGGTCAACGCCCTGCCCCAGGAAGAAATTGTCCTGCGCAGCCACCTGGTGACGATAGAAGTGACCGTCACGGATGCCCATGGGCGCCCCATGACCGGTTTGCACCGCGATGACTTTCTGGTTTATGAAGACGGCCGCCCCCGCCGGATTGCGTTTTTTCAAGCCAACGGCGAGCAGGCACTGCGGCCGCTGGCTGTGGTCTTTGCCTTTGATGTGTCGGGGAGTGTCACGCCTGACGAAGCGGCGCTCCAGCGCCGGGCGCTGGAAGCCTTCCTGGCTGAGCGCCATCCCGATTCGATGTTTGCCCTCGTGACCTTCAACCATGAGGTGCGTGTTCTGGAAGGGTTTACCAAAGACCCATCCAGGTTGTTGACAAAGCTCAGCCGGTTCCGGGACTTCGGTGGTTCAACCCGTCTGTTTGACGCCGTGGACAAAGCGGTGTCCCTGTTCAGGAAAGTACCCAAACAGCGCGGCGGACGGGTGTTGCGCCGGCTCATCGTCGTCCTGACGGATGGTTTCGACAGCGCCAGCAACGTCAATCTGGATGACCTCCTGCGCCGGGTCAACGAGCAGGAAGTCACGGTCTATAGTGTCACCGCGCCTTCCTACACCCTGACGGTCGCCGGGCGGGTACGTGTGCCGACGCCGCTGGATGCCACCCGCCTTGTGCCGCTGACGGGCGGCCGGGACTTTCCCATGACGCCGGGGAAAGATTACAGCGATTCCTTTCGCGCTATCGCCAAGGACGCTGCCACGAGTTACACCCTGGCCTACGAGCCGGGCGACCTGCCGGAGGGCAGAACCGGTTTCCGCCGCATTTCTGTCCGGTTGCGCCATCCCGAAGCCGTGGTGCGCACCAGCCGGGAGGGCTACTACGCCCAACCCTGACCAGACTGTTGCTGGTGGGAGGCGTGCCCTGTCTCTAAGGGGCCTGTCCCGGAAAGGCAAACGGACGGGGTTGCCCCCGTCCGTCGCCGGTTTGGCCCTCCGGTGGGCGGCTCAGCCGTGTGGAGTTCAGCGAAACTCGCCGTTCCAATTGCCTACCACCGGCTGGTCGCTGGCACTGCCGAAGGGGATCGTCAGGTCAGGTGTCCCACTCGTGTTGCTGTTGCGCAGAAGGAAGGTTCCATTGCGGAAAACACCCACCGAGTCGAAGCCTTTGCCCGTCCAGTCGCCCGCCACAGGGCGTTCTCCGGTCTGGCCGAACGTGAAGAACACGTCGGGGAGTCCCGGTGTGTTGTTGTTTCTCAGCAGGAACGTGCCGTCGCGGAACACCCCGATGCTGGTTTTGCCGTCGCCGTTCCAGTCACCCGTCACGGGAAGGTCCGTAACCTGCCCGAAGCTGATGGCACGGTCGGCAAAACCGGCTGTGTTGCTGTCTCTCAGGAAGAATATGCCGTTGCAGAAAACACCAACCGAGTCGAAACCCTTGCCGGTCCAGTCGCCGACCACGGGAATGTCGCCCGCCGCGCCATAGCTGAAAGCGATGTCGGCAAAGCCCGGTGTATTGGAGTTCTTCAGGAAGAACCGGGCCTGTAAGGGACGAAAGACGCCGATGGTGTCCACGCCGTCGCCATCCCAGTCGCCGGTAATGGGAATGTCACCCGGAAGCCCGTAGGCAAAGGCGGCATCGGCCATCCCACTCGTGTTGGTATTCCGCAGAAACGCCGTTCCCGTCGTCGGGCTATAGACCCCGATTTTGGTAACGTCGGTCACGAGACGGCTGGCCAGGGAGCCGCCGGAAAGCCCGGTCGTTGTGCCGGGTGAGAATTGCAGGAGCAGGGTCGCCCGGCCGGTGACGAGATCAAGGCGGTAAATCTGGACGGCCATACCCGTGCTGGTGAACAGCAGCGCGCTTCCCCCCTGCACCGGTGCATTGCTGGTCTGGGCGCGCACATTCGGGGAAATGTCAAAGCCGTTGATGGCGTCAACAGCCAACGGCGCACCGTTGAAGGTGATGTTGGCGACGAAGGTCTGCGTCCCGGAGTTGGGCGGACTCTGAATGTAGAGGGCGCGGCTGACTGTATCTATCGTGTACTGGGTGGTGACAGTGGCTCCGCCAAAAGCGTTGGTGTAGGCCGTGGCGGCCACGCCGGTCGAACCTGCGGGCAGCTCGTTGATGTTGCCATCCATCTGGATGCCGGGAGCGCTGGGGTTGCCGTCGAGCGGCAGTCCATCGTTGGGATTGAGCCGGAAGTTGAGGCCGTTGCCCGTGGTGATGCGCAGTCGGTCAACCACGGGGTTGAAGTCCATGCCATAGCCGTTGGCCGGCAGGGCGACCGGCGTTGTGCCATCCGCCTGCACAAAGGCTACGGCCGAGGGGGCCAGCGGGCTGCACGCGCCGGTTTTGGGATCAACGAGGTAGAGCGTGCCGTTGGACGCCGAGCTGTTGATACCCAGAGCGTAGAACTGCCCCGTGGCCGGACGGTAGTCCACCCCGACCAGTTGTTCCGTGGCGGCCACACCGGTCACTGGAACCTCGTTGGCCGCCAAGCTGCCGATGCTCACCTGTACCAGGCGCGTGCCGTTCTGGTTGAGCGTGACGGCTATAACGTTTGCCCGGCGTGGCAACGATGTGTCCACTTTGGGCAGGTGCGCGAAAGCAGCCAGCCTGTGGTTGCCCGCCCCGAAGGTGCGGCAGGGCAAAAAGCAACCGTACCGGGTAGGCGGTGTGAGCGTGCGGTCGTTGGAAAGGCTCGGCCAATCTTCAGGCCGGAGGCGGCCCGGCCACTTGGGCCAGCGCCCGGTGATAGTGCGCAGCCGTGCCTTCCGAAAAGCACATGAGGGTGACGTGCAGCGTCGGGTAGAGGGTCGTCAGCGCCGTCCACAGGGTATGGATGGCAATGGGCGCAGCGCGTTCGACAGGAAAGCCGTAAGCGCCGGTGGAAATGGCCGGGAAGGCAAGCGTTTGCAGACCATGCGCCGCCGCCAGTGCCAAGCTGTTGCGATGACACTCAGCCAGTATTTCGTCTTCTCCATGAGTGCCGCCACGCCATACGGGGCCGACGGTGTGGATGACCCAGCGGGCCGGGAGGCAGTAGCCACGGGTCAGCTTGGCCTGTCCCGGCGGACAACCGCCGAGCGTCCGGCACTCTTCCAGCAGCTCCGGGCCGGCAGCGCGGTGAATGGCCCCATCCACGCCTCCGCCGCCCAGCAGGGAAGGATTGGCGGCATTGACAATGGCATCACCGGCAAAGCGCGTGATGTCGCCAACGGTCACGATGAGACGATCAGGAATCAGTGTGGTCATGCGGTTGGGGAGTCGGCGGGATGCCCAGAATGGTCAGCTTGTGGCGGTTTGCCAGGGCAATGACGGCATCGCGGTCAAAGATGAGCGTCTTGCCGGCAGTCACGGCCAGGGCTGTCGCGCCAGCCGTCAGCATGGTTTCGATGGTCGCCCGTCCGATGACAGGCACATCGAAGCGCATATCCTGCTGTGGTTTGGCCACTTTGACAACGGTGAGTTCGCGCCGGTGGGCGAGTTCTCCGGCACGCAGGATGGCGGCGTCCGTCCCTTCCATGGCTTCGACGGCCACGACGGCGCGGTTGCGTACGACGATGGTCTGTCCGAGGTCCAGCCCGGCGATGACCTGGGCGACTTCCAGCCCGTAGTCAATGTCGGCACGCTCGCGGGCCGTGGGCTGGCGTTTGGTCAGAACACCAGCCGGGGCGAGCAGGTGCGGAACAAAGAGGGTGGAATCCACGAGTTCAATGCCGTCGGCCGCGAGTTCGGCCACCACGGCTCCAAGCAGCGAATCCGTGTTGTTGCGCGCCAGCTTGAGCAGCATCGTCGCCATGCGCCAGTCGGGAAGCGCCCCGCTGAAAATCTGGCGGTGCTTGACCTGTCCCGCCATGATGGCCCGCCGGACGCCTTCCCGGCGGAAGAAGCGGATCATCTTTCCAAGCTGCCCCAGTCCGCACCACTCAACCTTCACGCCCGTGCGGTCAATGTCGGGTGACGTTTCTTCCCGGATAGCCGCCACGACCATGCGGACGCCGGCCGCCCGCGCGCCTTCCAGGACGTAAAAGGGAAACTGCCCGTTGCCGGCAATGAGGCCGTAGGTCTCCGTATGACTGGTCACAGTCCCGGGCGCGTCTGGCAGGGCGTCCGACATGGCAGCGACCGGCATGAGCGTCAGCGCCCACCTTCCGTCGGCTTGGTTTCGGAGGGTTTGTCCGTGGCCGGCTTGGACTCCGCCGGCTTGTCGTCTGTGGGCTTCGGCGAGGTGTTCTGGTCGGCGCTTGTCCCGGCCGCCGACTTTTCAGACTTGGGCAGCAGGGCGGAGCCGGCCGGGCGGGCCGAGCCAAAGTTGACGGGGTTATCGAGAATGCGCTGGGCGAGGTAGTTCTCAATCCGGGCGTCGTTGGTAGCCGAGGCCTGGAGCGCTGCCACGAGGATTTGTTCGCGCTGCTGGCGGATGATGTCCACAATCCGCTTCCGAATTTCAGGATTGTCCAGCTTGGGTTCGATGGCTTCCGTCCGCTTGCCGGTCAGCTTGAAAATGTAGAGCCGCCCGTTGGAGCCGGGGATCGGCTCGGTGATCTGCCCTTCGGTCATGCTGAAAAAACGTTTGGCCAGGGCTTCCCCGAAGGTCTGCCGCAGAATGTCTTCCGGGAAAAACCCGGCATCGCCGCTGTTCTGGGCCGTCTGGATGTCTTCCGAGACGGTGCGGGCCACGGTGGCAAAGTCATCTCCGGCTTTGAGCCGTTCGGCAATCTTGGTGATTTTCTCCCTGGCCTGGGCTTCACCGATGGCATCGTTTTTCAGCCCGTTGTCGGCCGGGTCCACGGCGATGATGCCCAGCGAGACCCCCCGTTCGAGGCGGAACTGATCCTTGTTCTGGTTGAAAAACTCTTCGATTTCCTTGTCTGAGGGCGCCGGCACTTTGGCTTTGAGCTTTTCCTGAAGCTTGCTGACGAGCAGCGCGTGGCGGGTTTCTGTCCGAAACTCCTCTTCCGTCAATCCGGCTTCCTTGAGTTTTTTCCGGTAGTCCTCTTCGGACAGTCCCTCATCGGCAATCTGCCGCTTGACGGCCTGGTCAACTTCGGCATCCGTGACCTGGATTTGCTCGCGCTGGGCGCGCTGGAGCAGGATTTCTTCGTTGATGAGGGCATCAAGGGCCTTGAGTTGGGCAGCGGCCAGCTCGATAGGGCTGAGGTCGCTCAACTTGGCATTGGGTTGCTGCTGTTTGAGGGTCTGCTCGATGCGCCGGTTGACTTTGGCGAGCGGAATAACCACGGCATTGACTTTGGCGGCAATCTCGGCGGTGCCGCCGGTCGCACCGTCGGTCTGGTCACAACCGGCAAAAAAAACGGCGCTTCCGCCGGACAGCGCCAGGATGAGAACAAAGGATGCTAAACGCTTCACAAAGGACTCCTTATGGCGGCAACACAGGTTTGACTCGCACCACACGGTTCTGGTACAAATGCGAGTTTCACATACTAAAGGAAGACGAATCGAAGAGCAATCTACTGTACATCTTGGCGCTCCCGTTCGTTTTACCGGTATCGTTCTGGAGGGAATGTTTTCGTGGCACTGAGCGCAGAAGTCAAACGCAGCATTCTACAGGAATATGGGCGACATGCGACCGATACGGGGTCGTCGGAGGTGCAGATAGCTCTGTTGACCAAGCGAATTGAGGAGTTGACTGTCCACTTCAAGACCCACGTCAAGGACAATCACTCCCGGCGCGGCTTGCTCAAACTCGTCAGCCAGCGGCGGCGGTTGCTTAACTATCTCAAGCGTCAGGACGCCGAGCGTTACCAGCAGGTTATTTCAAAACTTGGCATTCGGAAGTAGGTGTGAAGATGGTTCCGGCGTGGTCGCGGGGCTGATGCGGAGCCAGGCGGTCATCACCGGACACCAGAGTGCAGGGGCGCGACCGGCCCAACCCGTCACTTGTCGGGCGCTTTTCAGCGTACCGAGGATGACGGGTTTTGTCTTTTGGCGTTTCATGCTGTGGAGAAGTCCATTGCCGCCGGGAGCTGACCGTGGCGCGGATAGTCCCGGCGCCGTGCGGCACTTCTGCCGGGCAGAACTTCCCTGCGGTGGCGTCCAGCGGTTTTTCTCAATGGGATGAAGGGAGATAAGACGTTTTATGTATATCAGGCAAGCGATTTCAGTTGGCGGGCGTGAACTCTCCATTGAAACCGGAAAGATCGCCAAACAGGCTGATGGAGCCGTGATGGTGACTTGTGGTGAAACCGTGGTGCTCGTGACAGCCGTGGCGGCCAAGGAGCCGAGTGCGCGGGGCTTCTTCCCGCTGACAGTGGATTACCGGGAATATGGCTACGCTTCCGGGCGCATTCCAGGCGGCTATTTCAAACGCGAAGGCCGCCCGACCGAACGTGAAATAGTCACGTCCCGGCTTATTGACCGCCCGCTTCGTCCGTTGTTTACCGAAGGCTTTGACAGTGAAACCCAGATCATCGCCCTGGTGATGTCTGCCGACAAGCACAATGACCCGGACGTTCTGGCGATTACCGGGGCCTCGGCGGCGCTCTACATTTCCGACATTCCGTTTGAAACGCCCATTGCCGGTGTCCGGGTGGGGTTGGTGGATGGCCGACTGGTCATCAATCCGACCTACCAGGAAATGCGGGCCTCCAGTCTGAACCTGACCGTGGCCGGCAGTGAAGAGGCCATCGTGATGGTCGAAGCCGGAGCAAAAGAAGTCAGCGAAGAAATCATGGTCGAGGCGTTGCTTTTCGGGCACAACGAAATCAAACGGCTGTGCGCCCTGCAGCACGAACTGCGCGCCAAGGTCGGCAAGCCAAAGCGTCAGGTCACACCCGTGACCTTGGACGAAGCCATTCTGCAGGCCATCGCGGCGGACTACACCGACCGGCTGCGGGCGGCGCTCGATGTGCGCGGACGCGACAAGCTGACGAGCTATGCCGAAGTGGATGCGCTTGAAAAAGAGGTCATTGGACGTTATCCGGCGGACGCGCCCGACCAGCGCGCCATGGCGCAGCGCGTGTTTGAGCACCTGAAAGAAAAAATCTTCCGGGAGGACATCCTGCTCAACCGCCGGCGTCCTGACGGGCGCAAGTTTTCGGAAATCCGGCCCATCGAGATTGAAGTCGGCGTGTTGCCCCGGGCGCACGGCAGCGCTCTGTTTACCCGTGGCGAAACCCAGGCGATTGTCACGGCCACCTTGGGCACGAGCCAGGATGTGCAGTACCTGGACGATCTGGAAGCCGGCGAAATCAAGCGGGATTTCATGCTCAACTACAATTTTCTCCCGTTCAGTGTGGGTGAAACCGGGCGGATGGGCAGTCCCGGACGGCGGGAAGTCGGTCACGGCGCACTGGCGCACCGCGCCCTGCAGGCTGTCCTGCCAACGGATGATTTCCCGTATGTGACGCGCGTCGTCTCCGATATTACGGAGTCCAACGGGTCATCTTCCATGGCCACGGTGTGCGGCGGCGCACTGGCCCTGATGGATGCCGGCGTCCCCATCAAGGCGCCCGTTGCCGGGGTCGCCATGGGGCTGGTGATGGACGACAAACGCTATGCCGTACTGACCGACATCGCCGGCGCCGAAGACCACTACGGCGACATGGATTTCAAAGTGGCCGGGACACGCCACGGCATTACGGCGCTTCAGATGGACATCAAGGTGAAAGGGCTGAATGCCCAAATCCTGGCCGATGCGCTTCAGCAGGCCAAACAGGGCCGGCTCTACATTCTGGAGAAAATGCAGGCGGTACTGCCGGCGCCACGACCGCAGATCAATCCACTGGCGCCGCGGATTCTGACCATGACCATTCCGGTGGCCAAGATTCGGGATGTCATCGGCAGCGGTGGCAAAGTCGTACGTGGCATTGTCGAGAAGACCGGCTGCAAGATTGACATCGAGGATTCCGGCCGGGTCATCATTGCAGCTTCGGACCAGGAAGCCGGGCAGCGCGCCCGGGCCATGATCGAGGCCATCATCGAAGAAGCTGAGCCTGGCAAAACCTATCTTGGCACGGTCACACGTATTGCCGAGTTCGGTGCTTTTGTCGAAATTTTCCCCGGCACGGAAGGGTTGTTACACATTTCGGAAATTGCCAACTACCGCGTCCGGTCGGTGGCGGACGAGCTCAAGGAAGGACAGCAGTTGATGGTCAAGTGTCTGAGCGCGGACCCCAGTGGCAAGATTCGTCTCAGCCGGCGGGCCCTGCTCGAAGAAACGTCCACCAGCAATGGGGAAACGGAGCGGTCCGCACCGCCGGAACGTTCAGGGTCGCCGGAGCGGGACAGCGACCGCCGTTCCCGCCGCCGCTGAAACCAGCCGGCAGCCGCGTGGTGAGCTTTTTCCGTAAAGTGAACGTTTTGGAAGACTTGCTGGAACCACAGTGGCTTTGGTAGCGTCTGTCCTGCAAGCTACAAGGCGGGAATTCCAAAACGTTGCTGAACCCTGCTGACGCCCACGTTCAAGGCAGAGCGAGGCTGACTATGACGAAAGCCGACCTGGTGGAAGTGGTGGCGCGGGCTGCCGACTTGACGAAAAAGGATGCCGAAGTCGTCGTTGAAGAGGTCTTCGCAGCCATCATTGAGTCCCTGAATCGCGGTGAAAAGATCGAATTGCGCGGTTTCGGCTCATTTCGTATCCGCCAGCGTAACCCACGCCGTGGGCGCAATCCCAAGACCGGCGACGCCGTGGACATCCCGGCCAAGGCGGTGCCCTATTTCAAGCCGGGCAAGGAGTTACGGGAACTCATCAACCAGCGGATGCCCTCGGCCTGAGACGGTTGCCCGGCTGGGCTCTTTCATCCGTGTGGTGGTCTGCCGGGAGTGGATCAAGGAGACACCTCGTGGACGTGCTGTGGAGTCCGTGGCGTTACCGCTACATTGCGGGGCTTGATCGCCAGCCGGAACATCCGGCCGAGGCGACCACGGCGTGCCCTTTTTGTCGGATTCCGGCGGAAGAGCGGGATGCTGAAAACTTCGTCCTGTACCGGGGACGCCACAACTTCGTTCTCCTCAACATCCATCCCTACATCAACGGCCACGTTATGGTCGTTCCCTATGCCCACGTCGGGAGGTTGTCGGCGCTCCCGACCGAGGCGGGGTATGAAATGTTCGATCTGACCCGCTATCTGACGGAAATCCTGACTCAGGAGTACCGTGCCATGGGGTGCAATGTTGGCATGAATCTTGGACAGGCCGCCGGCGCCGGCATTGCCGACCATCTGCACATGCACGTCATGCCGCGCTGGTTTGGGGATGTGAACTTCGTGACGACCATTGGGGAAACGCGGGTGCTCCCGGAAGAGTTGCCTACGACCTATGCCCGCCTGCGTCCCTACTTTGCCAAACTGGAGGAGAACGGGCTGCCGCCAGGCATTTCCGCCTCCGCATGAGGTGTGCCGTTGGTCCTTTGACCCGTTGGGTGCGTCACCATGCGTGAAATTCTCGAACCGATCGCCCATCAACTCCAGAATCCCCAGGACCTCGACCGCGTGTTGTCGGCAGTAGTACAACGGGCAGCCGAAAGCGTAACGGCCGTGTGCGCGCGCCTGTGGCTGATTCGGCGGGGGGATATATGCCAGACCTGCCAGTGGGCAGCGGACTGTCCCGACAAGCGGCGCTGCCTGCACCTGAAGGCAAACTTCGGGGTTCCCGTCGAAGCTGCTTACCGGCGTGCGCCCCTGGTTGTGCTTTCAGGGGAGCAGTTGGCACGTGGTGGCGTGGTAGCCTGGGCACCGCCGCCTTCAACCGCCGCGATGTTGCTGGACCCCCGGCTGGCCGATGAGCAGGGAGTGGTGTCGTTCATCGCCCATCCGTTGCGCGTCGAAAACCGTGTGCTGGGGCTGCTGGCCGTTTTCGGGGCGCGGATGTTTACAGTTGCAGACTTTGAAGCCTGCGCCATCCAGGCGGCAGCCGCCTCGACGGCCATCCGGGTTGCCGAACTGGTCAACCGCGTACAGCGGGCTGACACCACTGTGCGTGACAAGTCCCGCGAGTTGGAGCAGCAGAGCCGCCTGCTGACCGCCATTCTCACCCACTCGACGGACCGCGCCATTCTTATTGAGGACCTGGACGGCAACATTCTGGCGTTCAACGAGGGGGCACGCCGTGCCTATGGCTATGGCCCCGAAGAGGTCATCGGGCGCGCCACCGCCGACAAACTCCACGCGCCAGAGGACTGGCGCAGCGGCCACGTCAGCAGGATTTACCAGCAGGCACTGGAACAGGGGGCGTATGTCGGAGAAATCCGCCGGCAGCACCAGGATGGACACATCTTTGTCGAACACACGACATTGACTGCACTCCGGGACGAGGAAGGTGATCCGGCCGGGTTCCTCTCCCTTGCGCCGGTGGGCCCTGAGCCGTCCCGTGCGGCGGCTTCGGAGGGCATCCTGGAGGCGCTTGAAGAACTCGCCACCATCCGGCGACCGGAAAACATTGTGTCAGAAACCCTGTTGCAGATGTGCCGGTTGAGTGCGTCTCCGGCGGCTGCCCTGCTGACTTTGGAAGGAAGCGCCCTGGGGGTGCGCGCTGTCCACAGTGAGGCGGCCTTTGTGCCCGGGCTGGTTGGCCGGAAATGGTCTCTGGGGGATGTCCCGGAGCTGTTTCGCGCTCTGGAGCAGGGGCAGGTTGAGCCGCTTGGTGTCTCGGCCGACCGGTTGTTGGCGGATGCCTCTGCTGGCGGTTTGGCCGTCCCGATGCTGCGGCAGCAGGTGCAGTCCGTGGTGGTGCTTGTCGCTCCACAGCGGAAGGATGCCGGACCACTGCTCCAGTTGGCCAAACTGGCGGCGGCATTTCTCAAATGGCAGCTTCTGGCTGAGCAACTCGAAGCACGTGAACAGGCGTTGGTCACGGAAGAAGCCACCCGCAATGCCCGGCATGAACAACTGGCACAGGCGTATGAACAGCTTGCTGAGTCCCACCAGGCCGCCCTGGCCAAGGTGGCCGAACTCGAAGCCGGGCGGCAGAAGCTCCAGCAGTCCCTGCAGGCGGCGACGGATGCCCAACGTACGGCTGAGGCGCAGATCGCCGAGTTGGCGGCAAAGCTGGCCGGGGCCGAGGCCGAACAGGCACGTCTGATGGAAGCCTGCCGTCAGTCAGACGTTTTGGCTGAGCAGGCGCGCCAGGTGGCGGCCGAAGCGGCGGCCCGCTGTGAAACCCTGGTAGCCAGGCAGGAAGCTGCTCTTCGGGAGCGGGACCTTTTTCGGGCACGGGTTGAGCTGCTGGAAGCTGATTTACGCCAGACACGCCAGCACGCCGAGCGCGCCACCCACCAGCACGCTGAAGCCCTGGTTCACATCCACGAGCTGGAAGAGAAGCTGGCTGCCCGCACCCAGGACCTGGAAACTGCTGAGCAAGCCCTGGTCGAGCTGCAGGAGCGGTATGAAGCGTCCCATCACCAGATGACAGAACGGATCGCCCAACTTGAGGACCTGCTCGCTGAAGCCCAGCAATCCATAGCGACACACAGCGCGGAAGCCGAACGCCTCACGGCTCAGGTCCGCGAGTTGACGGAGGAAGTTGCCGCTGCACAGCAGGCACGCCTTGATGCCCAGCACGCGGTTGAGACCCTGCGCCACGACCTGGATACCACCCAGCAGTTGCTTGAAGAAGCCGTTGTGCGCAGTCAAACGGCCGAACACAGAGCGGCGGAACTGGAAGAACGTACCGCCACACTCCTTTCCGAAGTGATTGCTGTTCAGGAGGAACAGGCCCGGCTTATCAGCGAGTGCGAGGGGCTGGAAAGCGCGTTGTCCACGGCCAAAGCCGAGGTTGAGCGGCAAGCTCAGGCCATTGCTCTGTTTGAAAACCATATTGATACGCTCGAACGCTCACTGGCAACGAGCGAGGTGGCCCGTGCCGCACTTATCCAGCGGGTGGAAACACTGCTTGAGGAGCGGACGGTATGGCGACAGACCCTCGATCATCTGGAAGCACGTTTGGCCGAACGCCAAGCCGTGGCACAGGCGGCTGTTTCCGCTCCTCATGTGACCGGCGAAAGCACGTCCGTGGCACTGCCCCTGGCCGAGGGCGAAGTGGCGCGGCTGCGGGAACGGCTGGCCCAGCGTGAGGCGGAAAATGCCTCGCTGCGCCAGCGGCTGTCCCTGCTGCAGGGCACCTACCGGGAAACCGTCGCCGTGTTGCAGTCCCGCCTCGACGATCTCGCCAAACTCAATGCCATCACCGGAGCACACCGCAAACTTGAAGATGTGCTGTTTGAGACTTCTCCACCGTCTTCAACGGCGCCGGTCGTGGTAGTGGCCTGTGACGACGCCGACCTGCGCGCCCGGTTGGCCGCCTGGTGTCAGCAGGCTGGCTACCAGACAAGGCAGGTCATGGACAGTGACGCCACACTGGCGACACTGATGCTGGACCCGCCGCAGAGCATCGTGCTGGCCGGGACGCCAACCCACATCAGCGATGCCTACCGCCGCATCCGGCGGAATCCCGATTGGCGCACCCTCCCGATCGTCGTTATCACACCGGAGTCCTTTGCCGGCATCTCGGCTTCCCCCTCGACCCTGACCCTTGACCAGCAGGCGATTTCACCGGCGTCCCTCCAGAAGGCACTTCGGCGATGGTCGGCAGCGTAGAGTCCCGACCACTACGGATGACACCTAATGGCCGCTCGAACCAATGGTCCGCACAAGGCGCACGGCCATTGCCGGTCGAACCCGGTTGGGCATGCTACGGTCTGCGCCAAGGCCAACCTGGAAGGAATACTGCCGCCACTGAAACTGGGCCTGTGGCAAAACGGTCCAGTCCGTACGGCGTCTGGCGCCTACCGCCAGATTGGTTTCCAGACCAAGGACAAGGCGCTCAGAAACCTCCCGAAAGACCGTCGGGTTGAAGACGCCCCGGATGTTTCGCTGCGCCTCCTGGCGCTCGAACCGTACGCCCTGCATCGTAAACAATGACCAGTGCTGTCCGAAACGATGACCAGTCAGATGGAGTATATCAAGTTGCAGGTCTTTTCCTGAGCGCGCGCGTTCAAGCAGGGCCTGCCAGCCGTGGATGGAGCGCTGCCGGCGAAAGGTGCCGAAGGTTCCCTGAAGTCCAAACTTGAAGGCTTCCAGATGCCCACCCTGGAAAGGGATTTCAACCTCCACGGTGTGTCCAGGGGCAAAGGCCCATTCGACCTCCGGCGCCCAAGCGACACCGGTTGCAGGGCGGCCGATGGAGGGGCGGACAAGGGTGTTGACCTCCAGTTCACCCCGTTCGGCTCCCAGCGGGCGCATAAGGTCAAACAGCATGGGTTCTGGAATCACGGGAACCTGACGTGGCTTGGGCTTTTCCTGTTCCCGGTACGTACTTGGGGCAAGGTCCGGGAAGTTTTCGACGCCTTCCCGTCCATCGGCGACGGCATCGTTTGGAACGGAGTCCTGCGTTCCGGCTGGGGCCGGAAAAACGTCTGGGACCGGGACACGTCCCGCCGGTCTGGTGTCCGGTGGCGGTGCAGACAGAAGCGGCAGGTGCTGCCCCTGACCAGTGGATGAAAGTGCACACAGGGCAAGAACATGGGCAAGGCCGGGGACGAGGCTGGCCATCAGCCAGCGCCAGCGGCAAACACACTTTGGCATTGCGGAATCCTCCACGACAGTTCACTGCGGTTGCCAGGAACACCTGCCACGTGCTGGGCCAGGTGTCCTGTGAGCAGGAAGCCACCTTTCAGGTCAGTTCAGATCAGGGTGGTTTGGGTTGTCAGCGTGTGTGGAGGAGGGGCACGCGAGGGAAGCCCTGCCACGGACTCGTATGGTGTTCGATTCCGGTACGGACAGAACCAGACCCGGTGAGGTTCAATGTCCAGGGCCGTGAAGACCAGTCTCCAGAAAATCGGTGCTGGTTGGGGCGGGCGGGTACTTTTGGTCAACCAGTCGGCGGCCGTGGCGCTGTCTGTAGGTTCCGGCCCCGATTGGTACAGCGGCTCTCTGGTGACACAGGGGGTGAACACCCCGTGTCCGTCGTTTTCCAGGTGAATGAAGCGGCCAAGCAGCCCATCGGCCACCAGCAGGTCTGCCAGGTTGTCGGCGTTGACATCCTGGACGGCAAAACCGACGCCATTCGCCGTGATGGTCATCTTATCGGGCTGGCTGCTGAGGCGGACTTCGATCAGGTAGCGCCCATCGGTGGTGGTGTTACCTGAAACGGTGTCTGGCAGGTGGTCGCCGTCGAGGTACGCGATGATATGTCCCACAGGGCCGGCCGGGGCGGTCTGGTTGACCAGGCTGGACGGGCGCTGGGGTACAGTGTTCGGTCGCGACGCCAGAAACGACAGCCCCGGCAGGCCGGCCAGCACCAGACAAAACAGCCAGATTGGATGCCATCGGCGGCAGAAAACCATCGTTTACACCTCTGGGCTGGACGACGCCCGGTTGCTCACCAGTGTTTCAGTCAGCCGGTTAAAATACATAAAGTGTGAACCAGCACCGCTGATTCCAGGTGTGAGATTTTTAACACACAAGGGGACGGGTTCCACGCAGGCAAAGTCCACCGGTTGGGAAGCATCGCCAGGTTTCTCGAAAGCCCTTGCTGATTTACCTGGTTGCGCTATGCTTGGGACTTTTCCAAATCCTGTAGTCCATCGGAAACTGCAACATGCGCGAAAACGTTCTCCAGCGGGCCCTGGTCATCCTGGCGGTGACGCTGGCCTCCTTGTATGTCATTCTCATCGGCTGGCGCGCCCCACGCCTCGAAGATTTCAAATCCTTTGACCAGATCAAGAAAAACGTCGCCACAAACATCAAGCTGGGGCTTGACCTCAAGGGCGGTTCGCACCTCGTCATGCAGGTCATGGTGGACGAAGCCCTCAAGAAGCTGTGTGACGACAATGCCGAAAAAGCCAAGGGCATCCTGGAAAACATCGGCATTTCGGTCAAGGAAGCCAGGAGCCTGTCGGCAACCCAGCTTGCCATCACCATCAATGACGCCGAGCGCATAGCAGAAGCGCGGGACAAGGTACTGGAAGATTTTGGCAAGTCGGAATGGAACGCAACGGTCAGTGGGGACACGCTGACCTTCACGCTCAGCGAGCGGGTGGCTCAGGAGTACCGGCGGCGGGCGGTCGAGCAGGCGATGCTCATTATTGAAAACCGCATCAATGCCTTTGGCGTGGCTGAGCCGACCCTGCAACGGTATGGCCCGGAGCAAAACCACCAGATTCTGCTCCAGTTGCCCGGGGTGGACGATCCTGAGCGTGTCAAGAAGACGCTGGTGCTGGAGTCAAACCTGGAGCTGCGTCCGGTGGATGGCACCTACCGTACCTATGCCACACTCGAAGAAGCCAAGGCTGCCGTGGGGGTGCGGACGGATGTGGAAGCCCTGCCCCTTGATGAGCGCGACGAGGACGAAGCTACGGACGAAGACGGCAACCCGGTAACGCGCCGGAACCGTCAGCCCAAGCCTGATACACCCACGGCTTACATGGTCGTCTCCAAAACACCGGTCGTGGTGGGGCGCGACCTGCGCGATGCGTTTGCTGCTTCAGGCACTGTGGATGGTGATGGCGATTACCGCATCATTTTCAAACTCAAGGACGAAGCGGCAAAGAAATTTGGGGAATGGACCGGAAAAAACATTGGCAAGGGATTGGCCATCGTGCTGAATGGCCGCATCAAGTCCGCACCGACGATCCGGGGGCAGATTCGGGAAACCGGCGAAATCACCGGCAACTTCACCAAAGCCTCGGCCGAGGATTTGGCCCTCGTCCTGCGTTCCGGGGCCCTGCCAGCCCGCATTGTGTATCTGGAAGAGCGTACGGTTGGACCTTCCCTGGGGGCGGATTCGATTCGCCAGGGCGTGGCAGCTTCTATTGCCGGTCTGGTGTTTATCCTGGTGTTTATGGTCGTGTACTACCGCCTGTCCGGTGTCAACGCCATCATTTCGCTCATTCTCAACCTGGTGATGCTGCTGGCGGCAATGGCGATGTTCGGTGCGGTGCTCACCTTGCCGGGCATTGCCGGCGTCATTCTGACCATCGGGATGGCTGTGGACTCGAATGTGCTCATCTTCGAGCGCATCCGCGAAGAACTGCGGGCTGGTAAAGCCGTCATCAATGCCGTTGAACTTGGCTTCGACAAAGCCTTCATCACCATCCTGGATACCCACGTCACCACGGTCGTCTCGTCCCTGATTCTGTTCGTGTTCGGCACGGGTCCCATCCGTGGCTTTGCCGTCACGCTTCTGGCCGGACTTCTGGCCAATATCTTCACGGCCACTTTCGTGTCAAAAACGATGTTTGGCTATGTGCTGTCGCGTTCTGAACGTCCGACGGCGCTCAGTATCTAGGTAGAGACGGCCACAGGCAGGGCGGCTGTTCCTTGCAGTGGGACAGGTGCTGTGCCGGGGTCCGGACCTGTGTTTGTGAGATGTCATCATGATGGAACTGTTTCGGAACCCGAACTACGACTTCCTTGGGAAAGCCAAGTATTTCATCGGCTTTTCGGTGATTGTCCTGGTGGCCGGCTGCATCTCCATGGTGGTTCGTGGCTTCAACCTGGGCGTGGACTTTGCCGGCGGCACGAAGATGACCGTCCGCTTTGTGTCGCCGCCGGACGAGAACCGGATTCGTGAAGCGCTCCGCAAGGGCGGCTACACACCGGACAAGGTGGTCATCCAGCGGACTGGCAAGCAGTTGAGCCAGTCTGACCGCAACGAGGTCTTCATCAACACGCCCCAGACCGAAGCCGATGTGGATGGCGACAAGCGGAAAATCACCGAGGCGTTGCAGAAGTACTACGGAGCACCGGCTGACCCTGACAAACTCGACATCAATCTGGTCGGTGCCTCAAGCCTGGCCACGCGGCTGACGGAACTCGATGTGCTGGACCTCAAGAAGACCCTACCGCCGGGTGAAGCCGAACGTGAGTATCGCCGCTTTGCCGACCATGTCATCCAGACCCGGGACGCTGCCGGGGGCACGCTGGCAGACCTGAAAGCCATTCCGCTCACTGGCTTTGACCCGAAGATGGCCGAAGCCCTCGAACAGGCGGCAACGGTTGGTGCGTTCAACGTCGTCAGTGCGGAAATCGTCGGCCCGCAGGTGGGCAAGGACCTGCGCAACCGGGCCATCATTGTCACCATTGTGGCCTGTATTGGGATGTTGCTGTTTATTGCCTTTCGGTTTGAGTGGGTGTATGGCGTAGCTGCCGTCATCGCCGTCGTGCACGATGTCCTGGTGACACTGGGGCTGTTTTCCCTCTTTCAGTGGGAAATTTCGCTGACCTTCATTGCGGCGATGCTGACCCTGGTGGGCTACTCGATGAATGACACCATCGTGATTTTCGACCGCATCCGGGAGCAGCTTGCCGAACGGCGCCGGGATGACCTGGCCGTCGTCACCAATGATGCCATCAACCAGACGCTGTCACGCACGGTCATTACCTCCGGGTTGACACTGCTTTCGGTGCTGGCCCTAGTGCTTTTCGGAGGAGAAGTTCTCAAGAGTTTCTCGTTGGCGCTGCTGGTGGGGATTCTGTTCGGCACCTATTCCTCGATTGCCATTGCCAGCCCCATCCTGCTGTGGTGGAAGCGGTATCTGGCGCAGCGGCAGCCAGCCGCGGTACCGGCGGAAGCCACGACCCGTACTGGCGGTGAAAAGCGCGTCGGTGGTGAAAAGCGTTCCGGGCGGACGGCAAAATCAGCTCCGACCCGGTGAGGCCCTGCCGGGACCGGGTGACGGCCCGGTGGTGGAAGCTGTGGGAGGTCTGTTCCGCTTGCCTGCATCTGAATTTTAGTGGGGGCCGGTTGACCGGGAACTTTTGTGGCGGGCCGCGTGTCAAACCGCATGAACACCCAAGGCGCTGTCAGATGGTGCCTATCTGTCACAGGTGGTCTGTCACAGATGGCCGGTCTGACGCGGCTGCGGACCGTTTGCGGCCGAAAAAGCCAGTCTGAAAAAGCCGGAGTGGATGCGGTAAGGGGCCCCTGAGCACGGAAAAGTCTTGACTTAATCCCGTGCCGAACAGTAACGTCTGGCGCATTCAAGACACGCCAGAGTGATGTAACGATACTGCCAGCAAGTCGGCTATCGGTTGAGCATTCCAACATTGCATGACCAAGTGCTGGTGCTGAGGCAATGTGACGAAGCCGTTGCACATACCTGATACCCGAATATCGTACAGCTCCATCAGGCTTTACGGCCGACTCCGTCTATATGGGAGCACACCCCTGCTGGTAACGTTCCCGATTGCCTGTGGAAGGTGAGGTAAAGATATGTTCGACACCATGGTTGAGTCCACTTCGCAAGCCAAAGACGCCGGTCGGCGCTCAGCCTTCTTTTTCGTGACGCTCATTATCTGGGTGGTCGGCTTCACTGGCCTGGTAATTTGGCAGGTGTGGACCTATGCCGCCGAACTAAGTCAGTCGGCCAACGATGTAACACTGCTTGCTCCGCCACCACCGCCGCCGCCACCGCCGCCGCCACCACCGGCTGCCACGACATCGGCACCTCAGACCAAGGCGCCGATTGTTGACGACACATTTACCGCGCCGAAAGAAGTCCCGAAGGAAATCAAGGAGATTCCAAAGCAGGCCCAACTCCGTTCACGGGTTGGCGATGCTGGTGCTAGTGATGCGGCTGGAATGGTAGGTGGTGTACCGGGTGGTGTACCGGGTGGTGTACCGGGTGGTGTACCGGGTGGTGTACCTGGGAGCACGGGGGATGCTGCACCGCCGCCGCCGCCGGATCCGCCCAAAGAAGCTCAGGTGCCTTCTGGCCCTGTTCGGAAAAGTGAAGGTGTTCTCAAGGGAAATGCCATCAACCGTGTGCAGCCGGACTATCCAGCCGTTGCCAAGTCTGCCCGGATACAGGGAGCGGTCGTCGTTGAGATTGTCATCAATGAGGAAGGGCAGGTGATCAGTGCGCGGGCGGTGAGTGGTCCGGCATTGTTACAGCAGGCTGCGGTGAGTGCTGCCCGTCGGTGGACGTTCAAGCCGACCATTCTCAATGGTCAGCCGGTGAAAGTCTCCGGGGCGATTACGTTCAACTTTGTACTCAACTAGGGAGCTCGTGCCATCCGTAAGCGTGTGTATGGGGTGCGCCCCTGTTCTCAAGTGACCAGCGGGGGCTTCCTCTCGCTGGAGAGGAGGCTGTAACGCTCCTGGTCCCTACCTTGGAAGCTTTCTTCTACTTTGGAGGATGACATCTCATGACGTTGCTGTTCACAAAGTTCGGCTTGCTGACTATGCAGGCAGTCATCATGTTTGCTGCTGAAGGCGGCAAGGCCGAAACCGAAGACTTTACCCTGCTCGGCATGATCCGCAAGATGGGGCCGACGGCGTTGGTCGTGGCGATCATTTTGTTCCTCATGTCGGTCTATTCGATTGCCATCATGGTTGAGCGTTTTCTGACCTACACGCAAGCCAAAACCCAATCGCGTGAATTCGCTCCCAAAGTGGCGCAGGCACTGAAGAATGACCGTATTGAGGAAGCCATTAACATCGCTGACCAGCACCGCAAGAGCCATCTGGCGGTGGTTGTCAACGCCGGCTTGCAGGAATTCCGTGCGCATCAGAATGACCCGAATCTTTCCGGTGATGTGATTGAAGCCTCAAAGCGGGCCCTGCAACGGGCGGTCGCCGTCAAGATGGCCGAGTTCAAGAAGGGGCTTTCGGGGTTGGCCACGATTGGTTCGACAGCGCCATTTGTGGGTCTCTTTGGCACAGTCGTTGGGATCATCAACGCCTTCCAGGGGATGAAGGAAGCTGAAGGCGCTGGGATTGGAGCGGTGGCTGGAGGCATCTCCGAAGCGCTGGTTGAGACGGCATTTGGACTCCTGGTGGCGGTACCAGCGGTGTGGATGTTCAACTATTTCACAAGCAAGGTCGAGGCCTATAACGTCGAAATGGAAAATTCATCATCCGAGTTGATTGATTATTTCCTGAAGCGGCGGGGAGTGCGCTAAGCCATGGGCATGTCGGCTGGTGGTGGAAGCAGCTACAACAGCGACATCAACGTGACGCCCATGGTGGATGTGATGTTGGTGCTGCTGATCATCTTTATCGTCGTTACTCCCCTGTTGTCGCAAGGGGTCAATGTCAACTTGCCTGAAAATGACAACCCGGATGAAGACCCAAACATTACCAAGGACACTTCAGTCGTAGTCTCGATTCCACAGGCGGGGCAGTACTACGTTGGGCGTGAGCCGGTCGCCCGGACGGAGTTGGTCGAGCGGATCAAACGCCTGATGCGGGAGAAAGCCAGAAAGGAAGAACAGGTCGTTTACATCCGGGCAGAGAAGACCGTTCCTTACGGCGAGGTGGTGATGACCGTGGACGCCATCCGCAACGCCGGTATAGACCGGATTGGACTCGTCACTGAAAAGCGCAAGAAGAAGTGACCCCAATGACCTGTCCGCCCCTCCCACGGCTGCTGCCGCACATAGGTTGGCACGTGCCGAGGGGCACAAGGTTTGCGGGTCTCAATGAAGGATGCAACCTGTTAGGAGGGGACAACCATGGGGATGTCAACTGGCGGCGGCCCAAGTGGGAGTGACACCAGCGGCCCGCGCCCGGATGTCAACATTACACCGCTGATAGATGTCCTGCTGGTGATGATCATTATCTTTATGGTCATCAAACACAAGGACCCACACCGCTTTGAGAGCAAAATCCCGGAAAAGCCCAAAGAGCAGCAGCAGGTGAAAAGTGACACCATCTTTCCGGTGCTGACGATTGATCGGCAGGGTGTCATCCGGTGGAACACACAGGAAAAAACCGAAGAGCAGCTCAAACGTGAGCTGAAAGAGTTTTTGGATAATCGTCCGTCTGATCTTCGGGCGGCTTTTATCAAGGCCCCACGGGATGTCCAGTATGAGCGCGTCATGAAGCTCATTGACCTTGCCAAGGGCGCTGGTGCTTCTCCAATTGGATTGCAGATTGACAACCTCGATTGAATGACTCCCATGACGACACAAACACTGCGTGACTGCTGGACGTGGAGTTCTGCTTGGCACCGGGTTCTTCCCTTGTGCGGGGCGCTGACGCTTGCCTTTGGTTTAGCTGGATGTAATCTCGTCAACAAGTTTGTTGCCAAGGATCTACTGAATGAGGGGGCACGGCAGTACAACAAGGGGCATTACGAAAAGGCAGAAAAGATTTTCAAGGAAGCCATTGAGCGTGACCCCGATTTCCTCCAGGCCAAACTCTTCTATGCCACAGCCATACGCTCTCGCGTCAACAATGAAGACGGTGAAGAGCAAATCAAAACTGCCAAACAGGCCATCGAGGCCTACCTGGAACTCCTCAAACCTGAAAACGAGAAACGACTGAAAGAGCGCGATCGTGACCAGACATACGCCTTTATTGCTGACCTGTACAAAACACTCGACGATCAAAAAAGCTACCAGGAGTGGCTGAAAAAGCGTGCTGAACTTCCCAACCAGAAGCCGACAACAAAGGCTGAGTGTCTTTATTCCATTGGTGTCATCTATTGGAATGAAGCCACAAAAATATCGAGAAAGTACGAAACCCAAGTGCCAGGTAAGCTTCCGGAAGTAGCCAAGCCGGACAAATGGAAGAAAGAAGACATTGATGCGCTCCTACAAGCCGTTCAGACAGGGCTGAAGTATATTGAAGAAGCCATTGCTGTCGATCCGCGGTATGCCAATGCCTACAGTTACAAGTCTCTCCTGCTCAAGGAACAAGCCAAAGCCACGGCTGATCCAAAGGTTGTCAACCAGCTCGAACAGGCAGCTCAGGAGGCAGTTGAGAAGTTTCAAGAGCTGAACCGACAGGCGGCGGCTGAGCTGTCTGGCAGCAGCTAAGCTTGTTTTTCCAAAATCCTGCTGTGTTCTGTTGACCGTAGCTTGGAAGCAGCTACGGTCAATCTTTTTGTAACCTCTCCCAACGCTGCAACACTCTGGCTGTGCCTAGCCGGAACTGCGTCTATGGAATCCTTCTTTGAGCGACAGGAACGACTAAGCTGGTGGCGGCAGGATGTCCTGCGGGCGGCACGCATTATGGTGGTTGGGGCTGGTGCTCTGGGCAACGAGACCCTCAAAAACCTGGCCCTCCTTGGGGTGCGATGGATGCTGGTCGTTGACCAGGATGACATCGCCCCTTCCAACCTCAGTCGTACCGTCTTGTTTCAGCCTTCCGACATTGGTCGCCGCAAGGCAAAGGTCGCTGCTGAGCGGACACAAGCCCTCTGCCGTGATAACGGAGGAACGGTCCGCCCACTGGATGCCGACCTGGTGTGGGACATTGGCCTGGGGGTCTTTCGGCGGGTGGATGTGATTTTGGGCTGTGTGGATAACGACGAAGCGCGCTTGGCCATCAATCGCGCCGCGCGCGCCGTGGGCATTCCCTGGATCAATGCCGGCATGCATGAACTGACCGGCAGTGTCACCTCCTTTTCAGGTGAGGCCGGAGCCTGTTTTGAATGTGCTGTGACCCCGGATCAGGTCGCTGATGCACAATCACGGTATGATTCATGCGAGCAGGTGCGCCGGCGCTACCTCGTGGAAGAACGTTTGCCGACCATCCAGGTGACATCCGCACTGACTTC
The DNA here is from genome assembly GCF_000226295.1 of Chloracidobacterium thermophilum B. Taxonomy (GTDB): domain Bacteria; phylum Acidobacteriota; class Blastocatellia; order Chloracidobacteriales; family Chloracidobacteriaceae; genus Chloracidobacterium; species Chloracidobacterium thermophilum. The sequence goes on from NC_016024.1 coordinate 163,982, forward strand.
TGCTCTCCAGGTGCAGGAGGCGCTCAAGGTTTTGCACAGGGAGCCGGTGAACTTCGGTGTGCGGTACGTGTACAATGGACTCACCCACGGTTTTCACGCGATTCAGTTGCCTTATGACCCGCACTGTCTGGCGCATGGTCGGCTTGGCTCAGTTGTCGAACTGCCGATTGGCGCCGATGCTTCACTGAGACAGACGCTTGATGTTCTTGAAGCGCATTTCGGTCACGGTGTGACCGTTCACCTCGACCGGCGTTACATCCGCCGCATTGGGTGCCGTCGGTGTGGACGGCCGCTGCTGGTTCAGCGTCCGGCGCATCGGATCTACGATGACGAGTTGGTTTGCGCTGACTGTCCAAGCCCTGGTGATTTTGCTATAAGTGAAGCCATGCCACAGGTGGCCACCGCAGACAGTTACATTGAGATTGTGACCTGTTTTACAGGTGATACCTTTGGGGGAGTCCCCATGACAGATGAGGATGAAAGGCGTACGTTGCGTCAACTGGGAATCCCTCCCCTGCACATTCTGACAGTCGAAGACCGGTGTGGGCGGCGTTGGTCATGCGAGTTGACCGGTGACGTGGCAACGGTCTTGGGAGACTGGGGAGTAGAAACCTTGACCTCCTCACGTGGATAACCGGTTTTGGACGCAGGTCTTGCGTCTCTAACTTGGACGGATTTCCCTGAAGCGCGGCGTGTGAGCCTAAGCATGGTGGGCGATGGCTTCAGGACCTCTCAGCTTTCAACTTCGGCAGCACACACTCAGGTAGTTTCTTGCCCGTGAAAGGACACGTGCCGTATGGAGGGGGTCATCGTCTTGGGTTTGCTTCTGTTCGTAATGATTATCATCGTGTCCTGTGGCTTTGAGTTCTATGAACTCTACCAAGTACGGCGTGACCTTGAAGAAGGAAGCCGCTCCGGGAATCATATTTTGTTTCCACGGCATCATTACGCCGAACTGCACCGGCGGAACTACTATACCCCCCCTTTGCCCGGAGGCGCTGAGCGTACCTTTCGTGTCAAGCGGAAAGAACAACCAGTGCGCTGCGAAGTCTGCCACCAGGACGATTGCTTCGAGGTACGAACCGGTTACTGCACACGCTGCAACTATTACACCCTGTAGTTGGAAGTCCCTTTCTTGCACCACGGGGCTGACATCAGAAGTCGAGGTCGTTTGCCAATGTCCGACGTTGACATCACTTTTCGCAATGAAAACAACGGGAAAGAGGTAGAAGTTACGGTTTCTGATGACATGACGGCAGATGCCATCCTGCGAAACCTCGTTGAAGCAGGTGTCATCCCGAATGTGCCGGGAACGACCCTCGTGTTTCGCAACATGCAACTGCGTCCCAATCAGACCCTGGCTCAGGCTGGGGTTGTTTCCGGGGACACCATTGGGATTTTTCTCAATACTCGCGGTGGGCGGCAGCCGTTGAACTCAGGCAACCGGATAGTGGTTGGTTACTGCTCATGAAATGCCCACCGTGTCGGTTTGGGGGAGAATACGCAGTTCCGGCCGGGCGTAGTGGGCTTGGATGCTACTGCGGATGGTATCTATGTACTCGTCCCGGTAAGTCCAGAACCCTTCAAACCGACGCTTTCCTCCAGGATACCCGTTTTTGACGGACGCCGCCGATTGTGGCTCTGGCAGGCGACACTCGCGGGCAAACAGGGCAATCCGGAAGCGGGTGTCGTCACTGAGAACAATCCAGTAGTCCCGACATGCGGCATCGGCCGGGCGGAAAAACTGAAGGTTCTCAGCAATGAACGGGGGGGCAATGTCTGGTTCACCAATGATCCAGACTTGTTGTGAAGTGCGGGCAATCGCCGCATAGCGTTCCTGCTGGGGCAGAAACAGTGAAAGTTTCTGGAAGGAGGCAACGAAGAGTCCAGAGAGCCGTTTCTCGATGAAGCGGTCCTCAATGTAGTGTGAAATGCTCAACATCAGGGAAAAGTTGAGCGTGCGGAACGTATCGGTCTCCGTGACGGGCAGCCCGCCACCGTTGCGCTCGGCGCGTGCGTCGAGGTGATGCACAATGTCTTCAAACGTTTTGACGATGGGTGCCGACATGGCGAAACTCCCGTGGCAACCGCGCCCCATCGGCGACCGGCGGGAATGGGCTGCCGGGGACATGGCTCGTTGGTCGTGATGGTGTCTCCAACGGCTAAGTGTATTTTCATACACTTTTGGATGGGATACAACCCATGTTCCGCGAAAAAGTGTACTTTTTTTCACTTTGCCGGGAAGCGAGTGGCCTGAGGAGGGGGCGCTGTCGAGAAGATCAACGAAGAGCTTGACAAACCGCCTTTGGCCTGTTTAGCCTGTGTGACGCTTGGCAGGTAGGTTTGCGGGAGTAACTCAGTGGTAGAGTGCAACCTTGCCAAGGTTGAAGTCGCGAGTTCGAATCTCGTCTCCCGCTCCAGACAATCCGACAAAAAGACGACGGCAGCCTTTTGGCGCGTCGTCTTTTTGTTTATGATGTCCGGGATAGCTTGACACCGCTTATGTGAAAGTTGTAGAGTTGCAAGCTTCCACGAGCACAATTTTAAAAAAGAGATTTCCGAACCCATGGCAGACAATGTACAGCCGTCCGGTCCTGAAGGCGTGACGATTAAACCGTTACGCCCGCCGGTCGTTACTTCATCGCCAGCGCCAGAAGAGGCTGCCCCGGAAGTTGAGGCGACAGCAACGTCGGGGATGGAAGCGTCTGAGGATACCGACTTTGCATCTATGCTCGACAACTACGAGCAAACGTCCACTTCGGTTTCACCGGGGGACATCGTGGTTGGGCAGGTCGTCTCGATTACAGAGCGCGGGGTTGTTGTTGATATTGGCTTCAAATCAGAAGGGCTGGTGCCAAAAGAGGAGTTTACCGGACCGGATGGTGAATTGACCGTGGCGCGAGGGGCTTCGGTCGAGGTCATGGTCAAGCAGATTGAAGGCGGAGACGGCTACGTCGAGCTTTCGTATGCCGACGCCCGGCGGCATCACCTCTGGGAAGTCATTGAAAAAGCCTTTACGGAAAACCAGACCGTCACAGGAAAGATCACGGAGCGTACCAAAGGGGGGCTTCAAGTTGACTTGGGGGGCATAAAAGCCTTTTTACCGGGAAGCCAGGCTGATATTCGTCCGCTCCGCAACCTGGATGCCCTTATCGGGCGTGAGATGACCTTCCGCATTCTCAAGCTCAACAAGAAGCGCAACAACATTGTCCTGTCGCGCAAGGTTCTGCTCGAAGAGGAGATGACGGCTCGAAAGGCAGAAACCCTGCGGATGCTTGATGAAAACGTCATCGTCTCCGGGCAGGTCAAAAACCTGACAGATTATGGTGCGTTCATTGACCTTGGGGGAATTGACGGGCTGCTGCACGTGACGGACATGTCATGGGGACGGCTTCCGAAGCCGTCCGATATGTTTAACATCGGTGACACTATTCAGGTCAAGGTGCTCAAGTTCGACCGCGAGCGGGAGCGGGTCAGCCTTGGTTACAAGCAATTGCTTCCCGATCCGTGGGATACAGTGACAGAGCGGTATCGGAAAAACGACATTGTCAAAGGGCGGGTTGTCTCGGTCACAGACTATGGCGCATTTGTCGAACTTGAGGAGGGGGTTGAAGGGCTGGTTCACGTTTCCGAAATGACGTGGTCCAAGCGCATCAAGCATCCTTCCAAGCTGGTCTCGGTTGGTGACGAGGTCGAAGCCATGATTTTGGAAGTTGACCCAGCCAATCGCCGCATCAGCCTGGGGATGAAGCAAATCCAACCCAATCCCTGGGATTCGGTGGCGCAGCGGTATTCGGTGGGTTCACGGGTCAGTGGCAAGGTGCGGAACCTGACCGACTTCGGGGCTTTCGTGGAAATCGAGGATGGTATTGACGGCCTCATTCACGTCTCCGATCTGTCCTGGACGAAGCGCGTCAAGCACCCTTCCGACGTGTTGAAGAAAGGGCAGTCCGTCGAGGCTATCATCACCAACATTGACACGGCAAACCGACGCCTGAGCCTGTCCATCAAGGACCTTGAACCCAACGCCTGGGAGCGCTTCTTCCAGAGCCATCGGGTGGGCGATGTCGTGACGGGCAAGGTGGTGCGTCTGGCGGGCTTTGGGGTCTTCGTCGAACTCGAAGAGGGCATTGAGGGCCTGTGCCACATTTCTGAACTTTCCGACCAACGTGTTGACCGGCCTGAATCGGTTGTTTCGGTTGGACAGGTCTTGCCCTTCAAAATCCTCAAGCTGGATGAGTCCAACCGCAAGATTGGCCTGTCGGCGCGTGCGGTAGGCAAGGAAAATGACCCCGAGGATGTCAGCAACTACCTCAACAACGAAAGCATGACCAGCCTGGGTGAAGTGGCCCGTTTCCTACGTGGTGACAAGGAATCACGTTAGTCAGGGCTGTGAGTCAGGCCCGTGAGTCAGGTACGTACTGCGAGCCAGCAGTCCGCATTTCTTTGGGTCGGGTGAAGTTCTGGGGTCGGTTGGTACTGCCTGTTGAATGACGTCATTTGAAGGCGTCACCTTACCGCCACCCATCATCTGCTCTGGTGTATCGGCATGGGAAAGCACCGGGTTCTGATCTTGGGAGGCGGGTTTGGCGGACTCTACACCGCGCGGGCGCTGAGCGCCCTGGGCGTAACCCAAACGGCAGAAGTTACCCTCGTCAGCCGTACTCCGACCTTTCTTTTCCTTCCACTGTTGTATGAAATCCTGACCGATGAGGTGGCTGACTGGCATATTGCGCCACCTTTTGAGGAAGTGTTGCCACGGAACTGCCGGTTTGTCTGTGGGGAAGTACTCGGCGGCGAATTTCAGCCACGTCGGTATGGCGTCCGCGTCCGCTGTGCCGACGGAGAGCAGACCCTTGAGGCAGACACCCTTGTACTGGCACTGGGCAGCGTAGCCGACGACTTTGGCCTGCCGGGCGTCAAGGCGCACACCCGTCCCTTTCGCTCCCTGGCGGATGCCCATGCTCTGAAAAGGTCACTGGTGGAGGCGGTGCAGCACGCGGCTGCTGTGCCACGGGAAACCGTCTCACTGGTCGTCATCGGGGCTGGCCCGAGTGGCGTCGAACTGGCGGCCGTGGCGGCTGACAGGCTTCAGTCCGAACTCCGTCAGGCCGGGCTGCCGCCAACCCGGGCGCATCTGCATCTTGTGGATCGCCTGCCTGAAATCCTGCCCCAGTATGCCTCTGCCCTGCGCCATCTGGCGCACCGTGAGTTGGCGCGCCGCCACATCAAGCTGCACTTGGGCGTTGGGGTTGCCTCCTGCTCGTCCGCTGGCGTGGAGCTGGAAGACGGCACACACATTGCCGCCAGGACCATCGTGTGGACGGCCGGCAGTCGTCCGGCACCGGTACTGGCGGAGTTTCCTTTTGTCCGTGACCGACGCGGGCGGATTCCGGTCAGCCGTACGCTCGAAGTTCCCGGTTTTCCAGGTGTGTATGCTTTGGGTGACATTGCCGCCAGCGTCGCAGCGCCGGCAACGGCCCAGGTCGCGGTACGGCAGGCGTTGGTCGTGGCACACAACATTGCCGCGGCGCAGCAGGGGGCGGCTTTGCGGGAGTACCACTACGAACCGCTGGGTGAAATGATGACCCTGGGGCGTGGCTGTGCGGCGGCCAACATCCTTGGTGTGGTGTTCAATGGTGTGGCTGGGTATCTCACGCGCCGTTTGGTGTACCTGCTGGCTATGCCAGAGCCGTGGCATGCCGCGCGGGTTGGCCTGAGCTGGCTAGGGCAGTCGCTGGAAGAAACCTGGCAGGCATGGTCAGCGCCGGTGCCCACATCGGCTTCCTGAGCAGGGGCAGCACCCGGCTTGACAAAAATGACTGGTGCCACCTATACAATTCGGCACACGGTTTGGCACACGTGGGTCGTTAGCTCAGTTGGTAGAGCAGCTGACTCTTAATCAGCGGGTCGTAGGTTCGAGCCCTACACGACCCACCACACTGCCTTGTTCCCGACCTCACTGGAAGCGCGGGCTTTCCAACCGCTTCCATGGAAGCTTGGTCTTTCCTCTCGCTTCCTCTGTCAGGTAGGGTAACTCAGGAAAAGCCGGTCATCCGATAGATGCCTTGCGTGCGACGCACCTGCGCCCCATGGTAGGTCTCCCTAAGATGCGGGCGGGACGCCCGCACTCCCAGGAATGCCATAAGCAGGCTGGACGCTCACGCCCCCGGTGTTTATGTTGTTTTACCTCGTTGCATGGGCGCTCTTGTTCGGCGTCTGCCTGATGGTCGGGACTTCTGTCCTAAGCTTGGTTGGCTGTCCTTCTGCTATTGAGCGTCCGGCTGACCGTTTGTTGGCAACCCTGTGGGTGGGATTGCTGACCTTGGCGACGCGTTGCTGGCGTTGTCCATTGTCGCACCGCTGCGTCCGCACTGGTGCGCCCTCGTTGCGGCTGGGTTGTCTCTTCCGGCTCTGTGGTCAAAGGAATCACTTCAGGCACTGAAAGCCTACCGTGGCTTTTGTACGCTGCCAGTTGTTTTGGGCGTTCTAGTTGTATCAAGTGCTTCGGCCTGGCTTGTTTTGCGCGGTACAATCTCTGGAGATGCTCACATCTACCATATTCCACGAGTACGCTGGTATAGCGAATACGGGACACCTTTTGGACTGGCCCTTTTGGAAGCACACCTGGGTCTGACAAGCAGTTGGCATACGCTTACAGCCGTGTTTGATGTAACGCCATTCCGTGGGCGTACTTATGCAGCAGCAAATGGTTTTCTCTGTGCCCTTTTCATGCTGAACTTTCTTGTAGTTGGTCAAAGGATTTATAAAAGGCAAGCACTTGACTCAGATATATTCCTGGCTACTGTATCAGTGGTTTACTTTGCTGCTGTTATTAGAAGGCTGAACCAGACGTTTACTCTCCCTCTCCAGATATTGCCGTGGTGTTTTCGTTCGCTACAATTACTTGGCTTTTTTGGGTTGAGCCAGATTCTCTGGTACAAAGAGCAAAAGCTGCTTGGCTGGCATCTTTAGGCGCTTTAGGATTAAAACTTTCACTAGCTCCACTACTTGCTACCGTTGCGTTAGCAGAATTTTGGAGAGTAAGAAACTATCCATCTCTGGTGCAGCGATTTATCACTTTAGTAATTGCATACACTCTACCTTTTTTGATGGTCCAGTTTATCTCAACCGGGTACTTTTTGTATCCGGTGACAATCCCGAACTTTTCTCTTGATTGGTCTTTACCCCCGGAAACGGTAGAGTGGGAAGCCAAGTTGCCGGTATTTATCGCCCCTTTCAAGCCAATACCGGACTCGTACCACTCGGCAGTACCGGCAGATTACGGTGAAATGACTCTAACTTTTCTTAGGAATCAAAAGTCTTTCATCTTTCTCTCGATAATCAACTTATCGATATGTTCTTGGATTATATTCATAGTAAGACCAGAGAAAATAATATATCTGATAGCTACAATTGGATTGATAGGAAACGTTTTCATTCTAGCCTCAGGTCCAGATGGAAGATACGGCTTTTCGTATGTCCGTATTGGTCTGGTTTTGCTTTTTGTAATACTGGTCAGATATGTAAATGAGGCAAGAGAAAAGATGCCGGAATTTCTTTTCCGTCTAAATTACTTTTATCTTTTCTTGTTTATAACGGCCTTGACATTTCTTCCGCTGCGGGTATCCATCGGGGCTGCGATTCTGGCACTGGTTGGTGGCAGTGCATTGGTGCTGCTCCCTTTTCGTCACTCAGTCTGGTTGCGTACAAGAAGCCTGCCTTGGCAATGGGCACCTCTGGTTGCGGCACTGACAGTTGCTGCTGGAGTAGCTGCGACAGCCTGTGCCAAAGACCAAATTGAAATGGCTATTGAGTCCTATGCTGGAGCTGGTCTGTTGCGCCTGCCGGAAAATTCAGTGTCCACGTGGCTTCTGCCGCCACCCACGATACGCTTTTATCTGACCAGGGGGCCAAACGGAGAACTCATACCGGCGAATTCGCGCTACGAGATAAAGACCGTCAGAGGATACCAATACGTGTATCCAGTCAAAGGACTTTGCGGGGATGCCGAACTGCCCTGCGGCTAGTTTGGCATTCGTCCTGACATCCTCTGGCGCGATCCAAAGCGTGGGCTGGCCGGGGGGTTCTCCCGCGCCGAATAGCCTTGCTGGGAGCGCGGGCGTCCCGCCCGCTTCCATGCGTCTGATCTTCCCTCTCGCTTCATCTATCAGGTAAGGTAACTCACCAGGTGGGTTGGCAGCCTGTGACTCCAATATGTACTGCGACGCGCCGGCATCCGCACGGTAAGAAGCGGGCGGGACGCCCGCGCTCCCAGCAATACTTCCCAATTATGCGCCTTGGATTGTTTCGTCACCCGTCCCGCCCCTTGCCCTTCACCGGTCTTGTGCTGGACAGCCTGGCCGTGGATGTCAGCCACGCCCTGACCACACCCGGCGATGTCTTCAACCTTGATACCAACGCCCGAATTGCTCTTGTCACCCACGCCCAGGCCGAAGCCGAACGGCAAAGCCAGTCCGTCCTTCCCCTGACCGAAGTGACCTACCTGCCGCCTGTGCCGCGTCCGGGGAAAATCATCGCCGTCGGACTGAACTACCGCGACCACGCCGCCGAACAGGGCAAAACACCGCCCACGGAACCCGTCATCTTTGCCAAGTACGCCAGCGCCATAACCGCCCACAACGCACCCATCGTCCTGCCGCCCAACAGCCGCGAAGTGGACTACGAAGCCGAGCTGGCTGTCGTCATCGGAAAAACCGCCCGCTGCGTGCCGCGCGAAGCCGCGTACGACTACGTTGGCGGCTACACCATTCTCAACGATGTCAGCGCCCGCGACATGCAACGCCAGGACAAGCAGTTTACCCGCGCCAAATCCTGCGACACCTTCGCGCCCATAGGTCCGTGGCTCGTGACGCCGGACGACATCCCCAACCCGCACGCCCTCGACATCCGCCTGACGCGCAACGGAGAGGTCATGCAGGCTTCCAACACCCGGGAAATGATTTTCGACATTCCCTATCTCATCTGGTTTCTGTCACAGTCCATGACGCTTGAACCCGGCGATGTCATCTCAACCGGGACACCCGGCGGCGTCGGCGTGTTCCGGCAACCGCCGGTCTTTCTCCAGCCCGGCGACGAAGTAGCCATCACAATCGAACATATCGGCACCCTTCGCAACCATGTCGTCGCCAGCGCCGCCGCCTGACGTACGCCAGCGGTTGCGCGCCCTGCCGTCGGTCGAACGACTGGCCCAGGCCCTGGCCCGGTCGCTTGCCGCCGATGCCGCACCAGCCCGCCACACGCCCGCCGAGCAGCGCGCTGCCGCCCGCGAAGCCATTGCCCGCCTGCGCGCCGAACTCCGCCAGCAGCCCGCAACCGAGGCCACACCGGCAGACCTGCTGGCGCGTGGGCTGGACCTCGCCCGGCAGCGGCTGGCCGCCCAGCCGGGCCTGATCCCGGTCATCAATGCCACCGGCGTCATCCTGCACACCAACCTCGGCCGCGCGCCCTTGGCAAAAGCGGCGCTGGATGCCCTGCTGGCTGTCGGACAGGGCTACAGCAACCTGGAATATGACCTGTCCGCCGGCGAACGCAGCCGCCGTGACCGCCACGGCGAAGCCCACTGGCAGGCGCTGCTTGGCTGCGAAGCCGCGCTCGTCGTCAATAACTGCGCCGCCGCCGTGTGGCTGGTTCTCGATACGCTGGCACGCGGCCAGACAGCCCTGATTTCACGCGGCGAACTCGTGGAAATCGGCGGCGGGTTCCGCATTCCCGACATCATGGCCAAAAGCGGCGTCCGGCTGTGCGAAGTCGGCACAACCAACCGTACCCGCCTGTCCGACTACGAAGCCGCACTGGCAAACACGCCGGATGTACGCCTCATCGTCCGGGTTCATCCCTCGAACTTCCGCCTGCTGGGTTTTACGGAACGTCCATCGCTGGCAGCGTTGGCCGCACTGGCACGCCAGCACAACCTGCTGCTGTTTGAAGACGTGGGCAGCGGACTGCTGGCCGACCTCGCCGGCTGTGGGCTTGACGATGAACCATCTCCGGCGCGCTCGCTGGCCGAGGGCACCGATGTCGTGACCTTCAGCGCCGACAAACTGCTGGGCGGCCCCCAGGCCGGCATCATCGCCGGACGGCAGGCGCTCATCGCGCGCATCCGGCAAAATCCGCTGCTGCGCGTGCTGCGCGCTGACAAGCTGACCTACGCGGCGCTGGAAGCCACCCTGCGGCTGTACCGCACCGGTCAAACGGATGCCATTCCGGTACTGGCCATGATCCGCCAGTCGCCAGCCGACCTTGACCGCCGCGCCCGGCGGCTCGCCCGTTCCATTCGTCGTCAGATACCGCCCGGAAGCGCCACGGTGACGCTGGAAGCCGGCCAGTCCGTCATCGGCGGCGGCTGCGCGCCCCACGTCCAGCTTCCCACGACGCTCATCTGCCTCTCTCCCAGACACCTTGCAGCCGAAGAACTGGCTGCCCACCTGCGCTGTGGTACACCGCCTATCGTGGCGCGCATCGTGCGAAACAACATCGTGTGCGACCCGCGTACCGTGCTGCCCGCCCAGGAACGTGATCTGGTGGCAGGCATTGTCAGAAGTCTGGCCTGACGGGCCTTCCGCCCAAAGTCGCTGGCGACGGCCACAGCGCCTTTCGGTTATGCTTGCCGGACATCGCATGATTTCCGGTCAGATAACCCTTTCCGTCTATGCGCCAGCTTTTGCCTGAACGGTTTCGGCCACTCCTTTCGGCGACGGTGATTGTTTCGGCTTTGGGCTACTTCGTGGACATCTATGACCTGCTGCTGTTTGGCATCGTGCGCGTTCCCAGTTTGCAGGCGCTTGGTCTGGAAGGCCAGCGCCTGCTCGATGACGGCATCCTGTTGCTCGATGTGCAGATGATCGGGCTGCTGCTCGGCGGCATCCTGTGGGGCGTCCTTGGCGACAAGCGCGGACGGCGTTCCGTCCTGTTCGGTTCGATTCTGCTCTATTCCGTCGCCAACTTTGCCAACGCCTTCATCATCGAGCTGGCGGCGCTGCTGCCCGGCGGCGTCACGGCATTCCAACTCTATGTTGTGCTGCGTTTTCTGGCCGGCGTCGGGCTGGCCGGAGAACTGGGGGCAGCCGTGACGCTCGTCAGTGAAAGTCTGCCCAAAGACCTGCGCGGCTACGGAACAGCCATTGTCGCCGGCGTCGGCGTGTCAGGGGCCGTGGTGGCCGCTACCGTGGGCAAGTATTTCTCCTGGCAGGTGGCCTACATGACGGGCGGCATCCTGGGCTTTCTCCTGCTGGCGACCCGCGCCACCCTGCTCGAATCGCGGATGTTTCAGGCGCTTGAAACCCAGGAAGTGTCGCGCGGCGATTTCTTCGCCCTGTTTACAAACGGCGACCGCTTCCGCCGCTTCTTCTGCTCGATTCTCATCGGCGTGCCGCTGTGGTTTGCCATCGGGATTCTCATCACGCTGTCGCCGGAGCTGTCCCGTGAGTTGGGCATTCCGGGCATCACCGCCGGCGAATCCATCAAGTATGCCTACGCCGGACTCGTGGTGGGCGATCTGGCCAGCGGCCTGCTCAGCCAGTATTTCCGCAGCCGGCGGCGGGTCGTCTTTGCCTTTCAGACGCTGACCCTGCTGCTGACCTTCGTCTATGTCGGCTCACGGGGCGCGTCGCCGACCTACTTCTACGGGCTGTGCTTCTGCATCGGCATTGCGGCCGGCTACTGGGCGGTGTTCATCACGATTGCCGCCGAACAGTTCGGCACAAACCTGCGCGCCACTGTGGCCACCAGTGCGCCGAATTTTGTCCGGGCCTCGGTCGTCCCCCTGACGCTGGCGCTCCAGTGGCTGACACACCACACGGCGCTTGGGCTACTCTACAGCGCCCTGGCCGTCGGGATTGGCTGCACGCTGCTGGCCTATCTCGCGCTGGCGCTGCTGGAAGAGTCCCACGGCAAGGCGCTGGATTTCGTCGAGGCGACATAACCGAGGCAACATCACGATGACCCAACCAAAACGTTTTCTCTCCGGCATTCAACCTTCGGGCAAACTCCATCTGGGCAACTACTTTGGCGCCATTGCGCAGCATCTGGCGCTTCAGCACGAAGGCGAGGCGTTTTATTTCATTGCCAACTACCACGCGCTGACGACCATCAACAACGCCGCCCAACTGCGTGCGCTTACGCGCGAGGTGGCCGCCGCCTACCTGGCGCTGGGACTCGACCCCCAGCGCGCCGTGCTGTTCCGCCAGTCGGACGTTCCCGAACTGCACGAACTCGCGTGGCTTCTGGCCACCGTGACCGGCATGGGGCTGCTCGAACGCGCCCACGCCTACAAGGACAAGGTTGCGCGCGGGATTGCTCCCAAAGTCGGGCTGTTTTACTACCCGGTGCTCATGGCCGCGGACATCCTGGCTTACCGTTCAAACGTCGTTCCGGTCGGGGCCGACCAGGTGCAGCACGTGGAGATGACCCGCGACATGGCCGGCTACTTCAACCACACCTACGGCGAGGTGTTCGTGCTGCCGGAAGTCCGCGTCAGTGAAGTGGCCGGCCTCGTGCCGGGAACCGACGGGCAGAAGATGAGCAAGTCGTACGGAAATGTCATCGAACTCTTTGCTGATGACGCGGCGCTGAAAAAGTCCGTCATGGGGATTGTCACTGACTCCGCGCCCGTTGAAGCCCCCAAGGACCCGGAGCGGAATACGATTTTCCAGCTTTACGCGCTGGTCGCCACGCCGGAGGAAAAGGCTGCCATGGCGGATGCCTTTCGCGCTGGCGGCTACGGCTACGGGGAAGCCAAAAAAGCCCTGCTGGCCAAGCTGAAAACCTTTTTCGGTCCGGCGCGTGAGCGTTTTGCGGCGCTGCTGGCGCGGCCCGATGACATCGAGGACGTACTGCGGGAGGGCGCCCGGCGCGCACGCGCCGAGGCGCTGGCAACCATCGAGGCCGCGCGTGCGGCCTGCGGTCTGGCATGAAAGGTCCGCGTGATTCGGCGGCCGGGTGGCGGCACCGGGCCCAGACGCTGCGCGTTCCGTTGGGTTTTGTGGCGGCGGCGCTGTTTGTGCTGCTGGCGCAGCCGACGCCGGTTTCCATGGCAATTGGCGGCAGCCTCAGTCTCGTCGGGCTGGGCTGGCGGGCCTGGGCCACCGGCCACCTGCGCAAGGACGAAGTGCTGACGGTGCGGGGGCCCTACCGACTGGCGCGCAATCCGCTGTACTGGGGAAGTGCCTGGATGACCACGGGCTGTCTGACGGCCGGCGCGCCATGGCCGCTCGCTCTGTTGGTTGCCGGGTTGTTTGTCGGGATTTACTGGCCGGTCATGCAGGCGGAAGCCGCGCACCTGGCCCGTTTGTTTCCCAATACCTATCCGGCATACGCGGCCCAGACACCGCTCTTCGTGCCCGACCTGCGCCGCCTGGCGGCCGCCTTGGGAGATGGCTTTGACTGGCGGCTGTACGTACGCCACCGCGAATATCAGGCCGGGCTGGGGCTGGCGGCGGTTTTCCTGCTGCTGGGCCTCAAGCTCTGGTGGGCAGGGTGAAGGTGCAGGCTACTCGTACCGCAGCGCCTCGGCCGGGTCGAGCTGGGCGGCCCGCAGCGCCGGCAGGAAACCGGATACCAGTCCGACAGCAACCGAAATACCAAAACCGACGCCGATGGACCAGAGTGGCACCAGCGACGGCACGCTGGGGACAAAGGCGTTGAGTCCAGCGCTCATCCCGACGCCAATCCCGATGCCCAGCGCACCGCCGATGAGGGAAAGCACCACCGCTTCAATGAGAAACTGCGTCAGAACGTCCCGGCGGCGTGCGCCGACGGCGCGGCGCGTCCCGATTTCCTTTGTGCGCTCCGTGACCGACACGAGCATGATGTTCATCACACCGATACCGCCGACGAGCAGACTGACCGACGCCAGGGAGACGGCAATGATGCCCAGCACAGAGGTGATGCTGTTGAAAGTCTCAAAAATAGCATCGGGCGTGCTGATGCCGAAGTTGTCGGGCTGGTCCGAGCGAAGCCGGCGGCGACGGCGCAGCAGTTCCGTGATTTCATCGCGCATGGCTTCGAGGCGTCCCTCGCGGGCGTGGGCAATGATGGTGATGCCACGGTCACGGAGCAGGTCGGGATACCGCTGGGCCAGATTGGCGTAGGGAATCAGGATTTGCCGGTCTTCCGGCGTATCACCGAAAATGCCGGTCGGACCCTTTTCGACGACCCCGATGACCCGGTAGGCGCGTCCTTCAAATTCCACCATCTCGCCGAGCGGGTTCTGCGTGCCAAAGAGCTGTTCGGCGGCGACGGGGCCGAGCACGGCTACGTCCAGCTTGCGGTCGTGTTCTTCCGGGGTAAAAAAGCGTCCCAGGCGCAGGTTCAGCCAGCGGACTTCCGGGTAGTTGGCCCAGACGCCAAAGGCAATCGGGCGAGTGGCTTCGCGCCCCTTGTACTTGAGACGGTACTGCGTGGCACTCGGCCCAAAGCTGCCGACAACAAGCTGCGGGGTGGCGGCACGGACGGAAGGCAGGCGGTTGACGGCTTCGGCATCCTCTTCGGTGAGCGGTTTGCGCTGTCTTTCTTCGGGCGTCACCCGTGAAAAGCGCGGCCCGATGGAATCGTAGCGGCTGATGTAAAGCACCTCGGGCCCAACCTGCGCCGCCAGCTTCGCCGTCCGGTCCTTGACGCCGGTCAGTACCGAGGAAACAGCAATGACCGTCGCCGTGCCCACCAGCACGCCCAGAACAGTGAGCAGGGAGCGGAGCTTGTTGGCCCAGACGTTGATGAGCGCCAGCCAGATGTTTTCAAGAAAGAGTTGCACCGTCAGCGTCCCGGTTTCAGAAATCAGCCATCAGGGACGGTAGCGCAGCACCGTGCCGCCCTGCCCCACGGCCCAGCCGGTTTGCGGATCGAGGAAGAAGGCCCCGTAAATCTGCGTGCCGGCAAGGGTTTTTTCCTCCCGCCAGGTGCGGCCGCCATCCCGTGTCGCCCAGATGCCGACTTCATAGGGCGGGGAAGAGCTGTCACGGGAAAGCAGTGCCCCGATAGTCCAGCCCGTACGTTCGTCCAGAAAGTGTGTCACATGAAAGCCCGGCACTGCCATCCGGCGTTCGCTCCACGTCGCGCCGCCGTCGTTGGTGAAGTGCAGGGTGACGAAGCGGGCGTCGCCCCGGTAGAGTTCCGAGACGACACTGCCGCGCCGGGCATCGAGGAAGCGCATCGAGGTGATGTCGGCGCTGGTGGCGGCAAATGGAATGGGGTAGCGCGTCCAGGTTTCGCCGCCGTCCTGCGTCCAGAACACGCCGGCCGGGCGCGTGATGCCGCGTCCGAAAAAGTTGCCGGCCACCCAGCCCCGACGCTCATCGAGAAACTGCACGAGCGTAAACGTCAGGACGGCATCGGGGAGACCTTCGGGCCGCTCGATGGCACGCCGCAGTCCCTCGCAGGCCGTCCACGTTGCACCGCCGTCCGTGGTACGGAACACCGAGCCGTAGTTGCCGACGG
The DNA here is from genome assembly GCF_000226295.1 of Chloracidobacterium thermophilum B. Taxonomy (GTDB): domain Bacteria; phylum Acidobacteriota; class Blastocatellia; order Chloracidobacteriales; family Chloracidobacteriaceae; genus Chloracidobacterium; species Chloracidobacterium thermophilum. Next base: position 179,438 of record NC_016024.1, read on the forward strand.
CAAACCCAACCTGTTCGTTCACAAACCACAGGCTGCGCACATCGAGTTCCGCAATGGGACGCCAGAGCGTCCCGCCATCGTCCGTGCGCAGGATGGTTGGTTCAATGCCATCTACGGCTGGATCAAGACCATAGGTGCCGCCGACGGCGGCCCAGCCGGTCTGGGCATTCAGAAAAAACAGACTGGTGATGTTGGCTTTGGTGCCAGTGACCTGTTCGACCCAGTGCCGGCCGCCATCTTCGGTGTGGAGAAGCGTGCCACGCCGTCCGCCAACCCAGCCTTTTTCCGGGCTGATGAAGTAGGCGCAGTGCAGGTCGGCGCGGGTGGGCGTGGAAAGGCGTATCCAGGGTGACGGGTCGGGACGGAAATCCGCCCAGGCGGGCGTCACCGGGGCCGCGCTCCCTTCCAGCAGCAGCACCAGCCGGTCGGCCCGCCGGGGCAACTGCCGCCCCGGGGCTTCGGCTGGTGGAGGGGGTGTTTCTCCGGGCGCTGCGGCTGCGTCGCCGGGTTGTCCGCCGGGTCTTCTGTCAGTGCTTTGATTGCCGGCCGGCGGCGGAGTGGCATCCGGCGGCGGCTTGACGACGGCCGGCGGTGGTGCCGGCTGGCCCTTTGGCTTGATGACCAGCACCGGCGGCGGCAGGGCTTTGGCAGGAGTGTTTCCCCCGGATGCCGTGGTTGACGGCGGAGTGTTTCCCGGCGGTGGAAGCGGGGCCGGGAGCGCCGGCGCGCGCGTCAGCGCGGCATCTGCCGGGCCGTCATAGACCGTGATAAACGCATCCCGGACGCCGATGGCACGCGCGTAGCGTTGGGCTTCGGCCGGGCTGGCAAAGCGTCCGACCCGCACCCGGTAAAATGTCCCCTGGGGCAGTTCGACCTTGACGTAGTAGGCCGCCACGCCCCGCGCCCGGTAGGCGGCCACGGTTTCGCGGGCTACCGTTTCATCGTTGACCGAGGCCACCTGGACGGTGTGCGTCCGTCCCTGGCCGTGGCCGATGGACGTTCCCAACCAGAACAACAGGATGGCAACCAGAATGTATCCGGTGGGCGAGCAGGTTCTCACAGGTGTCTCCCGGCGTGGAAGGCTGCAATGCAAAGTCCTGACCTGGATAACTGCCGTCGCTTCAGAGAAAAAGGCGGACAGATGTGCCGGGCCTGTGATGAAACATACAAAAGTTGGCGGGATGTCGCTTGCCGTCGCTTGCGCCGGTGATTATGGTGCGGTGTGCGCAAGTCCATTTCGTTTCTGCTCCATCCACGATGCCCGTCAATCCAGACATCAACTATACCGCAGTTCTCCCGGAAATCTGCCTGACCGCTACCGGTTTGGTGGTCATGATGTATGACGCTTTTGCCAGAGAAAGCCGGCGGTGGGCTGGTCTGATCGTGTTGGGCGGGCTGGGTCTGGCCGCCTATGGCGTCTGGCGCTGGGTTGGTCTGTCGCCGGGTTCAAGCTTCAACGGCATGCTGGTGACGGACCCCCTGCGTACCGCCTTTGCCTTTGTGTTGCTCCTTGTGGCGGCGCTCTCGGCCCTGCTGGCGATGCCAACTTTTGGACATCAGTCCAAAAGTGGCGGCGAATACTTTGCCCTGCTGACCTTTGCCACGGTAGGCATGCTGCTCATCGCCGGCGCTGGCGACCTCGCCATGCTGTTTCTGGGTATCGAGATTCTTTCGATTGCCTCCTACGCCATGGCCGGTTTCCGGCGCAGCGATCTGCGGTCGAATGAAGCGGCCGTCAAGTATTTCATTCTGGGTTCGTTTTCGACGGGCTTTCTCGTCTATGGCATGGCGCTGGTCTATGGCGCGACGCGCACGACCAATCTCAAGACCATTCAGATCGTCGTGCAAAACGGCAACCTGACGTCGGAATCACTGCTCCTGACCGGGGCGGCGCTGATGCTGGTCGGACTGTGTTTCAAGGCAGCCGCCGCACCGTTTCACCTCTGGGCGCCGGATGTGTACCAGGGTGCGCCGACGCCCGTGACGGCCTTTATGGCGGCCGGCCCCAAGGCGGCAGCCTTCGTCGCCCTGCTGCGGGTCTTTGCCGAGATGTTTCCGGCTGAAGCCGGGGCGCTGCACCAGACGTGGACGCTCATCCTCGCCACGGTGGCCGTGCTCTCGATGGTCATCGGCAACGTCGTAGCCATCGTGCAGGACGACATCAAGCGCATGTTGGCCTATTCCTCGATTGCCCACGCCGGCTATGCCCTGTTGGGGGTTATCGTCGGCGACTGGAAAGCCACTCTGTTTTACCTCGCCGGCTATGCCGTGATCACCTTGGGGGCGTTTGCCGTCGTGGCCTATGTGGCGCGTGAGGACGACCGCCAGACGCTCATTCTGGACTACGCCGGGCTGGGCTTTCAGGCACCGGGAGCGGCTGTGGCGCTTGCGGTCTTCCTGCTTGCCCTGGGGGGGCTTCCGCTGACGGCCGGCTTTATGGGCAAGTTCGTTCTGTTCCGGGAGGTGTGGCAGGGGGGCTACGCCGAACTGGTCATCGTTGCCGTGCTCAACAGCGCCGTGTCGCTTTACTACTACCTGCGCCCGATTGTGACGATGTTTTTCCAGGAAGGACGGCAAAATGAGGACGAACTGCCCGACCTGCCGTGGACGCTGACCACGGTGCTGTCAGTGACGCTGGCTGCCGTGTTCTACCTTGGCATCTTTCCGGAACCCATCCTGGCTGGGCTGACGCGCAAGGTGGAATCCGCCCCGGCCGGTGAGCTGCCACGGGCTACGCCGTTGCCACGGGCGATGCCGGGCCGGTAAACGCACGAATCAGGCGGGAGTGGCGTCGAGCCGGGTAGGGCGGTACAGCCCCAGCAGGGCGCGGGTCAGGTGATAGAAGTTCTTGCTCATGATGCGGATGCCGTCGAGCATCGGCATCCGCACCAGCGTTTTGTACATGTAGGATTGAAACGTCAAATCCTGCACGCCACGGTCGCGGCAGATGGCCACGAATGCTTCCCGCCGGGCGTCGTTTTTGTAGTACAGGTTCTGCATCAGTTCGAGGAAGCGGAACGTGGCCCCGTACTTCTTCAGAAAAGCCTTCTGGTAGGCGCGATAGAGTTTTTCGCTGCGCAGATCGTGACGACATTCCAGCATGGCCTCGGCGGCCATCTCGCCGCTTTTCATGGCGTAGAAAATCCCCTCGCCTGAACTGGAGGCCACGAGTCCGGCGGCGTCGCCAACCAGCGCGACGCGGTTCGTCACCCAGCGGTCATAGGGGCGGAGCGGGATGGGCGCGCCTTCGCGCAGCGTGGGGCGTTCACTGATGCCCAAGTGCTGCTTGAAGGCTTCAAGGTGTCCCTTGAGATTGGCGCTGCGAATGGCCGTGCCGGTGCCGACGGCGACGTGGTCGGCTTTGGGAAAGACCCAGCCGTAAAAGTCGGGCGAGTAGCGGCCGTCATAGTAAATGGCACAGCGTTCGTTGAGGCGGCGCGCTGTTTCGGTATTGAGGGCAAACCGCTCCTGGATGGCCGCCGCGACGAGACCGCCTTGGTGAAGATTGAAGGTACGTGCCACGAAGGAATTGGCCCCGTCCGCGCCGATGATGGCATCGGCCACCAGCGTCTGGCGGTTTCCCTGGGGCGTGGTGAAGGTGACGGTCGCGCCGCGTTCGGTGGCATCCACGCCTTCAACCCGTCCCTCGACGACAAGAGCGCCGAGTTGGCTTGCCCGCTGGCGCAGAAACGCATCGAACGCCTCGCGGCAGACCATGCCGACGTAACCCTGGTGAATGTCCATGGTGACGGCCCGCCCCGACGGGGCATAAACCGCCACGGAGGAGACCCGCCGCTGGATGAGGTGCTCAGGAATGTCGAAGTCCCGCACCAGAACCGGTGGAATGGCACCACCACAGGGCTTGATCCGGGAAAAACTTTTTTCGATGAGTACCGTCTCAACGCCGGCCCGCGCCAACGTGGCCGCCGCTGTGGACCCGCCCGGCCCCCCTCCACATACAATCACCCGCATAAAACACGCTCCCGGTAATGGATTTCAACGGTGGGAAGCCGGGCGGTTCTGTGCCTGGCCACTTCTGCATCACGGTTTTATGCCGCGCTCCCGGCAAAACCGGGCGAGCTGTCCGGGGTAACGTGTGTAACGCTACAGAGAAAAAGTTTCAAAAGGCGCAGCGTACCTTTGCTCGTTCCCACTCGACTCGGACACTCAAGCTCCATCCTTCCGGCAATCAATTTGCAGGGAAGGAAGCGTCTGCTTGCTGCGTCCCCACTCAACAAGGACACGCTCCTCCCTGCAAACCCGGCCGTACTTCCCCACCAACGGAAGTACGGCTTTATTCCTCCAGAATCAATTTGCAGGGAAGGAAACGTCTGCTTGCTGCGTCCCCACTCAACAAGGACACGCTCCTCCCTGCAAACCCATGACCGTATCGGGCACCTTTGGCCGCCACACGATACGGGCTGTCTTTTCAAAGCGCGCTCATCAGGGTTTCATCATGAGTTCGCGCTGACGACATCGGCCAGATGCTCGATGCCGTGGCGGTCATCCCGCCGTTCTTCCAGTTTCTGGGGCGTCGTCCGCCCCATAGACAGCAGCAACCACACGGTGGCCATCAGAGCCAGGGCTTCAAGGGCAAACACACCCTGGTAGGCCAGCCCAATCTGTCCCGTCACCGCTTCCAGTCCGGCGCGTCCGACACCGGCGGTCAACCCGGCCGTGCCCTGCGCCAGTGCCTGAGCAATGCCCCAGACGCCCAGGTAGGTGGCCGCCTGACCGGGGCGCGTCATGTCCATCATCATCGAAAGGGCCCCGACAGCGAAAATCCCGCTGCCCATTCCCAAAGTGAACACCCCAACCCGCAGGACTCCGCTTCCCAAGCCTGCGGCTGCAATAACAAGTCCCAATCCCAACGTACTCAAAAATGCTCCCAGCAATGCAATCTGTTTGCGCGAGAGGCGTCGGGCCAGGATGAAACCGGCAAACAGCATTGAGATGAGTGTGGCTCCGCCCCAGGTCGGCTGAAGGCGGGTTGTATCTGCCAGCGACATCTGCAACACCTGCGCGCCGTAAGGTTCGAGGAGCACATCCTGGGCGTTGACGCCGAAGATACCCAGCGCGACGACGGCGAAGAAAATCTTTGAATCCCGGTCAGCCGTCATGACGGCAATCGTTTCGCGCAGCGTCGGGGGCTTTTCATCTTCGGCCGCCAGGTTCCGGTGGCGCGGCTCCATGCCGATGACGGCCGCCAGCATCAGCAGGGCGGAAATCCCTACCACGGTGTAGAACAACTGCTGAAGCACCTGGTCGAGTGCAGCCGTGTCGAGGGCCGTTATGTCGGTGGACAGCTTCGACAGGTTCAAGTCAAAGTACTTCGCAATGACGATGCCCGTCGCCACGATGCCAAAGGCCACCATCATGAACCAGGCCACGGAAATCGTCCGGGCGCGGTGTGGCCCCGACAAATCACTCATCAACGCCAGGTAGGGCACCGAAGCGGCGTTGAGTCCCAGCCCCCAGAGCGCAAATGCCATCCCACAGGCCAGACTGCCCCAGAACGGTTGGGTCCGCATCCACTGCGCCGCATGCAGGATGAGCAACAGTGAGCCGAGGGCGACCAGCATGCCGCCCACGATGTAGGGCGTACGGCGGTAGCCCCAGAGCGGCCGCGTGTCCGAGGCATAGCCAGCCAGCGTGCGCATCGGGCAGACGACATAGTGCGCACAGACGAATATCCCCACGAGCGCTGCGTTGATTTGCCACTCACTGATCATCACCCGGTTCAGGATGCCGAAGACGAGCAGCGCATTCATGCCAATCGCCACATTGAGCAGTCCCAATCGGATGGTCGCCGGTAATGACAAAGGGAGTACGGATGGGGATGACATAGGTTTCAGGCGTTTGGTTGGGGGGATTCAGTTCATCTGCTACCAACCTACTTTCAACTCGGCAGAAGTCAAAGCGAAAGTGTCTTTTTACGAACAGAACTTTTTGACGCCCGGCTCCCCCGGCTTTCCGTGGATGTCATCGGGCAGGTCTCTGCCGGTTCGGTCCGGTTTCGGGGTGCGCCACGGCTTTGTGCGGCGACTGTCCGCCAACCTACTTGAGTCACGGCAAGTCTTGGCGTAAGTATGGAATACGCCGGGTAATCCTCCGGCTGGCGCTGCGTCCTCACCTTTTTCAGAAGCATTGCCTGCGGAGTCGTGTGAACCTATGGCTGTCACCATTGAACTGTCTTCGGTGTATCTTCCCCTGACCGACAACCAGCGCGCCGTTACTGTCGAGGCGACGACGGTCGGCGAGGCGCTACGCAAGCTGACGGAGAAATACACCAAGCTCAGCAAAGAGATTTACAACGGGCGTGGGCTGCGTCAGCCAAGCGTGAGCATTTACGTCAACAGCCGTGACATCAACACCCTGGACGACATCAACACGCGCCTTGAAAACGGCGATGTGGTTACGGTTGTGCCTTCCGTGGGGTGGAAACGCCCGTACGGCACAATATGAACCGTGCCTTCGCCCGGGATGCTCCGGGTGGCAGAGCCGGATGGGAAGCCGTGCTGTCGTCATGCGCCTGAGTCTGACGTGTCTGGTGGGTACGGCGGTCATCCTGTCCGGTTGTGCGTCTGACGCGCCACGTCCTGTCACCACACCGCCGACACCGCCAGCCGCGGCCCCGGTGGCTGATGCCGCGCCCGAACCGCCACTCAGTCCGCTTGATGATCCCCGCGCTCCGGTCGAACGTGTCGCGCAGGCGCTGCTGGCGCAGCGCGAGTTGAAGGACCGGGCCTTCCGGCTGGAGGCTGATTCACCCATCCCGGCCGAACGGCGGACGACCTTCAGGGGGCTGACCTATTTTCCCTTTGATCCCAACTATCGCTTCGTTGTCACCCTCGAACCCTGTTCCAAAGAAACCACCATTGAGATGGCGACGAACCGCCCCGGTGAAATCCGGCGCTACCGCTGCGCCGGGGTCTTCCGGTTCAAGGTGGAGGGCGTGGACTGTTCGCTGCTGGTCCTGACGCCGGACCTGGGCGTGCCGGAAGCTGCGGCCGATTTGTTCATTCCGTTTCGGGATACGACCGCCGGCCGGGAAACCTATGCGGCCGGGCGTTACCTTCAGCTCAGACGCCGCCCGACCAACGAATACGTGCTCGATTTCAATCAGGCGTTCCATCCGTACTGCGCATACGGCGGCGCTTACAGTTGTCCCCTGCCGCCGCCGGAAAACCACCTACCGGTCGCCATCCGGGCCGGCGAGAAGCTGCCGGAAAAGCCGCCAAAGTAGCCTTCGGCCGGCGGGCGTGGGGTCTCTCACTGGTTTGCGCCCGGTGGGGCGGAAGGGTTACGCGCTGTTGCCGGCGACAGCATTCCGGGCTACGTCCAGGATGTCCGGCAGGCGCGTCTGGATGGCCTGAATGCAGGGTGTCAGGGGCGTGTCGCCTTCCAGCGGCGGCGCGAGCGTGTGAATGAAGTCCTCAACCTGTTGGAGTTGTGGGCTGGTGCGCAGCGGCCGCAGAAAGGGCAGGGCCTGGGTGGCCACCAGCAGTTCAATGGCCAGGATGGCCGCAAGGTTTTCGGCAACCGTCCGCAGCTTGAGCGCCGCCGTCATGCCCATCGAAACGAAGTCCTCCTTGGCGGCTCCGGTGGGCAGCGACCCCACGGAAGCCGGATGGGCCAGTCCCATGTTTTCGTTGCACAGCGCAGCGGCCGTCACCTGCGCCATCATCAGCCCCGACTGGAGTCCCGGCTGCCGCGAAAGAAACGCCGGCAGCTCCGACAAGTCCGGGTTGAGCAGACGCTCGATGCGGCGTTCGGCAATGCCGCCCAGGGTGGCCGCGGCCATGGCGCAGGCATCCAGCGCCAGCGCCACCGGCGCGCCGTGGAAGTTGCCGCCAGAGAGCACCTCACCTGTGTCGGTGAAGACCAGCGGATTGTCGGTGGCGCTGTTGAACTCGGTCTCAAGGGTGTGCTGCGCGAAGTGAAAAACATCCCGCGCCGCGCCGTGTACTTGGGGCATGCAGCGCAGGCTGTAGGCATCCTGTACCCGTGGGCAGTCGCGGTGCGACGCCATAATCGCGCTGCCGTCCAGCAGGGTGCGCAGATGCCGGGCAACGGTGATCTGTCCGGGATGGGGACGCGCCGCGTGAATGCGGGCGTCAAAGGCCGCAGCCGTACCGTGGAGCGCATCGAGCGAAAGCGCGCCGGCGATGTCGGCCAACTCGGCCAGTTCGAGCAACCGGGCCAGCGCCAGCCCGCCCACGGCGCTCATCGCCTGCGTGCCGTTCAGAAGCGCCAGACCTTCCTTGGCCTCAAGGGCAAGCGGGCGCAGCCCGGCGCGGGCCAGAGCGATGCATCCGGGCAGGCGTTCGCCCTGAAAACTGGCTTCGCCTTCACCGATGAGCACCAGCGCCAGGTGTGCCAGCGGCGACAGATCGCCGCTGGCCCCGACCGAGCCTTTTTCCGGGATGACCGGATGCACACGGGCATTGAGCAGCGCCACAAGCTGTTCCAGAACCACCGGCCGGACGCCGGACGTGCCCTGCGCCAGCACGTTCGCCCGCAGCAGCATCATGGCGCGGGTTTCGGCTTCAGAGAGCGGCACTCCGACGCCACAGGCATGCGAGCGCACGAGGTTGAGTTGCAGCTCCGTCAGCGCTGTCGGGGAGATGGTGACAGACGACAGCTTGCCAAAACCCGTGTTGACACCATAGACGATGCGTCCTTCAGCGAGAATGGCGTTGATGAGTGCGCGACTGCGGGCCAGCCGGGCCGGAACGTCAGGGGCAATTTCGACCACTGCCGAGCCGTCGCAGGCGACCTGAACGACATCGGCCAGGGTCAGTCCATGACCGCGAATGTGCATTGGGGGGAAACTCCACAGCAAAAATGGGTGAGAGGTTGGCCGGTGGGGACAGGCGTCGAATTGACCGCAGGGGGATTACCGATTACCGTCACGGCATCCGCCGGCCAGCCACGGCGACGACTTCCAAATTCCTTGAATCAAGCGTGAACGTGGTGAATCTCCTCGATTTCGATATTGACCGCCTGCATGCCGCGTTTCAGGCGCGGACCTGTTCGGCTACCGAAGCCTGCCAGGCGGCGCTGGAAACTATCGCGCAACGCAATCCCGACCTCAATGCCCTGCTTTCGGTGCTCTCTGACCGGGCGCTGCAACAGGCCGCAGAAGTGGATGCCCGGTTGGCCGCCGGCGAACCGCTGCGCCCACTGGAAGGAGTGCCCATTGTCGTCAAAGACAACCAGTGTCTGGCCGGCACCCGGACGACCTGCGCCTCAAATATCCTGGCCAACTACACGGCAACCTATACGGCCACGGCCGTGGCGCGCCTGGAAGCCGCCGGAGCTGTCATCGTCGGCAAGGCCAATCTGGACGAATTCGCCATGGGGTCGTCGAATGAAAACTCGGCCTTTGGCCCCGTCCGCCATCCGCTGGACGCGACGCGCGTTCCTGGCGGGTCAAGCGGCGGCAGCGCGGCCGCCGTCGCCGCTGGCATGTGTCTTGCGGCAACGGGCAGCGACACGGGCGGCTCCATCCGGCAGCCGGCCAGTTTCTGCGGCATCGTCGGCGTCAAGCCGACCTACGGGCGCGTCTCACGCTATGGCCTCGTCGCCTTTGGTTCATCGCTGGACCAGATTGGCCCGATGACGCGCACGGTACGCGATGCCGCGCGCATGCTCGGCGTGATGGCCGGCTACGACGTGCACGATGCCACGAGTTCGCTGCATCCGGTTCCCGACTATCTTGCCGAACTCGAAGCCGACCTGCGCGGCTGGCGGGTGGGCGTGGTACAGGAAGCCTTCGGTGCCGGGTTGGACGCGGACGTGGAAGCCGCCGTGCGGGAAGCCCTGAAGACTTACGAAAGCCTGGGGGCAACGCTGGTTGAAGTCTCCCTGCCACATCTGGGCTATGCCATTGCCGACTACTACATCATCGCCACGGCCGAGGCGAGCGCGAACCTGGCGCGCTTCGATGGCGTCCGCTACGGCTACCGCGCACCGGAGGCGACCACGGTTCACGACATGTATGCCCTCAGCCGTGAGCAGGGCTTCGGGCCTGAGGTGAAGCGGCGCATCCTGCTGGGAACGTATGCGCTTTCATCGGGCTACTATGACGCCTACTACCTCAAGGCCCAGAAGGTGCGGACTCTCCTGCGCCGTGATTTTGAACGGGCCTTTGAGCAGTGCGAGGTGCTCATGATGCCGACCGCGCCAACGCCGGCGTTCAGGCTGGGCGAAAAGACGGACGATCCCTTGCAAATGTACCTGTCTGACATTTACACCGTTACGCTGAACCTGGCCGGTGTTCCCGGCATGAGCCTGCCCTGTGGCACAAGCCGGGAAGGGTTGCCAATTGGCCTGCAAATTGTGGCCCCGGCCTTTGAAGAGACCCGGATGTTCCAGGCCGGGCGGGCGCTGGAGCGTGCCCGCGCGTGACAGCGCGCCCCGGGAAGCCGGAACCGACTGGAGGTGTCAGTATGGTAGCTGTGTCCAGCCGCGGCTGGAGACCGGCGAAGCGGTGGCGCTGGGGACGCCTGGGCGGCGGGCTGTTGCTCGTGCTTGGGCTGTCGCCAGCGCTTGTGGGCGGCCAGTCGCTGGCGGCCGGGGCCGCTCCGATGAAGGAAGCAGTTGCCGACGAACGGCAGGCGAACCTCGAAGCGGCGCGCCTGATCCTGGAGCAGGGGCTGAAGGAAAGAAATCCCGACCACCGATGTGAAGCCGTCATCGCACTGAGCCTGACCCGCGTCGAGAACAATCCCTTTCCGTTGCTTGAAACCGCCCTGGCCGACAAGGATGTGTACGTTCAGGTGGCCGCCTGCGCGACGCTGGCCGGGCTGTCCGATCCGCGCGCGCTGCCGCTGCTCCGGCAGGCGCTTGGCAGCGAGACACCCGAAGTGGCCTTTGCTGCAGCTAAGGCCCTGTATGCCCAGGGAGATGAAGAGGGGCGGCAGGCGCTGCTCGATGTCGCCATAGGGGAGCGTCAGGCCAGGTCGGGTTACTTTTCGGTACAGCGGCGCAACCTGTTGCGTACGATGAAGACACCGGGTGGTTTTTTTCGTCTGGCCTTTCGCTACGGGATCGGTTTTGCGCCCGTGCCGGGGCTGGGGATGGGACTGTCTTCGCTTGCCGGGCTGCTGGCCGATGCCAACATTTCGGGCCGCGCCCAGGCCATTGCCGCCCTGCCGCCTGTCCGGGACCAGGAGACCGTCGCCATGCTGCGCGAGGCGCTGACGGATGAGGACTGGGCCGTGCGTGCGGCGGCCGTCCACGCGCTGGCGGTCAGTGACCAGAGCCTGGCGGTGCATGATCTCGTGCCGCTGTTTCAGGACAGGAAGGAAGCCGTACGGTATCGCGCGGCGGCGGCGTATCTCCGCCTGGCGACGCCGCCGGCAGCGTCAGCGCGCCCGCCGGCCAAGAAGCCACGTCCGGGGCGTCGCCGGGGTTGACATGGCACACCTGCACCCGGCGGAGTATGATGGTGAAACTTCACGGATGTTGGTACCTCAAACGCCTCCGGTCTGAGAGGCTTTGGCGCTGTCCGTATTTGGTGCCGGCGACAGGCATTGTCGGGCGGGGGATGAGGCCGGTGGCGACGGTTTTCTTTCGGTTTTTCTGAACAACAGCCATGGCTCAAAAAATTCGTGACTGCCTGAGTGTGGCGGAGTTTGTGCCGGTGGATTTCACTTCTCCGGGCTGGGAAAGTGAACTGCTCCAGCGGGCGCTGTTGACCTACGAGTTTGGGGATGTGTTGCAGCGTTTGAGTGAGCGCCTGTTGGCTCCCACACCGGCCGGGCACCGGGCGTCACTGCTGGTCGGCCCGCCGGCCAGTGGAAAGTCGTTTCTGCTGCGCCTGGTGCATGCGCTGGCCCGGTCTGCCGGCCGACCTCTGGAACAGGCGGCGCGGCGGCTTCAGGACATCCATGCCCAACTTGGTTCCCGGCGCTGGCACGTTGTGAGCATCTATGGGGAGCAGGTCAGCACCTCGGAGGTGACCCTCACGCCACTGGACTACCTGGGGCGTTTCATCAGCTACACGCTGGCTTCCAGCGACTCAACAGGAGTCGGGAGCAATCTGACAGCGGCGGACATTCTGATGTCCTGCCGTGCCATCCCGGATGAGGAAGGCATTGTCGTGATCATAGATAGCCTCGACGATCTGCTGCGAAACCGCACGCCGCGCACGGCCGGTGTCGTGGTGGCGATGCTGGAACTGCTCAGCCAGGTCTCGCGTCAGTTTCCGCTCTGCGTGTATGTCGCGGCAACTGACATCCTGCTCGACAGCGCCAAGGGGCATCGGCTGTCACCCGCGCAGGTGGCGACGCTGCTGGCCAGCCATACAGTTGAATACATCGGGGAAAATGCCATTCCGGCGCTTATTGGCGCGCATCTGCTGACCAAAAATGCCCGGCAGCGCCATGCCGTGGCTCAGGTGCGGGAGCAACTGCAACGCAAGCTGCCGGAACTGCACCTCGACGAACAGCGGCTTATCAACCTCTATCCGCTGCATCCGATGGCGTGGGATATTGGGTCACGGCTGCGCCGCTACCTGGGTGGTTTTTCCTTCCCGGCCTTTGCCCTGAAAGCTGCGGAGCGGATTCGGAATCGTCCGGCGGAAAGCCTGTTTACCGTGGACGAAATGTTCGATGTGCTGGAGCCGCTGCTGCGCGCCGCGCCGCCGCTGGCCCACGCCTTCGAGAACTACGACCAGGCGGTGGAAGCCGTACTGCCGCGCATCAGCCAGGGGCAGCGGCTGCATACGCGCATGCTGCTCAAGGCGATTCTCATGCACTCCCTGGCCGGCATTCCCGCCACAGTGCGCGACCTGACCAATGGCATCCTGTTTTACGATCTCTATGGGCAGAAGCCGACCTACAAGCTGTCGGCGGCGTTGCTTCAGCAGATCAGGGCGCTGGCCAAGAATGTCATCGTCACAGGGGATGACCCGGAGACCCGTGAGTATCGTTTTCCGCTCCATCCGGGCGAAGCCCTGACCAATCTGCTGGATGCCCAGGCGGCAAGTCTGTCTGACCACGATCCGCGCCTCAGCCTGGCGCTGCTGGCTGCAGCCAGTCAGCTCTTTGAGGATTTTCCCCTCGGCTTTGCCGAGGGGGGCGACAAACTGTGGGGGCTACGCTGTACGCACCTGTGGCACATCATCCGCCAGGACGTGCTCGGTGTGATCTGGGAACCGGCTCAGGCGAACCGGGGGAGTGACTACCAGATGCGGGTTCATTTTCCGCGCCGGGTCGGGCAGGCGGACTTTGATCTCGAAGCCATCCGGGCGGAAGACCTGGGCGTGCACTGGTTGCCGGGCGCGCTTGATACTGAGGATGTCTGGGCGCTCAAACGCCTTGTGTGTCTCTCTGATCCAACCCTGCTAGGGGGCGTAACGCCGACGGACGAACCAACGCAGCGCCTGTTTGAGGAAGTGCGCCAGGCCGGTGTTGCCCTCTTTCGCCGGAAGTACCTGACCGAGGGCCGCTTCGTCTTTCGGAACGGGACGGTCAGCGATGTGCCGCTGCCCGTCCGCCCGGAACCCTGGCAGATGTGGGAGTGGCTCCTGCCGTTGATCTCGCCGGTTTCGCCTGAAGGCATGCCGGAGGCGCTGTCTCTGGATGCGGCGCTGTGGATTGGGCATCTCGTGGCCCCGACGCGCCAGCGCGTGGAGATGTGCATTCCCGACGATCTTGACCGGGCACTGGCGGAACTGGGCGCGTACTACCATGCCTGGCGGCAACGCGATCTCTCCAAAGCCGTTGAAACGCTGTCTCAGGCACCGGAAGAAGCCACGGATATCTGGGAAGCCATCCAGGTCATCCGCCGCTTTGACCGGGTGGCGGCGCACGTCCGACATGCGCTGATGCACAAATCCATCGCCGAAGAAATGGAAGAAGTGAGCCTGCTGTTTGACAGCGATCTCGATGCGTTCTGGCGCGACCGGGCAACACTGGAGGCCGTCTATAGCTACAGTCAGGCGCAAGCCAGTTGCGAAGCGAAGTTGCGTTACCTCAACGAGAGCTTCCCGACCAACAATCCCGTTGCCGAGCGGATTCGCTCCACGTTCAAGCTCCGGGGGGCGCCGCCCTGGCAGTTGTTTTATCCGAACAACCGCAAGCAGGTGGATTTGGCCTTTGGTGCGTTCCAGCCGGTGTACGCCGAGTTTTACATCCTGCTCCACGCCAGCGCGACTCAGTCGAATGTCATCGAACCGCTCTGTACGCGCCTGGTTTCCAGTCCCGAATGGCGCAACCTGGAAATGCTCACCCAACTCAGCATCAGCCGGCAGGACTTTCTCGTGGACGCCATCAACGAAATCTCAAACCTGTATCAGATGGTGTGTACAGAGCCGGTGGAAGACATCCTGCTCACCCAACCCAAATGCCGCTGTGGGTTTGCGCCGGAAGAAGCCGGCCGGCTCAAGCTGGCGGAGGAACGGGCGCTGAGTCTGGTGCGGCGTGGGCTGGAGATTCACCGCGACATTCTCCGTGGCCAGCGCGATGTGATTCGGGACCGGCTCAAGCGCCGCCGCCAGCAGGTGCCGCCGGAAATCATTCACACCATTGCCGCCCTGGTGGGCAATGACGAGATGCCGCTGCTGGATGATAGAACCATCGCGGTTCTGAATGAGGTGCTGGAAGCGTGAGGCCAACCTCTTGCCAAATCCAGTCTCTTGTCTGGCGGTGACCGGAAAGCCTATGGTCAGAACGGAACGGACCTATCTCGGCAAGCGCGACATGATTTTCGGCTCGCGGTATATCACCCAGACGGATGATGACCGGGTTGAGTACCGCTACATTGTCTCCTGTGGGGAGAGTTACCTGTTTGAGATCATTGGAGATGATGTCTATATCGTGGCCGAAGGGGGCAATCTGGATGAGTTTGAAGCCTATGCCCGCTATCTGGCCGAGGTGGTCTATCCGGGGCAGGCACTCCGCTCTCCCGAAGACCCAACGCAGTCGGGCGCACTGGCTCTGCCGCCAGAGCCACAGGAAGGACCACAGGAACAGATGAACCGCCAGGAACCAGGAGAAACCAAGGCAGTATTATGAAGCTCATCACGGCCATCATTCGTCCCGAACGTCTCCCAGAGGTCAAAAATGCGCTGTTTCGCATTGGTGTCACCGGTTTGTCCGTCCACGGTATCCGGGGACACGGCGGTGAACCCGAAATCATCGAGTATGTTCGCGGACAACGCATCGTGGTTGACTTCACGGAAAAAGTCGCGCTGCGCATTGCCGTTTCCGAGCCTTTCGTGGAACCGACCATCACGGCCATTCTCACGGCGGCACGCACTGGGAACGTGGGCGATGGGAAAATCTTTGTTCAGCCCCTGGAGCGGGTCATCCGCATCCGTACCGGCGAGGAAAATGAAGCGGCCCTGACGCCGCTCACCGCGGACGAGGTACAGGCGCGGGCGCTCCAGGAAGCCTCTGGCCAGACAACTTCCGGGAAGACAACCGACCATTCTGAGCGATAGCACTTTGGGTAAAGCGCCATGAACGAGACAGCGATTTCATCCGGTGATACCGCGTGGCTGCTGGTTTCCACTGCGCTGGTGTTCCTCATGACGCCCGGGCTGGCCTTTTTCTACGGCGGGCTGGTCAGCCGGCGGCACGTGCTCAATACCCTGATGATGACTGTCGGCGCGCTGTGTGTGTCCGCCGTCATCTGGGTACTGATAGGCTACTCTCTGGCCTTTGTGCCCGGCGGGCCGCTGGTGGGCGGACTGGCCTGGGTAGGCTTTCAGGGAGTAGGCGACGCACCCCAGTCCGATTATGCCGCTACAGTGCCTCACCTGGCATTTGCCGCTTTTCAGGGCATGTTTGCCGTCATCACCCCGGCGCTCATTGCTGGTGCCGTGGTCGGGCGCATGAACTTCCGGGCCTTTCTGCTGTTCGTTGCCCTGTGGTGTCTTGGGGTCTATGCCCCGGTAGCGCACTGGGTGTGGGGCGTTGGGGGATGGATTCGCGCTTCCGGGGCGCTGGATTTTGCCGGTGGCACCGTGGTTCACATCACCGCCGGCTGTGCGGCGCTGGTGGCCGCCGCGCTCGTCGGCGCGCGCGCGGATGTCAAGCGTGCGCCTTTGCGTCCGCACAACGTGCCCTTCGTCCTGCTGGGGGCGGGGTTGTTGTGGTTCGGGTGGTTTGGTTTCAACGCCGGTTCGGCGCTCACGGCAGGCGGCCTGGCCAGTCTAGCCCTTGTGACCACGCATCTGAGCGCGGCGGCGGCCGTCCTCATGTGGCTGGCTATCGAAGTCTGGCGCACCGGGAAAGCCACGGCTGTGGGCGCGGCGACGGCTGCGGTTGTGGGATTGGTCGGCATCACGCCGGCGGCAGGTTTCGTGTCACCGTTGGCAGCTCTGGTCATCGGTGGTGTGACCTCGGCCGTGTGCTATGCGGCGATCCAGTGGCGCAGCCGCCTCAGCCTGGACGACACCCTCGATGTCTTTGCCTGCCATGGTGTCGGCGGCATGTGCGGCGCTTTGCTGACCGGCGTCTTTGCCCGGCAGTCGCTCAACGAAGCCGGGGCGGATGGTCTGCTGGCTGGCAACCCGAAGTTGCTGCTGATCCAGTTGATGGCCGTAGCGGCCACGCTGGCCTACACCCTGGTCGTGACGTTCGTTCTGCTGAAGCTCGTGGGTCTCATTGTGCCACTGCGCCTGTCTCCGGCGCAGGAGCGGGAGGGAATTGACCGGTCGGTGCATGGCGAAGCGGCCTATCACGAGACAACTGGCGATGATTTGTTTGACCTGGGCGCGGCTTCGGACAACCTTGACCCGGCCGTGATGTAGTCCTGGGGGTGTCCGGCGTGACCGGGCGCTGTCACTTGTTGTGAAACCGTAGCCTGGTGGGTGTTTTGTGGAACCTCTCGCGCGACTTCTCCCAGAGCTGATCCGGCTGTCCAACGGGCAGCCGGAAGTGCTTTCGGCGGCCTGCTGCGCGGCCTGGGCGCTGTCGGTCGGCGACGCCACGCTGCGGGCCAGCCGGGCGGTGGCGCTGACCGACCGCACGTTGACCGTTGCCGTCCAGGACGCCCGCTGGAAACGCCAGCTCGAAGTGCTCGCCCCTCAGATTCTGTTTCGGCTCAACGGTCTGCTGCGGCAACCGCTTGTGACCCGGATTCACATCATTGTGGACAGAAAGTTCGTGGCGGCTGAAAACCGGCGGCCGGCTCCGGCAGCCCTGCCGCCCGTCACCCTCCCGACAGAGCTGGTGGAGAGTGCCAGCGTCATCCGCGATGAAGCTTTACGCGCCCAATTCCTGCGGCTGGCCGCAGCCTGCTTTGCCCGTGACCGTCTGGCGGAAGGCTCCTGACCGGGTCCGCAGTCTCTCCGCGGCCTGTGTCGGCAAGGTGTCGTGCATCTTCCGTGGCGAAACGTAAACTAAGGGAAACATCCGATTCCGGCTTTTCCAGTCTGGGCGGCCAGCGGCAAGCCCTCTGTACCCATGTTCGTTTGCGCTGTTTGCCAGTATGCACTTGAGGATGACCTGCGTGTTCCTGCTTCTGCGATTTCCCACGTTTCGCGGGATATGCTGCATCTCAATCTGCCTTACTGGGATGAGCGCGAAGGCATCTGCCGCGACTGCCTCGACCGTTTTACCCATGCCCGGTCACGGGTAAGTCTTTATCTGCCCACTCCCGGCGGAACATCTCTGCCCAAGTTCAAAATTCTGCCCACCCCCCTGCGGCTTGGGGCGAGTCCCCGCTACACAGGCCGCGGTGTGACCATTGCTTTTCTGGATTCGGGCTTTTATCCGCACCCGGACATCACCCAGCCGGTCAACCGCATTCTCCACTACCACAACGTGTTGACGCGGCGGGCTGACCCTGCCGAGTTGGCCACGCCGGATGACTCCAGTTGGCATGGTTTGATGACCTCGGTTGTGGCGGCGGGCAATGGCTTCCTGTCCAAGGGGCTGTATCGCGGGATTGCTTCGAGCGCGAAACTGGTGCTGGTCAAGGTCGGCACCACCCGCCGGATTTACCACGACGACATCCGGCGTGGTTTGGACTGGGTGTACCGCCACCGGCACCGCTTTGGTATCCGCATTGTCAACATTTCCTGCGGCGGCGATTATGAAGCCTCGTACCTGACGGATCCGCTCTCCCAAGCGGCCGAACGGCTGGTCAAGGCCGGCGTGGTGGTGGTGGCGGCCAGTGGCAATGCCGGACACCAGCGGGAGCATCCTGTCCTACCGCCGGCCAGTGCTCCGTCGGTCATTGCCGTCGGCGGTTTTGACGACAAAAACACCCTCGACCCCAACGAACACGACGTGTATCACTCCAGTTACGGCGTGACGGTGGACGGTCTTCAGAAGCCCGAAATCATTGCACCGAGCATCTGGATTGCCGCGCCCATTCTGCCGGGGACGCCGACCGCCCAGCAGGCCGCCCTGTATGAGCAACTCAGCCGCGCGCCGGATGGCGAACTCCGCGCCATTCTGGCCCGGCACACCGGGATTGACGCCGAACTCGATGCCGCCGCGCACCTGGAGCCGTACCAACTGCGCCTGCTGGTGGAAGGCAAGATGCGCAACGAAAAGGTCATTTCCGGGCACTACAAACACGTGGACGGCACTTCATTTGCCGCACCGATTGTTTCTTCCATCGTGGCCCAGATGCTGGAAGTCAATCCGCGCCTGACGCCGCAGCAGGTCAAGCGCATTCTCATCCGTACGGCGCGGCGGTTGCCCAACATCGAAGCCGACCGCCAGGGGTGGGGCGTGGTCAATGCGCGGCTGGCCGTGGCGGCCGCGCTCAATGGCGGCGACATCCTGCCTTCAGGGCACGACTTCCACCTCAACGGGCTGTGACCGTTCGCTTTCATTCCCGAACACATCCACGGCCGTGACGAAGTAGAGATAGACCCTGCCGCGTACGCCGGTCAGGTCCTGGAAAGTCGTACGCTGGATGGGGGTGGGCGTCAGCCGGGTCGGTGGGTCATTCGTGCCGCGTTCGCGGCGATAGATGATGTAGCCCCGCAGGTCCTTCTCCGGGCTTGACGGAAAAAAGAGATTGACGATGCCGGCCGCGGAAGCGCCGGTCACGTTGGTTGGGGCGGCCGGCGGGAAGGTGTCCACGGGGCGGACCCGTAACGCTGGCGACGGGCGGCTCTCCACTGGCGCGCCCTGAACGTAGCTCACCGCCCGCACGACGTACTCATACTCCTCGCCAAACGTGAAGTCCGTCTCAGCAAACTGGGGGGTGGGCAGAGGTGCACTGTTGCGCCGGGATTCCACGGCGCTTCCGGCAGCGCGCCGATAGACGTTGAAGCGCACCTCCGTTGCCGGAGAGGCGTCAAGGTTCTGCTCCGGCGGTTGCCACTGAAGACGGATGGCTTCCTGAGTGACTGCGGCCTGCAAATCGCGTGGCGGCTGCGCCACGGACAGCGCCGGATAGACCAGGGCATATCCCGACAGGGGAGACGGGCGCCCACGGGCATCCACCAGCCGGATGGCATACCGAATCCGTTTGTCTTTCCAGCTTGTGTCTTGGGGGTCGAAGGCATCCGCGTAGGCCGGCCCTGCGCCGGAAGACAACTCCTGACCGGTAAGCGACCCGATAAGCCGCGCGTCCTGCACAAAGCGGTCTTCCGGCAGCGCCAGCGGGGCGTTGCGGGGTTCAATCCGGCGCAGAATATCGGCGCGCGCGGCCCGGTCGGTGGCGACAAAGCGCACCACAATCTGGTCGCCGTACTGGGTTGCAGTTGGCTCACCGGCCGCCGCCAGCGTGAAACGCGGCGGAGGCACGGGCGGCCCGACTTTGGCGCAACCGGCGCTGCCCAGCGCCAGCAACAGCCCGCTCCAGGCCAGCCAGAGCCGGACGGTCTGCCGCCAGCCCAAGTGGGGCTGCAACTCCCCGTCAGAGGATGTACTTGCTGAGGTCTTCATCCTGCACGATGTCGGCCAGAACCTTGCGGACGTATTCGGCATCCACGCGGAAGTGCTTGTCTTCCAGGTCGGGCGCCATGAAGGACACCTCATCAAGCACCTTTTCCATCACCGTGTGCAGCCGGCGGGCACCGATGTTTTCGGTGTTCTGATTGACGGTGTAGGCAAAGTCGGCGACGGCTTCAATGGCATCTTCGGTGATCTCAAGCGTGACGCCTTCCGTTTCGAGCAGGGCAACGTACTGCCGGATGAGTGAGTTGCGCGGCTCGGTCAGAATCCGTTTGAAGTCTTCCTTGGTCAGGGGATCGAGATTGACGCGGATGGGAAAACGTCCCTGAAGCTCCGGGATGAGGTCCGAGGGTTTCGAGACGTGAAAGGCCCCGGCGGCAATGAACAGGATGTGGTCCGTCCGCACCATGCCGTAGCGCGTGTTGACCGTCGTGCCTTCGATGATGGGCAGGATGTCGCGCTGGACGCCTTCGCGGGAAACATCGGGGCCATTGCTGTTTTCGCGGCCGGCAATCTTGTCAATTTCATCCAGAAACACGATACCGGATTCCTCGACGCGCTCGACAGCGAGGCGCGCCACCTGATCCATGTCCACCAGTTTTTGCTCTTCCTCCTGGGTCAGGTACTCTACGGCCTCCCGTACGGACATGTTGCGCACCTTCGTGCGCGTTCCTGGAAACATACCCGGCAGCATGTCCCGCAGGTTGATGTCCATTTCCTCGATGCCCTGGGGCGTGATGATTTCGATGCCGGAGGGAAAACCACGTTCCTTGACCTCGATTTCCACAAGCCGGTTGTCGAGCCGGCCTTCACGCAACTGCTGGCGGAGTTTTTCGCGCGTCCGCTGGAAGGCGGCTTCATCCTCCGGCGCGGCGGCCTCACTGTCACGGCGGGTTGGGAGCAGGATGTCCAGCAGCCGTTCCTCGGCGTTCTGGCGGGCCTTTTCCCCGATTTCCGCAATCTTTTCCTCCCGCACGAGGTCAATGGCAATGTCCACGAGATCGCGGATGATGGATTCCACATCGCGCCCGACGTAGCCGACTTCGGTAAACTTCGAGGCTTCGACCTTCAGAAACGGCGAGTTGGCCAGACGCGCCAGACGCCGGGCAATTTCGGTTTTGCCCACGCCGGTCGAGCCAATCATGATGATGTTCTTCGGAATGACATCCTGTGCCAGGTCAGGCGGTAACTTCTGGCGGCGGATGCGGTTGCGCAGGGCAATGGCTACAGCCCGCTTGGCAGCGGCCTGACCGACAACGTACTTGTCGAGTTCCTGAACAATTTGGCGGGGCGTCAGATCATCGAGGCGAGGCGTGTCTTCAACCGTGCCGGGGAGGTAAATGACCATGGGTGTCAAGCGGGCGGGATCAGAGGTGTTCTTCCCATCCTGAAACGGTAACGGGGCAGTGGGTCCATGCCCGTGCACATAATCCGATTGCCCGGTCTTGTCAACAGACGGGCGGCGGGAACAAAACCGTCTGGAAAAGGATTCGTTGAACCGCCCGCGCGCCGTCAACCTCACGGCTGGACGTTCTGCAACCAGGTCGGAATGGCCGCCAGCATTTCGTCGCGCACGCGGCGAAAGTCAGCCAGGTCATCCGTCTGGGCCGGGTCAAAGAAGCTGTGGTGCAGTTTCCGGCCCGAACCCAGCCATACCGGACAATCTCCGGCGGCCGCGTCACAGACGGTCACAACCAGATCAAAGGCCTGATCCTGAAGCTCATCGGCGTGTTTGGAGCGCCCCGCGTGCCGGATACCGATTTCTTCCAGCACGGCCAAGGCTTTGGGGTGCACGTAGCCGGCAGGCCGGGTGCCGGCGCTGAACGCCTGCCACTCACCGGCATACCGGGCATTGACGATGGCTTCCGCCATCTGCGAGCGGCAGGAGTTGCCGGTACACAAAAACAACACCTTTTTCACGGGGTTTGCCTCCTGGTTCGTCAGTGTCGGCTGTCAATGTCGCCGTTGCAGCATGAAGTCGGCGTACATGTCGAGCAGCTTCCGGTGCGGCCCGGCCGGTAGGACGGACAGGTGCTGCTTGGCGTCCACCAGATAACGGATGGCAAGGTCGCGGGCAAAGGCAATCGAGCCGGTTTCTTCGAGCAGGGCAATGGCTTCGGGCAACTCTCCATTGAGATCGCGTTTCCCCAGCAACTCCAGGAAGCGGCGGCGGGCCGCGGGCGATGCATGCTGGAGAAAGTGAATGACAATGAGCGTCTTTTTGCCTTCACGAATGTCAAGACCGAGCGGCTTGCCCAGACGTAGCGGGTCGGCCTGCAGGTCGAGCACGTCATCCCAGATTTGAAATGCTGTGCCGATGTTTTCCCCGAAGGTCGCCATGGCTTGCAGATCGGCTTCGTCGGCGTCCGCCGTCAGCATCCCGAAGATGCAGCTTGCCCGGTACAGCGCCGAGGTCTTGCGGGCGGCCATGCGCAGGTAGTCTTCAATGGTCAAATCCAGGCGGCGCTCGAAATAGAGATCGTCAAACTGCCCGTAGCACATCTGTTTCGCCGTCTGGCCCAGGATGTGCACCATCCGCAGGGCATGGTGACGGATGCGGGAGGCCTGCTCGACGGCTTTGGCATAGAGCAGATCACCGACCAGCAGGGAAAGGTTCAGTCCGAAACGGGTGTGGAGCGTGGGGCGGCCGTGCCGTTCAGGGCTGCCATCCATCATGTCGTCGTGGATGAGCGAGAGATTGTGCAGGTACTCCACGGCCAGTGCCGGCGGCAGGGCCGCTTCCAGTGTGCCGCCCGCCGCCTCGGCCGTGGTGATGACCAGAAACGGACGGAGCCGTTTGCCCTTGCCGTCAAACAGGTGCAGGACCGCCTGACGGAGTTCCGGCTGTGTGACTTCGCTCAGGTCCTCGGCAATTGCCGTCTCGACGAGGTGGGCAACCGTCTGAATCCGCTCGACAAGCGGCGCGAAGGTCGTTGGCAGGGAAAGACCGGGCGGTATGATGGACAATCCATTGGTGGTCGGCACCGCGTTGGCGGGCACATGCGTCATGATGGGCGTCTCCCGAAAGAGATTCGACTGGGACGCTCACCCGCCGGGAGGCTGGGCGGGAGGCGGCGGGCGTCATCCGAAATTTTGGGCGATACGTTCAAGTCCGCCAGGCGCCGTTCGAGCCGTTGCCGCTCGAACGGGCTGACTTCGGGGAAGTCACGCAAATAAGCGTGGTAAGCCTGATGCGCTCCCTGCCGGTCGCCGGCATATTCCAGCGCGCGTCCCAGCCAGGCGGCGGCGGCGCGGCGCAGTTCGCGGTCTTCCGCTGCATTGGCGACCCGTTGAAAATGTTGGGCGGCTTCAGCATAGGCGCGCTGACGGATACACAACTCACCCAGCGCCTGAACGTCCTGCCAGTCGGTGTCGTCCCCGGCCGTCGCCTGGCGGAGTTCCTGTGTGAGCAGCGCAACGGCCTGGTCTTCAGCCGCCAGACGGGCCCGCCAGAAACGACGGACCAGCCACGGCCCAATCCGCTGGGCCACCCACCAGGTGAAACGCGGGTAGCGCAGGGCAATGCGCGTGATGACCGTCACGACTCGCATCTTGAGAGTTGTCATGAGAGTGACCTTCTTTTGAGCTGGCGATGCGGGAACGTGTCGCGCCATCCTATATGAACCGGCCGGATGTACCAAGCCAGCCAAGGCTACCCTTCAGACGTTGCTGACACGGCTGGCCGGAGCTGCCTGGCCGCCGGTTTCAAACGCAAGGCCGAGGGGGTGCAAACCCGTCCTCGGCCCGATTCGTGTCGGTTGTCCCGACTCCCTAAGTTTTGACGCGCACCGCAACCCCCCAAGCGTCAAGAGACTTGAAAACTCCCCCCGGAGTCGTCGTTCCAAGCCTCCAAACAAGAGCGACGCGCGCCAAGCTCGCAAATACCTCTGAGCGCCGGGCCGTGTCACCGTTGCACGGCAGTGTTTGGGTCGCTCACAGGCGGAAAGATATGGAAAACGCTCAAAGCGGTCAAGTCAGTTTGTAAGACTTTTTCCGAGGGCTTGGCTGCCGGTTCGGACTGTCTGGCTCAAGTGGCGTGAAATCAAGATTTTGTAAGTTTGCTGGAGAAGTTGGGGTGACTTGACCAAATGCCTTCGATGGCTGTAGAGTAGGCGCGTTCCCAGTTGGAAACGTTCAAAACGTTCACCCTTGTCGGAATTGGGAAATCCGGCGTGCCGCGTTCAAAACACACCATCCAGCCTGTCACCGCCCCACAACAGACCTATTCCACCGCCGAGGTTGCCCGGATGTGGGCCGTCAGTGAGTCCTCGGTCAAACGTTGGAGCGACAGCGGTGCTCTGGCCTGTATTCGGACACCAGGCGGGCACCGGCGCTTTACCCTGCAGGCGTTGCTGGATTTTCAGCAGGCCGGTGGTGTGCTGCAGCACAGCGGTCGAGCCAGCACAGCACCTGGGCAGGGCGACGAGGTGGCAGCAACAGATGCCACGTCACTGGAGGAGGCGTTGGCGGCGCGCGACTGGGCGGCACTTCAGGCGCGGTACTACGAGGTGGCAGTGGCGGGTGACGAACCGGCCGGCGTGGCATTGTTGGAGCGGGCTTACCGGAGCGGGATACCGGTGGTGGCGTTGAAAGAGCACGTGTTGACGCCGGTGCTGCACCTGATTGGCGAGCGGTGGCGGCGAGGGGAACTCAATATCTGGGAAGAACACCTGGCGTCGCAGGTGACACTGGCGGCGACCGAGCATCTGCACCGGCAACTGCCGCGCGCGCCGTTCAACGGGCGGCTGGCACTGTGTGGTTGCCCGGAGGGCGACCTGCACGAAATTGCCCTGCATCTGGTGGTGGAACTGCTGGAAGTGGAAGGGTGGCGGGTGCTGTCGCTCGGGCCGAACACGCCGTTGTTTTCGTTTGCCGATGCCGTCCGGCGGTTTTCACCCCAACTCGTGTGTATTTCGGCGACGATTGTGCACGATCTGGAGCGGCTGCGACGCGACTACGGAGACTTTTACCATACGGCGCGGCAGCACGGAGCGCGGATTGTCATTGGCGGCGCGGCGTTTGCCGATCCGCAGGTGCGGGAAATTTTCATTCACGACTACCAGGCGGCAGGACTGACGGATTTTCTCGACTACCTGCGGCGTGAATTCCCCACATCGGATGTCAAACCCGACCAACTGCGAAAAGCCCGGTGAAAGCCAACGGGCTGGCCGTCCCCGGCAGACAACCGGGGCACACCGCGGTAAGGTTTCTCACTTGGATTTGCCTTTGGGTTTATCCGTCGGTGGTTTGCGCGTGAACGTGTAGTTTCCCTGGTTGACGTTGGCAATCCAGACCTCAATGGTTTCCCCGATGGGAATGTCTGGCGGTGGCTCACCTGCAAATTGACCAAGCAGGTCGTCGTCTGTCTTAAACTTGATTTTCCCTTTGCCGCTGGGGTCTTCCACACGTGTCACCGTGACTTTGTCGTGCTTCCGGTAGCGAGGTGTGGGAGGCCCTCCCGTGGTTGTCTGTGCTGGTTGGTTGCCGGGCCGGAGCAGGCGGCCATAGCCGGCACTGGTTTTGCCGCCGACACCCCACTCCTGAAGCGCATCCACCAGGAGCGATTCCGCCAGTTCAGTCCAGTCTGCCGGGCCGGAAAGTGCAAACAGAAAGTGCGTACCGGGGCGTACCGTGAGAAATGAAACCGGATTGGGGCTGCTGTAGTCATTTGGCCAGTGCTGCCCCAAGTCATCGTAGTAGGGTTTCTGGTGGACGGTCAGCACATCCAGCGCGAAGGGTTTGTCGTCCTGGGCGTTCCGCGGCACGTAAAGCGCATCGTGAAAAGTAACAAGCCCGGCCACCGCTCCGGCATCAAAGCCGTGTTTACGAAACAGATCGTCTTCATCGGCATCCGGCGCGCCAAAAAGCGCCCGGTACACAGCTCCTGGACCGCGTTTGATGCGCTTGCCCTGCCAGAGCACACCTTGATACTCGGCGCGTGTTTGTTCTTCGCCGGTTTGTTCCCAGGGCCAGCAGTGGGGATCACTCGGACCAAAAACAGCCGAGACATAGTGGGCAAGCAGCCCTTTGAGGGCCGAGCCGGGAATGACCGGCACGCCCCAGGTGTGGTGCACCGTCAGGCCGACATCTGTAGCGCTGGTGTTGCCATGACCAATGAGCAGGCGGCTGACCAGCTTTAGCTCGAAGGTACGGTCGCCGGGGGCTGAGAAGCTGGCTTTCCACCGCGCATAGCTTCGAGCGTAGTCAGCAGCAATGGCCATGTCGGCAATCTGCCTAAGCCATTCGGCCCGCTCGCTGTCGGGGACTTTGCCGTCTTTCCCGACTGGTGCCCAAACTTCGTATGCCAGCCCAAAGTGCTCAGGAACCTGCTTGTTTGGTAGGGTTTGGCGCATAGCAAAGCTCCCGCTGCCTATTCAAAAGTTGCCTGGACGGCGCGTTTGAGCCACATCGCCACCTGGAGCATGTCACGGGTTGCGATCATGTAGGCATCAGCATCGAGTTCACGCACTCGTTGGGCAAGGTTTTCAGCCGTAACGTCTTCAAGACCAATGACCTCTGCACCGGCAACGTGTTCGAGCAGCAGCGTCCCTTGCTTGCCAAGCCGCTGCACGGCGGCAATGGCCGCACACAAGCCACTGCGCAGGATGTTGGCCCCAAAGTCGTTCACCGCAATTTTGTAGTCTTTCTGGGCATCCTTCGGCACTTGGCCGACGACGGTGTAGGCGTAGAGCGCCCGTTGCTGATCCCGAAACAGCCGTTTTTCAGCGGTTGCTGCCATAGGCTTACCTCACGATGTTGCGCCGGATGTATTCCGCCACCAGCGTGCACTGTTCGCGTCCCTTGGCCGTGGTCTCGACCCGTAGCGGCAGTGGTGGATCATCCCCAAAGCACACCCCCAGTACGCCGGAAGCTTCGTCCAGTATCTGTACCTTACGATGGCTTCGCGCCTGGTTATGGCTTCGCGCCTGGTTGTCGTACCGCACCTGTTCAACACATGCGAGCGCACAGAGGCGTTGGACCACCTTCTCCCAGCCTGCCGGGCGATGGTGCGCTACTTTTGAGACCTCATCCTTGTCTTCGGGCAGGCGCGCACTGTTCGGCGGCCAGGTCGGTGGTTCGGTGCCCTCCCGTGCCTTGGCTGCTTTGAAAAGCAACTCGCCGGCTGCGGAGAGGTAGGTGTTGCCGTCTTCTGCTTCCTCGACCAGCGTACGCAACGCCGGGGTAGCTTTCAGACGCGACTCAACTTCATGGCTTGGGCGCGGTGCGTCATCAATCCACTCGAAAAAATCCCGGTGGTTCGTAACGAAGTAGGTGTCCCAGGTCAACGGCAGTTGTGGGAGGCGTACGAGTTCGCGGTGAAGCTCGTGCATGTACACAACTTCGGCGCCGAGCAAGGCTCCCACAAGATTGAGAAAGGCAATTTCGGCTTTGAAACCACCCGTGGCGCACAGGATGGGTATTTGGCGTTGGTCGCGGGCCTTCTTGATGGCGCGAATGGCTTCATTGACCAGTGACTTGAGTCCGGCCGTGAAACGGTCAGCGCTATAGCCTAACCCGGCAATGGTTTGCACGCCGGTTGTGACCTTCCGGGACGTATAAAAGTCCCAGAGCACCCTGGTACAAAAACGGCCTTCGTCGGTCAGTGAGCCAAACAGGACGAGTTCATCCCCCTCGTCAATCTCCATGGCGCGGAGCGTGTTGGTTTCCGCGCTGGCCCTGGTGAGATCAGCCTGGCGAAGCCAGGCGAGCACCTCGTCGTGAGGGGGCAGTGGGTTTCCGGGCTGCCAGCCGCTCCACGGGCGTTCATCCCGGTTGGTGAGCAACGAAGTTCCAACACTGCAAATGATGGTCCGGTACATGGCTTTGTGGGGAAGTGAAAGGGTTTCAGTTTGTTGCCAGGTTGACATTAGACCGGGATGATCCGGCACCGCCCACGTCCGATGGTTGCCTTGCCGCCAAACTGAAGGATGGTTTCTTTTGGTAGCGCAAAGTCCAACACGGCATCGGGCGTCATTTCCGTTTCCGGCCGCCGACTGCGGTCGGCAGCCAACAGTCCAATCAGCAGCGTCTCCGGCGGCAGGCTTTCCTCAAGCCAGAGAGCACCTTGTGCAACGGTTCGCGTGGCGTCATCCAGACGTACCCGCGCATCCACCTGCGTGGCGGTTTCCCAGAGGAAGGTCAGCGTGTCGTCGTCCACAACGACGAAGCGGCGGGTGAACAGGTCGTCTTCGAGCGCGGCCAGGGCGGCCAACCGTTGCGCCCAGGTTTTTACGTCGGCGGAGGATTCGGCCGGCAGGTCAATGTCTTCCAGGTACAGCCGTTTCTGATACACGCAAACGTTTTCCGAAGCAACCTGCGCGCTCCGACCCGCCATGTGCGGCACCGGAAGCTCAGACGCCACCAGATCACGTTTGGCGAGTCTGAGCAGCAGCGGCGAGCTGACCCAGGTAAATGTCCCGCGAAAGCTGCGTACCGGGAGCGCCAGCAAGCGGGCATCGCCAACGATGAGCGCGCCAGCGTGGGCCGCCGGGTCGTCAGAAGGTCCAAAGACGGCTTCGGTGCGCTCATAGTCCACTTGCCGACACGCATCCCGCAGGACGCCTTTGATGGATGAACCGGGCACAATCGGTATGCCGGTGGCTTTCATCCGGGCAATGGGCAGGTCAATCACGTCGGCTGCATGGCCGGTGCCGGCGTGCAGCGGAGAGAGGGCATGCAGGAGAAACGGTCTGGTCTTCATACCTGAGCCTCGCTATGGCGTGGGCTGTGTGGTGTTTGGAGTTTTGGGCGTGGGATGCCAGATGCCGGGCACAACCCGGCCAAAGCCTTCTTCCGTGCGCGCACCAAGTGCCGCCAGCCACAGGGAACGGGCGTGGGCCGCGTCAAAGGGCTGTTCGTCAACCCGCTCGAAGAAATAGACAGCTCCGGGAGCGACCATACGCGCCGTTGGTTTGGGCGCACCCTTGCCGCTGTGGGCCGCTCGGTTCCAGCCCGATACGTGAAGTGGCCGTGGCACAAAGGCCGCCCGGAGCACGAGGTCATGGGGAAGGCCGGGCAAGCGCCCGACGTACTGACCATCGTGTTGTTCAAAACCATCTGGGAGCCAGCCGCGTGCGAAGGCAAGCGGCGTAACGGCAATGATGCGCAGTCCCCGGCTGCCTGCCTGGAAGGTTTCAAGCAGGCGCGCCGGCGGCGCAAACAGGGTTTCAGGCAAGGTCTCGATGCGCACAAGCCGCGAATCCGAGCCAAGGGTGGCTACCGCATCCACTGCGCCGCCCGGCAGTGTGACTTCGACGCCGATGGCCCACTCTGCATGAAGCTCCAAAGTTTCAAGCACATCGTGCGAAAACAGCAGGCCGTCATCGGTGGTGAGCGTTTCGGGACGGATACCGACGCGCGTTTGCACGCGCCGGGCCGTGGCCGGAAAGGGCTTTTGGGCGGAAACCGGCTGTCCCGTCAGCCAGGCCACGAAATCATCCTGCCGCCACCACCGTGGCGATGGAAGCGGCTTGCCAGCTTCTTCCAGCGCCGGACGCCACAGGGTTTCCCGTGCCGCATCATCATCCCGGCCAAGGGTTGGCACATGGCTTGGAAGCGGTTGCAGGCGACAGACTTCAGGGCGTCCGGCAAGCCAGAGCGCATCCAGCGGGACAGGCCAGACCAGATGGGTCGTGTTCCAGTCGGTATCCGGTGGACGCCGGAGCGTCAGCATCCGCCCCAGTTGCACGGCTGCTGTCTCTTCCAGCCACGTTCTATGGTCGAAAAGCTTCCCGGAGACGGCTTCTGCTGTTCTTCCCCACGCTGTACGCAGGGCGCCCAGGATGGTCGAAGGCCACGGCCAGTCAAGCCCATGCCCACGACCGGAAGCGCTCGTGTACCAGCCGCGTCCGTCCTTGCAAAACAGCCCATCGCGCGGCAGCAGGGCGAGGTAGGTGTAGGTCGTCATGCCGATACCTCGTTCGCCTTTGAACGGCCTTGTTTCCGGGGAAGGGCCCGCGCAAAGGTGCGGGCAACCAGCAACCGCTCGACCCACTCACGAACGCAGGCATGAAGGGTCGGGTAATCAGTGGCGTGGTCAAGCTGCAAACCGACATCTTCCGGTGCAAGCCCGCCCTCTTCGGTACGCGCCAGCGCCCGGCGCACTTCTGCCGCCAGAACCCCTGACCAGCTATCCGGTGTGCCCTGGACGGGTTTGGGGAGCCGTTCCAACAGGTTGGCAATTTCGTAAACCTTGCGCGATGAAAGCCGTTGGGCGAGCAGTTCCGTTGCCTTGTGCAGAAGGGAAGCCGGCCCGTCATCCCAGCCTGCCCGCCAGGCGTACGTGTTGCCGGAGCGCTTTTCCACAATGACAGCCAAGGCATTGCGGATGTCCTTGGCCAGCCGCTCGGCGCGGCGTCCAAGCGCCAGCAATTCACCCAAACTCTCCAAAAGATGCCCAATGCCGAGGCCAACCGAGAGTGTGGGGCAGGGAATGATGTCAGCGCAGGCCGAAGCCATAGCTGTGGCAAAACAGTTGCGGAGGTCTTCTGCACAGGCCAGGGCTTCGGGCAGCGGCAGAAACGCCAGAACGTCATCGCCGCCGGCATAGACCAGCACGCCCCGGTGTTGTTGTTCGACAATCTGGCGCGCCTGCTGGGCAAATCCGGCCAGCGCGCAGGAAAACGTCCGGTGGTCGGCCGCCGAAGTCAGGCTGCTGATGGCCCGGCCCATGTGGTCTCCATCGGCGACCAGGCAGGCCACGTAGGGATATGGCTCGCCGACCTTCCGAAGCACCGGGCTTACATACTGGCTGCCCCAGACGTTTGGGTAGCCAGGAAGGCCCTGCTCTTCAAAGAGCGTTTTCCAGCGGTTGGGGAAAAACACACTGGCGTCAAAGGGAAATGGCACCGCGCACGGCAGGTCGCGCCGCGATACGCGGGCAAGGCCAATCTCCCTGCAGCCTTCTCTGAGCGCGTCAAGCTCGGTTTTTGCACATTGATCGGCACACGCGATCCAGGAAGCCAGAGCAATGTTGACCACAGCTACAAACTGGTCTGGCTCTCCGCCAGCGCGTTTGACAAGGCCAACCGCATCGAGCTGCTCGCCGTCCGTAATCCGATACTTGTGAACCAGCTCGGAACGGCGTTGCTCTGGTGGCGCCAGTACGGTTTCCCGTCCCCCGTCCAGGCTTGACTTGGGAACGTTGCCGCGCTGATGGCGCCAGGCAGAAAAATCGCGGAGCAGCTTGCGGCCGGCAACGGCCTGCTCAAGCTGCCGGCGGGTGGTGGCATAGTTGCCAAGCGGCAACCAGCTCGCCGTGAATTCGAGCAGCGTTTCGATCTGTTCGTTCCACAGGTCATCCGTCAGGTTTGGCGTCAGGAGTTTGGCACACTTGGCTTTGACGGGTGCGGCAGGGTCGTCCCGCCAAAAACACATCACCGCCTCGCGCACGGTGCGCGCCAGAGCTTCCGGGTCAGTCCCGGAAGGCACCTCGGCCAGCAGTTTGTTGGGAATGTTCTGGGGCGGCTGTCCGTTTGGCCGAAGCGGGGCCAGGCAGGGAGCAAGTTCGGGGTCGTTTTTTGCCAGCGCCGGAAAGATGAGCTGGGCGTCGCCGCCCACCAGCGCACGGGCCGCTGCGCGTCCCAGCTCGGAAAGCATGTGGCTTCCGTACCAGAGGTCGCGCGTGCGTCGCGCCTGGGCAATGAAGTCCTGGACAGGGCCAAGCGTCACCAGAAGCAGGTGGGCGGTCATAGCGCTACTACCGTTGTTTGGTGTTTCGCGCGAAGCCAGTCAAAAAACGCCTCACGCAAGCTTTGTTTGCCGTCAAGGACGGAAAACTGCGGTGTGTCGCCCGGAGCAACGAGCTGATCAAAGGGAGCGGCACTGTTTTCCACACTGCGCAGGAAGACTTCTCCCGGCGGGTACGCCCGGTTGAGCCACAGGGCACATGGGACAAATTGACCATTGGCAAGCGGCAGGGCTTTGACGATCAGAGGGCTGGCGAGGCGGTCATACTCTTCCGTTTCGTCTTGCTGTTGGTTGTCTCCCTGTTGGCGACGCCAGCGCAGCTCAAAGCCATCCGGTTCGTCATAGTGTTTCCCATTGCGCCCCTGCTTTTGGAACTGTCCGATGATGGGCAGCCCGAAGCCGGCGCGCGGCCAGACAGGAATCTGATTATGCCGAGGTGGGTGGCTTTGAGTCTTCCCCGTGAGATGCCGCACCTTGTCGGCTTCGGGCCAGTTGGAAATGGATGGGCGGTTAGGTTGTGTCTTGCCAGTGCCCGGCTCACGCGCACGTTGGCCCGGCGGGCCATCTGTGCCCTGCCGGAAGTGCCTGAGCCAGTCAAGGGCAGTTGTCCAAGCCTTCTCGGCTTCTGGCACTGCTTTTCCGATGTGAAGCGTAGCGCCGGCCAGCCAAGGGACATCCGTTGGGCTTTTGCCCGGTGCAGCAAAGATGTCCCGCCCGAAAAGGGAGCGGAACGCTTCCCTAAGCCCTTTTCCCTGGTCTTCTTCCTTGTCTGGCATTTTGGGAAGCCATTTGTCGGCTGCTTCGATGAGTTTGAAGCTGCCCAGTCCACGGCGCGTACGGCTGCCATAGCCGCCGAAAAGAAGCCAGGCACGCAGGGTAGCCCGGATTTCCGCTTCATAATGCGCTGGGACACGAAGCGTCAGGCGAAACCGTGTTCCGGGACGGCGGCGGGGGGCGGTTGCCTGATTCTTGTCTTTGCGCGCCGGCCAGAGCGCATAGGCCCCGACCGTTGCCTTGGCTTCTTTGGAGTCGTAAAGCTGAATGTCGGTGGTATCAACCTGTCCGGGGTGCGTGACGTGAACGCTTATCTCGACCGCCGAGCGGCCGCCGTGCTCGTCTGCCGCCCGCCCCCAGCGTTCGCTTTCGTCCTTATACAATGCGGTTGGGCAGTCATACTGGTGGGCATACAGCGCGCGCCACCAGAGCCGCAGGTGTCCGCGTATGGTGGCAGCCCGAATGATGTCAACCGCGTCAATGGTGCGGGTTTGCGGGCTGCCGCCCAAGATGGGTGTGACGACCTCGATCGGAAGGGCTATTTCGGCAGCATCCGGTGGTCGCCTGAGTTTGAGCAGACTGGCGTATGTCGGAGCCTTGTTTTCCATCGTCGGTCCTGGTTGATGGCGGCTTGGGTAACTTGAAAGGACAGTCTAGGCGGCCCACAAAAGAAGCCTCCGCCCCTTCCGGCCAGCACGCCTGACGGCTGCTTTTCAGGTTGAAACCGTTATGTTTTCGGGCTTTTTCTGCCAGAATAGCATGGCTTTCTGCACCTCGCATCACGCTTTTTCGTTCAGGAAAAACATCTTTTGCCGTGGGCAACACCTCCGCTGCCATCCTCTGCGGGTGTCCAGCCGTCACCAGCCAGTGGGCGAAAGCCGGGGGCGCATCGGGCAGAGTGCTCTGTCGGAGATTGCTGCCGTCATTTCCATGTGGCGACAAGTTCGGTTAGATTTACGGACTGCAACCGCGCCTCGCCGGAGGCGTATGATGAGTTCCAGGCTTCTCCCTGCGCACATTTTGGAGTTTCACCGCCATGTCAGCTTCACGCCTTGCCCTATTGCTTTCAGGCTGCTGTCTCACGGTCGGTTCCCTTGCGGCCCCGGCGTTTTCCCAGCAATCACCCAAGCCACGGGTCGAGAAGCCCCAGCCTGCCGCCTCAACCTCAGCTCCGGCACCGGCCAAAGTGTCCCGTGAGCAGCGCATCCAGGCCTACGAAAAGTTCCTTCAGGCGCGACGCTACATTGCCCAGGCCGACCCGCTCAACGCCATTGCCGCCTTCAAGGAAGTGCTGACGCTCGATCCCACGGCTGCCGCGGCCCACGTCGAGTTGGGCAATCTGTATCTGGAAGGACGCAACCTGCGGGATGCCGAATATCACGCCCGCCAGGCCGTGGCGCTCGATCCCGAAGATGCCATGGCCCACTGGCTGCTCGGACGGGTGCTCTTTTCCCAGTCCATCGGCGCAGCACTCAACCGTGAAAAGGCTCGCGAAGCCGTTGCCGCCTTTGAAACTGTTGCCAAACTGGACGCCCTCAACCTTGAGGTGTACCGCTTGCTCGGCCGGCTCTACCGCGATTTGAACGATACTGAAAACGCCCTCTCCGCCTATGCCAAACTCATCGGTGCCAATCAGGGCGGGCCGGAAGAGTTTGCCGCCGCCACTGAGCTGTATCTCCGCAAGCGACGTTACCGGGATGCCGCTAACACGGCCCGCCAGGC
Source organism: Chloracidobacterium thermophilum B (assembly GCF_000226295.1). GTDB lineage: Bacteria > Acidobacteriota > Blastocatellia > Chloracidobacteriales > Chloracidobacteriaceae > Chloracidobacterium > Chloracidobacterium thermophilum. The sequence continues at coordinate 213,499 of NC_016024.1, forward strand.
CTACATCCTGAGCGGTGAAAATCCCCAGTGGGGCTACCAGCTTTCACAGGCCCTGCTGTATGCTGGCCAAACCGCCGAGGCCATTGATGTTCTCAAGGAACTGCTTGAAGAAAACGGCAACAACCTGCGGCTCATCCTCAGCTATGCCGAGGCCCTCATGCGCGGCGGACGCTACGCTGAAGCCGAACAGCAGGTGCAGCGCATTCTCTCCGAACGCCCCAACCATCCTGAAGCCCTCTCCATTCTGGCCCAGGTGCAACGGCGCAGCGGGCGGCGCGAAGAAGCCGTCAAAACGCTCCGCCAGGCGCTGGCCGGACAGGACGTGACGGAGACGCTCGCCCAGCAGTACGCCCTGGCTGAAACCCTTGTGGAGTTGGGGCGGACTGAAGAAGCCGTGGCCGCTTACGAATCAGCCCTGCGCAGTGTCTCCAATCCCGACAACACGGTGAGCGAAAGCCAGCGGGAGCGCGCGGAACTCATCCTGATGCGGATTGCCAGCGCCTACAAGGCGGCCGGAAAAGTCGAGCAGGAACTGGCTACTTACGACCGCATGCGCCGCCTGCTCGGCAGTGAAAGCACCCTGGCCGACCTGCTGCTCATTGAGTCGTTGCGCAATGAAGGGAAACACGAAGAAGCTCTCAAGGCGGCTCGCGCCGCCCGGCAGCGCTTTCCCAACGAGCGCCAGTTTGTGTACCTCGAAGCCCAAGTGCTGGCCCGCCTGGGACAGGTTGACCAGGCCCTGAAAGAGTTGTCCAAGGTTGCCGAAGAGACCGACGACGCCGGCGAAGTCGCCCAGATGAAAGCCATCGTGCTCAGCGACGCCAACCGCTTCGAGGATGCCGAACGCCTGGCGCGCCAGGCCGTGCGCTACGACGAGAAAAACATCGCTTACCTTGTCACCCTCAGCTCCATCCTCGAACGCCGCAAGCAGTATGCCGAATCTGAACAACTGCTGCGCACCGTGCTGGCACTCGACCCGGACAACCCCACCGCCCTCAACAACCTGGGCTACTTCCTCGCCGAGCGCAACGAGCGCCTCGATGAGGCCCTGGCCCTTGTCCAGCGGGCAGTCAACATCGAGCCGACGAACAGCTCCTTTCTCGACAGCCTGGGCTGGGTTTATTTCAAACAAAACCGCCTCGACCTGGCCCGGCAGTACATCGAGCAGGCCCTCAGCTACGACCGGCGCAACGCGACCCTCAACGATCACATGGGGGATGTACTGGAGCGCCTGGGCGATCTGGAAGGTGCCCGGCGGTACTGGAAAATCGCCCGCAGCCTGGCCACCGACCCGGAGGACATCAACCGGATTGACGCCAAACTGCAACGCGGACAAACGGCTGAAACCCAGTAAACCTGACCCGGCAGGGCTGGAACCGTGGGTCTGAAACTGTGGGCTACGTCTGGTTCATTGCGCAGCGCTACCTTCGCGCCCGCCGCCGCGCGACGCTGTCCGTAGCGGCCGGGCTGGCCGTGCTGGGCATCACCGTTGGCGTCTGGGCGCTGACCGTTGTCCTCGCCTTCCAGAGCGGAATGGAATCCGAGCTGCAGGGCAAAATCCTGGCCGGAACGGCCCATCTCAACATTCTGCGCCGGGGTGGGCGTCCGCTGCCCGACCCGGCCGGCCTCAAGGCGCAGATTCAGCAGACGCCGGGCGTCCGGTCAGCCACACCAACGACCTACCGGGAGGTGTTGCTGACGAGCGGCTCGCGGGCGGCCGCCGGGGTTTTGAAAGCTGTTGACCTTGCGGAGCCGCCGGAAACACTTGAAGTCACCCGCACCCTCTGTCCGGGAACCAACCTGAAAGACCTTCAGCCGACACGCGGCCCCGAAGGACGGGTGCTCGACGGCATCATTCCCGGCAAACGCCTGGCGCAGGAAGCCGGACTGCGCATTGGCGATCTGGTGGAAGCCCTGACCCCCGGCGCCCGTGGGGAACTGTCGCCCTTTGGCTGGCTGCCGACGACCTACACCTTTCGCGTCGTGGGTTTTTTTGAGTCCGGGTTGTATGAGTACGACGCCGCCTGGGCCTACATTTCCCTCGATGCAGCGCGGCAGCTTACGGGTGAGGAGACACCAGCGACGGTCATTCAGGTCATGCTCGACGACGCGCGCGCCTACCGTGAAGTGGGCGCGGTGCTCCAGTCCCGGCTTGGCCCCGACTACGTCATCGAAGACTGGGCCACACTCAACCGGACGGCCTTTGCCGCCCTCAACCTCCAGCGCCTGGCCTTTGCCGTCGTCATCGGGCTGGTCATTCTCGTGGCGGCGCTCAACATCGTGACGACCCTGATGTTGCTGGTCACGGAAAAACGCCGCGACATCGCCATTCTGCTCGCCATGGGAGCGACGCCGCGCACGATTCTGCTGGTATTTCTGGCGCAGGGATTGGCGCTGGGACTCGCGGGGGCGCTGTGTGGCGGTTTGCTGGGCGCCGCCACGGCCATTATCTGTGACCGCTACGACCTGATTCAGCTCGATGCCCGGATGTACTCCATCGCGTCCGTACCTTTTCGCTTTTCGCTGCTCGATACGGGCATCGTGCTGGGCGTTGCGCTCAGTGTGAGTCTGCTGGCCACTATCTATCCGGCGTGGCGGGCCGCCACGCTCAACCCGGTGGAAGGATTGCGCCATGCGTAGCCTGCGGCACATCACCTGGCTGGTGGTGGGGTTCACCGGCTGGCTGGTTCTGGAAGCTCCGGCACAAACGTCGCCCCCGCCCGGTGACTGGCTGGCGCGCGCGACGGTGCTGGCCGCCGCGCCCCCCTGTGCGCCGGATGTTGCTGCCGCACTCGATGACCCGCACTGGTACGTCCGCGCCCGCGCCATCCAGACTCTGGGACGGCAACGCTGCACAGCGGCGGTCCCGGCCCTGCTGGCCCACTTCGACCACGAGGATTGGGACAATCAGGCACGCCTGCTCGTGGCGCTGGGGCAGATTGGCGACCCGGCCGGGTTGCCGCTGGTGGCCCAGTACGCTACGGGCCCGGCCGGCACGCTGCGCACCGTGGCCCTGGCCGCCCTGGGAGGTTTTACGGCCGCCCAGGTCGCGCCGGTGTTGGCCACGGCGCTCGAACAACCGCTGAACCGCGATGAAAAGTGCATTGTTGCCCGCCAGATTGGCGTCTTCCGCCTGGGGGACTGTGTCTCCCGGCTGGCGGACTGGCTCGGGCAGGATGAGGAACTCGACCGCCTCATCGCTGTGGCGCAGTATCGCACCGGGGATCAGGCTGCCGGGCGGCACGTCCTCGAAGTTTTTGACCGTCTCGATGCGCCAACCCGGTTGCAGCTTCTTGGTGATTGGGCGGAACGCCCCGACGTGCGCGCCACAGACCTCCTGCTGAAGGTTCTCCGGTCGGACTCTCCGGAGCACCGGCTGGCGGCAGCACGGGCCTGGGCGGCATACGGCGCGCAGATGCCCATCGCGGAAACCCTGACCGTCCTGCCCGATGTGGACGCCGAGGTGCGTCACGTCCTCGTAGCGGCGCTGGGAGGCTGCCCGGCAGAAGAAACCGTGGCGGCCGTCATCGAACGGCTGAAGGCGGACCCCCCGGCGGAGGCCCGAGCGACCTACTTGGACGCACTCGACACCCTTGACCGGGAGGCGGTGACGGCAGCGCTGCTGGCGGCCCGGCAGGCGCGGCTGCCATTCGCCGAACAGGCTCTGGAAAAGCTGGGCATCACGCCGGAGGCGCTGGCGGCCCGGCTGGCCGTGCCGACGTTGACGCCGACGGCGCGGATCACCCTGGCGGTTCAGCTCGGACAACTCGGCGACCTGCGGGCCTTTGACCTTCTCCGCCAGGCGTTGCTGTCCGGGGATGAAGTGACGCGCTGCGCTGCCGCCGAAGCGTTGGGGCAGTTGCAGGATGCGCGGGCGGTCGAACTGTTGCTCGATGTCCTGGACGATGAGGTGCCACGTGTCCAGTCGGCGGCGGCGGCGTCCCTGGCACGCCTGGGGATGACACCCGCCCGCCTGGTGGCAACGCTGGATGCCCCGAACATCAGCCTGCGCACTGAGGCACTGCGGCTTCTCGGAAGGCTCAGTGACGTTACGACGCTGCCGGCCGTGGCGGCGCAGACGCGGGAAGGGGAGCCACTTCCGGTACGCCTGGCCGCCGTGGCAGCGCTGGGTCGCCTGCGTCATCCAGATGCCGTTCCGGTGTTGGTACGTCTGCTGTCGGCCCGGGAGCCAGCCCTGCGGATGCAGGCGGTCAGCGCCCTGGGCGAGATTGGAGAGGCGCGCGCCGTTGCCGCGCTGCTGCCGCTGCTGCGCGACCCGGATGCGGCCGTGGTGGGAAAGGTCGTTGCGGCGCTCTCCCGGACGAAAGCCCCGTCGGCTGTGACACCTCTGCTGGCGGCGCTTCAGCACCCGGACTGGCGGGTCCGCGCCGCCGTGGCGCGCAGTCTGGATGCCTGGGAGGACACACGCATTCCGCCGGCCCTGGCAGCGGCGTTGGAAGACCCTTCCGCGCTCGTGCGGTTTCACGCCCGCCAATCGCTGCTGAAACTGGCCGTTGCGCCAGAGACGCTGCTGCCGGTAGCCCTCGGCCAGAGCCGCCCGCGTGGGTGGTATGGCGCTTACGTTACGTTGCAGGAACTGGCGCCCGAATCCATACGGGATGAGCTGCGGCGCTCCCTCGATGCACCCGACCCGAAGACCCGTGCCCTGGCGGCGGCGCTGGCGCGGCGCTACCCGGACCCAGACATGCTGGCGTTGCTCTGGCAGCGCCTGGACGCCGAAACCCGCTTTGCCGTCCGGTGGTGGCTCGTCCGCGCCCTGGCCGACTTCGGGGAAGCAGCCCGGGAAGGGGCCATGAAGCGCGCCCGGTCAAAACATCCCCGGTTGCGCGCCGACGCCATGCGCGTTCTGGGTTGGCTTCCGTCCAACCGGGAAAGCCAGTTGGTGTTGCGGGAAGGGCTGGCTGATGCCGAAAACCAAATCCGTTCGGCGGCCGTGGAAGCTTTGGGACGCATCGGCGATGTCGCTGCCCTGGCACCGCTTCTGGCACGTCAGAGTGGGGCTTTCACCGTTGCCCCGGATGAACTGGTGGATGCGCTGCTGGCCTGTGGCGAGGCCGGGCGGGCCGTGTTGCGTCAGGCCGTGGCCGGAAGTGAGCCAGCCATTCGGGCGCTGCTGCTTCAGCGGCTTGGGGCCGATGGGCATCCCGATGCGCTGCCCCTGCTGCTGGAGGGCCTGCGCGATGCGTCGCCCCTTGTACGCCAGGCGGCACGCCAGGGTTTGGCGCGGCAATCGGATGAACGCGCGGCGCAGGCGCTGGCCGCGTTGCCCGATGAACCATAAGCGAAACACGCCCCCGGCGTTGCCATCACACGCTGCCGGCTGCTTGGTTGATGCGTCGCACATGTGTTACAAAACGCAAATGTCATAACGCTCTGCCGATGGGAATCCGGCTGCGTTATGACCGGTACCGGTTACGGCTTCCGGCCGCGTAACTTTCCCGTAAAAACACAGGACGGTCACCATGCCCCGCGTTGGCGGCGTCATCATCACTCACGGACAACTGGCGACGGAGTTGCTCCACGCCGCAGAAATGATTGTCGGCGACATCCGCCACGTGCGCGCTGTCTCGATTGACTGGCACGACGATGTGGATGTGGCGCGGCAGGTCATTGAGCGCGCCATTGCGGAAGCCGATCAGGGATGTGGCGTGCTCATTCTTACGGACCTGTTTGGCGGTACGCCGACCAACCTCGTCATGGCTTACAGCGGGCAGGTGCGGGTGGAAATCGTTACCGGCGTCAACCTGCCGATGGTTATCAAGCTGGCGACGGCACCTTCTGACTGGTCGCTTCTCGATGTTGCCCGGTGTGTGACTGAACAGGGGCGCAAGAACATTCATCTGGCAAGTGAGCTGGTGCAGATGCGGACAAGTTGAGTCTCCTGCTACCCGGGCCGGCTTGATCGCTCTCCATTTTTCCTTGCTTTCCGAAGCATTGTCGAAAGGTCCCCATGCCACTTGAGCGTCTGGTCACGGTGACGAATCCGTTGGGGCTGCATGCGCGTCCCTCGGCGCGTCTGGTGACTGTCGTCAATCAGTTCAAGAGCCGGGTGCTTCTGCGCCGGGCGGATGATCCGAACTTTGTGGATGCCGGAAGTATCCTGAGCGTGATGTTCCTGGCCGCGGCGCGTGGAACACCGCTCGTCATCCGCGTCGAAGGCGAAGATGAAGCGGCGGCAATGGCGGCTGTTGTGGCGCTGTTTTCCGAAGGCCAGGAGTCCTCCCATGTCTTCTAATCCACTGACCAACACCGAACAACACTTCACGGGGCTGGCCGCTTCGCCCGGCGTTGGTTTCGGGCAGGTGGTGCGCCTTGTCCCGCAGAGCCGCCCGCCGTTGTTCATCCATGTGCTGCCGCACCGCGTGACGCTCGAAATCGAGCGCGTCAAACGCGCCATGCAGCGCGCCCGCCGGCATCTGGAAAGCATTCAGCACCATTTTCGGGAGCAGGTCGGACATGGCTCGGCCTATCTGCTTGATCCGTACATTCTCATGCTCGATGACGCGGTTTTGACGCAGGCCATCGAAGACAACATCCGCCAGCACCGCATCAATGCGGAGTGGGCGGTCAAGAGAGCGGTCGAGTCCCTGCTGGCCTCCTTCGACAACATCCAGGACGCCTACCTCGCACAGCGCCGGGACGATATCCGGGACGTTGGTCAGCGGCTCATCGGCATTCTGTCAGGCCAACCAATGCGCATGCCGCAGTTGGATACGCCTTCGATTCTCTTTGCCGATGACATCCTGCCGACCATGCTGGCCGAGGTGAATCCGACGAACCTGAACGGACTCGTGACAGATACCGGCGGGGTGATGACGCACACGGCAATCATTGCACGCAGCCTTGGCATTCCAGCGGTATTCGGCGTTCAGGAAGCCCTCAATCAGGCGACTGAAGGTGCCGCCTGCATCGTGGATGGCTCGCACGGAGAAGTCATCCTGCATCCCCGGCGGGCAACCCAGACCGTCTATCTGGGACGCCGTGCCGCCGAGCAGCGTCTGCGCCGGGACGGGCTGAGTGTGGCGCGGCTGCCGGCGGTGACGCGCGATGGCATCGCCTGTCACCTGCTGGCGAATGTCGAAATCCAGTCGGAACTGCCCGGCGTCGAACGGTGTGGGGCGCAGAGCATTGGGCTGTTTCGCTCCGAGTTCATCGTTTCCAGTGATGCCAGCAGCCTGCCGGATGAAGACACCCAGTGCGCGGCCTATCAGGCGGTCATTACCGCTTCACCTGACCACACCGCGACGATTCGGACGTTTGATTTCAGCAGCGACACCCTGCCGGGCGAAACGCGCATCGTGGAACCGAATCCGGCCCTTGGTCTCCATGGCGTCCGGTGGTGGCTGGCCCACGAAAACGTTGCCAAAACCCAGCTCCGCGCCATCGTGCGCGCGGCGGCGAGCGGGCGCGTACGGATTCTGCTCCCCCGTGTGACCTGCATCACCGAGTTGCGTGCTGCCCGCGAGTTGCTCACGGCTGTCTGCCGCGAGCTGGGCACAGACGACCGGCTCCGCCGGCGACTCGAACTGGGAGCAATGATTGAAATGCCGGCCGCGGTATTCATTGCCGACCGTCTGGCGCGGGAAAGCGATTTTCTCTCCATTGGCAGCAACGATCTGGTGCAGTACGTGCTGGCCAGCGACCGGGGCAACGAGCGGGTGAGTTACTTACAGCAACCGCTGCACCCGGCCGTGCTGGCGAGTCTGAACCTGGTTGTCAGGGCGGCGCAGGAAACCAAAAAACCACTGACGATGTGCGGCGAGATGGCGGCCCAGCCGGTCTGTGCCTTCGCCCTGCTTGGTCTGGGAATCCGCCGGTTCAGCCTGTCGCCAGCCGCCCTGCCACAGCTCAAGTCCACGTTGCGCCGGTTGTCCGTCCGGGATGCCGAACAGTTCATGGCACAGGCGCTGACCCTTGATACGGCCCACGCCATCGAAGCCTGCGCGCAAACCTACCTCAAACCTTGAGAGACGGCGGCCCGCCTCGCGCCGCCAGCGTCGGACTTCCGGGCGTTGACAGCGCGCCCGGTTTTCGTCAGAAGTCACACCAACCTTTGCCTGCGGACGGGTCACGGTGACATCCAGGACGCCCTTTACTGCCGATTTCGAGACGCTGGATTTCGATGCCATCCGGGAACATCTGGCGCGTGAGACACGAACGCCTTACGGGCGCGAGCTGGCGCGCGACCTGCTGCCCAGCGCCGACCCGTCTGAAGTGCGCTACCGGCTGCGGTTGACGACGGAAGCACGCCATTGGTTGGCCGAGCAGGGGGGCTTCGGAATGGGCGAACTGCCGGATGTGCGCCCGCTGCTGGAGCGTCTGCGGCTGGAAAATGCCACATTGACCGTGGACGAAATCCATGCGCTGGCGCGAACCATGGAGGCGGGGCTGCATCTGCGCGCGACGTTGCGCCCGCACCGGGAGCGATTTCCACGGCTCGGCGCGATTGCCGAGACGATTCCCGATTTCCGGGACACCCTGGCGCAGGTTCGCCGCATCGTGGCACCGGACGGACAGCTCGATGAACGGGCCAGCCCGGAGTTGCAGCGCCTCCGCCAGGAACAGCAGGTCCAGCGCGACCGCCTGCAACGGCGGCTGGAGCGGTTGCTCCGCCGCCCCGACCTGGAAGGCGTTTTTTCTGACGACATTGTGACCCAGCGCCACGGCCGGTTTGTCATTCCGGTGCGGGATGATCACCGGGGACGGGTGGCCGGGGTCGTCCACGGGATGTCGGGCAGCGGCATGACGGCTTTTGTCGAACCACTCGACGCCATCCCGCTCAACAACGAACTCACCCGCCTGCAGGAGCTGATCGAAGCCGAAGTCCTGCGTCTGCTCCAGGAAGCCACGCAGCAGTTGCGTCACCGGCAGTCCTGCCTGACCGCGTTGGTGACGGCGCTGGGCGAACTCGACCTGGTGGTGGCCAAAGCCCGTCTGGCCGAGCGTTTGCGCGCCGTCGAGCCAACGGTTTCGGAAACCGGCCGGTTTCAGCTCACGGCCGCGCGGCATCCGTTGCTGATGCTGACGTTTCAGGCGCAGGGGCGCGAAGTCGTGCCGTTGAGTCTGACGCTGGATGCGGAGCAGCGGGCGCTTGTCGTCAGTGGAGCCAATGCCGGCGGCAAGACGGTCGTTCTCAAAACGGTCGGGCTGTGTGTGCTGCTGGCGCAGTCGGGGTTGCACGTTCCGGCGCAGGCGGCCGAGTTGCCGGTGCTGCGGCAGGTTTATGCCGACATTGGCGATCAGCAGTCGCTGGCAGCCAACCTTTCGACGTTTTCCTCCCACATCACCAAACTGGCCCGGATGGCGGCCGAGCTGACACCGCCAGCGCTGGTGCTGCTCGATGAAGCCGGAACAGGTACGGACCCGGATGAAGGCGCGGCACTGGCGCAGGCGCTCATCGAGCATTTTCGGACGCGCGGGGCCTATGTCCTGGCGACGACCCACTTCAACGCCCTGAAAATCTATGCCGATTCGACGCCGGGCGTCATCAGCGCCGCCGTGGCCTTCGATCTGGAAACCCTGACGCCGACGTATCAGCTTCATCTGAACGCCGTCGGCAGTTCGAGCGGACTGGTCATTGCCCGCCGCCTGGGCCTGCCGGAGGCGCTGATTGAACAGGCGCAGAGCTATCTGCGCGAACGGGAGGTCATCCTGGCGCAGTATGTCGCCGAACTCGAACGCCGGGTGACGGAAGCCCGTGACGCCGCTGCCGCGCTGGACGAGGAGCGCGCCGCGCTGGCCGAACGCTATGCCCGGCTCGAACAGGAATTTCTGGCGCGCGATGCGGCCCGGCAGGCGGATTTCGAGGCCCGGGTACAACAACTGACCGCAGCGTTTGAATCGCGCCTGGCGTCGCTGCTGGAACGCATCAGCGAAGCCGAAACCCGCGAACGTCTGCGCCGGGAAGCTGTCCGCCAACTGGAAGCCACGGCGGCCGATGTCAAGGCCGACGCCAAAGCCGGCAAGCCGCTGGACAAGCCCTCGCTTGCCGCCGAGGTGGCCGCGCGGCGTCCGCAGAAGTCCAAAACCGCGCAGCGGGCGCTGGTGGCGGAGTCGTTGACGGCACAGCCGGTCAGGACGGCGGCCGACCTGCGCCCCGGCGACCGCGTCCGCACGGCCTTCGGGACGGTCGGGCAGGTTGAAGCCATTTCCGGTGAAGAAGTAACCGTCACCAGTGGCGCTTTGCGTCTGAAAGTGCCGGCGACAACCCTGGCCAAGCTCCCGCCGGCAAAGTCCCAGCCGACACCGTCTGCGCCCCCGGCGCGGCAAACGCTCGTGGCCATGCACGATGTGACGCTGGAAGGGCAGGTGCCCTCCGAAATCAATCTCATCGGGCTGACGACGGATGAAGCGACCGATGCCCTCGACCGCTATCTGGATCGCGCCGTGCTGGCCGGGCTGACCCAGGTGCGGGTCATCCACGGCGTCGGCACGGGGGCCCTGCGAAAGGCCGTGGAGACCTTTCTGCTGACCCATCCGCACGTGGAAAGCTTTGCCCGCGCCGACCGGCGGCAGGGCGGAGACGGGGCCACGCTGGTGAGTTTGCATCCGTGACCGTCCTGCGTCTGTTTCTGGCGGCAGTGGCGTTTCTGACGCGCCTGCCGATACCGGCCTGGGCGCACCCGGACGGCCGGACACTGGCTGCCGCCATGGTGTTTTTTCCGCTGGTCGGGGCGCTGTTGGGCGCGGGACAGGCGGCGCTCATCCTTGTGCTGCGCCCGGTGCTTGCGCCGGATGGGCTGGCCCTGCTGCTCATTGCCACGACGGTACTCGTCACCGGGGCATTGCACTACGACGGGCTGGCCGACACGGTGGACGCGCTGGGCGGCGGCTGGTCGCCGGAGCAGCGGCTGGCCATCATGAAAGACCCGCACATCGGAACGTTCGGCGTGCTGGCGCTGGTGGTGGCCGTTCTGGCCCAGTTTGTGGCGCTACGGAGTTTTCAGCACGTGGAATCGCTGTGCCGGGCGGTGATTGTTGCGCCCTGTCTGGCCCGGATGACGATTGTCTGGTTGGCGTGGCAGGAGCCTTATGCGCGGGCTGAAGGCGGCAAGGGACGCTTCATCGAGGCGCTCCAGGGGCAGCAGGTGTTGGGGGCGCTGCTGACCGGCGGGGCAATCGTGCTCGGCGTGGGCGGCTGGCTGGGCAGTCTGCTGTTGGCGTTGGCGGCGGTACTCGTCATGATGGCGGCCTTTCGTTTTCGGCGCTGGCTGGGTGGGATTACCGGCGATGTGCTGGGTGCGGTCAGTCAGACGTGTGAACTTCTGGTCTATGGCGTGTGGGTTGCATTTCGGCCGTGAATCGGCATCCGGCGGCTGGCGCTGGCGGCTGGGCGCGGCTCTGCTGGGGCTGCTGCTGGCTGCCTGCGCCCGTGAGCCGTTTCGCGTCCGTCCCAAAACGGACCCGCCGGTGTCTGAAACCCGGGCCGTGGCCGTTGCGGAAACCGATTACGTTCTGCGCGCCCGTGCCGTCTGGGATGGCAACGAACTGGTGGACCGCTTTGACGCCAATCACCTGACGGCAGGGATGCTGCCGGTGTATGTCTGGCTGGACGTACGCACGGCCGCACCACTTGACCTCAAGGCCTTTCGCTTCCGCTTGCACGATGCAGCAGGGCAAACCTGGCGGCTACTGTCCGTCCGGCAATCCGAAAAGCGGCTGATGAAGTCCTACGGCATCCGCGCCTACAGTGTGGATGGCTACCAGACGTTTCGCCGGCGCTACACCGACTCGTGCTTTCCGACGACGGGCACTGTGGCCGCCGGGGAGCGCGCCGATGGCTTTCTGTTTTTCGAGATACCACGTGCCCGGCGCGACCTCCCGGCCGGAACTCTCTGGCTGGAAGTCGAACGGCGCGGGCCGGGTTCGCACACTGTGACGCGCATCGAACTCCCAGCAGCGGATGTGGTAACGTCGTCTGCACCGAAGGAGTGAGTGTGTGTGGTATGAAGCCTTTACGAGTATTCGCCCTGATGGGGTTGGGGTGGCTGGTGCTGGGCAGCGGCGCGGGCGAAGCGCCGGCGCAGTTTTCGGTGGCGGCCGGCTCGCTGACCGTGCGCGGGCGGGTCCTGGATGCCCAGACAAAGCAACCGCTGGTCAACGCGCAGGTGAATATACGGACGAAATATGACGACTACCGGACGCTGACCGATGCCGAGGGGTACTATACGCTTCAGGTGTCGGCCGGACGGGAGTTGCGCGACTTTGAGCTGATTTTCAGTCACCCGGACTACCGGGAGAAGTACTTTCACACGGCGTTCCAGCCCGTTCTGCGGGATGACCTGACAGCAACCGTCGAACCGCTGCGCGCTCGCGTCAAGTACCGCAAAAACAAGCTGGACATGCCATGTGGTGACCGCAAGGCGCTCATCACCAAGAGCGGCGATACGCTTTCGTGTACCTTTGCCTGTGAGTCGGCTCCGGCGCTGACGGTGCGCCTCCCGGCCGGCAATGAAATGCGTGTGACGGCGGCCGGCGGCTTTTCACTCAGGATTACCGATGAGAAAGTGGAGTTGCGCGGCGCGGAAAACCAGGCGGTGGCTTTGCAGGTGACCGCCGTGATGTTCAGGCGTTGACTGCCTGGGAGCGCGGGCATCCTTGCCCGCATGAATCCAACGGGCGGATTCAACCGTCGCTACGCGACGGGGGGGTTGGGGGCGTATGTGATCCGTGGGTTGAAACCCACGGCTAAATTCATCCGTCGCTACGCGACGAGTCTGGGAGGGCGGGCATCCTGCCCGCGTGATGAGTTGGAGGCGTGGGCATCCTTGCCCGCATGAATCGAACGGGTGGATTCAACCGTCGCTACGCGACGGGGGGGTTGGGGGCGTATGTGATCCGTGGGTTGAAACCCACGGCTAAATTCATCCGTCGCTACGCGACGAGTCTGGGAGGGCGGGCATCCTGCCCGCGTGATGAGTTGGGGGCGTGGGCATCCTTGCCCGCATGAATCGAACGGGTGGATTCAACCGTCGCTACGCGACGGGGGGTGTGTTGGGGGCGTACGTGATCCGTGGGTTGAAACCCACGGCTAAATTCATCCGTCGCTACGCGACGAGTCTGGGAGGGCGGGTATCCTGCCCGCGTGATGAGTTGGGGGCGTGGGCATCCTTGCCCGCATGAATCGAACAGGTGGATTCAACCGTCGCTACGCGACGGGGGGTGTGTTGGGGGCGTATGTGATCCGTGGGTTGAAACCCACGGCTAAATTCATCCGTCGCTACGCGACGAGCCTGGGAGCGCGGGCATCCTGCCCGCGTGATGAGTTGGGGGCGTGGGCATCCTTGCCCGCATGAATCGAACGGGTGGATTCAACCGTCGCTACGCGACGGGGGGTGGGGGCGTACGTGATCCGTGGGTTGAAACCCACGGCTAAATTCAACCGTCGCTACGCGACGAGTCTGGGAGGGCGGGCATCCTGCCCGCGTGATGAGTTGGAGGCGTGGGCATCCTGCCCGCATGATGAGTTGGGAGCGCGGGCATCCTGCCCGCATGAATCCAACGGGTGGATTCAACCGTCGCTACGCGACGGGGGGTGGGTTGGGGGCGTATGTGATCCGTGGGTTGAAACCCACGGCTAAATTCAACCGTCGCTACGCGACGAGCCTGGGAGGGCGGGCATCCTGCCCGCAGGATGAAATGTAAAGCGCGGGCATCCTGCCCGCAGATGAGTTGAGAGCGCGGGCATCCTGCCCGCATTTTGGCCGGACAGTCCGGCAGGGAGGTGCGTCATGACGGATTACTTCGACCGTTTCAGTGAGTGGCGACGCAAAATCCAGCGCAAGGCCGAGGAAGTGGATGCGCAGTTGGGACTGTCGGAGGCCATCGGGAAAACCGTCGAGAAGACGGTAGAGCAGACCGAAAAGCTGACCGAGGAAGTCCGGCGGGCGACCGGACAGCTTTCGGCGAGCTTTCAGCGGGCGGCCGAAAACGCGCCGGAAGTCGTCAGTGAAGTGGTGCAGGAAGTGGTTCATGCCGTCGAGGAAGTTTCGGAGCGGTTGCCCGATGCACAGACCGTGACAGACACCATGGCACGGGTGGTGGAGACGGTACGCGACGAGTTCAGGAACCTCGATGAAAAGCACCACGTGACGGAAAACCTCAAACAGGCGGCAGAAAAGGTGGCCGACAAAGTGACCGAAGTCGGGGCGGAGACCCTGCGTACCGGTGGCGAGAAGGCCTCCGAGGTGGTGGATCGGGCCGGTGAAGCGTTTGATGCCGTGCGGGAGACGGCGCACAGGTATTACAGCCGGGCGGAAGAAGCCTACAACTTTGGTTCGCGCGTGTTTCACGCGACGGTCGAAACCCGCGACGGCTACCGCAAGGCGCGGGAGTGGGTTGTGGCGAATCCGGGTACGTCGGCCCTGATGGGGCTGTCCCTGCTGCTGGGTTTCCGGTTGGGCGCGGCCTTTCCGGGTCTCGACCGGGTGGTGGTGGGGCAGTCACGGCACTGGCTGTTTCACAGCGGACTTGCTGCCTACGGGGCGAAGCAACTGGCGGAACGCTACATGCGCTTTCTGCGCGAGCAGGAACGGCTGGTGGCCGAAGGCAGGCTGGATGAAGCCGCTCAGGCGCGGGTCGCCTTTCAGCGGAAGGCAGCGCGCTACGTGGGCGCGCCGTTGCTGGGGGCGTTCAACGTCGCCCTGGGGACGGCGCTCTGGGCGGAAATCTTTTCACCGGGACGGATCGTGGGGTTTCCAATCAGCATCGTGCTGGGGGGCAATCCGGTACTGGAAACGGTCTGGCTGTTTGGCAACGGGCTGGTGTGCATTTACACCGGCTATGAACTCGTCATGCTGGCCTTTGAGGATGAAGCCGACGTGCAGCGGGTCGTCCGCGCCATTCGCGCGCTGCTGCCGGAAGCCGACAGCTCGCAGGCGGCCTGAATCCGACGCCTTTGGATTCACATGCTGGCAACTTTCCGCGAGCGCCTCGCTTCGCCTGAATTTCGCGCGGAACTCAAAAGCGCGACCATCGCATTTGTCATCACCAGCCTGCTGTTTGGCAGCTCGCTGCTGTGCCTGGTGCTGGGCTTCCTAATCCAGCTCCTGCCTGCTTATAACGTTGACCTGCTGGCCGAGGTGCTTTTTGCCCTGTCGCTGGGGCTGGCTGCCATTGCCGGGGTGTACGTCATTCCCAGGCTGGCCCGCCGCGTCCGTATGGAGCTGGCCCGCCTGGACATCAGCTATGCCCCGACGCAGGAAACGGCGTTTTTCGTACTGCTGACAGTGGTTGTGGCGCTGTCGGCCTTCAACACCGGCAACAACCTGCTGTACCTGATTTTTGCCATTCTCATCAGCGTCATTGTGGCGTCGGGGATTGTCTCGGAAAGCATGTTGCGCGGGTTGACGGTGGGGCTGCGCTTCCCGGAGCACATCCACGCCGGACAGGCGGCAGTGCTGGAAGTGAGCGTGGCCAATCAGAAACACCTTGTGCCTTCGATGTCGCTGACCGTAGGCGTCCGGGTGTCGCAAAAGGCCGGCCCACGTCTGCCCGCCCGGGACACGGTCAAACGGTGGTGGACGTGGCGCGGGAAGTCGCCAAACAAGCCGCAGAACAGTTCGCCGGCGGACACGACAAAAATGGACAATCTCGTGCACTTCGTCATCGTCGGGCCGCGCGCCAGAGTACGCCAGACCATCGAGCACCGGTTTCCGGCGCGTGGTCAGTACAACATCACGGGTTTCACGGTGACGACGAAGTTTCCCTTTGGCTTTCTGCAGAAGACGCGCCGTTTTGCAGCTTCCGGGACGATTGTGGTGTATCCGGCTGTGGATGCAGCGGTTTCCGTCCCAAAGGCGTTGTCGGAGGCGCTGGGGGCGCGGGAGACGAACCGGCGCGGGCTGGGGGCGGACCTCTACGCCATCCGGCAGTACCGCGATGGCGACCGGCGGCGCGACATTGACTGGAAGGCCACGGCGAAAACGCGCCGGCTTATGGTGCGTGACCGTCTGCGCGAGGATGAGCGCCGGGTGACGGTGCGGTTTGACCCGCGTCCGGCGCGTGATTTGAGCGATGCTGAGCTGGCGGCCTTTGAAACCGGCGTGACCTATGCGGCGTCGCTGCTGAACCGGTTGGTCAAGTCCGGGGTGCTGGTGCGGCTGGTGACACCGGAGGCGGCCACCGAGTTTGGCAACACGCCACGTCACCTGCACGACATGCTGCGGATACTGGCGGTGGTCGAGCCACGGCGGGAAGTCTCCGCGACCGGAAGTGCGCCGAACCTGCCGACGCGGGAGCCAGCGCCGGAGGTGGTGTTTGCGTGGAACGGCCTGCCGGCCGGCGGGCCGGTTCTGGCGCGTATCAGCTTCGATGACCTGCCGCTGGCGGATGACCTGAAGCCGGAAGATAAGGCGAAAAAAGACGTGTAAGGCCACGTCCGGGGAGCAGCCATGATTGTCTGTGTCAACTGTGGACAGGTGAATGAAACGGCTGCCAGCCGGTGTCTGCGCTGCGGGGCTTCGATCTTTGAGTATCCCAGTTACCTGGGTTCGGCTGGGGTTGCGCCGTCCGGTCCGCCGCCAGCTCCGCCCCCGCCGTCAGTGCCACCGCCGAAGCCTGCACCACCGCCACACAAACAGCCGCTGCCGCCGCCATACGGTTCGCCATACGGTGCATCGCAAACGGCGGCTCCTCCGCCAATGCCGTTGCCGCCGCCGGTGTCTCCGCCGTTGGCACATCCGCTGCCGGTTCAGCCCGTGGTGGTGGTTGGCGGTTTTGCGTGTCCTTATTGCCGGACAACCCTGCCGCCGCGCATTACCTATCGCACGTCACCGGCCGGGTGGGTCATTTTCGCCCTGCTGCTGTTGTTGTGCTGGCCGCTGTTTTGGGTTGGTTTTCTGTTTCAGGAAGAGTGTCTCCGGTGCCGCAACTGCGGCCGGCGGCTGGCGTGAGTTGCCGAAAAAACCATTTGCGCCGGTGCAACGCGCTGCGTAATGTCTCGCCGTCATGCTGGCCGGATGCCGATGATCACTGGTTTTGCCGGTGACGCCTGAAGCTTGTGGAGAGGGGACTGCGATGAAGATCATTCGGGAACCACACGAAATGCAGCAGACGGCGCTGACGTTGCGGGACAAAGCCATTCGCATCGGGCTGGTGCCGACCATGGGGGCTTTCCACGATGGTCATGTTTCCCTGATGCGGCGCGCCAAGCAGGAAAATGACGTGTGCGTGGTGTCGCTTTTCGTCAATCCGCTGCAATTCAACGACCCTTCGGATTTCGAGCGGTATCCGCGCGATGAAGCGGCTGACCTGGAGATTGCCCGCACGGTTGGCGTGGACATTCTGTTTATGCCGAGTGCGGCGGCGATGTATCCGCCCGACGCACAGACCTTTGTGGAGGTGACGCGGGTTTCGCAACCGCTGTGTGGTCGGCATCGTCCCGGACACTTTCGCGGCGTGGCGACGGTCGTGGCGAAGCTGTTGATGATTACGCTGCCGCGCCGGGTCTATTTTGGTCTGAAGGACTATCAGCAGTGCCGCGTGGTGGCGCAGATGGCGCGGGACCTGTACTTTCCGCCGGATTTGGTCTTTTGCCCGACGGTACGGGAAGCCGACGGGCTGGCGATGAGTTCGCGCAACGCCCGGCTTTCGCCGGAAGAGCGGCGCGCGGCCGTGGTGTTGCCCCGGTCGCTGGAGTTGGCGCAGGAACTGTTTGCGGCGGGGGAAACGAATCCGGCGGTGATTCGGGAGCGGGTGCACGGGCAGCTTATGACGGAGCCGCTGGCCGAGGTGGAGTACGTTGAGGTTGTGGATGCTCAGACGCTGGAACCCATCACGGAGATTACCCAACCGGCGCTGGTGGCCATTGCCGCGCACTTTGGCCGGACGCGCCTTATTGACAGCGTGGTGCTGACGCCGCCGCGTCCTGAACCGGAGCCGTCAGCGCCCGACCCGCTGGACATTTCGGACGTGCCTGGCCGCGCCAGGTAGCCATTCATTGGTCATCGCAGGAGAAACATCATGTCAACAAGCCGGTTGCGGTGGATGGGGGTCGTGTGGGTGCTGGCGCTGGCGGTTGGGGTGGGCGCTCAGGATGCGGGGCTTCAGGATGCGGGCCGCACGGGGGAAGGGCGGCAGGGGACGATTGTCAACAGCCGGACGGGCTATGCCCAGCTTCTGGGGCGGCACAAGCTCCAGTTGCAGTGGATAAGCTGGTTTGAGCCGAAAAAGTCCGGTGATCTCACGGTGACGGACCGGCAGGGATTGCTCGTGATACAGGGGGCGCAGCGGGACCCGCGAACCGGGGATTTCGTCGAGGTGGATGGCATTGTGACGCGCGTTGAGGACCGGACGTTTGACTTTCGGGGGAGGATCGTCACGCGCGTGAGCCACATCAACGGTGGCGAGCCATGCCTGCGCGAAGGCGATATGACGTTTGCCATCAAGGGGAAGCGGCGTTTCTGGCGGCTGCAGCAGATGGACAACCCGTGTGATGGCGTGACCGATTACGTGGATATTTTCCTGCGCTGATTGCCGGGAGCACGGGCGTCCCGCCCGCATTGGCCCGTATGGGAATGGGGGCATCACCGCGATCCGTGGGTTGAAAACCACGGCATTCAACCGTCGCTGACGCGACGGGCCTGGGAGCGCGGGCGTCCCGCCCGCATTGGCCCGCATGGGAATGGGGGCATCACCGCGATCCGTGGGTTGAAACCCACGCCTCAATTCAACCGTCGCTGACGCGACGGGCCTGGGAGCGCGGGCGTCCCGCCCGCATTGGCCCGCATGGGAATGGGGGCATCACCGCGATCCGTGGGTTGAAACCCACGGCTAAAATCAGGCGTCACTACGCGACGATGGAGATTCCAATAAATTCAACCGTCGCTACGCGACGCGGGCCGATGCGGCACGTTTTCCCTGCGCGAGGGGGGCAACCTGGCGGGGTGGTGGCTGCCCGTACGCAACGATGAAGATTTGGGGATGCCCACGGAAATGCGGGGTGGGAATACCTACGGGCCGCGAAGTGGGAACGGGCCGCGAAGTGGGAAACCATGCCGCGTCAGCGGCAACTGAATTTAGCCGTGGGTTTCAACCCACGGATTCGGGGGGGCAACCCACGGATCACGTCGCCCCCAATTGTTTCCCGTCGCGTAGCGACGGATGAATGCCACCGGCAGGGGGCGTCCGATACGTCGCGCAATCCGTGCGGGCGGGACGCCCGCGCGCCCAGGCGCGTCGCGTTAGCGACGATTGAATTTAGCCCGGCGTTTCAACGCCGGGAAAACGGTGTCACATCGCCCCGCGTCGTGTAGCGACGCCTGAAATCCACCGTGGGTTCAAACCCGCGACGGATTTCAACCCCCGAATCGTGTGATGCCCCATGCCCACGCGGGCGGGACGCCCGCGCTCCCAGGAGCCGTGGGTTGTGAAACCCATCATGGGTTGAAAAAACACGCCTCAATTCAACCGTCGCTGACGCGACGGGGGTGTGGGGGCACCGCGTCCGTGGGTTGAAACCCACGGCTAAAATCAGGCGTCGCTACGCGACGAGCCTGGGAGCGCGGGCGTCCCGCCCGCACAGGAACCACAGCTCTGAGAGTGCGGGCGTTCCGCCACACAGAAAAAGCATGGTCATCCCTTTTGCCAGAAGGAAAGCCTCGATTTCCCAAGGCCTTATCCCAGAGCAAGCCTGTCCGGGGCTGTCGTGCTTCAGGGAAAGAGGTTTGCAAGTTTTTCAGGAAGCTTATTGACCCCTTATTGCCCCTGAGCCTTCACTTCTTGCAATAAACCTGCCAGCGCATTATCTTCAGAAGAAGCGACAGAAAAGCCAGACGCGCATTTCAGTGACAGGTGCTGCCCACGGCCCGGCTGATGGCCCGGATGACACCAGCCGGAGGGCAGCAAAGACAGGCCATGTCCCCCCCCGGAGAACAGCTCACCTGATGCGGGAAAGATATGCCCAAAATTTACGACAACATCGAGTGGCCGCTGGTTGAAGGGCTGCGCCGCATCCTCCCGGAAGCTGTCGCATGCTCGTTCTGCGTTGGCTATCTGAACCTGCGCGGCTGGGACCAGTTGGCCGACTCCATTGAACATCTGGGCGGCTCGGACGAACATCACGCATGTCGCATCCTCGTGGGCATGCATCGCCCGCCGGACGAGGGAATGCGGCTTTTGCAGGGCATCCATCGCCAGACCGGGGCAACCGGCCAGCCGTCCCTGCCCATTGACGGTCCGACTGCCGCGCGCCTCAGACGCCGCATCACCGAGAGCTTCAAGGAACAGCTTGAATTCGGCGTGCCTTCCAATGCCGCCGAACGTACGCTGCAACAGTTGTCCCGGCAACTCCGGGAACGAAAAGTCTTCATCCGGGCCTTCCTGCGCTATCCGCTCCACGCCAAGCTGTATCTGGTCAGGCGTGAAGACACCGTCACGCCGCTCATCGGCTTTGTCGGGAGCAGCAACCTCACGCTGGCCGGGCTTTCCCGGCAGGGTGAACTCAACGTGGATGTGGTTGAGCAGGATGCCGCACGCAAACTTCAAGGCTGGTTTGACGAACGATGGAACGATGACTTGGCCGTTGATCTCTCCAGCGAACTGGCCGACCTGATTGACCAGAGTTGGGCGCGCAAAGAACTCATCCGCCCTTACTTGATTTACCTCAGAATCGCCTATCACCTCTCGGAAGATGCGCGCCAGGGCGAACGCGAATTCAAGGTGCCGGCGATGTTTCGCGATGTGCTGCTGGACTTCCAGAAAGCTGCTGTGTCTCTTGCGGCAAAGAAGCTCCATCGTCATGGTGGTGTGTTGCTTGGCGATGTGGTGGGTCTGGGGAAAACATTGATGGCAACTGCCATCGCCCGCCTGATGCAGGAAGACAGCGGCGACAATACACTGGTCATCTGCCCGCCAAAACTCGCCCCTATGTGGGACCGCTACATGCAGGAGTACCAGATCGCCGGGCGGGTGCTCTCCATCGGACGCGCCATCAGTGAACTGCCCGGCCTCCCGCGCTACCGGCTGGTCATCATTGACGAAAGCCACAACCTGCGTAACCGCGAGGGCGAACGCTACAAAGCCATCCAGGAGTACATCGCGCAGAATGAATCCCGGGTGCTGCTGCTCACCGCAACGCCCTACAACAAGCACTACACCGACATCAGCAACCAGCTCCGCCTGTTTCTCGATGAAGACCGGGACCTGCACGTGCGCCCGGAACGCTACTTCCAGTGGCTGGCACGGAAACGGGGTGAGACAGAAGCCGACTTTATTGCTCGCTTCCAGACTTCCCCGCACAGCCTGCGGGCATTTGAACAAAGCCTTTTCCCCGAAGACTGGCAGGACCTCATGCGGCTGTTTCTGGTCAGACGCACCCGCCAGTTCATCATCCGGCACTACGCCGAATTTGACGCGGCAAGCGGCCGCCACTACGTCCGGCTCAACGGTCAACCCCACTACTTCCCGGCGCGCCAGCCCAAACGGGTTAATTTCGCCATTAACGAAGCAGACCCCAAAGACCAGTACGCCCGGCTCTTCCGCGATGAAGTGGTGAAGGTCATCGAAGACCTCGCGTTGCCACGGTACGGGCTGGCCAACTACCTCAAGCCCAAGGCTGAAAAAGGCGCTTCCGCCGAAGAAAAGCGCATCCTTGCCAACCTCAACCGCGCCGGCAAGCGCCTGATCGGTTTTTGCCGCATCAACCTCTTCAAGCGCCTCGAATCGAGCGGCCAGAGCTTTTTGCTCTCGGTGCAGCGCCACATGGTGCGGAACCTCATCACCCTCCACGCGCTCGAAAAAAACCTGCCCATCCCCATCGGTACGCAGGACGCCGCCATGCTGGACACAGCCATGAGCGACGCCGACGAAGCAGCGGTGGACATTTCCGATCCCGACAACATAGAAGCGGCCGAAGCCACGGAGCCCCCGGCGCAAAAGGAGAAAACGTGGGACGAGTACCAAAAGCGCGCCGGGGAAATCTACAAAGCTTACCGACAGAATCATCACGATCGGTTTGACTGGCTGAATCCCAGATTTTTCACCAAAAAACTGGCGGACGCCCTGCGCTCCGATACACAGGCCCTACACCGTATTCTGGAGAGCGCGGGGCAGTGGCAGCCTGCGGCAGATACCAAGCTTCAGGCGCTGCTTGAGCTTCTCAGAACCCACCGCGATGAAAAGGTGCTGGTCTTTACGCAGTTTGCCGACACCGCGTTGTACCTCCACAAGCAACTTCGCGCCACCGGCATGGAAGACGTTGCCGTGCTGACCAACCAGGTGGGCGATCCAGTCACACTGTCCCGCCGCTTCAGTCCCTCCACCAATGGCGGGTTGGCTGCCGGGGAAACCGGACTGCGGGTGCTCATCGCCACCGATGTGCTGGCCGAGGGCCAGAACCTGCAGGATGCACACATTGTGGTCAACTACGACCTGCCATGGGCCATCGTCCGGCTCATCCAGCGCGCCGGGCGGATTGATCGCATCGGCCAGAAGCACGACACGATCCTTATCTACTCATTCTGGCCGGCCGAAGGGGTTGAGAAAATCATCCGCCTGCGCCAGAGGCTTGTCGCCCGTCTCCAGCAGCATCAGGAAGTCATCGGCAGTGATGATTCCTTCTTCGGCGAAGCCGCCGCGCAACGCCTGCGTGACCTCTACACGGAAAAAGCCGGCACGCTCGACGACGAAGGCGCCGATGAAGACATTGATCTGGCCAGCCTCGCCCTGCAGGTGTGGAACAGCGCCTCTGCCGACGACCGGAAGGCATGCCTGTCCCTGCCGCCGATTGTCTCAGCCACCCGTGCATTGCGTTGTAGTGGCGAACGGCCGTTTGCCCCTGCAGACGGCCCGCCCGGCGTCGTCACCTATCTGCGCTACCCGGACGGCACCGATGCCCTCATCCGCGTGGATGAACATGGCAGCCTTGTGTCGCAGTCGCTTTCAGCCATCTTCCGCGACATTGCCTGCCCGCCGGAAACACCTCCGCTGGAGCGGACCGAACAGCATCACGAACTGGTGGCACGCTGCGTCGAGATGGCGACGGAAGAGCATGTCACAGGCGGTCATCTTGGCAGCCTGCGCAGCGTACGGCGCAAACTCTGGGAGCGTTTGAACAAATACCGCGATCGCCTGAAAGCAGGTGAGGGCGAATTGCCCTTCGCCCCTGCCGTCTCACCCGACCGGCTTCAGCAGCTCGATGCGGTGCTCGACATGATTTGGTGGTATCCGCTCAAGAGCGCCGCCCGGGAAGCCATCAGCCGGCAAATGCGGCTGGGCATTGCCGACCCCGATCTGCTCGATATGGTTGCCCGCCGCGCCGGGGAGGACAACCTCTGTGAAATCCGCGAAAAAGAAGCGGATGAATCCGCCGGGCCGCACATCATCTGCTCATTGGGACTGATTGCCACGGGAGCGAAGTGATGAACCATCTGGAGTGCATTCGTCAGATACTGGAATCATGCGGGCAACAGGACGTTCCGGCGCTGATCGCCTCACTTTTTTGCGAAAAACTCTTGTGGGGCCACCCGCCGGATGGGCTGAAGCCGTGCGAACTGCAACTGAACGCCCCTGACTCGTGCGAAGTGACCGCTGCACCCGTAGCCCAGATGAGCGGGTTGCCGGTGTACCTGATTGACTGGCCCGAGGACAGACTGCCCGGTGTCACGGCCCGCCGCGCCGTCCAGCGGGCGCTTGCGCCAACGCATGCCGAACACCTGCTGGTGTATGTCGCCCGGAACCGGCGCCAGCTTGCCTTCACATGGGCGCGCAAACGCTCGGACGGAAAGATTGAACTGCGCACCCTGCCCTACGAAGTCGGCTCGCCGGCCCGCACCACCGTCGAGCGGCTGGCGGAGCTGGCCTTCAGCCTCGATGAACTCCGCGCCGGCGAACCGCCGATTACCCGCGTCACCGATAAACTCACCACGGCGTTCAGCGTGGAGGCGGTCACAAAACGGTTCTATCAGGAAGTGGCCAACTGGTACTTCTGGGCACTGGATCACGTAAGCTTTCCCCAGGATGCGCCCAAAACCGACGGCAAGGACCACGTAAGCCTCATCCGCCTGATCACCCGGCTTATCTTTTGCTGGTTTCTGAAAGAAAAGGGTCTCATTCCGGCAACGCTCTTCGATCCGAAATCGTTACCCACAATGCTCAACGGCTTCGCGCCGAATGAAGCCGCATCTTCTGTCTTCTACAAAGCCATCCTGCAAAATCTTTTCTTTGCCACGCTGAACACGGAGATGGGCAAGCGCGATTGGGCGGAGGACGGGCAGCACTTCATGGCGCACAACCTCTACCGGCACAGGGAACTGTTCCAGAACCCGGAGACAGCTCTGGAACTGTTCAGGGACATCCCCTTTCTCAACGGCGGTTTGTTCGAGTGCCTCGACCGTATCGAAGGCACGAAGGAGCAACCGCGCTACATTCGGATTGATGGTTTCTCCCGTCGCCCAGACAGCCAGCCGGTTGTGCCGGATGTGCTCTTCTTCGGCGATGAGCGGGAAGTTGATCTGAGACACGCCTACGGCGAAACACGCGACCGCTGCGCCCGCGTGCGTGGTCTGATCCATATCCTCGCTTCCTATAACTTCACCCTTCAGGAGCATACACCCTTCGATCAGGAAGTGGCGCTTGACCCGGAGTTGCTGGGGCAGGTTTTCGAGAACCTGCTGGCAGCCTACAACCCGGAAACCCGTACGACGGCGCGCAAAGCCACCGGCTCCTACTACACCCCGCGTGAGATCGTGGACTACATGGTGGATGAAGCCCTCATCGCCAGCCTGAAAACCAGACTGGAAGCTACATTTCCCGACACCAAAAACGTTGAAGACCGTCTCCGCCATCTTTTTGCGTACAACGATGAACCGCACCAGTTCACGGATGCTGAAGTTGAAGCGCTCATCCACAAACCGCACCAGTTCACGGATGATGAAGTTAAAGCGCTCATCCACGCCATTGACCATCTGAAGATACTCGATCCGGCGTGCGGGTCCGGCGCGTTCCCCATGGGCATCCTGCACCGGCTGGTGTTTGTTCTCGGCAAGCTCGACCCCAACAATGCGCGCTGGAAAGAGCGCCAGATTGCCAAGGCCCTGGAAATCCCCGATGCCACCGTACGCGATAAAGTCATTGCCGACATCAAAGCGTCCTTCACGTCCAACGAACTCGACTACGGGCGCAAGCTCTACCTGATTGAAAACTGCATTTACGGCGTGGACATCCAGCCTATCGCCGTGCAGATTGCCAAGCTGCGCTTCTTTATCTCGCTGGTGGTGGATCAGCGGGTCGATCCGGAGGCGGAAAACCGGGGTATTCGGGCGCTGCCCAATCTGGAAACGCGCTTCGTGGCGGCCAACACGCTCGTTGGCATTGCGCGGCCGCGGCAGCCTGCCTTACGCCATGAAGAGGTCAATACACTGGAGCGCAAACTGGCACAGGTGCGCGCCGCCCACTTCACCGCCAAAACGCCCGCCACCAAGCGCAAATACCGCGAATGCGATGCCACATTGCGGGCTGAGATTGCCGAAATACTGAAGACCGACGGCTGGGACGACGAAACCGCCCGCCTGCTCGCCGCGTGGGACCCCTACGACCAGAACGCCTCGGCGTCCTTTTTCGATTCGGAGTGGATGTTTGGTCTTAAGGAAGGTTTCGATATCGTGATAGGGAACCCTCCTTATAGTGCAGAAATCTCATCTCTTGATAGGGAAAAGATCGCGTGTAAGGACACCAAGAACTCAAATAGTGCAGCTATTTTCATTGATGTGGCAAAAAACAATCTTACACATCAGTGGGGTTTGGTCTCCTTTGTTGTACCTAAATCCCTTCTATACTCAGAACGCTGGTTTTCACTCGTCGAAGCTCTTGCGCCAAACACGAAAATTTTGGTTGATCTCGAACAGGCTTTTGAAAGCGTTCTACTTGAACAAGTTGTCTTTGTCTTTCAACATTCGCAGTCAGTTCCGCTTTACAGAGCCTATAAGTTCCATGGCTCAAAATTTATTCAGCGCGCATCAGTTCCAGTTTCGTGTGTAAGTCAATTTCATACATGGCCATGTGATGTGAGCGATGAAGAGCTGCGACTTGGGATGAAAATGAGTAAATCTGGTTTGTTTTTGCGCGATGTTTCGCGATCATTCCGAGGACTCCCACTTCAGCAGAAAATCTCAGATTACGGTGAAGAGCATAGAGATGTTTGTGTAATTGGTGGAAAAAATATTGTAAGATACGGTACCAATGGATTTAAGGGGTACTTGAGAAAAGACGATCTAGATGGGGCGAGTAATAAAGTGAAGATGCTCCTGCAGCCAAAAGTAGTTTCGCAACAGATTATCGCGCATATTCAGAACCCTAAACCGCACATTATGATCATTGCTTCAGTTGACCCAGATGGTAGCATCCTGGGTTTGGATACAGTAGAAAATACTATCCCAATAAATGCTCCCATCCATCTCAACATGATTGCTGCCTTGTTTAACTCATCACTAATCAATTGGTATGCATATAGATTCATTTACTGTGCTGCTGTGAGGACGATGCATTTCGATGAGCACTACATAGGCAAAATTCCTCTTCCACTTGACTACCGATACAAACAAGATGATATTGTTGCATTAGTAGATAAAATTCTCGATGCCAAACGCGCTAACCCCAACGCCGATACCTCTGCTCTGGAACGCGAGATTGACGAACACGTCTATCGTCTTTACGGGCTGACGCCGGATGAAATCAGGATTGTGGAAGAGAGTTTGAAGTAACGACCGTGGGGCGGTCTGTAAACGATGCATGTCCATGCCATGCGATGACGTAGGATCGGACGAATGGCTGGTTACGCCCAACCGTCAACCGCGCTGTACCCTGCAACCATCCCTGTGCTGCGCCCGTGTCTGCATCCCAACCGCCCCGACCACGATTGAGACAACGCAAAACGACGCGAAAATCGTACCAATGCCCTACGACCCTGCCAGACATCACCGTCGTTCCATTCGCCTGCAAGGGTACGATTACGCCCGGCCAGGGGCGTATTTCGTCACCATCGTCACGCAGGGGCGGGCGTGTCTGTTCGGCGAGGTGGTGGCGGGCGAGATGCGAATGAACGACGCCGGGCGGATGGTTCATCATGTGTGGGATGAATTGGCGTTGTTTTATGAGGGCGTACAGACCGATGCGTTCATTGTGATGCCCAACCATGTGCACGGCATCATCATTTTGACCGGCAACGTACGGGCAACCCCCCACGTCCACCCCGATGAAATGGCCGTACGGGCAACCCCCCGTGGTTGCCCCACAACCCCCCGTGGTTGCCCCGATGAAATGAATGCAACCCCCCGCGTCCACCCCGACGAAATGAACGTAAACGTAGGGGCAACCCCCCGTGGTTGCCCCGATCATCCCCGTGATTGCCCCGATCATCCCCGTGATTGCCCCGATGAAATGGCCGTACGGGCAACCCCCCGTGGTTGCCCCGATCCCCAATCCGCCCCAACCGCCCCGTCACATCCCCCAACGGCGCAACCGCATCCCCCGATGGGGCAGGCACGGGGGCCTGCCCCTACCGTTGCCCCGGCCGCCCCGTCACATCCCCCGATGGGGCAACCACGGGGGGTTGCCCCTACGTTGGGATTGCCGGATGTGGTGCACCGGTTCAAAACCATGACCACCAAACGCTACGCCGACGGGGTACGCGCGAACCAATGGCCACCCTTTCCCGGCCGCCTGTGGCAACGCAACTACTACGAACACATCATCCGTGACGACCAATCCTGGCAGCGCATCCGCGAATACATCCTGACCAACCCCCTGCGCTGGCATCTGGATCGTGAACGGGACATCGGCGCTGACCCATTGGATGTGATTGGGGACGGCACGTGAAAACGTCGTAGTCGTGACGGCACACAAAACGGTGCATGAAAACGTTGGGGAACGTGGTGGTTATGGTTGCGGTAGGGGCGACCGGCCGGTCGCCCCTACCACCCATCACAACCATAGCCATGCATTACGGCGTCTCCCCAACCGCGATGCACAACGCGCGGGCGGGACGCCCGCGCGCCCAGGCGCGTCGCGTTAGCGACGATTGAATTTAGCCCGGCGTTTCAACGCCGGGAAAACGGTGTCACATCGCCCCGCGTCGCGTAGCGACGCCTGAAATCCATCGTGGGTTCAAACCCGCGACGGATTTCAACCCCCGAATCGTGTGATGCCCCATGCCCACGCGGGCAAGATGCCCGCGCTCCCAGGAAAGGATACCCGCGCGCCCAGGCGCGTCGCGTTAGCGACGATTGAATTTAGCCCGGCGTTTCAACGCCGGGAAAACGGTGTCACATCGCCCCGCGTCGCGTAGCGACGCCTGAAATCCATCGTGGGTTCAAACCCGCGACGGATTTCAACCCCCGGATTGTGTGATGCCCCATGCCCACGCGGGCGGGACGCCCGCGCTCCCAGGAAAGGACGCCCGCGCTCCCAGGAAAGGACGCCCGCGCTCCCAGGAAAGGACGCCCGCGCTCCCAGGCGCGTCGCGTTAGCGACGATTGAATTTAGCCCGGCGTTTCAACGCCGGGGAAACGGTGTCACATCGCCCCGCGTCGCGTAGCGACGCCTGAAATCCACCGTGGGTTCAAACCCGCGACGGATTTCAACCCCCGAATCGTGTGATGCCCCATGCCCACGCGGGCGGGACGCCCGCGCTCCCAGGGACGTAGAAAGCCGCGCTCCCGGCAAGAAAAACATGCACGACACACGCCGGATTCCGCTATGTTTTGCTGTCCGCTTTTCTCTAACTCATAACCCATACCCTTCAGCCAAAGGACGGCACACCAATCTGACCGCTTATGTTCCGCCTGATGCACAAATCCAAAATTCACCGCGCCACGGTGACGGAAGCCAACCTCAACTACACCGGCAGCCTGACCGTTGACCAGGACCTGCTCGATGCCGCTGACATCCTCCCCAACGAAAAAGTCTCCGTCGTCAACATCAACACCGGCGCCCGCTTCGAGACCTACGCCATTTCTGGCCCACGCGGCTCCGGCACCATCTGCCTCAACGGCGCCGCCGCGCGGCTCGGTACACCCGGCGATCTCGTCATCATCATTTCCTACGGGCTGTTTACCGACGAGGAAGCCCGCCACCTCAAACCCCGCGTCGTCAAGGTGGATGCTCACAACCGCCTGCTGCCCGAAGCGTAGGCGCTCCACAGCGCAGGCGCTTCAAAGCATAGGCCTTCCGTAGGCATCCAGGTCACGCTCCAGCCCGTGCTGCCGGCCCAGCCTTCACCGCTCTTTCAGCGCGTCGTCCACGCCTACAACCAACACCTGCTGCGCCGCGCCTTCCACGCCGTCTGGTGGCGCGGCGTTGACGTGTTCACCGCCGAACCACGCCGGCCGCTGCTCATCTACGCCAACCATCCGGGATGGTGGGACCCCCTGCTGGCCTTCTTTGTCGTCCGCCGTACCGGACGCGACGGCTACATGATGGGCGAGGAAACCACGCTCCGTACCTTCCGGTTTTTCCGCTGGATGGGCGGCTTTTCCGTCAACCGCGCCGATGCCCGCGACGTAGCCCGGTCCATCCGCTATGCCAGTGAACGCCTGGCGGCTCCCTCAACCGCCCTGTGGATTTTCCCCCAGGGCGAAATCGTCCCGCCCGACAAACGCCCCCTGACTTTTCTGCCCGGCACAGCCCACATCCTGCGCCGGACAACCGCCTGCATCGCCGTTCCGACCGCCATCCGCTACGAGTTCCACGACCAGCCGCGCCCCGAAGTGTTTCTCGATTTCGGTCCCGGTGAACTGATCCGTGGCGCTGAAGTCCACGACATCACCGCGCTGACCTGCCATCTGCAAGCCCGGCTGACCGAACGCATGGATGCCCTGCGCGATGCCGTCTGGGAACGCCGCCCGGAAGGATTTTCCTTGGCGCTGCGCGGGCAACCCTCCATCAGCGACCGCTACGCTGCCGTCGTCGCCCGGCTGACCGGAAAACGCACCGGATGAACAAATCTTTACCCTGCCCACAGACCGGAAGGCTTGCGCCGGCAACCCATCCGTGCCATACAGAAACCGGTTTCAGAAGCCTGATTTCCGTTGCCAGCAAGGAGCCAAAGCCAATGTCTGAAGGCGTTTTTTCCGTCCGCCGCCCGGTCTGGTGGGCGGCTGCCGTCGGTGGAGTGTTCGTCTCGGCCGCGTTGTTTTCCCCAACGGTACGCGCCGTCGGACAGTCCTTCCTGGACGCTTTCCGCCTGCCGCGTGTCGTCGCCATCGGTCTCGATGACCAGCAGATGACCGCCCTGCGGGAGCGCCTCAACCGCGTACAGTCGAAGTTTGACCTGCCGGCGCTCGTCGCCGAAAACGTCGAAGTCGCAGAGCCAACGGTCAGGTCCGCGCGGGTGAACTCAGCCAGGGAAGCCGGTCAGGTGGCGGGTATGGCTGTCCGTACGCCGGCATGGTTGCCGGAGGGCGTCACCATGCAGGACATGCGCGCCACGTCCAGCGGCGGCGGCGCGCGCTTCAAGGTGGACGTTGGCTTTGCCAATCAGGTGCTCGACTTCCTCGAACTGCGGGACGCCCTGCTGCCGGCTTCACTCGACGGCCAAACCATTGCTTTCCGGCTGGGCGGGCGCGTGGAAACCAGCTTTGCCCGTGGCGACGAACACCGGTTCGCGCTGGTGCAGGCGCGCCTGCCCGAAGTCAGCCTGCCGGAAGGGACATCGCTGACGCCGTTCGGCTACGCCTACCTGCGGATGCTCGGCATGGATGCCGAAGCCGCCCACCGCGTCGCCGCCACGACCGACTGGCGTTCGACCTTCGTGCTGCCCATCCCGGCCCGCTTCCACGATCTGCAACAGGTCATCGTGCGCGGGCAGCCGGGCTTTCTGCTGACACCGCACGCCGTTGAAGAAGCGCCACGGCGCAACCGTCGCTGGCAGCCGGTGCGGGCAACAACGCTGGCCTGGACGGAAGGCGACCAGGTGTTCGTCCTGAGCGGCAACCTGACCGAACAGGAAGCTCTCACCATCGCCGGCGCGTTGCAGTAGGGGCCGGAGCCGGTTCCGGGGCTGGCTGTGACCGCCGGAAACTGGGTGATTGAAGCGGAAGGTCTGCGCAAGGTGTTCGGCCGCAAGGTGGCCGTCGCCGACCTTTCGCTGCGCGTGGCTGCCGGCGAGGTGTTCGGGTTTCTCGGCCCGAACGGCGCGGGCAAGACCACGGCCATGAAAATGCTGCTCGGCCTCGTCCATCCGACGGCCGGGCGCGGCTTCGTTCTGGGGCATCCCGTCGGCTCGCGGGAAGCGCGCCGGTGGGTGGGTTTCCTGCCCGAACACTTCCGCTTTCACGACTGGATGACCGGCCGCGAGTTGCTCAATTTTCACGGGCAACTGCACGGGCTGCCGGCGACCGCGCGCGCCAAGCGCATCGAGACCCTGCTGGCACAGGTGGATTTGGCCGATGCCGGCGACCGCCCGGTAGGCACCTACAGCAAGGGCATGCAGCAACGGCTGGGACTCGCCCAGGCGCTCATCCATCAGCCCAAACTCGTCTTTCTCGATGAGCCAACGTCCGGGCTTGATCCCATCGGGCGCATTCTCGTGCGCGATCTCATCGTGCGGCTGCGCAGCGAAGGCGTCACGGTTTTTTTCAACTCCCACATTCTGGGCGATGTCGAAGCCGTCTGCGACCGCGTTGTGTTTCTCAAACGCGGCCGGGTGGTTCACGAAACCGCGCTGCGGGAGGGGCTCACACCGGAACTGCACCTGCGCCTTGGCGAAGTCCCACCGGAACTCGTCCGGGGACTGGCTGCCTTCGGCCGCGTGCTGCGTACGGCAGAACGTGAAGTCTGGCTGCAACTGGAACAGGAAACCGCCGTGCCGGGCATCGTCCGCTGGCTGGTTGAACGAGGGGCGGCGGTCTATGGCGTATGGGTGCAGCGCCCGTCACTCGAATCCCTGTTTCTGGAAACCATGGGGCCGGAAGAACGCGCCGGCTAGCGGTGGCTTATGTCCATTCAAGTCCATTCGAGTTCGTCGGCGCGGAAAACCGGGCCTTCAACACATGCCCGGCGGTAGTCCGTCGCGCCGTCCTGACCCCTGACGGCAACAACGCATCCGACACAGACGCCAAAGCCACAGGCCATGCGTTCCTCAACCGAAACGTAGGTCAGTATGCAGGCCGCAGCCGTCAGCGCCGCCACCCGCTCCAGCATCGGCCCGGGGCCGCAGGCATAGACCACGAACTTCCCGCTGCGTACTTCATCCGCGTGGTCATGAAGAAACCGCTCGAAGGGTGTGGTGACAAAGCCCCTGACGCCGCGTGAGCCATCATTCGTGGCGACATGAACCGGAATACCCAGCGCGGTGAAATCCTCCAGCCCGATGAGGTCCACGGTGGAGCGTCCGCCGAGAAACAGGCGCGTGGCTACCTGTTCCCGCTTGAGCTGTTCGGCCAGCGCAAGCAGCGCTGCACTCCCGACACCGCCGGCAACGAGCAGGGCTTCGCGTCCGCCAACAGCCACGGGGGCAATGTCGAACGGCCGCCCCAGCGGAAGCAGCGCCTGCACGGCATCGCCCGCGTGTACGCGCCGCAACGCCTGAGTGCCGCGCCCGAAGACCTGATAGATGAACTCAACCTGGCTGCCGGCCCCGCTGCGCCGCAGGCGGTAAATCGCCATGGCGCGTCGCCACATGGGGTCAAGTGCACCGGCCGGTTTGAGCATGGCGAACTGTCCCGGCGCAAATGTGAGCGGTTCCGCCGCCGTCAGCGTGAGGTGGCCGTAGCTGCCAAACGTACGGTGTCCGGTGACGGTGAGCCTGATGTCCTGCACGGCAATCCTCCGGTCTGAAAAACCCGTTTTCCGACAAAAACATGCCGCCGCAACGTGGTCAACCGGAACGTTCGGCGTGAGCAGGATTTGCTCGGCGGGCTTGCATCCGGGGGCGCTGCAAGGTAGCCATGGGCGTTTCTGAAACAGGTGCTTCACCATGTTGCTTGACCGCCAAACCGTTGACGATCTGCGCGCCCAGGCGGACATCGTGCGCGTGGTTTCCGGCTATGTCACGCTGCGCAAGCGCGGCGCGAACTACCTTGCCTGCTGTCCGTTCCACAGCGAAAAAACGCCCAGCTTCAACGTCCATCCCGGCAAGCAGGTGTTCAAATGCTTCGGGTGCGGCATCGGCGGCGATGTGTTCACCTTCGTGATGCGCATGGAGAATGTCGGCTTTGCCGAAGCCGTACGCATCGTGGCCGAAGTGTGCGGCCTGCCGCTGCCGGAAGCCCGTCCGGCCGCCCCGCCGGCACACGGGAAAGGGGCGCATCAGGAAGGGGGGCTGCCGGAAGCGGAAGAACGGGAGCGGCTGCTGCGCCTGCACGAGCTGGCCCTGCGGTTTTTCCAGAGCCAGCTTGCCGCCCCGGAACACTACGCTGCCCGCGAGTATCTGGCGCGGCGTGAGGTGGCGCCGTCCACGATTGCCGCGCTCGGCCTCGGCTATGCCCCCGACCGCTGGGATGCGCTGCTGACCTTTCTGCGCAGCCACGGCGCAAGCCTGACCGACCTCGAACGTGGCGGTCTGGTCACGCCACGGGAAAGTGGCAGCGGTGGCTACGACCGCTTCCGGGGACGAATCATGTTTCCGATTGCCGATTCGCAGGGGCGCGTCGTGGCCTTTGGGGGACGCACACTGGGCGACGGCGAGCCGAAGTACCTCAACTCGCCGGAAACACCGCTCTACGTCAAGGGAAAGCACCTGTTCGGGCTGCATCTGGCGAAGGAAGCCATCCGGCGCAGTGGCTTTGCCATTCTGGTGGAAGGCTACATGGACTTTCTGCGCCTGTATCAGGAGGGCGTTCACAACGTCGTGGCGACACTGGGCACGGCGCTGACGGAGGCGCAGGTGCGCCAGTTGCGGCGGTATCTGGAAACGCCCAAAGTCGTCATCAACTTCGACAGTGACCGCGCCGGACAGGCGGCCACCCGGCGTGGCTTTGAGCTGCTGCTGGAGCAGGGGTTTCGCGTCAACGTGCTCCATCTGCCGGAAGGCAAGGACCCGGATGATTTCGTGCGGGCCCAGGGCGTCCGCGCCTACCGCGCCTGCCTCCGACAGTCACAGCCGCTGGTGGAATATCTGGCCGATGCGGCGGGACTGGAGTACGACCTGACGCGCCCGGCCGGGCGGGCCCAGGCCGTCAATGCTGTGCTGCCATACATTGCCAAACTCAACGATCCCATCGAGCGCGCGCTGGCGGCCGAACGGCTGGCTGACCGGCTTCAGTTGGATGTAGGGTTGATTCGTACGGCCCTGGAGCAGTCCGCCCGTGAGCGGCGCACTGAGCTGGCGGTGGAAACCGTCGAGGTGGCGGCCAAGCTGACGCTGGCCGAGCGGCAGGTGCTTCAGGTGCTGCTGTCCCATCCGCCGCTGTGCGAACTGGCCTTTGCCGCACTGGATGACGAACTCATCAGCATGCTCCCCGGGCGCGTGTTTTTCCGTGCGGTGCGGGAGGTCTATCTGAAAGGCGAGCCGTTTGCTTATGCTCCGCTGGCCGCAGCGGTGGCCCGTTGGCAGCGGGCCGAAACCAGCGGAAACGCCCACGGGCAGTTTGATTTCCTTGCGGAAGCCGACCACACGCCAACGCCGCTGGACCGGGAAATGGAAAACTACGTCGCCGAACTGCTGTTGGGTGCTGAGCCGCCGGCCGACGACACGGCGCTGGCAAAGTACCGTTCCATTCTGGAAGACGGGTTGCTGGTGCTTCAGCAGCGGCGGCTGGAACACCAGAGCGCCGCCATGCACCGGAATGTGCAGAAGGCGGCGGAATCCGATGACGAGCAACTTGCCCTGCGCTATGCCCACGAACGGTTGCAGCTCAAACGGGCGCGTCTGGCGGCGCTGCACCATCGGCAGAAAAAGCCATGACCGGTGAGACGACCCAGCCGCTTGTGACGCAAGTGATAACCGCCGCGCGTGGCCGGGCTTTTCTGTCCTATGACGAACTCAATGCCCTGCTGCCGCTGGGGATGACCGATGTTGCGGTCATCGAGGCGCTGCTGTCCGCGCTGGAGCGGCGTGGCATTCGCGTGGGGGAGGAACATGAACGTCCGTTGCCGGCAGGGGCAATTCCGGTAGGGGCGGTTCACGGAACCGCCCCTACTACGGCGCCGGCGTCGCCAACGGCCTTTTTTGAAGACCCGCTGCGCCCGTACCTTCAGGAAATGGGACGGATTGCCACGTTGTCCGCCGAAGAAGAAGCCGCGCTGGTGGCCGGCATCCGCCGCGCCGAGGTGCGGTTTCGGAAACAGCTTTCCCGCGTGCCGGCCACGGCGGTGCTGCTCGTCGAAAAGGCAGAAGCCATGGCGCGGGGAGATGGTGCGGCGGCCCGCTGGTTTGATCTGTCGGGAACGGCAGCCGGGCCGGAGCCGGGCGAAACGGCATCGTCGGAAGCTGCTTCTCTGGAGGCGGCCCTTGACGAGGCTGTGGCGCGTATGAGGCAGGCGCTGGAAGCCGTTCAGGATGAGTGGTCTCTGCTGTCCGCCGTGGCCGATCTGCCCGCATCGGCGGACTGGCAGCGCCGCCGCCTGGCCCGGGCGCGGATTCTCCTGTCGCGGGCCGTGCTGGATGTGCCGCTTTCCCGTACCGGCTACACGTCCCTGCTTGAGGCCCTGGAGGCTGGACGGCGTACCAACGCCGCGTGGCTGCTGACGGCGGCCGAGCCGGCCGAAGTGGCGCGCACCCTGGCGCAGGCGCGGCAGATGTTTGACCGGGCGGCGGCGGCGCGGCAGCGGCTGGTGGAAACCAATCTGCGGTTGGTCGTGTCGGTTGCCAGGCACTACACGCACCGGGGACTCGGACTGACAGACTTAATCCAGGAAGGCAATCTCGGACTGCTGCGCGCTGCCGAGCGGTTCAGCGGGCAGCGCCCGGAACGGTTTGCTTCCTACGCGACGTGGTGGATTCGCCGCGCCATAGCCCAGGCGCTCAGCGAGCAGCCGCGCCTGATTCGGTTGCCGGCGGCCGTGCGCGCCGAACTCACGCGGCTGCTCGAAGCCATGCACCGTCTGACGCTGGAACGGCGCCGTGAGCCAAAACAGGCCGAACTGGCGGAACATCTGGGCATGTCGCTTGAAAAAGTGCAGATGTTGCTCCAGTTGGCGCAGCCGCCGGTCAGCCTCGAAACACCGGTGGGCGATGAAGAAGACCAGAGTCTGGGGGACTTCATTGCCGATACCCACGCGCCGAATCCGCTGGATGATGCGGCGCGCGTCCGCCTGCGGGAAGACCTCAATGCCGCGCTTCAGTCACTCAATGCCCGCGAGGAGAAGGTACTGCGGATGCGCTTCGGGTTGGGCGCGGATGGCAAAGCCTACACACTCGAAGAAATCGCGCAGTTTTTTGCGCTCCCACGGGAGCGCATCCAGCGCATTGAAGCGGAAGCCCTGCGGAAGCTGCGGCGTCCGGCGCGCAGCCAGCGCCTGCGCCAGTTTCTGGACGATACGGCGCACGATGCGTCGGCCTGACGCCGGGGCCAGGCCACACAATCGGTTGGCGATTGGCCTTTATTTGGCGACGAACTGCCCGTGCAGACCGTAGGGGACAGTATCGCGCAGGTGGAGCCGCGCCAGCGGCCCGCCGGCCACATTCCGGGCGTCAAAAATGGCCAGCCCGCTTGTTCCCCGTCGGGCATCGAACACCATCTGCAGGAGGTAGCCGGCGTTTTCTTCGGTAGCGCCCGGCGTGGGCACGAACACCGGCTCGCCGACGTAGCCGCCGGGGGCGAAGCTGTACGTCTGGGTTTCGCCCGTATGGGTGTTGTAAGCCAGAACGCCTTGCAGCGGCGCATTGCCGGTCGGTGCATCAGCCATGGCCATAAAGGCCCAGCGGTGGGGGAGTCCGACCCGCGCCGGGTGGACACTAGGGAACTCAACCGCGCGTTCCAGCAGGCGTTCCCGGCGGGACGCGCCGGTTTTCAGGTTGATGGTGAAGCGGAAAAGCTGCGAGGCCGCGATCTTTTCAATCTCGACCTGCCGGTACATCGTGCCCGGTTCGAGCGAGGGGAAGGTTTCGTACGCAATGGAATCCACAGTCAGCACATCATCTGCAATGTGGGCGTTGACGTGGTGGAACACAAAACAGGCGACAGTTTCGTAGGTGCGCATCCGTCCGCCGTGGCGTGGCAGCAGGTGGACTTTCGTCGGGCGGTCAGGCTGGAAGACGAGGCATTCGGCCGCGCCGCGAAAACCGAACCAGTAGGGCAGGGGATTGACCGTGACCGGGTTCTGAAAAAATACGGCGTAGTCGTCGGTCAGGGCGAAGTCGTGGATGAAGGCAAAGCCGGGGACTTCCCAACGGTGTTGCGCCGTCACGTTCAGGTTGGCGTCGAGGGTGTACAGGTTGATGGTTGAGGATAGTCCCGGCTCGATGCCGAAGTTGACCATCTCGCCGGTGCGCCGGTCGTAGTGGGGATGTGCTGCAAAGTTGGCGTTGCCGGCGAGCGCCCCGCCCAAGTCATCTTCGCCAATGGTTTCAAGCGTTTGTGGGTCGAGAGCGTAGGGCTTTCCGCCTTCCCACAGCGCCAGCAGTTTTTTGGGCGAGTAGGCCACGTTGGTGTTGGCAATGTTTTTGGCCTGGAGGTCAAAGGCATTGGCCAGCCAGCCGCCCGGCTTTTGTGTGCCGAAGACACCGCGTTGCAGGAAGCGTCCGGCTTTGGACTCGGCAATGAAGCCGGCCGTGCGGACGTACCGGTTGCGAAACCGGACCCGGCCGTCGCCGGTGAAGTCAAAGGCGCAGATCATGCCGTCGCCGTCGAACGGATGCTGGACAGACTGACCACCGCGTTCGAGCAGTCCGGGCCCGTTGCGGTACAGCGTGCCGCAGAGGTCAGCCGGCAGGTTGCCTTCGATGTCGTCAATCCAGTAGTCGCGTTCTTCAGTCAGTGACGTGTAGCCGCGCAGCCAGTCGGCGCGGTTCCAGCGGCGGGTGGTGGGTTGGGGAGCGGGAGCAGCCATGGCACCTTCTTCAGGCGTGGGGTTCGGCCTGGGGGGAAGCCAACGATGCCAGACGTTCCAGTTCCGCTACCGTGCGTTCAAGTTCGTTGGCAAGCGGTTGGCACGGCCCGGCGGCAAAGATTTCGACAAGGCGGCGGTAGTACCACAGCGTTCCTTCCCGGCCGCCTTCAAACCGCGACCACAGGGCTTCGCCGACCGTCCGGTAGTCGGCCAGAATCGTGCGCGCGTTGTGAACCTTGTCGGCCAGCGACACCAGCCGCGCCGTGTCAGGCGTCGTACGCAGGTGGGCGAGGTAGGCTTCCTTGCGCGCGCGCCACGGCGGTTTGGGTATCTGATCGGTGTCGGTACAGTGGTCCACAATGGCTGCCACGTCTTCGCCGAAGCGGTGACGGATTTCCTGCCGTATGGCGTCGCCGCCCTGGTCTTCCACGGCGTCGTGCAGCAGGGCCGCAATGGCCTGGTCTTCCGTGCCGCCGTGTTCGAGGACCAGCGCCGATACCGACAGCAGGTGGCTGATATAAGGGATTTCCGTTCCCTTGCGCTTCTGGTGGCGGTGAAGCTGGTGGGCGAAGACCAGCGCCGCATCGTACCGTTCGCTGAGCATGGTTTGTCTCCCAAGCCAGTGACTGAATCGTTATGCCGCCTGTCCGGTGGGGCCGGTGGAGAGTGCCGCGTGGATGTCTGCCGGCAGGCGTATGATGCGGCCCGCGTGGTTCGTCGGCAAGTGTGTCGTTTCGCCCGTGGCCAGCAGGGTGTCGTCGGTGGCGCGCCGGATGTCGTAACCAAAGACAACCTGCCGCGAGCGCAGCGCCAGCAGACGGGTGGTGAGGTGGATGTCGTCGTCGTAACGGGCCGGCGACAGATAGCGCACCCGCGCTTCCGCCACGACAAGGCGCAGTCCGGCGGCTTCCATCGCGCGGTAGGCATATCCGCAGGCCCGGCAGTAGTCAGTACGTCCGATTTCCATCCAGACCAGATAGTTGGCGTGATAGACCACGCCCATCTGGTCGGTTTCGGCGTACCGGACGCGCAGGCGCGAAATGACACTGGAAGGCAGGGCTGAATCCGTCGCCATGGTTGC
The DNA here is from genome assembly GCF_000226295.1 of Chloracidobacterium thermophilum B. Taxonomy (GTDB): domain Bacteria; phylum Acidobacteriota; class Blastocatellia; order Chloracidobacteriales; family Chloracidobacteriaceae; genus Chloracidobacterium; species Chloracidobacterium thermophilum. The sequence continues at coordinate 252,524 of NC_016024.1, forward strand.
GTGGGGGGTCAGTGCCGCGTTGCTTCCGGCAGCGGGGCCGCCGGAGCGGCGACGCGCTGCCGCAGCGCCACAAGCTGTGCCTCGCGGTCGTCGCGGTAAAACAGGTTGAAGGTGTCGAAGGGGATGATCCGCCCGTCAGGGTGAACGATGTGGACACACGACCGCTTCACCGAGCGGATGTCGAGATTGTGGGCGTCCATAAACTGCACGATGAGAATCCGAAAGACGTTCTCGTAGCTCAGCGATGCCGGAACGTTGACCAGCGGCAGGCAGCAGAGGAGTTGTTTGAGGGAAAGCGCCTGCCCGTCCGGGGAGTGGCCCGTGGAAAACGTCCTGAACAGTTGCTCCCGAAACGCCGCCTGGTGCTCGTAGGCGATGGTGTTGTTGCCTTCGCCGGCCAGCAGCATCTGCGGATCAATGAGTCCGGTCAGCGGGATGATGTCTCCGCCGAGTTTCAGGGCGTAGGCCATGGCCAGACAGTCGGGATGGCAGGGAACGGGCAGGACATCCTGGGGGCGCAGCCACGGGACCTGCCGCAGCAGTTGCTGCCGTACTTCGCCCAGCGTCAGGCGGTCACGCGCCGGGTCGAAGTGTTCGGTCCGTCCGGCGGCCTGTACCGGCTGGAAGGTCACACCGCGCACGCACGGATGCTGAAGGGCAAAGGCGATGATGTCGCCAATTTCGTCGTCGTTGACGCCCTTTTTGAGGGTGACGACAAGGGTTGTGGAGACCTTCAGCCGGTCGAGCCGTTCCAGCGCGCGCTCACGGACGGCCCGCAGGTCCAGTCCGCGCAGGTCACAGAGGGCGGCGGGCCGCAGGGAATCGAACTGAAGGTACACCTCGAAGCCGGGCATGTAGCCAGCCAGCCGTTCGGCAAAGGCTTCGTCCTGGGCGATGCGAATGCCGTTGGTGTTGATCATCAGGTGCTTGATGGGACGGCGGCGGGCGGCATCGAGAATCCCGAAAAATGCCGGGTGCAGCGTCGGTTCGCCGCCGCTGATCTGCACGATGTCCGGCTCGCCTTCATTGCGTACGACACAGTCGAGCATGAACTCAACCTGTTCGAGGCTGCGATGGGTCGGACGATGGGGCCCCGAATCGGCATAGCAAATCGGACAGGTCAGGTTGCAGTGGTCGGTGATCTCGACAATGGTCAGGCAGCCATGCTGCTCGTGATCAGGACAGATGCCGCAGTCATACGGACAGCCATACCGAATAGGCGTGTTGAACTGCCGGACGAGTTGGCCGGGCTTCAAAAACTGCCGTTGCTGCCGGTAAAACGCGGCATCCGTGGAAATGAGCACCCGTTCGCGCCCGTGCGTCGGGCAGAACTTGTGCATGAACACCCGCTCGCCTTCGATGACAATCTTGGCCTCGACCTTCTGGAAACATGTCGCGCAGATGGCGTTGGTCAGCTCATAGAACAGGTAGGGGCGGTCAGCCATGGGCCGGGCTTCCTTTCGCCGTGGAGTGGGCCGTTGCGGGGGCGTGGGGGAGCGTTGGTCTCCACTGACGCCACAGGCTGATGGCAGCCGCAACCAAGCCGAGCAAAGCCACAAACTGAATGGCCGTCAGTCCGATGAGGTAAGGGAACGGATGCGGCTTGATGAACTCGATGGCGAAGCGGAAGGCGAAGTAGCCGATGAGAAACTGGCGAAACCGCGCGCCATCCGGTGCGCCGGGCAGCTTCCATGTCCAGAGCAGCCAGCCAAGCCCGGTCAGATAGAGGATTTCATAGAGCTGGGTTGGGTGGCGGCGGAGGCCGTCGCCGAAATCAACGCCCCAGGGCAGGCTGGTGGCGATGCCGCAGGTGCCGTCGGAGAGACCGGTGAGAAAGCACCCGATCCGTCCGATGGCGATACCCACGATGAGCGGAAAGACGTAGGCATCGCCGGTGGCCTGCGAAACGCCGGCAAAGCGTTTGGCGACTTCGACACCCAGCCAGCCGCCCAGCAGCCCGCCCACGATGGACTTTCCCTGAAGCCAGATGAGCGGGTTGGCGCGGTGCTGCCAGTAGAGCGGGAAGACTTCCAGCCAGGCGACGAGCTTTGACCCAAGGGCCGCGCCGGCCAGGCAGCCGACGAGCGTCCAGACTGCCTGTTCGACCGTCATTCCGCCGGGTTGCCGGCGGCGGGCGCGAAGGTAGAGCCGAAAGCCAACCGTGTAGGCCAGAATTTCACAGACCAGATGAATCGGAATGGTGACGCCGGGCAGCCGCAGGTCGTAGGGGAAGCTCATGGCAGAACACCATTCTGCTGGGAGGTCCGTTCAGCGGGACATGTAGCGTTCGGCGGTTTTGACGCGCACCAGCGCTGCTTCCAGTTCGGCGCGCAGACGGGAAAGGTCTTCATCGGGGCGTTCGGCTTCGGCTTTCCTGAGCGCCAGTTCGGCTTCACGCAGGCGCGTCCGGGCTTCCTCGATGTCAATGTCTTCGGCGAGTTCGGCCCGTTCGGTCAGCACGGTGACGCGGTTGCCCAGAACTTCCACGAAACCCTGCGCCACGAACGCCAGGGTTTCCTTTCCCCCTTGGCGATAGGTCAAAAGACCAGCCACACCAAGTTGTGACATCAGGGCGGCGTGGCCGGGGAGGACACCGATTTCACCATCCAGCGCCGGCAGGACGACTTCATCCACGGTCTGGGAAGGAAACGCCCGTTCGGGGGTAACGATGTCGAGTGTGAGAGACATATCCTTCAAATTGGTCCTTCATGTGCCAGATTTGTCTGTGGCGGCACGATACCAGCCCTGCCCCCGGATTGGAAACCGGTTGCCCAAGACAGTGGTCAGGACAATGAAGTTGGGCATTCCGAGGCAGACCTGCCAATGAAAGTCTGAAAGTGTCGCCGCCTGAGTTTTCTTGAGACAGGAGATTGTTCATGGCTGTTGAAATCACTGGCAAGTATCTCGGCGCTTTGCGCGTTGAAATGACCCACGGACCCTCCGGGGCACTTCTGCAAACCGTGGCCCCGACGGACAACCAGGGGGACGGAAGCTGTTTTTCGCCAACGGACCTCGTGGCGGCGGCGCTTGGCTCCTGCATGATGACCCTGATGGGTATCGTTGCCCAGCGCGACGGCCTCGACCTTTCCGGCGCACATTTCCGCGTCGTCAAACACATGCAGACGACCTCGCCGCGCCGTGTGGCATCCCTACCCATCACCTTTCACCTGCCGGGTCACATTCCAGCCGAGGCCCGTCCCAAACTCGAACGTGCGGCCCTGACCTGCCCCGTTCACCACAGCCTGCACCCGGACATTGAAAGCAAGGTTGAGTTCCTTTACGACCTGTGAACCGCACATCAACGGGCGTTGACAGGTCACAGGCGGCGGCGTATGTTCTCGCCAGGTCATCCGATGCGGGCGTAGCTCAATGGTAGAGTACCAGCTTCCCAAGCTGGGTGTTGTGGGTTCGAGTCCCATCGCCCGCTCCACATCCGGCGCCAAAAACCACGGCTGCCGAAAGACCACTTGACATACTCCCCTGCCTAAAGGCAGGGGATTCTTGTTCTTGGTTCTGCGAGCGCACTTACTTCATCAGGTTGCCCCTCTAAAGCAGCGGTGCATCTCTCCCCAAGCGTTCCCTCTTTCGAGGCAGTTCCCTTTTGCCCAAAGGTACTGTTTTGCCACTCCATTCCCAAGATGCTTAGTCCCTTCTTGAGGATGTTCAAAGCCGCATTCTGGTCTCTGTCTGATTCAAATCCACATTTAGGACAACTATGGGTTCTAGTGGATAGGGTTTTTACTACCCTATGCTCACAGTGACTACAGTCCTGTGTGGTGTACTGCGGCGGTACGCTGACTACTGCCTTGTCCCACACCTTGCCGTAGTAGTCCAGCCACGCAGTGAATTGAGACCAGCCAGCATCATGAATGGATTTGGCAAGATGATGATTTTTGACCAGGTTCTTCACCTGCAAGTCTTCATACGCCACGACATCGTGAGATGCCACCACGCACCGTGCCTGCTTAATTGCCCAGTCTTTACGCTGGCGTTGGACTTTCAGATGCACTTTGCCCAGTCGCTTTCTTTGCTTGTGGTAGTTCTTGGATTGGGATTTTGCCCCCTTCTTGAACTTCCGAACTTAATCTGCGCTGGTGTTGCTTTAACCTCCTTTCACTACGCCTCAAAAACTTAGGATACTCTACAGGGTTGCCGTTCTGGTCGGTGTAGAAAGCCCTTAAGCCCAAGTCAATGCCAATAACATTGCCTGTGTATGCTCCCTGCTCTTTGCGCTCCACATCCAAGCAGAACTGAGCATAGTACCCATCTGCCCTGCGTATCACCCGCACCCGATTGATTTTGGAGTTTAGGATATGGTGTCTTGCCTCACCATTGCAGTACAGAGCAAAAGCACCAGCATTGAAGCCATCAGTGAAGGTGATAGACATTCCATCTCCTGACAGCTTCCAGCCAGATACCTTGTATTCCACAGAACGGCAATGCCTCTTGAACTTGGGATACCCTTTCTTGACCGCCTTGTTTCTGCAGTTGGTATAGAACCGAGAAATGGAAGCCCAGGCTCGCTCTGCACTTGCCTGCCTTGCCGCTGAGTTTAACTTCCTGACAAAGTCAAACTCTTTGGCCAGGTCTTTGCAGTGGGCATAGAGAACAGCTTTGTTTACACTCTTGTTGTCCATCCAGTACCGCACACATTTGTTTCTGACAAACTGTGCGGTACGGATGGCTTCATCCAGAGCCTGATACTGCTCTGCTGTCCCGTTGAGTAGCTTGGCTTCCATGACTCTCATACTGCTATTTTAGCACAGGTTTGGCTTGATAAAACAGCGTGCGCCTTATATCCCTGCCCTAAAGTGCAGGGCTTTACGGCGTTTTTTCGGTAAAACAGACAACAACAAACAAAAAACGAGGCGGATGAAACCATCCGCCTCGCGTCGTTTGGGCGTCCGTGTAACGCTACCGACTTAGTAGTTACGGAACAGCGCGTTGGCATCCAGCGTGCCGTTGCTGACGCACCGGCCGTTGAGGGATGAAATCCGATAGACGCTGTTCATGATGTTGTTCTTGATGGTGAGGCCGCGCGCCGAACGCCGGGCGGCGTACAGTGCGACCACACCCGTGACGTGCGGGGTTGCCATCGAAGTGCCGCTCAGAGAGCCATACCGGCTCGCCGGCAGCGTGGACTGAATGTTAGAGCCGGGCGCGCCGAGGTCAACACTCGTGCGGCCGTAGTTCGAGAAGGAAGACAGCGCGCCGGTGCTCGTGATGGAAGCCACGGCAATGATGCAGTTGTGGCTGTAGCTGGCCGGGTAGGACGGACGGCGGTCGTTGTCGTTGGACTCGTTGCCCGCTGCCGCCACGAAGAGAATGTTGCGCGCTTGGGCGCGGGAAATCGCATCGAACAGCGCCTGCGAGTAACCGCCGCCGCCCCACGAGTTGTTCGTGGCAACGATGTCCAGCCCATGCCGCACCTTGAGGTCGGTGAAGTAGTCAATGGCGCGGATGGCGTTGGCTGTTGTGCCGCCCTGCGCACCCAGGAACTTGGCCGAAATCATGGTCACGCGCCAGTTGACGCCGACGACGCCGATGCCGTTGTTGCCTACGGCACCAATCGTGCCGGCCACGTGCGTGCCGTGGGAGTCAATGTTGGTCGAACCGGAAGCCGGCCCGTCATACACCGTCCGGTCGTTGTTGGCGAAGTCCCAGCCATGCGTGTCATCCACATAGCCATTGCCGTCGTTGTCGCGTCCATCCACGGGATCGAAGGGGTTGACCCAGATGTTGGCCTGCAGGTCGGGATGGTTGACCTGGATGCCTTCGTCAATGACGCCGACGTAGATGTTGCGTGAACCGGTGCCATTCGTCACCGAGGTGGACCACACGGCGGCGGCTTCACTGCCGTACTGATTGCTCGTGCCGCTGCCGGTCCGGTAGCCATACATCCCCCACATCGAGCCGTTCAGGAAGAGCGGGTCGTTGGGACGCGCTGCCTGAAGCTTGGTGTAAATCCAGTTGGGTTCAACCGACTTGACGGCCCGGTGGCCGCGGAGAATTTCGCACGCTTCCTTGACGCTCAGACCCGGCGGCAGGGTGTCGAGTTCAACCTCACCGGCCGGGCGCTCCATACCGTTGCGCAGGGGCGTGCCAGCTTCGAGCATACGCCGTTCGTCGGACGAAAGCAGCGTTGTCGCACGGGCGGCGCCAATCATGGCGCGCACCTCGGCGCGGCTGCGCTCATCAGCGTCTTCGTAGTACTGGATGATGACCTGATTGGCCACGTAACGCGGCTCACCGGCTACGTCCACCGGGTATTCGTCGCGTCCACTACCACCTGCCGACGGCGGCAGCGGGCGGCTGATCTGGCTGAAAGTGGTTGCCGTCATACCTCCGGCAAGCAAAAGCGCAAACGCAAGGGCCAGTGACTTTTTCACGATGAGGATTCCTCCATGGATGAAGCGGGAAAGGATTTGTGGTGCGCAGAACCGTCTGGCGCTGTGCGCATCCTGTGCAAGACAACTTGCGTGCCAAACCTGACGGACTCCCGTTGGAATGACACCCGCTATGGGCCGGCGGCGCGCCACACTGTGACCCGTGACGCGCCGGAATGCCGGCTTTTTCAAGGTTTTTTCGTCCATGGCACTGGCTTGTGACGCAAAAGGCTTGAGAAAGGGCCGACTTGGCATTACCTTCACGGCCTTGCACCTGAACCGTCAATCGCCGCTAAAGTGTCAAATGACTTGCTGTCAACCTGCTTGACGGCAAGCATCTTGATGGTTATGGAGACTGACTCGTCGCCGCGATGTCTGATGCGCTTTCTGCCAGTGCGCCACGCCTGAGTCGCCATGAGTGGTTGGTCAGTCGGCTGCAATTCGAAATCGGAGAACTTGAGCAACAGGGGTCGCCGCTGGCTGTCGAACGGCGCTTTGAGCTGGCCCGCCTTCTGGCCGAGGTGCACCGCTTTGACGAGGCCGTACAGGTTCTGGACCGCATCGCCGCACAGGCGGCTGATGCGGAAACCATCGCCGGCGTTCACCTCCAGCGGGCGGACACCTATCTGCGCCAGCACCACATTCCGCGCGCCATTCACGAAGCCAATCTGGCGCTGAAGGTGGGAGAGTCTGAGCGCCTGGAAACTGTAGTGGGGCAGGCGGAAGCCCTTTTGGGACGCATCTACGCGGCCATTGATGAATACGCCATCGCCCGTGAGCATCTGGAGCGGGGGCGGCGTTTGCTGGAAGCGGCCCGCAGGATGCGCGGCGTTGCCGAATGCCGCTGGCAACTTGCTGTTATTGCCTATCACGAGGGGCGTCCGGCCGAATCGCGTGATGAAGCCGCGCGCGCCCTCGCGCTGCTTGAAGCCCTGCCGGGCGGGTTGGCGGCCCAGGACCCCAAGCTGGTGGGGCAGTTGCTTGACCACCAGGCTTTCATGGCTTTTGAGGCAGGCGATCTCGCCACGGCGCTGGCGCTGCTGGAAAGGGCCCTGTCCCACTGGGCGCAAACCGATGACCGGTTGGCGTTGGGGCGGGCGTATGACCTGGTGGCCGATGTGCGCATGTGCGCCGGCAAGTGGCGCGAGGCTGAAGAAGCCTTGGGGCAGGCGATGTCGCTGGTGGCGGATGACCAGGCGGCTGAAAGCCTGGTACGCCGGACGGCAAGCCGCCTGCGGCTCTGGCAGGGTGATCTGGACGCTGCCGAACGGCAGGCCCGGTTGGCCGTGGAACGGGCGCTGGCCGCCGGACGGGCGGCTGCCGAAGCCGGCGGCTGGGAAGCTCTGGCCGAAGTGCTGCTGGCGCAGGGACGCAACGAGGAAGCCCTGGCGCTGTTTGAGCAGGCCACGCGCATCAACGCCAAAATCAACCGGATCAACCGTCTGCCCATCAGCCACCTGCGTCTGGCCGAAGCCTGTCTGGCCACGGGCGATGCCGTCCGGGCGGAAGCCCATATCCGCCGCGCCCGTGAGCTGTTCGGAGAGACATCGAAGCTTCATGCTGCGGGTCTGCTCTGTCGGCTCGAAGGGGAGTTGCACCTCGTGCGCAACAATCCCAGTGAGGCCGTCACGGCTTTTACCCAAAGCCTGTCCATGTTTGAAGCGGCCGGCTTTCTCTACGACGCCGCCACGAGTCACCTTGGAGCCGGCCGGGCCTTTCTCGCTCTGGGCAATCCGGCCCGGGCGCGCCTTCACCTCGAAGCCGCCCAGCGGCTCTTTATGGAACTGGGCGCCCAACGTGGCCTGGCACAGGCGATGCAGTTGCTGGCTGACGCCCAACGCGCCGATGAGCGGGACCGTCCACTGGCTCCCGCGCCCAGCCTCGATGCCCTGCTCGTCGAAAGTCTTGTGGCGGCTTCGACAACACCGGATTTGCTGCTGCGCGAACTGGTCATCCTGCTCCGTGATGAACTGCGGGTGAACGCTGCTATTTTTGAACAGATGCCCGATGGACTGCGGCTCCACGCGGGCAGCGCCGGTCCAGCCGAGCGGATGCGCCGTGCTCTGGAAAGCAGCCTGCATGATGAGCGTTCCCTGCCGGACGATCTGACGGTGCGCACGTTCAATGACGTGCGGCCCGGAGCCGATCTCGCTCCCATGCGGCGGTTTTTCCTGTGCCTGAGCGGCGTCATCGCGCCCAACATCGCCACAACCATCGAGGCGCTCGTCCACGTCGTGGAGTTCATTCTCGAAAATCACCGTCTGCGCAACACCGTCCGGGCTTCCCGGGCCATTGCAAGCAGTGAGCCGGCGGCCAACCGCTTTGCCCACCTGGGTCTGGTGTGCGAGTCGCCGGCCATGCTGTCGGTTGTGGAGCGGATTGAAAAAATCCGCTCCTCCGATGTGACGGTGCTCATCACGGGTGAGTCCGGGGTCGGCAAGGAACTCGTGGCCCGGGCGCTCCACGCCACCAGCCGCCGCCGGGACCGGGTGTTTTTGCCCTTCAACTGTGCCGCGATTCCGGCCGAGTTGGTCGAAAGCCGGCTGTTCGGGCACCGCCAGGGAGCTTTTACCGGGGCCAACAAAGACGCCCTGGGCATCATCCGGTCGGCTGCTGGCGGAACGCTGTTTCTGGACGAAATCGGAGAGCTGGCCCTGCACGTCCAGCCCAAGCTGCTGCGCTTCCTGCAGGAGCGCGAAATTCACCCGGTAGGCGAGGAAAAGCCCATCAAGGTGGATGTCCGGGTCATTGCGGCGACCAACCGCGACCTGGAAGCGGAGGTGGCCCAGGGCCGGTTTCGGGAAGACCTGTTTCACCGCCTCAACGTGGTACGTCTGCACGTCCCACCGCTGCGGGCGCGCCGCGAAGACATTGCGCCGTTGGTACGGCATCTGTTGCGCGAGTGCGCCAAGCGGGAAGGGAAAAATGTTGCCCTTTCCGAAGCCGCTCTGGAACGTCTGTGCCAGCTTCCCTGGCCGGGCAATGTGCGGCAGCTCAAAAATGAAGTTGAGCGGGCGGTTGCACTTGCCGAACCCAACGACATCCTGACGCCCGATCACTTTTCACCGGAGTTGTGGCTCGCCACACCGCCGATGCCGAGTGGCGCGCACCGCATTCCGCCGTTGCCGCCGGGCGGTCGCCGTGGAACGGGGGAGCTGGTTCTGCCTTCCCGACCCACGTTGTCAGCGGCCGTGGAGGCGCTGGAGCGCCAGATGATTGCCGAGGCGCTGGAGCGTCACCACGGCAACGTCACCCATGCTGCACGTGAACTGGGCCTGACCCGGCAGGGGCTGATTCTCAAGCGCCGCCGCTATGGCCTTGAAAAAGAACCGCTGCGGGAATGATGCCGGTACACTATGGCAAAGGCAGGCCCCACCGGCGAACCGTGCCATCCTGCCCGCAGGAAAAGGCGTGGACGCCATCGGGATGCAGAGCCACGTGGTGCACCCGTTCGGTGTGACCGGTCAGGCACATAATTTCACAGCCGCTTTCGATGTCCCACAGCCGCACGGTCCGGTCGTCGCTGCCCGACAGAAGCCGTTTGCCATCGGCCGAAATGGCCAGACTGTTGACGTAGTTGCCGTGGCCAATGAAGACCTGCACCGGTTTTCCGTCGGCGACCTGCCACAGGCGAATTGTCGAATCAAGGTTGACTGACGCCACCTGCCGGCCATCGGGCGTAAAGACGACCTGCGCCGAGCCGTAGGGAATTTGCCCGGCATCAAGCCGTTTGATGCGCCGCCGCCCTTCACTTTCGGCCGTCTTGACCTGCTTGAGTTCGCTGCCGACCAGCCGCTGGCGGTCATCCGAAATGGACACGCTCAGCGAGTCGTAGGTCGTTTCGTCCGGCGGCAGATAGAGCAACTCCCGTCCAGTGTGCGTGGCCCACAGGTGGATGTCACCGCTGACGGTCATGACGATGACCGATTGCCCGTCCGGCGCAAAGGTGGCGCAGGCAATTTCATCGGCATGCTTGGTGAACCGGCGGATTTCGCGTCCGGTGGAAGTTTCCCACAGGCGTACGGTTTTGTCCTGCCCGCCGGTCACAATCCATTGCCCGTCTGGCGAGAACGCCACCGTCGTCACCATCGTGTGCCCGAAGAGCCGCCGCAGTTCGCTGCCGCTCTGGGCGTCGCGCAGGCGGAGGCTGTCATCCGCGCCGCTGAACACGGCCAGGCGGTTGTCGGGACTTAGCGCCGCACAGCGTACCGGAAACATGCGCCCGGCGGCAAAACGGGTGATTTCACGCCCGTCTTCAGTCGAAAACATGCCGATGGTCTGGTCACGGCGCGCTGAATGGAAAAACCTGCCATCCCGCGAAAAAGCAATGCTGTTTGGGTAGGTGTGGCCGGTGAAGACGGCAATCTCGCCGAGCTTTTCGGCCGGTTTTACCGGTTCGGGCGCTGGCAACACCAGCCCTGCCAGATTCGGCAGGTGTGGAGCGGGGCCATTTGTCGCCGATGGAGCCGTGGCCGCCGGGACGCTTTCCGTCAGCGGGGAAGTGATGATTTCCAGGGTTGAGGTCAGGTCGAAGAGCAACGGTACGCTGGGGCCTTCAGCCGTCAGCGCCGGGAGTCCGGCCGGAACCGCCGGTGAGGCGGGGTCCGCCGATGGCGTTGACGCCGGACTGCCCAGGGTGAACTTCCCGGAAGAGTAGCCGAAGGAAGATTCGCCCGTGGCTGCCAGCAGCTCGCTGGCCAGTTCCTCTGCCGTCGGCCGGTTGGCCGGGTCCTTTTCCAGCGCGTGCAGGACAACCCGCTCGATTTCCGCTGGAACGGCCGGGTTGTATGAACGCAATGGCGGCGGCGGATCATTGACCTGCATCCACATCACGGCGACGAAATCATTGTCCGGCGACTCGAACGGCAACTTTCCCGTCAGCATCTGGTACATCATGATGCCCAGACTGTACACGTCCGCCTTGCCGTCGTAGGGCTTGTTGCGCATGCGTTCCGGCGACATGTATTCCGGCGTCCCCATGAGAATGCCGGTGGCCGTCAGGTTGCGCCGGCCGGGTTCTTTCGGGGGGCGCGCCAGCTTGGCAATGCCGAAGTCGAGTACCTTGACGACCTCTCCGCGCCGGGTGCGGTGGAGAAAAATGTTATCCGGCTTGATGTCGCGGTGGACGATGCCCGATGCATGGGCTTCGGTGAGCACATCGCACACCGGGATGATGATTTCCACACAGCGTTCGAGTGGAAGCACAAACCGTTCCTGGAGTTCGTCGCTCAGCGGGCGGCCGTCGAGCAGCTCCATCACCAGGTAGGCATGGCCATCCTGGGTGATGCTGAAATCCAGAACGGCCACGGCGTTGGGATGGGAAACCGAGCAGGCCGAGACGCCTTCCTGCCGAAACCGCTCCAGGTTTTCCGGCGTGGTGTTGTGGATGTTGTTGTGCAGCACCTTGACTGCCACAGGGCGGTTGAGGTTCAGATGCGTGGCCCGATAGACCGCACCAAAACCGCCCACGCCAATTTTGGCGTCAAGGCGATACTTGCCATCGAGAGTGACACCAATGAAGGGATCGGGGATGGTCGTCAAGGGCTGGTGTCTCCACGAAGAAAACCTGGGTCTGTGCGGGATGAGAAGCCTATTGTGTGCCAAACCTTGTGGTATGACAACCAAGTTTCTCGTCAACCTTTTGGCAGCCGATTGTAGCGAAAATTCAGATATGGTGCAGCCAGATGGCGCGCCGGCGGACTCTTTTTCCGTCGGTTTTCAGTCCGGTGTTCCGCGCTGCGCGCTGGTGGTTGGCCGGCGGCGGCCATAGCGAAACTTCAGCACCAGAATCGTGGCGACCAGAACCAGCGTGAGGGTGTTCCACACCATCAGCGGTATGTCCCGGCGGAGCAACCCATAGATGAGCCACAGGATGACACCGGTGGAAAACACAAGGTACATGCCGGCCGAAACGTCTTTGACCGACTTCGTGCGCCAGCTCTGCCACACCTGAAGGGCGAAAGAAAAGCTGGTGAGGGCGCCGGCCAAAAGGCCCAGAACTGTCAGTGTGGCAGAGGAAGGCATAGGTGTGGCACCGGTTGGTTACGGCGCATCCGGTCGGCCTGGTCAGGGTGTCAGCCAGTGGCCACGCCAGCCGGCGGCATGATCGTCCCAGGTGAAGGCGGCCCGCCGGTGGCCGCGGGCCGCAAGCTGGAGCCAGTCCAGCCGGATAACCTCCGTGACACAGACGGCAAAGTTGACAAAGCCGGCTTCACTTTCTTCCGCCGTCGGCGACCGCTCCACCAGAGCCGGCGGCAGTCCGCTGGAGGGGGTATCGGATGGAGTGCTGGGGGCGAGTTCGGCCAGGTAACAGCGCCGTGACATCAGCCTGGTGCGCGCCCAGGCGGCTTCGGCCACAGCATCGCCCTGGTGAACCACGGTGTTCCCTTTAGCCCGTACTTGTATTCTGCCGGCCGGGTCATAAAACACCCATGCCGTTGTGTGACAGGCCTGTAACAGACGCACCTTGGGAGCGCGGGCGTCGGTGTGGAACGCCAGTTCGCGGCGGTCAGGGGAGGCGCGCCGCAGGACGACAACCCGGGCATCACAGTCCGCCAGGCCGGCCGTGGCCACGACGGGCGTGTGAAAGGGATGTCCGGCTTCCCGGACGCCGACTTCAAAAGCCTTCCAGATGCTTGTGAGGATAGCGTCGAGATCGGTTGGCAGGTCGGTTGGCAGGCGGTGGTTCTTCATCGGAAACGGCTGACACTCGGTTCGTTCGGAATGAAGAACCGCCAGAGTAAATCGCGTCCCTGAGTAATGCCAATGCGGGGCGAACTGGCGATGGGCGGCACGGTTGCGCGTGGTTGGAGGCAGACCCGGCGCCCGATCTGCTCGCCGTTGTGTTCGCGTCCAATCCCCAAGGCGCGGCAGAGGCGGCCCGGGCCGCGCGCCAACTCGTGAACCGGCATCGGGCGCGGCGTCCGGGCCTGCATGCTCTCGATGCCATGCGTCGGCGCAATGGCGCGAATGAGCACTGCGCCGGGGCCGCGCGTATCGGTCGTGAAGTTGAGGCAGTAATACATCCCGTAGATCAGATACACATAGAGCCGCCCGTAGGTCTCACGCATCAACTGGCCGCGCGGCCCACGCAAAACGGCATGCGAGGCCGGGTCGTCGGTGTAGGCTTCGGTTTCAACGATGATGCCGCCGGCGTCACCGTGCCAGAGCGTACATCCCAGAAGTTCCTGTGCGACGGTCACGGCGTCACGGGCGAAAAAATCAGCCGTCAGCATTGGGTTCATACCAGTCGGCACAGCGCGTCGGTCAACCGGCCCGCCGCTGCCGGGCAATGGTCTGGAAATAATCCGAACACGGCTCACCGGCAAGCTCCACGGCGCGCAGGTCCACGTCCAGCAGGTCAGTCCCGGTGACAACCCTGCCCACCGGGACGGCCGTTCCTTCATCCGGTTGCCAGTCCCGGCTGATGAACTTGTGGGTCAGGTCCACGACGGCCCCCTCAAACCGTACGCCAAGGGTGAAATAGACATCCACCAGGATGCGCTGCACGTCCGGCACGTGGAGTTGCCCACGGGCATGGGGGCTGCGGGCGCGATAGACGGCGCGTGGAAAGAGACCGTAGAGATTTTTGATGGCGGCGCTGATGAGCGGGCGTCCCTTGAGCGTCGTGCGCTTGAAGCCGGCCACAGATACCCGGCAGTCAGCTTCCTCCAGAAGCGCCGGAGCCTGCATCCGGTCAAACCGCTGCGGTTGCCGGAATGTGTTGGAATAGGTCTTGTGCGGCAGCGTATCCGCATCCAGCAGCCGCAGTCCCGGATCGTCCAGTTCAGCCAGCAGCCGGTTGACGCCCAGCCGGGCCATGACTTCCGCAAACGTGACCCTGGTGCAGACCCCTTCCAGGATGACGATCTCCGCCCGTGGCGCAACGCGCCGGATACCAAGCAACACTTCCCGCAGCACCGGCAGCCCTACCGTGACCGGAGCCGGTACGGGATAGCCCAGGTTCGGCTTGACGATGACCCGCTGCGCCCCATGTGCAGCCGGCGGCGGTACGTAGTGAAAGCTCGGACTATCGGCTACGGTGATGTCGGTCACGAAATGACGTGGGCCACGGCGAAGGCAGGCCGACTACAGGCTAGTCGGGGGACTAGTCGGGGGAGCGTGCAGAACAATGGAGGGCTATCCGGGATGCCCATTGCCCAGGTCACGCTCGATGGCGGCAGCAACCTGGGCGGCAAGTGTGCCGATGTCTATGCCGTTGGCTGCTTCCAGCATCACCCGGGCCAGATTTTCCGTGCCGGAGTACCGCAGGAGCAGGCGTCCCCGTCCGGCAAGCTGGGCCTCGACTTCCCGCACCGTTGCCGCCACCCGTGGCAGGGTCTCGAAGGGGCGTTTTTCACGTACGGGAACGTTGACGAGCGTCTGTGGGAAGCGGGTCAGTCCGCGCACGGCTTCGCGCAGCGAGCACTGCCGCTCCACGAGCAGGCGCAGGACGTTGAGAGCGGTCAGCAGTCCATCGCCGGCCAGGCTCTGGCGGGCAAAAATGATATGGCCCGATTGTTCACCGCCCAGCAGCGCGCCATGTTCGAGCATTGCCGCCAGCACGGCCCGGTCGCCAACCGGCGTGCGGATGAGGTCAATGCCCCGTTCCCGCAGGGCCAGTTCCAGCCCCATGTTGCTCATGACGGTCGCCACGACACAGCGCGGCGTCAGCTCGCCACGGGCATCGGCATCGGTAGCCATGGCATAGAGGATGGCATCGCCGTCCACCACTTCGCCCTGCTCATCCACAAACAGGCAGCGGTCGGCGTCCCCGTCAAAGGCAATGCCAAGCTGCGCGCCGGCTGCACGGGTCACTTCAGCCACGTGCTGGATGTGAATCGTTCCACATCCGTCGTTGATGTTGCGTCCGTTGGCGGCAGCGCCGGTCACAAAGGTTTTGGCGCCGAGCGCCTGGAGCATGATGTTGGCGTAAGGCGCGGCCGCGCCATTGGCGCAGTCAACGGCAATGGACCAGCCGGAAAGATCGAGGTCCGCGCCAATGTGCTGCGTGAGGAACTCCAGATAACTCAACGCATGGGTTGGGTCTTCCCACAACGAAGCCGGGGCTGAACCGGGCGCTTCAGGCTGCACCGGAGCCGGGGACAGGTTTTCAAGGGCGGCTTCAATGGCGGTTTCCAGCGTGTCGTCGGTTTTTTCTCCCGAAGCCAGAAAGAACTTGATGCCGTTGTCGTGAAATGGATTGTGCGAGGCCGAAATGACAATCCCAGCGTCAAAGCCTTCGGCGCGGGTCAGGTAGGCAATGCCGGGCGTGGGGATGATACCGGCGCAGCTTACTGTGCCCCCGGCCTGTGCAATCCCCTGGGCAACGGCGGCAGCTATCCACGGACTGGATTCACGGGTGTCACCGCCGATGACCAACCGGGGCGTCCGTCCGGTACGCGCCGCCAGCACCTGGCTGAGCGTCGCCCCGATGATGGTCAGAGCTTCTGGTTGAAGTGGGAACTCGCCGGCGCGGCCGCGTATCCCATCGGTACCAAAAAAGCGTCCCATGACAGTGAACTTCGCTGTGGCTGAATTTCGAGCCGCCGGACGCCAGACCACCATAGCGCCGGACTCTTTCTGGAATTTATAGTCTGGCGGCGGCATCCGCACCAGCCAAGATTGTGTTGAGGAGCTATCCGTTTGTCTATTCCAGTTACCGTTGTCATATTGGCGGCTGGCGAAGGGACGCGCATGAAGTCACGCCTGCCGAAAGTGCTGCACCCTGTCGCCGGCGATACGCTGCTGGGGCATGTTGCCCGGAGCGCGGCGGCACTGGATCCGAAGCAGGTCGTGGTCGTGGTCGGCCACGGGGCAGAAGCCGTACACGAGGCTTTTGCCGCCCGTTGGAAGGCGTTGGCCCCGCATATCCCGTTTTCAGTCGTCGTCCAGGCCGAGCGGCGTGGCACAGCCCATGCCCTGCGGGTGACGGAGGAAGCTCTGTCGGCCGTCACGGGCACGCTGCTGGTGCTTTCCGGTGATGTGCCGCTGCTGCGGCCGGCAACACTCCGCCATCTGCTGGCCGTCCATGCCGCAACCGGGGCGGCGGCAACCGTCCTTTCCACCAACCTGACGACACCGACCGGCTACGGCCGCATCCAGCGCACATCCGACGGAGGCTTTGACCGGATCATCGAGGAACGCGACGCCACACCGGCCGAAAAAGCCATCACCGAAATCAACACCGGGGTCTATACCTTCCAGCTCGACGGCCTGTTTGACGTGCTGGCCTGCATCTCCAACGACAACGCCCAGGGGGAATACTACCTGCCCGATGCCCTGCGGCTGCTGCGCCAGGATGGGCGGCGCGTCGAGGTGCTGCTGCACCCCGAAGCCGAGGAGGTCTGCGGCGTCAACACCCGCGCCGAACTGGCGGCGGCAGGAGCGATCCTGCGCCGTCGCAAGGTGGCCGAACTGATGGCCGCCGGGGTGACGTTTCTCGACCCGGCAACAGCGTACGTCGAAGTGGAGGTCGAGATTGGGATGGACACCGTGGTGTATCCCAACGTGCACCTCGAAGGTCAGACCGTCATTGGCGAAGATTGCCGGATTCACACGGGCGCACGGCTCGTCAATGCCTGCTTGGGGAACAGTGTGACCGTACGCGACTACTCGCTGGTCTTTGACAGCCGCCTCGATGACCGGACGACGGTCGGGCCCTTTGCCCACCTGCGCCTGAACGCCCACGTGCAGGAAGGCGCTGTGGTGGGGAACTTCGTGGAGGTCAAGCAGTCGTCGCTGGGTCCCGGAACAAAAGCCATGCACCTGAGCTATCTCGGTGACGCCACGCTTGGGGCTGGGGTCAATGTGGGCGCCGGCACGATCACCTGCAACTACGATGGCAGACAGAAGCACCGCACCATTGTCGAGGACGGCGTCAAAATCGGCAGCGACACCATGCTGGTCGCGCCAGTGCGGGTGGGCGCGGGAGCCGTGACGGGGGCCGGGGCCGTCGTGACCGAGGATGTGCCGCCTGCCACGCTCGTGGTCGGCGTGCCGGCCAAGGTCAAAAAAGTTTTGTCCTGAGCGCCTGTCCGAAACACGGCGTTAACGCGCCTGCTCCAAGCTTCCCTTACGTTTGACATTGCTATTTTCAGGCTTTGTTTTGAGGGAATCCGGTTCGTATGGATGCATTATTTGGCGAGGCGCTTCCGCCGACGACCCTCGTGCTGCTCCTCGTGTCGCTTGCCGTCGCTTTTGGTTTCGAGTTCGTTAACGGTTTTCACGACACAGCCAATGCCGTAGCCACCGTGATCTACACGAAGTCGCTGCGTCCCTGGACGGCTGTGGTCTGGTCCGGGATTTGCAACTTCTGCGGCGTGTTTTTCGGCGGGATTGCCGTGGCCATGGGCATCGTCTATCTGCTGCCCGTCGAGCTGCTCATTTCAAAGAGCACCAGCGCCGGGCTGGCCATGGCGCTCGCCCTGCTGCTGGGAGCCATTATCTGGAATCTGGGCACGTGGTACTTCGGGCTGCCGGCTTCCAGTTCGCACACGCTGATTGGTGCGATTGTCGGCGTCGGTCTTGCCAATTCGCTTCTGCCCGGTCATCGCTTTGGTGATGGGGTCAACTGGGGCAAGGTCTCGGAAACCGGGCTGTCGTTGCTGATCTCACCGCTCATCGGTTTTTCGCTGGCGGCCCTGCTCGTCCTGCTGTCAAGGTGGCTGATTCCCGACAAGCGGTTGTACGAAAAGCCGGATGAGCACAATCCGCCGCCGCTGTGGATTCGCGCCATTCTCATCCTGACCTGCACCGGCGTGAGTTTCGCCCACGGCTCCAACGACGGCCAGAAGGGCATCGGGCTGGTGATGCTCATTCTCACGGGGATTGTCCCGGCTTCGTTTGCGCTGGATATGTCCTTCAACGCCCAGCAGATGGAAAGCGCCCGGCAGGCGCTCGTGCGCATGGATGGCGTTGCATCCCGGCTGGCCCCGTCCGAGGCTGAGGCACTTCAGTCGGCTGTCGCGCGGGTGCGGGGGGCGCTTGATGGTCACACCACGCTGGGGGAGATTCCGCGTGAGCAACGCAAAGACCTGCGCTCGGACATCATCAAGCTCGATGCCACAGTGAAGAAAGTCCTCAAGGCGGAGCCAGCCGCCCTTTCTGCGGCTGAAGCCGGCACCCTCAAGCAGGATGCCGCCCTGCTCAAGTCACTCACCGACTATGCTCCCCTGTGGGTCAAAATCGCCATTGCCCTTTCGCTGGGCATTGGGACGATGGTCGGCTGGAAGCGCATCGTCATCACCATTGGCGAAAAAATCGGCAAAGAGCATCTGACGTACGCACAGGGAGCCTCGGCTGAGCTGGTGGCGATGTCCAGCATCGGGATGGCGTCCTACCTGGGGTTGCCGGTGAGTACAACGCACGTGTTGTCGTCAGGTGTCGCCGGCACGATGGTGGCCAAGGGGTCGGGCCTTCAGGCGGCCACCGTCATCAAGATTGCCTCGGCCTGGGTGCTGACCCTTCCGGCCGCCATCGGGCTGGCCGGCGGACTGTTTCTGTTGTTCCACTGGCTGTTCGTCTAGGGCTTTTGGGCGGCTTTGGGCCTGAACACCCAGCCGCCCTGCTGCATCGTCCAGCCGGGCGGTGCCGTAGCCTTGAGGCGCTCCATAATCTTGGGGACGTACATCTCGTTGTAGCGCAGCCGCGACAGGGCATTCGGGCGCGTGGGGTCGCCGTTCCAGCAGTGCTCGGCGCGGTCGCCGTAGCGTATTTCGCCCCCGTAAGGCGGGTCGGTCGTGGCGGCCAGGAACTCCTCGACGAGATAGACGGCATTGTTGAGGTAGTAGTTATCCATGTCCCCGCAGTAGATGTGGATTTTCCCCTGGAGCTTGGGCCCCAGCGTCTTCCAGTTGCGCCGCAGGATGTCGCCCAGGTCGTAGTGTTCCCGCCAGTACGCCGCTACGGACTTGTCAATGACGCCCGTGCGTTTGTCCCAGATGGGCTTGGGATAGCCGTCGGGCCCGACAGGTGAGTACACCGCCTGCCAGATGTCCCACTGCCCGCCGGAGCGGCCGTTGGAGCCGAGCGCCAGCTCCAGTTGGTTCATCTGCTGGACGGTCGCCTGAAGGTGGCCGAGGTAATCGCGCTTGCCCGGACGCGGGACGGTCTTCCACGGCCCACCGAAAACGTAGGCGTTGTCGTCCGCATAGATGTTGACCGTGGTGTAGGCGCGAAAATCAATCGGGTCGGGACAGGCGGCAAAACAGCCGTTGAAATCGTCCGGGTAAAAGATTTGCGCGGCCAGCGCTTCCCAGCCGCCGGTTGAGCCACCATAGGTGAAGCGCGCCCATCCCTGCCCGATGCAGCGGAAGCGGCGTTCGATTTCGGGAATCAGCTCGCGCATGATGGCGTCGCCGTAGGGGCCGACGTTGGCCGAGTTGACCGCGTAGGAGTCGTCGTAATACGGGTTGGCGTGCTGGATTTCGACAATGACCAGCCGTGGGAAGTCGGGACTCGTCCAGGTTTTGTAAAAGTCGTAGGCCGCCTGCTGCTGAATCCGGTTGTAGCCCGTCAGTTTGAAACGCTTGCTGTAATCCGGCTTGAGGTCGGGGTCGGGCGGTGTTTCCCGAAAGCCATCGAAGGTGTAGGGAAAATGCCCGTGGAACACGCAGAGCGGATAACGCAGGTCGGGATGTTCATCAAAGCCTTCGGGCAGAAGGACACATGCGCCGAGTTCCATGGGGCGTCCCCAGAACTTCGACAGCAACTCACTGCGGATTTTGAAGTGTTTGATGTACTTCGTGTCCGGCGGGGGCGGAATGGGCGGGATTTCCTGATCGAGGGACAGTTCCACCGTGCCGCCGCGCTGCGGGTTGAGCGTGATTTGCCGTGGCGTGCTGTAGGTGTTGCCCGGCGCGCGGTTCCACTGCTGCCCTTCGCCCCGGTCCATCGGCAGTTTGACGACGTGCCCATCGCTGCGTCGGAACGTCTCGTAGCGGTGGAACAGCACCTGCACGAAGTAGTCGCCGGGCGGGAGGTCGGCCAGGCGGAGCACCGGATAACCGTCAGCCTGGGGGTCGAAGGTCACCACCTGTCCGGGCTGGACGCCGTTGACATCCATGCCGAAAACCTGCTGCGTGTCGAGGTCTTCGCTGATTTGAAAGCGGGGTTCGGCGCTGGGGTCTTTCGAGATGAGCAACAGCAGCCGCCCGTCGCTTGGGGCGCTGAAGCGCGTCTTGGGAAACAGCACCCGGATGTTCAGCGAGGCGTTGGCCGCCGCCTGTCGGGCCGGGCCGAAAGCGCCCAGACCGCCCCACAGTAACAGAACACCGGCAACCAGCAGCCATCTGACCCGATGTGCCGGCGACATCCGGGCTGACTGAAGCAGGAACAGAGGTTTCGGCATGGTTTATCCAACGGTTTCCCGAAGCACTTCAAAGACTTCCAGTGCGTAGGCGACGCGCCCGAACGGTGCGCTCACCTGTACGCCCTGTACGAGATCGCGCACTTCAGACAACATTTCACGGGCAATGGCCAGCCCTTCCTGCTGTCCGGCTTCCGGCGAGGTATTGGCCCGGCGCATGCGTTCAAGAATCTCCGGCGCCACGACGACGCCGGGGACTTCGTTGCTCAGAAATTCCGCATTGCGGTAGCTCGTCAGGGGCCAAATCCCGGCTATGATGGGAATGCGGCAGTGTTCGATGCGCTTGAGAAAGGCGCGGAACATGCCGATGTCAAAGATGGGCTGGGTGATGGCGAACTCCGCGCCGGCCTCGACCTTGTACTCAAACCGCCGGATTTCGTAGTCCAGGTCAACGGCGCAGGGATTGACACCGACGCCGATGAAATACGAGGTCGGCTGACCGATGGCATTGCCGCCCAGATCGAGACCCAGGTTGAGCCGCTTGACCATGTTGGTCAGACCGATGGAGTCAATGTCGAAGACGGCTGTGGCGTCCGGGTACGGCCCCATCTTCGGCGGATCGCCCGTGATGAGGAGGATGTTCCGCAAGCCGAGGGCTGCTGCCCCCAGCAGGTCGGAGGTCATCCCCAGCAGATTCCGGTCCCGGCAGCAGTAGTGCGTGACCGTCTCGATGCCGACCTGCTGCTCGATGATGAGCGAGGTTGCAATGGCACCCATCCGCGACTGCGCCCGTGGGCCGTCGGGAACGTTGACGGCATCCACGCCAGCCGCTTTGAGCAGACGCACGCCTTCCAGCATTTTGGTCGGGTCGCAACCACGTGGGGGGACAATCTCCACGCTGGTGACGAACTCGCCCTGCACGATCTTGCGCGCAAACCGGGACTTTTCCTCCGGCGGCGTGATGCGCACATCCGGGCACTTTGTCTCCAGAACCTGTATCACCGGCTCGATGCGCTTGGCCGGCGACAGCGCCCGCACGGCCGCCTTGAGGGTCTTGATGTGCTCCGGGGTTGTGCCACAGCAGCCGCCGATGAACCGTACGCCGGATTGAATAAGTCGGCGGGCGTATTTCGCCATGTATTCCGGCGAGCAGAGATAGATTTTGCGTCCCTGCAGGTCTTGCGGCAGGCCGGCGTTGGGCTGCGCGGACAGAGGTTTTTCCGTAACGGCCGCCATCCGCTCAATGGCTTCCAGCATGGGCTTGGGCCCTACGCTACAGTTGAGACCAATGACATCCGCACCCCACTCGTCGAGCCGTTTGGTGAAGATTTCCGGGGCTGTCCCGTAGCCGGTGGCACCGTCTTCCCCCACGGTCATCTGGGCGACAACCACCATGTCCGCGGACAGTTCCCGGACGGCGGCCAGCGCCTGCCGAATCTCTGTCAGGTCAGTGAAGGTTTCGAGCACGATGAGGTCCACGCCGCCATCGAGCAGGGCTTCGGCCTGCTCGCGGAAAAAGGCTTTGGCTTCGTCAAACGAGGTCGGCCCCCACGGCTCGATGCGGATGCCCAGCGGCCCGATGGAACCGGCCACATACACCTGCGGGCCAACGGCCTCGCGGGCCAGTTTGGCCGCCTTGTAGTTGATCTCCTGGACGCGATCCTGAAACCCGTGCATTTCGAGCTTCGGACGATTCGCACCAAAGGTATTGGTCTGGACAATTTCAGCGCCGGCCTTGACGTATTCACGGTGCACTTCCTGGACGAGCGCCGGATTGGAAAGCGAAATCTCGTCGTAGCATCGGTTGACATAGACACCTTTGGCGTACAGCAGGGTTCCCATCGCGCCGTCGAAAACGTGGATACCGTCGGCGGCAAGGAGTTCACGGAACGGTTTGAGGACTTTCATGGGCAGCAGACCGACAGGGATGTGGGGGTTGGTTCGGGCTGGAAGTCCCGATTGTCAGGGAAGATGGCTTTCCATGCAACCTGCCGGCGAACGCCCGCCGGTTCCGGCGACCACCGGGGCTGTCCGCTGATGGGTGCCGGCTTGCTTCCGCCCCTATTGCTTCTGCCTTTGGGCGCATACTACAGTGGCGGCGGAGAGACAACCCCATGTGTGTGCAGCATTCCGGTCAGCACAAAACAGGTTGGCAGCAGGGCTTCGGGAGTTTTTTCCTGCTCTGGCTGCTGTTTGACCTGTGTGTGGTGCACCTGCTTTGCCCGCAGTACGCGGCCGGTGAACTTTTCGGGTGCGCTGTGCCGGCGGTTGTCGCTGTGCCCACTTCGGGAGACCTGGCGCCGGAAGACGGTGGTGTGCCGCAATTGACGGCGGTTGCCCTCGGCGGCAGCGTGACCGAAAAAGGCGCTGTGGCACATTCCTGCCTGTGGAACACCCAGTCGGTGGTTGAATCTCCCCCCTTCGTCGTCCCGCCGCTGCACGGTATCCCGCTGGCGGCAGGCGCCCATGGCGACGACCTCCCGGTGTTCTACGCCCGCCTGTTTCCCGGCGCGATTTTCCACCCACCACGACATTCCTGACCCAATGCCTGTTTGACGGCGGCTGGCGCCCGAAGCCGGGCCCGGCAGTCTGGCTTTCCACAAACAGATGAGGTCAGGAGTTGTGTCATGACGACGGAAATCATGCCGGAGGTTTCTCCGGCTGTTGGTACAGAAGTGTCCGGCGGCGGAATGGCCCCGGTCGCGCCGCCCCGGTGGGGACGCGGGTGGTCATCCTGGGCGGTTGCCTTGGGGCTTTTGGGAATTCTGGCGCTGGGCGGCTGGTGGCTTGTGGGTGCGCGCCGTTCGGCCGTCGTGGCCACACCGCCGGCAACGCCGCAGCCGAAAGCGGGCACGCCGGCGCTGCGGCTTGAGTCTCTGGACGGCGTACGCCTTGAGCCGGCAGAGACCGCCGCTGTGTCTGCGGAATGGCATGTCACCGGCACAGTCGAACTCAATCCCCAGGCGAATGTTGTGATTGCGCCGCTGGTGTCCGGGCAGGTCAAGCGGGTGCTGGTCACGCAGGGGACGCGGGTGCGGGCCGGACAGCCACTGGTGATTCTCGACAGCCCTGAAATTGCCGACCTGCACGTACGGTTGCACGACGCCGAAACCCGCCGCGACATTGCCGCGCGCAACGTGCAGCGGGTCGAGCGCGACGAAAGCCGGGTGGCGCTTGTGCAGGCGCAGGCGCGTCTGAAGCAGGCGGAAGCCACCTTTGAGCGCATGAAACAGCTCTTCGAGGCTGGCGTGCTGTCGCGGCAGGAGTTGCAGGACGCCGAAACCGCCTATGCCACGGCCAAAGCCGAGTATGACTTTCAGAAAGTGGTCGGTCTGGAGCGTGATTTACGGGAGGCGCGGGCCGCACTTGAAGTCGCCACGGTGGAGGTCAGGCACATCCAGGATCAGCTTGCCGCGCTTGGCGCGCCGGCCGGTGCTTCCGATGACACGGCCCATCCGACGGCAGAAATCACACTCGTTGCGCCGCTCTCCGGTCTGGTGACGGAACGAACGGCAAATGTCGGGGCGTTTGTCCCGGTTGGCACGCCGCTGCTGACGGTCGCTGACCTGCGGACGGTGTGGGTCATGGCGGCCGTTCCCGAAGCCCAGTTGGGGCAGGTACGCCTGGGGCAGCCGGTGACGGTTCACGCGCCAGTGCTTGGGGCAACGCCTGTGCGGGGGCGGGTGGCCTTTATCGAAGCGCAGATCAATGCCGACACCCGTACGGCGCGCGTCCGCATCGAGGTGCCCAATCCCGGCGAGCGTCTGCGGGCGGGGATGTTTGTCGAAGTCGCCCTGCTGTCACCGTCACCGGTAGCGCAGCTTGTCATTCCGGCAGCGGCCGTCCAGCGCATTGGCGCCCGAACGGTGGTGTTTGTCGCGGGAGCCGACCCCCACGAGTTTCACCCACGGGACATCGAGGTTGGAGCAATCCAGGGCGACAGCGTTGTGGTGCTGCGCGGTCTGGAAGTCGGTGAGCGTGTCGTGGTCGAGGGGGCGTTGGCGCTCAAAACCCAGCTTGTCGGCCTCGAAGCGGAGGAATAAGCCATGCTTGACCGTATCCTGCGCTTTTCGGCCACCCATCCGCTGCTCATACTCATCGGCGTCCTGCTGCTCGTGCTGGCCGGGCTGGATGCGTTCCGGCGGCTGCCGATTGATGCCGTGCCGGATGTCACCAACAACCAGGTTCAGATACTGACGTCCGCGCCCGCCCTGACACCGCTGGAAATCGAACGCCAGGTAACGTTTCCGATTGAAACGGCGCTGGCCGGACTGACCGGCGTCGAGGAAATCCGCTCCCTGTCGAAGTTTGGTCTCTCGGCCGTCACTGTCGTCTTTGATGATGACATGGACATTTACCGGGCGCGGCAGTTGGTTTTTGAACGGTTGGCAGCCGCGCGCGATCAGATTCCGCCGGGTAGTGGTGCACCAATGCTGGGCCCCATCACAACCGGTCTGGGGGAGGTCTATCAGTATGAGCTGCGCGCCGCGCCCGGCAGTGGTTACGACGCCATGGGGCTGCGGACCATCCAGGATTGGATTGTCCGGCGGCAGTTGCTGGGAACGCCGGGTGTCGCTGAGGTCAACAGTTACGGCGGTTTGAGCAAGCAGTATCAGGTGCGGATTGAGCCATCCCGGCTTCAGGCGTACGGTCTGACGCTGCGGGAGGTCATGGATGCCGTTGTCCGCAACAACGCCAACGTGAGCGGCGGGGCGATTGTCCATGCTCAGGAACAGTTCCTGTTGCGTGGCGTGGGACTGGCGCAATCGGTGGAAGACCTGGCACGGATTGTCGTGGCGACCGGACGCGGTGGAACGCCCATCCTGGTGCGCGACCTGGGTGAGGTTGTCTGTGCGCCACCCGCTGTACGGCAGGGGGCCGTAACGGCCGACGGTGCTGGCGAAACGGTCTGCGGCATTGCGCTGATGCTCAAGGGCGCCAACGCCCGGACGGTGACGCAGAACGTGGCCGAACGGCTGGCCGAAATTGCGCCGACGTTACCGCCCGGCGTGCACATCGTGCCGTTTTATGACCGGGCCGAACTGGTTGGGCGCACCATCCGCACGGTGATCTGGAACCTGACCGAAGGGGCGCTGATTGTCATCGGTGTCCTGGTCCTGCTGCTGGGTCACTGGCCGTCGGCGCTGCTGGTCGCCACGGTGATTCCGCTCTCGATGCTGGGCGCTGCCGTCGGCATGCAGATGCTGGGACTGTCGGGCAACCTGATGAGTTTGGGGGCGATTGATTTTGGTCTCATCGTGGATGGGGCTGTCATCCTGACGGAAAACAGCATCCGGCGGGTTGCCGAGCACCAGCATGCGCTTGGGCGGCGGCTGACCACGGCGGAACGGCAGGAGGTCGTGGTGGCGGCCTCAAGCGAGGTGCGGCGCGCCACGATGTTCGGCGAGATCATCATTGCCCTGGTGTATGTCCCGTTGCTGGCCCTGCGCGGTATCGAGGGAAAAATGTTTGCGCCCATGGCGCTGACCGTCATGTGTGCGCTGGCCAGCGCGGCGGTACTGTCGCTGACCTATATCCCGGCGATGCTGGTCTTTGTCCTGCGCGGCTCCGTTGCGGAGCATGAAGTCTGGCTCATCCGCCTGGCCAAGCGCGGTTACGGCCCCGTCTTTGCGTGGATGCGGCGGCAGCGCGCCCAGGCCACGGCAGTGGCTTTTGGACTGGTGCTGCTGTCCGGCGCGCTGGTGATGTCGCTGGGGGCGGAGTTCATTCCACGTCTGGAAGAAGGGGCGCTGGCAGTACAGATACAGCGCCTGCCCAGTGTGTCGGTTGCCGAAGCCGTCCGCACGGCCACCGAAGCCGAACGGGTGCTGCTGGAATTCCCGGAAGTGACCAAGGTCGTCACGAAAAACGGCAGTGCCGAAATTGCCACCGATCCGATGGGGATCGAGTTGGGCGACATATACATCGGGTTGAAGCCGCCCGCCGAATGGAAGACGGCCCGAACCCGCGAAGAGCTGGTGGCGGCGATGGCCGCGGCGCTGCGGCAGCGGATTCCTGAAGCGCGTTTCAGCTTCAGCCAGCCCATTGAGCTGCGGGTGGCGGAACTCATTTCGGGCGTCAAGTCGGATGTTGCCGTCAAAGTCTTTGGGGATGACCTGGAGGTGCTGCGTGACCGGGCGGAACGGATTGCCCAGGTGCTGACCCGGATTCCCGGCGCAGCGGATGTCAAACTGGAAACGATCGCCGGCATCCCGCAGGTACAGATTGTGCCCAACCGCCCGGCGCTGGCGCGGTACGGTCTGAGTGTCGAGGATGTCAACCTGCTGGTGGAATCACTTGTGGTCGGGCGGGAAGTCGGCACGGTCTATGAAGGCGAACGGCGTTTTCCGCTGGTTGTGCGTCTTGGTGAGACCAGCACCCGCCGCATCGAGGACATTGCCGCCCAGGTGCTTTTGACGCCGACTGGTGCGCGGGTGCCGTTGGCGGCCGTGGCTGAGGTGACGCTGGTCGAGGGGCCCGCCCAGGTGTCGCGTGAACACGGTCGGCGCCGGATGGTGGTCGAGTGCAACGTACGTGGGCGGGATGTGGCCGGCTTCGTTGCCGAGGCCCGGTCCAAACTCAAGGCGTCTGTGGATCTGCCGCCCGGCTACCGGTTGGTGTTCGGGGGGCAGTTTGAAAACCTGCAACGGGCTGCCGCCCGGCTGGCGGTGGTTGTTCCAGTCGCCCTGTTGCTGATTTACGCGCTGCTTTACACCTCGTTCGGGCAGGCGCGGGCGGCGGCGCTGGTCTTTACCGGCGTGCCTTTTGCCGCCGTGGGCGGCGTGGCGGCGCTGGCGCTGCGCGGTATGCCGTTTTCCATCTCGGCCGGCGTTGGCTTTATTGCCCTGTTTGGCGTGGCGGTGCTCAACGGGCTGGTGCTGGTGTCGGCCATGAAGCAACTGCGGCGGCAGGGCTTGACGCTGGAAGCCGCCGTGCGCGAGGGGGCGCTGACGCGCGTGCGTCCGGTACTGACCACGGCGCTGGTGGCAAGCCTGGGCTTTTTGCCCATGGCTACGGCCACTTCGGCCGGCGCAGAAGTGCAACGGCCGCTTGCCACGGTCGTCATCGGCGGGTTAGTGACAGCCACGCTGTTGACCTTGCTTCTGTTGCCGGCGCTGTATGAGTGGGTGGAGCAGGCAGCAGACACACCGGAAGGGAGATGAGTCAGCGTGGCCGAACTGCCGATTTATCACGATTCCTACCGCCCTTCATCGAACTGGGCGAAGCGACTTGAAGCGGCCCGGCAGGCGCACCCGGCTGCGGCCGTTCTGGCGGCGCAGCCACGGTGGCTGCCGAAGTGGATTGCCGGGCTGGAAGCTTATGCCGTGCCGCCGTTTGATACGGCGTCGGATGCGACAACGCCGGCTGCTCTGGAAAGGGCTGCGCGGTGGCTGCTGGCGCGGGCAACCGCCAAGCCCGGAGACCAGCGGGATGCCCTGACGATGGACGATCTGGAAACGGCCTGCCGCGAACTCGTCGGGGAACAGGGAGACACCGTTCAGGTGTGGCGTACCGCTGCGGGCCGGCCCCAGGTGGAAAACCACCAGCCGGCCGCGCCGGCCGCCTTGCCGGTGCTTTTGGAGATGACCCTCGACTGGTTCACCACCGACGCCTTTTCCGAACTGCATCCGGTGGAGCAGGCGGGTCTGTTTCACCTGCGCCTGCTCGATCTCCAGCCCTTTGCCGCCCGGACAAACACCCTCGTGCGCCTGCTGTCCAGTTTTTATGTCCTGCGGGCTGGCTTTCCGCCCATCATTCCCATCGCCGAAGAACAGTCGGCCTATCGGGATGTTGTCGGGTATGCTTTCCAAATGATCACGCAGCCCGGGGTGGAACTGTTTGCCCGCTGGCTGCTGGCGGCTTACAGCCTCATCGAGACGGAGCAGGAGGAACGACGGTGAGATTTTTCCGTGTCACAACGGGTGTATTTCAGGCGCATACGTACTTTCTCATCTGCGAGCAGACCCGCCAGACGCTGGTCATCGATCCCGGTGAGGAGTTCGACGCCATTGCCGATGCCATTCAGAAAGAACGGCTGGACGTGGTGCGGATTGTGGTCTCTCACGCCCACCTGGATCACTTCTGGAGCGCTGGGGCGCTCAAAGCCATGACGGGTGCGCCGATTCATCTGCATCCGGCGGATGACTTCCTTTACAGGCAGTTGCCAGAGCAGGGGTCGTGGTTTGGGTTTGATCTGGAGGATGCGCCGCCGGTGGATGTGTACTTGAAAGATGGCGACGTACTGACCTTCGGGCGCGAGCAGGTCAAGGTGCGTCACGTGCCCGGACATTCACCCGGACACGTGATGCTGTACAACGAAACCGATGCGTGGGTAGGTGACTGTCTGTTTGCTTCGTCGGTTGGGCGGGTGGACCTGCCTGGCGGCGACGGCCCAACGTTAATCAACTCGATTGAAGAACGCATCGTGACCTTGGGCGAGCACTACCGGATTCATCCCGGCCACGGGCCGTCAACAACGGTGGCCCGTGAGTTGGATGAAAACCCATTCCTGACCGGCCGCATCCCAGGGATGGGCCGACGGTAACCTTCCGGGCCAGCCATCAGCATCGTTGACTGACACACTAAAACTTTGTGATGCTGATGTCTTCGGCGCGCTCTTCCGGTTTGGTCAGGAAGAAGCCAAGGGCCGAACCGCCAGCCGCCACAAAGCACGCAACAGCAATCCAGAACTTGTGGGTTTCCGTCGAAGACGCCTGGCTCATGTACAGCCAGGCCCCGACGATCGCCAACAGAATCGCAGCACTGAGCAATCCAATCCGCAGAGGGGACATACGCTTAGCCTCCAAGGTGTGACAGGTGGTGGGGGTGAACGTCAGGTGGCTGAAGTGCCTGCGGCTTCAGCTCCCCTTGACGGCTTCAGGTCTTCCAAGTGTAAACATTATCACATGTGGAGATGGCTGTGGCCAAGTCTGCCCGGCAAGGTGGAGAAGAAAGGCGTTGCAATCCATGGACGTTGTGCTACTATCATGGCTTTTCCAGGCAATCATGGTGTGTGTCACCAAGGAGGTTTTTGCCGGCGTAGCTCAGTTGGTAGAGCAACTGACTTGTAATCAGTAGGTCGCGGGTTCGAGTCCCATCGCCGGCTCTTTACAAAAGATCGATGCAGGGGTGGCCGAGCGGTCAATGGCAGCAGACTGTAAATCTGCCCTCCGAGTGAGTTCACAGGTTCGAATCCTGTCCCCTGCACCAGCTTGGACTTGAGCGGGAGTAACTCAGTGGTAGAGTCACGGCCTTCCAAGCCGTTGGTCGCGAGTTCGAATCTCGTCTCCCGCTCCATCCACGCCCATATAGCTCAGTCGGTAGAGCACTTCCTTGGTAAGGAAGAGGTCACCGGTTCAAGTCCGGTTATGGGCTCTCGTAATTTTGTGCGCCGTCCACCCCTGGCAGGTGAGCGACGCCGTATTTTTCGCGGTAACTTACGCGGGCATTTATCGAGGTTTTGACATGTCAAAGGAGAAGTTTGACCGGAGTAAGACGCACGTCAACATTGGGACGATTGGGCATGTGGATCACGGGAAGACGACGTTGACGGCGGCGATTACGTCGGTGTTGGCGAAGAAGAATCCGAAGGTACAGAAGAAGACCTACGATCAGATTGATGCGGCGCCGGAGGAGAAGGCGCGTGGGATTACGATCAACACGGCGCACGTGGAGTACGAGACGGCGACGCGGCACTATGCGCACGTGGATTGTCCTGGGCACGCGGACTACATCAAGAACATGATTACGGGTGCGGCGCAGATGGACGGGGCGATATTGGTGGTGGCGGCGACGGACGGGCCGATGCCACAGACGCGGGAGCACATCTTGCTGGCGCGGCAGGTTGGGGTGCCGGCGATGGTGGTGTTTATGAACAAGTGCGACATGGTGGACGATGCGGAGTTGCTGGATTTGGTGGAGTTGGAGGTGCGGGAGTTGCTGTCGAAGTACGACTTTCCCGGGGACGAGATACCGGTGATTCGGGGGAGCGCGCTTGGTGCGTTGAACGGGGAGCCGCAGTGGGAGGCGAAGATAGAGGAGTTGATGGCGGCGGTGGACAACTACATACCGACGCCGGTGCGGGACATTGACAAGCCGTTTTTGATGCCCGTGGAGGATGTGTTTTCGATATCGGGGCGCGGGACGGTGGCGACGGGGCGTGTGGAGCGTGGTGTGGTGAAGGTGTCGGACGAGGTGGAAGTGGTTGGGATACGGCCGACGCGGAAGACGGTGGTGACTGGGGTGGAGATGTTTCGGAAGCTGCTGGATCAGGGGCAGGCTGGGGACAATGTGGGGTTGCTGCTGCGGGGTGTGGAGCGGCGGGAGATAGAGCGGGGGCAGGTGATCGCGAAGCCTGGGACGATTACGCCGCACACGAAGTTTCGGGCGGAGGTGTACGTGTTGACGAAGGAGGAGGGTGGGCGGCACACGCCGTTTTTCAAGGGGTATCGGCCGCAGTTTTACTTTCGGACGACGGACGTGACGGGGGTGACGGAGTTGCCGGAGGGGGTGGAGATGGTGATGCCTGGGGACAATGTGGCGTTGACGGTGGAGTTGATTACGCCGATTGCCATGGAGAAGGGGCTGCGGTTTGCGATTCGGGAGGGGGGACGGACGGTCGGCGCAGGTACGATTTCGGAAATCCTCGAATGAGCCGGCTTTGCAGGGGTATGGTGTCAATGGTCAGCACGTCGGTCTCCAAAACCGAAAGTACGGGTTCGACTCCTGTTACCCCTGCCAATCCATCCCATATCACACCACGTAGGTCTCCGTGCCGAGTTTAGAAGGTGTTTGGGGTATTTCATGGAACGAGCTTCCGAGACAGTAACCGCGCCGGAGAGCAAGCCGTCCGTACCAGTTTCAAAACTGACCGGCTGGTGGTCGTCGAGTATCCAGTTTCTCCGTGACACACGCAATGAACTCAGGAATGTAGTTTGGCCAACCCGCGAAGAGGTCTATGATACGACCCTCGTAGTTATTGGCATCACGACTTTCTTTGGTTTCTTTCTGTGGGGCGTGGATGTTGTAGTGGCACGCCTTCTGGAAACGATCCTCAAGTGGTTGGGAGGGGCGTAAACGCGCGCCGACCGAGACAGTCTATGGCAAAGCGCTGGTACATCATTCATACCTATTCAGGGCACGAGAAAAAGGTACGCGAGAGCTTGCAGAGCCGCCTCAAGGCGTATGGCCTGGAAAACGAGGTGACGGAGGTGCTTATTCCTTCGGAAACCGTCGTCGAAATGCGTGGCAACAAGCGTGTCGAGACCTCACGGATGATTTTTCCGGGCTACGTTCTCGTGCAGATTGAAACGGACGATGAAACTGGTGAAATGTCGGAGCGTGTCTGGCACACCATCAAAAATACCCCCAAAGTGACCAACTTCATTGGTGGCCAGAAGCCAACAGCCCTTACCGAAGAAGAGGTCAACCAAATCATCAACCATGTCACCGAGACCACGGACCATCCGAAGCCCAAAATTGTGTTCTCCTCCGGAGAGACCGTACGCATCATCAGCGGTCCTTTCACGGGCTTTACCGGAGTGGTGGAAGAGGTCAATGTGGAGCGCAGTACGTTGAAGGTCATGGTGACGATTTTTGGGCGGGCGACGCCGGTTGAGCTGGATTTTCTGGGCGTCGAAAAGCCCAACTTTGCTGAATCCTGAAATCTATCCGGTATTCTGAAACAGTAACCTGAATGTCGTTGCCCGGAGGTTGCTGTCGTAAGGTGGTATTCACCTTTTGTCCTGCCGTGATGCCGCCAATACGGCCGCAAGTAACCAAGTGATTTAGGCGCAAGCTATGGCAAAAAAAGTTACAGCGTATATCAAGCTTCAGGTCCAAGCTGGGAAAGCCAATCCAGCGCCACCAATTGGCCCTGCCCTGGGTCAGCACGGGGTCAACATCATGGAGTTCTGCAAGCAGTTCAATGCACGCACGAGCGACATGGGGGACCTGAAAATTCCGGTTGTCATCACGGTCTATTCAGACAAGTCGTTTACCTTCGTGACGAAGACGCCGCCAGTCCCCGACCTGATCAAAAAGACGTTGGGTATCACGAGCGGCGCAGCCCGACCTGGACGGGAGCGGATTGGAAAGTTGACCATGGCGCAGGTGCGTCAGATTGCCGAGACCAAGCTGCCAGATATGAACTGTGCTTCATTGGAAGCGGCTATTCGCTCGGTCAAAGGGACGGCCCGAAGTATGGGACTTGAGATTGTGGAGTAGGTACAAGCCAGGTACACCACACCGGCAGCGTTGACGGGGCGAGTGATTCAGGGAGCGACGGTAAGGGGTCGCGCTGGCACCTGAGAGGAGACAGTATGGGACGAATGGGCAAGAAACACCGGGCTGCACTGGCACAAATTGAGCCGGGGCGGCTCTACACTCTGGCGGATGCCGTGCCGCTTATCAAGCGGATGGCTTACGCCAGGTTTGATGAGACGGTTGAAGTCACCATGGTTTTGGGGGTTGATCCCCGTAAGGCCGACCAGATGGTGCGCGGGACGGTTGTTCTGCCAAACGGACTGGGGAAAACCAAGCGGGTCGTGGTGATTGCGGCTGGTGAAAAGCAATCTGAGGCCCAGTCTGCGGGAGCTGACGAGGTCGGCGGTGAAGACTTTGTCGAGCGTATCAAGGGCGGCTGGCTGGACTTTGATGTGCTCATTGCCACGCCGGATATGATGAAGTCCGTCGGCACGCTGGGTAAAATTCTCGGCCCACGGGGACTGATGCCAAACCCAAAGACAGGAACCGTAACCTTTGAGGTCGGCAAGGCCGTACAGGAAGTCAAAGCCGGTAAGGTTGAGTTTCGTGTGGACAAAACCGGCGTCGTTCACGTTCCGGTGGGGCGGGTTTCCTTCCCTGATGAAAAGCTCATTGAAAACATCCGTACCCTCATCGAGGCTGTTCTCCGTGCCAAACCGTCGGCAAGCAAGGGGCGGTACGTGCGGGCTGCCTACTGTGGCTCGACGATGGGGCCAGCGGTACCGCTTGCACCATCGGAGTACCATAGCTGAATCCTTAGACCATCGTGAGGAACGTTGATGCCCTGTGGGGAAGCCGGGCGGCCTGTTCCTGCGCGATGCCGGAGTTGGGGGGAACGATGACGCGACAGGGAAAAGTATCAGTCGTTGAGCAATTGGCGGCGGAGTTTCAATCCACCCGCCATGCCTTTCTGGTTGGCTTTCAGGGGATGACCGTGCAGTCCGACACGGCGCTGCGCAGTGAGCTGCGCCGGGCGGGGATGCGCTACCACGTTGTCAAGAACACACTGGCGCGCCGCGCGGCCAAGGGAACAGTACTGGAGCAACTCGGCGAGCAGTTTACGGGGCCGACGGCGGTTGCTCTGGCCCCGGAAGACCCGGTGACAGCAGCCAAACTGCTGCTCAAACTCTTCAAGGAATACCAACAGTTTGTTTTCAAGGCCGGGGTTGTGGATGGGAAAACCATCGGGGAACAGGACATTGAGGCCCTGGCCACGATGCCCTCCCGCGAGGAACTCATGTCCCGTCTGATGTTCCTGATCAACTCTGGAGCACAGCGGATTGCCGCGGCGACAAGTGGTGTGGCGCGCAATGTGGCGGTAGTCACGGCGCAGGTGCGAGACAAAAAAGCAGAGTAACGCCCGGTCGAGTGATAGTGGCCTGGCGTCTGCCAATGGATGTCCCGGAATAGGGATAAGAGCAAGGGGGAGAACGGCGCTGCCCGGTCAGGAGCCTGAATAACCCACGACAGCTCGTGATTTTACGTTTTAGTTCAGAAAGGTAGGATGAACATGTCGGAGAAGTTGACGGCCATTGTCGAGCAAATTGGTTCATTGACGTTGTTGGAAGCGGCGGAACTCGTCAAGCTGATGGAAGCAAGGTTTGGAGTTTCAGCAGCGGCTGCTGCGGTTGCGGTTCCAGCGGCCGCGGCTGCGGCGGGAGGCGCCCCAGCCGCTCCGGCTGAAGAAGCCAAAGATGAGTTCGATGTGATCCTGGCGGCTGCCGGTGCCAACAAGATCAATGTCATCAAGGTCGTTCGCGAAATTACCTCGCTGGGGCTGAAGGAGGCCAAAGACCTTGTGGATGGCGCTCCCAAGCCGATCAAGACTGGCATTCCAAAGGCCGAAGCCGAGGCCATCAAGGCCAAGTTGACGGAAGCGGGGGCAACCGTCGAAATCAAGTAAGGGTGTTTGTCGGCGGCGGGCAATCAACCACCACTGGGCCCGACAGGTCCCGTGGTGGGCTTGCCTTTTGAGCATCAGGCTGACCTGAAGGGCTTGTCCGTTTGAGCCATTCTTGTGGCGGGAGGCGCTTTTGAAGAATCTCAGTGGCGCCAACTGGCTCGTGATGACGGTGTACGCACGAGTAGTTCGACCTTGTCCTCTGACAAGCCGCTGGTACCGGCTTGCTTTGGCAGGTGAAGCCCGCCGGTTTGTGGCCTGTCAATTTTCCCATCTGGTTTCGCTGCACCATTTCCTTGTTGACTTCCTTACTTCACGCGCATCGGAAGCTCGTTTCCGGCGGGCAGGTCTTGGCGTGCCCGCTTTTGGGGTGCTTGCCTGATGCGGAAAGGCATGTCTTTGGCTTATGTCGCACAACGGTAAGGAGACGCGGGCGCGTCACGACTTCTCGAAGATCAAGACGGCAATTCGCATCCCGAACCTCATCGAGGTTCAACGCGAGTCGTACTATCGCTTCCTTCAAATGGACAAGCTGCCCGAAGAGCGTGAAAATATCGGCCTTCAGGCGGTTTTCAAATCTGTATTTCCCATCAAGGATTTCCGTGACACAGCCCAGTTGAGTTTTGTTGAATACTCGATTGGCGAGTGGAAATGCAAGTGTGGCAAAAACGAGGGCTTGCAGTTTCTCCGTTCCAACTGTCACAACTGCGGGGCCGTCATTCAGGTTGATCCACTTTCGGGCGAAGACGTGATTTGTCGTGCCTGTGGCGCGGCCAACAAAAATATCGTCACCACCTGTGACGTATGTGGTGAGCCGGTCGGTCTCAAGCACAAATACGAAGTCCGCGAATGCCAGGAGCGCGGCATGACTTATGCCGTTCCGCTCAAGGTCAAAATCCGCCTGACGCTCTGGGACAAAGACGAAGAAACCGGACAGCGCAGCCTGCGCAACTTTCTGGACGAGGATGTGTATTTTGGCGACATCCCGCTGATGACCGAAAACGGCACATTCATCATCAACGGGACGGAGCGCGTCATCGTTTCCCAGCTTCACCGCAGTCCGGGAGTATTCTTTGAAAAGTCTCCGACCTATCTGGCGAAAGTCATTCCCTACCGTGGTTCGTGGATCGAGTTTGAGTACGACCAGAAAAATCTGCTCTACGTACGGATTGACCGGAAGCGGAAGTTTCTGGCGACGATCTTCCTGCGGGCGTTGGCGCTTATCCAGAAACTCGACATGGAAGCCATCGAGCGGGGCGACTACACCGATGCCCAACTGGAAGAGCGCATCAAGGCGACGACATGTACGGACGTTGAAATCCTGCGGCAGTTTTACCAGGTGGCCACGATGGAGGTCCACCAGGAGAGTCTCTGGTTTCCCATCAGTCCGTTGCTGCTTGATATGCGTCTCACCGGCGGGGTCAAGCACCCCGAAACCGGTGAGACCCTGCTGCGTCCGGGACAGAAAGTAATGCCAAAGCACCTGAAAACCTTTCGTGAGGCTGGTGTGACCAAAGTCGCGGTCAGTGCACCGGACCTCACAGGGGCGACGGCGCTGGCTGATATTGTGGATGTGGCCACTGGTGAGGTTCTGGTTGAGGCCGGGACGGAGTTGACGGCACGGGAGTATGAAAAGCTCTTTGCTGCCGGGGTCGAAAGCTTCGAGGTGTATTTCCCCGAACGGGATGACATCGGAACGATTCTCCAGCAAACACTCAAGAAGGACACCATCCGCCGGCCTGTGGATGCGCTGCTGGAAATCTACCGCAAGATGCGGCCCGGCGATCCGCCCACGATTATGACTTCCTGGGGGCTATTTTACGGGATGTTTTTCGATGCCCGGAAGTTCGATTTCTCGCGCGTCGGGCGACTCAAGTTCAACATCAAGATGGGGCATCCCGAACGGGCGAACCTCGACCAGCAAACGCTTTCGCCGCGCGACTTTGTGGATGTCATCACCTATCTGCTCAAGCTGCGCAAAGGGCGCGCCATCGGGCCGGATGGACAGGAAATGACCTACGACGCCGATGACATTGACCACCTGGGCAATCGGCGGGTGCGCGCCGTTGGTGAGTTGCTCGAAAACCAGTTTCGGCTGGGGCTGGTGCGCATGGAACGGGCCATCAAGGACAAGATGTCCATCCACCAGGAGATGCAGCAGGCAATGCCGCGCGACCTCGTCAACGCCAAGCCGGTCATGGCGGCCGTACGGGAGTTCTTTGGTTCGTCACAGCTTTCGCAGTTTATGGACCAGACGAATCCGTTGTCGGAGATCACCCACAAGCGGCGGCTTTCGGCGCTGGGTCCGGGCGGACTCTCCCGTGAGCGGGCTGGCTTTGAGGTACGCGACGTGCATCCGACCCACTACGGCCGCATCTGCCCGATTGAAACGCCGGAAGGGCCGAACATCGGGTTGATTTCGTCTCTGTCGTGCTTTGCGCGGATCAATGAGTTTGGCTTTATCGAGTCGCCCTACCGCAAGGTGGAAAACGGGCGGGTCATTGAGTACGTCCGCATCACCAACGGTGGCGATACCAATCTGCGACCAGGGTCCCATATCCCTCTTTCTGAAGCCGAGGCGGCCAATGCGGCGCTCAAGCCCGACCAGAAGCCGGCAGAATATGAACCTTACCCGTTTTATCTCTCGGCCTGGGAGGAAGACAAATACACCATCGGGCAGGCCAACATCCGGCTCAACGAACGGCTCGAAATTATTGACGAGCGGGTGTCAGCCCGCAAAGCCGGGGAGTTTCGTGAGGTTCCACGGGAAGAAATCCAGTTTATAGACGTATCGCCAAAGCAGCTTGTGTCGGTAGCCGCAGCCCTCGTGCCATTTCTTGAGCACGATGACGCCAACCGCGCGCTGATGGGTGCCAACATGCAACGGCAGGCAGTGCCTTTGTTGCGCGCAGAAGCGCCCTTGATCGGGACAGGCATGGAGCGGGTTGCGGCGCAGGATTCCGGCGCGGTTGTCATTGCACGCCGCGATGGCATTGTGGACAGCGTGGATTCCGAACGCATCATCATCCGGGTGGATACCACGCAGCCCGGCACGCTCTCGCGTGAGGTGACGGCGGACATTTACCAGTTGGTCAAGTTCCGGCGCTCCAACCAGAGCACCTGCATCAACCAGAAACCCATTGTGCGCGTGGGGCAGCGCGTCAAGAAAGGGGACGTGCTGGCGGATGGCCCCTGCACCGACCAGGGTGAGCTGGCGTTGGGCCGCAACGTGCTCGTGGCCTTTATGCCGTGGCGCGGCTACAACTTCGAGGACGCCATCCTCATTTCGCAGAAACTCGTGCAGGAGGATGCCTACACGTCCGTCCACATCGAGGAACTTGAAATCGAAGCCCGGGACACCAAGCTTGGCCCGGAAGAAATCACCCGCGACATTCCGAACGTTTCAGAATCCAGCCTCCGTGACCTGGATGAATCCGGCGTCATCCGCATCGGGGCCCGCGTCAAGCCGGGTTCGATTCTTGTCGGGAAGGTGACGCCCAAAGGCGAAACCCAACTGACACCGGAGGAAAAGCTGCTGCGCGCCATTTTTGGCGAAAAAGCTGGGGATGTCCGCGATGCCTCCCTGACCTGTCCGCCTGGTATCGAGGGCACTGTCGTGGACGTCAAAATCTTCACCCGCAAGGGACAGGAAAAGTGCAAGCGCTCCCTGGCCATTGAGGCTGAGGAAGAAGCGCGATTGCTCAAAAATCTGGAGGATGAGCGTCGCATTCTCGAAGACGAGCGCAACAAGCGGATTTACGAGCTTCTGGAAGGGCAGCGGGTGGCCAAGGATGTGCTCGTCAACAAGCGGGCCGTACTCGGCAAGGGCGAAGTCCTGACCCGTGACTTTCTCAGGACGCTCGATCTGGCCACGCTCAAGAAAATCGAGCTTCAGAATCCCAAGATTGATGTGGCCGCTGAAATCAAAGAACTTGAAGAGTTCACCAAGCGGCAGTTTGCCATTCTCCAGAGGCTGCACGAAGAGAAGGTCGAAAAACTCAAACGTGGCGACGAACTCCCGCCGGGCGTCATCAAGATGGTCAAGGTGTTCATCGCCATGAAGCGCAAGCTGTCCGTGGGTGACAAAATGGCCGGACGGCATGGCAACAAGGGGGTCATCGCCCAGATTCTGCCGGAAGAGGACATGCCTTACCTGCCTGACGGGCGGCCCGTCGAAATCGTGCTCAACCCGTTGGGCGTGCCGTCGCGCATGAACGTCGGCCAGATTCTGGAAACGCACCTGGGCTGGGCGGCGCACGTACTGGGCGTGCAGTTTGCTACACCAGTGTTTGACGGAGCTTCAGAAGCCGAAGTCAAGCAGAAGCTGGCCGAAGCGGCAGCGCTGCGGGAATCCCAGGGTGAACTGCCGATGATCAACCAGTCCGGCAAGACTGTGCTGTATGACGGCATGACGGGTGAACCCTTCGAGCAGTTGGTCACGGTCGGCTACATCTACATGCTGAAACTCTCACATCTGGTGGACGACAAGATTCATGCCCGCTCCATCGGTCCCTACTCCCTTATCACGCAGCAGCCGCTGGGCGGCAAGGCGCAGTTTGGCGGTCAACGCTTCGGAGAAATGGAGGTGTGGGCGCTTGAAGCCTACGGAGCAGCACACATTCTCCAGGAGCTGCTGACGGCGAAATCGGATGATGTCGCCGGCCGCTCGAAGAGCTACGAGGCGATTGTGAAGGGAGAAACCGACTTTGATCCCGGCGTGCCAGAGTCCTTCAACGTGCTGGTGCGGGAGCTACAGTCGTTGTGTCTCGATGTCGAACTCATCAAGCGCTCGGAGGACTCGAATGGTGCGTCCGCTGAGTCGCCCGCAACCCTGTCGCGTCGCTGAGATGGTCAACCGGTGACGGCTGTTCGGTCTGGCGGCCGTCACATTGCCGCTTTGGAGGTCATTCATGCTCAGACATCAGGACAAGCCAACCGTCGCGCCCGACTTTGAAGCCATTCGGATTTCGCTTGCCTCACCGGAAAAGATACGTTCGTGGTCGTACGGTGAAGTGACCAAGCCGGAAACCATCAACTACCGAACGTTCAAGCCGGAGCGGGACGGTCTGTTTTGCGCCCGTATTTTCGGCCCCATCACGGACTGGGAGTGTCTGTGCGGCAAATACAAACGCATGAAATACCGGGGCGTGGTCTGCGACAAGTGCGGGGTCGAAGTCACCCTGTCGCGTGTGCGCCGGGAACGGCTCGGTCACATCGAGCTGGCGTCGCCCTGCTCCCACGTCTGGTTTTTCAAGGGGCTGCCCAGCCGGATTGGACATCTGCTCGATATTCCCCTGCGTGATCTGGAAAAGGTGCTCTACTACGAGTCCTACATCGTGGTGGATGCCGGCGAAATGACCGACATCAAGGAAAAGGACCTGCTGACCGACGAGCAGTACCGCAAGCTGTTTGACGCCTATCCCGGACAGTTCATTGCGCGCATGGGGGCAGAGGCCATCAAAACCCTTCTCGAACGGGTGGACTGCACAGCGCTCTCCGAAGAACTGCGGCAGAAGATGCGCGAGGAAACCTCCCAGCAGAAAAAACTCAAGCTGGCCAAACGGCTCAAGGTCGTGGATGCCTTCCGGCGGTCTGGCAACCGGCCGGAATGGATGATTCTGGATGTCATCCCGGTCATTCCGCCGGAGCTGCGTCCGCTCGTGCCGCTCGACGGCGGGCGCTTTGCGACTTCTGACCTCAATGACCTCTACCGGCGCGTCATCAACCGGAACAACCGCCTGCGCAAACTGCTCGACCTGAAAGCGCCGGAAGTCATTGTCCGCAACGAAAAGCGCATGCTTCAGGAAGCTGTGGACGCACTGTTTGACAACGGCCGCCGGGGGCGCGTGCTGCGCGGGGCGAACAACCGTCCGCTCAAGTCGCTGTCGGATACGCTCAAGGGCAAGACCGGCCGGTTTCGGCAGAACCTGCTCGGCAAGCGCGTGGACTACTCCGGGCGGTCGGTCATTGTTGTCGGGCCCGAACTTAAGCTCCATCAGTGCGGGCTGCCGAAGAAAATGGCCTTGGAGCTGTTCAAGCCTTTCATTTACCACCAGCTTGAAAAACAGAAGTACGCCCAGACGATCAAGCAAGCTAAGGAAATGGTGGACCGGCAGGTGCCGGAGGTGTGGGACATCCTCGAAGAGGTCATCCGGGAGCATCCGGTGCTGCTCAACCGCGCGCCGACGCTCCACCGTCTGGGCATTCAGGCTTTCGAGCCGGTGCTGGTGGAAGGCAAGGCCATCAAGATTCATCCGCTGGTGTGCACCGCCTTCAACGCCGACTTCGACGGCGACCAGATGGCCGTGCACATTCCGCTTTCCCACGAAGCGCAAATCGAAGCCATGGTTCTGATGCGCGCCGACAACAACATCCTGTCCCCGGCCAATGGGCAACCGATTGCCGTGCCGACGCAGGATATTGTCTTGGGGTGCTACTACCTCACCTATGAGCGCGCTGACGACCCGAAGGGCGGCCGCACCTTTGCCACGCTGGATGATGTGGTCATTGCCCATGACGCCGGCATCGTCAACACGCAATCGCCCATCAAGCTGCGCTACGAAGGTGTGCTCATCGATCTGGAGCATGAACGCAACCAGCAGGACCTGCTGCGCGCCACCCCACGCCACGTCCGGCAGGTTATCAGCACGACAGTCGGGCGCGTGATCTTCAACCAGGCCCTGCCGGAAGGTATGCCTTTCGTCAACGGGGTGCTCAAAAAGAAAGGGTTGCAGTCGCTGGTCAGCTACTGCCAGCTCCACCACGGCCTCGAAACCACGGTCAAGATGCTCGATTCGCTCAAGGCGATTGGCTTTCTCTATGCCACGAAGGCGGGTATCTCCATCGGCATTGATGATCTGGTAACGCCGCCGCGCAAAGCCGAACTCATTGCTGAAGCCGACCGCGAAGTGGCGCGCTTCCAGCGTGAATACGAGGAAGGCAGCATCACGGACGGCGAGCGCTACAACAAGGTGATTGCCACCTGGTCGCAGACGACAGAAGCCGTGGCCAAGGAGATGAACGCGGCGATGAAAGCCGCTGAGAAGCAAAACAACGAACTCAACCCGATTATGGTTATGGCGGATTCCGGGGCGCGTGGTTCAGCGCAGCAGATTCGGCAGTTGGCCGGGATGCGTGGGCTGATGGCCAAACCGTCAGGAGAAATTATCGAAAAACCCATTCGCGCCAACTTCCGCGAAGGCCTCGACGTGCTGGAGTACTTCATCTCCACGCACGGTGCGCGCAAGGGGCTGGCGGATACGGCGCTCAAGACCGCCGACTCCGGCTATCTCACGCGCCGCCTGGTGGATGTGGCCCAGGATGTCATCGTGTCGGAGGAAGACTGTGGCACGATTCGC
The DNA here is from genome assembly GCF_000226295.1 of Chloracidobacterium thermophilum B. Lineage (GTDB taxonomy): Bacteria > Acidobacteriota > Blastocatellia > Chloracidobacteriales > Chloracidobacteriaceae > Chloracidobacterium > Chloracidobacterium thermophilum. Next base: position 294,740 of record NC_016024.1, read on the forward strand.
GGCATCTGGGTCGAAGCTATCAGTGAAGGTGGAGAAATCATCGAACCCCTGCGCGACCGAATCATCGGGCGGGTGGCCCTCGATGACATCGTTGACCCGGTGACAGGCGAAGTCATCGTACCTGCCAACCAGGAAATCACTGAAAAGCTCGCCTCCGACATTCAGGATGCTGGCGGTATCGAGCGCGTCAAACTGCGCTCAGTGCTGACCTGTGAAGCGCGCCGGGGTGTATGTGCCAAGTGCTATGGACGCAACCTGGCGACCGGAAAAATGGTTGAGTTGGGTGAGGCTGTCGGGGTAATTGCCGCGCAGTCCATCGGTGAACCGGGAACACAGCTCACCATGCGTACCTTCCACCTGGGCGGCGCAGTGACGGGTTCCTCCGAACAGTCTTCGCACGAAGCACGCAAGGCTGGACGGGTGAAGTTTGAAGACCTGCGGACGGTGAAGGGACGTGACGGCCGACTCGTCGCCATGAACCGCAATGGCTACATCGTCCTCATTGACGAAAACCGCAGCAACCGGGAAATCGGACGCTACCAGATTGTCTATGGCGCGCGCCTGTCTGTGACGGATGGGCAGCTTGTGGACGAAGGCGACACGCTGGCCACCTGGGACCCCTACACCTTCTCCATCCTGACCGAGGTCGAAGGCACGGTGCGGTACCACGACCTCATCGAGGGGATCACCATTCAGGAAGACATTGATGCCAATACCGGCAACCGCAGCATGATCGTCCGTGAAGCCACGGATGAAAAGCGGCAGCCGCGTATTGAAATCATCGGCGAAGACGGCAAGACGGTTCTCAAAGCCTACCAGATGCCAGTACGTGCCAACCTGAGTGTCCGCCAGGGGGACCGGGTGATGCCCGGCGACGTGATCGCCAAGATTCCACGTGAATCCACCCGCGCCAAAGACATCACCGGTGGTCTGCCCCGGATTACCGAACTGTTTGAAGCCCGGAAACCCCGCGAGACAGCCGTGATGGCCGAAATTGATGGCGTCGTCAAGTTCGGTAACGTCGTCAAAGGGCAGCGCAAGGTGCAGATCATTGGTGACGACGGTGAAACGCGCGAATACTCGATTCCGAAGGGCGTCAACATGTTCATCCAGGAAGGCGACCGGGTCAAAGCCGGCGAGCCGCTGGTGGATGGCCCGCTCAATCCGCACGACATCCTCGCCATCCAGGGGATGGATGCCCTGCAGCGGTATCTCGTCAATGAAATCCAGGAAGTCTATCGCCTCCAGGGCGTCAACATTGCCGACAAGCACATCGAAGTCATCGTGCGGCAGATGCTGCGATGGGTGCGCGTCAAGGAGGTGGGCGATACCGACTTCCTCATTGATGAACAGGTGGATCGCTTCCGCTTTGAGGACGAAAACAACCGCGTGATCGCCGCTGGCGGGCAGCCGGCCACGGCCGAGCCGCTCCTGCTGGGCATCACCAAGGCTTCGCTTTCGACCGAAAGCTTCATCTCGGCGGCAAGTTTCCAGGAAACGACGCGCGTTCTGACGGAAGCCGCCATTTCGGGCCGCGTGGATTACCTGCGCGGTCTCAAGGAAAACGTCATCATGGGGCGGCTCATCCCGGCCGGGACCGGCATGGAATACTATCGGCGCATTCGCCTGTACGAGGAAAAACCCTTCGTCACAGAGGAAGAGATCACCGAGGCTTCGGCCTACAACTTCGACGATGCTATGACGCAGATCGCCGAAACGGACATCCAGGTTCGCAAGGCCGCCAAGGGGAGCGAATAGCGCAGAGAACGGGGGATATTTTCTCCGGTGACGGACGGCGTGCGTCCGGGTTACGATGCCCGGCGCGCGCTTTTTTGTCTGTTTTGACCGCGCCATGCCCTGTTCCTGCAACCTTCTTTGCGGAGAAGGACTCTAGCTTGCCGTATAGTACGCGATAGTGTATAATAATGCTCATGGAAAGCGCTATAAGCACAGGCAAGGCGGCAAAACTCCTTGGTGTCTCGGCCAAGACGTTGCAGCGTTAGAAACGCGGCGGCGCTGAACCTGAAACGGCTGGCAACCGAAACTGCCCTACCCGTGGCGAGTCCGTCCAGCAATGGCGGCGCTGCGGCGGGGACCGTCCCCGCCGTAGTCGGGAAAGTCACGCCTGTCAGATACGACGGTGGTCAACAGGACACGTCGGGGCAGGAAGAGAACCGTGCGCACTTTTGCGCACATTCTTGATAGCAGGCAACGGCAATCATGCCAACCGGAGATGAACCGCGCCGTCTGGCGCAGCAGCTACGCGAAGGAACTGCGCCGGTGCTTGAAGCGCCTGCGATTGGAAGCTGGCTACAGTCCTGGGCCCGTCAGCAACCGACGGCGACGGCGTTGGTCGCCTACGACGCTGAAGGGCAACGTACGGCGCTGAGCTACGCGGAGTTGTGGGAAGCTGTCCAGGCCGGCGTCGCCGCCCTGCGGGCGCAGGGTATCGCCCCCGGCGACCGGGTGGCCACACTGGCTCACAATGACGGTGAAACCGTTGTGGCGTATCTCGCCATCTGGACGCTTGGCGCATGTGTGGCGCCGGTCAACATGACCGAAGATGCGGAGCGGCGGCGCTTCATCGTCGGGCACGCCGAAGCCCGGCTGCTGCTCGCGCTGGATGATTACCTGTCCGAAGCCCACGAACTGGCGCGTCAAATTCCGGTGGTGCGGAGTGTCCTCGAACTTCAGGGCGGACGGTGGCGGGCCGCCTTTGCCGGTGCCGGCAATGTGGAGCCGGAGTGCGCACCGGAGCGGGAAGCCCTGATTGTCTATACCTCGGGCACGACCGGTGCGCCAAAGGGGGTGGTGCTCACGCAGGCCAATCTGCTGCTCGATGCCCAGGCGCTGCGTGACTGGAACGGCGTCACCCGGCAGGATGGGCTGATGTGCGTTCTGCCCATCCACCACGTCAACGGCATTGTGGTCACGCTGCTGACGCCGCTGGTTGCCGGTGCGCGGGCGGTCCTCAATCACCGGTTTTCGCCGGCGACCTTCTGGCCGCGCCTTGTGGCGGAGCAGGTACGCATTGTGAGCGTCGTTCCGACACTGCTTGCCTTCTTGCTGGAGCGTCGCCAGCACTTCCTGCCGGAAGCCAGGGCGTTTCTTTCGCACGTCATCTGCGGGGCCGGGCCGCTGACCGTCGAACTGGCACGCCAGTTTGAAGACACCTTTGGCATCCGGGTGCTCCACGGGTACGGGCTGAGTGAAACAACCTGCTACTCGACGATGCTGCCGCTTGACCTGCCGCCGGACGAACACCGGCACTGGATGCAGGCCCTGGGCTTTCCTTCCATCGGGGTGGCCCTGCCGGTCTGCAACGTGGCCATTCACGACGCCACGGGGCAGCCCCTGCCGCCGGGCGTCCGGGGGGAAATCGTCGTGTGCGGGCCGACCGTCATGGTCGGGTATTTCAAGCGCCCGGAAGCGAATGCTGATGCCTTTGCCCACGGCTGGTTTCGGACGGGCGACGAGGGCTTCTACGAGCGCGATGCCCAGGGGCGCGCCTTTTTCTTCATCACCGGACGCATCAAGGAACTCATCATCCGGGGTGGAGTGAACCTGTCGCCTTTTGAGATTGACGCCGTGCTTTCCCACATTCCCGGTGTGAAATGCGGGCTGGCCGTCGGCTTTGAAAACCGCTGGTATGGCGAGGAAGTCGGGGCTTATGTCGTTTTGGAGGAAGGCGTCCAGCTTGACGCTGAAACCATCCTGCGGGCGGCGCGGGAGCGGCTGCCCTTCCACAAGTCGCCCAAAGTCGTCGTGTTTGGCACGGAAATCCCCGTGACTTCCACGGGCAAATACCAGCGCAACAAACTGAAGGCTTACTTTGAACCGTGGCGTGATGCCCAGTTCACCGCATAGGCTGGCTGACCGTGGGCGGGCGTGGACAGTTCCGGCTGCGGCTGCCGGGATGCCGGCTGGTCGCGGTAGGGGCAGTGACGGCAGCCCGAACCACAGCAGCGCCCACGGGCCAGAAGATACCGCGCCGTAAAGACGTAACAGCCGTTTTCAAGGTAGTAGTCGTCGCCTTCGATGAGCGCCATCCCGCTTGACCGATGGGCCGGTGAACGCGGCCATTATGGACAGTCTGTGGGGACGGACGGCGGCGTGCGCCAGAGAATTTCGGTTTGCTGCGCCGAAACGAGCCGGTAGGCAATTCCGCGCCATACAACAACCCGGCGGAACAGCGACACGACCGTATTGGCAGCATACAGCATGGCCGTCGGGATATGGAGACAGCAAAACAGGATGCGCCGCCGCCAGTCGCCGATGTGCTGCGCGCCGAGCGCCTGCCGGACGGCCAGCAGGGACAGGGCATCATCCAGCCCGCCGAGCAGCCACAGCCCGACCAGTCCCAGGTGGGCTGTCGACAGCACACCGGCCCAGGCATCCCGCAGCCCTTCCAGCCCGATGCCGAGGACGACGAGCGTAAAGAAGCCGTACCAGAGCAGGGCAATGCGCCACATCGTCGGGTGATAGATGCGGGTGATGAGGATTTGCCGGGTCGTAAACTCCCACAAATCGCGCCAGCCAAGGCCATCGGATGAGGCCACAAGACAGGTTGGAACAAACACCATCCGTCGCCGGTGGGCACGCAGAGCGGCGCTGGCAACGTAGTCATCGCTGAGTGTTCCACGCCATCGTTCGGCCAAGCGGAGTTGTGCGAACGTCGCCCGCCGGAGCGCCATCGAGCCGCCCCAGACAAAGCTCGATCCGCCGGGTTTGAGGTTGGTCAGGATGACGGTGTTCCAGTGTGCGCGCCACAGGCTGGGCAGATCAGCGTTGTCCAGCGAGTACCACCGCATGCCGCTGGTCGCGCCAACCTGCTCATCGCCAAGGGGTGCGACCAGTTCGCGCAACCAGTCGGGCGGGATTTCGATGTCGGAGTCGAGAAACGCCAGCACTTCACTGTCCGGCCGGGCGGCTGCCACACCAGCCAGCAGGTTGTGAACTTTCTGACCGCTGTCGGTGGCCAGCCCGGCGACAACAAGGCGGAGGCGTCCGGGATGTTGCTGCACCCATTGGGAAAGCTGCTGATAAGCCGGATCGGTCTCGCTTTCGACGACAAACACCACCTCGTAGTCGGGAAAGTCGAGAGCTGACAGACGCGGCAGGCTGCGACGCAGTCCGTCGTCATCACCCTTGCACGGTGCAATGACGGTCACAAAGGGCGCGTAGTCCTTGGGATGCGTCCGTGCGGCAACGAAGCGTCGCACACAGGCAAGGAGCTGGAAGCCTTCCCAGAGCCGAAGCAGGGCGCGGCCCAGCAGCGGTAGCAGCAGCAGGTCAAACCCGTGTGTGACCAGTCCTCCGGTCATACGGTCTGACCGTCCGGCTTCAGCACCATACCGGCCAGGGCGTTGGCGACACAGCCGGACAGCGTGCGGCTTGCCTGGCTGGGCGGATGGGGTGGAAGTTCATAAACGGCCGTAAACCCGGCGGCGCGCCACTGCGCTTCGGTCAACCGGACGCGGCCGGCAAAGGCCACCACCGGCAGGTGGCGCTGTGCGCCCAGTGCAGCCAGAAATCCCGTGGACTTGCCGTGAAGGGACTGTTCATCAAGTTGTCCTTCACCCGTGAGCAGCGCTGTGGCGCGGGTCAGTTCAGCCTGGAAGCGGGGGTGTTCGGTCAGCCAGCGCGCGCCCAGTACCCGTTCGGCGCCGAGCCAGGCAACCAAGGCAAAGGCCGTACCGCCGGCCGCGCCAGTACCGGGAAGGTCGCGGACGCGGCGACCGGTTACGGCTTCAAGGACCTCGGCCCAGTGGTGGAGGTTGGCTTCGAGCTGCGGCAGTTCGTCGGGTGTCGCGCCCTTCTGCCCGGCAAAGGTATGGACCGCGCCGCTGGGGCCGAGCAGCGGATGCAGCACGTCGCAGGCGACGATGAGATGACCGCCGCGCGCCCGGAAGGTTTCCGGCGGGCTGTCCGGTTCGGGAGCTTCAATCCGCTCCACCTGACTGAGGCCTGCATTGCCGGGAGGCACTGGGCTGCCATGGCGGTCAAGCAGCCGGACACCAAGCGCCTGCAACACCCCGGCGCCGCCGTCCATCGTCGCCGTGTCGCCCAAGCCAAGCACGATGGTGTGCACCTGTGGGCGCGCCATGATGGACCGGAGCAGCTCGCCCGTCCCGCGACTGGAGAGGTGCGCCGGGCGACGGGCTGTTTCCGGCACGAGATCAAGCCCCGACGCCAGCGCCATTTCGGCATAAGCGGTTCCATCTTCGCCCACAAGAAACGCGGCCGGAATACGCCTTCCAACCGGCGGATGTACCGTGGTCTGCTGTTGCCGCAGGTGGGGAGCAAGACGGCGGATGGCATCGAGAAAGCCACGCCCGCCGTCACTCATCGGAAAGCTTGTGGAGTCGAGCGTTGGATGAGCGCGATGCAAGCCCAAGGCTATGGCCCGGGCCGCCTGCACGGATGAAAGCGTACCTTTGAACCCGTTGGGAGCGATGAGGATCACGCGCTTATTCAGGCTTCTTTTCGGTCAGGACCTGTTTGACAGCATGCAGGAGTTCATTTTCGCTGAAGGGCTTGGCCAGAAACACCGTGTCCAGCGGCAAATCGGTAGCCCGGTCGCGGGCCCCAAAGGAGCCGCTTATCAGGATGCACCGGCAGTTTGGATATTCTCTGGCCATATCCTGAAAGACGCGCTGGGCGCCTCCTTCCGGTAGGATGTCATCCGTGACAAGCAGGTGAATGGGTTTTCCGCTCTGCGCCACGATGTGGTGGAGCGCCTCTTCGGCCGTTTGGGCCGAGAGAACCTTGAATCCAGCGTCAGTCAGCCACTCGCAGACGAGTTCGAGCAGGTCCGGTTCATCTTCGACGACGAGCGCCGTCAGACCGACGTAGTTGCCGGTCGGACGCCAGGACAGACGCGCTCTGGGCACCAGGCTCGAATCGGCTTCGGCTATGGGTAGAAACAGGTAAAACGTCGTTCCCAACCCCAGTTTGGACTCCACTTCAATAAAGCCACCGGCTTCGGTCACACAGCCATAGACGGCCGCCAGGCCGAGACCCGTGCCTTTACCGGCTGGTTTGGTGGTGAAAAAGGGTTCAAAAAGCCGGTGGCGCGTTTCAGCGCTCATACCAATGCCGGTATCGGAAACTTCAATGACGGCGTAAGCGCCGGGAGTGGGCGGTGTCGCACAGGCCCGGATGCGTTCCGGGGAGGGAATAAGTTGGTCTTCCGTGAGGAAATGGTGGGTCGTCTTTACGGTCAACACTCCGCCCTCCGGCATGGCATCCCGCGCGTTGACGATGAGGTTGAGCAGGCACTGCGAGAGCTGTCCGGCATCTATGGACACGAACAACGCTTCTGGATGAAGCTGTCTGGTAAACGTCACCCGCGCTGACAGGATACGTTCGGCCAGAAGCGCCGTCTCGGTCACGATGGGATTGATGTCCTGCACGAGGGCAACGGAGTCGCTTTTGCGGCTGAAAATCATAAGCTGCCGCACGAGTTCAGCGCCACGCTTGGCGGCTGTGAGGATGGCTGACCGCTGCTTGGCAAGGCGGGCGTCGAGCTGGCTGGACCGCGCCCCTATCATTTCGGCATAGCCTTGGATGACGGACAGGATGTTGTTGAAGTTGTGGGCCACGCCGGAGGTCAGTTGCCCGATGGCTTCCAGGCGCTGCATGCGCCGGAACTGCTCTTCCCGCTGTTGCCGGCCGAAGGTTTCTTCGGCCACGGCGACACAAAATTCCCTGGCGCACAGCTCCAGACGGGCCAGGGAGACGTGCACACTGATGGGGACACCCGCTTTGGTCTGATGCCGCCAGGCCACCGGCTGGGTGAACCTTTCCATCGCCACTTTCTGGCAGGGGGCCTGCACAAGGTAGTCCTGCCAGGCAACAGCCGTATCTGTCGTGGCCAGTTGCCGCACATCCATCCCCACCCACTCATCGGCTGGATAGCCATAGAGTTCCAGTGCGGCAACGTTTCCGTACTCAATCTTCAGGTTTTGAGGGTCGAACGACCAGACTGGCAGCGGAAAGTGGTCGAAAAGCCGGTGCCAGGTCCGGGTTGTCAGGGAGGCTTCAAGTGCCTGTAACTGTTCGTCCTGCAGGGCCGCCAACAGGTCTCCGGCACGCATCAGGGTGGATGGAGACAGGTTTCCTGCTTCAAGCAGGGCAGCCAAGGCTTCGTGGTGAAGACCGGCAAGCTGCATCCGGTTCTGGAGAAGTGTGGGCGGAAGTTGTGGCTTCAGCGCTGCCAGCGTTGCTGCCATGTCAAGCTGGTTGCTGAGATAGGCGTTCAGAGAACGAGCGTATGCGGTACGGAGTACGTCAGGGAAGGGCATTACTGTGTCAGGACGGCCAGAACGGTCAGGGATGGAAGACTACACTGTGTCTTACATCCAGGCAATAAGACCTATGGGCCTGTAGCCGCTTGATTCGAATGGGGAGAAACACCAATCAGGCAGCCAGCCGTGCCGGGCAGGGAGGTCAGGCGTAAGCCATAGGCCAGCAGTCCACAGCCGACGGCCCCAGCCGTGAGGGTGCCGAACAACCACCAGCGCAGCGGAATCGGTTGCCGTTCGCGGGGTTGGCGGGGCATCCAGATGGGCCACGGGCGGCCGACGTAAAACACCTCAAAGTTGAGCGCCCACAGCGGGCCATCGTCCGCCCACTCAGGTGACAGCCCAAAGATGCAATAGGTGTTGGTGTCGTCGTAGGGGCCGGGCCGAAACCAGCAGGCTTTGTCCCGTGCCGACGGGTTGACCGGATCGAGCAGTTCCGCCGGCCGCGCCAGCAGTGCGCTTTCCCGGAAGTAAAAGCCCGGGTCCGTCGCCCAGAAGTGTGGCGGCAGACAGCGTTCCAGAAAGAACCGCTGGTGGTCGAGGCTCAATCCCAGCGCCTGCACCCCCAGCCCGACAGCGACGATGACCGCAGCCCCCCAACCCATCACCGTGTGTGAGGGCAGAAAGGCAAAGGTCAGTGACCACAGCGGCAGAATGGGTAACAGATACCGCGGCCCCCAGCACCAGTCGCCGCCGTAAAACGAGATGCACCCGATGAAGCCGACGAGGACCACCGAGGCTGCCAGGGTCATCCGCGCCACCATGGGCGCGTGTGCCCGCAACCCGGCATAGCCAAAGAACGCCAGCAAGATCGGCGGGCTGTACCACAGCACCCCTTTGCCGGGGCTGATGAGGAGTCCCGGCACACCGTAGAGCGGATTGCCCCAGAAGGAAGGATGTCCGGGAATGTCGAACTTGCCAGTGGCGAGGGAATGCCCGAAACGGAGCGTGTTATAGACCCCGAAGACCACCAGCCCAACGCCGCAGGCCAGACTGAAGGCCGCGATGCGTTGCAGTGAAGCGCGTCCGGCGTCCGTCTTCCAGAAGTCCGTCCAGAGGTGGGTCAGCCAGGGACGCAGGTCGCCAGACCAGGGAGGCCAGGTAACGTTCACCCGCGAACACATCAGCGCCAGAAAGGGCCACAGCAGCACGAGGTGTTCGACAAAGTTGACCAGCCAGCCGGCGCACAGCCCCCCGGCAAGGGCATACCTCACCGACTGCCGCTGGGCGCTGCGATAGGCGCACCAGGCAGCGCACAGGACGAAAAACGCCTGCTGGAGGTTGTCAAACGTCGTCGTGGCGCCAATAAACGTCAATGTGGCAAAGGCATTGACCAGTGTCCACACCACGGCGCGACCGGGAGAAACGCCAAGGTCAAGCAGAAAGAAAAACAGCACTACGGCCAATCCCGCGCCAACAAGGGCGCAGGTGAGGGAAAACAGAAAACGCTGGCGTTCGCCTTTCCAGTCGTCGCCGATTTTGCCGAGGGCTACAAGTGGCACGCCCATTGCCGAAGCACCCAGACCATAGTGGCTATACAGCCGCCGGTCTTTTCCCCGAACGCCAATCCACTGGAGCGCCGGGTCGCGCAGGGTCGGTTGTCCGGCTTCCACCAAGCTGCGCGCCACCTCGAAGCGGCACTGACCGTCAATGATGTCAATCCGGCCGGGACTCATCAGGACATAGACCGCCCCGACGAACAAAAACAGCCCGGCAGCCAGCCAATGCGCACAGGATTTCACAAAAAACAATCGTGGAGACGACAGGATTTGAGCTTGCATTCGGGTTTTGGGCGCAAGTATATGCACGCCCATGAGGTTTGCCCATGCCTGCTTTCATACACTGTGGCCCCTCACTGTGGCCCCTGCCGCGCTGGGCTGTGGCCGGGGCTTGTGCGCTGGCCGTTGCGCTGCCTCTGTGGACAACACCGTTCCCACCAGTCACCGACCTGCCCCAGCACGTTGCCCAGGTGCGGCTGTGGTTTGAAACCCTGGCCGGAATGCCACACCCGGACGGAGCGCGCTACATCATTCAGTGGTGGACGCCCTACAGCCTGACCTACTGGCTCATGGGCGGATTATGGCAGGTGTTGCCGCCGGTGCGCGTCGGGCAGGCGATGTTGCTGTTGCAGGCGCTCGCCTGGGTGTTTCTGGTGCACTGGCTGGCGGCCCGGCGGCAACGCTCGGCGGCTGCGGCGGCCCTGGCCACGACCCTGTTTTTCAACCATACGCTGTACTGGGGGTTTGTCAGTTTCATGACCGGTGGCCCCCTGTTTCTGCTGTGGGTTCACACAACGGCCCGGGACGCTCCTCTGACACGCCGCCGGCAACTGCTTCTGGTGAGCCTGGCAGCGTTACTCTATGCCGCCCATGCGCTGTGGTTTGCCATGGCGCTGCTGTGGTTTGGGGTAATGGCGTGGGGATTGCGACGCCCCTGGCGCACGGTGCTGCACAACGGCCTGTGGCTGCTGCCGCTCGCAGCATTGGCCGCACTGATGTACAGCCGGATTGGCTACGCCACAACTCTCGTGGAGCATAAAACCCTGTGGCGCACGCCGGTGGTCTGGCGGCTGTTCACGCCGTGGTTGCCGGAATCGGTCTATGGTGGTCTGGGCGGCTTCGTGGAGCCATTGGCGCTGACTGGGGTGGGGCTGTGGCTGGTTGCCGGTTTGGTCCGGCATCGGCGCCGGTGGCGGTCTGCCAGCGATCCGGTCTGGCTGCTGGCCGGCGGGCTGTGCCTGGCCGCCGGGTTGCTGCTGCCTTACCAGTATCAGTACACCATCGAGTTTGCCGAACGCTGGATGCCAGCCGCCGTAACCTGTCTGCTGCTCGGTGCACCGGCTTTGGATGTACCACCGCCCGGCAACGACACCCGTTCTGTTCCGGCTTGGCCGCGCGCCGTCGCCACGGCGGGCTGTGTGGTCTTCTGCGGCTGGACGGCGCTGGTCTGGCAGGCGTTTCAGCGCGACTACCTGCCCGGTCTGCCCGAAGCGCTGGCGGCGCTTCCGTCCCAACCGCGTGTCGTCGGGCTGGATTTCGTCAAGGAAATTCCGGGCTTTCGGCGGCGTCCGCTGATGCAGATGCCAGCCTATGCCCAGGTGCTGCACGGCGGCGCGTACAGCCTGTCCTTTGCCAAGTTTCCGCAGAGCTTTGTGCGCTATGAAACGGATGCCGTGGTGCGCTGGACGGATGGCCTTGAATGGTCACCCGAACGCCTGACGGAGCGTGACCTGGACTACTTTGATTTTGTGCTGGCCGTGGGCGACCGCTGGGCGCACGAGCGTTTGCAGACGAAGTTTCCCCGGCTTCAGCCCGTCACCGGCGACGACCACACTCCCTGGCGGCTGTACCGCATTGGCGCCCACGCCCGGCACACGCTCATCGTCAGTGAGCATCCCCGATGACACAACGGGAAACACCTGGGGACCCGCCCGTTGCTGTTTACTCGTACTGTTCCTGCCGCCCACGCGGCGAAGGCTGGAAGCTTTCGGGATAGTTGGCGCTCTCGATGAGGTTGAGTCCCGACAGGGCTGGCGCGGATTCCTCCAGAATTTGCTTGGTGATTTCGATATTGGCGAGCAGTTCGTCGAAGTCCAGGTCCGTCGCGCCCGCCCCGTCCAAGGCCGTCATGGTCACGATGTGGTCGTTGATCAGGCTGAACCGGTTTTCAATCGCCTGAAGTTGGGCCTCGACCCGGCGGACGCTGCGCTCGATTTCATCAAAGGTCTTGAGGCGGCGGCGGAGAACATCCAGGTTGTGTTCGAGCAGGGGGCGGGTGGCTGCATCGGCCGTGGTCATCTGGCGCTCAATCTGGATGATCTGGTTTTGAATGGCATTCCGGTTGACCGACCGCAGGTGGGTTTTGCGCCGCCGATAGACATCAAGCAGGTCAACGAACTGCTCCCACATCGTATCCAGGCACTGGATGGATTCCGGGAGTTTTTCGAGTTTGGTGAACTTGAGATAGTTTTCGTAGATTTTGCTTTTCTGGAAGCGCAGATATTCGACCATTTCACGGTCGCGCGGCTCGAAGGTGCGGATGAGTTCTTCCCGCTGCCGCCGCCGAAGCATCTGCCGCTGCCGGGCCGCCCGGCGTTCGACGAGTCGCCGGTAGGCAGTCATTGCCGGAACGACCGTCAGATAGGTGGCTTCCAGCGCCGCACCCGCCACGAGCGGTATCCAGTCCTGGGTGTAGGCGGCCGCCGACAGAAAGAGCACCATTGTCCAGATGTTGTAGGGTTCGCCAGCGGCTTCCTTGACGTAGTTGATTCTTGAGGTAGCAGAGGTCAACCCACTCATGACACTTTGACCTGGATGCGGCCTGTGGTTGCTCGGTGAGAGCAACCAAGTGTCGCACCATCGTCCTGGCATTTCAAGGCGTTCTCACCTCTGCGTGTGAACCACAGCGGAGTTCGGTCGGGAAACTGCGCCGTCGCTCTGCCTGGTCTGGTTTGAAAACCCTACGGGGCTTGCATAGAGTCTGTTTTCCCTCTGCCGAACGACTGATGTATCCGGTTCCATCCACTACGATGGCTTGCTCATGCTCAAAGCTGCTCTGCTTTCTGCCTTCTCAAGACCAGCTTCAACGCCGTCCCTTGCCGTGGGGAAAGACCAGGAAATGGTGTGGACAAGCTGGGCAACCATTTTGGCCCTGGTGGTGTTCGCCCTGTGTAGTGGTCAGGTTTATGCACCTCCTGTGGCACGCCTGGCAGAACCGGAGGTACTGTCCCGCGCCGAACGTCTGCTGGAGCGTCTGCGCCCAGCCGACCTCTCCGGTGTGCCGCTGGCGGCGTACCAGAGAGCCGGGCAGTGTCAATGGCATCCGGTTGATTTGGCCCAGTGGGAGTTTGCTTTTCTGGCGCCGGACAGGAGCCACCTGTACCGCCTGACGCTGAATGCCACCGGCGACTTCCGGTACTTCGCTGTTTACCGGCGCCGTCCCGTGGCGGAAGCCATTGCCGCGTTCAATGATGCCCTTGTCCGTCAGCAGGCTGAAGTTTGGCGGGACTTTCTCAGAGCGGAAGCCGGAATCACCCCGGTGCCTGTGACCGAAGCGCCACCGCCCGTCCGGGAAAGTCCCTTTCCAGGTTCGGTCCGGGACATCCTGCGGCGTTGGAAAACCGATCATGCGCAGTGGGCCTTTGTGGAAGTCAGCTTCGACCAGCAGGGGCTTCAATCCCTGGGGGTGACACCGGCGGAGACACCACGGCCTGCTGAGAGCGACATTTTGGGCGGTGTTCTCGTCATTGGGTTTCTCGCGCTGGCCTGCTGGCTTCCATGGCTCCTGGTGTTTGTGCGTGGAGTTGCCCGCCGCGAAATGGGATCGCTCACCACGCTCGTCACAAGTGGGGTCCTGGCGACGTTGCTGATGCTTTGGCTCGCAACGCTTCTGGGGGTTACATTCATCTCGGAGGAGGGATTTGTTGTCCTGCTGTCAGTCCTGCTGTCAGATGCCGGCTACCGGTGGGTGATATTTTTCATCACCTTGCTGGCGGCGGCGGGCGTGTCGCTGGGGGCGCTGGGTGTAGGGCTGGTTTCTCTGGCCGTGACGGAGTCTTACGACTGGAAGCGCCATCGGCAGTTGCTGGGCGATGTGTATCGCCTGACGCGCCGGGGCGGCCTGACGCCCTTGCAAATACTGCGGCTCAGTGTGGGGAGCGTCGCGCTGGCATCGTGGATTCTGGCGCTGGAAACCGGCGTCCAGTGGATAACCGGGCAGCCTCTCCTTCCTTGGCATGAGTTTGCTGTCTGGTCGCAAAGTCTGGCTGTCGGGCGGTGGCCGGGCTGGAGAATCATCGGCGAATGCCTGGCCGACGTGTGGCTGACGACGATCTGGCTGCTGCCCCTGATGGCCTTTGCCCGCGACCGCCTTCAGGATCGTTCCACGGGACTGGCGGTTGGAGTGTTGTTGGTCCTGATTGGTCTGCCCTTCGTTGCCAGCACATGGAGCACAATCGTGGGGTATGTCCTGCTGGTCGCAGGGCTGGTCTGGGCGCTGCTGAACTATGGCTGGTTGTCGGTTGTGTTTGGCCAGCTTCTGGTAGGCGGGCTGTTTCCACTGCTGTGGGGGCTGCGTTTTCCAAATGGTTTCGAGCCGGTGTTTCTGTTGGGCGGGATGCTCATCATCCTGCCGCTCGGGGTGCTCATCGGGTTTCGCCGGCCGGAGCGCCGCCTGCGAAAAGAGACTTTCGATCTCGCTCCCCGGTACATCCGCGATCGCCTCCGCCTGGAACGCTGGCGCGAAGACCGCGAAGTACGGTGGCTGGTTCACTGCAACCTGCTGCCGCCCTCCGGCTTTCGGGACGAGCGGCAGCGCATCATTGCCGAGTATGCCCACCTGCCTGAACAAGGCCGGGAGTGGTTTATTGTGCTGCCACTGGAGCCGGAGCGGATTGGCGTAGGAATTGGGGAAGTGAGCGGGCAGGAACTCCAGGCTTCCCTGCTGGTGGCGATTGTGCTGGCGGCCATCCGGTCCAAGGCGTCCCACTATTCGGACTGTCCGGCGCGGGTCATCGAGCGTCTCAATGACTTTTTATCCCCCCGCCTGCGTGCGATTGGTTCGCAGGTCCGGCTGCTGTACGGTATCGCCGACTTTCGTACGGGTGAGTTTACCTACTGCAATGCTGGCTATATTGCGCCGGTGGTGCTGCGACCGCGTGCGGGGGAAAAACCGTCGCCTTCCAGCCTGACGGGGGCGCGGAACAGCCCGCTGGACGGACGCACTGATCTGCGGTTTCTGGAAGATCGGGTGCGTCCCGTACGGGGCAGTCAGGTGGTGCTGATGGGCGACTGGCTGGGTGAGGTTTATGGGCTGGAGCCTGATGCGCCCGACCTTGCCTCACGCTACGAAACCCTGTTGGCGTCTCTGGATGCACCGCCGGAGGGCAACCTGCCACGCGCCGTAATTGACTATGCACGTGAGCGCCTTCAGCCAGCGCCCGGTGAATCGTTTGCCAAATCCCCGGCTGAGACCGAAATCACCGTCGTCTGCCTTACCTTCTAAGCTTTGGGGAGTCTGTCACCGGTTCACAAGCAGGGATTCGGCAGCGGCGCGCTGCCTGCTCTTGCTGTGGGTACACTAAACAAGTACCTTGCGTGGCCGGGTATTTGGCTTGTCTGGCTTGGCCGTAACCCGTGATTGCACCCTGCTTCCTGGAGATGTTGCCGCAATGTCTTTCCTCGATCAGATGACCAAAGAACTGCTCAAGCGGTACGGACGCCTTGCCCTGGGGAAGCCGTTTGCTCCGGCCTTTCTCAACATTCTGGTGACGTCCGTTTGCGACATGCGCTGTATCCACTGCTTTTTCACCGAAGAGTTGGATGATAAAGAGCGCAAAAAGAACCAGATGAAGACGGAAAACATCGTCCGGGTCAGCGAAACCCTGGGGGGCAACCTCTCGGTGCTCGTCATTGCCGGGGGTGAACCGTTTACCCGCGTTGATCTGCCGGACATTGCCCGCGCGTTTTACGAAAACAACCGGCTTGAATCCATCTATCTGATGTCCAACGGGCAAATCCAGAAGCGGATTCTACCCGATGTCGAACGCATCCTGACCGAGTGCCCGAAACTTCACGTCACTGTGGCGCTGGGCCTTGACGGACTCGAAGCCGACCACGACCGGATTCGGCAGAAACCGGGCAGTTGGGCGCGGGCCATTGACACGGCACGGCAGCTCCAAAAGCTGAAGAAAAGGTTTGCACGGCTCGACGTGCAAACCTGCACCTGTGTGATGAACTCAAACCAGGACCGGCTGTTCGAGTGGTATGACTTTCTCAAGCACGACCTCCGGCCGGACAAAATCAACGTCAACTACATCCGTCCGCCGGCGGCCCGCCCCGAAGAACTCAACATTGACCTTGAGCGTTACCGGCGGTTGTCCCAGATGATCCTTGAAGATTCGCGCAGCGGACAGGCCAAGAATGTGTACGGCGGGCCGAATGGCGCTTTCAAAGCCGCCGTGGACATTTACATGCACGAACTCATCGCCAAAACCCAGGAAGAGCAAAAAGCCCAACTCCGGTGTTTTGCCGGCACGGCCGGCGGTGTCATCTACGACGAAGGCACGGTGTCGAGCTGCGAAAACCTGCCGCCCATCGGCAACCTGCGGGATTACGACTGGAACTTTTCGGCCCTGTGGTACTCCGAAGCCATGCAGATGCGGCGCGCGCGGGTCAAGGACGGCTGCTTCTGTACGCACGAAAGCAACTGCTACTACCCATCGCTGGCGTTCAATCCGAAGCACCTGGTCAAGATCAAACGTCTCGAACGCGACATCATTGCCGCCCGCAAGCGGGTCGAAGCCGTTGAACAGCAGGCAACCGTCGCCACGGCTTCATCCTGAACCGCGCGGCATATTCAGCCTGGCTGAAAGGCACAGCGGCGGCAGGAAGCGTCTTCCGGCCGCCGTTGCTCTGTTGTGTGTGCTTCCGGTGATTCGTTTTTGCCGGGGGCCTGTGCCTGACCGGTTTGACGGCCGGGTTGCACACCTGCCGTCGGGTTCGTCATAATCGGCTGCGGCTGGTGGCTGTTCCGCCACCTCTTCCGAAGTCACTCCAGGTTGGAATTTTGGGGTTTGTCCGATGCGTACCTTTCGCCGCTATGCCCCATCCCTTCGTTTGCGGGTCGCTCTGACCTGCCTCCCGTTGCGGCGGCGGGCCGATCTTTTTGCTGACTAGCCTTCCTTGGAAATCGGTTGCTCTGTCTGTCACACGCCGGCCGCACCAGGCCTGCCGGTTGCCGATGTGTTTTTTCAAGGAGGTCATCATGTCAGCCGCGATTCCAACGCTTACCAAATTCCCGCAGCTCATCACGGAACTGCCCGGCCCGAAGGCCCGGGCCATCGTTGAACAGGACCATCGCTACGTTTCGCCGAGTTATACACGCCCTTACCCGCTGGTCATCGAGCGCGGCTGGGGCGCGATGATTCAGGATGTGGACGGCAACGTGTTTTTGGACTTCAATGCCGGAGTGGCTGTGCTGGCGACGGGCCATGCCCACCCGGAGATTGTAGCCGCGATTGCCAAACAGGCGGCGGAGTTTGTCCACATTGCCGGGGCGGATTACTACTACCCACAACTTGCGGCTATGGCCGAGCGGCTCCAGACGGAAACGCCGGGGGATTTCCCCAAGCGGGTTCACTTTGGTAACTCCGGCGCAGAGGCCGTCGAATGCGCCCTCAAGGTGGCGATGTATGCCACCCGGCGTCCGAAGTTCATCGCCTTTTTCAACAGCTTTCACGGGCGGACGATGGGTGCGCTGTCACTTACTTCTTCGCGGGCGGCTCAGCGGTTGGGCTTCGGCCGCGCAGCGCTTGATGTCACCCATATCCCTTATGCCAACTGTCTGCGCTGCGCCTACGGCAAAACGCCTGACACCTGCCAGGTGGAATGTGTGAAGGTCATCGAGGAGCGGCTGTTCAAAACCACCTGCCCGAAGGAAGAAGTTGCGGCCGTCGTGGTCGAGGCGGTGCAGGGCGAAGGCGGCTATGTCGTTCCCCCGGCCAAGTTCCACCACGAGCTGCGCCGGTTGTGTGATGAGCACGACATCGTCCTCATCGTGGATGAAGTCCAGTCCGGTATGGGGCGTACCGGGAAAATGTTTGCCATTGAGCACTTCGGGGTCGTCCCGGACGTGCTGTGCGCGGCCAAGGGGATTGCGTCGGGGCTGCCGCTAAGCGCGACCGTGGCGCGGGCTGACCTGATGAACTGGCACGTCGGCGCGCATGCTTCGACCTTTGGCGGCAATCCCGTTGCCATTGCCGCCTCGCTCAAGACCTTTGAACTGCTTCACAACGGCCTGCTCAGGAACGCGGCCGAAATGGGCGAACGCATGCTGGGCGGACTGCGCCTGGTGCAGGCGAAGTATGCCGACCGGATTGCTGACGTGCGCGGATTGGGCCTGATGATTGGCGTCGAGTTTGTCACCGACCGGCGCAGCCTGACGCCTGATCCTGAACTCCGCAACCGCATCGAGCAGGAGTGTTTCCGCCGCGGCCTCATCGTGCTGGGGGCCGGGGAGTCCACAATCCGGTTCTCACCACCGCTCGTCATTGATGCCGAGCAGGTGGACTGCGCCGTGGAAATTTTTTCAGAGGCTATCGGCGCGGCACTCAATGCCTGAGTATCCAGCCACAGCCATATCTGGTGGGCGTCCCTTGGGGAGCGGCCCACCCTCGCTTTTTGGGTTGGCTCTGGGATAGGTTGCACCGGGCAACACCAGTTTCCATGCAGGTTGCCAATCCTGAGCTTCAAAAGGATGTCGTTACCATGCAACCTGTTGGTTATGCCCCGCCGCCACCGGCCAAAAAACGCAATGTCTGGTGGTGGGTTCTGGGGGGCTGCGGAGTCCTCACGCTGCTCGGTATCGTGGCCGTCGGCGTGGTTCTCTACTTTGGCTACCGCTTCGTGGACGAAGCCTCCAAGAACCCTGTCCGCACGGCAGCCAAGGTCGTCGAGTTGGCCAATCCCGACATTGAAGTGGTGGCAGTGGATGAGGAAAAGGAACTGGTGACCTTCCGCGACAAGAAGACCGGCACCACGACGACGGTTTCGCTCAAGGAGCTTGAAAAGAAGGCAAAGTCCGGCGATGGAACAGGTAGTCCAGAGCCATCCGCCGGTAGCCAACCGCCGTCCTCGCCGCCGGAAGTCGGTATTGGTGACAAGGATAACCTCCCCAACTGGGTGCTGGTGTATCCGGGGGCCAAGGTCACGGCCAAGGTGACATCGGGCAGCGGCAATAAGGTGTCCGGTTCGCTGACGTTGATGACAAGAGACAGGCCCGAAGCGGTGTTCAGCTTCTATGAAACCAAGCTGGGCAGCCTCGGTTTTTCCATGACGCGCGTAACAGCCGGCGGCTACCGGACGATCAACGCCAAGCGTCCTTCAGGTGAGAACTTGACCGTCATGGTGATGAAGGTTGAATCCGATGACCGCCGGGAGGATGACCGCACGGAAGACGATGACGACTACACGAGTATTGTGATCACCTACAAGTCGGAGTAGTGCTTACCCGGACGCTGCTGGGGGTAACATTCGGCATCAGCAATACAGGCCATCTCTCCTGATGTTGTTGGGCGGTTCATGTGCTGAGATCGAATCTCCTCAGAGGACTGGCGTTATTCGGAACTCAATAAGCCATTTTAACTTCTTGCGATCTCCCGCAAGGTACGCTTCGATGTTTTGTATAAGCTCATCAATCCGCCCGATCGGGACAACATAATCAAAGATGTTGGACATCACTCTCAATGTCTCGCGCGTCCACTCCCCATCAACCACAAGGGCCCCCAACAGGTCAGGCTTCTTACCTTTCCAATTGATCGCGGAGAACATCTTGTCTTTGGCATAAAGAGAGGCGTGCCTTGATGAAGATTTCCTTACCTCAATAAACGCTTTTGGCGCAGTTGCATCTGGCAGGATAAAATCTGCACGGAAGTCATACACCACACCCTGCAACGTCACGTACTCACCCTCCCTCAGAAAACTCAGGCCCCGCCGCCTAAGCGCGGCGTTGACAATAGATTCCAGAAGTACACGCCCTACAAGATCGCGTACAATGCCTTCCAGCGTAGAACCCAGCCGTATGAGAATCTCCTCCTTGACCACTTTGTTTGGATCCACCCGCTCAGCTAGGAGTTTGCATAGGCGTTCCGCAGCCGGGCGCGAAATGTTCTTGTCAGAGACTGACCCGATGCGCTCTTTGAGCTTTGCTTTACTGAAAACACCGCTAAGATGCTGCATCAGAGGCAAGACGTGGGGATTGGCGACAAGATAGGCTTGATCAAAGCACGTGAAGTTATTTGTCTGAACTCTCACTTCCTCGTACAGTGCTTCCACTACGGTTCGGAGGTTGGTGTAAACGCCGGTGGTAATCGCCGCCTCAAGATCGAATGTCAGGGCCTGGCGGCGCTGCCACTCCGCATGGACTTCTTCTGGAGTAGCTTTGCGGGGCGGAATGCCAAGACCAGCCATAACAATGATCTTTGCACGCTCATCTGCCAAATGCTCAGGGAGAAGTGCTGTGAGTCCCTTGGAGTCCTGTGCCAAGGCTAGATAAACATTGATAAAACTTCGGAATTCTTCATCAGCTCTCTGATACAAGGTCTTTGGTGTAGTCATAAGGAATTGCGCCCGCGTTTGGCAGAGATGTGATACTCACCAAGTCCTAATGGTGACCCATCTCTCTTTTCCAGTATCCAGCGATGACCTCTATCACGTAGCTTCGTACAGTTCACGGAGTCGTATCCCAGTGCTGTCATTATTGAAGCGAAATACTGGGGAGTGCTTACGTGTACACCGTAGAACGCGGCATCGGCCACAACCACGTGTGCCTGCCCCCCAATTTTCAGGCAGCGAAGCACCTCTCGAAGGATGCGTGTCATCTGAGCAAAGTATGGATACACGAGCAGGTCATACTCTTTCTTCCCGGGACGCCTGCGACGTTCTCGTGCCAAAGCCTCTACGATTTTGTCGAGATCCGATAGCACCTGTGTCGAAATCTCATCCCGGTACCTCGACTGGATGTCTCTGTGGCCGGTGAGAGCTGTTGTTGTATTTACGATGAGTTGTGCACGTACTTTCTGGGTGATCTCTTGCCACGATGTGCAGAGGCCCCAGAAATACAACTGCATGCGGGTCATCTCCGCGTAGTCGAAGTTGTTGAGGTAGGGCGGAGATGTGACGACGACATCAACACTGCTGTCCGCAACCGCCGTCATGTCCTCGGAAGAGCGTTGGTACACAAAGACTTCCGGCAAGTGGACGCCATTGTCGAGCCGCTTCGTGTCAGATTCGATCTCATCAATCACCTGGTGGATGGCTTTGATAGGAACCGCTGCTTTCTTTGGAGAGGTCGGGGCCTTGTAGATGCCGTCTGTCTGGGACTTCGAGCACATCTCCACCACCCGAGAGAGCACAAGAAAAGCCAGGTCATCTTTAACCAGGCCTGACTTCTCAAGCGCCGTGCGGGCCCCCAGCAGTTGGGCGAGGATAGGTTCGTCGAACAACTTCGTAAGGAAGACACGTACGGGTTCTGGAAGGGAACTCTTCGGCCAACCTGTGATAGCACCGTTCAGGAGCACTTCCTTGATGCGACGAAGGTGAGACTGTGTCGGGGGCGCAGCCGTCTTGGCTCTGGCGATACGGACAAAAAATGGGTGGGGTTCAAAGCCAATGGCTCGGTTGCCACAAGCCTGTGCGACAACAAGGGAAGTTCCACAACCGGCAAAGGGGTCAAGAAGGACTCCGTTGGCACTTTTGGGGCAGTGCTCAGCGACGAACTCTGGCGCGAAGCCGGCGATGAAGTTAAACCACCGGTGGATCGCATGCCGGCTAGCGGTGGTATTCGTAGGAAGCCGCTCAGGTGCCACTGCTGCAAATTGAGTGCAGGGGGGAATCCCTGGCAAGCACATCTGTTCTGTTGCCTGACGTTTCATGGCGTTCTTCACTGGCTTTGCATTAGAGAGGCGAGCAACTCAGGATAAAGCCTGCCCCATCGCAGAAGATCAATACGTGCCTTGGATAAATGCTGTCTGGCAAGGTTCTGCACGACTTGGGGCGGCTGCGGGGGAAGACATTTTGTTCCCTGCTGTCACATTCCGGGCAGGGGCATTGCTTATCCGGCGGGTTGATACCGGAAGTGCCGCCCGCCAGCATCGCTCTCAGCCTTGGACGGCATACATCAGCAGCCCGGAGCGGAGCTTCGGTTCAAACCAGGTGGACTTCGGGGGCATCACCTCTCCCCGGTCAGCAACAGCCAACAACGCCTCCAGCGAAGTCGGGTAAAGGGAAAAGGCGACCGCTGCCTGCCCGGCGTTGACCCGCCGTTCCAGTTCTGCCGTGCCGCGAATCCCGCCGACAAAATCCAGCCGCTTGTCCGTACGGGGATCGCCAATGCCCAGCAATGGTTCCAGCACCTGTGTTTGCAGGCGGCTGACATCCAGCCGCGTCAGGATGTCCCCGTCTTCTGCCGGACGAAAGCGGAAGCTGTGCCACCGGCCGGCGCAATAGACCGAAAAATCACCTTCCGCAGCCGGCGTCGGTGTAGCCGGACGTGGTTCAAATCGGGCTTGCAAAGCCGCGATGAAGTCCGTCGGTGCATAGCCGTTGAGGTCACTGACAACGCGGTTGTAGGGCAGTATCCGCAGTTGGCCCGCCGGGAAAAGCACCGCCAGAAAAAAGTTGTAGGGTGCTTCCGCTGACGGGTGTGGGTCCTGTGCCCGCCATACAGCGCGGGCGCGGCTGGCGCTGGCCGAACGGTGATGCCCATCGGCGACATAGAGCGTCGGGACATCTGCAAAGGCCATACGAACCTGGTCGGCATCCGCCATGCGCCAGACCGTGTGCTGAATGCCATCCTCAGCCGTGAAGTCATACAGCGGCACACCAGAGCAGGTCTGCTCCACGAGCGCCTCCAGCGCCGGTACGTCCCGGTAGACCAGAAAGACCGGCTCTGTGTGGACGCCCAGCGCCAGCAGATGCCGGGTGCGGTCGTCTTCCTTGTCCGGGCGCGTCTTTTCGTGCTTGCGGATCACCTCCCGGTCGTAGTCGTCCACGGCACAGACGCCAACGATGCCAGTCTGCGCCCGTCCCGCCATGACGAGCCGATAGACAAAGAAACCGGCTTCCTCATCGGTAAGCAACGGCGCTTCCCGGATGAGCCGCTCCAGATTGGCCCGGGCGGTCTGGTACTGGAGTTCGGCTTCCGGCGGGGTGTCATCCGGCAGGTTGGCATCCGGCCGGGTGACGTGCAGCAGGCTGTAGGGGTTGTTGGCAACCAGCGCACGGGCTTCGTCCCGGCTGACAACGTCGTAGGGAACTGCTGCCACGTCCGCGACGCGGACAGGCTGGGGACGGAGCGCGCGAAAGGGATGAACAATGGCCATGGTGTGTCCGATACCGCCTTGAACGTGCAGGGGATGGGGAAAGACTGGTTACTCCAATGGTGGGCCCTGGCGATGCAGCGCTGCCTCGGCCACGAAGTGCTTGAACAGGGCTTGTGAAAAGGGGTCATGGTCGGCATTGATTTCCGGGTGCCACTGGACGCCAAGCACAAAGTGGTTGGGCTGGGTCCCGATGACGGCCTCGATGACGCCATCCGCCGCCCAGGCGATGGCGCGCAGGTCTCGGCCGAGTTCGTCAATAGCCTGGTGATGGTGACTGTTGACACGTGCTGTGACACCCCCGGCCAGCTTGGCCAGCAGGCTGTCCCGGTCAATCTGGATGCCATGGGCAACCCGGCGAAAGCTGCCACGCTGCTGATGCTGCATGACGTTTTCGACCTGCGAGGGCAGGTCCTGAAACAGCGTCCCGCCACGGTGTACGTTGAGCAGTTGCATCCCGTAGCAGATGGCAAGGACGGGAAGCCGTCGGGCATCGGCAATGCGCAACAACTGAAGGTCGGTTTCATCCCGTTCCGGGTGAACCGGGCCGAGTGCGACATGCGGCGCCTGCCCGTAGCGGAACGGGTCAATATCACCGGGATTGCCGGACAAAAGGATACCGTCAAGCACCTGGGCGACGGCGTCAAGGTAGCCCGGCTCCGTCAGCAGCGGGATGAGCAGCGGAATCCCACCGGCGTGCAAAACCGCGCGCGGGTAGGTCGTGCGCAGATGATAGGTGTCCTTGTCGGGGTCAATCCGAACGGTGATACCAATGATGGGCTGCTTCGTGTATGGTGCGGGCATCGTCGGATGTTCTCGTCAGACCTGTTCACCGGCGTGGGCGCAAGCCAGCCTTGGCCCCGCCAGACCACGTAAACTCAGAATGGCGCAGCATCGTGCCAAAGGATGACCATAACGTGACAAACCTTGCAATTACAGACCTGCAAACC
This sequence comes from Chloracidobacterium thermophilum B, assembly GCF_000226295.1. Taxonomy (GTDB): domain Bacteria; phylum Acidobacteriota; class Blastocatellia; order Chloracidobacteriales; family Chloracidobacteriaceae; genus Chloracidobacterium; species Chloracidobacterium thermophilum. The sequence continues at coordinate 318,871 of NC_016024.1, forward strand.
GGCGCCGGCGCGGTAGCCGAAAATGGCCATGTCGTCACTGTTCACTACACCGGCTGGCTGCTCGATGGAACAAAATTCGACAGCTCCCACGACCGGCGGCAGCCCTTCGAGTTCGTGCTTGGGTTAGGGCAGGTCATTCGCGGCTGGGATTTGGGGGTTGCCGGCATGCGCGTTGGCGGCAGGCGGCAACTGACCATTCCGCCAGAACTGGCCTATGGTAGCCGAGGGATTGGGCCGATTCCACCCAACGCCACCCTGTGCTTTGAGGTCGAGCTGTTGTCGGTCAAACCGTGAGGGCGTTGGTCATTGTCCCCGGCCATGCCATTTGTCTGAGACCTGATGCCCCGGACTTGACGGCGGATGACGCTTGGGCGCTTCAGCCATACCAGCGCGGGGAAGGTGGTTGCTACCTGGAGCACATCCGGGAGGGCATCCGGTGGGCAGCGGAAGATGGCCACCGGTGGCTGGTGTTCTCCGGCGGATATACCCACCGGGAGCATCCGACCCGAAGCGAAGCCGAAAGCTACCGGCAAGTGGCCGAAGCCCAAGGTTGGTGGCACTGCCGGGAAGTTGCCGCGCGGACGCTGACCGAGACCTTTGCCCGTGATTCCTATGAGAACCTGCGCTTTGGTCTGTGGCGCTTCTACGATGCCTTGGGTGCGTGGCCGGCCGAAGTCTTCGTGGTTGGCTGGGCGTTCAAGCAGCAGCGGTTTCAGTGGCATGCCGCCGCCTTGGGCTGGCCCGCAGAGCGGTTTCACTACATAGGCGTCAACAATCCGCCGGACTTGGCTGCGGCCCAGGCTGGCGAATCACAGGCACTCCGCGATTTCCTGGCCGACCCCCACGGTCGGCAGGGGCGGCTGTCCGCCAAACGCCACGCCCGCAATCCATTCGGGCGTCAGCCGCCGGCGCACTGGCAGTCCCTGCTCCCTCATTAGGCCGGCTCCTGGAGAAGTTTTTTGACCTTGCGCTCAAAAATGCCTTCGTTGATGCCGCCGGTAACGGTGTCCCGGATGTTGCCACGCCGGTCAATAAAGACGGTGTAGGGAATGGAGTTGCCAATTCCGAAGCGGGCCGCCGTGGTGCTGTCCGCCATGCCGATGGGGTAGCTGATTTGGCGCTTGGCAAGAAATTCCTTGACGACCTTCGGCCCTTCCTGATCGACCGAAAGGCCGATGATTTCAAGGCCGTCGCCTTTGAGACGACGGTAGGTGGCATCGAAGCCGGGCATTTCGGCAACGCAGGGCGGGCACCAGGTGGCCCAGAAGTTGACGACCACGACCTTTCCACGGTGGGCGCTCAAGTCGAATTTGCCGGCGTTGAAGGTTTCGACGCTAAAGTTGGGCGCAGCCCGCGCGGTTTCCGGTGCCGGCGAAGAAGAAGCCGTTTTGGACGGCGCACCCGATGAAGATGGAGACGGTGAATCCGTCGGCGTGGACTGACAGGCCAGCCCCAGCGTGGTGCCAAGAACCAACACCAGGGTGAGACCATAACGTGGGGTGGGCGTGGACATTGTCATAGATGCTCCAGCATGGTGAAATCCCAGGCAGTCATCATGCGTGAATGTCACCTTCAAGACAACTTGCTTGCTACCGGTCAGACCTTTAGGTAGCGTCAACCTACGCTCAGCGCCGCTCATTGCCAGCACCACGCACTGGTGAAAATGCCATGGGGTTCGTTCCGCTTATTCTGGTCGTCATCGTGCTCCTGCCCTTGGTGTGGCTGGAGTTGCGGCGCTACGGCCAGGCGCGGCTGGATGGCAAGGTGTCCGACGCAATGCGGGCGCGGCTGGGCCGCCGGTTGCTGAGCGCCGGTTTGCTGGTTGTCGTCACGGCGCTGGTGGGGTTTGGGCTTGAGTTCCGTACGCTGTTTCAGCCTTCCCAACTGGTGGGCTACTTTCTCATCTGCGGATTGCTGCTGTGTCTGCTCGTGGGCACGATGATCTACGACATCCGTGCCGTGGTGCGCCAGTCACTGCTGGAATTTCACGACCGGGACGCCGAAGCCGCACGTTTCCAGGCGTTTATGGCGCGGGATGCCAGCCTGCCCCACGAACTGTTCCAAAAGGGCAAAGCGGGCGGAGGAGAGCCAGGGCGAACCCGCAAGCCATTGGGCTGAACCTTAGAAAGTACACTGCCATGAGTGAAACCATTGCCATGATACCCCCGCCGCCGCCCAGTGATCCGTTGATTGGACGAACGATTGCCGGGCGTTTCCGGGTCATCAGCAAGCTCGGCGAAGGCGGGATGGGGGCGGTGTACAAGGCGGAGCAGCTCAAGGTCAATCGCCTGTGCGCCATCAAAATTCTCAGTGCTTCCTTTGCTGCCGACCCCGACGCCCTGGCCCGCTTCAACCGCGAGGCGCAGATGTCGAGCGCTTTGAATCATCCCCACGCCGTGACGATTTACGACTATGGGGACGACAACGGCCTGCATTACCTCGCCATGGAGTTTGTCGAAGGCGAAACGTTGTCGTCCGTGCTGCGGCGGGAGGGGCCGCTGCCACTGGCGCGAACCCTGGCGATTGCCCGGCAGGCCTGTGCCGCCCTGGATGCTGCCCACCGCATGAATATCGTGCACCGCGACCTCAAGCCGGACAACATCATGCTGTCCTGCCGCGACGATGGCGATTGGGTGAAAATACTCGACTTTGGGATTGCCAAAATGGCCGGCGACGCCCCGCAGCGCGGGCAGGATTTGACTCAGGCCGGATTTGTGGTAGGGACGCCACTCTACATGTCGCCGGAGCAGTTGGCCGGCGAGCGGCTCGATCCCCGGTCAGACATCTACAGCCTGGCCATCATCATTTACCAGATGTTGACGGGGCAGTTGCCCTTTGCCGGCGACAACATGCAGTCCGTCATGGTCAAGCGGCTGACGGAAGACCCGCTGCCGGTGTGGAAGGTCAACCCCCGCGTGGCGATTCCTCCCGGTGTCGAGGCGGCCCTGATGCGCGCCCTGCAGCGCCACCGTGACCGCCGGACACCCACCGTGCGGGATTTCATCGGCGAGCTGGAAGCCGGATGTGCTGCGCCCGGTGTGGCTGCCCCTGGAGCAACGCAGGCGCAGCCGGCCGCCGGGAGTACATCACCTTTCGCGCCGGGCACCTCTCCCTTTCCGGGTGAGGAAGCCTATCAAACGACCCCAAGTGCTGCTCCGCCGGCTGCCACGCCGTCTCCCAAGTGGGGGGCTACGGAACGCGCGGCTCCGTTGCCAACCGTGGCAGCCGGTCCGCCGCCGGTTGGGGGATCAGTCAGGCAACCGGATGCGGCCGCCGGGCAGGTACCACCGCCGCCGTACCCGGCCGCTCCGCACGCCTACCCTCCGCCGGGGTATCCGCCGGCGCAGGCCGGTTTTCCTTCTGCGGCGCCAGCAGCCAAATCAGGCGGTGGGGTCGGCATGATTCTGGCGGTAGTGGCCTTTGTCGGGGTGCTTCTTCTGGGGGGTGGGGTGCTGGGGGCCTATTTCTTTCTGTGGCCCCGCGATAATGGGCAACAGACGCGGGACGACACGCCGCCCCGACGGAATGGGTCAGCCCAGGAGCCGCCCAAGCCGTCTCCTGTTGAGGCGTCTGGTAGTGGTGCGCCGTCCAATGCAGCCAAGGAAGCCTTTGCCAGTGGGGTGCAGGCACTTGCCCAGAAAGACTATGCCACGGCCGAACGTCATTTCCGCACGGCGCTCGACGCCTCTCCCGGATTCGGGAAAGCGCATCTCAACCTTGGCATTGCTCTGTATCATCAGCGGAAGTTCGACGCGGCACTCGACCACCTCGCCCAGGCGGCGCGTCTGTGTGATGACGAAGCCTGCAAGAACTTCGCCTGGAACTACCGTGGGCGCCTGCACTGGGAGCAACGCGAGTACACGCTGGCCGAAGATGATTTCCGGCAGGCCATTGCCCACGATGCCACCGATCTGTCGTCGCTGGCGTTTCGCGGCTTTATGCTGCGGCTGGACGGGCGGACGGCCGCAGCCAACGAACTGTTTGACCAGGTGCTGGCGCGCAGTCAGGACGAAAACCTGAAGTCGGTCGTCCGGCGGTGCAAAGGCGCGGCGCTGCCGCCGGCGACCGCTTCCGATGCCGGGATTGGCCCAGGTCAGTAGCGGTTTCAACGCGCCACAGCCCCATGACGCCCACCATCATCATTCTGGATGATGAAAGTTCGGTTGCCTTCACCGTCGCCCACGCCATTGCGGCTCTGGGGTGGAATCCGGTGGTATGTCCGCTGTCGCTGACGGATGCCACCTGGCTAAATGAACTGGCGCCGACGCATATCGTCCTCGTCACCGGCCAGGCTCCGGCGGTATCCCAACCAGTCATAGACATGCTCGTGGCCGCACGGCTGGGGCGCACACCCTTGCTTGGAATTGGCCAGGGGGGGTTGTCCCTGGGAGTGGCGCTGGGGCTTTCGGTGCCACCGGAGCGCCCGGTGAGTCCGGGACTGGTCGAGGTCTGCCACGATGGTTGTCTGGCGTTTGGCAATCTCAAATACCGCTTTCGCGCCTGGGTGCCCCGTCTTCCGCGTCTGGGGTCAGAGAACCTGCCGGAGGCGCTGGAGATGACAGCCGCGACGCCAACCGGCACGCTGCTTGGCTTCCGTCACCGAACGCACCCCTGTGAAGGGGTTTTGTTTCACCCGGAGTCAAGCGGTACGCCGGATGGACTCCAGTGGTTTGCCAATGTGTTTGGCGTCCGCTCGTGATGCCGGTCAGCGGCGGCCCGCGCCGCAGCCAGCAGGTGCGCCATCGTCCGGCTGGCATAGCCGGTGAGGGCAAAGTCTGTGCCGACCGGCTCGATGGTGCCATCCGTCAGGTTCAGGGTTTCTTCGAGCGTGGTCGCACCCTGCCCTCCGATGGCATTCAGTCCGCCGCCGCCAATGATGCGCGGCGCAAGAAAGCAGGTGACTTTGTCAACCAGGCGGGCATCCACAAAGGCTCCGGCCAGCGTGCTGCCACCTTCGACAAGCAGGCTGGCAATACCCTCGGCGAAAAGCCGATTCAGCGCCGCCGGCAGGTGTGGACGGCCATGCTCATCGGCTTCCACGTAAAAAACACGGACGCCGTGCTGTTCGAGCCGGGACAGGTCTTCCAGCCGCTGTGGGGAAGCAACAGTGACCAGCCAGGTTGGACATACCTGGGCCGTCTGGACGACATGCGCCGTCACGGGAAGGCGTACCCGCGCTGAATCAAACACGACCCGGACGAGCGGGCGGTGGCGGTACTGTCCGGTACGGTCCGTAAGCTGCGGGTTGTCGGCCAGAACCGTACCCGTGCCGACCGCAATGGCATCGTAGCCATGCCGTAGCGCCTGCCCGGCCGCGCGTGCTGCGGCACCTGTAATCCACTGGGAAGCGCCGGTGTGGGTGGCGATGCGGCCATCGAGACTCGTGGCCAGTTTGAGATGTACGAACGGGCGCTGTTCGAGCTGATTGATGAGGAAGACTTCATTGAGCCGGGTGCCTTCCACGGGAAGCACGTCCGTCAGCACTTCGATGCCGGCTGCGCACAGCCGGGCAAAGCCGCGTCCGTTGACCTGTGGGTTGGGGTCACGGATGCTGGCTACGACGCGCTTGATCCCGGCCGCAATGATGGCTTCGGTGCAGGGTGGGGTGCGTCCGTAGTGAGAGCAGGGTTCGAGATTGACATACAAGGTTGCACCCTGAGCCAAAGAGCCGGCTTCACGCAGCGCCCAGACCTCGGCGTGGGTGGGTTCCGGTTCATGATAAAAACCGCGTCCCACAATGACCCCGTCGCGGACGACGAGGGAGCCAACCAGCGGGCGGGGGCTGACCCGCCCCCGTCCCTGCTCGGCAAGGCGTAAAGTTTCACGCATCAGGGCTTCATGCTGTGTCATACCGGTTCTGTCACGTCCGGCGTTGAGCCACGTCATGGGTCTTATGGAAGCACAAAGCGGACAGGGGATGCACGACACTACAGCTTGTGCTGTGGTGGTATCGGTCGGCCGGGGGTCGGCATTCACTGTCGCCGAACCATCTCCAGACACAAAGTGTGGTATAGTGCGTGCCAGAAACGGCATCGTCCGGTCTCCTGACGGCAAAGCTGGCACCCAAGTACATTCTGAGGTGAATCATTCGGTTCGTTTTCCTTTCTTGCTTTCGTTGGGTCTCTGCCTTGCTCCCGGAGAAAGGCGCAGTTGCACAGAGAACACTGGGAAGGATTACGTATGTCGCAGTCACTGCCGCCGTCCAACGAGCCTCTGACGGACTTGCTGGTGACGCTCTCTCCGTTCACTCTCCTTCAGAGCTTGTCCCACGAGTTGCGTGCCCCACTTGCGGCAATTTTGGGCTGGACGGAGTGGTTCGCCGAGGGAATCACCGATGCGCAGCAACAACAGGAAGGCATCCGGCATATCCGGTCGGCGGCGGGAAAAATGCTGCAACTTCTCGATGACTACAGTGAACTGGCCCGGTTTGGGGAAGCCGAGGGGCTGGCACCGGCCTCTACGGACTTGCTGGAGACACTGCACCGTATCGGCCATGGCCTGGAGTTGGTGGCCCAGCCGCGACAGCAATCACTCGTGATTGAGGCGGAAGAGCAGGCTCCCGCTGTGACGGTCTCCCCGGCCGTGCGGCAGGCCCTGTGGCTGGTCCTGCGGTATGCCCTTCAGGTGTTGCCGGAAGCGGCCGTGGTGAGAGTGCACTTCAATGCGGCTGGTCAGTTGAGGGTGGAAAGTGCCCAGACGCCGGATGCAAACACCAAGATGGGGGGACTGAAACTGGCACGGCTTCTCATCGCACGTGAAGGAGGAGCGCTGGCCATCGAGCCACGTGATGCCGGGATGAGCATCCTGATTCAACTGCCTGCTCCGGGCCTGACCACTGTGCCGACCCCAACGACGTTGACCAGTCCAGTTGGCGGCGTGGATAAAGGCTCAGCACCGGCCACGAAGGCCAAAAAGGTACTTGTCATAGATGATGATGAAAACCTGCTGAAGCTGCTGGGGGCCGTTGTCAGCGCTGCCGGATATTGCCCCTACCTGGCGACGAGCGGGGTGCGCGGCCTCGAAACGGCCCGGGCCACGAAGCCGGATGTCGTGCTGCTCGATATTGGCATGCCGGGCATGGATGGCTTTGCCACATTCAACATACTGCGTGCCGAGCCGGAGTTGGCCAGATCGAAAATCGTGGCGCTGACGGCCTACACGGGCGCGGCCGAACGGGAACGGATTGCGCTCCACGGCTTTGATGGCTTCATTCCCAAGCCATTCCGGCGCGAGCAGTTGATCCAGGTGCTTTCAGAACTGTCAATCTGAACAAGGGGAACAGCGCATGTCCAGGACACGTCCAATGGTGCTTGAGGCTGCCGAGTTGGAAAAACAGCTCGGTGATTTGCCGGCCTGGCAGTGTCAGTCCGGTCGTCTGGTGCGGACACTGACCTTTCGCAACTTTGCGGATGCCTTGGATTTCGTCAACCGGGTCGGAAAACTGGCTGAAGAAGCCAATCACCACCCGGATATCCTGCTGCACAACTGGAACCAGGTCACGCTGACGCTCTGGACGCACGACGCGGGCGGGCTGACCCTGCTGGATGTGAACCTGGCCCACAAAATTGATGCCGTTGCCAGCTAGGGCGCGAATAGCCCAGGGCCCACGAGTAGTGTAGTGGCTGCCGCTTACCCAGGTGAGGGCTGGCGCACGCTGTGTATCAGGCGTTCAGCCGCAGCCAGACCACTGAGAAACGCCGCCTCGACCCGCCCGCCAATCAGATAGTCGCCACAGAGATCAAGGTTGAAGTCCGCGACGGCCGTTGCCACATCCGGGTTGGGCAGGCATACCGCCGGGTTGGCATAGCGCCACTGTTTGATGTTCACCCACCGGAGCGTCGGCAGGTCAATCTGGAAGTACTCACTCAGTGCGCTTGCCAGAACCTGGATGACCATTCCTTCCGGCTGGTCAAGCAGGCTGTGGCTTGCGTCCGGGCCAAACTGGGCGATGACAATACTGTTTCCGTCAGGCACCCGGTACGGCGCCAGCCGGTCGAGCCAGGCCAGCCAGCCAATGGGAGCCTCCCTGGATGTGGCTCGCAGCGCGCCCACGCCGGGGTAGGCCGTACTGGGTGGCGCACCCCAGACTACGGTGACACAAGGGTGATACGTCACCGCTTCAAGGGCTGTTTGCAAGGTGGTGAAAGGGGCTGGAAGAGGCTGGCTGCGCGCCAGAAGCTGGGCGGCCTGTGGTGCTGGAAGCGCCAGGATGACCCAGTCGGCCGAGCGGATGCCACCCAGGGTCGTGTTGTCTCCACGGGTGTGAATGCTCCAGCGGCGCAGCGTCGCGTCCCAGGCGATGGCTTCGACAAAGCATTCCCGGACGACCCGCGACTCGCCTATCCGCGCCACAATGGCCTTGGCCAGAGTGGTCATCCCGGAGCGAAACACATAGCGGTGTGGAAAACCGGGAATGGCACTGACTTCGGGCTGACTGGCGTCCGCCAGAGCCGCGGCCAGGTCGTGAAAGGGGTAACTCACGACCGGGGCCGCCAGAGGTGCCATGGCTTCAGTGACGCCGACTTCGTGCAGAAAATCGGCAAAGGCAGTCGTCTTGACCGTGAAGTACTGTGCTCCGTGGTCGAAAGAGGTGTCCTCGTGGCGACGGGTGGCCATGCGTCCACCCAGCGCGCGGCTTTTCTCCAAAACTTCACAGTTGAAGCCATGCCGCGTCAGAGTGTAAGCCGCTGTAAGTCCAGCCAGGCCCGCGCCAATGATGGTGACGTCCATGACGATTCAGAAGACCGGACGCGCAGTGTCGCGCGTCCGTTTGTTCAGGAAGCCAGTCCCTGGTTTGACGCCTAGCTCGGCGGCGTGCCGCCGTGCCACTGGAGATTGCGCCCGTAAGCATCCATGATCATCTGCGCGGCACGAAAACCGGACAGCGTGGCCCCTTCCATACTCGGTGTGTACCCGTGGTGGGTAAAGTCGCCGCAGAGAAAGAAATTCTCAATGGGCGTTTTCTGGGACGGGCGGCGGCTTTCCGCGCCCGGTTCACAACGATACAGCGCCTGGGGAATCCGCACCACGGTGCTTTTGACGAGATTCGCCTGGGCGACTTCCGGGAAGAGTTCGGTGAGGTCGTCGAGGCACAGGCGGACGATTTCACCATCGTCGAGGTGGAAGAGGTCCTTGGCCGGGGCGACGATCATTTCAATCAGACACACATCATCGGCATAGCCTGGACTCGTGACCGACAGGTTGACGACGAGCGACATCACCGTTCCGATGGCGAATACGGCGTTGTCGAGGGCAATCACCTGGCGGTCAAAGCGAAGCTGGACGGTGATGACCGGGATTTCTTCAACCTGCCAGAGCCGCGAAAAGAAGGGATAACTCCAGGCCTGACCCGGCAGGACCTCCCGCAGCGCGTGCAGTTCCATGGCCGAGACATAGACATCAGCCGTGAGGTATTCACCGTTGGTCAGTTCCAGCCCCAGCGCACGGGGAGCGTCGTTTGAGAAGTCAATCCGCGCCAGCCGGGTATTCGTACGAATGCGGGCTCCACGTTTTTCGAGATAGGCCTGGATAGGTTGAAAGAGCCGCTGGCAGGGGTCGCCATCGAGAAAGCCGATGCGCGTGGCGTTGAACCCCTGGGCAATTGAGGCCATCTGGAAAATGATGACCCGCGCCGAAACTTCATCGGGACGCAGGAAACTGACCGTCCGTGACAGCGGATCGAAAAACCGTCCGATGGCTTCCCGGTTGACGCCCAGGTTGGCTGCCCAGTCGCTGAAGTTTTTGACATCCTGGTTTTCGATGAAGTTCTTGTCGCCAGTAAAGGCCGGTAGCAGACCCGTCAGCAGCTTGAGTTTGTCGCCGAAGCCGAGCAGGTCGCTGCCAATCATCGAACGCAGAATTTCGACGGGTCCGGCCGAGGGCGAAAAAGAGATGTTGGAGATTTTTCCGCCCTTGCTGGCATACACCAGTTGCTGCTTCTTCCACTTGATGCGGTCGGCAATGCCCACCCGCTCCATAAGGGCGATGAGGGATTTGTAGCTGCCCCGGATGACATGCGGGGCCGTTTCAACCCAGTCGCCGTCTTTGTCCAGCCAGGAGGAGACCCGTCCACCCAGCACCGGACGCTTCTCCAGCACTTCCACTTCGTAGCCGTTATCGGCCAATTCAACGGCACACGCCAGTCCTGCCAGGCCAGCGCCAATGACAATGACTTTCATAAGGCAAACAATCCAGTGACAGCAGTCCTGTCTGGCACGCCAGGGGGCATGGCCCTGCCCTGCCAGGACTGCGCTCAACGATACGCGCAATGCAGCCCGCTAAGCTAGTGATTTTCGCCGGCCGCGAATGCGAGCTTCTGAACGCTTCGAGTTGCGCCCGTTGACCTGTCGGCGCGGGCAAGGTAAACACATACCCGGTGCCAGGATTCCCCTGCCTACAAACTCTCTGTTGCAACGCTCCAACTTCTTTCCATGTCTGAACAAAAACTGCCGACGCGCGCCGAGGACTTCAATGAGTGGTACAACCAGTTGGTCCTCCGCGCCGAGCTTGCGGATTACGCCCCGGTGCGCGGTTGCATGATCGTCCGGCCCTACGGCTGGGCGCTGTGGGAAAACATTCAGGCGGCGCTCGACCGCCGCTTCAAGGCCACGGGCCACCTCAACGCTGCTTTTCCCCTGCTCATTCCAAAGAGCTTTCTGGAACGCGAAGCCTCGCACGTCGAAGGGTTCTCGCCCGAACTGGCCGTGGTCACGATTGGCGGTAACAAAGAACTCGAAGAACCGCTTGTGGTGCGCCCAACGTCGGAGACGGTCATCGGGCACGCCTATGCCAGGTGGATTCAGTCCTACCGCGACCTGCCGGTGCTTATCAACCAGTGGTGCAGCGTCGTCCGGTGGGAACTGCGGACGAAACTCTTTCTGCGCACGCTGGAATTTTTCTGGCAGGAAGGGCACACGGCGCACGCCACCTTCGAGGAAGCCGAAGCCGAAACCCGCCAGATGCTCGATGTCTATACCGATTTTGCCGTCAACGAGGCGGCGCTGCCGGTCATTCCCGGTATCAAGTCCGAGTCGGAGCGTTTTGCCGGCGCCGACCGTACCTACTCGATTGAAGCCATGATGGGCGACGGCAAGGCGCTCCAGGCCGGTACTTCCCACAACCTGGGGCAGAATTTTGCCAGGGCGTTTGACATCCAGTTTCTTGACCGCGACGGTGAACGGAAATACTGCTGGACAACGTCGTGGGGGATGTCCACGCGGATCGTGGGCGCGATCATCATGGTGCACGGCGACGACCAGGGCCTGGTTCTGCCGCCCCGCCTGGCGCCGATTCAGGTGGTCGTTGTTCCGATTCACAAAAACGAGGACGAACGTGCGCTGGTGATGGAATCCGCCACGGGCCTGTATCAGGAAATGGTCAAGGTGGGCATTCGGGTCAAACTCGATACGCGGGAAGGGTTGACACCCGGCTTCAAGTTCAATGACTGGGAAATGCGCGGCGTTCCCCTGCGCATCGAGATCGGGCCGAAGGATGTGGAAAAGGGCGTCGTCGTGCTGGCGCGGCGGGATCGTCCAGGCAAGGAGGGCAAGTCGGTAGTGGGCCGTGAAGGTGCCATTGTCACCATTGCCTCCATGCTGGAGGACATCCAACTCGCCATGCTCGCCAAGGCCAGGGCCTTTCGGGATGCCCGCCTCCATGACGTGTCCGACTACAATGCTTTCAAGGAAGCCATCGAGACAGGTTTCGCACGGGTGTGGTGGGATGGCGATGCCGCACTCGAACGTCAGATCAAGGAAGAAACCAGAGCGACGCTCCGGTGCATTCCGCTCGACCAGCCTGACCAGGTGGGAACGTGCTTTATGACCGGGCGGCCGACCCGCACCCAGGCTATCTTTGCACGAGCTTACTAGGGGCGGTTTGAACCGTGGATCAGCTTCAGTCCGTCCGGGCGCTGCTGCCCGGCCGGCTGGCTTGGGTTGCCCGACCGGGCAAAATCAAGCAAGCTGAAACTCCCCATCGGTTTTCCGTAATCATTCGTGTTCAAGGACACCTGCCATGCCGTCTGATGAGCCTCTTTCGCCCCAACCCGAATCGGAAGCAGATTCTGCGCCGGATACGGACCGGGTATCCGGGGAAGCCTCCGGGGAAACTGCGCCGGGCCGAAACCCCACGGCGGCGTCCGGGGAGGCTGCTGCGGCCACGGCGACACCTGCCACTGTTGAGGCTGTAAATGGGACGCCTGACCGGAACCGGGAAGTGCGGTGCCGTTACTGTGGGCAGCGCAATCGCGTCCGCGCCGACTGGACGCCACGGGCCGGCGTCCGCTGCGGCCGCTGCCGGCTGCCGCTGGATGAGCAGACACATCGCAAGTTTCCGGGACTGTCACCGCGCGAGTATATCCACCCGCTCGACTCCCAGGCGCTGGAGACCCTGCAGCTCATTCCGGGCATTGATCCGCTGCTCAAAAAGGCGCTCGAAATCACGGGCGAAACCTACCTGCGGGTGATGTTTACGGCCAACGGCGTCAAGGTTTCGGAAAAACAGTGTCCTGACCTGCATGCCAAACTGGAAGTCGCCTGCCAGACCCTTGGCATCCGGGAGTTGCCGGAGCTGTATCTCAGTGTGACGAATCCCCTGGGTGGCGGCGGGCTGGGCTTCAATGCCTTCACGAGCGGCGTCGAGCGTCCCTTCATCGTGTTGTTTACGCCGCTCATCGAACGGCTCGATGACATCGAGGTGCTGGCCGTCATTGCCCACGAACTGGGACACATCCACTGTCACCACCTGCTCTACAAGGTCGCTGCCGAACTGCTGTTTCAACTTGGCAGCTATGCGCTGTCCCGCGCGCCGCTGCCGCCGGGAGTTTCTGATCTGCTGACCTGGCCCGTGCGCAGTGCCCTGCTGACCTGGTATCAGAAGGCTGAGTTGAGCTGCGACCGCGCCGCCCAGCTCGTCGTTCAGGAGCCGCACGTACTGACCAAACTCATGATGAAGCTGGCCGGGGGGACGCTGACCTCGCGGCTCAATCACGAGGAATTCATTGCCCAGGCCCGCGCCTTCGACCAGCGCAATGAGAGCAACTTCGTTGACCGTTTCTGGACGTGGCAGATTGCCAGTGGGCGCACGCATCCCTTCCCCATCTGGCGGGTGTCAGAAATTCTCAAGTGGACAGAGAGCGAAGATGGCTACAAAAAACTGATGAAGCCCGCCGCGCTCGCCACCCTATCCTGACCGATTCAGCCGGTTTGAGCCGGCACGCAACGCATGAAGGCACTTTCGGCTTCCACTCCGCACGAACCCCGGCCGGACTTTCACGAATGGAAAACCGGCACGATCATTGTCGAACGGACAGGCATCCGGCGTCCGTTGTTTGCCCTGCGGCAGGCTGATCAGGTTCTGGCGCATCTGGTGTGGCAGCGCCGGCGCGCCGGACGGTACGTGGCGCAGGCCGACGGCCTGACGCTCGATGTGAGTGTCGCGCGCATGGGCTATGAACTCACCGTTCGGGATGACACCCAGGGGTTGTCCCGGTTGCGGATCAACCGCCGGCGCAACCCACATCGCGCCCGGATGACCATCGAGTTGCCGGCCGGCCGGTTTTTCGTACGGCTGCGCCGCGACAAACGCCAACCGGGGGATTTTGCGCTCCACGTACGCCGGGAGTTCTACAAGCACGATCTGCTCGAAGTGCAGTTCGAGCGGGCGCAACTCAACACGCACCACGCTTCGCTGTCACGCCGTCTGCTGACCATCCAGGTGCATCCCGTCATGCGCTGGGAGGCCGTTCACTTCCATCATCTGGTCGCCTTGCTGGTGGGGTGCATCGTGTTCGTCGGCGGACACGATCAGTTCCGCTTCGACCCACGGGTGAATCCGTACATGGTCAAGCGGCGCGGATGAACATCCTGCACGTGAGTTCGGGTGACGGCTTTGGCGGCGGGGAGCGGCACGTGCTGGAACTCGTCCTCGCCCTGGCTGCCCGTGGACATCGGCTGCACGTGGCCACCCCGGCCGACGGGGCTCTGGCCCGAAGGTTGCGCGAAGCCGCCGGCGCGCAGCCATCCGTTGTGCTGCATCCGCTCCGTGTGCGTCATGCGCTTGATCCGGGGGCGATGTGGTCGCTGGTGCGCCTGGTGCGCGCACATCGCATAGACATTCTGCATGCCCACTATGCGCGCGACTATCCGGTAGCCGCCGGTGTCGTCCACTGGCAACGCCAGTGGGGAAACCACCGCCCGGCCCTGTTTCTGACCCGTCACCACTATGCGCCGTTGAACGGGCATCGGCTGTATGCCTGGTGGTTGAGTGTGGCGGAACGGTTCATTGCCGTATCGGGCTATGTGCGTGACCAGCTCAAGGCATCGCTCGGATGGGATGACCGGCGGTTCGTGGTCATCCCGAACTGGGTGGAAGCCCATCGTTTTCGCCGCCCGACAGTCTTTGACCGGGCAGGCTGCCGCCAGCGGTTCGGCCTGCCCCGGGACGGGTTTATTGTCGGCTGTCTCAATCGGCTGGAGCCGGACAAGGGACAGGCGACGTTGCTCTTTGCCCTGGAACTGGCCCGTCGCCGGATACCACAGCTTCATCTGGTGCTGGCCGGAAACGCCGATGCTGCTTATCTTGCCCGCTTGCAGCAGCAGGCCCGGACGGCCGGTTTGACGGCTCAGGTGAGCTTTCCGGGCTTTGTCGAAGATGTGCCGGCCCTGCTTTTCGCCTGCGATGTCGTGGCCATTCCCTCCCGGAATGAGGCGTTTTCGCTGGGCGTCCTTGAAGCCTGGGCCGCCGGTGTGCCGGTGGTCGTCTCCGACGTGGGTGGGTTGGCGGAGTTGGTCGTCCACGAAGAAAATGGCTTGCGGGTGGACGTGCGGGATGTGAAGGGATGGGCGGCTGCCCTGTGTCGGCTGGCCTGTGATACAGTGCTGTGTCAGCAGTTGGTCAGGGCAGGGCAGCAGGCCGTCGGGCGCTACACGCTCAGCCACGCTGTGGTGGCGCTGGAACAGCTCTATCTGGCCCGGGCCACAAAATTCTGATTCAACAAATCGCGGTTTCTGCAACGGGATGAGCATTTCGCTCGTCTGAGGTGTCAGTTGTCCAGGTTCAGGTCAGGAACACGCCCATGAGAGCCAAGGGATACGTCAGAAACCAGGTCATCCGGCGCGGATTGGCACTGCTTGCCCTGCTGGGGATGGTGACCGGGCCCTTCCCGGCTGCGTTGGCCCAGTCGGGCCGACAGGTTACACGTCCACGGGTTGTCTCTCCGCGCCCACCGGCAGAGCCTTCACCAGCTCCCGAAGGAGAAGACACCGCGCCTCCGACTTCCCGCCCGCGCCCCAGCCTGGGGCGGCGCGGTGAGGATGCCCCACGCCCGTCCGTGCCGTCCCCGTCCGCGCGGCCGCCGGCTGCTGACGTTGACGACGACATCATCACCATTCAGGCAACGCTGGTCACGATTCCGGTTATCGTCAGTGACGACTACAACCGCTACCTGCCGTTTCTGCGGAAAAACCAATTCTCCCTGCTGGAAGACAACGTACCCCAGGAAATCACCTTTTTTGCGTCCGAACAGGTGCCTTTTCACGTCGCCCTGGTGCTCGATGTCAGCCGCAGCGCCTACCTGAGCATTAACGACATGTGCAGTGCGGCCAATGCCTTCATTGACTACATCCGCCCGGATGACAAGGTCAGCGTCTTCACCTTCTCGGACAAGATTCGGCAGCTCTGTCCCTTCACCAGCAACCAGATGACGCTCCGGCAGGCCGTGGCGAGTGCCAGGATTGAAGGCGGTACCCGGCTCTATGACGCGGCCCAGCAAATTCTGGAGGGCTATCTGGCGCCCATCGAAGGCCGCAAGGCCATGATTCTGCTGACTGATGGTGAGGATACGACGAGCCGGCACTACAAGCCGCGGGATGTTCTCGACCGTGTGGCTGAATCCGATGTGCTGGTCTATACGGTGCAGTATCCCGCGGCGGACCCAAATCTGGTCCAGCCTTCGATTCAGTTTCCGTTCCCATTCCCATTTCCTCTGCCGGGGCGCCGTCCACGTCGCGGCCCGTTCTTCCCGCTGGACGATCCACCACAGGGAGGCGGCAGCAGCCGGCAGGAACCGTCGGTGATGGGGATTGAGGAGACCTTCCTGCGGGACATCGCCACAATTTCCGGTGGGACGCACAATCTGTTCACCGATGTTGGTGCGGCGCGGACGATTTTCCGAAGCATTGCCGAGGAATTACGTCACGTCTATGTCCTGGGCTACTACCCGACACGCGGACTCGACCAGCCGGGGTATCGCCGGGTACGGGTGCGCGTCAATCTCCCTGAAGCCAGAGTGCGAGCGCGTCCTGGCTATGTCGTCACCGAGCAGATGGCCCAGCGCAACCGGACGCCTGTTCCCACCAATGCCCGTGACTGATGCGTAACCCCCGGCTCGTCATTCTCGATTACGGCGTCGGCAACCTGCGCAACCTGGAGCGCGCCTTTGCCCACCTGGGCATTGCGGCCCGGATTTCGTCTGACCCGGAAGTGGTTTACCAGGCAACGCACCTGGTGCTGCCCGGTGTGGGGGCTTTCGGCGCGGCCATGGATGAACTCCGGTCGTGGGGACTCGAACCGGTCGTCCGGTCGGTGTCCCGGTCGGGTGTCCCACTGCTTGGCGTCTGTGTGGGCTTCCAGATGCTCTTTGAGACCGGGCATGAGTTTGGCCGCCACGCCGGATTGGGATTGCTTGAAGGCGAGGTGCTGCGCTTTCCAGCCGAAGTCCGGCCCGTGCCCCACGTCGGATGGAATCAGGTCATCCAGACTCAGGCGCATCCCCTGTGGAAAGACATTCCCGACGGTGCCTTTTTCTACTTCGTGCATTCGTACTACGCCGCGCCACGGGTTTCCGGGCAGGTTCTGGGTGCTACTGACTACGGTCTGCGCTACGCCAGCGTTGTCGCGTATGACAACATCATGGGCGTGCAGTTTCATCCTGAAAAGAGCCACCAGGTTGGCTTACGCCTGCTCCACAACTTCGCCAGCCTGTAGTCGCACCGCGTGGCCTGCCACGCCTGCCTTGCGGCCTGTCTTGTGCGCACCGGCGAAGTGGAAAGCAGGACAAAAGGGCTGGAGAAGTTGGCGTGGCTACGTTGATTCGCGTGCAAGGCGTTGCCAGAGAAAATCAGCCAGCGGCAGGTCATCCGGGTGGGTGATTTTCAGGTTCCAGCGCGGTCCGGGCACGATCCGTACCGGCACGCCCAACCGTTCAACCAGCATGGCGTCATCGGTTGCTGTCACCTGTTCGGCTGCGGCGCGCGCGTGGGCGTCCCGGAGCAGTCCGGTCTCAAAGGCCTGCGGCGTCTGCACCGCATAGAGGGTTGAACGGGGAGGGGTTTCGTAGGCCAACCCGTCCTGTACCAGCTTGATGGTGTCCGTGGCCGGGTGCCCGACCACAGCCGCGCGGTCGGCCCGGGCAGCAGCTATTGTGGCGGTGATGAGTTCTGTCGTGGCAAAGGGCCGTACAGCATCGTGGACTACGACCACTGAGGTTCCGTCGGGGACGGCCGCCAGCGCCAGCCGTACTGATTCCTGCCGCTCGGCTCCACCGGCAACAGCCGTGATGGGTTTTTCAACGGGGAAGGTTTCCAGCAGGGCGGCAAACACCGGCCGCGCCGTCGGCGGCAACGCCACGACGATGTGGCTTACATCCGGGCAGGCCGCCAACCGGCGCAGCGTGTGAATGATGATGGGACGACCGGCAAGTTCGAGAAACTGTTTCGGGCGGTCAGCGCCAAACCGGACGCCAAGCCCGCCGGCCGGAACAATGGCAACAGCCGTCATGCCCGGGCTTCAAGGATCATCGGCATGCCGTACTTCGGACGCAGGGTGATGAGCGGCTCCGGCACGACGCGCGCTTCAGGGGCCAGGCGTAGGCGCCACTTCTGCGCCAGAGTGGCCAGAATGAGTACGCCTTCCATCCAGGCGAACCCTTCGCCAATACAGGCGCGCGGGCCGCCACCGAAAGGAAAGTAACTGAACTTCGGACGTTTTTCCTTTTCTTCCGGCGTCCAGCGTTCGGGGATGAAACGCTCCGGTGCCGGGTAGAAATCTGAGCGGCGCTGGACAACATACGGACTCATGAGAATCAGCGCGCGCGCCGGCAGGCGGTAGTTGCCCAGCGAAAAGGCTTCGAGGGCGCGCCGTCCGAAGACCCAGGCAGGCGGATACAGCCGCATGCTTTCGGCAAAGACCATTTCCGTGTACTTGAGCTTGCCATAATCGGCGGCCGTGGGCAGGCGTCCACCTAAAACGGCATCCACTTCAGCGTGCAGGCGGGCTTCGACTTCGGGATGCTGCGACAGCAGATACCACGTCCAGGTGAGGGCATTGGCCGTGGTTTCGTGGCCGGCAAGGAAGATCGTCATCGCTTCATCGCGGAGCTGTTCATCGGTCATCCCCGTGCCGTCGCCTTCTTCGTCCTGGGCGATGAGCAGCATCGAAAGCAGGTCTCCCCGGTCTTCGCTGGTGCGGCGGCGTTCCCTGATGATGCGATAGACGGTTTCATCCAGCCGCGCCTGCGCTGCACGGAAGCGATGGTTGAAGGGCAACGGGAGTTTTTCGATCAGCTCGAAGAAGGGCAGCGTCATGACGGCGGAAAACAGTTCAATGACGGTCGTCAGTGCCGCTCCAATCTCATCGGATTCATTCTTGACTTCAGCATCAAACAGCGTTTTGGCGACCACCCGCAGCGTCAGCCGCATCATTTCCTTGGCCATGTCGTGTTGTTCGCCGGGCTGCCATTCATCGCGCATTTCGGCCGCATACTGGGCCATGATGCGCGCATAGAGCGCAATGCGCTCCCGGTGAAAGGCCGGCTGCGACAGCCGGCGCTGCCGTTTGTGAAACTCACCTTCGCTGGTGAGCAGACCGTTGCCCAGAAACTTGCGCGCCCGTTGCAGGCCGCGCCCCTTGATGAAGTTTTTGTGGTTGGTAACAAGAATGTCCCGGATGTAGTCGGGGTTGCTCACCATGAACACCCGCTCGCTCCCCAGGCGGAACTGCACGATGTCACCATAGCGGCGATACAGGCCTTGGAAGAACCGGAGGGCGTCCGTCCGAAAGCGGTAGATGTTGGCACCTGGCAGGGTCCGCGCGGCGCGTGGCGCTTCGAGTTGGGCAATCATGGCAACGTTGTTCCCGGCGGATGAAGTCTCTGTCAAGCCACAGGCGTCTGGACGGCATTTGCCGTCGCATGCCCGGCAGCGGCGAAATTGTATGTCCGGTCAAGCCATGACGCAATCGGGAAATTTGAGTTTGGATTCAGTTTTTACCGGCCGGATTGTTTACCGGGTTGCACGTGTTTCCCACTGTCTGCCCGTCCGGCGTACGATGAGTTGCGCCAGCTCGATGCCGCTGGCGTCATTTGGCGGCCGGAAGTGGATGCGCCGGGTCTTTCCGACGATGGTGTAGGTGGCCCTCCCTTGGGCGCGCAGGCGGGCATGCAGGTGCGTCACTTCCGACCAAGGTAGCGTCACCTGCTGCCAGATGCCCTGATATTCAATGTGGGATGGGGTGATAGTGAGGTTGATCCGCGCCATGCTCCACGCCAGCAGCAGGGCCAGGATGCCGAGCGGCATCAGCAGTACGGCGGCCACCAGGCTGCCAAGCCACAGCGGGAGCAGGAGCAACAACAGTCCAAGCCCATACACCGGGAAGCGCCAGGGGGAAGGCAGCGGGAATTCACAGGTGCCGAGAACATAGGTCTCGCTCTGCGCATTGCCAATCCACTGCGCCGCCGGCCAATCGAAGGTGATGCGCAACCGTGGGCCGCCACATCCGAGTTCGATTTCATCGCCGCTGGTCAGGCTGGCCCGGGTAACGTCGTTGCCGTTGAGGCGCGTGCCGTTGGTGCTTTCCAGGTCTTCAAGCCAGATGGCGGTGCCATCAAAGGAAAGTCGGGCGTGGCGGCCGGAAGCTGCCGTGTCGTCGGGGGCCAGGCGTACCTCGCAGCGGTGCGAACGTCCGATGACGACCGGAAGGTGCCGGATGACCTGCTGCTTCCCAGCCAGTCCGCCACACAGATGGTGAACCGTCAGGGTGACGGATGTGGTTTCGGGGAAACGGACGGCGGCTTCATTCATTGTCGGCATCGTCGCCTGTGGGGGCGAAGGGAGCAGTAATGACGCTCCCATCGGCAGACTTGAGAATGATTTCAATCCGCTGCTCGGCCGCCAGAAGCCGGTCACGGCAGTGACGCGCCAGCATCATCCCCCGCTCAAAAAGATCGAGCGCCGCTTCCAGTGGAAGCTGTCCGTCCTCCATCTGCTGGACAATCTGCTCCAGTTCGGCCAGAGCCGCCTCGTAGGTGAGCGATTCGGGTGCTTTGGGAGTTGGCATCAGTCCTAGAGCGTGCGCAGGTAAGCGATGAGATCATCGAGTTGCTGGGCCGTGTACTTGCTACCAAAGGCCGGCATTCCGCCGCCGCCTTTCTGAATCTGGGCTTTGACGACGGCAACCGAAACCGGGCGATTGGTGGCCGGCATTTTCCTGCCTTTGAACAATCCCTGCAAGCCGGGCCCGATATTGGTCGTTTTGCTCGTTGCACTGTGGCAGGGGGCACAGGTTTCAGCAAACAACTGCCTGCCGGTGGCGGCGTTTCCGGTTGCTTTGCCTTTTTGCGCAACGGCCGCGGTCAGGCTGGTCGCCAGAGCGCCAAGCAGCGCGAGTGCCAGCAGGAGTGATTTGAGAGTGGTCATAATGTCTCCGGGGAGTAAAAAGCCCCTGCCGACACACACGTGGGCAGGGGCGGGAGTTGTGGCACAGGGTTAGCCCAAGTTGGACTGGTTGGACAGCCTATTTAACGACCGGCCCCTGAAGCAGCGGGTTCTTCTGGAGAACGAAACGCAGGAGTGCGGCATGCTGCGCCTCGGCCGCGCCGATACCGGCCAGCACCGGAATCAGTTCTTTGTCCGAGAATGACGTCAGGACCCCGATGTAGGCCCCAGCCGCCTGCTCTTCAAGCGTCAGGGCAAATTCGAGAATGTCCGTGGCTGACTCGATGTTCGGCACGGCTTTCGCAATGGCTTCATATTCCTTGGGGTTTTTCTTCGGCTCAACGGGCGTCCCGCCAAACTTCTTGATGACACTGATAAGGGAGTCCCGGTGCGCTTCGTGGTGGCTCATAAACAGCTTGGCCGCCGCCAGCGCCGGACCTTCGAGCAGTCCCGTACTGGCGCCGACGCCATAAGCGGCAATCGCCTGGTGTTCAAGGTTGAGCGCCACGTTGGCAATCTTCACGTCGCCGGCCCTGTCCGCGCCCAAGGCTACGGATGGCGTCAGAAGTGAGCTGCCAAGCATGGTGAAGGCGCTGGCCCCGATTCCGACCACGCCCGCTTTGAGCGCCGCCCGGCGGCCGCGTTGAATGAGTTCACCGACTTCCAGGTACTTGTTGGTCAGGTCGCGTTCTTTCATTGGAATCACATCCTCCGAAAATGTGAAAAAACTGCGTTACAACGATGTCGAACGGTGTGACGAAACCGCACGACGGCTTCTTGAGTGCGCGTATGCCGCACATGGCAGACATACGACCAGTGGTTTGGCCCGGATGAATGTTTTTTGGAAACACTCCCCGCGGCCACAGAGTTGCGGGAGGTTTATTGCATCGAACATCAGGATGCAAAGTTTTTGGGGCTTTCAAGCCAGGGAAGCCCCACGGGCGAACCCTCTGATGCCTGCCGGGGGTGCAGGATTGTGTTGTGAGGGATTACCATGGCGGCGCATGTCGGCTCTGGCTGCTGCCGTACGGACACGCCGCGCTGGATTGGCCATGGGGGGCTTTCCATGGGCGGCTACGGCCCATGGGCGGCTACGGCGCGGCGTCCCGGCGGAGGAAAGCCTCGGCGCGTGCCACAATTCCGGGGCCGGCTGTTTCCGGTGTCCCGGCCGTGAAGGGTGGCTGGGGCGCATATTCAATGAAAAGCTGCATGAGTTCGGCTGTTTCCTGCCCGCATTCGAGCGCAGCGAGTGTCAGAGCGGCGTCAATCCCGGCCGAAACACCGGCCGCCGTGAGAATGTTGCCCCGGCGGACAACACGCGCCTGGCTGGGTGTGATGCCAAACTGCCGCAACGTCTCGCGGGCTGACCAGTGGGTGGCCGCTTCGCCGCCGGTGAGAATCCCGGCGGCAGCCAGAATCAATGAGCCGGTACACACGCTCAGCGTCCAGCGTGTGGTGGGATACAGGCAGCGCAACCACGCCAGGGTGTCCGGGTTGCGCATTTGTGCCGGTGCATTTCCGCCCGGAACCACGAGGATGTCCGCCCGTGTGACTTCGTCACAGCTTAGGTCCGCCTGGAGACGCAGAAAGGTTGAGTCAACGGTGACGGGTCCCCGTTGCCGGGCGACAAACTGCACGACCGCACCCGGCAGCCCACGCAAAATCTCGTAGGGGCCAATGGCATCGAGAGCCGTCATGCCGGGATAGAGATAGACGACAATGGTACGGGTGGATTCCATGGAGTGAAGGGCGGTGTGCCAACCGGAGGTTTGACAGAGAATAAAGGCAGACCATAGCATCGGACGGCTTTCCCGAACATCATCACACGCCCTTCCGTTGGAACATGTCCCTTTTTGTCCGTCTGTTCCGTACGAAATCCGTGGCGCGCATCCAGGCGGATGCGGCGTCCGGCCTGAGTGATCACGAAACCGGCAGCACCCTGGCCAAAGAACTCACCACCTTTGATTTGACGGCCTTGGGCATTGCGGCCGTCATTGGCGCTGGGATTTTTTCGACTGTCGGCAATGCGGCTTACAACGGCGGCCCGGCCGTATCGCTGCTGTTCATCTTCACGGCCGTTGCCTGTGGTTTTGCCGCCCTGTGCTATGCCGAGTTTGCCTCGATGATTCCGGTGGCCGGGTCGGCCTACACCTATGCCTACGCCAGTTTTGGGGAACTCGTCGCTTGGATCATCGGCTGGGACCTGATTCTGGAATACGCCATCGGCAACATTGCCGTGGCCATTTCCTGGAGCGAGTATTTTTCCAACCTGCTGGCCGGGTGGGGCTATCCCATCCCATCCTACTTCCGCATGGATTTTCTCACCGCCAGACGTGGCTTTGCGGCAGTCAACGAACTGCTCGGCCAGGGACAAAGCCTCGAAGTCATCCGGGGGATGGATGGCATGGCGTCCCAGGTTACGGCCTATGAAGCCTGGCTCAATGCGCCGCGTCTGGGGGAGCTGCCCATCGTCTGCAATCTTCCGGCGCTCGCCATCGTGACGCTGATTACGGCGCTGGTGTACGTCGGCATCCGCGAGTCCAAGCAGGTGTCCAATGCAATGGTGGTCTTCAAGGTCGCTGTCGTGGTGTTTGTGATCGTCGTGGGGGCCTTCTACATCAAACCGGAAAACTGGACACCCTTTGCGCCCAACGGCTTGGCCGGGGTGCTCAACGGCGTGGCGGCCGTGTTTTTCGCCTACATCGGCTTTGACGCCATTTCGACAACGGCCGAAGAATGCCGCAATGCCCAGCGTGACCTGCCACGCGGGATCATCTACTCGCTGCTCATCTGCACGCTGCTTTACGTTCTGGTCTCCCTTGTGCTGACCGGCATGGTGCCCTACACCAAGCTCCAGGTGGCCGACCCGATGGCGTTTGTCTTCGGCAGAGAAGGGGCGAACCTGCTTATTGTCGAGCGTATCGTTGCCATCAGCGCCGTTGTGGCCACAACCACCGTGCTGCTCGTCTTTCAGATTGGTCAGCCGCGCATCTGGATGGCGATGGCGCGGGACGGTCTGCTGCCCAAGGTGTTTGCCCGGGTTCACCCACGGTTCAAAACGCCGGGGTTTGCCACCATTGTGACCGGGTTTCTGGTGGCGATTCCCTCGTTGTTTATGAACCTGACCGAAGTCACTGACCTCACCAGCATTGGGACGCTCTTTGCCTTCGTGCTCGTGTGTGGCGGGGTGCTCATCCTGGAGCAGACCGCGCCTTCCGCAGAACGGAAGTTTCGCGTGCCCTACATCAACGCCAAGTACATTGTGCCGGCCGGAGTCTTGGCGGCCGGGCTGGTCTTTGCCCTGTATCCGCCGGCAACCGCCGTGGCGCGCGATTTTCTGACCGTCACACCGGCCGCCGGGGAAAGCTGGCTGGGAGCCGTTTCGCACAAGGTACCCTTCCTGGTCTTTGCCGTGGGAACGCTAGCGTTGGCCGGGCTGTGCTTTCTCAAGAATCTTTCCCTGATTCCCGTCCTGGGGTTGCTGCTGTGCGGTTATCTGATGACGGAGCTGGGAATCGTCAACTGGCTGCGGTTTCTGGGATGGCTGGCGGTTGGTCTCGTCATTTATTTCGGCTATGGCTTCCGGCACAGCCGTCTTGAAATGGAAGCCGGGGAGCAGGTTTCCGGCTGAAAGACGGAGGCGCTAGGGGGGAAGCCGGGCGTCCAGCGCGCGCAGCCGCTGTGCCAGGCGGAGTAACTCGGCATCGCCTATCGTTGCCCGTCCCTCGATGACGGCCTGGCACCGCTCGGTGACGGCACGCCACTCACTCATCGGATGCCCGGAACGTTCACTCGCCGCAAGGCACAACTCTTTGAGTGGTGCTGTTGTGGGGAGTCCCGTGTAGTGGCACAGCCGCCGGTGAAAGCGCCGGTACAGGTTTTCAATTGCCAGATCGCGTGCGGCGGCTGCTTTCTGAATCCGGGCCATGGCGGTGACAAACTCCAAGGCATTCGTGCGGGGTTTGACCGGCAGCCGCACCGGTCGTCCGAAACGGCGTCCCAGGGTGTAGGCTGCCAGGAGTCCCAGGGCAACGATGTGCCACACCATCCAGGGAATGGGTGTTCCCCGGAAATAGCCCAGCAGACCGAGCAGCCCGCCGTTGGTGGCGCGGTAGCCGTGATGATAGTCGTCAAAAACCACCTGTCCAGCGTTGTCGCGTGTTGCCAGCCGCACGAGATTGAGCAGAAAGCGTGCATTGTCGCCTTCGGCCAGACCCTGGTTGGCAATGACGAAAGGATCGCCGACGTAGATGATGCGTCCCGCCCCGTAACGGACTTCAGCAACGGCTGGAGTGTCCTGAACGCCGGCCAGTGGGACACAGGCCGTCATCTGAAGCGGAAAAGAAGGCTCATCCTCTATCTTGGAGATCGGCACCGGTTGCAGCATCACGGTTGTGGCTTTGGGAGAGATGCCCAACCAGCTTACGCCCTGAAAGGCACCGCCTGGTTGCCAAGGCACCGCGCGTTGCACCGGAACCTGACCAAAAGCCGAACCGGGACCTTCCGGCGGCAGGTATGAACCCGGAAGAAGCTGCTGACGGCCGAGCCGGAGCGGCCACGAACGCTCAAACATGACGAACGTTCCACCCCGTCCAATCCATTCTGCCAGCGCCCGGAGTTGCCTGGTTCTGGGCTTGGTACGGGGTTCGACAAAGATGACGACCCGCACATCCTGTCGGTCGGCCAGGGCCCGGTAGTCCTGTTCCCAGCGGCTGACCCGCACACCCGATTCCTGCAAGAACAGGTAAGCGCCCAGTGTGCCGTAGGGCCGGCTGGAATGGGTCGAGCGGTCGGCATATTCATCTGTTTCCGCATCGGGTTCCGGTTTGACGTAAAACAGCAGATTGATACCCAGCAGCAGAACGACCACGAGAACAACGAGCAGGCTGTTGGTCAGGGTTTGGCGGTTCATGCGGCAGGAGTTTCAGGTCGGGCCGGAATCAGGGGGACATCCCACCAGCAATGGCTGGGCAAAACAGGTCAGGCAAAACTAGGCGGCTGGCAGGGCAGCGCGCACTTCCTGGTAACGTGACAGGCAACGTTCGTAATCTTCCCGGCTGCCTTGGTGCTGTCCATACCAGAGCCGGTCGAAGCGGTCAGTCAACTCATGCACTGCCGGGTAAAGACGCACCTGGGCGCGGACGGCGGAGAGATACTCGCGGTTGGTCCAGGCCGGGTTCAGCGAGAGAACTTCCCGCCGGTCAAGTTCGTGGAGCAGGGCAATATAGACCTTGCGTACGGCCTGTCTCCAGTCGCCAGCTTCAGCCGCAGCCTGCGCCTGTGCCAACAGATCGTCGGCATCCAGATCAAGCGCGACGGGTTCGCCCAGAATGATGCGGACTCCGTCTTCCGCATCGGTTGGCGGTCGGCGCAGGCGGCGTACGAGCCAGACGGCCCCACCGGCAAGCAGGAGCGTCAGGCTGACCCACAGGCCCATTTGCACCCACTGGTTTGACCAAAGCCCACCACTTTCGGCATCAGATTGTTGGCCCCGGGGCAGTTTGCCAAAAATCTTTTCCAGCCACGCCACCAGCCACTCCCGCAGGTACTCAAGGGGGGTCTTGGTTTTCCTGATGGGTTGGAAGTCCTCGCGGGCAAGAATTTCCTGGACGTTAGCCATGGACCCATCTGGTACATCGTTGGTGTGGTGCTCCAGGATGGCGAGATGGGCTTTCAGGGAGTGTAGCCGTTTGTGGATGTCCGTCGCATCCGTAGCCTGACAGAGTTCGTCAAGGGCCGCGCGAAGGCTTCGGTTGTCCACGGTCAGCCGGCCGGTCGGGGTCGTAATGCTTGGGCGCTCCGGCAAAAGCCGATACAGTGCTTCCCGGTCATGTGGGGGAAGGCAGCGGTCCAGGGGCGCTACAGCGCCTTCAGCTTCATCGTCCAACGTGGGTGCTTGGGTGACGTGGACTTGGAGAGCGTTTTCAATGATTTCCCGTGCCTGTGCCAGACGCGCGCGATACGCTTCCAGCGACATTTCCTCCGGCACGGCGGCCCGGACGGGAAGTGTGCCGAGCAGCAGGCACAGCCACCACCCTGTCAGGCAGAGCAGACGCCATTGGGTATCGCCCCTGGTGCCATTCATGGTCAGTATTCGTAAAAGCCGCGTCCTGTCTTCCGTCCAAGCCAGCCGGCGGCGACATACTGCCGCAGCAGCGGGCACGCCCGGTACTTCGGATCGCCAAAGCCTTCGTAGAGCACGTCCAGAATGGCCAGGCACACGTCGAGTCCGATGAAATCGGCCAGTGTCAACGGCCCCATCGGGTGGTTCATGCCGAGCTTCATGATGCCATCAATGGCCTCGCGGGTGGCGACGCCTTCATAGAGGGCAAACATGGCTTCGTTGAGCATAGGCATGAGAATCCGGTTGGAGACAAAGCCGGGGAAGTCGTTGGCCATCAGGCAGGTCTTGCCCAACCTGGCGCCCAGTTCGAGGACGTAGTTGGCAGTGGACTCGCTTGTCGCGCAGCCACGGATGACCTCGACGAGCGGCATGACCGGCACGGGATTCATGAAGTGCATGCCGATGACCTGCGCCGGGCGTTTGGTCGTCGCGGCGATCCTGGTAATCGAAATCGAGGAAGTGTTGGTGGCCAGAACCGTTTCCGGGGGCGTCAGGGCGTCGAGTTCACGGAACAGGGCCGCTTTGGCCTCGAAGTTCTCGATGATGGCCTCGACGACGATTTCTGCACCAGCCACCTCCGCCAGTTCCGTTGTCGGGCGGATACGGGCCAGAATTTCCTCCAGTTGGGCAACGGTCAGGCGTTCCTTTTTGACATCGCGTTCAAGGCTTGAACGGATGGTTGCCAGTCCACGGTCAAGGTATTCCGGGGCAACATCCCGGAGCACGACCTGGAATCCGGCGCGCGCGGCCACCTGGGCAATTCCACTCCCCATCGTGCCCGCGCCAATCACGGCAAATGTACCCATACAGACTGCTATCAAGAATGTGCGCAAAAGTGCGCACGGTTCTCTTCCTGCCCCGACGTGTCCTGTTGACCACCGTCGTATCTGACAGGCGTGACTTTCCCGACTACGGCGGGGACGGTCCCCGCCGCAGCGCCGCCATTGCTGGACGGACTCGCCACGGGTAGGGCAGTTTCGGTTGCCAGCCGTTTCAGGTTCAGCGCCGCATTGAGGTCACGGTCATGGTGCGCACCACATTGAGCACACACCCATGTTCGATCTCTCAATGTCAGCGCCTCGTTCTTCCAGCCACAGATGGAGCACAGTCGGCTACTTGGATACCAGCGATCAGCGATGGTAAGCTGAGTACCGTAGCGCCGGGCCTTGTATTCCAACGGCGAGCGCAACATCCCAAAACCCACGTCAGAGATGGCGCGGGCGAGTTTCTCGTTCTCCAGCATCCCTTTGACGTTTAAATCCTCGATCACCAACGCTTGGTTTTCGCGGCAGAGTCGAGTCGTGAGCTTGTGGGTGAAATCCGCTCGGATATTGGCAATGCGGGCATAGAGCCGTGCCAATATCGCAGCGGACTTCTGCCGGTTGTTCGATACCGGCAGGCGCGTTCCTTCAGGCAGGCGGGCATGGCGTTCAAATCCGGCTGCCTTCCTGGCGGCTTCCAGCTTGCGGCTGAGACGTCGGCTACGGATTTCCAGACGGCGCAGCGCTGCTTTGAGCGGCTTTGGCGCCTCGATGACTTCACCGCTGGAGATCGTTGCGGCAGCCTTGATGCCCAGGTCAATGCCGTTGACCTCGTGCGACGTGCGACGCCGATAAAATTGCGCATCAGGCACCTCGACCTGTATGGCCACAAACCAACGATCCGCGGTGCGAGAAACCGTTGCGCCCAAAATCCTGCCCGCGAAGCGCAGCTCCTTGGTCATGGCGACTTCACCGATCCTGGGCAGACGGATCGTCTTGCCTTCCAGGGTGAACTTGTCGTTGGCAACATAAAAGCTGTCGCGGCAACGACCCTTTTTCTTGAGCCGTGGCTCGTGCGCTTCTTTGCCCCCCTTGGCGAAGAACCGTTCCCAGGCTTTGGCGAGATTCCTGAACGGCTGGGCGTGGGCATCCCGGTGAATGTCTTGCAACCAAGGCCGACCGTTCTCATCGAGCCACTGCGGGTCGGTGTACTTGATGGCGTTGAACTGTTTTTTGAGCGCCATGGCGTTTGGCCTGCCGCCTGCCGCGTATTGCCTGTTCCACTCATTGAGCGCCCAGTTCCAAACACGCCGCGCCGTGCCGCAGGCGCGCTTGAAGCAGTCCACCTGCTCAGGAGTCGGACAAAGAGCGATCTTGTGGGTTGGTTGCATTGTTGGGCCTTTTTGACGTCATTCGCATCCTGTTTCAGCGCTTCATCCAACTTCTTTCGATAGTTCCTCAAACCGTACAGCCGGGACGAAAAACAGCGCACGATGGTCATTAAGTCTTGCACCATTTCCTGTTCGGGAGACAGCCGTTCCTGGTTGAGGACCAGCACTTCGCAGCCATGGGTTTGGGCGTAATGTTCGAACCACTCAAAGCCGAAACGGGTGAGGCGGTCCCGGTGAGCGAGGATCAGCATCCTGACTTCCCGTCGCCCGATCTCGTCCATAAGGGCCAGAAACCGCTTGCGCCTGAAGTCCAGCCCGCTGCCCACTTCCTCGATAAACCCGACCCCCGCCAATCCCTTCGCCACCACGAACTCTTCCAGCACTTTGCGCTGATTCGCCAGGTCCGGCTTCTGCGCCGCACTCGATACCCGACAGTAGGCGACAAGCTTTGTTGGCGCATGGTTGGCCTGCCGCAAACCGATGAACTCACGGATCTGCGTCTCAGTGTAGAGGCGGCGGTTGCTGTCCGTTCGGGCCACCGGAATTAGCCTTCCTTCGCGTTCCCAACGCTGCAACGTCTTGACCGGGACACCAAGGAGTTTTGCCGCCTTGCCTGTGCTTATAGTGCTTTCCATGAGCATTATTATACACTATCGCGTACTATACGGCAAGCTAGAGTCCGGCTCCTTCCGGTGTCAGACCGAATGCGACACCCCCAGGTCTGGTCTAAAGACCCGCCCCGTGTGGACAGCCATCAGTAGTACCGGTCACGGTCATCATCGTCATCGTCGTCGTAATCGTCATCGTAGTCCTCGTCCTCGTCGTCGTAGTCCGATTCGAGGTCGAGTTCAATCGGGTCGAGTCCGACCAGGCGGAGTGTGGCCCCACATTCATCGCACTCGATGGTGTCGCCTTTGTCCGCATCCTCATCTACGTGAATCGCTGCTTTGCACTCAGGACAAGTTCCCTGTGGCATGACCATCCATCTCCTTGGTTGTGCATGGCGGGTTGCGTGGCACGAACGTAATCCAGTCAGTAACCGGCTGCAAGTCAGTCCATGCCCCGAAACGGAAAGCGCATAGCCCACGGAAAGCCTGCAATCCGCAGGCACCGGGTTTGGGGAAACGTGGATGTCTCTTGTCGGTCTGCGCGCTGACGGTTAGAGTCAACGCCTTCGTTCCCAAACCCATCGTTTTTTGGTTGTCCACGGATGTCATCAACGGAAAAAGCGGCACAGATCAAGCTTATGGAATCCCAGTTGGCGCAGCTTTCTGCCGCGCCCCACACTCCGGCACAGGATGCTGAAATTCTGAGACTCCAGGCGCGTGTCCGTGAACTACAGGCGGAAATTCTAGGCGAGGCGAATGAAAGGCATGAGATGACGCCCATGGATCGGGTTCGGCTGGCCCGGCACCCCGACCGTCCGTATTCGCTGGATTTCATCCACCTGCTGTTTACCGACTTTCACGAACTGCATGGCGACCGTCGCTTTGCCGATGATCCAGCCATTGTCTGCGGCTTTGCCCGGTTTGAAGGGGAACCGGTGTTCATCGTCGG
The DNA here is from genome assembly GCF_000226295.1 of Chloracidobacterium thermophilum B. GTDB lineage: Bacteria > Acidobacteriota > Blastocatellia > Chloracidobacteriales > Chloracidobacteriaceae > Chloracidobacterium > Chloracidobacterium thermophilum. The sequence goes on from NC_016024.1 coordinate 349,415, forward strand.
GCAGCAGAAAGCCAACTACAAGCAGCGCAAGATGGAAGACCGCAAATACCGCAACTTCGGCATGCCCAAACCGGAAGGCTACCGCAAGGCCATCCGGTTGATGCAGATGGCCGCCAAGTTCCGGCGTCCGGTCATTTCCTTCATTGACACACCGGGGGCCTATCCTGGCATCGAAGCCGAAGAGCGCGGGCAAGGGGAAGCCATTGCCCGGAACATCATTGAAATGATGCGGCTGCCGACGCCCACGATAGGCGTCATCATCGGCGAGGGGGGATCAGGTGGCGCGTTGGCCATCGGTGCCTGTGACCGCATTGACATGCTGGAAAACACAATTTATTCCGTCATCTCGCCCGAAGGCTGCGCTTCCATTCTCTGGAGGGATGCCAACAAGGCGGACCTGGCTGCCGCCGCCATGAAAATCACGCCAGAACCGCTCAAGGCAGCCGGGATCGTGGATGAGATCATTCCAGAACCGGGCGAAGGTGCCCATACCGACCATGCCGCCGCGGCCGAAAATCTGCGGCCGGTGCTGATCAGGCAACTCAAAGAACTGAGCGCGTTGTCGCCGGAAAAACTCATCGAGCAGCGGTATGCGCGCTACTGTCGGCTGGGCGCTTTCGTTATCGAGAACTGAAAACCAGTGCAACAGCCTGATTCAGTAGCTCGCCACCTGCGCCTGGTAGCCGGCCACGTTGCGCTGCATTTCCACCAGCGAGTCGCCGCCGAATTTCTCGCACCAGACCTGCGCCAGCACCAGGGCCGTCATCGCTTCGGCAATGACACCGGCGGCCGGCACGGCCGTTGTGTCTGATCGCTCGAAAGCAGCGGCCTGGGTTTCCTTCGTCAGGACATCCACACTTTGCAGCGCACGGCGGAGCGTCGAAATGGGTTTGAGGTGTCCCCGGAGACGCAGCGGCTGGCCGTTGGTCATGCCCCCTTCCAGTCCGCCGGCATGGTTGGTGGGGCGGGTGAAACCCGTTCCGTCGTAGGCAATTTCGTCGTGCAGTTGTGCACCGGAACGTTGCGACACCGCGACGCCAGCGCCAATCTCAACCGCCTTGACGGCCTGAATGGACATCAGTGCCTGGGCCAGGCGTCCGTCAAGCCGCAGGTCCCATTGGGTGTGTGTTCCAAGCCCGACCGGTAGCCCCCGGACGACGACTTCAAACGCGCCGCCCAGCGTGTCACCACGTTCGCGGGCCGCATCCACGGCGGCCACCATCTCGGCTTCAATGGCCGGGTCAATGCACCGGAGCACCGGGCTGTCCTGAACAGCGGCAATACGTTCCCACGGCGCATCGGCCAGAACGTCGTCAGCCGGAACGCCCCCGACGCGGATGACGTGACTGGCAATTTCAACGCCAAACACGGCCAGCAACTGCCGGGCGAGCGCCCCGGCGGCCACCCGCGCCGCGGTCTCACGCGCGCTGGCACGTTCCAGGATGTCCCGCAGGTCGTGGGTGGCGTACTTGAGTCCGCCGGCCAGGTCGGCATGGCCCGGTCGCGGGCGCGTCACGCGACGTGACTTCTTGGGGTCATCGGCAATGGCGTCCCATTCCGGCGTCGGCTGGCTGGCCATAACAGCCTGCCAGTTCTCGAAGTCGGCGTTGCGGATGAGCAGCGCCACCGGCGAGCCAAGTGTCCGCCCGTGGCGCAGCCCGGAAAGGACCTCAACCCGGTCACGTTCAATCTTCATGCGGCCGCCGCGGCCATAGCCAAGCTGCCGCCGATGAAGCTGGGCATCAATGGCGGCAACGTCAATCGGTAGCCCGGCCGGCAAACCTTCGACAATCGTGACCAGCGCCGGCCCGTGGGATTCGCCGGCCGTGATGAAACGCAGCATAACACCCGATCCTTTCAACCTTTCTTTTTTTGCCAACGGCCCCGGTTTCGTCCGGCTAGCGCGCTGCCGGCGGGGAAGGCGGCGCGCCCGGCCGGGAAGCCACGTCGAGCGCGGCCAGGTTGGCCCCCAGCAGAAGCAGCAGGGAAGACACAAACGCCCACATCACGAGCGAGACCGTCACGTAAAACGGGCCGTAGGTTTTGCGGAAGTCAATGAGCGGCAGGCAGGCCACAAAAACATAGTGCGCCGCCTCCCACAGCAGTCCTACCCAGACGGCCATCGGCAACACCCGCCGCGCCGCCGGACGTTCACTCGGCAGGATCATGTACAGCCCGAAAAGCATGCCGATGGTGATGGGCAGGGACAGCACCTTGGCCCCGACAAGCGTCATGAAGGATGCCAGGCGCGGCACTCCGGCGTTGCCGAGCAGTTGTGTGGCCAACCATTGCATACCGGCCGTGAGGGCGACGATCAGCAGGAAACAGACGCCACACACCGGTACGAGTCCCATGGCGAGCAACTGGCTTTTCCAGCCGCTCCGGGGCTGTTTGACGCGCCAGGCCCGGTTCAGCGCCAGTTCCAGCGGAGTGAAAATACCGGCGCTCGTAAAAATCAGCGCCACAATCGAGAACACCGCCACACCCCGGTTGGTGTGCTCTTCCAGCACAACCCGCAGGTTGCGCACAATGAAATCCTCGGCAACCGGCAGGTAAGTCGTCTTGAGCAGAAACAGCGTGGTTTCGACCCCCGTGTTCCAGTGCAGGACTTCGCGGCACGTCAACAGCACGAGCAGCAGAAAGGGATAGAGCGCCAGCAGGGCGTTGAAGGCAATGGCCGAGGCCAGCACATAGACTTCGTTGCTGGCCAGGTCGGCAATTGCCGGAAAAATGCGGCGGGCCGTGAGTCCAATGCGGTAGAAAAAGCCCAGTTGCCCTGGAGTTGCCAGTGGCGGAGCAACGTTGGGGGCGTGGTTGGCAGGGAGTGTGGTAGCAGGCATGTCCGAATTCCAAAAAAGCTTTTCGTGCATAGGTTGCCGAAGGCGAGGCGGCGATTTCAAGGCACAGAGACCATCCGCCTGCCAAAAGGTATCGTCAGCCGGCCGCCGCCAAACTACAATGCGTCCCGGTTGTTTCGGGAACCATCGGGCGACGGCCCCCTTGACCCGGTAACGCCACGGTTCTGACAAGCCGCGTTCTGCGGCACAACTTCCAGCAATGACTTCTTCACGAGGTACTTAGACGATGAAACGTGCATTCAAACGTGCGTCGGTGCTTTGTATGCTGGCCGCCGCGCTGTTTGTGGCGGCCTGTACGGCCGCCAATACGGCAACGGCGACGCCGCCGGCCGGAACGCCGGCCCCACCCTTCACGGCTGTGGACAGCAATGGCAAAAAGCACTCACTCAGCGATTTCAAGGGCAAATTCGTCGTGCTTGAATGGGTCAACTTCGATTGTCCCTTCGTGGTGCGGCACTACAAAAGCGGCAACATGCAGGCACTCCAGCGCAAGTACACTGCCAAGGGCGTGGTCTGGCTTTCCATCAACTCATCCGCCGTCGGCAAGCAGGGATATTTCAGCCCCGCCGAAATCAACGCCAAAATCAAGGAGCGGAATGCCGCGCCAACAGCCTATCTGATTGACACCGATGGCACTATTGGCAAGGCTTACGGGGCCAAAACGACGCCCCACATGTACGTCATTGATCCCGAAGGCAATCTGATTTACCAGGGAGCCATTGACGATTCGGCGTCCACGGACCCCAATGAAAAAGCAAAGGTCAACTACGTTGAAGCCGCTCTCGAAGCGGCGATGGCCGGTAAACCAGTTGCCGTCCCGACGACAAAACCCTATGGGTGCAGCGTCAAGTACAAGTGACTTGGCAGACCTGATGTGAAGGCCGGACGGACGGAAAGTGGATTGGCACCGGCCGGTGACACCCAGGCCCAGTGAACCTGGCGATGCAAAAGGGGCAGATACTCCCGGTGTGCGCCGCCAGGTTTTCCCATGGCGGGTTGACATGGAAGCAACCCCGACCAGACACCCTGGCGCTACTGTCTAGCGTCACTACCGGAGAGAGAAATCCCCCATGAGCGAAGAAGCGCCTGTATCATTCAAAGTCAGCGATCGGCGGCTGTTCAATCCTGATGGGACACTCCGCACAGATGTGGAACGCGAAGTGTCATCTGCCGAACCCGAACCTGTGCGGCCAACCAGTGAACCGGCAACCTCCCCCCAGAATGCCGATACGCCTTCTGACCAGCCGACGCCGCCCAAGGAAGACCCCCTGTTCAGTGATTTTGTGTTGGAGTTGGCCACCAACGCCATGGTGATGCTCGGTCTCATTGAGCATCCGCAGTACGGGCGATTGCCGCCGGATATCGAAGGCGCGCGGCACTATATTGACATTTTGGGGATGCTGCTGGAGAAAACCAAGGGCAATCTGGCACCTGCCGAAGAGCGTCAGCTCCAGGATACGGTTTCCTCCCTGCGTATGCAGTTCGTCGCTATCACGAAGCGGGTGGCGGCGCAGGTGCGCAAGGACACCTGACCCAATCACCACTTTGTGCCATCCGTTGGGAACCGTTTTTCACCACAAACGGTTCCCAACAAATACGGCTGAAGCCTTCCAGGCCGGGGCTGGCTTCTTCAGGCCAGCGCCTGCCGGACGCGCGACACGAGATTGGCAAAACTGGTTTCGTCTGTGACCGCCAGATTGGCCAGGATTTTGCGGTCAAGCGTGATACCGGCCTTCCTGAGACCGTACATAAACTGGCTGTAGCTCATACCACTGCGCCGTGCGGCTGCGTTGATGCGTACAATCCACAGCGAACGGTAGTCGCGTTTCTTGATGCGGCGACCAATGTAGGCAAACTTCAGCGCCCGCTCGACCGATTCCTTGGCGGAGCGATACAGCTTGCTCTTGGTCATCTTGTAGCCTTTGGCCAGTTTGAGAATCTTCTTCCGGCGCTGTAATCGTTTGTTCCCACGTTTTACACGAGGCATGGTATTTTTGACTCCTCAATACGCACAAACTTCAGAAAAGCCTGTTCCTTGCAGCTATCCTTCCGCCCGGCCGATACTTCCGGCTGGATTGCACGCTGCCGCCCAATGGGCCGCAGCGGCTGTCTCCTGACACCTCTTACCGATTGCCGTAGGGCAGCATCCGGCGCACGGTTGGCTCATCGGCTGGTGAAACGTAGGTGTCCAGGTCAAGATGACGCCGGCGTTTCGGAGATTTCTTGGTCAGAAGGTGACGGCAGTGTGAGTGCCCACGCTTGAACTTTCCGTTGGCCGTTGAGCGAAAACGCTTGACGGCACCCTTGTGTGTTTTCAGCTTCGGCATTTGCTTTCTCCTTGTGTTTCTCTTCGGGAACGATGCCCTGCGTCCGTCATCTCGTGCAGGAAGTGCTGGGCCGTCACTTCTTGGGCGCAAAGATGACAAACATCGTCATCCCTTCCATCTTGGGGCGAACTTCAACCGTGGCCACATGCGCCAAGTCTTTCTCAAGTCGCGCCAGAACCCGCTCACCGAGTTCCCGGTGCGTAATCTCACGCCCGATGAAGCGAACTGACGCCTTCACTTTATCTCCATCCTCCAGCGCCCGCAGGGCGTTGTTTTTCTTGAACTCATAATCATGCTCGCCGATGCTGGGCCGAAGCTTGATTTCCTTGACCGAGATAACCGTCTGCTTCTTTTTGGCTTCGTGCTGCTTCTTCTTCTGCTCGTACTGCCATTTGCCGTAGTCAATGATGCGGCACACCGGGGGGTTGGCCTGGGAGGCCACTTCGACCAGGTCCAGCCCCCGTTCTTGGGCAATGGCCAGCGCCTGCTGGGTCGGCATAATACCGAGCTGGTTTCCGTCCTCATCAATGACCCGCACTTCACGATGGCGGATGCGCTCATTCGTGGGCACCTGCGGGCCACGGTCGCGGGTGCTTCGATTGGGTGAGATGGCGATACGATCACTCCTTTGCTGGGGCAACGTCCATACCGGACCATGCCAGTTGTCCTTTGACCGCGCACCGGGCGCGGCCGTTGCTAGGGCGTGATGACACGCTGCTGAACTTCCCGGGTGACACGGGCGATGAAGTCGTCCATGGAAAATGTCCCAATGTCGCCTTCACTGCGCGTCCGAACCGCCAGCGTTCCGGTTTCGGCCTCACGGTCACCCAGGATGACCATGTAGGGCACTTTGCGCAACTGCGCCTGACGAATCTTGGCGCCAATTTTTTCGCTGCGCGCGTCAACCTCAACCCGCAGCCCCACCTGCCGCAGGGTCTGGGCGATCCCGGCGGCGCGGTCGTTCCATCGGTCAGCGATGGGCAGCACGGCCACCTGAACCGGCGCCAGCCACACGGGAAACCGGCCGCCAAAATGCTCGATGAGAAGACCAAAAAACCGTTCGAGCGAACCCAAAATCGCCCGGTGAACCATAATGGGCGGATGTGGGCGGTTGTCCGCGCCGATATATTCCAGCCCAAAACGCTGAGGCAGGTTGAAATCCACCTGAATGGTGGCCAGTTGCCAGGTGCGTCGAATAGCGTCAATCACCTTGATGTCAATCTTCGGGCCGTAAAACGCAGCTTCGCCTTCGACACGGGTGTAGGCCAGCCCCAACCGGTCGAGCGCCTGCGTCAGCGCCGCTTCCGCCAGTGCCCAGACTTCGGGGCCGCCCAGGTACTTCGCGTGATTTTCAGGGTCACGTACCGAGAGTTCAATCCGGTACTCGAACCCGAACGTGGCATAGACCTTTTGGGCAAACTCCAGGCAGCCGATGATTTCTGCTTCCAGGGTTTCCGGCGTGCAAAACAGGTGGGCATCATCCTGTGTAAAGCCGCGCACCCGCAGCAGGCCGTGCTGCACGCCCGACCGCTCGTAGCGATATACCGTGCCCATTTCGGCGTAGCGCAGCGGCAACTCCCGGTAACTGCGTGGCTGGGACTTGTAAATCTGGATGTGAAACGGGCAGTTCATCGGCTTGAGCTGATATTCGAGCGGCTCATCCTCGAACTGCATCGGGGGGTACATGTCACCCCGGTACTTGGCCGTATGCCCGGAAGTTTCCCACAACCGGCTCGATGCCACGTGTGGCGTGCGAACGAGTTGGTAATCGCGGGCAAACAGCTCTTCGTAGAGAAATTCCTGCAACAGGTGCAGGATGAGTGCGCCCTTGGGATGAAACAGAGCCAGCCCACTGCCGACTTCATCCGTAAAGCTAAAGAGGTCAAGCTCTTTGCCCAGCCGACGGTGGTCGCGGCGGGCAGCTTCTTCGCGCTGCTGAAGCCAGGCGTCGAGTTCTTCCTGGGTGAAAAAGGACGTGCCGTAGATGCGCTGCATCTGCGGATTGCGCTCGTCGCCCAGCCAGTAAGCGCCCGCGACGGACAGCAGCTTGAACGCCTTGATCCGTCCGGCACTTGGCACATGTGGCCCCCGGCAGAAATCAATGAACTGGTCGCCCAAGGTGTAGAAGCTGGGGTTTTCGCCGCCCTTTTCGCTGATGAAATAACATTTGAGTTCGTCGGCGCTGAATTTTTGCAGCGCTTCTTCGCGTGTCATCTCGACCCGGCGAAAGGGCACGTTCTGCTTGACCATCTCACGCATCCGCTTCTCGATGCGCGCCAGATCATCCGGGGTGAACGGCTTTTCCTGAAGAAAGTCGTAGTAAAACCCGCCCTTGGGATCATCCTTGAGAGCAGGGCCGGCGCCGAGTTTTGTTCCCGGAAACAGGTCGAGAACGGCGGCCGCCAGCAGGTGCGCTGTCGAGTGCCGGTAAATCTCCAGCGCCTCCGGGTCTTCGGGGAGAACCGGCTCGACGGTATCTGTCTCGGAAACTTCACAGCTTGTATCCCGCAGTTCGCCGTTGACGCGCACGGCGAGCGCCCGTTTGGCCACACCCGGATCGCGGGCCTGGAGCACCTGAAAGGCCGTGAGGCGGGAATGAGCGGATGCCGAAGCCGGTGACACTTCCATAACCAGACAACAACGAAGCGGGCGTGCCTGGTACGCGCGGCGTCGCCCGCCCTGAGTTTGCCACACCCCAACCGGCGTCTCCAGCGCCGTGCCCAAGTGTGACGCAACCAACCGATGCACCGTAAAGCCCGGTGGACTGGGGTGAAGGAAGTGGTAGTCGCGCACGGATTTGAACCGTGGACCCCTACCGTGTCAAGGTAGTGCTCTACCCCTGAGCTACGCGACTGCAAGTACCCAGACACCGCTTGGCGGCGCAACAGCAAGTTTTGAAGAATACTGGTTCAGCCAAAGGCTGTCAAAAGAAATCTGCGTTACGTTACAGTTCCCTGACCGGTTGGGGGTGGGGTGCCGGTTTCGTGGCCGGTGTGGTGGGGGAAGCCGGAGGGGCGTGGTCATGTCCGTCGGTATCGGTTCCGGAACCGTTTTCTTTGCCGCCGAAAAAGAAACCATACTCAAAGACAATCCCGCTTTTGCCGTTGCCTGGATGATTTGGAATTTTGTAAGCCACGACAATGATCTGGTTTTTCGTTGGGTGAAAGAGAATGCCGGGGGTGAAAAAGCCAAAGTCATGCCGGCCGTAAAACCACTCGCCCAGCAGGTAAAGCCGGTGCCTGATGAGGGGCTGCTCAACTGCGGCGATAGGGTGAACGGTCGTTTTCTTGAAGAGGTTTTTCGTGCCAAAGCTGACGCCGGCTGTCAGGCGGGTATGCGTTTGGGGCACCACCAGGCTGCCGTGGGAGCCGGACTCTAGCTTGCCGTATAGTACGCGATAGTGTATAATAATGCTCATGGAAAGCACTATAAGCACAGGCAAGGCGCAAAACTCCTTGGTGTCCCGGTCAAGACGTTGCAGCGTTGGGAACGCGAAGGAAGGCTAATTCCGGTGGCCCGAACGGACAGCAACCGCCGCCTCTACACTGAGACGCAGGTCCGTGAGTTCATCGGTTTGCGGCAGGCCAACCATGCGCCAACAAAGCTTGTCGCCTACTGTCGGGTATCGAGTGCGGCGCAGAAGCCGGACCTGGCGGATCAGCGCAAAGTGCTGGAAGCGTTCGTGGTGGCGAAGGGATTGGCGGGGGTCGGGTTTATCGAGGAAGTGGGCGGCGGGCTGAACTTCAGGCGCAAGCGGTTTCTGGCCCTTATGGACGAGAGCGGGCGACGGGAAGTCAGGATGCTGATCCTCGCTCACCGGGACCGCCTCACCCGTTTCGGCTTTGAGTGGTTCGAACATTACGCCCAAACCCATGGCTGCGAAGTGCTGGTACTCAACCAGGAACGGCTGTCTCCCGAACAGGAAATGGTGCAAGACTTAATGACCATCGTGCACTGTTTTTCGTCTCGGCTATACGGTTTGAGGAACTATCGAAAGAAGTTGGATGCGAGCGCTGAAACAGGATGTGAATGACGTCAAAAAGGCCCAACAATGCAACTAACCCACAAGATCGCTCTTTGTCCGACTCCTGAGCAAGTGGACTACTTCAAGCGCGCCTGCGGCACGGCGCGGCGTGTTTGGAACTGGGCGCTCAATGAGTGGAACAGGCAATACGCAGCAGGCGGCAGGCCAAACGCCATGGCGCTCAAAAAACAGTTCAACGCCATCAAGTACACCGACCCGCAGTGGCTCGATGAGAACGGTCGGCCTTGGTTGCGAGACATTCACCGGGATGCCCACGCCCAGCCGTTTGCCCATCTCGCCAAAGCCTGGGAAAGATTCTTCACCGACCTCAAGGCTGGCAAAGAGGCACACGCACCGCGCTTCAAGAAAAAGGGGCGCTGCCGCGACAGCTTTTACGTAGCCAACGACAAGTTCCGTCTGGTCGGTAAGACGATCCGCCTACCCAAGATCGGCGAAGTCGCCATGACCGAGGAACTGCGATTCAAAGGAAAGATACTGGGCGCAACGGTTTCTCGCACCGCGGATCGTTGGTTTGTGGCCATACAGGTCGAGGTGCCTGATGCGCAATTTTATCGGCGTCGCACGTCGCACGAGGTCAACGGCATCGACCTGGGCATCAAGGCTGCCGCAACGGTCTCCAGCGGTGAAGTCATCGAGGCGCCAAAGCCGCTCAAAGCAGCGCTGCGCCGTCTGGAAATCCGTAGCCGACGTCTCAGCCGCAAGCTGGAAGCCGCCAGGAAGGCAGCAGGATTTGAACGCCATGCCCGCCTGCCTGAAGGAACGCGCCTGCCGGTCTCGAACAACCGGCAGAAGTCCGCTGCGATATTGGCAAGGCTCTATGCCCGCATGGCCAATATCCGAGCGGATTTCACCCACAAGCTCACGACTCGACTCTGCCGCGAAAACCAAGCGTTGGTGATCGAGGATTTAAACGTCAAAGGGATGCTGCAGAACGAGAAACTCGCCCGCGCCATCTCTGACGTGGGTTTTGGGATGTTGCGCTCGCAGTTGGAATACAAGGCCCGGCGCTACGGTACTCAGCTTACCATCGCTGATCGCTGGTATCCAAGCAGCCGACTGTGCTCCATCTGTGGCTGGAAGAACGAGGCGCTGACATTGAGAGATCGAACATGGGTGTGTGCTCAATGTGGTGCGCACCATGACCGTGACCTCAATGCGGCGCTGAACCTGAAACGGCTGGCAACCGAAACTGCCCTACCCGTGGCGAGTCCGTCCAGCAATGGCGGCGCTGCGGCGGGGACCGTCCCCGCCGTAGTCGGGAAAGTCACGCCTGTCAGATACGACGGTGGTCGACAGGACACGTCGGGGCAGGAAGAGAACCGTGCGCACTTTTGCGCACATTCTTGATAGCAGTAGGTGAATCCGCCCAGTCCACGCCCCCGCAGGTTGTACGTCACCATCTGCCCCACCTCCATTTCATTTCCCAGGCGGGATGCCGTTTCTGAAACATGGGCAGCGCCGTTTTGAACCCGACACCGATGTTTTCATTCAGCGCCTGTGGCGTCCCGCTGTTGTAGGTCGTCACCGCCAGTTCGGTGTTTTTGCCAATGCCGTAGCAATAGAAGTTGGTTGCATACCAGTAGCGCCCCGGGTTCCACGGGCGCCACTGGGTTTCGTGCATGATGAAGTGTTTTCCCTCGGGGGTAATGTCGGCCGAAGGCAGGTTGACGATGGCCTGTTGGGCTGGAACGGTCAACATGGAAAACAGCCCCAGCCACTGGGCAAGCAACAGCCAGCGGGAAGTGATGCGCATGGAGGTGTACCAGGTTTTGGTCAGCGCCGGGAAGGCTTGGCTGCCCAAAAGGTGTGGTGGGGCCGGAAGGTGTTGTGGGAACGTGTGACCTCAAGTTTACTCCGGGCGTTGTATTCTGGCTACAGGGAAGTGAAGCCAACGCACCAGGGAGCGGCAGACCATGGCGATTCAGAAACGAACGGTAGGCGTGATTGGCACTGGCAATGTCGGCGTTGCCGCCGCTTATGCCCTGTTTATGCAGCAGACGGCGAGCGACCTCATTCTGCTCGACAAAGACCAGCGCCGCGCGGAAGGCGAAGCGCTCGACCTGATGCACGGACAAACCTTTGCCGGCCCCACACGGGTGCGGGTTGGCGACTATGCCGACCTGGCCGAAGCGCAGGTCATCGTCATAGCCGCCGGTGTCGGCCAGCGTCCCGGCGAAACCCGGCTCGACCTGATGGAACGCAATGTTGCCGTCTTTCGCGCCATCCTGACCGAACTTGACCGCCACGCGCCGACGGCCCTGCTGGTCATCGCCACCAATCCGGTGGACGTGCTCACGTATGTTGCCCAGGAGCTTTCCACGCGCCCGCCGCAGCGCATCCTCGGAACTGGAACGATGCTGGACACGGCACGTTTCCGAAGCCTGCTCGGCGAACACTACGGCGTGGACCCGCGCTCGGTGCATGCTTACATCCTGGGCGAGCACGGCGACACGGAATTTCCGGTCTGGAGCGATGCCCGCATCGGCGGACTGCGCCTCGTGGGCAACACCATTAACGGCCGGCCCTACGACCGTCCGGCGCTGGATGCCATCTTTGAGCGGACGCGCCGCAGCGCCTACGACATCATCGAGCGGAAAGGTTACACCAACCTCGCCATCGGATTGGTCATTGCGCGCCTGGTACAGACAATTCTCGATGGACAGCACAGTGTGTTGCCAGTAAGTGTCAGACTCCAGGGCGAGTACGGTATCTCTGGCGTTTGTCTGAGCCTGCCGGGGATCGTCAGCGAAAACGGACTCGAGACGAGCATCCTGCCGGAACTGGATGACACCGAACTGGCGGCGATGCACCATTCGGCCAACGTCCTGCGTGAACGCATTGCCGAAGCCCTGCCCGGTCAGGTGGGACAGGAACTGAAAACACAAGAAGCTGGCTGACAAGCCTGGTCAACCAACGATGCCGAATCCCTACCTCAACCGGGTTGCGATTCGTGACCCCGCCCAGTTTTACGGACGGCGGCGGGAAGTGGCCCGCATTTTTTCCCGCCTTGGCGCTGACCGTCCGCAGTCGATCGCCGTCGTAGGCGAACGGCGCATCGGCAAGTCGTCGCTGTTGAACTACTTATGTGTCCCGGAAGTGCAGCGTCAGTACCTTGCCCGTCCCGACGAATATGTGTTCGTCTTCATGGACCTTCAGCAGCGCCGGCGGGTGGCACTCGATGATTTCCTTCAGACCTGGCTGGTGGAAATTCAGCGCAGGGCTGCCCTTCCCGTGACCGAAAAGCCGGGCTTCGACGGTATCTATGCCGCCCTCAACCAGTTGCGGGCCGAGCGGCGCAAGCTCATCGCCATTTTCGATGAGTTTGACGTGCTGACCTCCAACCGGTCATTTTCGGCCGACTTCTTTGCCTTTCTGCGTTCCCTGGCCAACAACTACGAAGTCGCTTACGTGACTTCTTCCGGGCGTGAACTCCAGGAACTGTGTCACGCCGACCAGATTGCTGACTCGCCCTTTTTCAACATCTTCACGAACATTTATCTGCGGGCTTTTCCCGACGCGGATGCTTATGAACTCATCACCCGTCCATCCGAACAGAGCGGCCTTCCACTGGCCCCTTATGCGGAGGACATCCGGCGTCTGAGTGGCAACTTCCCGTTTTACCTGCAAATCGCCTGCTCGATTTATTTCGAGCAGCTCCAGGATACGGGCCGCCTCGACATCCCGGCCATCGAGGAAGCCTTCGACGATGAAGTGCGGGGACACTTTCGCTACCTCTGGGAGCATTTTTCCGCCGATGAGCGTGCCGTCTGCCAAGCAGTGGCCAACGGTCAGCCGGTGCTGCGCGAGCACACCTACGTGTTTGAGGATTTCAAGCGCGCCGGCTACATCCTCACTGAGTCAGATGGCCGTCCCCGCTGGTTCTCCCGGCGTTTTCTGCCCGTGGTGTTGCATCCCGGGCGTGGTGGCAGCGGTGAGTATGTGGCCGTCCCGCCGACCCTTGAAATGCCGGCGGCCGCGCGGCGCGCCACAGCACAGGACACACCGCGTCGTCTTGGCGTGGAGGGGCCATCGCCTGTGCCTTCCCACCTGGGACGTTTCGAGATCATCGAGCGGCTTGGCGGCGGCGGTATGGGAGAGGTGTTTCTGGCCCGCGATGCCGAACTGGGGCGCAAGGTCGCCATCAAGGTGCTCAAAGCCTGCTATGCCGATCAGTCGGAAACCCGCCAGCGTTTTCTGCGGGAAGCGCGGATGGTATCGAGCCTCAACCATCCCCACATCGCCACCCTGTACGAAATCGGGGAAGCCAACGGGCTGCCCTATCTCGTGATGGAATATGTGCGGGGCAAAACCATCGCCCAGTGCCTCCGGGAACAGGGGCCGTTTCCCTGCGCTGAAGTGTGTCGGATTGGCGCCCAGGCCGCCGAAGGGCTGGCTGCCGCCCATGCCATTGGCGTCATTCACCGCGACATCAAACCTTCCAACCTGCAACTCGATGCCCAGGGCAACGTGCGCATCATTGACTTTGGCTTGGCCAAGCTCGATGCCACGGTGGGACGAACACACTTCTCCAGTTCGGACGACCACCTGCGCGCCGTGTCGGACATCACCGAAACAGGGGTTCTGGTTGGAACCGTCACCTACATGTCACCCGAACAGGCGGCCAATGACGCCCAAGTGTCGCTGGCTGGAGATGTGTTTTCGTTGGGCATCGTACTATACGAAATGACGACCGGGCGGCTGCCGTTTGATGGGAAGTCCTACTACGACGTGATGGATGCCATTTTGCATGCCACCCCTGCGCCCATTCGGGACTGGCGGCCCGACGCGCCAGCGGCGCTGGTGCGCGCGATTGACGCCGCCCTTGCCAAAAAACCGGAGGCGCGTCCCACGGCAGCCGCCCTGGCCAGGATGCTGCGGCAGGCAGCTCAATCTCCGGCTCTTGCTTCGCTCACCTGAGTCAGCCGCAGCGTCCGCCCCTGGGTGATGTCGGCTTCAGTGGCCACGGCGGCAAAGACACCTTCCGGGGTCACGATGCGGTAGGGGGCCAGGGCAGACAGCGTGGTGAGCGGCGACCGCTCCTGGGCGTACGGAACCCGCCGGACAAAGCGCCCTTCAGCATCGGCCACGACTTCATCCAGGTAGTCGAACTCGCGTTGGAAGTACGTCCGAATGCGTGTGCTGATCTGCACCCGCGCGCCGGGGGTGGTCTGTCCGGTGATGAGCGCGCCCGGCACACGCTCGAAGACCTTGGCGGCCGCATGCGGCTGCTTGAACAGAGGATAGTCCGTTTCAAAGTCGCTTTCATACACCAGACGGAGTTGGGTCAGCGCTGCGTCACCCCGGGGAATACCTTCATCGGCCACCAGCCGGGCATAGAGCGAAGCTTTCATCTGTTCGTTCCAGTCTTCCCAGGGCGGTGACGTTCCCGTAACCGGGTCCCAGAGGGCATTGTACACGGTCGCTTTGGGCAGGAGTGGTGTGATGAGAACGTAGCGCACCCGGCGCGCTTCCATAAGCTGAAATGATGCTTCTGGCGGGAACGCCAGCATAGCCGCGCCGTCGCGGATGCCGAGGCGCAGCGGTTGGGTGTGGCCGAGTGGGGACGCCACGGTTGGCCGGCCGGCAATCCCGATGACCCAGTGGCCGGGCGTCCAGTCGCACAAAACGGCGTAATCGTGGGCCTGGTCGCCCTGTGGACTCGTCGCCGGCGTATGCGTTGCCAGCCAGCGCAGAGTGGGTTCGGCATCCACGAAGGCTCCGGTCGGTGAGACGACATAGGTTGGTGCGCGAATGGTGAAACTAAGCGTCGGGGCCAGCATTCCGGCAAACAGCACGGCCGGCAGGATGACCCAGAGGAGCGTTTGATGTTGTGACCAGCGGGCCAGCCAGTCCGGCAGCCGAACCAGTGCCAAGGCGATGACCACTGCAAAGGGGACAGCAAACAGGCCGCTGAACTTGAGCTGAAGCAGCGCCAATCCCGTCGTGAGCAGGGAGATGAACCAGAGCATCCAGTGTGGAACGGCGTCCGGCCGGGACTTCTGCCACGCCTCCCATGCTACGGCTACCCACGCCAGCGGCAGCAGCCAGAGAAAGCCGGTGTAGTTGTTTGTGATGTCGGTAAAGGATAACCGGAACAATGGCTGACTCTCGAAGATCGTCGCCAGCCACGGATCGGCGGCACCGATGTGCTGCACCCCGTACTGCACGAAATACCAGACCTCACCCAGTTCCGCGCGGGGCAGGACACCGATGCCTAACCCGACCCAGGCCAGAAACCACCCGCTCTGCCAGTGCCGGCTTTGGCTCCTGCCCTTCCCTCCCGTCGTCCAGCCCAAGGCCGCCAGTGTTGCCCCAGCCGCCAGCCAACCGGTCAGCCAGGCCGTCGTGAGCGCCGGGTTGACACCGTGGAGTTCAGCTATCCGGGTCGCGGCAAAGGGGGCCAGACCGACGAGAAGGGTCAGCCACGCCCAAAGGCTGACGCGAAGATGCGCCTGCCGGGCCGCCGGCTTGGAGCGGTACAGAAGCCATCCCCCCAGCGTGACCAGGGCGTGCAGCCCGACGAGCAGGGGCAGGATGGTGGCACAGAGCAGCCCGATGGCGAGGGCGCTGCCAGCCACGACTCCGTGCCGGTTCGCCGGATGCTCCCGCACCATAGCCCACAGGTAGAGTCCCGTGCAGAGGGGTTCAAAGACGTGGTGATCCACATAACCAATGGCGCACACCACCCAGAGCGATGGCAGCCAGGCGAGGATAAGTCCGGCAGTCACTCCGGCCCAGACACCGCCCAGGCGGGTGGCGATGACATAGCCCAGGCAGGGCGTGAACGCTCCGAGGAGCGGCGTCAGCCAACAGGCGACGGCCGTTGTCCAACCCTCATCCGGCCGGCCGCTCCCCTGGAAAAGGGTGTAGGTCGCCTGCGCCACAAAGGCATAGAGCCAGTCGAACCCAAAGGGCCAGTTGACGCGCGCGCCATCGGGAAAGTTGACGTAGTGATCCACGTCGGGCACCTGCAGGCCGTGCGCGACCGCGAAATGAATGCGGCGCAGGTGGTAAAACGAGTCCGTCGAAATCGGAAAGATACCGAAATCTGTAAAAACGCCGTCAAAATTCGACAGCCGAACAGCAAAGCTCAGGAAATAGAGGAGCGCCATCATCACAGCCGACCGGTACAGCAGGCGGTGCATACCGGTCGGCAGCGAAGCTGGCGTTGTTGTCATGTCAAGCTGCCTGCTATCAAGAATGTGCGCAAAAGTGCGCACGGTTCTCTTCCTGCCCCGACGTGTCCTGTTGACCACCGTCGTATCTGACAGGCGTGACTTTCCCGACTACGGCGGGGACGGTCCCCGCCGCAGCGCCGCCATTGCTGGACGGACTCGCCACGGGTAGGGCCGTTTCGGTTGCCAGCCGTTTCAGGTTCAGCTTCAGGTTCAGCGCCGCGAGGCAGCGGTTGCTGTCCGTTCGGGCCACCGGAATCAGCCTTCCTTCGCGTTCCCAACGCTGCAACGTCCTGACCGGGACACCGGGAAGTTTTGCCGCCTTGCCTGTGCTGATCGTGCTTTCCATGAGCATGATTATACACTATCGCGTACTATACGGCAAGCTAGAGTCCGTCTCCGCCCTAAAGGATGAAACGACGCCACCCTTGCCGCCTGAAAACCGGGGCCACTGTTCCGGCTTCAAGCTCTGAAATCATCGGTGATACGCCGCCACTCTTCTACGACCGCAGCAATGTCGCTGCGCTCGCGGGAGAGTCGTTTCTGATCGTGTGGGTTGGCTTCTTCGAGCAGGCTTTCCAAAGCCCGCAGGGTGAGGTTGGCGGCGGCCAGCGCCTCTGTCCGATCACCCCGCGCCCAGCGGCAGCGCGCGATGACCCACTGGGCACGCCATTCGACATCCCGGTCTCCCAGTTCCCGCGCCGTTGCGGCGGCCGACACACTGCGGTCGAGCGCCAGGGTCAGTTCCTTGCGGATGAGATGGACTTCGCCAAGGGTCTGAAGCATCTCGGCGCGTACCTGAGCGTCATCCGTGGTGCGGTTCAGTACTTGGGCTTCTTCGAGCAGTTGCATGGCTTCCCGGAGGTTGCCGGTACGGGTGTACATCTGCGCGGCATTGACAAGCGCCATTTCCAGCACCCGCTGGTTTTTGTTTTCACGCGCACTCCGAATCGCCAGGCGGTAGTAGGCCAGGGCATCGGCGTAGCGTCCTTCCTGCCGGAAGGTATCGCCAATGTTGTTGAGCATCGCCCCCTCACTGGCGCGGTCGTTGATTTCGCGCATGATCTGAACGGCCCGCTGGTAGCAGTCACGGGCGCGGGCGACCTGTCCCTGGCTGTGGAACGCCGAAGCCATCAGCATCAGGCCCTTGCGCTCAATGTCGCGGTCGCCGGTGGCCCGTGCCGTCTGGAGCATCTCGCGCCACGTGGATTCCAGAGACACCACACTCTGCAACACGCTCTGTAGCGCGTGAGGCTGGCCGGGATGGGCTTCACGGTGTGGTGCAGCCGACGCTTGACTTTGATCTTCAGCAACGGCCCCCGCCAGGCGACCACTGTTGAAAAGCTCGCCCATGCCAAGATTTTCAGCAAAGGCGGCCACGTCGTTGAGCAGTTCTTCGAGTGAAAACTCGCTCGCTTCGCTCCCACGTCCCGTACTGCGTGCCATCGTCAGGCTGTGCAGGGCATCCAGATCGCTGGGCATTTCAGCCCCACCCGGCTCTGCGACGGCCGGCGGCCTGGCGGCCGGTGGCGGTACGGGCGGGGGTGGTGGGGTGGAAGCCAGCCATTTGGTAGGTTCCGGCTCCGGTATCGGGGGGGCGGTTTTCACTTCCCCGGCCTTGGCGCTTTCGGCCTTGGCGCTGACTGGCACTGCCGCAATGGACCCGGTTTCATCCAGCAGTGAGGTGGCTTTGCCGGCGGGTGCCTGGTCCGCTTTCAGGGCCACGGTGGCTTTGGGTTCCAGTGGGCGCGTGGCAAGGGCGCGGTCAAGCCGCACCTTGAGGTCGAACACCGGTCGTTTGTCCTCCAGGAAGGCGGACGCTACGGTGTCGTCGGGAAGATAGGACTGAAGCGTGGTAATCACCGAGAGCGCTTCTTCGATGGCGGACTGGGCGTTGGCAAAGTCCTGGCGCTGCATGAAGCATTCCGCGAGACCGTAGGCCGCAATCCACCGGACATGAGGTGACTCGACTTCCCGCGCCAGTTCGCGCGCGCGGGCATAGCAACTCTCTGCCGCCGCAAAGTCTCCCTCTGCCCGTTGGGTGTCGCCCATCTCGACCAGAATTTCGGCTTCAATGGGGGTGACTTCTGCGGTTTCAGCCAGAAGCAGGGCCGCTTGCAGCGTACTCAGGGCAGACTTGGCATCGCTGCGCCGCCGCCGAATCCGTCCGACATTGAGCAGGTAGCGCGCTTCAGCCGCACCGTTGCCGATGTCACGGGCAATATCCACCGCCTGCTGGACGTATTCCATCGCTTCCGTGTCGTTGCCGCGCCGCATGAAGACTTCGCCCAGTCCGTTGAGCGCCACCGACTCACCATAGCGGTGGCCGAGGGCGTAGGCAATGCGCAGGGAGCCGGCATAGCATTCCTGCGCTTCGTCCAGATGGGCCAGTTGCAGGTGGATAGACCCCAGCAGTGCCAGCGCCCGGCGTTCCTCAAAGATGTTGCCGAGATGGCGCACCATGGTCAGTGCCTGCCGGGCGTCGGACAGGGCTTCGGCATACTTGCCCCGCTGGACATTGACAGCCGCATTGACCAGACGGGCCGCCGCCTGGCCGCTGCGATCCCCGGCCCGTTCGGCAACATAAAGCGCTTCGTCAACAGCCTGGAGTGCCGCCGTCAGGCGGCCGCGTTCGACATGGGCCGTGGCCGTGACAAGCAGGGCCAGGCACAAACCGGCAGCATCGTCACGGGCGCGAAGCATAGGCAACGCAGCAGCGGTGAGTTGCAGGGCACCTTCGGCATCGCCCGTCAGATTGGACAGGCGTGCCAGGCTGACCTGCGTGCGCCCCAGCCAGGTCAGCTCATGGGCCTGACACAGTTCAAGCGCACGTTCCAGCGCCTGCCGTGCATCGTCGGGCTGGGCGCACTCGATGAGCAGGTTGCCGTACGTCAGACGATAGCGCGCCTCTTCATCAGGGCTGAGCGGTGGCTTCGCACCTTCACTCTGAAGATGCTGGAGCGCTTGGGCAACCCACCCGAAAAACTTCCCCGCGTCGGCGAAAGCGTAGAGATTCCAGCGGGCATAACCGGCCTCAAGGGCGTATTCAATGGCTTTGCGCCATTCTTCGGCCCGGAAGTAGTGGTAGGCCAGATCGCTGGCCGTGAAATCCTGGCGTCCGAGCGCCGCCGCCGAAGCCCGTGGTGAGGCGGCCTGCTGCTCCAGGCGCTCGGCAATCCGGGCATGCAGGCGCTTCCGCCGCCGCCGGGTGATGCGCCGGTAGAGCACGCGGTGCACCATGGTGTTGACAAAGCTGTACCGGTCTTCCCGCCAGCCGGCCATTTCCCGAATCAGCCCCAGCTTGAGGGCGTTTTCGATATGCCGCAGCAGGTCTTCTTCCGTGGACTCCGTCAGAAACTGCAGGAGGTCAAAGGTGAATTCCTCACCAATCACCGCCGCGTGGGCCAGCACGTCAGCCAGGTCGTCATCGAGCCGCACGAGCAGCGGTTTGACCAGCGCGACAATGGATTCCGGCAAATCGAACTCATCCACATCCTGGCAGACCCAGCCCGTTTCCTCGCCATGCGAAATCTGTCCGCTGGCAATCATGGCGTTGACGACTTCACAGACGTAGTACGGGTTGCCCTTCGTTTCCTCGGCCAGCATCAGCGCGACACTGACCGGCAGGCGCACCTGAGCGCCGAGCAGTCCCTCGACCATCAGGCGGATTTCACTGCTGGAGAGCGGCGGCAGCTTGATCTGGTCATAGCCGCCCACATCGTCCAGCGATTGCAACCAGTTCCGTAAGGCGGGTGTGCCGTCGGGCAGGCTCGTGAACGGACGACAGGCAATGATGGCCAACAGCCGGTCCTGCCGCGTCTGGCGCAGCAAATGTTCGATGAAGTCCAACAGAAGCGGGTCGGCGTGGTGTGCATCATCGAGAAAGAACACTGCTCCCCGTTCGCGGGCCAGCAGACGGCACAGATAGGTCAGGTCGGCAAAAAAACTGTTCCGGTCGGCCGCCAGACGTGCCGCCAGCTTGGAAGCGTAAGATTCGTCGCACAGGTTGGCAAAGAACGTCCCGTCCAAAAACTGCTCATCAGCCGGTGACAATGACCGTACGGCGCGCAGTTCCGGGTTGAAGTAGGCCATCGCGGCCATGCGGATGTCGGACAGGGGAAGCTGTCCGGCGGCGGCGCGGGTGGGGTCGCAGCGCATGCGCAGCAGGATCGGCTGACCTTCGCCCACGTCCTCCAGCCGAATCATGAACTGTTCGATAAGGCGGGTTTTACCAATGCCGGCTTCACCAAAAATGACCACCGGCCGTCCCCGGCGGGTCGTCACCGACTGCCAGGCCGCAATGAGGACACCAAGTTCCGGCGTGCGACCGACAAACTCCCCGCCGCTCATGCCGGTTGGGAGATGAACTGAACTGGGCGGAAGTGTGCTGGATTTCGGCAGGGCCGGGGCCTCGGCCGGCACCACCCGGGTGAAGGGGCCTGGAGCTGCCGTGGAGGACTCCAGTGGCAGCGCTGGAATGCCCTGGGGAGTCACCATAGAGACACTGCCCGGTGCAAGCTGACGTTGCACGCTGCGAAAGGCCTCGGCGAATTCCTCGGCCGTCTGGTAGCGGTTGGCCGGTGATTTTTCCAGCGCCCGCATCACAATCGCTTCGAGCGCCGGGGGGATTTCAGGCCGCAACTCGCGCAGTGGTTTGGGTTTTTGTTTGACCTGGGCAATGACCGTGGCCAGTGGGGTCGGCTCGTCGAAGGGAAGCTTGCCGGTGAGCATCTCGTAGGCAATGATGCCAATGCTATAGACATCCGACCGTCCATCAATCCGATGGGCCTGGCATTGTTCGGGCGACATGTACTGCGGTGTCCCGATGATCCCCGTGCCGGTGAGGTTCATCAGGTTGGGGTTGTTCATCGCCAACTTGGCAATCCCGAAGTCGAGCACCTTGACGGTTTCACCCGTGCGCAGTTTTTCCAGCATGATGTTGGCTGGTTTGAGGTCGCGGTGGATGATGCCTTCAGCATGCGCGGCATGTACGGCGTCACACACCGGCGCCAGCACCGACACCACCCGCAGGGGGGAAAGCGTCTTGGCCTGCTGAAGCTCGTGGGCCAGGCTATGCCCTTCGATGAACTCCATGACGATGTAGGCTTCGCCAATGGCGCTCATCCCGTAGTCGTAAATGGTGATGGCATTGGGATGCTTGAGGCGGCCCGACAGCAGAGCTTCCCGGCGGAAACGTTCCAGCGCTGCCGGATTGGAGACCAGGTCCGCATTGAGAATCTTGAGGGCGACCCGCCGCTGCATCGTGGTGTGGATGGCTTCATAGACAGCACCCATCCCGCCACGTCCGACCATGCGCACAATCTGGTACTTCCCATCCACCACACGCGCCACGGTGGAGGGTTTGTCCGAAGCCAGTGGCGCTCCGTCCTGCGGACAGATGTTGTATTCATCAGGATAAGTCGCACCACACTTCGGACAGGACTTCATGGCAGAAAATTATGGGCATGAGAAACCGGAACCCATCGTTCATGCACCGTGCTCAGGGTCAACCGGAGGGGTCGCCGGACAACATACAGCGCCACCCGGCTGTCCGCCGGATGCCACCAGGCTGATAAAAGCGCAGAAAACGTCAGAGTATCGGGAGACATTCCGGCTGGCAAGAAACACACGTGGTCGTTGTAGAAACATCGCCGGTGCTACCCCTATCCGAGTGCCGCGCCGTTTGTTGCAATGACCTGAGCATACCACGCAAAGGAATCCTTCGGGGTGCGAACCTGTGTGTCATAGTCCACATACACCAGCCCGAAACGCTGCTTGTAGCCCTCGGCCCATTCAAAGTTGTCCAGGATGGACCAGTGAAAGTACCCCTGCACCGGCACTCCTTCCCCGACGGCACGGCGTAGTTCGCGCAGGTAGCGCGTTGTGAAATCAATGCGCTGCGGGTCGTGAACTTTTCCATCAAGCGCCACCCAGTCGCGCAGCGCCAGTCCGTTTTCCGTGATGTATATCGGTCTTTTGTAACGTTCGTGGAAAAATTTCGGGCCCCACCGGAGGGCTTCCGGCGTCACGGGCCAGTCAAAGGCCGTCAGTGGGGTGGCCGGCGTCGGAATGACGACCCGCGGGCCACCACGTCCGTCGGACTGAATCTTAAACCCGAAGTAGATGTTGACGCCACAGAAGTCCACCGGCGTCGAAATGATGGCCATATCCCCGTCCGCCACCTGCGGCGCGTCGGCCTTGTACAGCGCCAGCCCTTCGGCCGGATACTCACCGAGAAAGACCGGGTCCATCCACCAGGCGTTGTTGAACGGGTTTTTGAGCGGAAGCCCGACCGAGGCGTTGAACAGAAAACCGTAGCCCTGAATCCCGAAGTTGAACGCGCGCGCAGCGGCGATGTCTTCGGGTTGCTCGGTGGCAGGGTAGGCAATGGGCGTTGCCGGCGCAAAGCCAATCCGGGCCTGTTTGACGTGGGCGCGCAACGCCTGAACACCTTTCCCATGCGCCAGCAGCGCGTGATGGCCTGCCTGAAGCACGTCCTTGAGGGGCAGCACCAACCCCGGAGCATGCCGCCCCACCTGGTAGCCCAGCGTGATGAACACCTGCGGCTCGTTGAGGGTCATCCAGTAGGTGATGCGGTCGCCCAGCCGCCGGGCGGCGACGGTCGTGTATTCGGCAAACCAGTTGGCGCTGTCGCGGTTGGTCCAGCCCCCGCGCTGGTGCAGTGCCAGCGGCAGGTCCCAGTGATACAGCGTGCAGAAGGGCGTTATCCCGGCCGCCAGCAGTTCGTCCACCAGGCGGTCGTAGAAATCCAGTCCCCTGACGTTGACCGTCCCGGTGCCTTCCGGGAGGATGCGCGCCCAGGCGAGGCTGAAGCGGTACGCCCTGAGGCCCAGCTTTTTCATCAGGGACACGTCTTCCTTGTACCGCCGGTAGTGGTCACAGGCGACATCGCCTGTATGGCCGCGCCAGATGGCATTCGGTTTGCGCACGAACATGTCCCAGATGGACTGCCCCTTGCCGTCGGCATCCATGGCGCCTTCGATCTGGTAGGCCGCCGTGGCCGCACCCCACTGAAAGCCAGCGGGGAAGGTTGTTCCGGCTGGCTTCTGGCTGGTGCGTGGCTTGCGCGAGGGGGTCTGCGGTGTTGCAGCGGACGTCACACTGCCGGCTGCCAGGGCGGCCGTGGTCGTCAGGGTTGAGGCCAGAAAGCGCCGCCGGGAAGCCCGGCGGCGGGATGGGACGTCAGTCTCTTTTGTGACCGGTGTTTCAACGGGGAGCTTGTCCATGGACATTTGGCACTTCGGTTTCCTGGTCGGATGAAGGGTGGATGGTGGTTCGATAATGATAGCTTCCATCCCGGAGTTCGAGAATGACCGCCGGTTTGACAGCATTCCGATTGGCGTCGAGCGAAATTGTGCCGGTGACGCCAGGAAAATCACGGGTGGCCGCCAGGGCGTCGCGGATTTTTTCGCCGTCGGTGCTGTTGGCCCGTTCAATGGCGGCGTAGAGCACCTGCGCGCCGTCGTAAGCCAGCGCGGCCAGGGCATCGGGGGTGTCGCCGTACCGCTGGCGGTAGGCGGCAATGAACGCCTGCACCCGTGGGTCCGGGTTGTCCACAGAGTAGTGGTTCGTGATGAAACAGCCGTCGAGGGCTTCCTTCCCGCCGCGCCACAGGTCGGGGGAATCCCAGCCGTCGCCGCCGATGAAGGGCACCCGGATGCCGAGTTCCCGCGCCTGTTTGATGATCTGTCCCACGTCGCCGTAGTAGCCCGGTGCATAAATGAAGTCCACGCCGGCTTCCCGGATGCCCGTCAGTTGCGCGTTGAAGCTGGCATCGCCGGCCTGGTAGTTCTTTTCGATGACAACCGTGCCGCCGAGCCGCGTGAAACTTTCCCGAAACGATTTGGTGAGACCTACGCTGTAATCGTTCTTGACATCCGTGATGATGGCCGCGCGCCGCAGCTTGAGGTCCTGGACGGCGAACTTCGCGGCGGCTTCACCCTGGAAGGGGTCAATGAAGCAGACCCGAAAGATGAAATCGCCCTTGCGTGTGACCTTCTCGTTGGTCGAGGAAGGCGTCAGCATGGGAACTCGCTTCTGCTGGCACACAGATGCCGCCACGATGCTGCGCGCCGAGCCAACCTCGCCCAGAACGGCGATGACCTTTTCGCGCGTCACAAGGCGCGTGACGACGGTTTTGGCTTCTTCCGGCTGGCCGCGGTCGTCTTCGAGGATGAGTTCGATGCGCGAGCCGCGAATCCCGCCGGCTGCATTGCGTTGTTCGGTGGCGAGGCGGATGCCTCCCATAGACGACGTGCCGAAGGTCGCCGTGTCGCCGGTCATCGGCATATAGACGCCAATTTTCAGCACCGGAGGAAGTCCGTCGCCAACGGCGGCCCGGCCTTTGCGTTCACAGCCAGCAACGCTCACCAGGACCACCAACACCAGCCAGCACCATATCAGGCGCCACAGGCCAAACGACGGTGGGAGTACAGAAAGGCGCAAAGCAGAACCCGTGTGGGGCAGTCGCCTGCCACAACGCAGGTTATTCCAGCAACCCCAGCAGTTGGCGCTGGAGGGTGATGAGTTCACGGATGCCCTGCATGGCCAGATCGAGGAGCGCATTCATGTTCTCCCGTGAGAAGGGACGCTGTTCGGCCGTCCCCTGCACCTCGACGAGGCGGCCATCACCTGTCCCGACGACATTCATATCCACTTCAGCCTTGGAATCTTCATTGTAATCGAGGTCCAGCAGGGGCGTGCCATTGACCGTTCCGACACTGACGGCAGCCAGGTAGTCCTTCACCGGCATATCCGTCACGACGCCGGCGGCCTGCAGTTTGCGGGCTGCCAGGACGAGTGCCACAAACGCGCCGGTGATGGCTGCCGTGCGCGTGCCGCCGTCAGCCTGAATGACGTCACAATCGAGGTAAATCGTCCGTTCGCCCAGCTTGGTAAAGTCCACGACGGCGCGCAGGCTGCGCCCAATCAGGCGTTGAATCTCGTGCGTCCGCCCGGAGGGATTTCCACGGGTGACTTCCCGTGGAGTGCGCTGATCGGTCGCGCGCGGCAGCATAGCGTATTCGGCCGTCACCCAGCCGGTGCCCTTGCCCTTGAGAAACGGCGGCACTTTTTCTTCGACACTGGCCAGGCAGATGACCCGCGTATCACCAAATTCGACCTGTACCGACCCTTCCGCGTACTTGTTGACATGTGGCGTCAACTGTACCGTTCGCAGGGCATTGGGGGCGCGCCCACCACTTCGCATGGCTGATGTCTTCCGGTTGTTCTGGATGTTGTCCGCGTTGTTTCACAACTCCGGCAACGTGACAAGCCCCTTGTATCAGGAGAGGGCACGTTCGGGAGCAGGCAAAGCCACTTCAGCCGGCGACGGCGCGTTCCACGGCCGCAACGACGCGCTCCCAGGTGGCGTCGGTCATTTCCGGCCAGATCGGCAGACTCAGGACTTCAGCCGCAGCCGTCTCACTCACGGGTTGGGGCGGAAAGCATCCGGCATAGACCGGAAGCCGGTGGATAGGCGTCGGGTAGTACACCATGGTTCCGATGCCCTGCACCTGGAGCGCCTGCCGGATGGCGTCCCGCCGCTCCCGTGGAAGGCGTACGGTGTACTGGTGGAAAACGTGCCCCGGAGTGACGGCCGGCGGCGTCACCCCAGGCAGTGAGGCGAGCCGGGCCGTATATCGCTCGGCCAGGCGTCGCCGGGCGGCGTTCCAGCCGGTCACATAGGGCAGTTTCACCCGCAGGATGGCCGCCTGAAGGCCATCGAGCCGCGAGTTGTAGCCGAGCATTTCGTTCTGGTAAGGCACAAGAGAGCCATGCGAGCGCAGCTTGCGGGCGCGTTCGGCAAGGCGGGCGTCGTTGGTGACAATGAGACCGCCATCGCCATACGCACCCAGATTTTTCGACGGGTAGAACGAAAACGCGCCCATCGTGCCCAGCGTCCCGACATAGCGCCCGTGCAGCCGCTTCTGGGTCGTCGGATGACAGCCCTGCCCGTTACAGCCGGCACATGGCGGCAGGTACTGTGCTCCAAACGCCTGGGCAGCATCCTCAATCACGGCCAGTCCATAACGTTCGGCCAGCTCCAGCAACGCGCCCATAGCTGCCGGACGCCCAAAAAGATGCACGGGCAGCAGAGCCTGGGTGCGGCTGGTGATCCGGGATGCCACGGCGTGTGGATCAAGGTTGAAGCTTTCGGCTTCGATGTCGGCAAAAACCGGCGTGGCCCCGACCAGACTGATGGCCTCGGCCGTGGCAAAGAAGGAAAACGGCGTGGTGATGACCTCGTCGCCCGGACCGATGTCGAGCGCTCGCAGGGCGATGACAAGCGCATCTGTGCCGGAGTTGACGCCCACGGCATGCGCCACACCCAGATGGTTAGCCACTTCATCCTCGAAGGCGGCCACTTCCTCACCCAGAACGAACTGGCGCGACCGGCACACCCGCTCAAAGGCCGCCTGAAGTGCCGGACGCAGCGCCTGGTACTGGGGTTCAAGGTCGAGAATCGGCACGAAGCCGTCGGGCATGGGCGTTGTTTCAGAGCAGGTCTTCGGCAAGCGGTTTGGCCAGCTCGGCCCGGGCGGCGACTTCGTTGAACTCCAGTCCAAAAGCAGCGCAGGCCGACTGTACCTCGTGAAGGGTGATGTCCGGCCGACCATACCACTCCCGCGCCCGTCCGACGACATGTGCTGCCTTGCGTGCCACTTCCTGTTCCGGCGTGAGCGTGCCGCTGCGTTTGAGGCGTGACTTGATCGGGGCTGATACCAGATGCAGTTCCGGCGCACTGTGCTCGGCCACGACCGGTTCGGGCGGACTGTGGCGGCTCTCGGCCGGGTCGCTGGAGTGATCGTTGCGGTCGGCGGATTTGAGGATTTCAGCCAGTCGCCGCGACAGCCGCGAGGTGTCCAGTTGCGTGCCGGGGGCGTGTCCGGGCGTACGGTCAGGGGCGTCCGAAGTGGCTTTGCCGTTCCCGGCTGTGAGTGGTTCCGGTCCGGGCAGTGGCGCTTCACCGTGGCGGGCACCCGGTGGATTGGAAGTCGGGGTTTCCCGCGCCCGGGCCGCCGCTTCGACCTGCTCGAACAGTTTTGCCAGCCGGGACTTTTCGGAAACCTGGGAAGGCGTCTCACGGTAGGCCACCGGGACAGCAGCCTGACCGTTCAGTGGTGCATTCGGGGTAAAGCGGTTCAATGGCTCGGCTGCCGGTGGCGACAGCGCCGCTTCCGACGGGCCGGATGGCCTGGCGTGGAGACCCTCATAAACCGGCAACAGGGCTGCTGCCAGCAGTTCATAGCGATCATCGAGGTTGCGCGTGTCGAGAATGTCACGAATGGCGTCCAGCGCCTGACGAAAAACCGTCTGGGTTTCGGACGACATCGTGGCCGCCAGCGCCGTGCCTTCAAGCTGGAGGCGGCCGTACCAGGACAGAAGCGCCTCATGGTCAGACACCGGCGGCAGGCGGAGACAGCGCAGCAGCGCCACGGCCCGGGTGTCGAGGGGCGCTGTCGGTTCAGAGGCAGTGTCACTGATGATGGAGCGTGTAAATGACGTGGATTTGCCCGCAGGAAGCTCCGGGGGAAGCGCCCGGTGACGATCCGCGCCGGTGCGAGCCTCGCCGGTGCGTGCGCCAAGACGGAAAGCCAGCAGCGCACCACCCACGGCCACGACCTGTCCTGCCAGCCCCAGCACTACGAAAAACAGCAGTTGCACTTCGTGATTCATCGTGCTGCTCACTTG
Organism: Chloracidobacterium thermophilum B; assembly: GCF_000226295.1. GTDB lineage: Bacteria > Acidobacteriota > Blastocatellia > Chloracidobacteriales > Chloracidobacteriaceae > Chloracidobacterium > Chloracidobacterium thermophilum. Next base: position 377,535 of record NC_016024.1, read on the forward strand.
TGAAATAAGGTCGGACGCAACGTGGAGACCAGCTCGTTATGTATGGCCGTGCTGTTGCACGCTTTCTCTTTCACCGTACATTGCCGGATGCGGCAAGCCAAGTTTCGTTTTGTAAGGTCTCATACATTTCATCATAACGGCGTCCTGTGGCATCCGGGCCGGACAAGGCGGGCCCGATGCCTGCCCGTGCCTGCCTTGTCGTCCCGGTCATCGTCATTTACCGTCGCGGATACGCGCCTTATCCCGGCGTATGCACCCTCTGTTTCAAGGAGGCCCCACAGTGGTGGCTCAAATTCTGGATGGGGCTTTGGTGGCCTCAAAACTCAATACCGAAACGGCTGCGCGGTGTGCTGACCTGACGGCGCGGGGCGTCCGGCCGGGGCTGGCCGCCGTGCTGGTCGGTGACAACCCGGCATCGCGTACCTATGTGAGCAGCAAAGCCAAAACCTGTACGCGGCTTGGGCTGTATTCGGAAGTCGTGACGTTGCCGGCGGAGACGACGACGGCCGAACTACTGGCGCTGGTTGCCACGCTCAACACCCGGACGGACATTCACGGCATCCTTGTCCAGATGCCGCTGCCGGCGCAGATTGATGCACAGGTCGTCATCCGGGCGATTGACCCGGAAAAAGACGTGGACGGTTTTCATCCGGTCAACGTCGGGCGTCTGGCGCTCAGGCAGGAAGGCTTCGTGCCATGTACGCCGGCCGGTGTCCTGGCTTTGCTTGACCATTACGACCTGCCACTGCGTGGGCAGCGCGCGGTGGTGCTGGGGCGGAGCACGATTGTCGGGCTGCCGCTTTCACTGTTGCTGCTCCACCGGGACGCCACCGTGACGATATGCCACTCACGGACAACCGACCTGGCGGCTGTGGCCCGGTCGGCAGACATTCTCATTGCGGCCATCGGGCGGACGGCCTTCGTCACGGAAACCTTCATCCGTCCCGGCGCGGTGGTCATTGATGTGGGCATCAACCAGGTGACGACCCAGGCGGATGTCCAGGCGTACTTTGGTGATGATCCGGCGCGTCTGGCCGACCTGGAAAAGAAAGGCTACACGTTGATTGGAGATGTGCATCCGCGCCAGGCGGCCGAGGTGGCTGGTTACATGACGCCGGTGCCGGGCGGCATCGGCCCGCTGACCATCGCCATGCTCATGCGCAACACCGTCCTGGCTGCCGAACGCGCTTGCCGCCGGTAGGGAATGGTTCATAATCGCCCGTGGTTCTTCCCCCACAAAGTATCAGAGCCATGTTTTCGCTTGCCTGTGGCGCATTGTCATGAAGGAGCCTTTGGACGCGCGTTTCTACATTGCGCCAATGCTGGAAAGCGACTTGCCGGCCGTCGTTGAACTGGAGCGCCTGGCAGGGCTGAGCCGGTGGGGATATGACGGCTACCGCACCGAGTTACTTCACAACCCGTTGGCCGTCATGCTGGTCGTACGGGGACAGTCGCCGTTTCTGCGCCGTTCCATCTACGGATTTCTGGCCGGACGGGTGCAGCTTTCGGCCCGGCACGACGGCCGCGAGCTGCACATTGCCAACATCGCCGTCTATCCCGAAGTCCAGCGCCGGGGTTTGGGGCGGCGGCTTCTGAAAGAAGCGCTCTACACGGGCCGCCTGTACGGTGCGACGACGGCTTTTCTCGAAGTGCGCCAGTCAAACCATGGCGCCCAGGCCCTGTATGCGTCGCTGGGGTTTGTCACCACGGCGCGCAAGCGCAACTTCTATACAGACCCGCCCGAAGATGGACTGCTGATGGAGTTGACCCTATGAGGTGTCCAGCCAGGGCCGGCAGGAGTGACGCTGCACTGGCAACAGACTCAGCCCATCCGCTTGTCCGGCGCTGACTTGGCCGGGCGGCAGGGAAGCTTTTACGATGGGCGCACAATTGCCGCGCCCTGAAACAGCCTGACACCTCCCGGAAAGCGAGTCGCCATGAACTATCGTGAAATACCGGAAGCCCTGACCTTCGATGACGTTCTGCTCGTGCCGGCCAAAAGCGACGTTCTTCCGGCCGAGACCGACACCACCACCCGTTTTTCCCGGCGCATTCGGATCAACATCCCCATCGTCAGCGCAGCGATGGATACGGTCACGGAAGCGGCCATGGCGATTGCCCTGGCCCAGCAGGGCGGGCTGGGGGTGATTCACAAAAATATGTCCATTGAGGCGCAGCGCAGCGAGGTGGACAAGGTCAAACGCTCCGAAAGCGGCATGATTGTCGATCCGGTCACGATGACGCCTGACCGCCCCATTTCAGAGGCTTTGGCCATCATGGCGAAGTTTCACATTTCGGGCGTTCCGGTGGTACGGCCGGAAGATGGGCGGCTCGTCGGCATTCTCACCAACCGCGACCTGCGTTTCGAGACACGTCTGGAGTTGCCCATCGGCGAAGTGATGACCAAGGAGAACCTCATTACCGTGCCGGTCGGGACAACGCTTCAGGAAGCGCGTGGCATTTTGCAGAAACACCGGGTCGAAAAGCTGCTCGTTGTGGATGAGGAATTTCGTCTCAGGGGGCTGATTACGGTCAAGGACATCCAGAAGGCGATTCGCTATCCGAACGCGACGAAAGATGACCTGGGGCGGCTGCGGACGGCAGCGGCCATTGGCGCGACAGGCGACTATCTGGAGCGGGCGGCCGAACTTGTGGCGGCGCGGGTGGATGCCTTGGTCATTGACACGGCGCATGGCCATTCGACCCGCGTGCTGGAAGCCGTCCGCCAGATCAAGCGGCGGTTTCCCGAGGTTGACCTTGTGGCCGGAAACGTGGCCACCGGGGAAGCCACCCGCGAACTCATCGCGGCCGGAGTGGATGGCGTCAAGGTGGGGATTGGCCCCGGCTCAATTTGTACCACACGCATCGTCGCCGGGATCGGCGTTCCACAGGTGACGGCCATTCTGGACTGTGCCGCCGCCGCCCGCGAAGCTGACCTGCCGGTGATTGGCGATGGCGGCATCAAGTTTTCCGGCGACATCACCAAGGCGCTAGCTGCTGGTGCGGATGCCGTCATGATCGGCTCGCTCTTTGCCGGAACGGATGAAAGCCCCGGCGAGCTGATTCTCTACCAGGGGCGCAGTTTCAAGGCGTACCGGGGCATGGGGTCGCTGGCAGCGATGAAAGAAGGCAGCCGCGACCGCTATGCCCAGGACATGGAGACCGTCGAATCAAAACTCGTCCCGGAAGGCATCGAAGGCAAAGTGCCTTACAAGGGGTCACTGGCAGCGCTGGTGACACAGTTGGTGGGTGGCGTGCGCGCCGGCATGGGATATGTTGGCTGCCGAACCATTGCCGAACTCCAAACCAATGCCCGGTTCGTCAAGATTACGGCGGCGGGCCTGCGCGAAAGTCACGTTCACGATGTCATCATCACCAAGGAAGCACCCAACTACCGGCTTGAAAGCCTGCCGTAGGACAGCCCTGACCATAGCGGCCAGGCTGTCCGCTCTACAGCAGTTCGCTGGTGGCAAAGAAAAAGGCCACTTCGGTTGTGGCGTTTTCGGGTGAATCCGACCCGTGGACGGCATTTTCGCCGACATCCGTTCCGAAGTCGCCCCGGATGGTGCCCTTGGGAGCATCTTTTGAGTTGGTTGGTCCCATAAGGTCGCGCCAGGCGCGAACGGCGTCTTCTTTTTCCAGGGCCATGACGACCACGGGCCCCGAACACATGAAATCAACCAGTTCCCCAAAAAACGGCCGCTCGCGGTGAACGGCGTAAAAACCTTCGGCCTGTGGCCGGGTCAGGTGCATCAGGCGCATGCCGCGCAGACGAAAACCGGCATCGGTGATGCGCTGGATGATGTGACCGGTGTTGCCGGCACGCACGGCGTCGGGTTTGATGATGGCAAGCGTCGTTTCAAGCGACATGGCGGTGGTGTCTCCATCCGACATCATGAAATGTGCCGCAGGTTAGCGATGTCCGGCGGCGGATGGCAACCGGAGTGAGCTGAAGCTGCCCCAGGTCTAAGCCGTATGGCCGATGACAGCAGCAACTTTGGCGCCGATGTCCGCTGGGCTTTCGACCACGTGCATGCCGGCGGCACGCATGGCTTCCATTTTTTCGGCGGCCGTGCCCTTGCCGCCGGCAATGATGGCACCAGCGTGTCCCATGCGGCGGCCGGGCGGAGCCGTGCGGCCGGCAACGAATCCAATGACCGGCTTGGTCATTTCCTGCCGGACGAAAGCCGCTGCGGTTTCCTCATCCGTACCGCCGATTTCGCCAATCATGACAACGGCATCGGTGTCCGGGTCGGCCTGGAACAGACGCAGGACATCCACGAAGCGCAGGCCAATGATGGGGTCGCCACCGATGCCGACACAGGTGGACTGTCCCAGTCCAAGCTGGGTGAGCTGGTGAACGGCCTCGTAGGTCAGCGTCCCACTGCGGGAGACAACGCCAATCCGGCCGGGGCGGTGGATGTGCGCCGGCATGATGCCCACCTTGCACTCACCCGGCGTGATGACGCCCGGACAGTTGGGGCCAATCAGCCCTGTGCCGCGCTTTTTGACGAAGTCGAACGCCCGCATCATGTCCACCGTCGGGATGCCTTCGGTAATGCAGACGATGAGGGCAATGCCGGCTTCGGCGGCTTCCATGATGGCATCCGCGCCAAAGGCCGGCGGCACATAAATCACACTGACGTTGGCTCCGGTGGCGGCCACGGCCTGGGCCACAGTGTCGAATACCGGCGTGCCTTCGTGAACCGTGCCACCCTTGTTGGGCGTCACCCCGGCAACGACGTTCGTGCCGTAATCCTTCATCTGGCGGGTATGAAAGGTGCCTTCACGCCCGGTAATGCCCTGTACCACAAGACGGGTCTCTTTGTTGACCAGAATACTCATAAGCAATATGACGGGCCGCTGCTGCGTGAATGTGCCATTCACGTGCAGGGCGGAAAAGGGACTCAGAACCTGAGTCGGATGTATTTGAACGGCGACTGGCGCACGTCATAAAGGGTTTTGGTGAGTTCAGCCGTGAATTCGGCAAGTTCGCGCCGCAGACGCCCATCGTGGAGAAACTTGCCGGCGCTGCCTTCCTGCTGTTCGAGCTGTTTTTGAATACAGGTGAAGTGGGTGCGCGTCGTCTGGAGCCGCTGACGGAAGGCATCTTCTCTGGCGAAGCGTCCCAGTGCACCCCGTTCGGCCGTCTGCTGCAGGGTGGTCAGGCGGGCCGCCAGACGGTCGTACCGGCTCTGAAGGGCCGTAACCCGTTCGCGCCAGGTCGGATCGGCAAAGAACTGACCGGCTGTGCCACGGCCGCGCTCGATGTCGGCCCGCAGCCGGTTGGCCGCGGTCTGAAGTGCCGTCACCCGTGGTTGCAATCGCCGGCGCGTGACGGAGGCAAACCCGCTGCCGGTCTGAAGCGCCTGCTGAAGTCCGGTCAACTCGGCCTGAAACTGGGCCATCTGGTTGGCGAGTTCACGCCGTTTGAGGACGGCCCCCAAAGTGCCTGCCCCACGTTCAAGTCGTTGCTGAACGGCGAGGAGCCGTTCACGCATCACCTCGAAATTGGCGTTGACCTGAGCGCCACGCAACGCAATGGTGCGTGAATCGCCTTCAATCCGTCCGGCAATGAAGTCCCCTTCAGCTACGAGTGGCGCAGCAGCGCTGCCGGGGATGATGTCCACAATCCGGTCGGCCAGGGTGCCGTCGCGTTTGAGAACGGCAACCGCGTCCCGGTGAATGAGTTGCGCCGCACTCAGCCCCGTCAGACGCCGGTCAATCCCGAGCGTAACCTGCACCTGTGGCGTGTCCCACTGCACAGCTTGTTGCACACCGGTGAACTCGATGCGCTGCACGGCCCCGACCTTGACCCCGGACAGCCGGACTTCAGCTCCCGGCCGCAGTCCGTCCACCTCGTGGAACGTCACGCAGAGCAAAAAGCGATGGCGCTCCTGGTACGTCTGCCAGGCCGCCGCCGCCGCCACGATGGAAAGTGCCACCACCACCAGCCAGAACGTGCGCCGCTTGGCTGGTTCATAGCGTTCAGCGCTGCGGGTCGGAGCAATCTCTTCGGTTGGCGAGGGAGAAGCCATAACGGCAGGCACCAGATGAGGTCAACCAAAAGCGCCCAGAGCATAGTGCGCCGAACGATGTAGAGGCAATCCCCGCCCAAATAACAAAACTTTTCTGGAACATCTTTCGCCGGAAACGGTATAGCTTGCCTGCCAATACCCTGAAGCTGTCCTGCCCGGGACGCCCCCCCTTGCGCGGCTACGCCAACACCCTGCCAGTTCTCACCCGACACACATCATGCAACGTCGCTTTTCCTGCTTTCGCCTGTGTTCGTTCCTGGCGTTGACCTTCACCTGGACTACTTTTGGTGCCGCCCAGGAAACGTCACCTCCTCTGCTGGCGCGCACGCCAACCGCCAACCGGACACACATTGTGTTTTCCTTTGCCGGTGATCTGTGGCGCGTGCCACGCACCGGCGGCGAGGCTGTCCGCCTGACGAATCACCCCGGCATCGAGTCAGACCCGATTTTTTCGCCTGATGGCAGTCTCATTGCCTTCACGGGGCAGTATGACGGCAACACGGATGTCTATGTCATGCCGGCAACCGGTGGCATTCCGCAGCGCCTGACCTATCACCCAGACACCGACCGGGCCGTGGGGTGGACGCCCGACGGCAAGCGGGTGCTCTTTGCCAGCCCGCGCCTGAGTGAATCCGGGCGGACCCAACGCCTGTTTACCGTGGACAAAAACGGTGGCCCGGCTGAACCGCTCCCCCTGCCGATGGCCACCCACGGCAGCTTCTCACCGGACGGTTCCCGGCTGGTGTATGAACCCGTACCCCGCGCCTTTGCCGCCTGGAAACGCTATCGCGGCGGACGGGCGTCGTATCTCTGGGTAGCCAATCTGGCCGATTCGAGCGTTACGAAAATCCCGCGTACCGACACCAATGACTTCAACCCGATGTGGATTGGAAAGGCAATTTACTTTCTTTCCGACCGCAACGGCCCGGTGACACTCTTTGCTTATGACCCGGCTTCCGGCAAGGTGACGCCGGTGCTCAAAAACGACGGACTCGACATCAAATCCGCCTCAGTGGCGGTGGGTGGTGAAGAAGCCATTGTCTATGAACAGTTTGGCGGACTGCACCTCCTGGATGTGAAAAGCGGACGCCACACGCCGGTCAACGTCACGCTCGCAGGCGACATCAGCACGGTACGTCCGCGCTTCGAGAAAGTCGGCTCACAGATTACGAACGCGGCTGTCTCGCCGAATGGTCTGCGCGTAGCCTTTGAAGCCCGGGGCGACATTCTGACCGTCCCGGCCGAAAAGGGTTCGATCCGCAACCTCACGGCGACGCCCGGCGTCGCCGAGCGCGACCCGGCCTGGTCGCCCGATGGCAAGTGGGTGGCGTACTTTTCCGACGCCTCCGGTGAGTATGAGCTGCACCTGCGCGAACAAACCGGCCTTGGCGAACTCAAGGTCATCAGGCTGGAGCCGTCGTTTTACTACGCGCCCACCTGGTCGCCGGATAGCAGGAAGATCGCCTTCACCGACAAGCGGCTCAACTTCTGGCTTGTGGATATTGAAAACGGCGTCCCGGTGAAGTTTGACACCGCGCGCCGCACCGGCGGGGCCGGGTTCCGTCTGCGGGGCGGTCTGTCCTGGTCGCCCGACAGCCGCTGGATTGCCTACACCAAGCCAATGCCCTCGGCCTACAGCGCAGCTTTCGTCTATGGACTTGAAAGCAAGCAGGTGACGCAACTTACAGACGCCGCCAGCGATGTCACCCACGCCGTCTTTGACCGCAACGGCAAGTCTCTCTACCTGCTGTCGAGCACCAACATCGGCCCGGCCATCAACGGTTTCGACATGTCGAGCTACGCCCACCGGAACGACACCGTGCGGTCGGTGCACGCCGTCGTACTGCGCAAAACCGATCCTTCTCCCGTGGCCCCGGAAAGTGACGACGAAAAAACCGCCGAAGACCGCAAGCCCGGTGACGGCAACCCGTCCGAAGCCACATCCGCACCGGCTGGTGGCTCACCCGGCATGGGGGCAACGGGACGCCCAGGGGAAAAAGCGAAAGAGCCGCCCAGGGTCACGATTGATTTCGAGGGACTCAGCCAGCGCATCGTGGCGCTGCCCATCCCGGCCCGCGCCTTCGTCGGTTTCGATGCCGGCAAACCCAACATCCTGTACCTGTATGAGTCCGCCATGGGCATGCCGGAGATGACGGGCCTCATTGTCCACAGGTTCGATGTCGAAAAGCGCAAGCTGGAAAAGCTGCTGGAAGGCGTCACCAGTTTTCAGCCGACGGCCAACGGCGAGAAGTGCCTGTACCGGCAGAGTCAGCGGCCGGGTCAGGGGCAGGCGCCAAACCAGGCACAAAGCTGGTTCATTGCCTCGCTGACGGCGCCCATCAAACCCGGCGAGGGCCGGCTGCGCACTGACGATATGGAAGTACGGGTCGAGCCGCGCCAGGAGTGGGAGCAGATGTACCGCGAGGTGTGGCGGCTGGAACGCGATTTCTTCTACGACCCAAACCACCACGGACTGAACCTGCCGGCCACGGCGCGGAAATACGAGCCGTATCTCAAAGGCGTGATGCACCGCGCCGACCTGAACTACCTGTTTGACGAAATGCTCGGCGAGCTGAGCGTCGGACACCTCTACGTCCGGGGTGGCGACATCCCGGAAGTCAGGCGCGTGCCCGGCGGTCTGCTGGGTGCTGACTATGTGGTTGAAAACGGCCGCTACCGCATTGCCCGGATTTACGAAGGCGAAAACTGGAATCCGCAGCTTCGCGCGCCGTTGACCCAACCCGGCGTCAACGTCAACGTCGGGGACTACCTGCTGGCGGTCAACGGCGTTGACGTTGTGGCCACGGAAGACATATACCGCTACTTCGAGGGCACCGCCGACAAACAGGTGGTGCTCAAGGTCGGCCCCAACCCGGACGGAAGCCAGTCCCGCACGGTGACGGTCGTCCCAGTGGCCAGCGAAGCGAGCCTGCGCAATCTCGCCTGGATTGAAGCCAACCGGCGGCGCGTTGCCGAACTGAGCAACGGCCGGCTGGCATACCTCTGGCTGCCGGACACCGCCGCTGGCGGCTACACGAACTTCAACCGCTACTTTTTTTCGCAACTCGACAAACAGGGCGCCGTCGTGGACGAACGCTTCAACGGCGGCGGACAGGCTGCCGACTACATCATTGACTACCTGCGCAAACCGCTGCTGAGCTACTGGGCCGTCCGGGATGGCGAAGACTTCCGTACGCCGTTCGGAACGCTGCCCGGCCCGAAGGTCATGATCATCAACGAGTATGCCGGTTCCGGGGGCGACCTGATGCCGTGGATGTTCCGGCAACTGGGCATTGGCCCGCTGGTTGGCAAGCGCACCTGGGGCGGCCTCGTCGGGATTGGCGGCTACCCGGCGCTGATGGACGGCGGCACCGTGACCGCACCGCACTTTGCCTTTTATTCGCCGGAAGGGAAGTGGGAAATCGAAAACCGGGGGGTTGCGCCTGACATCGAAGTGGAGCTTGACCCGCAGGCGTGGCGTGCCGGACGCGATACGCAACTCGAACGGGCCGTAGCCGTCGCGCTGGAGGCGCTGACCAAAAATCCGCCGCCAGCCAGGCCAAAGCGGCCGGACTATCCGAACTATCACCGCAAAAAGTAACTCACCCAAGCCGTTGGTAACGGGTGCAAAGGCGGACAGCACCTTTGGCGGCGAAGCCACCTCCGCCGCCAAAGTGTTTTCCGGCTGGATGTGAGACCGGCTAGCTGGCCGGCGGCGTGGCCCCCGGCTGCCGGAGACGCACGAGCCGCCAGCCGCCATACACGAGTAGAAGGACACCAACGCCAGCGCGAAACGTCAGACCGGTCGGGGACGCCAGCCCCCATTCGAGCAGATACCACGTTCCGACAAGCACGAAAAAGACCGGCACCAGCCACTCCAGCGGGGAACGACGTGGTTTCTTTTCAGGCATCAACGGCGTAGTCTCTTTTCACAGACGGGTTTGGGGCTAAAACCATGCCATGGTCTGACCAGCCGGCCAAAAGCCGGCACCGTTAGACGCAGATTTTTTGAGGAAGTGCCGTGGAACTGGCCGGAAGGATTGCCCTGGTGACAGGTGGGGCGCGCCGTTTGGGGGCGGCCATGGTGCGCGCCCTTGTGGCGCAGGGCGTTCACGTGGCACTCCACTGCCACAGCTCACATCCGACGGCGGAGACGCTTGCGGCCGAACTCCGCGCTGGCGGAGGCACGGTCGAAGTCTTTCCTGCCGATCTGCGTCAGCGGAAGGACGTGGATGCCCTCTTTGAAGGCATCCTGCGCCGTTTCGGGACGCTGCACATTCTGGTCAACAATGCGGCGGTTTTTGAGCGCCGTCCCTGGCCCGAACTCACCGATGCTGACTGGGAACAGACACTGGCCGTCAACCTGACAGCGCCTTTCTGGTGTGCGCGCCGGGCGGCGCGGCTGATGCTGGCGCAGGGACGGGGGAAAATCATCAACCTCGCCTGTGTCGGGGGTGTCCGCCCGTGGGCGGCGTATCTTCATTACAACGTCTCCAAAGCCGGCCTCATCATGCTGACCGAAGGGCTGGCCAAGGTGCTGGCGCCGGTTGTGCAGGTCAATGCCATTGCACCCGGCATCGTCAACCTGACCGGAACGCCGGAAGGGGTGACGCCGGAGGACATCACACAGGCGCTGCTATACCTGCTCAGCGCCGATGCCGTGACCGGTGAGACCTTGTTCGTGGATGCCGGCTATCGGTTGGGACTCAAACCGCCAGCGAATCTTCGGCAGGCGTAGCCCTACCAAGGTGAACATGCTATGGTTGCGCAACTTCGCGTAAAAGTTTCGATATTTGCATGTAAGAGAGAGAAAACGATGAAGTTAGTCGCTTTGGGGGCACTTCTCGCCGTGTTTTTCGCCGGTTGTTTTGCCACGGGCCAGGTTGTTTCTGCGGCGCTGGAAACGCCAGCGCCGGTGCTGACGCCAGCGCTGCTTGAGCAAACCGAGTGGAAAGTCACCGGCCCCTTTGGCGGTACGGTGCGCGCCCTGGCGCAGGACCCGACCAATCCCAAGCGGATGTTCATCGGAACGGCCGATGGACAAATCTACACAACGGTGGACGGCGCGCAGACCTGGCGCTGGCTGCCGACCTTCAACCGCCCGCAGTACATCATCGAAAGTATCGTGATTGACCCGACGGCAACCGACACGCTGTATGCCGCCGTGTGGGTGCTTGAAAATGACCGCGAGGGCGGGGTGTACAAGTCCACGGACGGCGGGCAGACCTGGCGGGCGGTGTTGAGCGGAGAATCCGTCCGCGCCTTTGCCATGGCTCCGGGCAACGCCAGTGTGCTGGTGGCCGGAACCCTGAATGGCGCATTTCGTTCGACGGATGGTGGGGAGACATGGGCGCGGCTGTCACCGGCCGGACACCCTGGCATTCGGAACATCGAATCCGTCGCCATTGACCCGCGCAGCGCCGACACGGTCTATGTCGGCACCTGGTATCTGCCGTGGAAGACGACCGACGGCGGCAAGAACTGGACCTTTATCCACGGCGAGACCTCAAAGCTCATCGAAGACTCTGACATTTTCAGCATCGCCATTGACACCTTTGATCCCGACCGTGTGTATTGCAGCGCCTGTAGCGGCATCTACCGCAGTCTTGACGGAGGGCGCAACTGGACGAAGTTCAAGGGAATCCCCTCCAGCGCCCGCCGGACGCACGTCATTTTTCCGCATCCCACCCGCGAAAAAGAAATCTTCGCCGGTACGACCGAGGGACTCTGGCACACGACCGATGGCGGTGAGACGTGGCGGCAGATTCTGCCCACGACGACGACCATCAACGAAATCCGCATTCATCCGTCTGCGCCCCAGCGGGTCATCGTCGGCACGGAGAACCGGGGCGTCCTCATCAGTGAAGACGGGGGGAACACCTTTCAGGCGTACAATCACGGCTTTGTGACGCGCCGCGTGTCGGGGCTGCTGGCCGACAGCATGCAGCGCGGACGGTTGTTTGCCTCCGTGATGTTCAACGGTGCGGAAGGCGGCGTCTATGTCTCCAATGATTTCGGTCAGACCTGGTATTCCTCCTCGCAGGGGCTTGGCGCACGGGATGTCTATGGCCTGCACGCGCCAGCGGGTGATTCACGCCGTCTGTATGCCGCAACGAGCGATGGGGTGTTTGTGACGGAAAATGGCGGAAAGCTCTGGCAGCCGGCCAACCCGCCGGCCACCTGGCGCCCGACGCCTGTCGTGCCCGGCGGAAGACGACCGGTGGCCGCACCAGCCGCACCGAGCGCCCGGCCGTCTGCCAAAGGCCCTGCCAAAGGCCGCCGCACCGCCGCCCGCTCCTCTGCATCCCGAACCATTCTGCGGCAACGGTTGAAGGGGCACGTCGTGGAACTGGTTTCGACTGCTGACGGCTGGCTCTATGCCGCTGCCTGGGATGGTCTGTTCCGAACGGACAACCCGGTCAAGGGATGGGAAAAGGTCAGCTTGGGCGCATACCGCGGACGTGTCTTTTCGGTGGCCGTGTCGCCCCAGTCGTCAGAGGTCATTCTGGCCGGTATCTCGGATGGGATGCTTGTGAGCCAGGATGGGGGCGCGACGTGGCAGCGGGCCGACCTGCCGATGAAAGCGTTCAAGGATGCCACATGCGTGCAGGAGATTGCCTTTCACCCACGCCGACCGGAAACCATATTCGTCGGGACACGGCGGACGGCCTATGTCAGCTTTGACGGCGGCAAATCCTGGGAGCGGCTGGCGCGCGGCATCGGCTTTGGTGACATTGCCGTGATCCGGTTCAACCCGCGCCAGGCGGATGAGGTTCTGATTGGTGATGCCCAAGGCGGGGGGCTGTATCTTTCGGTCAATGGCGGGCAGCTTTTCCACCGCCTCGACCAGCGGGCCGTGTTGCCGGGACATCGGATGTGGGCGGCGGCTTTCGATGTGTTCGCGCCGGGGCGCATCTATGCCGGCTCGGTCACTTCGGGGGTGATGGTTGTGACCCTTCCCGGACTCTCTCCGACCGCCTCAGTGCGTTAGCCCCGCTGGACCGGTATGCCGGAGCTTCCTGAAGTCGAAGGCGTCGCGCGTGAGTTGCAGCAGCGCCTTCAACAGCGGCGGGTCATTGGCGTCCGCATTTACCGTCCGCGCCTCGTTGCGCCACAGTCTGTCGCCACGGTCGTCGCAGGGATGCAGGGGGCCGTGTTTACCGAAGTCGGGCGGCGCGGCAAGCACCTGCTGCTACACCTGGACAATGCCCATACCCTGCTCGTTCACCTGCGGATGGCCGGCCGGTTTCTGTATCTGGCACCTGACGCCCCACTGCCAAAGTTCACCCACGCCGTCTTTGACCTCGACAACGACCGTCGCCTGGTGTTTCAGGACCAGCGGCACTTCGCCATCATGCGGCTGGCACCCACGGCCGCATTGTTCCAGCTTGAGGAACTGCGCCATCTCGCGCCCGAACCGCTGGGGCCGGATTTCACCCTGGACTACCTGCAGCGCACGCTGGCCGGCACGCGGCGTCCCATCAAGGAAGTCCTGCTCGACCAGACGCGCGTAGCCGGGTTGGGAAATATCTACGCAGCGGAAGTCCTCTTTGCCGTCGGTCTCCATCCCCTCACCCCGGCCAATCTGGTATCCAAATCCAAGGTCAAAGACCTGTGGAAGACCATCCGCGTCCTGCTGGAGGCCGCCATCGAAGCCGGCACGACCCTTGACGTGAACCCGGAAAACATCACCGGGCAGTATTTTGGCGCGGCTTTTGCCGAGGCTTTGCTCGTGTATGACCGGGAAGGCGAACCCTGCATCCGCTGTGAAACTCCCATTGCCCGGATTCGCCAGGGGCAACGCTCGACCTACTTCTGCCCCAGGTGTCAGCGCCCACGTGCCGGAATGGGACGACAAACTGCAAAATGATGTGCTAGGGTCACAGTTGTTTTTCAGCCCCCTTGGTTGGTTTTTGGTGCGCCGGCCGAAGCGCGTGTGCTCGGCAGGCCAGGTTTTGAGGAAAGGTAGCCTTGTGGCTGAACCGCTTTCGGGAAGGGATGACTTCTTATGGAGCAGCACGTCGGTAAGGCTTGGGGAACGCTGAAGTACCGGGACGCCGCAGGAAAAGAAGCGACGGCCATGCTGAACAAACCGGTTTTCCGCATTGGTCGTCTTGCAGACAACGACTTGCAGATTGATGACCCTTACGTATCCCGCCTGCATGTCGAGCTGCGCTTCGATGGTGTGCATGCGACGTTGGTGGACCGGAGCAGCACCGGCGCAACGTACGTCAACGACCAGCGCGTTTCGGAAGCGCAACTGCGCAGCGGCGACCGGCTCGCACTGGGGCGCAAGCTCGCCGGGACGGAAATCGTCTTCGAGTATGCCAACCAGGGGGCAAAGCCGTCTGAAGCAGCCGAGCCACACCAGGTGATGTCGGTCATTGACCACTCCCAGACGCGCTACCTCAATACGTCTCTCATCCGGGCAACCCAACTGACCAATGCCGCGACCGTCAATCGCCTGAAGGCACTCTACGAGATTACGAGCGCAATTCTGGCCGTGACGACCCGTGAGGAACTGGCTGAAAAGCTTCTGACCCTGCTGTTTGACGTATTGCCAGCCGAACGGGGCGTCATTCTGCTGGCCGACCCGAAAGACAATACCCTGCGCCAGCAGGCGGCACGGCTGCGCAACGGCGATGCCGCCCAGGTTTCTCCAAGCCAGACAATTGTGCGCCGGGTCTATGAGGGCAACGTCGCGGAACTGTGCCTCGATGCCCGCAACGATGCCCGCTTTGCCAGCCAGCAAAGCATCATTTTCCAGTCCATCCGCTCGGTGATGTGCGCCCCGATCAGTTCGGCAAGCCGTACCTGGGGCGTGTGCTATCTCGACAACCTGACGACCAGGAAAACCTTTGAAGATGAGGAACTGGAGTTTCTGATGGCGGTTTCCCGGCAGGCCGGGCTGGCGCTGGAAAACATCTACCTGCTGGAGGAACAGAAAATCACCTTCCAGAGCTTCGTGACGACGTTGGCGGCATCCATTGACGCCCGTGATGACCTGACGGCCGGACACTCGGCGCGGGTGGCGCGGTACTCGCGCTCGATTGCGAAGTATATGAACCTGCCGGAAGGCGAGCGCCGCCGGATTTACTACGCTGGCTTGCTGCACGACTACGGCAAGATCGGGACGCGCGAGGCCATTCTCTGTAAGCCGGGCAAGCTGACGCCGGAAGAGTACGCCCACATGCGCGACCACGCCAAAAACACCTACGATATTCTGTCGAAGATTCACTTCACACGGGATATGCAGGACCTGCCACTGATAGCCGCCGGCCATCATGAAAACCTCGACGGCAGCGGTTATCCCTTCGGCCTCAAAGGCGACCAAATTCCGCTGGGCGCACGCATCATTGCCGTGGCAGACTTCTTTGATGCCCTGACCCACAAGCGCCACTACCGGGAACCGATGCCGATTGAGGAAGTGCTGGAGCTGATTGACGAAAGTACCGGCACGAAGTTTGACCCGCAGGTGGTGGCGGCGCTCAAGGAATTCGTCCGGCAGGAGTTCATTCCCAACCAGCGCAAGCGCGCTGAAGCCGAAGCCCGCCGGGCACAAATCTCTCAAACGCCGGAGTCCGGGCATGTTACCGGCGACACGACGCTGCCGGTCATGCCACCGGAAACGGTGATGTCACCGGAAACGGTTTCCATGGACCCGGTGCCGCTGTAAACCGCGCTACGGGCAGCGTTCTTCCAGATCGCGGGCAACGCTTGAGTTGCTGTTCAATCCGACGCAGCCCCGCACCGGGTCGTAGCGGTAGGGGACGCCGCTGGGGTCAAGTGGCGCCCGGTCATAACGCCGGAAGCGTTTTTCAAAATCTTCGTGAAACAGCGCCAGCGGCCGCCCCAGCGTGTCGTAGGCTTCGTCCCGGTGCGCCACCAGGAGCGGATACAGTTCGGCAAAACTGGCCGGGTTGCGCCGGTAGGTTTCGCGGAAACGCGCAATCATCCGTTCCATGAAATCGCGTTCATCGAGTGAGGTGAGTTGTTGCAGCCGCCATTCGGCACTCAGGCGTGCGCCTTCGTGTTCAGCTTCGTCGCGCAGCTTCTGAAACAGCAGGTAGGATGTCCGGCGGTCGCCCCCACGGGTTTTGGCCGCGCCGACCATGACGGCTGTCCAGTCCCGGTCGCTGGGGCTGATGGCCAGTGCCGAAGCCCGCTCATAGGCTTCGGCGCATTCCTCGTAGCGTTTGGCCCGCCAGCAAATAGCCCCATAGTCTGACCACATCCGAAACAGGTTTTTCCGATCCGTATGTGCGGCAATGCCCTTGCGCAGAAGCGCCAGCGCCGCATCGTAGTCAAACTCGGCAAGGAAAATCGCCCCTGTCCGGTAGGCTGCCGTGAAATGCGGGTCAACCGTCGTGGTGATGTCGAGCAGCGGTTCCAGCAAAGGCATGTCCTCGCGGGAAAGTTTTGAAAAGTCCACGGCTCCTTCGCCGGTCAATCCGCCGCCGAGCTTGCGCCCGAAATACTGGACAGTACGAATCCAGTAGAGGTCAGAAACCACGCCCTCGAAACCGAATGACAGCCGGCGTACCATCTCGCCCGACTGCACATAGAGCGTTTCCTCGATGGCGCGGTTTCGGCTGAAGGTGGCGTCGAGCCGCACCTGCAGGGGATAGAGGCTGGCCAGACCAATGAAGACAACGCCCCAGTAGAGATAGGCCCGCCACCGTTCAGGGGCGGTCCGGGATGCGCCTGTCGTTTCCATGGCTTCCTTGCCGAAGGGGCTTCCTTGCCGAAGGGCTTTTGCCCGGAAGAAGGTTATTTGAAGTTGCGGCGCTCAAAAATGTAGAGCGTCAGAGAGAGCAAAATGCTGAGGTACACAACACCATACAGGCAACTGAGGGCCATCTGGCTGCCCGTAATGGGAATTCCGTGGGCCGTGCGCGCGATGAAGTTGAAGTTGTGCAGGTTGGGTAGCAGGTAGTACAGCGCCCACAGCACCATCTGCATGATCCGCAGTGAGGGGTAAACCTCGACGTTCAGAACATCGGCAAAGAGCTTAAGGTCCGGGGTGAAGTTGCAAGTCAGGTAGCTGACGATGCTGAACAGGGTGGCCAGCGCCGGTGTTGTGAACGACGAAAAGAGCAGCGCCAGGGCCGTTGCCAGCAGGAGTTCGATGTAAAGCAGAAAAGCCGCCGGAATGATGCTGAACGGAGAAGGATCGGTCGGGCGGCGGACATAAAACAGCGCCACGATCAGGGCGATGAGCATGACGGTGCAGTTGACGAGCAGCGTCAGTGACAGGCCGAAAAACTTGCCCAGAATGAACTCGTAGCGGTGCAGCGGTTTGGACAGAACCGTGTAAATCGTGCGCCGCTCGATTTCCTTGTACACCAGCCCGGTGCCAATAAAGACAGCAATCATGTAGCCGAACAGCAGCAATGTGCTCAGTCCCAGGTCCACGATGGCCTTGTGTTCCTGATTGATGGACAACTCTCCTATGAACAACGACGCCGCAATGAGAATCAGGACGGCCACAACCAGGTTGTAGAGCACTTTGTCACGTACGGACTCCCGAAAGGTGTTGAGCGCCACCGTGGAAATCTGCTTCATTGCCTCAAACCCCTGGAACAAAAACAGGACTGTTCTCCCCGAATGTTGTGGATGCCGGAATTATCCCTTCACCGGCGAGGGCAAGGCAAGCCGATGACATCTCCTGATACGGCAACTGGTCTGGCGGTCGTGGCGCGGCAGCCTTACACTTGGCAGCTTCGCCGGGGCGGCCTGACGCTGGGTGCCACAACCCGCCTGATGGGCATCATCAACGTCACGCCGGATTCGTTTTCCGACGGTGGACGCTACACCACGGTCGAAGCTGCCCTGGCCCAGGCGCAACGGCTTGTCGCCGAAGGGGCTGACATCCTTGACATCGGCGGGGAATCCACCCGCCCCGGCGCGCAAACGGTGGACGAGGCTGAGGAAATGGCGCGGGTCATTCCCGTGATCGAGGCTGTGGCCCAGGCTGTGGACGTGCCGCTTTCAATCGACACCTACAAGGCTTCCGTTGCCGAAGCCGCGCTGGCGGCCGGCGCCGTGATTGTCAACGACATTTCGGGCTTTCGTTTCGATGACCGCATGCCAGAAGTCATTGCGCGGCACGGCGCTGGCGTCGTGGTGATGCACAGTCGCGGCACGCCCGGCGCTCTGCACGGTTTGCCTCCGGTGGCGGACATTCTGGCGGATGTCACGGCTGGCTTTGAGCACAGCCTGGAGGTTGCCCGCACAGCCGGCATCGGGTTGGACAGCATCGTGTTCGACCCCGGACTGGGTTTTGGCAAGACCCTCGAAGACAACCTGTTGCTGCTTGGTACGCTACCGCGTCTGGCGGCGCTGGGGCGGCCGCTGCTCGTCGGGCCTTCACGCAAGTCCTTCATCGGCAGGGTGACAGGCAAAGCTGACCCCTCCGACCGGCTTCTGGGAACTGCCGCCAGTGTGGCTTTGGCGATTGCCGGTGGCGCGCATATCGTCCGCGTCCACGACGTAGCCGCCATGCGCGAATGTGCGGCGCTGGTGGATGCCGTCCGCAACACTGTTTTTCCAAACAGCGAACCGGTGTGATGGTGCCTAACTGGCAGTATCACATCACCGGCAGCGATTCACCTTCCTGAAGAACCAGTTTCCCGGCGTCGCTCCACAGGCGCTCGAGGCCGTAAAAGTCGCGCTGCTCCGGCGTGAAGACGTGGACGATGAAATCACCGTAGTCCATCAGCACCCACTGCCCATCGGCATAGCCTTCGATGTGGCGGGGATAGGTTTTGAGCAGCCCCAGTTGGCGTTCCACCTCATCGGCCAGCGCCTGCACGTGGCGCGAAGAGGTGCCCGTGGCAATGATGAAGTAATCGGCAATTGAGGTCAGCCGACCAATGTCCAGAATCACCGGCGCGACGACCTTCTTTTCCTGCAAGGCATGAATCACCTGCCACACCCGCCGGTCTTCGACCTTGGGCGGTGTGGTTTCGGCGGGGACGGCCAGTTTACGTACGGGGAGACGTGGAGCAGTGTCGTTCGTCATCAAGCGTGGTGTCCGTTTGAGTAAAGTCCATAGACATGAATATACCGCTCCACGAGCGGCGGTACGAAGCGCGCAATGGAGCGTCCTTCACTGACGGCCTGCCGGATGTCCGTCGCTGAGACATCCAGGGCAAACAAGTCAGTCAGAAAAACGTGCATGCCGGTTTCGCCCAGGTTGCTCGTGACGGCCCGCTGGCTGGCCCGTCCGCCCCGCAGGTCAATGACCCGCCCGGCACCGTACTGCCCGGCCAGCGTGGCGAGGTCGCCGACTTCATACTTCGGGCGCGTCATGACGATGAGATGGCAACTGTCGAGCAGGGTTTGGTAACGCTCCCACTTGGGCAGATTGGCAAAGGAATCCGCGCCCATCATGAAGAACAGGTGCGTCTCGTCGCCATAGGTCCGGCGCAGGGTCGCAACCGTGTCGGCGGTGTAGGGGCGCTCCGGCGCAAAGATTTCCACCATCGAAACGCGGGCAATGTCCATCTGGAGCGTGGCCAGTACGGTCATCGCATAGCGGTGGTAGGCCGAGGTTACACGGTCGAAGTCCTTGTGGGGCGGGCTGTAGGTCGGAATGAAGAGCAGTTCGTCGAAGTTGAAGATGGCCGCCAGACTCTCTGCCAGCCGCAGGTGGCCGTAGTGGATGGGGTCGAAGGTGCCGCCCAGCAGTCCTACGCGCCGCCAGCGGTTGCCGGTGGGAAGCTGTGGCTGAGCCGCCGGTACGGTGCTTTCCGGTACAGTGCTTTCCGGTACGGTGCCGGCCGGTGCAGCGCCGGGACGACTAGGCTTTCGGGTGCGTCCGGTCATAGACCTCCATCAGGCGGTCAGTCGAAACGTGCAGGTACTGTTGCGTGGTCGTCAGCCGCGCGTGCCCCAGCAGTTCCTGAATGGCGCGCAGGTCAGCCCCGGCATCGAGCAGATGTGTGGCAAATGAATGCCGCAGGCTGTGGGGGCTGATGTGGTGCAGGTCGCTGCACTGCCGGATGTATTTGTCAATCAGACGCCCGACGGAACGGGTTGTCAGCCGCGTGCCCTGGTAGTTGAAAAACACGCAGTTGGGTTCGCGCTTGTCCTCCGGGGCATGGGCAAGCAATTGTCCCCGTACGCCCAGGTACAGCTCCAGTGCCTTGCGGGCATGCTCGCCAAACGGGACGATGCGTTCCTTGCGCCCCTTGCCGCGCACCCGGACGCACTGGTTCCTGAAGTCAATGTCTTCGAGATTCATGCCGACCAACTCCGACACGCGCACCCCGGTGGCATAGAGCATTTCCAGAATGGCCCGGTCGCGTTTGCCCAGTACGGTTTCGAGGTCAGGCATTTCCACGAACCGCATGGCTTCTTCGACGGTCAGGTGGTTGGGCAGCTTGCGCTCCAGACGGGGTGATGCGACAAGTTGCGCCGGGTTGAGTTCCAGAACCCCTTCCCGGCAGAGATGGCGGAAAAAGGCGCGCAGCGTGGCCAGTTTGCGGGCAATGGAGGTTTTTTTCTTCTTTTTTTCGTACAGCGTGGCGAGGTATTCCCGGATGGTGATGTTGTCAATGTCGTGAATGCTGACCTGACGCCGGACGCCCTGGGCATTTGGCGGACAGAGAAAGTCGTAAAACTGCTCCAAATCTCCCATGTAGCACCGCAAGGTGTGCGCAGAAGCATTGCGTTCATACATCAGAAACTTTTTGAAATCCTCGATGTAATCAGCCAGCGTCGGCGCTTCCGTCATGCCTGTTTCGACACCTCACCATCCGGTTTGGAACACAGCTTTGCTATTGTGCGTCACGCGCGATCCCATCGCAACGGGCGCTGCCCTGCCCGGCTGAAAACACTCTGGGCCAACGATTTTGGACAAAACCACGATGACTTTGAGCTGTCTCCAGACTGAACTCACGGCCGAGCTGGATGCCATCCGGGCCGCCGGCCGGTGGCGCGAACTGCGCCCGGCGCAGGCCCCGCCGGCCGTGACCTTCGTCTGCGGCGGGCAGGAGTGGGTCAACTTTTCCAGCAACGATTATCTGGGGTTGTCCACGCATCCACGCCTGATTGCAGCCGCCCAGGCAGCCACAGCCAAGTGGGGCACCGGGGCGACGGCGAGCCGCCTGATTTGCGGTACGCTTGACCTGCACTGCGCCTTGGAAGAGGCGCTCGTTGCCTTCAAGGTCGGCGGACATCCCGGCTACCGCGCCCTGCTGTTCAACAGCGGCTACCACGCCAACCTGTCCCTGCTGACGGCGCTGACCGATGTTCAGGATGTGATCTTCTCCGATGCCCTCAACCATGCCAGCCTGATTGACGGCTGCCGTCTGAGCCGGGCGACGACCGTCGTGTATCGGCACAACGACCTGGACGACCTGCGCGCCAAACTGACCCGGTACGGACAGGCGCGGCGCAGGCTCATCGTCACGGAAGCGGTGTTTTCAATGGATGGCGATGTCACGCCACTGGCCGATGTGCTGGCTCTGGCGGAAACCTTTGGGGCGTGGGTCGTACTCGATGAAGCCCATGCCACGGGCGTGCTAGGCCCACAGGGAAGAGGTCTGGCGGCGCAGCTTGACCACACCGGCCGCCCACTCATCCTGATGGGCACGCTTGGCAAAGCTCTGGGCAGCTTTGGGGCGTTTGTTGTCGCGCCGGCCGTGGTCATCGAACTGCTCATCAACCGGGCGCGGCCGTTCATCTTCACCACAGCCCTGCCGCCAGCGCCGGTTGCGGCGGCGCTGGAAGCCGTGCGCCTGCTCGTGGAAAGCGATGCCCTGGTGGAAGGGCTGCATCGCAACATCAAGCACATGGCAACGGCGCTGGGGTTTTCACCGGACTGGCCCGCGCCGATTTTTCCGGTGGTGCTGGGCGCGGAAGCGGCGACCATGCGTGCCATGCAGGACTTGCAGGCGGCCGGGTTCTATGTGGTGGGGATTCGCCCGCCCACCGTCCCGCCTGGCGCGTGCCGGCTGCGCCTGACGGTGACGGCGGCCCACACGCCGGCCCAGATTGCAGATGTGGCGACTGCCATCCGGTCAGTGATGCCGGCTTCCAGCTTGGCTCAGGCCACTCATTCGTAGCGCAGGGCCTCGACCGGGTCGAGGTAGGCCGCCTTGATGGCCGGAATGAGTCCGGCAACGAGACCGATGCTGACCGAAACCGCAAACCCAATGCCAACCCACAGCAGGGAGACACTGGAGGGCAAGTCCGGGATGGTCAGGTTGATGATTTGACTGAGACCCAACCCGGCGAGAATCCCGATGCACCCGCCAAGGCCGGTCAGCGACATGGCTTCAATCAGGAACTGCATGATGATGTCCCGCCGCCGCGCCCCGAGCGCGCGCCGGGTGCCGATTTCCTTGGTGCGCTCGGTGACGGACACCAGCATGATGTTCAGGACACCAATCCCGCCGATGAGCAGCGCCATACCGGAAATCGGGACGACAATCGCCGCCAGGACCAGCGTGATTTTCCCAAAGCCTTCTTTCTCGGCCGTCGGGGTCGAAAGATGAAAGTCGTCCGGTTTGTAAAACGGGACGTTGCGCCGCTTGCGCAGCAGCCGCGTAATGTCGTCCACCATGCGGTCGAGTTGCCCGTCCCTGGCTTTGGCGACAATCATGTAGTTTTTGTCCCGTGGGTAGAGCCGGCGGTACGTGGCGTGGGGGATGATGGCGCAGTTGTCCTCCCAGTTGGCGCCGGGAAACATGCCGCGTGCCGCGCTCTTTTCCAGCACGCCGACAACCCGGAAGATTTGCCCGTTGATGGTGAACTCGTTGCCGACGGCTTCCGTCGTGCCGAAAAGGGTTTCGGCGGTGTCGTAGCCGATGACGGCCACGGCCACTCCGTGCCGGCTCTCGACTTCGGTATAGTAGCGCCCGGTCAACATCTGCATGTTGCGCGCTTCGAGAAAGGCCGGATCGCCGCCGCGCAAGACCGGATTGTTGGCCTGGCGGTCACGGTATTTCAGGATGGGCGCATCGGGACTACCCGGCCAGCGGCCCAGACAGGCCGTGGCAGCCGCCACGCTCGGCAGCTCGGCAATGGCCAGACCGTCTTCGTAGGTCAGGTCCTTGCGTTGCCGCTCTTCAAACGTCGGTTCGCGTGGGCTGCCGAAGTTGAACTTCGAGACAAAGACGGTGTTTGTGCCGAAGCGTTCGACCATGGCGGCAAAGCTCTTTTCCAGACCCGTAATGACCGAAGACACAAGGATGACGGAGGTCGTCCCGATGATGACCCCCAAAACCGTCAGCAGGGACCGGAACTTGTGCGCGCCAATGGTGGCAACGGCCTGCCCGAAGCTTTCCCGAACACTGTACAGCAGCAAGAACGTTCACCTGCCCTTTCTGGATGGATTACTCGGCACGCAGGGCCACGATGGGGTCGAGATTGGCGGCGCGGTGAGCCGGGTAGATGCCGAAGATCAGCCCAACGCCTATTGAAACCACCAGCGCAAGGATGACGGCCCAGACCGGCATCGAGAACGGCAACCCAAACTGCGCCGCGATGAGAAGTCCCGCCCACGCAGCTACCAGGCCCAGAACGCCACCGATGCCGGAAAGCAGGGAAGACTCCACCAGAAACTGCCACAGGATGTCGCGTCGGCGTGCACCCAGGCTTTTGCGGATGCCGATTTCACGGGTGCGTTCGGTGACAGCCACCATCATCGTATTCATGATGACAATGCCGCCTACAACCAGTGAAATGGAAACGACACCGAGTGCCACGGCAGCAATGAGTCCGGTCAGGCTGCGCCACAGGTCCTTGATGGCATCAGCGCCAAGGAAGGCAAAGTCGTCTTTCTGGTCGGGGCGCAGGTGGTGACGCGCCCGCATGATGCCGCGAACCTGGTCTTCCAGGGCTTCGAGCGTGACGCCGGGCCGGGGCTGGAGCACGATGGCCAGGGATTGCCGGGGCCCGAACATCCGCAGATGCACGGACGGCGGGATGACCACAAAGTTGTCGCGTTCATTGCCCAGAAACGAGCCAAGCTCTTTGGAAACCCCGATGATTCGGAAAGGCTCGCCCTGGATGCGCAGTTCGCGTCCCACGGGGTTGGCTCCGCCAAAGAGCTTCTCGCGCACCTTGTAGCCCACGAACACCACGTTGGCGCGGTTTTCGTCGTCGCTTTCGGTGATAAACCGCCCCTCCTCGACGTTGATGTTCCCGGCACCCATCGCCGGGATGCTGGGCGAATAACCAATGACCGAAACGTTTGTCAGTTCGCTGCCGCCCTGCCGCAGGTAGGGAAGGGAGGCGTCGAGCCGGATGCCCATTTCCCGGGCCAGGCTGGCGCGGGCGCGCAGGTCACGGTAATCCTCCAGAGTGATGATTTTGTTTTTCTGCACCTGGAGCCATTCGTCAAGGCTTGTGACAATGCCGTAGCGGTCGAGAATGATGGTGTTGGCCCCGAACTCCTCCTCCATCGTCTTTCCGACATAGACGTTCAGTCCCTCGATGACCGCCGCCACGGCAACCACGGTCATCACGCCGAAGATAACCCCCAGCAGGGTCAGAAAAGTGCGCAGTTTGTGGGCGCGCAGTGCGTCAACGGCCAGCCGAATGGCCTCGCGAAAGGGCATAGCGCCGGTGGACATAGGAAACCTCAGCAGGAAAGTTGCCGCCGGTGGAATCGCCCATACGAAACGTCAGGAAACCGCCACGGGTTTCAAGAATACCTGGCCGTCCTCAACGCCGGCAGCGCCTCCGCAGCAGTAAGCATTGCGCTGTGGCACAATTCGGCGTACAACGGTTGACCTGTGAACCCAACGTTTTCATTTCACCTGCCCATGATCAAACGGGTGACTCTGGCCGGTCGGCGGCTGGCATGGTGGTTGTTGGCAGTGGGACTGACCGGCATCCTGGCCGGGCCTCCCGCCGGCTGCCGTACGCTTCAATCCCCACCGACGCCGGAGTTTTTCGATCTCATCGAGCGTTTCCTGCCGCAGTTTGACGGCTCGCGGGAGCGGGCCGGCCAGCCTTCCCTGACCCGGCAGGATGCCGAGCGGTTGCTGGCCGGAGCGCACATTGAGCGGCGCTGGCAGGGACAGGGTGGGCAGGAAGTCTTCACGGTCATCCAGCCGGTACGCCTGGGCAAAGGCACAGCCCAGTGCCGGGTGACAGTCCTGGCACTGCCGGGGCAGGCGACCATTCACGGGGTTATCTTTCAGTTGTCCGGGCTGACCGATCCGGCGCTGGCCGATGATGAAAACCGTATCATTGACGCCTTCGTGCAGCGGTATGGCGATCCGGCAGATGTGGATGCCCCGGATATTGATCTCGTCTGGCCCCTGCCCCAGGGCGGACTGGTGTTGCTGGCCGCCGAAGCGGATGACCCGACAACCACTTTTGCCCTGCGTCTGCTCTCCGAAGTGCCTGCCGACGAGGTGCTGGGGCACGGCGGCGAACTGCGTGACCACGACTGAAGCTTGGCTAAAAAGGCCAAACGGGCAGCCTGAATGACCGCCCGTTTGGGAAATGAGCCGTGCAGGACTCGAACCTGCGACCCACTGGTTAAAAGCCAGTTGCTCTACCGACTGAGCTAACGGCCCCCGTGTCAAAGGCACAAGACGCCAAAGGTAGGGGAATCCGCGCCGGGATGTCAACGTGTGTTTGCCTGCCCGGATTGCTCCACTCTTGACCGTTCCGCATAATGGGCAACACGCAAACATTCCTGCCAACCGAATTCCCAGACCGACACGATGACCTTTGACCTCAAGAAAACCGTCAACCTGCCTTCCAAAGACCTGCCCATGAAGGGCAACCTGGCACAAGCTGAGCCACAGCGCCTCCAACGCTGGCTGGCTGCCGATATTTATGGTGCGCTGCGCAAAGCGCGTGCCTGCCGTCCGAAGTTTCGCCTGCACGACGGCCCGCCCTATGCCAACGGACGGATTCACATGGGAACGGCCTTCAACAAGATTCTCAAGGACTTCATCGTGAAGTCACGCAGCATGCTGGGTTTTGATGTGGCGTATATTCCCGGCTACGACTGCCACGGGCTGCCGATTGAAACCAAGGTCGTCAAGGAACTCGAAGGCAAGCTGGCCGCCAGGCAGGTGCCCCTGACGCCTCTCATCATCCGTCGGGAGGCGCGGGCCTTTGCGGAACGCCATATCGTGCAGATGAACCGCGACTTTCAGCGTCTGGGGGTACTCGGTGACTGGGAGCACGCCTACCGCACGATGAGCTACGACTACGAAGCGGACATTTTGCGGACGCTGGCGGCCTTTGTGCGGCAGGGCAGCGTCTATCGCGGGTTGCGTCCGGTGCACTGGTCTATCGGCGCGCAGTCGGCGCTGGCCGAAGCCGAACTGGAATACCGGGAAGTGGTTGATCCCTCGGTGTATGTTGCCTTTCCGCTGGTGACGGACCCGGCGACCCTGTCGCCGGCGCTGGCCGGCCGGCAGGTGGCTATCATCATCTGGACGACCACGCCCTGGACACTGCCGGCCAATCTGGGCATCAGCTTCGGGCCCGACTTCGACTACGTTGCCGTCGCGGCTTCGCCGGCCAATGGACACGGGGCGGTCGGCCCGGTGTACATCGTCGCAGAAAAGCTCCTGCCCGAACTGGCGCAGAAGTTCGGGTGGTCAACGTGGCAGACGCTGGCCACCTTCAAGGGAACGGCGCTGGACGGCAAAGTGGCCCGGCATCCGTGGCTCGACCGTGAATCCAGGCTCATGGTTGGCGAACACGTCACGCTCGATGCCGGCACGGGTGCTGTTCACACTGCGCCCGGACACGGGATGGAAGATTTTCTCATTGGCAAGCGGTATGGACTGGAGCCGTACTGTCCGGTGGACCAGCGTGGGGTGTACACCGACGACGTGGTCTACTTTGCCGGCCAGCAGGTCTTTGCTGCCAATCCGTCCATCATCGAGCTGTTGCGGGCGCGCGGCATGCTCGTCTTTGCCGAGGATTATCCCCACAGCTATCCGCACTGCTGGCGCACGAAGACTCCAACCATTTTTCGCGCCACGCCGCAGTGGTTCATCTCCATGGACGCCGCCGACCTGCGCCAACGCGCCATTGCCGAAATCGGGCGCGTCAGGTGGTTGCCGGCCTGGGGCGAGGAGCGCATGCGCAATATGTTCATCAACCGGGGCGACTGGTGCATTTCCCGCCAACGCGCCTGGGGCGTGCCTATTGCGGCCGTGCGCTGTACGGCCTGCGGAACGGTTCACGCCAGCGCTGACTTCATGGAACAGGTCGCAGAAGTCTTTGACCGCGAAGGGGCAGATGCCTGGTACGTCCGTCCGGTGAGCGATTTCCTCCCGCCTGACTTTGCCTGTGAAAGCTGTGGTGCAAAGGATTTCGAGAAGGAAATGGACATTCTGGATGTGTGGCTCGATTCGGGCGTGAGCTGGCAGACGATGGAGCGCGCCGGACTGGCAACGCCGGATGAACCGGCCTCGGATGTCTATATCGAAGGTTCTGACCAGTATCGCGGGTGGTTCAACTCATCGCTTGTCGTCAGTCTGGGACTGCGCGGCCATGCGCCCTACCGGACGGTCATCACCCACGGGTATGTCCTCGACAAAGACCGCGAGAAAATGTCGAAAAGCCTGGGGAATGTCATCGAGCCACAGGCATTGATTGAAACCGGCGGGGCTGACCTGCTGCGCCTCTGGACAGCGAGCGTGGACTACACCGACGACGTGCCCATTTCCGAAGAAATCCTGGCGCGCATCGGGGATGCCTACCGCAAGCTGCGCAATACGCTGTGCTATCTCGTCAACAACCTTTCGGACTTTGACCCGGCACAGGATGCCGTGCCGTTTGACGAACTGTTCGAGATTGACCGGTGGGCGCTCGTAGAAACGAATGAACTCGTCCGCCGCGTACGGACAGCCTACGAGCAGTATTCCTTTCAGTCGGCCTACACGGCGCTACTCAACTTCAGTACGACACAGCTTTCGAGCATCTACTTCGATGTCCTCAAGGACCGGCTCTACACCTACGCGCCGAAGTCCTACGAGCGGCGGGCTGCCCAGACGGCGCTCTATGACATTGCCAGCGCCATGATTCGCCTGTTGGCACCCATTCTGGCATTTACGGCCGACGAAGCCTGGGAGAAGCTGACGCGCCAGCCGGCTGGTTCGGTGCATCTGGCTGAGTTTCCGGCCTACGAGCCAGCGCGGGCTGATGCGGCGTTACAGGCGCGTTGGGAGACGTTGCTGGAAGTGCGTTCGGCCGTGCTCAAGGAACTCGAAAAGCAGCGGGCGGCCGGATACATCGGCTCGTCGCTCGAAGCCCAGGTGTGGCTGCGGGCCGGAGGGCCGCTTGCAGCAACGCTGGCTGACTACGGCGCGGAGGCGCTGTCTTACCTGTTCATTGTCTCGCAGGTGACGCTCGAATCTGCCGGAAACAAAGACCTGGTGGTACAGGTGGAGCGGGCGCGGGGCCGCAAATGCGAACGGTGCTGGCACTATGAAACGACTGTCGGCGAAGACCCGGACTTTCCTACCATTTGTCACCGGTGCGTCCGCAACGTGCGGGCCGGTTGGTATCCGGCGGCATAAACGCTGGATGTTTTTGGCCGGCCCGGCAGCCGGGCCGGCCGGGTATTGCCGAACGTGTATTCCCGAAAAAGTGGTCACGATTGTCGGATGCCGCCTTCGGTCAGGGCGCGGGGATCGAGCAGGCGGTCGAGTTCTTCGGCCGAAAGACTGGTCATCTCCAGAGCGACTTCCTTGACCGTACGGTCTTCGGCGTAGGCGCGTTTGGCAATCTTGGCACCGAGTTCGTAGCCAATCACCGGGTTGAGGGCTGTGACCAGAATCGGGTTGCGGCCGACCTGGGCGCTGAGGCGCTCTTCGTTGACGGTGAAGTTGGCAATGGCCTTGTCCGCCAGCAGCCGCACCGCATTGGCCATCGTGGTCAGGCTTTGCAGGATGTTGTAGGCAATGACCGGCAGCATGACGTTGAGCTGGAAGTTGCCGGACTGCCCGGCAATGGTGATGGTCGTGTCGTTACCGATGACCTGGGCGCAAACCATAGCCATGGCTTCCGGGATGACCGGGTTGACCTTGCCGGGCATGATGCTGGAGCCGGGTTGAAGGTCCTGAAGCCGGATTTCGGCGAGTCCCGCCTGCGGGCCACTGTTCATCCAGCGCAGATCGTTGGCGATTTTCATCAGGCTCACGGCCACGGTTTTGACCTGCCCGCTGAGTTCGACAATGGCATCCTGGGAGCTGAGCGATTCAAAGAAGCTGTCGTTGGGTTGGAAAGGCAGTCCGGTCCGTTCGGCCAGCCGGGCCGCAAAGCGGGCGGCAAATTCGGGATGGGCATTGATGCCGGTGCCGACGGCCGTACCGCCCTGGGCAAGCTTGGTGAGGCGTGGCAGGGCGCTTTCAATCCGCTCGATGCCGTGGGCGATTTGCCAGGCCCAGCCGGTGAGTTCCTGGGCGAGGGTGATCGGCATGGCATCCATCAGATGGGTACGCCCGGTTTTGACCACATGGGCAACACTGGCGGCCTTGGTCTGGATGGTGCTGTGCAGGTGGCGCAGGGCGGGCAGCAGGTCGTGCGTCATAGCCAGACAGGCGCTGACGTGGATGGCCGTTGGGATGGCGTCGTTGCTGCTTTGCCCCATGTTGACGTGGTCGTTGGGGTGGACGCGCATGCCGAGACGTTCGCTGGCCAGCGAGGCAATGACCTCATTGGCGTTCATGTTCGTGCTCGTCCCCGAACCGGTTTGAAAGATGTCCAGGGGAAAGTGCGCGTCGTGTTGTCCGGTGGCGACTTCCAGGGCGGCTTGGGCAATGGCTTCCGCCAGATTGGGTGCCAGCAACCCCAGTTCCTGATTGACCGTGGCGGCCGCCCATTTCACAAGGGCGAGGGCTTCAATGAAACGCCGTGGGAAACGAAGGTCGCTGATGGGAAAGTTTTCCACGGCGCGCTGGGTTTGGGCCCCATACCGGGCAGTGGCCGGGACGCGCACCTCCCCCATACTGTCGCGTTCGATACGAAATTGCTCGTCGGTCACAGAAAGACTCCTTGCCATGAAAGTTAGCTGACGCACAGAATGGAGTATGCGCGTTGGTCGTCATCGCTTTCAATGCGGGTTGTACACCAACCGGTGCCTGATGGGCGTGAGGTACAAACCTGCAACCTCTGTCTGGATGGAGGCTATCTGAAAATATGGCCGGAAAATGAGAAAGCCTACCGTGACGGTAGGCTGGCGGGTCAGCAGGGCTGGTGAAGTGGTAGCGGCGTCCGGGATCGAACCGGAGACCTACGGGTTATGAATCCGTCGCTCTAACCAGCTGAGCTACGCCGCCACAAGATTTTTATAACCTGGCTGGTTGACGATAACCAGGCGCAAGGTGAAGGTGAGGCAAAAATTGGCCGAAGCCGCGACGAATTGCAAGTCCGGGCTGCTCCACTGAGGCTGCTGTAGGGTGACTTGACATCGGAGGCAATCGGTTTCTAGCTTGTCCTGAACGGACACAGGTCAAAAGCAGTCATCGTAGGTATCGCCCATTAGCGTGGATCATTCAGGGATGACACTCGCAACCCTTCCATCGGGGGTGGAAGTCCTTGGGCGCCGGGTGAAGCGCCTGCCCTCCAATGCTATGCCCGAACGAATTCTGATTGCATCAGACGACAATCTGCTCGGTGCGATGGCCGGCGCGCTGCTGACCAGTAATGGTTATGAAGTTGACCTGGTGGATACCGGAGAGGCCGCGCAACAGCGGCTGGAGGCCGGGCCTTTCGATGCGCTCATTATGGATGTCGCTTTGCGCCAGCCAGGCTGTCTTGAGCTGGCCCGGTGGGTGCGGGGGCAAGTCGCGCTCCGCAACCTGCCCATCATCCTGCTCAGCCCGGCAGCAACACGCGATGACGACGTGCCCTCGGCGCTGCACGCTGGCGTGGACGAGGTTTTGGCCGTCCCGTTCCGCCACCAGGAACTCATTCTCAAGTTGCGCCGCATGCTGGAACGACAACGCTGGGCGGTCGAACGTCAGCGGCTGGTTGCCAATCTAGCCGCGGTAGCTGATGGCATTGAATACTGCATCCGTCCGACAGGTGAACAACCTCTGCCCAATTTTTCAGATGCGGCCGACCTTGCCGAACAGGCCAAGTGGCAGGAAATGATGACCTCGCTCAATGCGGCCATCGACGCCCTGCAAAACACCTCGAATGGCGAGGAAACCGGGATTTTACGGCGTGCCCTGGAACAGCTCTCAGCCGCACTGAAACGGGCCGGGCGCTACGTTCAGGTGCGCTCCCAGGCGCAGGCCCTGCGGGATGCCAACGAAAAGCTGCGCGAACTGGAGCGCCTGCGGGCAGAGTTTACCAATGCCATCGTGCACGACATCCGGTCGCCGTTGGGGACGATTATCTCCACGATGGAACTCATCGAGCAGCAGTTGGACGAGCCGCGCCCCAAGAAGTCTGACATCCTGCCTCTCGTCACGGGTGCCCGCACCATTGCCACAAAGCTCATCTCCCTGGTGTCGGAACTCCTGGATTTCTCAAAACTCGAAGCCGGCAAGATGACGCTGGTGCTGGAACGGCTCGAAGTGGCGAAGATCATTGAGCAGGTGGGCGAGGAATTCGAGCTGGCCACCCGGCGTAAGTCCATCAAGTTCAGTTACGGTTGTGAGGATCACCTGCCGACGATTATTGGCGATGCCAGCAAACTGCACCGGGCGCTGTCGAACCTGATGTCCAATGCTGTCAAGTTCACTCCCAATGGCGGTCAAATCTGGCTTGAAGCGCGACTGATGGAAGGCACCCAGGTGGATGCCGGTGTTCCTTACGTGGTCTTCAGTGTCGTGGATTCCGGCGAAGGTATCCCGGCTGAGGATTTGCCTTACGTCTTTGACCCTTACTACCAGGCCGCAAGTCGCAACAAGGACCTTGGAACGGGCCTGGGGCTAGCCATTGTCAAACGCATTGCGGCGGCACACGGAGGCAACGTGGCTGTCCGCAGTCAGGTTGGAGTCGGGACGGCTTTCTCCATCACACTTCCTCTCGTACCACCCAGCGCCACACAAGCCGCTCTGCCTCCATCGAACTCGACGGCGACCCCAGAGTCGGTCACCGACCTGTCCGACATACTCGCCACCCCGGCTGAAAACCCGGCACCTACGCCGTCCCCCTCAAACTGACCGACCTGCATTCAGGCGTGACTTGCTCCTGGGATGCCGTCACGTGGCTGATATAAAGAGCAAGACATGGCTTCATTGGAAACCGTCGGCTTGGTGGTCAAGCCGCATCTGAAGGACATCACAGCGTACCTGGCAAATCTGGCGGCGTGGCTTGGCGCGCGTGGGTGCCGGGTCATCGGCGAGCCGTCGGCGGCGCACCTGCTTCCACCGACTGTCACCGTCGTACCTTCAGAAATGTTGGCGGCGCAGTCCAATCTGGTCATTGTCATCGGCGGGGATGGGACGATGATTTACGCCGCACGCTTGCTGGGATCGCGGGATGTTCCGGTACTGGGCGTCAACTACGGCTACCTGGGCTACCTGACCGAATACACCCCGGAGACGGTCTATACGGCCCTGGAACGTGTTTTTGCGGGCACCTTCCGCACGGATGTCCGCATGAAGCTGGAAGCTACAGTTGAACGTCTGGGTGTGCCGCGCCTGACGGCGCAGGCCGTCAATGACTGTGTCATCACAAAGAGCATGCTGGCCCGGCTCGTGCCGATTGAGTGCCGGATCGGGGGGCAGTTCGTCTCCATTTTCCACGCTGATGGTCTCATCATCGCCACCCCAACCGGCTCGACGGCCTATTCCCTGTCGGCCGGGGGGCCGATTGTTCACCCGGCGATGCAGGCTATTGTCCTGACGCCGATCTGTCCGCACACACTGACCAACCGGCCGCTGGTGGTGCCGGATACGAGTGAAATCGAGTTGCGTCTGACGACCGAACGCGGCCCCTTCAACGTCGAGGATGTCTTCCTGACCTTTGATGGGCAGACCGGATGCGCCGTCGAACCGGAAGACCGCGTGGTGATTCGCAAGAGCGCCTCGGTGCTGACGCTCATCGAGCCGGAAGGCAAGGACTACTTCCAGCTCCTGCGCGATAAACTCAAGTGGGGCAACGGGTAACGGTTCATCGTTGAAACCCGGCTTGATTTTTCCCGGCGCCCGTGAAAACTAACCGGGAGCAAATAAGCCTGGTTCACCCTTGATTTTGCGTCCCATTGATTCACTGCCCGTTGATTCGTTGGGGCGCCGCCTGCTGCGACGATGTCGCTTCCTGATTGGTTTCCCCGCTCATCGTCAGCAATTGACCCAGCGGCAGACCTCTGTCCGGTCTGCCAGGGGACCGGGTTTGAGTATGACCCGATAAAGCGCCGCTCGCGCCGGTGTCTCCGCTGTCGCGGCGGGTCTGAAAGCCTTCTGGAGCGGGCGCGGATTCCGGCGCGCTACCGCGAAAGCAGCTTTGACAACTTCCGGGTCAATCCCGATGACGAGCGCCAGAAGTCACTCGTGACGGCCGTGCTTGCCTGCCGGCGCTATGTCAAGGATTACCCGGTCGAACGTGGGCTGGGTCTGCTTTTTCTCGGTCCCTGTGGTGTTGGCAAAACGCATCTGGCCGTGGCCACGGCCAATGCCCTGATGCGCCTCAAGCGCGTGCCGTGCCTGTTTTACGACTTCCGCGACCTGCTCAAAGCTGTCCAGGAAACCTACAACCCGCTGACCCAGACGACGGAATTATCGGTGCTGCGTCCGGTCTATGACGTGGACGTGCTCATTCTGGATGAACTGGGGGCCGGCAAGGCCACGGAGTGGGTGCGCGACACCATCACGCACATTCTCAATACGCGCTACAACGAGCAGAAAACGACGATCATCACCTCCAACTACCTGGACCAGCCAAGCGACCGCTACGACGAAACGCTTGAAGAGCGCATCGGCGTCCGTCTGCGCTCCCGTCTGTACGAGATGTGCAAAACCATCCAGATGTTTGGAGAAGACTACCGCCAGACCTACCTCAACAAACGTCTGTTGATGCAGTCGTAGCCTGCCGGACAAAAGCCGAGGCCCTGCCGCTAGGGGACGTTGCAGAACCACTTCCGAAGGTCATCCCGATTCCCGGTTCGCGGAAGATCGGGAGGCAGGCTGCGCAACACCGCTGGTCCATAGGGTTTGGTGCGTATCCGTGGGTCGAGCAGGCAGAGAATGCCCCGGTCGGTACGGCTGCGGATCAGGCGTCCAAACCCCTGTTTCAGCGCCAGGATGGCCTGGGGGAGGCTGTAGGACTGAAAGGCATTCCCGCCGCTTTCCCCGCTCTGGTTCTCGATGTGCTGACACCGGGCGGCCACCAGCGGGTCGGACGGAACGGGGAAGGGCAGGCGATCCACAATCACACAAGAGAGCGCTGGCCCCACCACATCCACGCCCTGCCAAAAACTGGCAGCGCCAAAGAGCACCGCGCCGGGTTCGGCCTGAAACGTTTTGATGAGGCTTGATCGGGGTTGATCGCCCTGTATCAGGCAGGGAAATGGCACCTTTTCTCTGACCCGCTCGTAAAGCTGCCGCATGTGCCGCAGGCTCGTGCACAGGACAAACGCGCGTCCCTGGGTGATGTCAAGCAGGGCGATGATTTCGTTCACAGCGGCTTCGGTGAAGTCAGGGTGATTCGGGTCAGGCAGGTCAGGCGGCAGATAAAGCCGGGCCTGCTGCTTGTAGTCAAACGGCGAGTCAATGAGCAGTTCGTCGCTTTCGTCGAGTCCAAG
The DNA here is from genome assembly GCF_000226295.1 of Chloracidobacterium thermophilum B. Classification (GTDB taxonomy): domain Bacteria; phylum Acidobacteriota; class Blastocatellia; order Chloracidobacteriales; family Chloracidobacteriaceae; genus Chloracidobacterium; species Chloracidobacterium thermophilum. Next base: position 412,266 of record NC_016024.1, read on the forward strand.
CCGTGAGCGGATGAATGCAAAAGAGCCGTCGGCCGTCAGTGTGGCCGACGTCAGCACGACGCTTTCCACCTGGTGAAACAGTTGCTCGCGCAGCAGCGCCGCAATGTCAATCGGTGTGGCTTGCAGGGAAAACCGGCGGGGTGAAGGGCGTTCCCACCAGTACACGTAGTTGGCGTCCTGGGCTTGAACGATACGGAGCAGCCGCTCGCACAACTGACGCGCGCGCGACTCCAGGCGCAGCAGGGCCGGGTCCGTATTGATCCCGAAGTTACCCACCTTCTGGTAGGCAGCCTGCCCGAGGGCTTCGGCGAGCTGATCGAGCGCCGCGGCCAGCGCCGTGTAGCCGGAAGCTTCTGTGGCCAAATCCGAAGCTTGCAGCATTCCTCGTGCATCACTTCCGCTGCCGGCCCTGTTTCTGTTGCCTGCCTGGGATGCCGGGCGGCAGACTTTCTGGGCGAACGTCCAGAAATGGGCGGCGCGCTCCACAACTGCCTGGTAGGCCTGACGCACCGCACGGGCCCGCTCGGCATCGGGGATGAAGGTTTGCGCAATGTCGCGCAGCAGTTCGGCAAACTGCTCGTTGCTGATCTGAAGGCTGAAGTAGCTGGCGGCGGTATCCTCGATTTCGTGGGCTTCGTCAAAGATGACCCGGGTGTAGTCCGGCAGAAAGGCCCCGTAATCGCTGCGCCGCGCGGCCAGGTCGGCAAAAAACAGATGGTGGTTGACGATGACAATGTCGGCTTCGCGGGCCTGTTGGCGGGCGCGGGTGATGAAACATTCGGCGTAGTGGGGACACCCCTGCCCCAGGCAACGTTCCGTCCGTGCATCAAGTTCGGCCCAGATGGGCAGGTGTTCCGGCAACCCGGACAACTCGGCGCGGTCGCCGGTGAGCGTCGTGTGAGACCACTGGCGGATGACCTCCAGGTGGTGCACCTCGTCGAGTCCGGGCAGGCGTCCTTGTTCCTCGAAACGCGCGAGCCGATACAGGCACAGGTAGTTGTTTCTTCCCTTGAGCAGTACGACCCGCAGTTGACGCCCCAGCGCCCGTTCCAGGCGCGGGATGTCGTGATGCAGGATTTGCTCCTGAAGGTTCTTCGTCGCCGTCGAGACGATGACCACTTCATCGCACAGGATGGCCGGGACGAGATAGCCCAGCGTCTTGCCGGTGCCCGTGCCGGCCTCAACACACAGGTGTCCGCCACGCTGCAGGGCATCCAGAACGGCACGCGCCATCTCCAACTGGCCGGGGCGAAACTCAAAGCCGGGCTGCGTGGTGGCCAACAGTCCGCCGGGACCGAGCACGGCTTCCAGCGGCAGCCTGTCCATTGACTGGGCGCAAACCAGGGCGTCACAGGAACTTTTGTCGAGCAGCATGGCAGTCTATGCTCCGTAAAGATGTGTCGGGTGGAAAGAACGTGGGCAGCCGGCTTGAGCTACTACATCTTGTGACATACTATCAAACCAGTCAAAAAATCCACAACCGGTTGTGGAGGTTTGTATGTCGGCTCACCTGTCGTTGACCACGGCACTGCTGGAACTTCCAGCCTATCTGCGTGGCATTGGCGTCACGACGGCCGAAAAGCTGGCGGCCGAGCTGGGAAGCGCGATTGGCAAGGTGTCGCCGGCCGAAGTCACAGTGGAAGACCTGCTGCTGTACCTGCCGTTTCGCTACGAAGACCGCTCGCACCTGCCACAAGTCTGCGATCTGCGGCCGGGCCAATCCGCTTCGGTTCTCGTCGAAGTCAGCTTGGCGTCAAGTTACCCGATTCGGACCAGACAGGGTAAGCAACTCACCCTGTTCGAGGTCATCGGGTGGGACAGCACCGGGCGCATTCGCGCCTGCTGGTGGAATCAACCCTATCTGCGGCAGGTTTTCCAGCCGGGCCGGCGGGTGGTGCTTTACGGCGAATGGGAATTCTCAAGCCGGGCGCGGTGCTACCAGGTGGAAAACCCTGACTACGAAGTGCTCAACGACGAAACGGACGACGACGTACCGGAAACAATTCACGTCGGCCGGTGCGTGCCTGTTTACCGAAAGCTGGGAACCTTTCGCACCCGCGCGCTCCGGTCGCTCATCTTTCGCCTGCTTCAGGCTTTGCATGACGTACCGGATGACGGCTTACCGGATGAATTGCGTCATGGCAGCAGGGAGTTGCCGCCCCTGCCGACCAAACTGGCAGCCCTGTGGGAAGTGCATTTCCCGAAAGCGACAGAGCATCTGGAGTCGATCCAAGCGCGTCGTTCGCTGGCGCATGCCCGCCTGGCCCTTGAAGAATTTTTCCTGCTGACCCTGGCGCTGGCCAATCGTCGCCGCCAACGCGAGCAGGCCGGAGAAAAGGCCGGGATGCGTGTGACCGATGCTATCCGGGAACGCGCACGCCAAACCCTGCCCTTTCGTCTGACCAACGCCCAGAAGCGCGTCATTCGGGAAATTGTCAGTGACCTGACCGGAACACGTCCGATGTCGCGGCTGTTGCAGGGGGATGTCGGGTCGGGCAAAACCGTCGTGGCCCTGCAGGCGATGATTGTGGCCGTGGAAAACGGCTGGCAGGTGGCGCTCATGGCGCCGACTGAAATTCTGGTTGAGCAACACTGGCGTTCCATGACGCGCTGGCTTTCAGGCACACCCTACCGCCTTGCCGCCCTTACCGGACGCCTCAAGCCAAGCGAAAAGAAAGCCATCCGACAGGCGTTGGCCAACCATGAAGTGGACATTGTCATTGGCACACAGGCGCTGATCCAGAATGACACTGCATTTGCACGCCTGGGACTGGTCATCATTGACGAACAGCACCGCTTTGGCGTGCTTCAGCGCGAACAGTTGCTGGCCCGGGGTGTCTCCCCGGATGTACTGGTGATGACCGCCACGCCCATTCCGCGCAGCCTGGCCATGGCGCTCTATGGCGACCTCGATGTGTCTGTCATTGATGAACTTCCGCCCGGACGGAAACCGGTGGTCACGGCCGTGCGCACCAACGAGCGGCGCGACCGCGTGTATGACTTCATCCGCCAGGAATGCGCTGCCGGACGACAGGCGTATATTGTCTATCCGCTGGTCGAAGAATCGGAAAAACTCGATGTCGCGGCGGCCACTGCCGCCGCTGCCCAGCTCCAACAGGAGGTCTTTCCGACGTTGGTTGTCGGACTGCTTCACGGGCGGATGAAGTCCGAAGAAAAAGATGCCGTGATGCAGAAGTTTGTCGCAGGTGAAATTCACGTTCTCGTCACGACGACGGTCGTCGAAGTCGGCATTGATGTACCGAACGCCTCAGTCATGGTCATCGAACACCCGGAACGGTTTGGACTGGCGCAGCTTCATCAACTGCGGGGGCGGGTCGGGCGTGGTGCGGCCAAATCGTACTGCGTTCTGATGGCGCCGGATGGCATCTCGCCGGAAGCTCTGGAACGGCTGAACTTTTTTGCCCAGACGCCGGATGGTTTCGCCATTGCCGAAAAAGACCTCGCCTGGCGCGGGCCCGGCGAAATGCTGGGTTTGCGTCAATCGGGTTTGCCGGTGTTTCGGGTGGGTGATCTCATCCGCGATGCCGACTGGTTGACACTTGCCCGTGAGGCTGCCTGGCGGGTCTGGCGCGAGCAGCCCAATGCACCCCAGACCCAACACTGGCTGGCCCGGGCGCAACGCATGTTTCCCATGGCGATGGGCGGCGTCCACTGATGCTACACATTTATTTCTGATGCGCCATAACGCACCCAAATCAAAGGAAGGAAAACCGACTTGCTCATCCTGCACAAACTCCACGGACTGGGAAACGACTTTCTCGTTTTCCCGCTTGGCCAGCCGGCCGCGGATACTTTTTTGAAGCATCTGGAAGTTTTTGTGCCAAAGCTGTGTCACCGACACCAGGGAATCGGCGCGGATGGTGTCATCGGTATTGAAGCCCTGACTTCGGATGATGCTGATTATCGCATGGTGCTCTGGAATGCCGACGGATCGCGGGCGGAAATGTCCGGTAACGGACTGCGTTGCGTTGCAGCTTGCATCCGGCGCGTCACAAACTGGGAGAAGCGCGAGTTGCGCGTCATGACCGATATTGGCGTGCGCGTTGTCCGCTTTCTCGCTGCCGAAGGACTTGAAACCCGCTGTGCCATTCAGATGGGAATGCCGGTGTTTGACCCCGGGCGAATTCCTTTCCGGGCAGAGCCGGCACTTCATCCGCCGTTGGTGGATGTCGCTTTGGATGTGGGGGAAGAGACGGTGCGGGCCACGGTTCTGTCCATGGGCAATCCGCACTGCACGTTGTTGGTTTCCAGCCTCGATACCGCGCCGGTTGAGTTGCTGGGTCCACAGCTTGAACGGCATCCGGCCTTTCCAAACCGGACGAATGTCGAGTTCGTGCAGGTGCTTGACCGGCACACGTTGGAAGCCCGTTTCTGGGAACGGGGCGTCGGGCGCACGGCTGCCTCGGGAACCGGGGCCTGTGCAGCGGCGGTTGCGGCGATGCTGAAACACCTGGTCGAGCGGCAGGTGACGGTGGCGACAGAACAGGGCAGCCTCGAAGTCGCCTGGGATGCGTCCAGTGGAGAAGTCACGCTGACCGGAAGCGCACATTACATCGGACAGGTCGCCTGGGCGCTGCCTGATCTCGATGCGTCAGCCGATGCGTAAACGAACCTAGCAGGTCCGGCAGGCTGTTCGGTACACTGGAAGAAAAGTGAGAAAGTGTACGTTTGAAGCCATGACGTTCAACGTTGCCATTGTTGGTGCGGGGCCGGCCGGCTCGATGCTGGCTCACAACCTGGCGCAGGCTGGTGCGCGGGTGCGGTTGTACGATGCCCACGGCGGCCCGTGGGAAAAACCCTGCGGCGGCGGCCTGACGGCCAAGGCACTGCGCCAGTTTGGTTTTCTGACCGGGCAGGCAGACCGTTTTCCGCGTCAGGACATTCAGGAAATTGAGATTATTTCGGCTGGCGGACGGAGTGTGACCTTTCCATTGGGCGATGCCCCTTTTCAGATTTTTTCGCGCCGGAACCTGAATGGACTTCTATTGGCGCGGGCCACGGAAGCTGGGGCGGATTTCATTCCGCTGCGGGTGACAAACCTGCGCCGGGAAGTGCATACGTGGCAGGTTGAATCCGGCCGCGACTGCTGGAAGGCGGATTTTGTTGTGGGAGCGGATGGTTGTACGAGCTTTGTACGGCGCGTACTCGGACGGCGGCTGCCTGACGCCGACCAGGCCATGTGCTGTGGGTATTACGTCCCGGCAGCCGGCGTTCCGCGCGCGGTGGTGGCGTTTCCACGCCATTTTACCGGTTACGTCTGGGCTTTTCCGCGCCCTGACCACATTTCCTACGGCATCATCAATCAGTGTGGCGAGTATCCACTGCCGAAGCTCTGGGAGGAACTCGATGCCTTTGTCCGCTGGCATCGGCAGGGCGAGTTGCCGCGCGAACGGGTCCGGTATGCGGCGCGGGTCCCGATGTTGCGGCGCGCGTCATGGAAGACGAATCGGGTGGTTGGCGATGGCTGGGCACTCGTGGGGGATGCGGCCGGCTTTGTGGACCCGATTACGGGCGAGGGTATTTTCTATGCGCTGCATTCGGCGGAGTTGCTTGGGCAATCCCTCATTGCCGGGGAGGCTATGAGTTATGAGCAGCGGTGGCGGAAGGCGTTTGAAGCTGACCTGACGGAGGCTTCACGTCGGCTGCCGAAGTTTTACCGTGGCTCGATGCTGGGCGCGTCCGTCATTGACCGGGTGCTTCAGCTTTCGACGCTGCACGGCGGTGTCGTCAGCATCATGCAGCAGGCGCTGGCCGGTGACGTGGATTATGTCACCTTGAAGGGGCGTGTGCTGCGCAGTTTCGTGGCACCTTCGGCCTGGCGCGCCCCGAAGCTGACCCTGCACACGGTGGATTATCCACGGGCGGCCTGAAGCACCTTTCCGGCACAAAGTGGCCAACGCCCGTCACGGTATCCCGGCGCCGGGGCTTGCACCGTCCAGTCTCTTTCCGTTGGCGGTGAGTCGCTGTTTCCAGAAGCCGGCACCGTTGGATTCAGAAAAACCGACAACAAGGGGCTATCTCAAAGGCCAAAATGGAAAAAGCAAACCGGATTGAGTAGAGAGCGGAGCAAGGATTCAAACCCGCTTTTCGAGACAAAGAATGTCGGGGATTATGGAGATGTGGTGCACTTGTCTGCACTGGAGGCATAGCCCCTTGCTCAAGTCAAGTATTGCCAAATGTGGAGATGAAAAATATGCAGAGGCAGTGGGTTGTACAAATCCAAAGGTCATGATGGGCAAGCCTGTCATTACAGGAACACGCATCACCGTCGAACTCATCCTGGAGAAACTGGCAGCGGGTGAAACCATAGGGCAGATTCTTGAGGCGCATCCGCAATTGACTCGCGAAGCCGTTTTGGCAGCGTTGGTATTTGCCAGAGATGCACTGCGCGCCGATGTGGTATATCCCCTTGGCTGAACGCCCGCATGAACTTTTTGGCTGACGAAAGTGTTGACCGCCTCGTTGTCGAACACCTGCGGCAGGAGGGGCGTCGGGTTTTGTACATTGCCGAGTTGGGCCAGGGATGCCCGATGAGGCTGTCCTGAACCTGGCGAATCAGGAAAACAGCATTGTTATTGACCGCAGACAAGGATTTCGGTGAGATGGTATTTCGTCAGGGACTTAACATCCACGGGGTGGTGCTGATTCGTCTGGCCGGCTGACACCTGTTCGCAAAGCGGAGGTAGTCGCTTGGCAGTCAGGGAGCATCTGCCGGAACTTTCACATTCGTTTACGGTCATCACGCCAGGGACATTGCGCATTCGTCGTGTCGGCAAATAGCTCCATGGTCAAGTTCAATAGCTGCGAACCTTGGGATACTTGACCAATTCCACAGTTTTCCGTTCTGACGTCGGGAAAAGCAGGAAAAGCGAAAAACGGCAGCCGAAAGCGCAGGGCAAGGGGCGGGTGGGTATAGGCGGCGTGGACTCACCCAAAACAGCAAGACCCCGTTGGGCGCTCCCAAGGGGGTCTTGCACAGTGTACGGCCCGCCAGAATTCTGCGGCTTGAAAAAGGTGGCTCCTCAGGTAGGACTCGAACCTACAACCCTTCGGTTAACAGCCGAATGCTCTGCCATTGAGCTACTGAGGAACGGAAGTCAGTCTTGTAGCGACCTCATCGCGGCTTGTCAATGCTTTTGTTCATTCCTCGCCAAAGAGCGGGGTCTGGGCGGTTGCGCTGCGGAAACGGTGTGCTACGCCAAGGTGGGCATAGGCCGCGCCCGTAACGACCCGGCCGCGGGGCGTCCGGTTGAGAAAGCCAATCTGGAGCAGATACGGCTCGTAGATTTCCTCGATGGCATCCTTTTCTTCGTTGATGGCGGCTGAAATTGTCCCCAGTCCGACGGGGCCGCCATCAAACTTCTCGATGATGGTCAACAGCAGCTTGCGGTCAACTTCGTCCAGCCCAAACCGGTCCACTTCCAGGCGGTCCAGCGCCTCGGCCGCCACATCCGCCGTGATGCACCCATCGTAAATAACTTCGGCAATGTCCCGAACCCGCCGCAGCAGGCGGTTGGCAATCCGGGGTGTGCCACGCGCCCGGCGGGCGATTTCCGCTGCGCCGGCTTCGTCAATCGGCGTCTCCAGAATCCGGGCCGAACGCAGCACAATCTGCTGTAACTGCTCCGGCGTGTAAAAATCGAGGTGGAAGTTGATGCCGAAACGCCCCCGCAGCGGAGCTGTAATGAGACCGGCGCGGGTGGTCGCGCCGATGAGCGTAAAGCGTGGCAAATCCAGCTTGATGGAGCGCGCGGACGGTCCCTGTCCAATGACGATGTCGAGCTGAAAATCCTCCATGGCCGGGTAGAGAATTTCCTCGATGGCCGGCGACAGGCGGTGGATTTCGTCAATAAACAGCACATCGCCTTCCTGAAGGTTGGTCAGCAGCGCCGCCAGGTCGCCCGATTTTTCAATGACGGGGCCGGCCGTGGATTTGATTTCGACCCCCATCTCATGGGCCACGATCATCGCCAGAGTCGTTTTGCCCAGCCCCGGTGGGCCGCACAGCAGCAGGTGATCAAGCGGCTCGCCCCGCTGGCGGGCTGCCTGCAGAAAGACCGCCAGGTTGTCCGTGGCGCGGTTCTGTCCAATGTAGTCGCGCAGCCGGCGCGGACGCAGTGAAGACTCGAGGTTTCGTTCTTCACCGTCCGTTTCACCCGCAACGAGGCGCCGCATGGAAGTTCGGTCAGCAGACGACATGACTTGGCGTGTCCATCACTGTCCTCTCATCATCCCTGGCGGCTGGCCTGGCGGCTAGTTCTTGAAGCTGTTTGTCGGGCGCAAGGGCGATGGCATCAGCCGGCGCGCATTCTCCGCCAGGCTCCGTGACTGTGGGACTTCGGCAATGGCACGCTTGACAACCGCTTCCTCCCGGATAATGACTTCCTGCGCCGTGTCGAAGCCGTAGGCTGCGGTCAGAATTTCGCGCCGGAGTTGCTGCCGCAAAAAGGCGTCATTGCCTACAAGGGCCGTTGGCGCGATGCCAAATTCTTGGAGACGCGGCTGGGCAAAGGCTTTGAAGGCCGCCAGAAGCTGGTCGGTGATGGGGTAGTCGCTGTCCTGGAGCGTGTGGTTGTAGTCCACGTCACGCGGCACACGGTACTGGGCAAAACCTTCAACCTGCCCGTTCGCCAGCAGGCGGCCAAACAAAAAGGTCAGGCTCGTGAGCTGTCCCTGGGCAAGCGTGTAGGTTTCGCCTTTGACCTCGACATCCGGCGTGATGCCCAAACCGCCGTAAACAGTACGCTTGCCGTCAGTGAGGTATTTCGTCAGCCCATCCTTGCCTGTAACTTCCGTGCGTGAGCGGCGGCGCTGATAGTCGTAGAGCGAAACATTGTCGTAGCGCCGCTGGATGAGGCGGCCCGTTGGGGTGTAATACTTGGCCGAAGTCAGGGTAAGGCCGTACCCGTCCGGCAGGCGGTAGGGCGTCTGGACCAGGCCCTTGCCAAAGGTGGTCTCGCCAACAAGCAGTGCGCGGTCGTGATCCTGAAGCGCACCAGCCAGGATTTCTGCGGCGCTGGCACTGCCACCGTTGATGAGTACCACCAGGGGAATGTCCTCTGGAGTGGGGTTGTTGGAAGTCAGGGCATTTTCGTAGGTCAGGCCGCGCGGCGTTCTTCCCCGAATGCTGACGATTTTCTGACCACGGGCGAGAAACAGCTCCGCAATGGCACGGGCGGCGTCCACAAGTCCGCCAGGGTTGTCGCGCTGGTCAAAGACAATAGCCTTGGCACCCCGTGCCTTGAGTTGGCGGACGGCAGCCGCGACTTCCTCCCCACTGGCCTGCGCGAAGCCACGGCGGAAGGCCAGATAGCCGACTTCCGGGGTCAGCATGAAGACGTTCGATACCGAAGGTTGCCCTACGGAGTCGCGGACGATGCGCACCGTGATCGGTGATGGCTCGCCGGGGCGGTTGACCGTAACCGTAACGGCCGTGCTGCGCAGCCCCCGGAGCCGTGAGCGTACCTTGGAGACATCCCAACCTTCGGTGGATTCGCCATCCACGGCAATGATTTCATCTCCATAGCGCAGCCCCGCCCGGTAGGCTGGCGTGTCGGCAATCGGCGACCAGATATAGACCTTGTTGCCGTGCTGCGTGATGAGCGAGCCGATGCCAGAGTAGTTGGCCTGCTGCTGGCTGCGGAACTCATTGAATTCTTCGCGGGTGAAGAAGTTGGAGTGCGGGTCGAGCGTCCGCAGCATGCCGGTGGCGGCTGCATCGCAGAGCCGCTCGTGGTCAATCGGCCCGGCATAGTGTTCCTCGGCCAGCGTCAGGGCTTCGACGTAGGCCGTGGTCACGTCCTTGCCTTTCCACACATCGCCGGGTTCGGGGCCAAGTCCAAACTCGACTTCCTGAGCCTGGACGAGTCCGCGTCCACTTCCCCCGGTGGGCACCGGGAATCCGGTGAGACACGTGACACAAACCAAACTCATGACACCGGCAGCCAACCGCGATGGGGTGCGAGGAACAGACTTCATAGGCATATCTGGGGTGGGTGAAGTTGAGAAGACACGACCCGCGCGCCAGCGGCAAGTCGTCAGGCAAACCGCCGCTCATTGTTGGACGTTACTCGCCACGGGTCAAGCCCTGGCTGGAAGTTGCTGACCCGAACGGTCATTGAAAAGCCTGCCCTACGCGCTATAGTCAAACCTTATCCGTGCTGCCAAGGGTAGGTCGTTCGTCTTATGCAAGCTTGCGTCATCACGCTTGGGTGTCAGATGAATGAGTATGACACCCATGCCATTCAGTCCCAGTTGGCCGGGGTGGGCTACTCGTTCGTGGACAACATTCACGAGGCTGACCTGGTGCTGCTCAACACCTGCGCCGTACGCGGCAAGCCGGTCGAGAAAGCCCGCTCCCTGCTCGGTGCACTGCGCAAGGAGAAAAAGCGCCGACCGGTGACGGTGGCACTGATGGGATGTCTGGCTCAGTTGCCCGAAGGACAGGCAATGGGGGCCAAATTCGGCGTGGACATTATGCTCGGACCCGGCGCCCTGACCGATCTCATCCCTGCACTTCGCCAGGGCAGGTTTCAAAGCTTTGCCTTTCGGGATGAACTGCGTGATTACGCGCCGCCGCCGCCAAAAGGCGCTCTTTCAGCTCACGTGGCCATCACACGCGGCTGCAACCACAAGTGTACCTACTGTATCGTCCCGACCACCCGCGGCCCGGAAGTGTCGCGGCCGGCAGCGGATATTCTGCGGGAAGTCGAAGCCCTGCGGGATGCCGGCGTGGTGGAAGTCAGCCTGCTGGGGCAGAATGTCAACAGCTACGGGCTGGAGCCGGGGCTGGGGCCGCACCGCAAGCTGCTGCCGGGCTTTCCTTCCTTTGCCGAGTTGCTGCGGATGGTCGGGCAGATTGGCATCCCACGGGTGCGTTTCATCACGAGCCATCCCATCAACTTTACGGACGACATCATTGCCGCCATTGCGGAGACGCCTGCGGTGTGCCAGTACATTCACCTGCCGGTACAGGCTGGCTCAAACCGGACCCTGCGCCGGATGGCGCGGGAGTACACGCGCGAGTATTACCTCGAACGCATTGCGGCAATCCGGTCGCAGTTGCCGGAAGCCACGCTTTCGACCGACATCATCTGCGGTTTTCCAGGCGAAACGGAAGCCGATTTTGAAGAAACCCTGACCCTCTATGATGCGGTGCAGTTCGACATGGCGTTTATGTTCGTTTACTCCGAACGGGAGGGAACGCCGGCCGCCAGGCACTTCGATGACATTCCGCACGCGGTCAAGGTGGCGCGGCTGATGCGACTCATCGAGCGCCAGAAGCACTGGAGCCTCATCAACTACCGGCGATGGGTGGGGCATCAGGTCGAGGTGCTCGTCAAAGGCCCGGCCCACGATGGGGATTTGATGCAGGGCCACACCCGTGGGAACCATACCGTTCTCGTGCCCCGGACAGTTGCCCCCAGGCCCGGTCTCTACACCGTCAACATCGCACACGCCACACCGCACCTGCTCTATGCCGAAGGCGCCGCGTTGCCGGAAAATCGCCCGGTCGCCACGGCGGCATGACACCCACGGGGCGACGAACAGGGAAGGCGTGTCTTGGCAGGCCGTAGGACAGGACGATGACCGAGGACGCACGCTGGCAGTGGCAGGCCGACATCATCCGGGCGCTTGGCGACGGCACGTTGCCAAAGCTCTATGAACAGATGGTGCTCAGCCAGCGCACGCGACGCTTCGATTTGTTTCATACACCGTGTCGCCGGCCGCCGGTCGTCCAGATTCAGCACACCCTGCTCGGTATCGAGCTGAAGGTCGGGCGGCGGCGGTTGGGCTGCCCGGATTTGGCCACCGCCCGCTACCTGGCTGTATTTGCCAGGCTGGGCGTGACTTCTGTTGCCGTGCCGTACGACATTTCACAGCTTCCACGGGTGGCCGACGCCTTTGAGACGGCCTGGCAGCGGATGTGTCTGGTTATCGAACAGCATCTGCAAGCCGTACCGGTACGGGCGCGGCGGCGCACCCGGCAGCAGTTTCTGGAGGAGGTCCGGCAAGCCATCGAGGCGTTGGGGGCGGGCGCGGTGCGTCCGACGTTCGTTCAGACCACACGCCAGCGCCCACTGGCCGACCGGTTGGAGTCATGACCGCCGTACCTTTCCAGACTTTCTCCTGGTGGAGTCGTTGGCACCGGTCAGTGGTCTCTCCATCACCACGGCGCACTGTGGTCCTGCTCATCAGTCTGGCGGTGGTGGTCTATCTCAACACCCTGGGCAATGCTTTTGCCTACGACGATGTTCCCATCATCGTCAACAATCCAAGTGTTCACCGAATGGATTGGTCGGCATTGTGGCGGCGCGGCTACTGGAGCCATGTCACTGGCGGCGGCGGCAACTATCGCCCTCTCACCGTCAGCACGTTTGCTGTGGAGTACCAGTTGTGGGGGGAACGTCCGGCCGGGTATCACCTGGTCAACATCCTGCTGCATGCCGCCAATGTCGCCTGGTTGTTTTACCTGTTGAGGCGCTACCGGGTTGCCGCTGGCTTGGCCAGCCTGGCGGCCGCGCTGTTTGCCGTGCACCCCGTCCACACCGAAGCCGTGGCGAATATCGTCGGGCGGGCCGAGTTGCTGGGCATGTTTTTCGGCGGGCTGATGTGGTGGGCCTGGTTGCAGGGGCGTGAGGGGGGCCTCAAAGGATGGGGTTGGCGGGTGGTGTCTGCCGTGGCCTATCTGGCCGCAGTGTTTTCCAAGGAAAACATGATCGTGCTGCCGGCGGCACTATTCGCCGGTGAGTGGCTTGCCGGAAGGTTCCGTCGCGTGGGTGTTCGGCAAGCAGCCTGGCCGTTTATCGTCTTTCTGGTTGTACTGATACCGTATTTCTGGCTGCGGACGCTGGCCGGTGAAGGGGTTGAGCAGCAGGTTGAAATAGGCCATGTGCCGCTGACCGGGCGAAGCCTGTGGGAGCGGTGCATCATCATGGCCGGGGTCGGTGTGACCTGGTATCGCCTTGTGTTGATTGGTTATCCCTTACAGGCATTTTACAGCATTCGGGAGTTTGACCTGACCCCAAACCTTCAGTGGCGCGTCATTGTGGGATTTGCCATCACGGCCAGCCTGCTTGGTCTGGCGCTGGCATATCGCCGCCGCGCCCCCCTTGTGACGTTTGCCGTTGTGTTCTGGTTTATCACTTTGTCTGTCACGAGCAATGTCGTGTTGCCAATTGGAGCACTGCTTGCCGAGCGGTGGCTGTATCTTCCTTCCGTTGCCGCCGTACTGTTGGTGTCCATAGCGGCGTTGTGGGGTGTTCGCGCTGGCGGTGCCCTGCGGCTGGGGACGCTGGTTGGTATGACCAGCCTGCTCGTGTTCTACAGTGTTGTCACCGTGTGGCGAAACCCTGACTGGCGAAACAGCGTCACGATTTTTGAAAGCCTGGTGGCTACGGCGCCGAACAACCCTTCGGGCTACATGATACTTGGCCACGAACTTATGACGATCGATCCGGTGCGCGCACGCCAGCTTCTGGAAGCGGCCCTTGAACTGGACCCGGTCTTTCTGTCGCCGCAGGGCAGTCTGGCTGAGCTTGATTTGCGGGAAGGCAAGGCTACCGTAGCCCGTGACCGTTTGGCACAGTTGTTGGCGCAGGAGCCGCCCAACCTGCCGACGCCAGCCGGGGAATGGGCGGAGTGGCACGCCCTGTATGCCAAAGCCCTTGCTTTGACCGGAGACCTTCCCCTGGCGCTCGAGCATGCCCGGATTGCTTCGCGCCAGTCACCAACCTCGTTGAAGGTGCTGTTTGAAACCAGTCAGGTCTTTTTGCAGGCCGGGCAGATCGATGTGGCGCTGGCGGGTTTTCGTCAACTCACCCTTCACGACCGCGATCACGGGCGGGCTTACAGTAACTTCGCCACGGTGCTGATCGAGCTGGAACGCTACGCCGAAGCCGAAGCTGTGTTGCTGGAGGGGTTGCAGCTAGTACCTGATAGTGAAGCTCTGCGGGCAAGGCTGGAATTTGTCCGTCAACGACGCGCTCAGGAAAAGCTCCCTTCGACGACCCGATCATCACCAAAGCATTCGGTCTTGAACACATCACCGTGAAGACATCGCTTTCACCACGCCAGATGGGTATCGCTGTGGTTGCGCTGGCCCTGCTGGTGTACGCCAACACGCTGGCCAACGGCTTTGCCTATGATGACATCAGCATCGTCCAGACCAATCCCTACATTACCGACTGGCGGCAGATACCGTGGCTGTTCACCAAGGGGTACTGGAGCCATAAATCCGGTGGCGGCGGTAACTATCGTCCCCTCACCATCATCACCTTCACGGTGGAGTACGCCCTCTGGGGGCTGGCACCCCTGGGGTATCACCTGATCAACGTGCTGCTCCATGCGGCCAATGTCGCGCTGCTGTTTGGCCTGCTCCGCTGTTACCGCGTCGCACCGGGCATTGCCGGCGTGGCGGCGCTGGTGTTTGCCGTACACCCGGTTCACACCGAGGCCGTGGCCAATGTCGTCGGGCGCAGCGAACTGTTAGGGATGTTGTTTGGCGGGCTGATGTGGTGGGCGTGGGTGGCGGCGCGGCGGGCAAAACGTCACCGGATCAAGGTTTGGGTCTGGCGCGGCGCAGCAGCCGTGGCTTATCTCGCGGCGTTGCTCTCCAAGGAAAACATGGTGACGTTGCCGGCAGCCCTGTGGTTGGCCGAAGTCCTGGTTGCGCGGCGGCGCTGTTTTCTCCGCGGTGCGCTGACCGCACGCCTGCGCTCTTTGTGGAAGGTGACAGCCTCTTTCTGGGTGCTGGCTGCGGCCCTCATCCCGTACTTCTGGTTGCGTTCCCTGGCTGGTGAAGGCACTGCCCAGATGCCAGGAGTTGGAGTGGTAACGCTGGCTGGTTACACGCTTTGGCAGCGAGCCATCATCATGCTGGAGGTTGGGTTGATCTGGTACCGCCTGCTGCTGGTCGGCTACCCGCTGCGTCCGCAGTACGACGGCACGAATATCCCGGTCATTCCCGACTGGAACGAATGGAAGTTGCTGGGACTGCTGCTCCACGCCGGATTGGTGGCCGCCCTGTGGCTCACCTGGCGACGGGTCCCTCTCGTGGCCTTTGCCATTGGGTTCTGGTTCATCACCTTGTCTGTTGTGAGCAATGTGCCAATTCCGCTGGGCACGCTGGTTGGGGAACGCTGGCTGTATGTCCCGTCAGTTGGCTATGCCATTGCCCTTGGTTATGCTGTGTGGCTGGTTTGGAGCCATGCCCTCTGGCTGGAAGCCCGGCTCAAAGCCCGGATGGGGGCATCCCGGCACTGGCATCTGCGGGCTGAAGTCACGCGGCTGTGTCTCCTTCTGCTTGTGGCCAGCCTGGTGGGAAGCTACGTGTATCGCACGGCGCAGCGCAATCTTGACTGGCGCGACAACTACACGCTGTTCAGCCGCTTCATTGAAACCGATCCACAGCATCCCATCGGTTACGTCAATCTTGGAGAAACCCTGGTTCGCCGTCAGCCACAGCAGGCACGGGTTTTTTACGAACACGCGCTGCGAGTCGAACCCCGTCTCATTTCAGCCAACATTCTGCTGACAGTCCTCGACATTGAGGACAAGGCTTTCGAGCAAGCACGGGCGCGTCTGGAGCGCATGCTTGTCAGGGAGCCACCGTATCTGGTGCTTCCCTCTGGTGAATGGGGGCTGATCCACGCCCTGTATGCGCGCGTTCTGGCGGCACTCGGAGAACGGGAGGCGGCTTTGTCAGAAGCCCAAACCGCATTGCGCTATGCACCGGAAGGGCCTCAGCCGCTCTTCGTCGTTGGGGAAACCCTGGTGACAATTGGTGAGCGGGATGCCGCCATAGAGGTCTATCGTCGTCTGGTACGGTTGTTGCCGTTGGCACCCGTCCCCCATGCACAGCTCGGTATCCTGCTGCTCGAAACTGGCGATGCCAAGGCTGCCGAACGCGAACTGCGCCTTGCTGCCGAGCTTGCACCTGACAAACCTTTTATCAGGGCGTGGCTGGAGAAAGCCAGGCAGCAGGCCGCCTCACAGCCCTGACCTCCATTGCCCACCCGGTCGGCAGCCGTCTTGAAAAGACGAAAGCCCTGCACGGCGGCAGGGCTTGGAATGGATGCGGGGACGGGATTTGAACCCGTGACCTTTGGGTTATGAGCCCAACGAGCTACCGGACTGCTCCACCCCGCGGCAAGTCGTTGCCTGGTTGTGTCAGAAGGCCAACCAAGGCAGTCGCTATTCGTAGCTGTTTCCCGGTTGCGTTGTCAAGCTTTTTGAGGTGCTTGCACTCTGGAAAGCAGACAGCGCCTGAAGGACATCCTCTGCGACCTGTTCCGGCGGCGCGGTTCCTACCGGTACGCGGATGTCAGCCTGGGCATAGTCCGCCCGGCGCTGTTCATAGCGCAACCGGGCTTCATCCACAGAGGTCCACAGAGGGCGGCGGCCATCCGGCACCACGCGCGTGGCCAGGATGTCAAACGGAACGTCGAGCCAGACACTGCATCCGGTCTGGCGAATGTGGTTCCGGTTTTCAGGCCGCGTGAACGTCCCGCCCCCAAGGGCAACGATATTCCAGGGCAGGTCATCCTGACGCAGTTCGGCGCACACCTGAACAAGCGCCGCATGCTCCCGCTGACGAAAACCGGTTTCTCCCTCCGTCTGGAACAGTTCCGGGATGGAGCGGCCGGCTGCCCGGGCAATCCGCTCGTCCAGATCAATGAAACGTCCACCGAGGCGGGCGGCCAGGTGCTGCCCGACGGTCGTCTTCCCCGAACCCATGAAACCAACCAGAAAGATGATGCCGGTTACGTCTGACACCCGCCTTGTACGCTCCATGCGGCTGCGATCTCGACCAAATACCGTTGCGGAAAACCTTGTCGTCCAGGCCGGTCAAAAGTAACATGGGGACTTGTCGAACTGGCAGCCAATGCGGCTGCCAGCTTGGGCGAGTTGGCGCAACTGTCTCGGGTTGATGAAAAAATCCACCCCACCGTTTGAGGCTTCCTGACTTCTGGTTCCCTGGCGGCCCCTGTCCGTCGCACAGCCATGAAAATCGGTAACACGGCGTCGAATCTGCTGGTGGTTTCCCTGACTGGGGCAGGGAAGGGGCGTTCCCTTGTGCTGGATAAGGAAGCCGTCACGATTGGCGTCGGGGACGGCTGTGATGTCGTCCTGGATGCGCCGGGGGTGGAGACCGCCGGGGCTGTGGCTGCCATCCGGCGCCAGGCACAGCGGTTGGAGCTGTTCGTGCATGACGCCGACCATTATTCATTTCGCATCAATGACGAACTGCACACCCCGGTGGATGGAACGCCCATTGCGCTGACCGATGGGGATGTCGTTGCTGTTGAGCCACGCCAGGTCGCTGCCGGCTGTGAGCCGGAGAAAGTCCTGCTCAAAGTCGTAGCCAAACCTCAGTCGGACGTGCCACCAGCCGCAGGTGTTCTTCAGTTTCCTGAAGTTGATGCTGGCGGGCAGCTCCATCCGCGAACCGCGACGCGCTTTCTCAAGGAACTGGTTTTTGCCCTCTACGCGGAGATGCCAGCCTGGGTACGGGCCGTGGCACTGTTGCTGACCGTGTTGATTCCGCTGTCGGTGATGTCGGCAACGGTGATCGTTTTCGTTTTCCTATGGAACTACGCCAAGCTGACGGAAGACCTGCGGAGCAAAAACCGCGATTCAGGCATCCAGATTGACGTGCTGATGGAGGAGAACGAAAAGCTCAAAAACCGCCTGAAGGACTACGAGGAAGCCATCAACTTTGCACCCAAGATCGCAGCCAGCTACCGAGGTGGGGTCTGCCTCATCGTCGGAACCTATACCTACCGGGATGCCCAGCAGCGTCCCCTGCGCTACATTGACCACAGCTTCGATGACAGCCGGGCACTTTCTGCCGATGGCAAACTCAACGTGAGCTTTGAAGGCACCGGCAACGAATTTTTCGAGGAGTTCAGCGGCACGGGATTTGTCGTCGCGGAAGGCGTTATCCTCACCAACCGGCACATTGCCCAGCCGTGGTGGACTGATCCTACCGACAAACTCATCACCCAACTTGGTGGAAAGCCTTACATCAAGGAAATTCAAGCTTACTTTCCCGAGCACAAGACACCCTTTGCCCTCAAACCAGTCGGCTTTTCACAGGAAAGCGATGTCGCCCTGTGCACCTTCAATCCAGGTGATGCCAGGATACCCATCCTGCCCATCGAGGGCTTTGAGGAAGATGAAACGAAGCCCCTGCCCGACATCACCGGCCAGGCCATCCTGCTGATGGGGTTTCCCAATGGCGTTGATGTGCTCGTGGCCCAACTCACGGATGGGCAGCTCAAACGCGATCTCGAACGGCGCTTCAGGGTATCTGAAAAGGCCATCCTGCTGGCCCAACGCGGTGAACTCGTCCCTCTCGTCACCCAGGGACACGTGACCCGGCTGGTTGCAGGACGCATCGTGCACGATGCCGCCACGCAGGAAGGTGGCTCCGGCAGCCCGATTTTCAACAGCACCGGCAAGGTCATTGGCATCAATGCCCAAGTCACGGTGGATGAAGGCGGCGGGCAGGTTCCCGGCAACAATCTGGCCGTACCGATTCGAGCCGCTTTCAAACTTCTGCGCGAAACGGGGAAGCCACTTGGTTGAAGCATCACGAGTCCAGCCGACACCCCGCTACCGGGTGCGCGCCCTGCTTTTCGATCTCGATGGCACCCTGGTGGACTCCCGCCGTGACTTGGCTACGGCACTCGATCTCACGCTGTGCGACCTGGGATTGCCGCCCCTTGGCGTCGAAGTGACGACGCACCTGGTTGGCGATGGAGCGCGCCGGCTCATCGAGCGCGGGCTAGCTGCCGCCGGTGCCGGGCCGGTGCTTTCGGACGCCTTTGTCAGCGCGGCCCTGGAACGCTTCAAAACACACTACGCCCGGCACCTGCTGGCGACGACCCGCGCCTACCCACAGGTCGGCCCGGTTCTCGAATACTTTGCGGCGTTGCCCAAGGCCGTGGTCACGAACAAGCCGGCCGGCTTCTCAGAAACGATCCTGCAGGGACTGGGGCTGCGGACGCATTTCGTAGCGGTCATCGGTGGCGATACGCTGCCGGAACGCAAGCCACATCCAGCGCCGGTTCAGGCCGGACTCGCGGCCTGTGGGTATATCAACCCGGCGGAAGCTGTCATGATTGGTGACAGCCCAAACGATATTCGTGCCGGACGCGCCGCCGGGACGCTTACCTGTGGTGTCACTTATGGCTTTCGTGCCTCGTCCGAACTGACTGAAGCCGATATACTCATTGACGACCTGACCCGCCTCACCGGGTTGTTGCAGCCGATTGCCGTCGGGAGGAGGACGTTACCATGACCCGTTACCGTCTGCTGGCCGTGGACCTGGACGGCACGCTGCTTGGCCCGGACAGCAAGCTGACCCCACGGACGCGCCGGGCCATGGAACGCGCCATTCAGGAATACGCAGTGGCTGTGGTCATTGCAACCGGGCGCCGCTTTCACTCGGCCCGCCCCATCGCCCGCGATGCCGGTCTCACCACGCCACTCGTGACACACAATGGCGCGCTCGTCAAAGACATCGAGACGGCAGCCGTTCACCACTACCAGCCGCTTGATGTGACCGTCGCGCGCGAACTCCTGGCGATCGGCAAAGCCTTTGGTGCTGACACCATTGCCTTGGATGACCCGGAAGGCGACGGGCGTATCCTGACCGATGGTGTTTCGGAGCGAAACACTGCGCTGCGCTACTACCTGGAAATCAACCGCCAGTATGTCCATCAGGTGGACGACCTGCGGGTGTTTGTGCAGGAACCCGTCACCCAGGTGATGTTTTGCGGTCCCTGTGCCGCAATGCAGTCCCTCGCGCAAGTGCTGGAACGCGACATGGCGACGGAAGCCCGGCTGTTGGTGACGACCTATCCGCACAACGACATGACAATTCTCGACCTTATGCATCCGTCCTGCTCAAAAGCCACCGGCATTGCCTATGTCGCTTCCCAGCTCGGCATTGCACGCGAAGAGATTCTTGCTGTCGGAGACAACTACAACGACCTCGACATGCTGCGCTATGCCGGGCGGGGGATTCTCATGGGCAATGCCGAACCGGAACTCAAAGCCATGGGATTTGAGCTGACGGCACCCAACACCGAAGACGGTGTGGCACAGGTCATCGAAACCTACATCTTCGGACAGCCCACGTCGCTGCCCAGTGAATGAATGGGCAGAGGTTTCCCAGAGTAGCCACGGGGCCATTGTCCCGACACGGTTTGTACCGTATGCGCATTCACATCCCACCACGGACACTCATCGCGCTGGCCGGCGCGTCGGGTTCAGGAAAGACGACCTTTGCCCGGCGGTGGTTTGCGCCAACCGAGGTGCTTTCCTCGGATGTGTTCAGGTCGCTGGTGGCGGACGACGAACGGGATCAGTCGGCGACGGGAGATGCCTTCGACGCCTTGTATTTTATTGCTGCCCGCCGATTGGCGCGGGGGAAACTGACTGTCGTGGACGCCACCCATGCGTATCCGTTCACACGAATGCGGCTGCGGGAATTTGCCCTGGCCCAGGGCGTCGAAGTGGTGTTGATCGTCTTTGACCTGCCGCTTGAAATCTGCCTGGCCGGCAACGCGGCGCGTCCGCACCGCCAGGTGCCACCGGAAGTCGTGGCGCAACAGCACGCGGCGTTGCGCCAGGCGCGTCCAGCCCTGGGCGCGGAGGGTTTTTCCTCCGTCATCACCCTGGAAACCCCGGAGGCCGTGTCGTCTGTGGTGGTTGTCCGTCAACCACTCACTGTCGGGGAAGCCGCAGAGAGAAACGTTACACTGGGGGATGCCAAGGGCTGGTAGGCGCTGGTGCCGGTCTGTGATAGCGTGAGCTGGTCTGATTCAACGAGCGGAGAAACCAAGGTATGAAAACCGTGAAGTGTGTGCCAATGCTGTTGCTTGCGGCTGGGCTGCTGACTGCGGCCTGTGGCGATGCACCGCGCCCGGTATCCTCGAATGCACCGGCGCCAGCGGCAGGTGGTTATGGAGCTGGCACCCCGGCGCCGACGCCACCGGCCGGGCAGCCCCCAGCTTCGGTGCCGAATGCTGCGCCCAAGTATGGCGATCCGGTGACGGACGAAAACTTCATCAAGTTACTCAAACCGGAAACCCTGGCTCTGGTTGAAAAGGTTCGCAAGTGCCAGAAGGACTATGATGCAGCGCCACAGAACGCCGCCCTCAAGCGCCAGCTTGTCGCGGCTAAGGTCGAATATGGAAATGCCCTGCGCGATCTTGGACAAGCCGGGCCGCGCATTTACTATCCGGCGGCGCTGCGGATGTACCGGCAGGTGCTGGCTCTGGACCCCGACAACAAAGAGGCGCTGGAAAAGAAAAAAGAGATCGAACTCATCTACCAGAGTATGGGGCGGCCTATCCCGGACTAGGGCCTGAGACCGGGGCACCGGAGATTTGGGCGGCGCGTTGCCGCTTGTCCAGCACTTGGATATAGTTTTCGGGCGTGGTTCATAGTTGGTGTGATTTTCCCGCCCGCAAGACACCAGCGACGAGCCGTGAGCCTGTACCAGAAAGCCCGTGAAAGGCAAAAAGAGGTTGGGGGAATGAGCGCTGCTTCGACAACAACATCGCCTGTCCACACTGAGCCGGACACCCTGCAGGCTGCCCAGCAGCGTTGGGAAGCCACGACGTTGGCCAGGACGCTGGCCAGGATGCCGGAGAGCCGTTCGGGCTTCACAACGGTTTCACTGCGTCCGATTCAGCGGCTTTACACGCCCAATGACCTCCCGGATTTTGACTACGTCCGCGACCTTGGCTTTCCCGGAGAGTTTCCCTACACGCGGGGGATTCATGCCACCGGCTACCGGGGCAAGTTGTGGACGATGCGCCAGTTTGCCGGATTTGGCTCGCCGGAGGATACGAATCAACGGTTCCGGTATCTGCTGGAGCAGGGGCAAACCGGATTGTCAGTGGCGTTCGACCTGCCGACGTTGATGGGGTACGACGCCGACAGCCCCTTTTCGCTGGGCGAAGTCGGCAAGTGTGGGGTCTCGGTGTCCAGCCTGGCCGATATGGAAACCCTGTTTGCCGGGATTCCACTCGAAAAGGTGACGACCTCGATGACCATCAATGCCCCCGCCTCGGTCATCTTTGCCATGTTCATCGTCACGGCCGAGAAGCAGGGGGCGGATTTACGCAAGGTTTCCGGTACGCTCCAAAACGACATTCTCAAGGAATACATTGCCCAGAAAGAATGGATTTATCCACCCCGTCCGGCGATGCGGCTGGTGACGGACAGTATTGCCTTCTGCGTCGAGCACATGCCGAAGTTCAATCCCGTGTCCATTTCGGGCTATCACATTCGGGAAGCCGGCGCGACGGCCGCGCAGGAACTGGCCTTTACCCTGCGGGACGGCATTGAGTACGTCCAGGCTTGCATCGAAGCTGGTCTCAACGTGGATGACTTTGCCCCCCGGCTTTCGTTTTTCTTCAACGCCCACAACGATTTCTTTGAGGAAATTGCCAAGTACCGCGCAGCGCGGCGGCTCTGGGCGCGCATCATGCGTGAACGTTTCGGGGCGCAGCAGGAACGTTCCTGGATGCTCCGCTTCCACGCGCAGACGGCCGGCTGCACGCTGACGGCCCAGCAGCCGTACAACAACGTCGTGCGGGTGGCCATTCAGGCCTTGGCGGCCGTTCTGGGCGGCACGCAGTCGCTGCACACCAACTCGCTCGATGAAACCCTGGCGCTTCCCTCGGAGCAGGCGGCGACCATTGCCCTCCGTACGCAGCAGATCATTGCGCATGAAACCGGTGTCACCAATACCATTGACCCCCTCGGAGGGAGCTACTTCGTCGAAAAGCTGACCAACGACCTGGAAGCTGAAGCCCTCGATTACATCCGCCGGATTGACGCCCTGGGCGGTATGGTGGCGGCCATTGAGGCCGGTTTTCCCCAGAAGGAAATTCAGGAAGCGTCGTACCAGTACCAGAAAGTTGTGGACAGCCGTGAAAAAATCATCGTCGGGGTCAATGGCTACACCCAGTCAGAGACTCAGGAAGTGCCGCTGCTGTTGATTGATGAGCGCGCCGAGCAGGCCCAGCGCGAACGGCTGGCAGCGCTCCGGGCGCAACGTGACAACGCCGCGGTCAAACGTGCTCTGCAGGCGTTAGCCGAAGGGGCCCGCACCAATGCCAACACCATGCCGCTCATCATTGAAGCGGTGCGCACCTATGCCACCCTGGGTGAAATCTGCGACTGTCTGCGACCGGTCTTTGGTGAGTATCAGGAACCCGCATTTTAGTCCCATTCGTTGACACCTCAAGAAGGCACTGGCTATGGCACACATTCTTGTAATTGACGATGAGCCGGACGTGCGTTTGGCAACCGTGATGGCACTCAAGCACGGCGGACACACCACGGTTGAAGCCGATGGGGGGCTTCCTGCCATGCGCTTGTTGCAGCAGCAGGGGCCCTTTGACCTCATCGTGTGTGATGTGATGATGCCCGGAATGACCGGCCACGAAGTGTGCCAGCTCGTGCGTCTCAATCAGGCGACGAAAAACATTCCCTTCATTTTCCTGAGCGCCAAGCGGGACACCGAAGAGCGTCTGGAAGGCATTGGTTTCGGCGCCGATGATTATCTGGGCAAACCATTTGCGCTGGAAGAACTCCTGATTCGCGTCAACAGTGTCCTGGCCCGGCATCAGGCACTGGCTACCGGACGGGCAACGCCAGACCCGCTCCAGCAAGTTACCCTCGCCCAGTGTATCGATCTGGTGGTACGGCACAAACTGAGCGGCAAGTTGAACGTTCTGCTCAAAAGCGACCTGGGTGATAAGTCTCCCGTTTCGGGCGCCATTTTCTTCGAGGGAGGGCATGCCGTGCATGCCAGGCTCGAAGACCGTTTGGGCGAAGCTGCGGTACGGGAAATTCTGGCCTCGCCGCTTCTGATGTACTCATTTGAAGCGTATGAAGTGGCCGATCAGATTACGATGGCCATGGACATTACACGGCTGATCAAGCGACACGGGTAAGCTCAAAGCAGCCGGGGAACGCTGCCGGCGCAGGTTGCAGGCACCTGACGGATGTAGTTGTGTGGCTTTCTTTGTCGGCACATCTTTCCCCGCCATTATGTCACCTGACGGGTTGGTTTCTCTATGGAGCGGACTTCTCCAACCACGGTTCCGCCAGCGGTTGTGCCTCGGCAGGCGTCGTCAGGGGAGCTGCCGTCCACGCCACCAACCCTCGATGAAATCGAGCGTGAACTCAATGAGCGTCTGAGCAAGCTTGGGTTGCCAGCCTTGGTGGCAAGCCACGTGGCGGCCCGTGAAACGGCTCCGCTGCGCGGGGAAGCCGGCCGCACCACGCAGGTTCTCAACCTGAGCGAGTTGCGGACGGCGCTGCGCCAGCAGGTGCGGATTGCGGAAATCAAGGACCAGATTGCTGTCGTCATTGCCGATTGGCACCGGGAGCAGTTCCGCACCGGTGAGATTCGCATTGCCGAGTTCGAGGTTCGGGCGGCTGACATCCTGCTTCCGTATTGCCGTGAGTTCATTCCCAACTTTCCGCCTGCCATGCGGCCGGTCGAACTGGCCGTGGACCTCAATCTGGAAACCATTCTTCGCACGACACTGCCGCGCGGACAAAACCAGGAGTTAACCCACGAGGTCATCGAACGCTGTGCGGTGCAGGTGCTCCAGTCCCTGCTCCGGCATCCGCTCATTCCACAGACGGCGGCCGACCGGGCTGAAGTCAGCCTTCAGACGACGGTTCTCAAGGACAAAAACGGCACGGCTGTGTACTCGCCGTCGGATGCGGCCTACCTCAAGCGCCTGATCGAGGAGCAGAACCTGCTGGATCGGGAAGGTGAGATTGGTTTGCTGGCCATGCTCATCAGCGCCCGCAAGTGGCAGAAAATCACGGATGACACGCTGTTTGCCGCTGCTGTGGAATACACCCTCGAAGCTCTGGCCAAACGCCGTGGTATCCCTACCATCCAGGTACGCAATCAGGGACCCGATCATCCCGTGGCCTACATCCTGGGTGAGTACATCCAGCATCACCTGTCTGAGTCCCTCGAAGGCCAGATTCACTTCGTCGAAAACTTTCTGACGGTGACGGCCAGGGCCCTTGCTGAGGACGGCCCCCGGTTCGTGGATGCCGTTTACCAGACTTACCTGCCCTTACTCCAGGAGGTTTTCTTCAACCTGCTTCCAGAAGTGCTCCATCGCTTTCTCCACAGTTTCGAGCGGGAGTTTCTGGGATCGTCCCTGACGTTGCGCAGCAAGCTTTTTTTGCTCAAGCGCGTCGGGGATTTCTGCGAACTGACCTTTTACTGTCACGATGCGGTACGCAAGTTTGCCACTCCGACCGGCGACATCTACGCCGTCGAGCGGCTGAACGAAGGGACAGCCCACTTTGCCCGGCGCAACGGGCTGCCGCTGGCCGAGGGCATGGATGTCTTCAATCAGCGCAACACCTTGGCTGAGTTACTCATCAGCGCCATCAAGCACCGGCGCTCCCTGTTTCCGGCCGCAGATGATACGGCAGAACGCCGGCTTCATTCTGAAAACCTGCTGACCGGGGACCTGCTCAACTGCCTCAACTACCTGCGGCGGGCTTTTGACTGTGACTATGCCCGGGCGCGGGAGAACAACTATGAGCACTACCTTCAGTGGCGAGGCTTAGTGCTTGAATGGAGCCGCACCTATGTCCGGCTTCTCACCGGACGGACGCCCAACGATGTCGAGCAGTATCACCTGGACGGGCTGGCCGCCTGGCACATCGAACAGGAGCTTTCCTTTACCAAGGTCAGTTTTCCCCTGCTGCTCTACACCGACCGGGAAGCCGGACTGTCCACTATGCGTCAGCCCCAGGACATTCTGAAAGAAGCGTTCCTGCGGTTCTGGCGGGCCTTTCACATCAGCGTCCTGACCCGTGCCCAGGAGCGTGCTGACCTCGAAGAACAAATCTTTTCAGGCGAGCCTTCGTCCCGGCATACCGCACGGGTGTCGGTGGATGATCTTGGCAAACGGGCCTTCCTGGCGCGCAGCGACCTGCCCATGGCGACCTACACTTTTGAGCGTCTGGCGCAGCACGTCACGCCCCAGACCCACGATGTGGCGGTGCTCACCCAATCCATTGAAATGGCGCTCGAACTCGGAAGCCAGGCGTACACCTACGAGGAGATGGTAGCTGCACGAACCTGCCTGCGGCGCATCCAGCGCCGACTCGATGACCTGCTTGTGTTGGGCGAGACCGAACGCGCCGAGTATCGCTCCCGGCTGCCAGCCCTGATTCGTGATCTCGAACGCCGGGAACCCATCCGTCTGGCCTCGTATCTGGTGGCGCTGAACGATCTGGAAAGTCTCGACCTGACGGACGAGCGGATTCTGACCGAGTGGAAAGCCCTGGAGACGACCATTCAGCGTCTCAAGCAGATTTCAGTGGCATTGCTCATGCTGCGTTCCCGTGCGGAACTCCGGGCATTAGCCCAGACGTTCGGTGAGTGGTATGCCGCCCTGCCGGAAGACACTGAACCGCCCGAACGCCGTACTTATGCCCAGCGGTGGCAGGACATCCAGGAGTTGGCCCGGCTGAGTTGGCCGGCGTGGCTCCTCCGCCGCTGGTTTCTGCATCTGGTCTGGACGCTCCAGTGTGTGAGCTCCGTAGCAGACTGGCATCCGCCGGAGACCTACCTGCTCGAAGACTTTCTGGGACTCGATACTCCACCCATACGTCTGCGCGACCAGGAACTGGTGCTTGCAACCTACCCGCTGCCAAAACTGACGCAGTTGGTCACGCAGCTCCAGGAAACCCTGACCGAACGCCTTGCCTCCGCTGGCGGCACCTACTACACCGACGAAGAGCGGGTCCTGCTCGAACGGCGGCTGCAACGCCTTGAGCGCCTGACCCACCGTCCCCCCTGGAAGGCTGCCCTGACCCGTTGGACTTACATCGTTCTGCGGGCGCTGGTGGCGCCTTTACGCCGCGCGCCATCCCCTGCGAAGGAAAGCCATCCGCAACGCTCATGAAGACGCTCCTGAAACGGCTGGGCTTTTCTGAAGCAACGCCTTCCGAAACGAGCCGTCAAAGCCTCGGTCAGCAGGGTGAACGCCTGGCGGCACACTTTTTGACCCGGTGCGGTATGCAGATCGTGGCTTACAACGTGCGAGTGCCGGTTGGACGAACCCGGACCGGTGCGCGCGTCTATGGCGAACTGGACATCGTGGCCTTCGATGGGCCAACGCTGGTGTTTGTCGAGGTCAAGACCCGGACAACAACCGACTTCACCACGCCGGAAAGCGCCATCACGCCCCGCAAGCAAGCCCGGCTGGCGCGTGCTGCCCGACGTTACCGCACCCTCATTGGCCCGTTTGACGCGCCATACCGCTTCGACGTGGTGAGCATTGTTGCTGCGCCGGGTGCACAACCGACCATCCGACTTTTCAGGGACTTTTTCCGGCCATGAGCGAACGTCCAGGTCTTGTCGTCCTGATTTCCGGGCGTGGGTCGAATTTGCGGGCCCTGGCCGAAGCTATCCGGCAGGGGCGTCTCCGGGCTACGTTGGCGGCCGTCATCAGCAACCGCGCAGATGCCCCAGGGCTGAATTTTGCCACGGAGCAGGGAATCCCAACGCATGTGGTCTCGCACGTCGGGTTGTCGCGCGCTGAGCACTCAGCCGCTTTGCTTGAGGTCATCCGTCCCTATAACCCCCGGTTCATCTGTCTGGCCGGCTTTATGCGGTTGTTAGCTCCGTCGTTTATCCAGGCTTTCCTACACCGCGTTGTCAACATTCACCCGTCGTTGCTCCCGGCTTTTCCCGGTTTGGACGCCCAACGTCAGGCGCTTGACTATGGTGTGAAAGTCTCCGGCTGTACCGTCCACCTCGTGGACGAGGAACTCGACCACGGCCCCATCGTCATGCAGTCGGCCGTGCCGGTCCTCGATGACGATACGCCGGAAACCCTGGCCACGCGCATCCTGGCCGCCGAGCACAAAACCTATCCGGCGGCTATTGAGCGATTGCTGTACGAACCCTGGACACTGGAAGGACGCCGTGTTGTCTTTCAGTCGGCACAGGGTCAGTCGTCCCAGGGAATATAGGCTTCGTAGTACGGGATTTGACGCGGCGGAATCCGGCGGGCAAACAGCCAGACCAGTGTCAAACCGGTCACAAAGCCGCCGATATGCGCCCACCAGGCTGTGCCGCCGCTCTGCGCCGTTTCAACGCTCAGCGTGGCAATGCCGGAAGCCAGGTTTTGCAGAATCCAGATACCGAGAAACACCCAGGCCGGGACTTCAAAGGTGTAGAGCAGGATGAAAATCGGCACCAGAACCAACACACGCGCATGTGGGTAGAGGCAGATGTAAGCACCCAGTACGCCGGCAATGGCGCCGCTTGCGCCGAGGCTTGGAATGTGACTGGTCGGGTCGGAGACAATGTGCGCCCCGGAGGCCGTAAGACCACACAGCAGGTAAAACACCAGGTACTTGACGTGTCCCATGCGGTCTTCGACGTTGTCGCCGAAAATCCACAGGTAGAGCATATTCCCCAAAAAATGAAGCCAGCCCCCGTGCAAAAACATCGAGGTGAACAGGGGAACGATGAGATCAGAAAGCTCGATGCGTCCCTGATTGTAGGGGCTGAAGTAGAGAAAGTATTCGTAGGGCTGGACGGCAAACTGGTAAAAGAACCGCTGAAGTTGCCGTTCGGTCAGCAGCAGCTCAAAGGCAAACGCCCCGGCATTCGCCACAATGATGCCAAGGGTGACAAATGGGAAGCGGCTCGATGGCACGTCATCGTGAATCGGAATCATCGGGCGTGCTTCTCCCTGCGTTCTGTCAGTGTGACACCGTTTGGGAAAACCTTATGGAAAGCCATAACATTCTGCTTCACGGACTGGCCCGTCCGCGGGCGAACTATCCCCATGCGCGGCGGGTCGGGAATTTCATTTTTGTCTCCGGGCTGTCGTCGCGGCAGCCGGACGACTCAATTGCCGGCATAACCCGTACGCCTGACGGGCGCATCATACGTGACATCGCCCGGCAAACCGAAGCTGTCATTGAAAACCTGCGGCTTGTCCTGCAGGCGGCCGGAGCTGACCTGGCGCAGGTAGTGGATGTGACCGTGTTTCTGGTGGACATGGCCGACTACGCGGCGTTCAACGCCGTGTATGACCGCTACTTTACGGCTGAAACCGGCCCGACCAGAACGACCGTGGCCGTACGCGAGCTGCCGCATCCGGATTTGCTCATCGAAATAAAAGCCGTGGCCTCTGTGCCTGCGCCCTAGTGCCGGTGCGGTTGGGCTATGAAGTCAGGTCGGAGACGAGGCGTGCCAGCCAGGGTTGCCGGTGATGCTCCCGGACGGCTGCTCCAATCCGCTTCATCCACTGGAGTTCTTCTTCTGACATCGGGCCGCGGTCAAGGGCGGTAAAGGCGGCTTCGAGTTCCTGGGCGTCTTTCGGCCCGGCCAGACAGACATCGACATTTGGGTTGGTTAGTACAAAACGGTAACAGTCAGCCGCAGTCGGCGTCGGTTCGCCCTTTGGTGTCAGGCGCGCATCGAGCAGCGAGCCCCAGCGCGTGGCGGTGTAAGCCACCACACCTACCCGGCGCTGGCTGAGGTAGGGAAAGACTTCGGTTTCAGCGCCGGGATGCGCGGCGTTGTACCGCACCATGATGGCATCGAACACCGGCTCACCGATGAAGGCTTTGAACATCTGCCGCTCGTGGCAGGAGATCATAATCGAACGTACCCGGCCGGACTCTTTGAGCCGCAGGGCGGCGTCGCGGATGCGGGGCGGCGGCATGTCATTCCACCAGCCCAGAAGCAGAACGTCGGCATAGTCGGTGTCGAGTTCCCGCAGGGCGGATTCGAGCGCAGGCTTCATCAGAAAACCGACGCGGGTGTACGTCTGCACGACGATGACGAGCCGTTCCCGGTCGCGCGCTGCCAGACGGCGGATGGCCTTGCCAAAGTCAGGACGCTGGATGGAACCCCAGTAGAGGTAGTTGATGCCGCGTTCGTAGGCGGCTTCGACTTCACGCGCGCCAATGCCGTAGCTCGAACCAAGCCCAATCCGGCTGACCTGCAAGCCGGTGTTGCCAAGCGGGACTCTTTCCAAAGCGGACACCATCGTTTTGGTCGGATGTCGGTAATCCGTAAAGCCGAGGACAAGAGAGGGCTGGAAAAATAGTGGGACTTGTAGGATTCGAACCTACAACCAACGGATTATGAGTCCGCCCACGGGGGCGTTGAACAGTATTCATGCCGCCCCCGGAAAGTCAACAAAAATCAACATTACCCCTTGCTTTTCCAGTAGTTTGCGGCGATACTTGCGTTGAACCGGATTGAACGGTTTTGAGCAAAAGTGGCTGGATGGTGGCTGGATGGTGGCTGGATGGTGGCTGGATGGCCGACACCCGGATTCGGGCGGATGACACCCGGACACATATCCGCTGCCCGGAAAGGAACAGGTTATGGAGCGTGTGCGGTTGACGGCGGGCAGGGTGCAGACTTTTACCTGCCCCAAAGGGAAAAGGCAGGCTTTTCTGCGCGACAGCGAAGTGCCAAGCCTGGCGTTGCGGGTGACGGCGAATGGCAGCCGCGCCTACGTTTTCGAGAGAAAGCTGAACCGGCACACCATTCAAATGACCATCGGCAGCCCGGCGAACTGGACAATCGAGGACGCGCGCGCACGGGCAAGGGAACTGGCGTCGCTGGTTGACCGGGGCGTTGACCCAAGAACGGAGCTGGAAAAGCAGCGGCAGGAAGCCGAAGCCGCCCGTGTCCGGCGCCAGGCAGCCGAAGTCTGTGCGCTGGAAGTCTGGCACGCTTATTGCCACAGCCGGCGCGCCGTGTGGGGCGAACGCCACTACCTTGACCATCTTCGTATGGCTGCTCCGGGGGGCGAACCCCGGAAAAAGGGCGAAGGCGTCACCCAACCAGGGCCGCTTTACGCGCTGCTCAATCAACCGCTGGCACGTCTCACCCCCGAAGCCGTCGAAGCGTGGGCCGCCCGGAACGCCCATCGCCCAACGCAAGCCCGTCTCGGATTGCGCCTGCTCAAGGCTTTCCTGAACTGGTGCCGCGCGCAGGCGTCCTACGGGGCGGTGCTACCCGCCGAAAACCCGGCCCACAGCCGCAAGGCGCGCGAAACCCTGGGGACGCCCAAAGCCAAAGACGACTGCCTGCAACGGGAGCAGCTTGCGCCGTGGTTCGAGAAGGTACGCCAGCAACATCCGACGGTAGCCGCGTACCTGCAAGCCCTGCTGCTGACAGGCGCCCGTTCCGGTGAACTGCTCGAACTGACGTGGGACGACGTGGATTTCCAATGGCGGACGCTTACCATCCGGGACAAGGTGGAAGGGGAGCGGACGATTCCGTTGACCCCGTACGTTGCCCGTCTGCTGGCGGCACTCCCACGACGGAACCAATGGGTGTTCGCATCGGACAGAACCGATGCCCCCATCAACCGTCCAAGTCACGCCATGGAGCGCGTCTGCCGGCTGGCAGGCATCCCACACGTCACCCTGCACGGGCTGCGCCGTTCGTTCGGGACGCTCTCCGAATGGGTGGAAGCCCCCGTGGGTGTCGTAGCCCAACTTATGGGCCACCGTCCAAGCGCCACAGCCGAACGCCACTATCGCGCCCGCCCGATTGACCTGCTGCGAAAGTGGCACACCGGAATCGAAGGCTGGATTCTCGAACAGGCCGGCATCGAACAGCCGCCGGCGGAAGCGAACCCGGCAAAACTCCGGGTGGTGAGGTAAACTCCGACCGTCGCACCTAGCCGGCGGCTGATCACCCCGGCGAACAGCGGGAACCCTTCGCCCGCCGGTGCGACACCCCATCGAAGGGCTGCACTGGAAGGGGGTGCTTTATGGCGTATCCGTCATGGGTGCCGGCTGGCGTTGCGCAGAGGGTTGAAGCCCTTGTGGAAGGATGGCGCAGAAGTGAGGAACACATAAGACTCCGGTTGGCTGACATTGCTATCAAAGCCAACATCAGGCGCGGGAGAAGGCCCCACAGCCTGCAAAGCGCGTGTAAGCGCATGCAAAAGCTCCTGCAAGACCGCCTGCAAGCCCGCATTGACAATATCCGCGACGACATAGCCTGCATCGAGCGTCTGACTCGAAGCCATAACGACGGACGTGACTATGACAGACAGGAGCTTTACGGGAGATGGCTGTCTGGTCTCGACGACCGCAAAGTGGTCATGTTTCTCCTTGCGGCCTGTGAGGCGGCGCACAACCACACCAGGATACGCCGGCAACTGAGAGAGGCCCGCCTTCTGCGCCAAGAAATCATCAAGGCCGCCAGGGAACTGTCCAGACAAATCAGAACCCTCGAATCGCTGGACGTTGGTATGCCGAAGGAGTTGGTTTCAACGCGCGCGCTACTCAGGATAGCGAACCCTTCTCACCCCGATGACGTTGACGCATGGGAAACCCTGCGCC
The DNA here is from genome assembly GCF_000226295.1 of Chloracidobacterium thermophilum B. Lineage (GTDB taxonomy): Bacteria > Acidobacteriota > Blastocatellia > Chloracidobacteriales > Chloracidobacteriaceae > Chloracidobacterium > Chloracidobacterium thermophilum. The sequence goes on from NC_016024.1 coordinate 444,702, forward strand.
CGCAAATACTGGGAGACGAGCCGGACTCAATCGTGAAGGTATGCGACGAGCTGGACTCAAGCGCGGAGGTACGCAGCGCGTGGGATTCAGCCCCTGACTTGGCTGACCTGCTTGAGGCTGCGGCTATGGCGGCTGAAAACTACATAACCGCGCCCCTACACTCACGACAGAAGGGTGAGAAAACAGACGCCATCCGGGTTTTTGCAGGCATACTGACCAGGATTTTCAAGTTCGACCTGACGGACCGCATCAAGCACGCAATGGCGGTAGCCGCAACTATAGCCATCAACCGCCCCGACATCGTTGTTACCTACGACAACGTGCGTAAAGCCCTGGACGGCAGACAGCCCCGCCCTGGAAAAGTCGCGCCCGAAAAATAATCGAGTGCTCCACGACAGATTCGGGCTGACGCGGCATCCTGCCCCCGTTCGACGATTGCGAATAAGCGCGAACGGAGGTGCAGTATGCAGAAACTACTCGAAAACGAAACCCGACCGGCAATCCCGACCGGGGAAGCCGCCCGGTTGCTTGGCCGCCGTCCACAGACGCTGCGCCTGTGGGCGTGCCTGGAAAACGGCCCGCTCCGTCCGGTTCGGGTTCACGGCCGCCTGATGTGGCCGGTAGCGGAAATCCGACGATTGCTTGAAGGCAAACCAAACAGCCAGACGCCCGGCGCGGCGAATGGCAAGGCATAAACCCTTTGGGCGTGCCCAAAAGTTTCGACCCGGCACAGGGGAAAGCTGTGACCGGGCCGGGAAAGGAAAAAGGCTTATATGGAAGCTAAATCTAACTGCACGAACGGTCAACTGGAACCGGCGCTGAACAATGCGTCAGGGCGCGGCCGGAGATTCAGGATGACATCGGCTTTCGAGCTGCGGCGCAACCCGCTGTCGCACGATTGGCTGATTCAAGGTTTTCTCGAAGCCAATACGCTCGCCCTTCTGTTCGGCGAACCGGCAGCCGGAAAGTCGCTGCTGGCGCTGGACTGGGCCGCGTCTGTCGCAACCGGACGCGCCTGGTGCGGACGCCAGACCCGGCGGGGGACGGCAATCTACCTGGCGGGCGAAGGCTACCGGGGGCTGGCCCGGCGGCTGGCCGCGTGGGAAAGGGTGAACGGACAGGAATCGTCTCCCGATGTGCCGCTGCTCTTTTCAGAGTGCATTGCCGGACTGCCCGACAGCGTAGGCGCGGTTATCGAGGGCATTGACGCGGTTGCCATCCGGTACGGGAAGCCGCTGCTGGTGGTTATTGACACCTTGGCGCGCTGCTTTACCGGCGATGAGAACAGTGCCGGCGGTATGGGCGGCTTCCTGACCGCGTGCGACGCGATGCGCCTTCGCTATGGCTGCACCGTGCTGATTGTCCATCACTCCGGTCACAGCGATAAGGGGCGCGCGCGCGGCTACTCATCGCTGCCGGCGGCGATGGACGCGATTTACCAACTCGAAACGGAAGGGGAAGGCAGGCGGAAACTGAAATGTTCCAAGGCCAAGGACTTCAGCCCGCCTGCTACCTGCTCCTTCATCATTCAGGAAGTGAAGTTGCCCGATACAGACCAGAGAGGAAAGCCCGTTACGGCGCCGGTACTGAAAGAAGCACCTGCCCTGGCGGAGCTACCCCAAGCAACCGTCAGTCCGGCGTGGCGCCACCCAAGCCGGACTTACCTGAGATAAAGAAAGGAGACTTTGTCGGCCCGTGTATCTATCACATCACTCTCTATCGCGTCAACCGTACCAGCCGGCGCCGGCGCCGGGAAGCACGCTGGACGATGCTTTGCCGGAAATCCGCGCCCGGCTTGGCTGTGCGCCACAGCGGCTGTACGAGACTACTAACGGACGCCCCATCCGCTTCGGACGGGGCAAGTCAGCTTGGGCTTTTGCCCATTACGTAAACGGCACCTGGTTTGTCCACTACGGTGACTGGCGCACCGGGGAACAGTACACGTGGACTTCGCATAGCCAGTACGAGCTGACGGATGTCGAGCGCCGGCGTCACCAAGAAAACCTTCGCCGGTTTCTGGAACAGGAAAGACTGAAGCGGGAAGGTCAGCAGGCGGCGGCGGCCCGTAGCGTGCAGGCGCAATGGGAAGCCCTACCGCCGGCGCCGGCAGACCATCCCTACCTGGTACGCAAAGGCGTCCAGCCGCACGGCATCCGCATCAAAGCCGGCAGTCTTGTCGTGCCGTTGCGTGACATCGCCGGGCAACTGTGGAGCTGGCAGACGATAGACGCTGAAGGCAGGAAGCGGTTCTGCAAGGATGGGCGCACCAGTGGTCTGTTCTTCACCTTCGGCCAACCCGGCCAACTCGAAACCGCTAACACCATCCTGGTCTGCGAAGGATGGGCAACGGGCGCAACGCTGCACGAGTCCACCGGGCGGCCGGTAGTGGCAGCGATGAACGCCGGCAACCTGCTGCCAGTGGTGCAGGCGCTACACGGGAAATACCCGCAATGCCGGCTGGTGATATGCGCCGATGATGACTGGAAAACCGCCGGCAATCCGGGAGTAACCAAAGCCAGAGAGGCAGCCTGCTCTGTCGGGGCGGCGGTTGTCGTTCCGCTTTGGTCAGTGGAGCGCGGCGAAAAGGACACCGACTTCAATGACCTGGCGCTGGCGGAAGGGCGTGAAGCGGTTCAGCGTCTCGTTGAAGCTGCTCTGGCGGCGCCGGAAGGCAGGACAGACAGCGCGACAGACAGCGTGACAGACAACGCGCCGGCGCCGGACGAGACAACCGACAGCGTGCCTGACGTGCCATCACCTGGTGTGCCGGATGACGAGGCGCCGGGCAGAACAAAGGGCAAGGCGTCTGGCAAGGCAAAGAGCAAGGCAGAGGCCAAGGCGCCGGTCAAGGCAGTGCCCGGGCCGGACAAGGCAAAGGTCAAGCCAGAGGACAATGCGCCGGACAAGGCAGAGACTAAGGCGCCGGCCAAAGCGAAGGTCAAGGCAAAGGTCAAGCCAGAGGACAAGGCGCCGGTCAAAGCGAAGGGCAAGGCGCCAGGCAAGGCGAAGGCGAAGGACAGGGCGCCGGATAAGGCAAAGCCAGAGCAGGAAGGGAAGCCAGAGCAGGAAGGGCGGAAGTGGACGTTTCAGGACTCTGTGCTGTTCAACCTGGAAGGGCTGTTTGGCGTGAAGCTCGAAGGCCCGCTGCCTTACGAACAACCCATCCGCTTCCGCACGTCCGGCTTCGGTGAAACCGGCTGGTGCATCCTTTACCGGCTTCCCAGCGGCGCCGAGGCGGCCAAGTACGGCGATCACCTGACAGGTGTTTACCACCAGCAGTTCTCAAAAGACCTCATCAGCCCGCAGGAAAAGCGGCAACTGGAAGCGGAGCTGCACCAGCTAGAGCAGGAAGGGCAGCAACGCCAGGAAGAGGCGCACAGGCAGGCGGCTGAAAAGGCACAGGCGGAATGGGCATCGCTTCTTCCGGCACTCCCTGACCATCCCTACCTGCAAAGCGCCGGCGTCCAGCCCCATGACGCGCGCGTCACGCGGAAGGGCGCGCTGTGCGTACCGTTGCGCGATGCCAGCTGGCAGTTGTGGAACCTGTGGTTCTTCGAGGCGGACGGCAAGACGTGGAAGGTGTCCGGCGGGCGCACCCGTGGACTGTTCGCGCCCTTCGGTGAACGCGCCAGCTTCGAGGCGGCTGAAGCCATCCTGGTCTGTCAGGACTGGCTGACCGGCGCGCTGCTGCACGAGTCCACCGGGCGGCCGGTAGCGGCATCCGACAGGCTGGATGCGACGCTTCAGGCATTGCGCGAATGGCTACCAGAGGTGAAGCTGGCGATATGCGTTGACAATGACCCGGCCGCGCTTGAGGAAGCCGGGATTGCCACCCGGAAAACCGGCGCGGTTGTTATCACGCCACCAAGCGAAGGCGAACCCGTCACCTTCCTTGACCTGGCAGGCACCAGAGGACGGGAAGCGCTACGCCAATTGGTTAGTGACGCATTGCGTCAAAACCCGCGCCCCGGCAAAAACGAGCGTCCCTGCTTCTGGCTGGTTGTAGAGCCGGTGGAAGACCGGGAAGGGAAGCAGAGCAGGCAGTACAAGCCGGGCGTGTATTACTTCGGGACAAAGACTGAAAAGGCTTTTGGCAGGACAGTTGAGGTTCCCGTTGAAGCCTGGCTGTGCAGCCCGATCCGGCGGAAGGCGCGTACCATCGAATGGCCCGACGGCGCCCAGGGCGTCAGGCTGGACGTTCACGACGGAAGCGGCTGGCGCGATGTGGTGCTATCGCGTAGAGACCTAGCCTCGCGACGCCATCGTGAAATCCTGCTGGACTGTGGCGCCAGCCTGGAAGCCCAAAGCACGGACGCCAAGGCGTGGCTGGTGGAATACCTGCAACAACCCATGCCCCGGCGGGAGTACACCACAGAGCGTACCGGCTGGCACGGACAGCAGTACGTTTTCCCGGACGTTACCATAGGGAAGGGTGAGACCATCCTGTTCACGGGCGCACGGGCTACAGACAAGCCTTTGACGGGCGGCGAACTTGCCGACTGGCAGAAGTCGGTTGCAGCGCTGGCAGTGGGCAATCCCTTGCTGACGTTTTCAATCTCGCTAGCCTTTGCCGGGCCGCTGCTCGAACCAACCGGACACAACGCCGTGCTGGTGCAGCTTGTCGGGCGGAGTACAACCGGCAAGACAACCTGCCTGCTGGCGGCAAACTCCGTTGTCGGGCCGGAAGCGCTGGTAACAACCTGGTACACCACAGCCAGCGGGCTGGAGCAGAAGGCGCTAACGCACTGTGACGGCTTCCTGGCGCTGGATGAAATCGGGCAGGTGAAGCCGGATGTGCTGGATGGCGCGATTTACACCCTGGCGAATGGCACGGCCAAGCAACGCGCCAAAGCCTACGAACACGGCGTAGGGGCGGTGCCAACGCAACACTGGCGGGTGGCGGCGCTTTCGACCGGCGAAAAGACAATCGAAACCCTGCTGGCGCTGGACAAGCGCAACGTCAACGCCGGACAGGCTGTGCGGTTTATCGAAATCCCGGCGGAAGAGCAATACGGCGCGTTTACGGAGCTGCACGGCTACGAGTCCGGGGCAGCCCTTGCCGATGCCCTGCGCAAGGCAGTGAGACAGTACTACGGCACGCCTATCCGGGCTTTCCTTGAGAAGCTGTGCAACGATGACAGAGATAAGCTGAATCAGGTGCTGGACAAGTGTACGGGACGCCTGCTTGAGGCTGTGAAAAACAGCGGTGCGGCACCAGGTGCGCAGGCCAGCCGCGTCCTGACTTCAATGGCGCTGGTGGCGGCGGCTGGTGAGCTGGCAACGTCCTACGGCATCACCGGCTGGAAACAGGGAGAAGCGCTTGAGGCGGCGCTGCATTGCTACCGGCTGTGGGCACGGAGACGGGCTGCCGGAACCGACTTCGAGACAACATCCATAATCCGCCAGGTGTATGACTTCATCACCGAGCATGTAGATTCACGGTTTAGCCCGATAGTTCGTGGTGGCATACCGGCAGGCAATGACATACCCGGCGATGAGCAGGGCGATGAGCAGGCAGGTGATGACATACCTGGCGGCAAGTCTGGCACAGTGTTAGACACAGTGTATGTCAATAACCCTGTCGTGCATCGTCGCGCCGGTTACTACTGTGACCTGCCGAATGGAGACCGTCTGTACAAGTTCACCAGTAGAGGATTCCAAGATGCTGTAAAGGGCTTTGACCTCAGGCACGCGCGGGATGTGTTGAAGAGTCTGGGCGCGCTTATTCCGGGCAAAGACCACGACAGTCAATCCGTCCGGACCGGGACCGGATACCCCGACAAAGTGCGTGTTTACGTGATTTCATTCAATGCGCTGAATCGCGCGCTGGAGCAGGTAGGAGGGTGTGAGTGATGGGAGCAGCGGAAGTGCTCAGATTTCTGTCAACCTGGAACGAACCCAGCCCAGCCCGGAACGAACCCAGCGAAGCACAGCCCAACTCATCGTGCAGCGCGCCTGAACCGACAATGACGCGCAATGACGCGCCGGGTGACGTAACCCCCACAGACACCAGGCAGGACGCGCCTGGCGGCATTACAGGGCAAAGTACACAGCCTGACAAAGCAACCAGCCAGCCGGATGACGCGGCGCGGCTACGGGCGCGGATTGACGGCTGTCTGATAACGGAACCTGACCCGGCGCTACGGCTGTTTCTCAAGTCGCTGCTCCACAGCAGCCACCACTACCCGGCGGAGATGGTGCGCCGGCAACTCGAAGCGTACCTGCAAGCCGGCAACCCTGATGACTTCCTGAACCGGCTGGCGGCGCTGCACCTGGACTGGGTGAAGCAGGACGTTGCCAGCGACCCGGACGGCAACTGGCTGAAGCACGGCAACGCCGGAGACCGCACGCTGATGCTCGAAGCCATCAGGGAAGCCTTCGAGCAGGAAGCCCGGCCCGTACTGCGTTGCTACCTGGCAAAGCTGGCGCGTAGAACGTTGACCGACCCGGTGTACGCACGCGAAAGACTGGATGACTACACCAGCAAGCGTGATGACGATACCTGGCAGTGGCTGGCGGAAGTAGCCGTTGCCGGCAGCCCTGAAGCGGCTTTCCAGTGGCGGCTGCAAGCGGCACGCCGGCAGACAACCGACGCCGACCTGCACGACTACCTGGACAAGCTCGAACAGGAAGCGCGTGCAAACCTGCCAGAGGCTGTCTCGAAGCTGGAAGCCTTCACCAAGCCTGTGACGCCCGTCCAGGGCGCGCCGGCGGCGTAGGGCACGCTGACAGGCAGGCGTTTTGGGGAGTACTACCATACAGGCGGGCTTCCCAGAACGCCTTATAAACGATTTTACGGGCTTGCAAGCCTACTGGAGGGTTTATGGCAAAGCTATCACCTGACGATTGGGAGCAAATTCGCGCTGAACGTGAAGCCGGACTGAGTTTCAGGCGGCTGGCTTCCCGGCACGGTATCAGCAAGACGGCTATCATCCAGCGCGCCAAAGCTGAAGGTTGGGGCGATGGAGCGGACGTGGCGGAGCTGGTGCGGCGCAAAGCCAGCGCCAGAGTTGCCGGCGTGGACATTGCCAGCCCGGAAAAAAAGGCGGCGGCGATTGACACGGCGGCGGAACTGGCGGCGGACGTTATCCGGCGTCATCAGGCGGAAGCCGAACAGGTGCGGGAGCTGTTCTGGCGCGGGCTGGAAGCCAGCCGGGCGGCGGAGACGCTGGATGAAAAGCGGCTGGCCTTCGAGACGCTCAAGGCGGCAAAGATTTCCAGCGAGACAGCCCTGAACCTGCAACGGATGGAGCGCATCAGCCACGGGCTGGACAACCAGGGCGGCAAAGTCGAACTCGTCATCGAGCGTAGCTACGGAATAGCAGCATAGGGCTGACCAGGGCTAACCAGTAACAACCAACCCAACCCGGCGCTGGCATCACCTGCCGGCGCTTTTTGTTTGCCCGGGCCGCCGTACCAGTGGAACAAGTGGAACAAGCGGAACAAGCTGGAACAAAACTTAGTGAAATTTTTGTTCCAGGCTAACCTATTGACCTGACAAGGGTTACCTACTACTGGAACAAAAGGAACAAGAATTTCAGACAGGATATATACATGTGAAGCGCATGCCCCCGGAGTAAGGGATGTCTTCCCTTTGCCTGGCATGAGCATGTGCATGGCATGAGCATGCGATCAGAGTTGTTCCCGATCCGTGCCTGCTCGTGTAGATATACCCCCTATGCGAAAATTCTTGTTCCTTTGTTCCAGCAGCGCCTAAGTCTTTTATGTGCAATGGGTTACCCTGGAACAAAACCCTTGTTCCAGGGCTTGTTCCATGTTCCAGCGGCGATTCAGGGCGGCTGTCTCAGGAAACCGCCGGCGGCGCTGCCTTCACGCCTGGCAGGACGTGCGGCCCGGCTTCCTGTCTGGCTTCCTGCTTTCCTGCCTGCCTGCCTTCCTGCTTTGCCTTCCTGCCTGGCTTTCCTGCCTGGCGCCGGCAACCCGCCAGCAAGCCGCCGGCAAGCCGCAACGCACTGCCTGGCAGGACGGAAACGCTATCGAACGGAGCTGCGGGCTGATGGAGCCGCACGCCGGATTGACGCCGGGCACGGGCGTTTGCCAGTCTGTACGGCAAGCTATGGGCGCGGGCGGCCCTGAAACGCCGGGAGGACGATGATGGCTACTGTGGTTTACCGGCCTGTTTACGAATGCACGACTGACCTGCCCGAAGCCTTCGGGCACGACGAGGACGTGACCGTGCCCTACGAACTGTGGGGCGGGCGCACTATCAGAGTGCCGGTTGGCTGGCGCGAAGTGGAAGTGGACGGCTTCGAGGCGGTAGTCGGTTTGCGCTACCTGGACGAGCTGGACTGGGACGGCACGGCGCCGTTCGTGCAGGTGATTGAAGTGGACGGCTACGAGGATTTCTTCGGCGCCAATGACCCACGGGTGCGCGTGCTGAACGAAGATGTGCGGAGCGTCCGGTGTCTGACCCGTGCCGAAGCCCTGGCACTCGAAGCCGAAACCGCGTGACCCCGGTACTCCGACTCTGACTCCACGGCCGGCAGCGATGCCGGCTTTTCTTTTGCGCCGTACCGAAGCCCTGGCGCGCTGGCTACAGGGCGGAAGCCACCCCTGACGGACGGACGGAAACCCGCCCGACTTCGCAAAACTGGCTGGATGGTGGCTGGACGGCTTTGCCGGGCTGATGCCTGCTGCCTTCGAGCGCCCCGTAAACTACTGATTTTATTAGTGGGACTTGCAGGACTCGAACCTGCAACCAACGGATTATGAGTCCGCTGCTCTGACCGTTGAGCTAAAGTCCCACACCAGGGCAAAATCGTAACCCGTGCCGCCAACCCCGGCAAGTCATTCACTTCCCGCCGGTCACCAGTGCAAACATCACCGAACCGAGCAGCCCCAGCAGCCACAAACTGCCGGGAATGATGGCCATCTGCAGCGGTGTTTTCTTGTAGGCAACTGCCGCCAGCCCGATGGCCATCAGCCCGATGAACCACAGGGAAAAGACATCCACCCAACGCACTGCCGCGAGCATCCAGCCCGGCAAGGATTCAGGAAGCAGCGGTGCCGGATTGCTGATGACGAAACTACCCCGCGCCTTGAGAATCTGTTCAACATCCGGCGGACGCAGGAGGATGATGAGGATGTTGAGCACGTACTGGACGCTCTCCGTGGCATAGGTGGCGTAAGCGGTGACGGAGAGCACCTGCCGGAACGTGGCCTGCCCGCGCACAAGCAGCATGCCCAAGTAGTACACTCCCGCCAGCGCCAAGGTCGCCAGGACGCTAACACCTATCCCGATGACCGGAGCAAAACGCTGAAGCCCGGCGCTGAATTCAATGTCCTGCTCAAACTGGCGCTGTTCAGCATCGGAAAGATCAGGCCACCGCTTGCCCTGACTTTCGAGCTGGCGCTCAATGGCCCGGCGGGCAACTTCTTTGGGATCAACCTTGACCCAAACACTGAAAAACACCGAAAACCCGGCTGTCAGCAGCGCCATGACCAGCATCGGGGCCAGAAACTCAGGCTGGCGGCGCAGCGCTGCAAACACAGCGCCAGGCGTGAAAAACATGCCCTTCAGCCGTTGCCAGACCGTGGTGGAAACCGGTTGTGCCTCTGCGCCGGGAGAAAGTTCATTGGCATCCTGCATGCTCGGACGTGCTCCTTTGGACGTGCGTTTTGTTTCGCAAGCCACGGCGTGCGACAAGTGGCTTCTGCCAGAGTGTTGTTCCCCCATCCACCGACGACACCATGACCAAACGCATTCTCTGTTGGTTTCGGCGCGACCTGCGCCTGGACGATAACACGGCTTTGCTGGCGGCTTACGCTGCGGCGGAAGAAGTTGTTCCGGTGTTCATTTTTGATGACGCCATCCTGTCCCGTCCTGACACTGGCGCCGTGCGCGTGGCGTTTTTGCTGGAAAGCCTCCGCAACCTGGATGAAAACCTGCGCGCGCGCGGCAGCCGATTGCTTCTCCGCCGTGGCCGGCCGGAGCATGTGCTGGCGCAGCTCGTCACGGAAACGGCCGCCAGCGCCGTTTATTTCAACCGTGATGTGGAACCATTCGCCCTGGCGCGGGATGCCCGTGTGCGGGCGCATCTGGAAGGACGGTGCGCCGTCGAAGGCTTCGACGATGGCGGACTCACCGCACCGGAGGCCGTCAGAACCAAGGCCGGAACACCCTACACGGTCTTTACACCCTACAGGCAGGCGGTTCTGGCGCAGCCTATCCCACGTCCCCGCCTGGCGCCGGCGATGCTCAGGACGCCGGCCGATGTGCCAAGCGACCCCTGGCCATCGCTGAAAGACCTTGGTTTTGCTACCTCAGTCAGTCCACCGCCGGGCGGAGAAACCTCAGCTCAAGCACGGTTACAGGGCTTCATACAAAACGGGCTGGCCCGCTATGCCACCGAACGCGATGTTCTTTCCGCTGATGGCACATCCCGACTATCGCCCTATCTGCGGTTTGGCTGTCTGTCACCACGCCGCGCCTACTGGGCGGCGCGGGAAGCTGTCCCGGAAGGCTCGCCCGGCATGGAAAGCTGGATTGCCGAACTCATCTGGCGCGACTTTTACCGCCAGATTCTGTTTCATTTTCCTTACGTGGAAACTGGTGCGTTCCGGCGCGCCTACGATGACCTTGCTTGGGAAAACAATGCGTCCTGGTTTGACCTCTGGTGTCAGGGCAAGACCGGTTTTCCAATCGTGGATGCCGCCATGCGCCAACTGCTTACAACCGGCTGGATGCACAATCGGGCGCGCATGATTGTGGCGTCCTTTCTGACCAAAGACCTGCTCATTGACTGGCGATGGGGCGAGCGGCACTTTATGAAACATCTCGTGGATGGCGATCTGGCGGCCAACAACGGCGGCTGGCAGTGGGCGGCTTCGACGGGCACCGATGCCCAGCCGTACTTCCGCATTTTCAATCCGACCGCCCAAGGGAAAAAATTTGACCCCACTGGGGCCTATGTTCGGCAGTATGTGCCGGAACTGCGCGCCGTGCCAGACCGCTGGATTCACGAGCCTTCCCGGATGCCGCCAGACGTACAGCGGGCTTTTCGCTGCGTTATTGGCGTGGACTACCCGGCGCCACTGGTTGACCACGGCCGCCAGCGCGCCAAGGCACTGACCATGTTCGGACGCTTCGCCAGCCCGGAAAAAAGGCCGGGCAGGTGAGGACGTGGGCGGCGACACCTGCCCGGCCGTTCTGCCCGGATTCGGAAAAACCTAGAAGTTCAACCGGAAGCCGGCCTGCACCAGCCGTGGTGGCCCGGGCAGGATGCCTCGCACGCGGTCGGCGATGTAGAGCCGGTCGGTAAGGTTTTTCGCCGTGATGAAGAAGGTTGTCCGCCACTGCTCGACCCGGTAGTTGGCGGTGGCATTCCAGATGGTGTAAGCCGGAAGCAAGCCAAGCTGTCCGTTGGCAAACACGGCCGGGTTCACCGGTGAGGTCGGGCGCAGGTTGAGGTCATCGCCAAACTGTTCCCCGACGTGGACGGCTTCCATCTGCACGTCAAAGCCTTTGGGATGGGCGTACCCGAAAGCGCCAGTGAACATGTGGCGGGGGGTATAGGGAATCCGATTCCCTGTCACCAGGACGTTACCAAAGCCCGAAACGCTGCTGAAGCGGCGCCCCTCAAAACGGGCATCGCCAACGAACGTATAGTTGACCCGCACGAAGACGTTGTGCGCTGACTTGAACAGCAATCCGCTATCAATCCGGCCAAAAATTTCCAGTCCCTGATGGAGTGTCTTACCGGCGTTGGTCAGGGTTGCACCGACACCGCCGGCTAGGCTAGCCGGCACAATCTGGTTCGAGAAGTCCATGCGGAAGTAGGAAGCGTCGAGGCGGATACCCTGTACCGGAACGCTGCGGATGCCAACTTCCGTGTTCCAGCTCAGCTCCGGGTCGAGATCAACGACGCCGCCCGTGTTGGAGATGATGTCTTCCGTACGTGGCGGGGCAAATCCCCGGTGAATGCCGGCAAAAATGGTTGCCCGCTGCTTGAGGTTGTAAGACGCACCGATGCCCGGCACCACCTGCGTCAGGACGACTTCGCCTCGCGCGCCCAGCCCGTTGTTCGCCAGACGGTTGGCCCGGACGAAAGAAACCCGCTCCACCCGCACACCGGGCGTCACGGTCAGGTTGCCGAAGATGAAGCGATTCTGGATGTAGCCGGAAAAGGCATCGTTGCCGCGAAAGTTGTTTTCGACCGTGACGCCGGTACGCGCCGTTGGCGTCGAGCCGTTGATTTGCCGCCGCTCTTGGTTTTCGCGGTGATAGCGAAAGCCGGTGTCCAGCTCATTGCGCAGCCGCCCGAATCCAAAGCTGGCGCGCACCTGTGGCGTGACGCCGAAGGTGTAGTAGCTACGTACCCGCCCTTCGTTGCCGCACGTCGTAAAGAGATCGATCATGCCACGACAGCCGCCAACGCCGATGCGATTGGGGCGCTGGTTCGAGTTGCTTGACTGCCGCCACCAGGCCCGGTCGAACGTCGAGCCGTAGAGGCTCGTCGTCAGCAGGATGTTCTGGTTGACGACAAAGCTGTGCACGGCAGCGGCCCCGAACCGTCTGAAATCCGTGGCGTCGTTGCGAAACGGATTCTGGCGTGGATTGGCCTGGTATTCGTCAAGGCGCAGTCCCGAATAGGTCACACGCGAGTTCTCGTCGTAGTAGTTGGCCTTGAACGTCAAGACCTGCCGCGTGCCGAAGGTGGAAACCGACTTGAAGTTGAAGTCATAGATGCCGCTGCGCGTGTTGTCGCGGGCGCCTTCGCCCTGCTTGCGCATGAAATCAAGAAGAAAGCCCGTGTTTCCGAGTTTCCACCCGTAGGTGATGAGTCCGTTGAAGTAGTCACGGTTGCCGCCCACGAGCAGGAGCGACCCACTCGGCGTATCTGGCGGATTAGGTGTGATGTAGTTGATGACGCCGCCAACCGTAACCGGGCCGTAGAGAATCTGTCCCGATCCTTTGACCACTTCAATGGTTTCAAAGCGTTCGATAGGCGGATGGTAGTAGGAGGCATTGTCGCCGTAGGGCGCAAAGGCCAGCGGCAGCCCGTCTTCAAGCAGCAGTACCTTCGTCGAGCGCGTCGGATTGAGGCCACGGATGCCGATGTTGGGGCGGAGGCCGAAGCCTTCCTCGTCCCGGACGTGGATGCCGGGCAGCTTGCGCAGCGCCTCGTTGGCGTTGAAGACCCGGCTGAGCTGCAAGGTGCGCTCGTCGAGAATATCCACCGTGCCGGGGATACGGTTGAGGGATTCGCTCGTCCCGACGATGCTGTTGATGCTGACGATGATGTTTTCCGCCAGCGGCGAAATATCAAGCGAAACGGTGACGGAAGTGACTTCACTTCCGCTGACTTTGACGATTTTCGTACCTGGCTGGTACTGCTCGCCTGTGACGGTGATTTCGTAGTCGCCGGGCGTCAACTGGTCAAACCGGAATTCGCCGTTGGCATCGGTTTGAGCCGTCTGGACGGTGCCGGCGGTCAGCCCCCGCAGCCGCACGGTAGCGCCTGCCACAGGCGCATCGGCTACTGTCACGGCGCGCCCGGCAATGGCCGGCTGCGTCGTTGTCGAGGTTGTAGGGGGCGTTTGAGCCGCCGTGAAGCCGATGGAAGTCAGGATGATTGAACTGATCAGGGAAAGCTGGAGCAGGAAGTACCAGTGGACGCCCGACTGCCAGGGGCGTGCCGGCCGGATACATAGGGCAAGGTGGTTCATTGTGCCATTCCTCAAACATTGGTTGTGCTGCTACGCCAAGGGCCGGAGCAGCGTCTGGTCCTTATGGTGTGCTCCAATGTAGATAAAATGATAATCATTTTCAATAAAAAAGAAGCCAACACCGGGACGTGCCTGTTCCCGGTGCATCGCAGGCCTGCGCGGGGACAGGTTAGACGCGCATGAGTTCTTCTTCCTTGGCTTTGGCCAGGTCGTTGAGCTTCTGGGTGAAGGCGTCGGTCTGTTTCTGGATTTGTTCCAGGGCGACTTTGTGCTCGTCTTCCGAGATGAGTTTTTCCTTGAGCAGCTTTTTGACCTCTTCGTTGGCATCCCGGCGGATGTTGCGTAGTCCCGCCCGGTGTTCTTCCGCCGTATCGCGGACGGTGCGTGCCAACTGTTTCCGGCGTTCTTCCGTCAGCGGTGGAATCGGGAGGCGGATGATCTTGCCATCGTTGGATGGGGTGATACCAAGGTCAGAGGACTGAATGGCGCGCTCAATGGCGCCCAGCAGGGAGGTGTCCCAGGGTTGAATAGTGATGAGAGCGGCTTCCGGGGCGCTGATGTTGGCAAGCTGGTTGAGCGGCATCACCGTGCCGTATGACTCGACTTGGATGCCATCGAGCAGATTCACCGAGGCGCGTCCAGTTCGAATCGAGCTGAACCGCCGGCGGGCATCTTCGAGTGTGGTTTCCATGCGCGCTGTCGCTTCTTTCAAGATGTCTTGAATGGTCATGCCGATTCCTCATTCCAAATCACGAATGTTACCTGACAGAAGCCCGTGTGCATTGCCTGCGTGGGAAACCTGCTGTTGAGGGCTGGACCGTCAGGGCTTTTACGGGCAGTGTCCCACAGTCTGTGGCTACCTATGAAGCACAGGCCGCTGCCGTCGGCGGTGTGGCACTGACCAGGGTACCGATAGACTCGCCGGTGACGACGCGGTAGATGTTGCCCTTGGTCAGCAGGTCGAAAACGATGATGGGCAGGTGGTTGTCCTTACACAGCGCAATGGCGGAAGCGTCCATGACGTTGAGGCTCTGTTCCAGCACCTGCTGGTACGTCACATGGCTGTACCGGCGTGCCGTGGCGTCCTTCGTCGGGTCGGCCGTATAGACGCCATCCACCTTGGTGGCTTTCAGCAGGACATCCGCCTTGATTTCACAGGCGCGGAGCGCCGCTGTGCTGTCCGTGGTGAAGAAGGGACTGCCAGTGCCGGCAGCAAAAATGACAACCCGTCCCTTTTCGAGGTGGCGCACGGCACGCCGTGGGATAAAGGGTTCCGCCACCTGCCGCATCTCGATGGCTGAAACAACCCGTGTGGCAACGCCGAGCTGTTCGATGGCGTTTTGCAGCGCCAGACTGTTGATGACCGTGGCGAGCATCCCCATGTAATCGGCTGAAGCGCGGTCCATCCCGGCAGCGCTGGCCTCAGCCCCACGAACAATGTTCCCACCCCCAACGACCAATGCGAGTTGGACTCCGAGTTGGTGGACATCGCGCACCTGCTCGGCAACTTCCTGAACAGTGAGCGGATCAATACCAAACCCGCGTCGCCCTTCAAGAAACTCTCCACTCAGTTTGAGCAGGACACGTTTGTAAACCGGCGTCGGTGTTCCTGGCGCGGGAGAGGATACGGCTGGCGTAGGGTTCATACTGGCTCCAAAAGGCGGTTCTATTGAGATTGTCGGGAAAAGCACCTGGCCGCAAACATCCAGCGGCACGGATCATGGGTGGGCAGGGGAATACCGGGCATACAAGCAAAACGCCCCATCCGGGATGGGGCGTCGGGGGTCATTGTTTGGCCATCATTGCGGCCACTTCACTGGCGAAGTCGTCGGATTTCTTTTCGATACCTTCGCCCAGCTTGAAGCGTACAAAGCGGCGAATGCGGATGTTTTCACCTGTTTTGGCGATGAGTTGTTTGAGCAGTTCCCCGATGGTAATGCTCTGATCCTTGACGAAGGGCTGTTCGAGCAGGCAGGTCTCCGCGCGAAACTTTCCAAGCCGGCTTTCAATGATGTTTTCGATAATGTGGGCTGGCTTATTTGCCGTCTTGGGGTCAGCGGCGACCTGTGCCCGTGCTATTTCACGCTCTTTTTCAAGCACTTCCGCCGGAATTTCCTCGGCTGAAACATACTCGGCGTTGAGCGCGCAGATTTGCAGGGCAATGTCGCGCACGAACTCCTTGAAGTCTTCGCTGCGGGCAACGAAATCCGTTTCACAGTTGACTTCGACCAAAACACCAATGCGGCCGCCGGTGTGGATGTAAGCTTCAACCAAGCCTTCGGCCGCTACCCGTGATTCCTTCTTGCCTGCAATGTGCTTGTTGCGTTCACGCAAAATGGTGATGGCTTTTTCTTCATTACCCTGGGCTTCTTCCAGGGCTTTTTTGCATTCCATCATGCCGGCTCCGGTTTTTTCCCGGAGAGCTTTGACTGCTGCTGCGCTCACATCTGCCATGAATGCTTCCCCTCAACAGAAATGTCGGTGGCAACCATCCGCTAGACCGTCAGTCGCCCACCGGATGACTTCAGGCTGGCACCGCTTCAGCCGCCGATACGACAGAAGTCGGCGTGGTGGTTGTTGTCCCGCCAGGAGCCGGGGCATCGGCACCGCCCATCTCGACCTTGCCGCCGTCTCCCTTTTCGATTCCCATGGTGCGACCTTCGATGACCGCATCGGCGATTTTGGCACTGATGAGGCGCACCGAGCGCAATGCATCGTCGTTGCCTGGGATGACATAGTCAACCCCAAGCGGGGAACAGTTTGTATCCACCAGGGCGACGACTGGAATTCCCAGGCGGTTGGCTTCAGCGATGGCGATTTCCTCTTTCTTGGTGTCAATGACGAAAAGTGCCTTGGGCAGGCGGTTCATTGTGCGGATACCCGAAAAGTTCCGTTCGAGCCTGGCATACTCTTTCTCGATGCGCAGGATTTCCTTTTTGGTCAGGGACTGGTAGTGCCCATCTGTACGCATCACTTCCAGCTCACGCATGCGCTTCATCGAACGCTGGATGGTCTGGAAGTTGGTCAGCAGACCGCCCAGCCACCGCTGGTTGACATACGGCATGCCGCACCGGGTGGCTTCCTCCGCGATGGCGTCCTGCGCCTGGCGTTTCGTCCCAACGAAAAGTACTGTCCCGCCCTCAGCCGCCGTTTGCGCGATAAACCGGACAGCCTCGCGCAGCAAACGCTGGGTCTTCTGGAGATCGATGATGTAAATGCCATTGCGTTCACCGAAGATGTACTCCTTCATCTTCGGATTCCACCGCCGTACCTGATGCCCGAAGTGAACTCCAGCTTCGAGCAATTCCTTCATAGTGACTGCAACTGCCACTCACGACCGCCTTTCTTACAAGCCTCTGGCTTGTTGTGGATGGTTTGTGTACTCGCCACACACGCCTCCGGCTGACCTTGAGGCAGCCATCGGAACACACCCGCTGCGTGGCAATGAAATATCCCTATCAGTTGTCGGGGCCGACGCAACCGGCCACAGACTGGCTGTAGCTTACCGCTTCAGCTTACCGCTTCGAGAACTGGAAGCGCTTGCGCGCACCTTTTTGCCCGTACTTCTTGCGTTCTTTCATGCGAGGGTCGCGCGTCAGAAAGCCGGCTTTCTTCAGGCGGCGGCGCAACTCGACATTGAAATGGAGCAGCGCCCGCGCAATCCCGTGCCGAATGGCGCCGGCCTGGCCAGACAGACCGCCGCCGGAAACGCTGACCAGGACATCGAACTTGCCCAGCGTCTCCGTAACCTGAAGCGGTTGGCGGATAAGCATCCGCAGGGTTTCACTTGGAAAGTAACCTTCAAAGGTGCGTTTGTTAACTGTGATATTCCCGTCACCGGGACGCAGATAGACCCGCGCCGTAGCGGTTTTGCGGCGACCTGTCCCGTAGTATTGAATGAGCATCCCCACGCTTGACTTACCTCATCAATTTCAAATCACAATCGTCGTTGACCTTCCATCCTTCTGCTTTCTGCCTGCTTTCTGCACGACCGCCTTCGGTCACACCGGAAAGTTGCCCAACAGGGCTCACCTCTTGGCGCGCAGGGTATCGAGCACCAGCGGTTCCGGGCGCTGTGCCTGGTGTGGATGGTTCGGACCGGCGTAGATGCGGAGCTTTTTGGCCATCTGGCGGCCGAGCTTCGTCTTCGGCAGCATCCCGACAATGGCGTGCTGCAAAATCCGGGTCGGAAACCTGGCCAGCAGGTCTTTGGCTCTGATTTCCCGCAAGCCGCCGGGGTAGCCAGTGTGCCGCCGGTAAAGTTTCTGATTCCACTTATCACCCCGGAAAACAACCTTCTCGGCGTTGATGACAATCACACCATCGCCCATGTCCATAAAGGTCGTGTACCGCGGATGGTGCTTGCCCATCAGAATTGGAGCAATCTGCGATGCCAACCGTCCGACGGTCAGCCCTGTGGCATCCACGAGAAACCACTTGCGCGCCGGTTCGGGCAACGGGCCCTTGGGCACGAAGGTCTGCCCGGTGTACGCCTTGTGTGGGCGGCGACGGACAGCCGTTTTCGGCGAATTGCCCGCCGTGGGGGTGGACTCAGCGGATGCTGCCGCCTGCGTTGTCTCGGATGTCGGTTCACTCATGACAGCTTGAATGTGCTCCTCACAGCAACCTCATACCCTTTGTCATCCAGTTTGGCATCTGCGCAGGTGACTGACTGGGCAGCACGCACAGCCGTCCCTTGGGACGCTCCACTACCGGAAGCAAAGCGAACGACTAGACTACGCAACTCCCGGCTGAGCTGTCAAGGGCGGACGTTCCTGAACAGACGAACCCGGAGCAAACGGACAATGTGCCGGGAACGGTGTGGCAGACTGCCAAGCCCCCCTGCCTAGGAAGTCTCCCCGCTGACCCGCTTGTGCCTGTCCAGCAGGGAAGCCCCGACACCCAGCGCCAGCAGACCCAGAACAACGCTCAGGCTGACCAGCGGCGGCAGGTGAAACCAGTCAAAGGCCAGCGCCAGCATCTTGATGCCGATGAAAAGAAGAATGACAAACACAGCTTTGTCGAGGTGAACAAGCATGCGCTTGGCTGCCGCCACCAAAAAATACATCGAGCGCAAACCAAGCACGGCGAAGATATTGCTTGTATAGACCAGAAACGGGTCCTGCGTGACCGCAAAAATCGCCGGTACG
The DNA here is from genome assembly GCF_000226295.1 of Chloracidobacterium thermophilum B. Lineage (GTDB taxonomy): Bacteria > Acidobacteriota > Blastocatellia > Chloracidobacteriales > Chloracidobacteriaceae > Chloracidobacterium > Chloracidobacterium thermophilum. The sequence goes on from NC_016024.1 coordinate 463,541, forward strand.
CTGTCGAAGGCAAACATGATGTCCGAGGCCTCAATCACCAGCAGGCACAGAAAGGCCGGAGTCAGCGCATGGTAGTGCCGCCCCTGCCCATCTGTGACCCTGGTCAGGAAGCGACCACGGTCGAGTTGTGTCGCAATCCGGTTGGGAAAAAACTGGCGCAGAAAGCGAACAGCCCAGTGGTTGGTGTAGTCCGTTTCCTCTTCGGTCGTGTCCTTCTGCCCGGCGCGAAAGAGGGCGTGCACCGACCACAGAATGACCAGGCCGAAACCAAAAAAGACCACGCGCTGGAGTTCGATATGCCAGCCGAAGATGGTCAGCGCCCCCAGCGCCCGCGCACCAAACAGCAGGCCAACGCCCAGTCCGATGAAAATGGCACGGAAAATCAGCGCACCAATGATGCCCCAGTACAGAATCCGGTGGTGCAGATACTCTGGAATGGCAAAGGCGGAAAAAATCGCCAGAAAGACGAAGAGGTTATCTACGGCCAGGGATTTTTCGAGGGCATAAGCCGTCAGAAACAGGATGGCGTCGTCCGTGCCACGAATCGAGGCCACATAGCCGGCAAAAGCCAGCGAGACCGCCACCCAGATGCCCGACCAGGTGGCTGCCTTGAGCATTGAAACCGGCCGGTCCGTTTTGCCGGAAGCCAGATCAACCCAGAGAAAGCCGATAACAAGCGTAATGAAAACAACAAAATGAACCGGATGGGTGGTGGCCGCCGACGCCAGGTGGGGCTGCATTGAAGGTCAGCTTTCATTACTTGTTGGGCTGGTCACGCAGGCCGATGATGGCATTTCTGGAAAACTCAATTTTGACCGACGGCGCGACGAGCAGGTGCAGAGTGTTTTCTTTCTCATTGATACCGGCCACCGTTCCGTAAATCCCGCCTTCGGTAACAACCCGGTCGCCGTTCTTGAGGTTGTTGCGCATGGTTTCGAGTTCTTTCTGGCGTTTCTGCTGGGGACGGATCACCAGAAAGTAAAAAATGGCGACCATCGCCAGAATCGGAACAAGCTGGATGAGAAAACTTCCTCCACCACCCTGTGCCAGGACGATGTTCATGTTGAAAGAGACTCCTCGGATGAAAGCTGCCGACGGTGGAAGTCAGCCCGGAAGCGGCTGAACTCGGCCCGTTCCAGAGCGTGCCGAATCTGCCGCATCAGGTCAAGATAGTGATGCACGTTGTGATAGGTTGCCAAGATGGAGGCGAGAATTTCTCCCGTCCGCAGCAGGTGCGCCAGATAGGCCCGCGAGTACCGCCGGCAGACCGCACAGGTGCAGTCCGGGTCAAGCGGTTGCTCATCACGGACGTAGCGCGCATTGCGCAGGTTGAGCCGGCCGGTCGTGGTGAACACCGTGCCGTTGCGCGCGTGGCGTGTGGGCATGACGCAGTCGAACATGTCCACCCCGCGCGCCACGGATTCAACCAGGTCGGCCGGCGTCCCGACGCCCATCAGGTAGCGGGGCTTGTCCGCCGGCAGGCGCGGCGCGATGAACTCCGTCGTGTCGTACATCAGGTGTTTTTCCTCGCCAACGCTGAGGCCGCCGATGGCGTAGCCCTCAAAGCCAATCTCCAGCAGTCCCTCCAGGGAACGGGCGCGCAGTTCCGGGTACACGCTGCCCTGCACAATGCCAAACAGCGACTGGCGCTCCCGGTCGGCGTGGGTGTCGAAGTACGTCCGGCACCGCCGCGCCCAGCGTTCGGTCAGTTCAAGCGAGTGCCGCACCTGTTCAGGCGAAGCCGGATAGGGCGGGCACTCATCGAAGGCCATGACGATGTCGGAGCCAAGCGCGATCTGAACCTCCATGGAGACTTCCGGCGACAACAGCAACCGTGTGCCGTCAAGGTGGGACCGAAAGGTGACGCCTTCCTCGCTGATGGTACGCAACTCACCCAGCGAGAACACCTGATAGCCGCCGCTGTCGGTGAGGATCGAGCGCGGCCAGCTCATAAAGCGGTGCAGACCGCCCAGTTCCCGGATGACCTCGTGCCCGGGGCGCAAAAACAGGTGATAGGTGTTGGCCAGAATGATGCGCGCATCCAGGGCTTCGAGCATGTCCTGGGTGAGCGCCTTGACGGTGGCTGCCGTCCCGACGGGCATAAACACCGGCGTTTCAATGACGCTGCGGGTCGTCGTAATCCGCCCCCGCCGCGCTGCCGTCCCGGCATCACTGGCCAGTAGCTCAAAGCGCAGACTCATCGCGCTTTCATGATGTTGCCGGCAATGCGGGCGGCAATGTCGCGTGGCACAAACCGCGTCGCCTGCGACAGCAGGCTGTTGGCCAGGCCCGAAACGACAGAACTGCTTCGCCGGCGGATGCCGGCAAAGGCGGCTTCAACGACTTCTTCCGGCGTTTGGGCGCGGCGGAGCATGTCGCGGGCCGTGCCTTCGGCGACCTGCGCCGTGTCGAAAAACTCCGTTGCCGTGGCCCCCGGACACAGCGCCATGACGAGCACGCCCTGGTCCCGGCATTCCTCGTGCAACGCCTCGGAAAAGCTCAGCACATAGGCCTTCGTGGCCGCATAAGCGCCCAGATAGGGCACTGCCTGGAAGGCGGCCGTCGAGGCCACGTTGACAACAACGCCCTGCCGGCGCGCCAGCATTCCCGGCAGGTAGCGATGGGTCAGCTCGGTCAGGGTGACAATGTTGAGCTGAAGCATCTCCAGATTGCGCTTGAGGTCGGTTTCCACAAACCGCCCGCCGATACCAAAGCCGGCGTTGTTGATGAGACCGTCCACCTGGAGGTTCAGCCGTTCGGTTTCCTCAAAGACTTCCCCGGCTGCTTCCGGCAGACTGAGGTCTTTGGCCAGCACATCCACGGTGATGCTGTGCTGCCTGGCCAACTCAGCCGCCAGCCGCCGGAGCTTGTCTTCCCGCCGCGCCACCAGCATCAGGTTGGCTTTTTCCCGCGCAAAGCGCCGGGCAAAGGCTTCTCCTATCCCAACTGAGGCGCCGGTAATGAGTACCGTTTTGCCCGCCCACGTTTCCATGTTGAATATCCTTCCAGCAAGTCAGAGTCTCCCGGTTTGAGCCTGTGCGATATGCCTGCTCGCGGGTCGCTTGTCAAAGAGGAATGCCTGCTTTCGGGACAGCCGCTGCTGCCCCGTCAGTGGGCCGCGGGGCCAGCCGGCTCGGCAAGCACCTGACGGAAGTAGGCAATCGTCCGGTCAAGGCCGACATCAAGCGGGATGTGCGGCGCCCAGTTCAGGCGTTCACCGGCCAGGGTGATGTCGGGACACCGGCGCTGCGGATCGTTTTCCGGCAGCGGGCGATGCACGATGGGCGACGCCGAACCCGTCTTGGACAGCACCTTCTGTGCCAGTTCAGCAACTGTGAACTCATCCGGGTTGCCGAGGTTGACCGGTCCCGTAAATGCTTCGGCCTGCATCATACGGACAATGCCTTCCACGAGATCATCCACGTAGCAGAAGGAACGGGTCTGCGAGCCGTCGCCATAGACGGTCAGAGGTTCCTCCCGCAGCGCCTGGCAGATGAAGTTGCTGACCACGCGCCCGTCGTTTTCGAGCATGTTCGGGCCGTAGGTGTTGAAAATCCGCACGATCCGCACATCCACGTGGTGCTGGCGGTGGTAGTCCATCGTCAGCGTTTCGGCGACGCGCTTGCCTTCGTCGTAGCAGCTTCGCGGCCCAATGGGATTGACGTTGCCCCAGTAGTCCTCACGCTGCGGATGCACGAGCGGATCGCCATAGACTTCCGAAGTTGAGGCAAGCAGAAAACGCGCGCCAACCCGTTTGGCCAGCCCCAGCATGTTGAGCGTCCCCAGAACACTGGTTTTGACGGTCTGAATGGCATTCGCCTGATAGTGGACGGGCGAAGCCGGGCAGGCGAGATGGTAGATTTGCGTGACTTCAAGCCGGATTGGCTCGATGACATCGTGGCGTATCAGCTCAAAGCGCGGGTGGGAAAGATGCGGCCGGATATTGGCGCGTTGGCCCGTGTAGAAGTTGTCAAGACAGATGACTTCGTGACCTTCATCCAAAAGTCGTTTGCAGAGATGTGTGCCGATGAAGCCGGCCCCGCCAGTGACAAGAATTCGCTCGGTCATAAGTGGTGTAGTCTAAAGTATTCATTGGTAAAGGATTTGGTGCGGGGGCTCAGGGAGTGTCCAGTCCGGGAAGGGGGTGTTGGCTGATGTCGGAGATGTTGGTCAACGCCCTGGAATCCGGCTGGTGGGCGCTGATCTGCATCGTTTCCAGAAGGTGATTCAGAATGGAAAGTACTGTGTAGTGGGACGCCGGTATGCTGTCGAGCAGCTCGCGTACCGTCGGCTCTCCGGCATGCAGGCGATACCAGATGTCATAGGCGATGGGCAGCAGGTTCTCGTCGCCTTCCCAGCGCAGGTCGTCGTCCAGAGGGCGATACCGCTGGTTGGCCGGAAACTGGCACCGCAACGCCCCGACTTCATCCTGCATGCGGACAGCTTCCATGAGCATTGTCATGCCGGGCAGGAGAATGTCGCAGGTGGCGCCTTCCGCCACTTCCCGCTCACCGCCTTTGAACTCGAATGTGCCTTCCGTCGGTGGCGGCTGAAAGAGCTGGAAGAAGGCTTCGCTGCCGGTCAGATGGCCCATGACGGAACGGCACAGGTGTCCGTTGTCAAAGTAGATTTCGGCCAGGGTGATGCCCAGCGGGTCGTCCACGCGCAGCGTGCCGGTCATGCCGGAGCTGATGATGGTCTGGATGACCGTCGGCAGGTCAAAAAACTTGAGGTTTCCGCCCAACTGGCGCTGGCGTTCCTTGCGCATGTTGCGCACAGTGGATTCGAGCCGCTGGGCAAAGGTAAAGCACAGCCGCAGTGCGAGTTCCGGGAAGCCGGCCACAACCGAGTGAAAGTTGTCACGCGAGATGCGGAAAATTTCACCGCCGCCGGGCATGCGCGCTGCCGAAGCACGATTGGAGCGGGTGAACATGGCGACCTCGCCAATCACGTCGCCGGCGGAGACGTAAGCCACTGGCGTCAGTTCTCTGGAGCCTTCCATTGCCGGCCGGCGAATCTCCACGACCCCCGACTTGATGACATACAGGTAATCGGCCGGATCGCCAATGTGGAAAACATCGTCGCCGGGTTCAAAAACAACGACCTGCCCGCGCAGGAACAGCGCCTGCAACGTCAGGTCGGAAAGCGTCGAAAACAATTCGCATTCCCGCAAGAACGAAAATTCCGGCGGTGACGAACGTGGTTCTGGAGAAGACATAGGCGCGTCGCAACCCGGAATCAGACGGAATGGCTCGGTACGGCCTATTGTGCACGATGCCGCCCGTGGCGAACAGGGCCACAGGGGGCCTGCCCGTTCCAGGTGGCGCATTTTGAGGTCAATACCCGACCCGGAGGGCAGAAACCAAAGTGTGAAATCAGGACGACCGGCGCAGTTCCTGCTTGACCGCATCGGTGATGCCGGCCGCCGACAGGCGCGGCAGGTAGATGTATCGCCCGCCAAACAGCTCTGCGAGCTGTCTGGCTTCGCCACGTGAGACAAAGCGGTTTTGGGTGTCGAAGACAACGAGGCGGATGTTACTGGCGGCATATACCCGCGCCAGGTCTTCCAGTTCACGCCGGATAGCATCGGCGCGGGAAAGGTTCCCGTCCGGTTCGGGCGTCCGGGCCGGGACGTTGCCGCGTCCGTCGCCGATGACAATGACAAGCGCCTCGGTGTAGGCCCCGGTGCGCCGGACTTCCTCGATGAGCGCCTGTGCCCGCCGGAGTGCATCGTTGAGCGGCGTGGCTCCGCCGGTCGGCAGGGTTTCGAGCTGGCGCTTGGCCGCTTCGACGCTTTGTGTCGGAGCCAGCAGCACCCGGCTTTCGTTGCCATAGCAGCCAATGAGGGCAACTTTGTCCCGGTTGACGTAGGACTGGCGCAGCAGTTCGACGACGGCCCCTTTGGCCTGTCCCATACGGTTGGCAGCCATGCTCCCGGAAGCATCCACGATGAAGACGATGAGTGCGCCGGTGCGCTGGCGGAGTTTCTTGAGCCGGACATCATCTTTTTTGAGTAGTATCCGGTCGGGTGTCTGTCCGTTGGCGAGCAGCTTCTGGCGGCGGGCCGGCTGGTGCGGTGCGGCCTGACGCAGCGTGGCTTCAATGGCGACGCGCCCCCGCGAGGGTTCGCCCGGCACGGAGCGGACGTGCCGCCCGGATTGAAAGTTGTCGCGCTCGGAGCGTTTCCCGTAGCGCCCCAGCCGCGCCTTTTTGGCAAAAAAGTCGAAGTCGGCGTCGAGGGCCGCTTCTTCGGCGTCGAAAACCAGCGCCAGGTCTTCGAGTTCTTCCGGCGGTGAGGGCGGTTCCGGCTCGTCTTCCGAGCTTTCCGAAGGCGGTGGCGGCGGCGGTGGTGGTTCGGGTTCGCTTTCGGGACGCTGTGTGGCGCGTGGCAGCAGGACGAAAAACTCGGCTGTCCGGCAGTCGTCTTCATTGACCGCGGTCCGTCCTTCGAGTGCGGCATTGGCCCGGGCCGCCAGCGTGGCAAAGTATTCTGCCCGCTGCCCGACGGTGCCCAGCGCCGCCGCGCGTGCGCAAAGCCAGTGCAGGGTTTCATCGCCCAGCGTGACCTGCGGCAACCGCTGCCGTGCATCGGTCAGGAGATTCCGAAGCAGTGTGGTTTCTTCGGCGTAAAGCATCTGCAGGGCTTCCGGGTCACGCTCGAAGGCCGCCACGGTTTCGATGACTTTCTGCCGGGTTTCGAGGTCAGACTGGCGCGAGGCGGCCACGATGAGGCCCAGCCGGTCGAGGATGTGCCAGCGTACGGGGCCGTCACCCGGATTGAAGGCCGCAATCAGCCCGAAGTCCGCGGGCAAGGTCAGCGAGACGCCTTCCCGTTCGACGCGCAGGCAGCCTTCGTCGAGGCAGGTCAGCAGGGCGTTTTCCACCTGGGTCGGCAGCAGATTGAGGTTGTCGGCAAAGACGTAGCCGCCGTGGGCTTGCGCCAGAATACCCGGCGCGAAGCGTCGCCGGCCGCCGGCGAGCGTGGCTTCGAGGTCGAGGCCGCCAAAAAGGCGGTCTTCACTGATGTTGCCGGGCAGGATGACGAACGGCGGGCGCCGGCCGTCCACGTCGGGGACAATCTGGGCAAAACCGCGCGCCAGAACCGACTTGGCACTGCCGGCCGGAGCGGCAAAGGCGACGCCGCGCAGCCGGGGTTCAATGGCCAGCAGCAGCAGCGCGCGCTTGACCGGAGCATGGCCGACGACAGCGACAAAGGGCAGCGTGACGAGCTGAAGGGAAGGGCTGGTTTGGGCGTAAGACATCATGGTGCAGTGTCAGGGGCCGGAACGGATGTGACTGCGTAAGAGGATGGCAGGCGGCCGGGTGGATGGTGCAGCTACGGATTCAACTTACACCAAAAGGCTGCCCGGCCAAGGCTTCGGCGGCTGGGCCGTGACGGGTTTGGTGACTTGAGTCTGCGGCCGGCGGTTTCTAAGATGGCATCACTATGGCTGACCGTACTTTTACCCGCCGTGATCTCCGCCCGGAACGCAAACCGGCGTGGCTGAAAATCCGCCTGGATGCCCGTGACAGGTTTCAGGAAGTCGCCCACATGGTGGACGATCTTTCCCTCAACACCGTGTGTCAGGAAGCGCGCTGCCCGAACATCTGGGAGTGTTTCTCCAACCGGACGGCGACCTTCATGCTCATGGGCGACATCTGCACGCGGCACTGTGGCTTCTGCGCCGTGACAAAGGGTGCGCCCCGGCTGCTCGATCCCGCTGAGCCGCGCCACGTCGCCGAAGCCGTCCGCAAGCTGGGCCTGCGCCACGCGGTCATCACTTCGGTGAACCGCGATGACCTGCCCGATGGCGGCGCGCACCATTTTGCGGCGACGATCCGGGAAGTCCGGCGTTACAACCCCGGCTGCCGCGTGGAAGTGCTCATCCCGGACTTCTGCGGCAACTGGGAAGCCCTCGATGTGGTGATGGAAGCGCGTCCCGATGTGCTCAACCACAACACGGAAACGGTCAAGGCGTTGTACCGGCGGGTGCGTCCCGATGCCATTTATGCCCGCTCGATGGAGTTGCTGCGCCGGGCGGCCGCCTGGCGTTCAGCAGACTATCCCGTGCTGACGAAGTCCGGCGTCATGCTGGGTCTGGGCGAGACACGGGATGAACTGCTGGAAACGATGCGCGATCTGCGTGAGAACGACTGCGATATTCTGACGTTGGGGCAGTATCTGCGGCCAAGTCTCCGTCACCTGCCGGTCGAGAAGTTTTACCACCCGGATGAATTTGCCGAACTCAGGCAGATTGGGCTGGCGATGGGGTTCCGGCATGTCGAAGCCGGCCCGCTGGTGCGCAGTTCTTACCACGCGCACGAACAGGTTGCGGAAGTGGATGCCCCTGTGCCGGCAGCCCCGCCGACACTTGTGCCGTTGACGCGCCGCCGGTCAACGGCATCAGCACCGGACCTGCCGGGAAACACCCTTCCCGGTGCCCTTCCTCGTGAAAGAACGACCTAGCCACAGGGCCTAGCCAAAGAGCCGGGGCACGATGTCGCCGGCCCGGCCGCGCAGCGAGAGCGTCATGTGGGGCGTCAGGTCGGTGCTCTCCGGGTTGACCTCGATGACGGCCGCGCCGGCATCGCGCGCGGCAAAGGGAATGAGTGCCGCCGGATAAACCACGCCGGACGTGCCGATGACGAGGCAGACATCACACCGGGAAGCTGCAATTTCAGCTTCCTCAAACGCGCCGGCCGGAAGCATCTCACCAAAGAGAACAACGTCGGGGCGCAGCGGCTCGTCGTGGTCGCCACGGGGCGGCAGCGTCGGCAGCGGCGTTTCGGGCAGCGGATAGCGTTTGCCCGTACGCAACCCGCGTCCCCGCCAGATGTTGCCGTGCAGCTCGATGATGCGTTGGCTGCCGGCCTTCTGATGCAGGCCGTCCACGTTTTGCGTGACCACCAGAAAATCCTCAAACCGCGTTTCCGCCTGGGCAACGGCGATGTGCGCGGGGTTGGGAACGACGGTTTTGAGCAGCGTCCGCCGGTAGTCAAACCACTCCCAGGCCGTGGTGAGGTCCTGTTCGAGCAGTCCGATGGAAGACGCAACGGCGGCCGGCATCCCCTTCCAGGTCGCATCTTTGCCACGAAAGGTCGGCACGCCGGATTCGGCCGAAATGCCGGCTCCCGTGAACACTACAACGCGCCTGGCGGCGGCAAGGTACTGACGGGCTTGCTGGAGCTGGTCGTCGGTCATACGGGCAAGTGGTTGGTTAGAGGGTTTCGGCCGAAGTGGGCGTCGGAACGGAAGCCGTCCTGCGGCGGAAAAGGCTGGCCAGTTTCCCGGCCGGCCCCTGCCCGGCGTAGATGGTGGCCAGGATGAGCAGCGTCCATTGCGAGTAGTTATAGACGAGAAAAATGAGCAGTCCCAGGGAAAGCAGTACGATCTGCGGATGCCGGGCGTATGGCCCCAGGTCCTTGAAGCTGTTGAACCGCAACGTGCTGACCATAAGCAGCGCCAGCGTAATCGCCAGCACGAACAGCCCCAGGGCCCATTCCGTCGGGGTGATGAGGAATTCCTGCCCGAAGAGGCGGTAGTAGGTTTCCTGATACACAACCGGCAGCGGCGTGAAGTGCACAATGGCGGCGAGCAGCCCAGCCGCCGCCGGGGTGGGAAGACCGACAAAGAAGCGTTTGGCGGTTTTGGGGTCGCCGGGGATGGGTTTGGTCGCTTGGACGTTGAAGCGCGCCAGACGCAGCGCACAGCAGATGAGGTGAATAAAGGCCGCCCCCCACGCCAGCTTCTGAAACGCCGGAATGCCGGAAAAGCCCCAGGTGTAGAGCAGAACCGCCGGAGCAATACCAAAACTGAGCACGTCGGCCAGGCTGTCGAGCTGGACGCCAAACTCACTCGTGGCATGCATCAGGCGCGCAATGCGTCCGTCGAGAAAGTCGCACAGCACCGACCAGCCAATGCACAGCGCCGCAATGTCGAAGTGCCGCGTGGCCATTTCCGGGTCGTTGAGCGCCACGTACTTGTAGCCCTTCAGGCTTTCGACCACGGCATAAAAGCCCATGTAGATGTTGATGCAGGTGATGAAGCTCGGCAGGACATACACGCCTTTGCGCAGGCGGCGGCGGGTGAGACGATGTTTGGCTTCAGCTTCACGGTTCATGGCGACAAGGCGTTGGCGCCGGCAAAGGCGTTGGCGCCGGCAAAGGCGTTGGCGCTAGTCCAGTGGGCGAATCCGTCCGATGATGGTGGTGCCGCCCTTGACCCGCTGCCCCTGGCGCACCTGGAGTTCAACTTCGGCCGGGACGATGAGATCAGTCCGTGAACTGAACTTGATGAGACCAATCCGCTCGCCACAGGCAACCTGATCGCCGACGCCTTTCCACAAAACGCACCGGCGGGCAATGAGTCCAGCGATTTGTTTGAGGGTGACGGTGATGTGCGTTCCTTCCAGCACGACGATGAACTGCTCGTTGATGAGTGCCGCATCTTCCCGCAGGGCGCTTTTGAACTGTCCGGGCCGGTGCAGGACATCCCGGATGATGCCGGCGATGGGCGCCCGGTTGATGTGCACGTCCAGCGGCGACAGGAAGATGCTTACCAACCACGGTGAAGCCGGGTCGCCGGGCGTCACCGGAGCCAGGCGGGTGATGCGCCCGTCGGCCGGCGAGACGACAATATCGCTGCCGGGCGGAATCTGGCGCTCCGGGTCACGAAAAAAGTAGGCCACGAAGGCGGCCACAAGGCCAACCACGGCTACGAGTCCCCACGCCGGAGGCCACCAGAGCGCCGCCGGGGCAAGCAGCGCCGCGGCCAGACCGCACCAGAGCAGGTAGGGATAGGCTTCCTTGGCCATTGCTCAACGTTCGTTGCGGGTGGCGCGGGAAGTCGTGGCTTTGGCCGGCTCGACCTTCACGTTGTAGAACGCCTGGAGGCCGGGATAACTGGCACTGGCCCCAAGCTGTTCTTCGATCCGCAGCAGACGGTTGTACTTCGCCAGGCGGTCGCTCCGGCTGGCCGAGCCGGTTTTGATCTGTCCTGTGTTGAGCGCCACGGCGAGGTCGGCAATGAAGGCGTCTTCGGTTTCTCCCGACCGGTGCGAAATGATGGCCGTGTAGCCATGGTTTCGCGCCAGTTCGACGGTATCCATGGTTTCGGTCAGCGTGCCAATCTGGTTGACCTTGATGAGAATCGAGTTGCCAACGTGCTGCTCAATGCCTTTGCGCAGATACGTCACGTTCGTCACGAAAAGGTCATCACCTACCAGTTGTACCCGGTCGCCCAGGGCTTTCGTCAGCAACGCCCAGCCGGTCCAGTCGTTTTCGGCCAGTCCGTCTTCGATGGAGATAATGGGATATTTTCGTACCCAGTCAGCCCAGTATTCCACCATGGCTTCGGGGGTGTGCTTGGACTTGTCGGATTTTTTGAAGATGTAGTGGCCGCCCTCGAAAAATTCGCTGGCCGCGGGGTCAAGCGCCACGGCCACCTGTACGCCGGGTTTGTAGCCGGCCTGGGTGATGGCTTCGAGCACGAGTTCAATGGCTTCCTCGTTGGAACGGAGGTTGGGCGCAAAGCCACCTTCGTCGCCGACGGCGGTGTTGTAGTTGCGTTTGCGGAGCACGCCCTTGAGGGTGTGGAAAATCTCGGCGCCCCAGCGGAGGGCTTCGGCGAAGGTTGCCGCGCCGCAGGGGGCAATCATGAACTCCTGGAAGTCCACGTTGTTGTCGGCATGCGCGCCGCCGTTGAGGATGTTCATCAGCGGGACGGGGAGCGTCCGGGCGTGGGTGCCGCCAAGGTAGCGGTACAGTGGCAATCCGACGGCCTGGGCAGCAGCGCGGGCCGTGGCCAGCGACACAGCCAGCATGGCATTGGCGCCGAGCTTGCGTTTGTTGGGGGTGCCGTCGAGCGCGAGCAGGTCCCGGTCAAGTCCCTGCTGGTCGAGGGGGTCGCGGCCCACGAGGCGTTTGGCAATCGTGGTATTGACGTTGGTCACGGCCTTTTGAACGCCCTTGCCGAGGTAGCGGCGCTTATCGCCGTCGCGGAGTTCAAGGGCTTCGTTCTCGCCGGTTGAAGCCCCGGAGGGAACGGCGGCCGTTCCCACGAGTCCGTTGGAAAGCACGACATCGGCTTCGACGGTCGGATTGCCGCGTGAGTCAAGGATTTCGCGGGCGTGGATGCGTTCGATGGTGAGTCCCATGGGGGTGATGCCTCGTCAGTGCAAGGGAATGCGGAACGTCGTCGCTTGAAAAAGGCGTAAAAATGAAGCCAGGCTTTCGAGTTTCCCCGCACACTCCGCAAACTCACTACCGTTGCTGTATCTCTACCCTGGCGGGGTTCGTGAGCCCTTGGACGCGCGGGACCCGAAAGCCTGATATGCGCCTGCCGTGTGACAAGCCTAACGACTATAGGCCGCAAAAGCCGGGGTGTCAATTCACCGGCCGGGAAACAGGAAATGGCACGCGCGTCTGGAGTGGGCGTTATTGACGGGCAGGGTTCTGGTCATTTGACTCAAGCAGGGCTTTCCAAGCAGCCGGTTTGAGTTACAATGCCCGGCTTATGCTCATGCTCTGATTCCGTCGGCTCTATTGCTCAATCCGCATGCGTTTTTTGTTCTGTCTCATTGCATTTGTGTGTTTTTCTCTGCTGCCTGTCTCCGTGGATGCCCAGTGCAACATGCGCGTGATGGAGACGCGCGAACTCGTCCTGAGCGCCGATCTCATTGCGCGGGTGCGGGTGCGCTCCACCAAAAACATTCGCAATCCGATGTATGGACAGTTGGCGACGCTTGAAATCGTCGAGGTCATTTATGGCGATCCGCGCCGTCAGGAAGTGCGGGTATGGGCGATGAGCACCACCTACTGCGCCCGCGATGTGTATGCGCCCCAGCAGGAAATGCTGGTCTTTCTGGCCCGTGATCAAACCCTGTTTCATACGGTCAACTGGCAGTATGGGCAGTTTCTGATAAACGGGGATACAGTCGAGAACTGGCGCGGACGCTCCGGTGAGGTAGCGGACGGGGGGGCAGCGACCGTGGCAACCGGGGCATCCGAGGCACGGCGAGGGGAGGTCCCGCGTGGGCAGCCGCGGCCCTTTGCGGAAGTCAAACAGGAAATTCTGACCCTGCTGGAGGAAGCCCGGCAGAACGGCAAGGCCCGCCGCCCGTAAGGAGTCCGGGATCACGCTTGGGAGGGCGGGCGTCCCGCCCGCATCTTTGTTTTTTGGCGAGCAATTTGGGGATGCCAATGGGTGGGGTTCCCATCGAACAGAGGATTTTGCCCGTCCGCATCCCCAGTGGATGAAATTTGTCTGTCGCGTAGCGACAGTTGAGCTTAGCCGTGGGTTTCAACCCACGGATCGCAGGCATCCCCATATTCCCCGTCGCGTAGCGACGGTTGAATTTCATTCCCAACAACGCAGGCATCCCACCCATTTTTTTGGAGGCAATCCAGGGATGCCCGTGGGTTGAACCCGCCCGCGTCCAACCGTCGCTGACGCAACGGGGGACGGTGGGGGATGCCGCGATCCCGTGGGTTGAAACCCACGGCTAAAATCAGGCGTCGCTGACGCGACGGACCTGGGAGCGCGGGCGTCCTGCCCGCACCTTTGTTTTGGCAGGATGACCGTGGATTGAACCCAGCGTGGGTTGAAATCCACGCCTAAATTCTGCCGTCGCTGACGCGACGGGAACGATGGGACCGGCTGTGATCCGTGGGTTGAAACCCACGGCTAAAATCAACTGTCGCTACGCGACAGACAAACTTTCATCTACTGGGGATACGGACGGGCAAAATCCCCTGTTCGATGGGAACCCCAACCCACTGGCATCCCCCAATTGCTCGCCAAAAGCAAACGTGCGGGCAGGACGCCCGCGCTCCCAGCCCCGTCGCGTCAGCGACGCCTGATTTTAGCCGTGGGTTTCAATCCACGGGTCACAGGCGTCCCACACCCCCCGTCGCGTGGCGACGGTTGAATTCAGCAGGAGTTCAACCCACGGGCATCCGCCAAGTGCCCGCCAAAACAAAGTGCGGGCAGGACGCCCGCGCTCCCAGGTCCGTCGCGTCAGCGACGCCTGATTTTAGCCGTGGGTTTCAACCCACGGGATCGCGGCATCCCCCACCGCCCCCCGTCGCGCCAGCGACGGTTGAATTCAGCAGGAGTTCAACCCACGGGCATCCGCCAAGTGCCCGCCAAAACAAAGTGCGGGCAGGACGCCCGCGCTCCCAGGTCCGTCGCGTCAGCGACGCCTGATTTTAGCCGTGGGTTTCAACCCACGGGATCGCGGCATCCCCCACCGCCCCCCGTCGCGCCAGCGACGGTTGAATTCAGCAGGAGTTCAACCCACGGGCATCCGCCAAGTGCCCGCCAAAACAAAGTGCGGGCAGGACGCCCGCGCTCCCAGCCCCGTCGCGTCAGCGACGCCTGATTTTAGCCGTGGGTTTCAACCCACGGGTCACAGGCGTCCCACACCCCCCGTCGCGTGGCGACGGTTGAATGTCACCCCAACAACACAGGTGACCCGCCTGCACATTTTGGCTTGTTGTACGACGCACAGGCGAAACATGCCCAGGCCGAACCGAAAGCATGCGGGCGGGACGCCCGCGCTCCCAGGCTTTCAGGTTTTCCCGTTGATCCGGGCGTACAGCCGCTTGGCGTGGTTGCGCGCAATGAGCGACAACCGCAGGTCATTGGCCAGACTCGCCAGCAGGTCAGCCAGGGCTGCCGGCTCGGCGATGCGCCTGGCATTGAGGTCGGCTTCCAGGTCACGCAGCAGTTTGGGCATGTCAAGCGGTTGATAGCGCCGTGCCACTTCAATCTGACTGACCCGCTGGTGCTGCGTGACGATTCCCCGAAAGAACTGCCCCAACTCAAGCAAAGCCGGATGAGGCGTGTAGGTAAAAGCCACCGTAACCGGTTGGCCGTTGACCACCAGCGACAGCTTGCTCAACCCCAGGTTGGAATGTTTTTCCGAAGGCGGAGCGGACGGCAGGGACGCCACCTGTTCCGCCAGCCGTCGAAGACGCGCCAGCGATTCAGGGCGCAGCGTCACCGGAGCGCGGGTCGGCGCCGGTATGTCCTTTTCGACATATTCGAGCGTGCCGCGTCCCTCCGCATCGAGAACGATGACAATCCGCGTCACAAGGAAGTTGGGCTGCTCAAACTCATAGCGGTAGGTTTCGCCCTGTGCCCCTGCGGCGGGCAGATACCACCCAAGTGCCCACCCCAGCAGCAGCCCAACCGACAGCGCCAGATTAAGTGCCAACCTGAGCCAACGTCGTCCCGGGTTCACAGCTTGCCTTCGGCGTACATCTGACGGAGTACCTTCTTGTCAAACTTACCCACCGACGTTTTGGGGATGCTCTCCACAAAGCGAAACTCATCGGGAACCCAGAACTTGGCACAGTGCGCCAACACCAGTTCGTGGAGTTCCTCCGGTGTTGGACGGTCATCAGGGTTGCGCGGGACGACCAATGCCAGCGGCCGTTCGCTCCACTTTTCATTCGGGATGGCAATGACCGCTGCTTCCAGTACCTTCGGATGCGACATGATGACGTTTTCCAGCGCCACGCTCGAAATCCATTCGCCGCCGCTTTTGATGAGGTCCTTCGTCCGGTCGGTGATGGTCAGCAGCCCTTTGGGATCAATGGTGGCCACGTCGCCGGTACGAAACCAGCCGTCGGGTGTGAACTGCGCCGCGGCCGAGTCGTCGTTGTAGTACGCACCCACGACCCAGGGGCCGCGCACCTGGATTTCGCCCACCGACTTGCCATCCCAAGGCATTTCACGGCCATCATCGCCCACGATACGCATTTCGACGCCGGGCGGGGCGTAGCCCTGGTGGGTTTTGATGGCGATTTTCTCGTCAATGGAAAGGTCTGTGCGATGACTGAGCGTGCCGGTGGAGGTGCCCATCGGCGACATCTCGGTCATACCCCAGGCGTGAACGACCGGTATGCCCAGTTCTTTCTCGTAGGCTTCGATCCAAGTCTTGGGAAACGCCGCGCCGCCCACGATGAGCGCCCGCAGACTGGAAACATCGAAGCCATGCGCCTTGATAGCCTGATACATCCCAATCCAGAGCGTCGGGACGCCGGCTGCCACGGTGACTTTTTCATCCTGGATGAGTTGCGCCAGGGTTTCCGGCTTGAGGTGCGGGCCCGGCAACACGAACTTGAAGCCAAGCGAAGCACTCAGATAAGGCAGCGCCCAGGCGTTGGCGTGAAACATCGGGACAACCGCAATGACGGTGTCCGTCCCTCTGAGTGAGAGGGCGTCTCCGCCCCCAGCCGCAATCGTGTGGATGAACTGCGACCGGTGGCTGTAGAGAACGCCCTTTGGTTTCCCTGTCGTGCCGCTGGTGTAGCACAGCCCGGCCGCCGCCCGTTCGTCCAGCCGGGGAAAGTCGAATGTGTCCGGCTCGCCCTCAAGCAGCTCTTCGTAGTGCCGGACGTTGGGCAGCTTGGTCGTAAAGTCCGGCGGGGCATTGATGATGACAAAGTGCTGGACGCTCGTCAGGTGCGGTTGAATGGCTTCCAGCAGCGGGACGAGGCTGGCATCCACGAAAATGATGCGGTCGGCCGCGTGATTGATGACGTAGGTCAGTTGGTCGGGTGCCAGGCGCAGGTTGAGCGTGTGCATCACCGCCCCGTAGCAGGGAACGGCAAAGTACAGCTCAAGGTGCTGGTAGTGATTCCAGGCCAGGGAGCCAATCCGGTCGCCCTGTTCGACGCCCAGCCTGGCCAGCGCATGCGCCAGACGGCAAACCCGCCGGTAGGCTTCGCCGTACGTGTAGCGGTGCAGTGAGCCGTCGGGACGTTTGGTGACAATTTCAACATCGTGGTGATACCGCCGGGCACGTTCGAGAAAATGTGTCATGGTCAGGGGATAGTCCATCATCAAACCCTGTAACATAGGCAACCTTGCGCTCCTTGCGTGGAATGATTCGTTTTGTACAATCTTTGCCGCCGAAACCCTTCTGCACGAAGCCACGGTGGGATGAAATGCAGCGCCCTCCGTTTGTCATTCATCGAAAGGCTGGTCTGGCAACCTACAGCCGTCTTGTTAGTGATTCATGTATGTGGTGGTGTCTGGATGCTTGATGCCGCAGACCATCGGAAAGGGATGATACTCATGTCAAGCCGGGATTTGAAGTCACAGCCGGAAGGTGTGGCCGCCGTGGGACAGCGCAGGAAACAGCCTCGACGCAGCCGGATGACGCGCAGCATGGCCATGCTCATGGTCGGTCTGGTGCTGATGAGCGCCTTGGGCGTGCCGGTCTGGGCCGACAACCGCAACCGTTCTGCCGGACCCAACCCGTACGACAAGTTCCGGCGGCTCGACGACCGGGCGCGCGCCCGTGGGGCCATGTCTCTCCGGGATGAGTTGGCGTTTGCGGAAATGGCCCATCAGGAAATCTCGAAACAGTACCGTTTTGTGACTGACCCGGTTATCGTCAACTATGTCAACCAGGTCGGACGACGGGTGGCCGAGGTTTCCGGGCGACCAGACCTGCCCTACCAGTTCTATGTCGTGGAAAACGACCAGATTAACGCTTTCACACCCGGCGGCGGGCGCATTTACATCCACACAGGACTCATCAAACAGGCGACGACCGAAGGGCAACTGGCCGCCGTTCTGGCCCACGAAGTCGGCCACAACGTTGGCTATCACCTGAGCGCCACACTCCGCCGGACACAAACAACAGGTCTCATCATCGGCATTGCCGGAGTCCTGTTGGGCAACGGCGCGATCGGTCAGCTTGGGCAGTTGGCTGTGACCCTCATCGCTGGCGGCAAGCTGTTTCAGCGGTCACGCGATCAGGAGCGGGAAGCCGATTTTCTTGGGCTGTATGACATGTACCACGCCGGCTACAACACCGAAGAAATGAACAACATGTTCCGCCTGCTCGGTTCGCTGATGCAGCGTAGTCCCGGCCTGTTCGACAAAATCTTTGCTTCCCACCCGCCTCCGGCAGAGCGTCTCCAGAATACCCAGCGTGAAATCGCACAGTATCTGGCAGGATCAGATCGGCGCGGGGTACGGACAACCCGGGCTTTCATTGATGTCCAGCGCCGCCTGGGAGTGACAGGGCGGGCAGTACCGCCAACGCCGGAGGACGAGATGTGGCCGGCGTCACGGGACACGGGGGCAGACACGACAGCATCTGAGCCACTGCCACCCCGCAGCCGGGAAGTCACCTACGAAGACGCGGAAGAAATTTTCCACCGCGCCGATCTTCAGGGTGCCCATCCGCTGCGCGCCGTACGTGGAGACATGCTCGGCAGCGATGCCATCGGCAACGATACCGTGATTGCTTACGAGCAGGATGGGCGCGTCGGCGCGCTGGTGGACGTGAGCGGACGGGTCTATCCACTGTTCATCGAAGACCGTGGGCAACGGACCAACGTACTGCCGCTTGCGCCAAGAGAGGTCGCGGCCGTCGGCATCATCCCGGTCAGCAGCCGGCAGCGGGCGCAGGTTGTCATCGTCAGCCAGCGGGGACTTCGCTATGTTTGGGAGTGGACCGGCCGTGGCTTCCGCTACCTTGGCAGTCAGTGAGTCCAGGTGGCTGTACCGTCAGCCCGGCGGTCAGGGTGAATTGTGTCAGAGGAAACGTAAGCCATGCCGCAACATCTTGAGCAGCCGGAGAAAACACCATCGCCCCAGAGCCAGCCGGCCGACGATGCTTTTCACGAGGAGTTTGAGCTGTTTCACCGCCACCTGGTCAAGCATCGGCTCAAGCGGACGGCCCAGCGGGACCTCATCCTGCGGACGTTTCTGGAAACCGAGGCGCACCTGAGCGTCGAGGAACTCTACGACCTCGTCAAACAGCGCGACAAAACCGTTGGCTTCACGACGGTCTATCGAACCCTGCGCCTGCTTGTCGAAGCCAAACTGGCCCGTGAAGTCAACTTCAACGATGGGCGCGCACGCTACGAACACGAATACAAGCACGATCACCACGACCATCTGATCTGTACGGAGTGTGACGCGCTCATCGAGTTTTTCAGCCCGGAGATTGAACGCCTGCAAGAGGAAATCGCCAAGCAGTACGGCTTTGTCATTGCCGACCACAGTCATCGGGTGTTTGGGATGTGTGAGGCGTACTACAGCAACCGCGACGACTACCCCCCCTATTGCCGCAAGCGTCCGGGTGCAGTTCAGGAAGGGAAGATGCGTTAGGCCGGAGCTACCACACCGCCTGACCACAGCCGACACCGCATGTTTGTCTCTTATGCGCCGGGTTACTTTGTGGACATCGGTGATGCCCACGTGTTTCCGATGGTCAAGTTTCCGCGTGTCCATGCCCAACTGATTGAAGAGGGCACGCTGTCGCCGGAAGATGTCGTTGCCCCGGCCCCCGCCCGCGAGGAAGACATTCTGCTGGCCCATACCCGTGATTACTGGACGCGCCTGGCGGCCGGGCAGTTGACACCACGCGAACTGCGCCGTCTGGGGCTTCCCTGGTCGGAAGGACTGGTGATGCGCGCGCGGCTGGCGGCCCAGGGAACCCTCAATGCCGCCCGCCACGCCCTGGCAGAGGGCGTCGCCGGCAACCTTGCCGGGGGCACGCACCATGCCTTTCCCGATCATGGCGAGGGCTTCTGTGTCCTCAACGACATTGCGATTGCTGTCCGGGTGCTCCAGCGCGAGGGTGATGTCGGCCGGGTGGCGCTCATTGACTGCGATGTTCACCAGGGAAATGCCAACGCCGTTATTTTTGCCGGCGAGTCGGATGTCTTCACCTTTTCGATGCACGGCCGGAACAACTATCCGCTGCGGAAACCGCCGGGTTCGCTTGACCTGGAGCTGCCGGATGGCATGACGGATGCGGCCTATCTGGAGATTCTGCGCGAGTATGTGCCGCGCATTCTGGCGGCGTTTCGCCCTGACCTGGTGTTTTACCTGGCCGGGGTGGACCCCTATGTCCACGACCGTTTCGGTCGGCTGGCGCTGACACTGGAGGGTCTCAGGCGCCGGGACGAGTTTGTACTGCGCACCTGCCGGCAGGCCGGCATTCCAGTCACCATCACGCTTTCAGGCGGCTATGCCCGTGACCGCCAGGATACGGTCGAAGCCCACTGCAACACCTACCGCGCAGCCCGCGAGGTCTTCGGGTGAAGAAAACTGTTCAGTGAAGCCGGGCTTCAATCGGCGCGTAGGGCCTGAATGGGATCGAGCCGGGCCGCCTTGCTGGCTGGATAAATCCCAAAAAACAGTCCGACACTCCCCGACACAACCAGCGCCAGCGCCACGGCCCAAAGCGGTAGCGCGACCGGCAACCCGGAGAAGTGCGACACGATCAGCATCACCAGGTAGGCCAGCACCAGCCCGATGATGCCGCCAATCAGCGACAGCAGGGCCGATTCCGCCAGAAACTGGCGCAGGATGTCGCGCCGGCGCGCCCCCAGGCTTTTGCGGATGCCGATTTCACGGGTTCGCTCGGTGACGGAAACCAGCATGATGTTCATGATGACGATGCCGCCGACGACAAGGGAAATACCCGTGATGGGCAGCACCACGGCGCTGACCGTGGCAAGCAGGGTCGTGAAGATGCCCTGCGTGGCCGGATCGCTTGTGATGCTGAAGTCGTCTTCTTCACGGGGTGAAAGATGGTGTCGCGTCCGCAGAATGGCGCGAATTTCATCTTCGACGAGTTCCGTCGGCACCCCCCGGCGCGGACGGACGTACAGGGTCAGCGAGCGCCGTTCACCATAGACTTTGTGAAACGTGGTGAGGGGAATCTGCACGTAGTTGTCCTGCGACTGACCAAGAAACGTGCCGAGCGGCTTGGCAACGCCGATGACCTCATAGGGATCACGCCCCAGCTTGACGGTCTTGCCAATGGCGTCGCCCCGGGGAAAAAGCTCTTTGGCCACGTCGGCGCCAAGCACGCACACAGCGCGGCGGTTTTCTTCATCGAAAGGACTGATGACGCGCCCCTGGGCAAGTTCAACGGTGGACAGGTCATTGAAGTTGGCCGTGACACCCTGGATGCCCACCAGTGTAACCACCGTGTTGCCATAGCGGACATCCGCTGCCGAGCCGTCCTGCGCCGCGACTTCATCGGCCAGGGTCAGTCGCTCGCGCAGCGCCCGCAGGTCTTCCGTCGTCAGATCAGGATTGCGCTGAAGGGCGCGCAGGAATTTCTCGAAGTCTGCAAAGCCCTGAAAGGCAGCCTTTTCGACGGTGAGCGCCCCGGTGCCATAGACGGCCACTTTTTCGTTGACGTACTCGCTGAAGCCCTCGATGACGGTTGCCACGGCCGTGACGCTGGCCACCCCGATGATGATGCCCAGCAGGGTGAGAAAGGAACGCAGCTTGTGCGCCCAGATGGCATCCAGGGCCAGACGAAAGACCTCATACCAGCTCATAGTCCACCGACTCTAACAGAGCCGGGCCGCTGTCCGGTAGGGAAACAGCCCCACGACAGCCATCTCGCGCCGGGCGGGACGGCTGTCATGGGGCTGACCCGGAAAACGGCGGTGACCGCCGACAGTCACTGCACGAAGGCCGGCGCCCGCAGCGACGGCTTGAGGTTGCACACGATGCCTTTGGGCCTGGTTGAAGCGCCGGTGTCCGACGGACGCGGCCGCCGGGGCGGCGGGTTCGTCGCCCGGGCTTTCCGGGGTTGCCCGTTTGGGGGGACAATCTCCACTTCGAGCGTGTTTTCGCCGTAGCTGACGACGGGTGCCTTGAATTTCATCCCCCCGGCTTCAAAGGTCTGGTTGTTGAAGAAGTTGTAGAGATCGAGCAGCTCCAGCGTCGTTTCAACCGTCATGCGGTCGCCCACGCCGCCGACGCCGAGTGTCACGTAGGCATTCTGCGCCTGCAGGGCCTTGATGATGGCCTGCGTCTGCTGGGGCGAGGTTTTGCCATAGACGGTCAGGGCGATGTTGTTCCTGAGCTGCTTCTGATCGTAGATGACATCGCTATCTGCGAAAATGGACTGGTACAGTTGCCCGACAGCGCGCGTCATCAGGATGGGGGCTGCTTCGTCCAGGGCTTTGCCGAAGGCCACCATCGCGGAATTGGCGCTGCCACGGCTCGTAATCACGCCTTCGCCCAGAATGCGGTTGTCGTTGGGGCGCATGACCGTGTAGATGAAGTTTGCGTCGCAGATATAACCGCCGATGCTGGCCGGGCGGTTGTCGGTTTCCGGGTCCACATAGATGAGGTAGTCCGCCCCATACTGAAGTGCCTGCTTGGCGAGCACCCGCAGCCCGTTGGGCGATTGCTTGATTTGCACCGAGGTAATCTCTGTCACCCCCTCGAACGCCACCGATTGCAGCCCCGCCTGGCGCATCTGCTCATAGACGAGGGCGCGCAGCGTCTTGGCCGCTTTCGGGTCATCAAAGCGGCTGGAGGGCAGGAACATCACGCGCGGCGGGCGCTCGCCAAAGCTGAGCACCTTGTTTTGAACCAGAGCCGACACCATGGCCGGCAGGTTGACATCACCTTCAACGGTCAGAATGATCTTGGTCTCATCGTCGTTGAAGCGCGTGTTGGTAATTTTGAAATCGGTCAGGAACGCATCCGGTGGATCGAGGGCAATGTCAATTTCCTCGGCCAGGCTTTCGATAATGGCGCGGGAGAACTTGGCTTCAAGGAAGTCCGCCAGGAATTGTTTCCGGGCTTTTGACTTGGCGCGCGCTTCCGAAGCCGCACGAGTGGCCGGGTTGTAGTCAAAAGTGTAACGTTTTTTGAGCGTTTCGGCCTGAGCCGGGAGCGTTGCGGCAAGCAGCGCCACGCAGGCAGCCGTGAAGAGATGCAAACCGAATCGTCGTATGGGTTTCACTGGGACCTCCTTGAAGCCCGATATGTCCAGCACAACATCCCCGGTGGGTAGTCCCGGGCCGGGGGGATGACCAGACTATTGACTACGGCTTGTTGCGGCGGGGTGGCGGGGCTGTCACCCGTGCGACCTGCCGTACGGTCATGTCGGTTTGGATGCGTCCGAGGTTGGGTGTCGGATCGGCCACCTTTGAATTCGGATCGAAGGTCTGAACCACATCGCAGTAGGTGACTTTCTCACTGACCTTCGCGGCGCGCAGCGTGGCCACGCGGTTCGTGATGCGTTCCAGAATGGTTCCGTCCGCGTCCCGGATGGGTTCCCCTTCGAGGATGACATCAAACTGAATCCCTTCCTGAACGCCATCGGCTGCTCCACTGCGGATGATGACCTGCCCATCCCGCACCATGGCCACTGTGGTTTCAAACGGCACTTCCAGGCTGACGACTTCGGCGAAGCGCTGCGCAAAGGTCTTCATCATCTTGGTGAAGGATTCCTGTCCGGGTGCATCGGCCGTATTGCCGCCAAAACTGCCCACCCGCGTCGAGGTGGTGGCATCGCTGGCGTCGTAGTTTTCTGACTTGATGACCGAGCCGGTCTCGGCATTGATAAGCTGTATGTTGACCTTGGTGGTCATCTTCTTTTCGCGGCGTCCAAAACCGCCGATACTGACGCCACCTTCCTTCACATCAATCGAAACGCACTTGGCGACGATGATGTACTGCGCCGAGCCAAGTCGCCCAACTTTGATGGCGTTGTTGGGATCGGCCAGATCGGAGTTGGCGAGCTTTTGTTCTGCAATGATGGAGTTGAGGGAGTCGCGGGACAGGATGTCGAACCGGCCGCCAGCGAGCGCCGTCTCCAGTTCGGCCACCATGATGTCCTTGGTCCAGCCGCGCTGGTTGTCCTGCGGAATAATGGCCACCCTGATTTTGCCTTTCTTCGGCTGGTTGCTCCGCATGTCACTTGCCGGGGAGTCGCTGGTCTGGCGTTGCGCAAAGACCTGCGTCCCCCCAACGACGGCGAGCAGGCAGCCGCCGACGACGAATGCCAGGAAAAACTTGTGATACTTCATAGTGGGTCGTGTCATCTCCAGTAAAAATGGCTGTGGCGTGTGTCTTCCAGATGAAGCTGGAAAGTAGCACAAAGCGTTGTGTAATGTGAGAAAACCTACATCCGATGTTCTGGTTGCCAGGCGGGGGCTGCGCTGGCGGGTTCGGTCCTGTTTGGTTGGGTGCTTTCATGACGTTGCATGAGTACCGGCGGTTGATTGATGAAACCGATGCCCAGTTGCTGGCATTGCTGAATCGGCGCGCCGAACTGGTCATTGCCATTGCGCACCTCAAACACGCGCAGGGGCTGCCGGTACACATCCCGGCGCGCGAAATGGAAGTGTTGACGCAGGTCATCGCCAGCAATACCGGGCCGCTTGATGACCAGGCGGTACGGCGGCTTTTTGAGTCCATCATTGCCGAGTCACGCCGGCTTGAACATCGGGTTCTGGGAACACCGGAAGACACGCCGGCGGCTTCTCACGAGGGCCGGTAGGCTTGAAAGCCAGCAGGCTGAAAGCCAGCAGGCTGAAAGCCAGCAGGCTGCCTGCGTCACCGCGTTGCGTACGCTCGGCAAGATGTCAGCCACTTTTCAGTCGTTGCCCGGCCGGTGCTGTGCTAAAAAGGAATGCTGCCTGCCGGTCAGCCGAAACAATGACCTGCCAACCGCACGGCAGCCTGGAAAGGCATGCGGGAAATGGCTGACAATGGCGCGGAACCCTAGTTGAGAGTGGACAACCTCGATGACCGAAACCCCTCGGCGGTTGGCCAAACCTCCAAAGGCCTATCGCAATCACGAATTTCTCGAAAGCCGCGCGGCGCGCATCATTCGTATCCAGAGTGAATACCTCGAACCGGCCGTCCGGTTGCAGCAGCACCAGGTACGCGACACCATCGTGTTTTTCGGCTCGGCCCGCATTCACCCCCATCCTGAAGGCAAGTACCCACCGGAGTACGAACCGGAGGAAACCAACGGAGAGCACGCGGACCCGGCGCTGTCCCATTTCTATGATGACGCGGTGGACCTGTCCCGGATGCCCACGACTTGGGCCATGAGTCTGCCAACGACGCAGCGCCGGTTTCTGGTCTGCTCCGGCGGCGGTCCGGGGATTATGGAAGCCGCCAATCGTGGCGCTGCCATTGCCGGCGGCAAGTCGGTCGGGTTCAACATCAGCCTTCCCTTCGAGCAGTATCCGAATCCCTACATTTCGCCTGAACTGTGCTTTGAGTTTCACTACTTCTTCATGAGGAAGTTCTGGCTGGTCTATCCGGCCAAGGCGCTGGTCATCTTTCCGGGTGGGTTCGGAACGCTCGATGAGTTGCTCGAAGTCCTGACGCTCCTTCAGACGCGCAAGCTCAACCGCCGGATGCCGATTGTCATTTATGGCGAAGCTTACTGGCGTGAGGTGCTCAACTTTGAAGCGTTGGTCAGATGGGGCATGATTTCGTCTGCCGACCTGAATTTCTTTCGCTACGCCAACAGCCCGGAAGAGGCTTTTGTCTATCTACGGGACTGTCTGCTGGAGATTTACGGCCAGCCGGAAGACGGGCCGGCTTTCAGTGACTGAACTTCTGGGGATAAGCGAGGCAGAAACAGGCTTCCATGTCGTCTGCGCCAGCACTTTTGGCCACCAAGTCCACGACCGTCCGTTTTGGTGGACTGGTTGCTGTCAAAAACCTTGACCTGACGGTTGCACCCGGCCAGGTCTTTGGCCTCATCGGCCCGAACGGGGCCGGTAAAACGACGATTTTCAACGTCCTGACCGGCGTCTATCGGCCGACTTCAGGCGATGTACAGTTTGAAGGCCAGAGCATCGTCGGGTTGCCGCCCCACGCCATTGCGCGGCGCGGGCTGGCCCGGACGTTTCAGAACATCCGCCTTTTTGGTGAACTGTCGGTTCTGGAAAACGTCATGACCGCCTGCCACAACCAGAGTCGGTCGGGTGTGCTGGCCACCATCCTGCGTACGCGCCGCCAGCAGGCCGAAGAACGCGAACAACGCGAGTTCGCTCTGGAGCTTCTGGAGCGTTTTGGGCTGGCCGCCCAGCAGCATGCCCCGGCGAAAAGTCTTTCCTATGGCAACCAGCGGCGGCTCGAAATTGCCCGCGCCCTGGCCACCCGCCCCAAGGCCCTGCTGCTGGATGAGCCGGCAGCCGGTATGAACCCCCAGGAATCCCTCGCCCTGATGCGTCAGATTCGTCAACTCCGCGAGGATTTCAAGCTGACGGTCGTTCTGGTTGAGCACAACATGCGGGTGGTGATGGGGGCTTGTGAGCGGATTCACGTCGTCGAGCAGGGGCAGACCATTGCGGTGGGCACGCCGGATGAGATCAAACAGGACGCCCGGGTGATTGCTGCTTACCTTGGCCGGGCCTGAGGCAATGATGTTTGTTACAGGTGATACCTACGGGCAGGAGCCGGGCGGGCAGGAGCTGGGAGCATCCGTTGGGGAACAAGGAGGGGCTGAAGCTTTACAACTGCCACGGAACCAGATTCTGTGTGGGGACAGTCTGGTTTTGCTGTCATCGCTGCCGTCCGGCACAGTGGATTTGGTGTTGACCTCGCCGCCTTACTTTCGCCAGCGGGATTACGGCGGCGGCATTGGCAACGAAACCAGCCTGAAGGACTATCTGGAAGTCCTGCTGAACATTTTTGGGCACTGTGTGCGTCTGCTCAAGCCAACAGGCAGCCTTGTCATCAACATCGGTGACAAGTACGCCCACCGTGGGCTGATGCTGATTCCATATCGCTTTGCCGTGGCTGCGATGGAGCGTTTTCCGGTACGCCTCGTGAATGCCATCACCTGGGTCAAGCGTAATCCCACACCACGTCATTTTCGGCGGCGGCTTGTCTCCAGCACCGAACCGTTTTTTCACTTTGTCATTTCGGATGACTACCAGTATTTCCCGGAGAGTTTTCTGTGCCAGACAAAGCCACCCGACGCCACCCGCCGGGGAAAGCGGATCGGACAGCGGTATTTTCGCCTCATCGAGGCCTCGACGCTGACTCCTGACCAGAAAGCACAGGCGTGCCTGGCGCTGGAAAATGCGATTGCCGAGGTGCAGCGCGGCGAGATTCAGGACTTCCGCATGAAAATCCGTGGCATCCATTCCGTGCCTTTTGGGGGGCGGGAAGGGGGGCGAAACATTCATCTGGAACGCGATGGCTTCACCGTCATTCGCATGCATGGTGCGCGACTCAAACGCGATGTCATTGAAACGCCGGTCGAATCGCTCAAGGGTTGTCCCCACCGGGCTGTCTTTCCAGAGGCGGTCGTAACGGAGTTCATCCGGCTGTTGACGCGCCCCGGGGATGTCGTCCTCGATCCCTTCCTTGGTTCGGGAACGACAGCGGTTGCCGCCAAGAAGCTGAGCCGCCACTACCTGGGAGTGGACATCAATCCTGACTACTGTGAGTATGCACTTCGGCGGGTAGCCGGCGTGGCCCTGCAGACCCCGCTGCTCGATGTGACCTTGCCGTAGCGCCCATCAAAGCGCCCCACAGAAGCCCTGTTTTGGAAAGAGGCAACGATGTCGGTTGCGCCCAATCACCACCCGCCGGCTGATGGAACGTCGCTGCTGACCGTGGAAAACCTCGGTGTGGCTTATGGGTCCATCGAGGCGCTGCACGATGTGTCGCTGACGGTCGGCAGGGGGGAAATCGTGACCCTCATCGGCGCCAACGGGGCCGGCAAAACGACGACGCTGAAAACCATCGTCGGACTGCTCAAGCCGAAGCGGGGCCGGGTTGTGTTCAATGGCGAAAGCATCACGGCACGTCCCACGCACGAGATTGTTGCACGCGGCATTGCCCTCGCCCCCGAAGGGCGGGGCATTTTCCCCGACCTGACGGTGCTCGAAAATCTCGAACTCGGCGCTTACCGCCAGCCGGACCGGAAGCAGTTTCGCCGCGACCTCGACCACGTGTGTACGCTGTTTCCGCGCGTCAGAGAGCGGCTCCGGCAGCGGGCCGGAACGCTTTCCGGGGGCGAGCAGCAGATGGTGGCCATTGGAAGGGCGCTGATGAGCCGTCCGACGCTGCTGCTTCTGGATGAGCCGTCGCTGGGGCTGGCGCCACTCGTCACACAGGCGATTTTTGACGCGCTTGGGGAACTCAACCGCGAGGGGTTGACGATTCTGCTCGTCGAACAGAACGCACACCTGGCGCTGAGCTGTTCCAGTCGCGGGTATGTGCTGGAAACCGGGCGTGTCCTGCTGACCGGCAGCGCCGCCGAACTTCTGCAGGACGCCCGTGTACGGGAGGCCTATTTGGGGCAATGAAAAAGTTCATCCGACAGCTTATCGAGAAGGCCGGATACACGGTTTTCAAGACCGCTTATGCGCCCAAGCAAATGGATGTCATCCTCGACATCCGGCGGCTTGTCCCGCTGTCATCGGTACAGGTCATTTTTGATGTCGGGGCCAATGTCGGCGAAACCGTTTGCTGGCTTCGGGGGGCGTTTCCACACGCTCACATCGTGGCCTTTGAGCCGGTCAAGGCTACCTTCAATGAGCTTGAGCGTCGGGTTGGCCACCTTCCGAACGTGACACTTTTGAATGTTGCTTTGGGGGAGCAGCCCAAAGTTGAAGTCATGCACCTGCAAAGGTATTCAGGGCATAACTCACTCAATCCAGCACTCAACCAGCCTTCACCAACTGGTCAATCTGAGGAAGTTCAGGTTGAGACAGCACAAAACATCGCCAAGAAGCTAGCTCTTCCGCGAATTGATTTCTTCAAGATTGATACCCAAAACTATGAGATTCCGGTTCTGGCCGGAGCGGTGGATTATCTGCCGACGACGACGTTTATTTATGCTGAAATGGGCTTTGAGAAAGCTGGAGAAGCTACTAACTTTTTTGCCTTGCATGAGTTTCTAAGCCGTCATGGTTTCGCCTTCTTTGGCCTTTACGAACTGTCTCATCATGAAGATGGACGGCTGTATTATGCCAACGCCCTGTTCATCAACCCTGCCCGACTTCGCGCGCCGGTGCGTGGTGCGGCGACGGCCTGAGTCCGATGTTTGTCGCTTGCGGGGGGGGGCACGTATGGCATCCTCTGCAACAGTCCATTTGCGTCAACTGATGTGGTGCATTCTGTTTCCGTGCACGCTTGCGTGCATCCTGAACCCTGGAGGTAACGATGCGAAACAACGTCCGACTGGCGTCCGTTTGGGGGCTGGCGCTGCTTGCCAGTCTGATCCTCTGGCTTCCATCCACCGGTTTGGCGCAGGCAGGTACGCCAAATGAGCCGACACTGGTGGTCTATGGTGGTCTCAACCCACCAGCGCATATTGCGCAAATCACCTACACCCATCCGCAAACCAAAGTTTCCAGCACATTCGACATCCCGCTGCTGACGACACGTGAGCACCACCGCCACGAGATCAGGCTTTCAGCCGACAGGGATTGGCTGCGTCACCTCACCGTGCACCTTCAATGGATTGAAGGCCCCCAGATGGTCGAGCGTCTGGATGTGGCGTTGCTGCTGGACATACAGGGCCGGCAGGTCAAGATTCCGCTCAAGTCTGACGATGGATTTCAGACGTTCCATGTGGATGAGCGGCATTACAATGGTATGAGCAGCCCCGGACTGATGGGCGGCCGCCTGTCTTCGCCGGCAACGGCCCGGGTCGCCATTATGTCCGTCGCTTTCCAGGATGGACGGCAATGGGCGCCTACGTTGGGCTACTACCAAGTGCGGCAACAGCCGGATGGCAAATGCGCCATCGAGGTTGATGATAAACAAGGGGGGGCAGAATCCCCTGAGCGATGAATTTTGCGGCTGTGCCAGGCTGTTGGAAAGCTGGCGTGAGGGCTGTCTGGGCGTAAACGACTGAACTGGAACCGGGCGGTGGCTCAACCGCCCGGCTTGTTTTCTGGCTGGTTTTGGAGCAGGCGTCGCAGCCGCTCAATCTCGGCAGCCAGAGCTGCTGCCTGTGCTTCGGCCGCTTCAGCACGTTTTCGTTCAGATTCCGCCTGAGCCTGAGCAGCTTCAGCACGGGTTCTTGCAGTCTCAGCTTCCGCCTGGGCGGCTTCAGCGCGTTTTCGTTCGGCTTCGGCCTCAGCTTGGGCGGCTTCAGCACGTTTTCGTTCGGCCTCCGCTTCTGCTTGGGCACGTTCCGCCTCAGCTTGAGCGCGTTCGGCTTCCGCTTGAGCGCGTTCGGCTTCCGCCTGGGCGCGTTCGGCTTCCGCCTGGGCGCGTTCGGCTTCCGCCTGGGCGCGTGCCGCTTCCGCCTGCGCCGCTTCCGCTGCCGTCGGAATCAACCGTCCCTCGGCATCGTACAGCCGCAACCACCGACTCCGCGCCCCGTGATACTCGCCTTCCCACTCCCCCACCCACGCCCCAAACACCCGACTCCACAACCACCCACGCTCATCCGCCACCAGCGCCTCGTACCCATCACGCCCCAGCACCCACCCCAGCAACTCCGGCTCTCCACCCTGCGTCGGGTCCGGCCCGTAACAAAAATACTCCCGCGTCCGAAACACCCGCTCGTACAACGCCTTCTTCGCCCCCAAGTCCACACTCCGCGTCGAGGGCGACAGCAACTCCACAATCACGTCCGGCAACCGCCCGCCCTCCCGCCACGCCACCCAGCACGGTCGCACGTACGACCCGTCCACGTCCTTCACCACGAAAAAGTCCGGCCCCTTGTAGTCCTGCCGCTGTACCTGCTGAAGGCTGTAATAGACAAACATATTGCCACCAGCATAAAAGTCCGTCCGCCCACGCCAAAGCTGGTGAACACAGTCGTCAAGCAGGTTGATTTGCAGCCGATGCCAGAGATTCTCCAAGGGTATTCCGTCCTCACAGGGCAACTCCTGCGTGAAGTCTTCCGTGAAGTCCAACGCCTGCCCCACGGCTTCCACAGGTCCAGCTTCCACAGGTGATGTCATAACCTACCCTCCGCCACGGCAACCCGGTCCGGCCGGGCAGAACCAAGTTGCCATGTGATCCGTCAGAAACCGCCGGTGGCTGTGAGTGCGCGGCTGCGGCAATTACAAGCGGGGCTTACAATCGTCCCTGAGCTGCGGCAATAAACGTCTGGGCGTTTTCCACCGGCGTTGGCGGCAGGATACCATGCCCCAGGTTCATGATATGACCCGGCGCATCCTTGGCTTTGGCACGGATGTCTTCGACGCCACGCAGGATACCCTCGCGCGGCCCAAGCAGGCGGCAGGGATCGAGATTCCCCTGCAGCGCGACCCGTCCCTGAGTACGCCGTACCGCCTCGGCCAGGTCAGTTCGCCAGTCAATGCTGAGCACCTCGGCGCCTGAAGCGGCCATGCCTTCGAGCAGGTGGGCGCTGCCGTTGACATAGAGGATGCGCGGCACAGCCGACCCAACCTGCTCAAAGACCCGCCGAATGTAGGGCAGGGCAAAGGTGGCAAAATCTTCCGGTGACAGTTCGCCCGCCCACGAGTCAAAGAGTTGCAGGGCGTCAATTCCAGCTTCAATCTGGGCTTTCAGATAGAGTGCCTGCGTGTCGGCCAGCTTTTCCATAAGCCGGTGAAAGACCGCCGGCTCGCTGTACATCAGGCTCTTGATAATGTGGTAGTTCTTCGAGCTGCCCCCCTCGATCATGTAGGCCGCCAGCGTCCAGGGCGCGCCAGCAAACCCAAGCAGCGGAACGGCATCGGCAATCTCGCGCTTGAGCGTCCGAATGATGTCATAGACAAACGGCATTGTTTCGACCGGGTCAGGGACGCGCAGGGCTTCCACGTCAGCGGCCGAGCGCACCGGGTGCGGCATTTTGGGCCCAGTTTTTTCCGTCAAATGCACTTCCAGCCCCATTGCCTCAACCGGAATGAGGATGTCGGAAAACATGATGACGGCATCCACTCCCAGAATGCGGAGCGGTTGCAGGGAA
Source organism: Chloracidobacterium thermophilum B (assembly GCF_000226295.1). GTDB lineage: Bacteria > Acidobacteriota > Blastocatellia > Chloracidobacteriales > Chloracidobacteriaceae > Chloracidobacterium > Chloracidobacterium thermophilum. The sequence goes on from NC_016024.1 coordinate 495,211, forward strand.
ACTTCGACGGCCAGATCAACGGTCTTGCACAGGGTCAGAAACGGCAGGTCCTTGCGTACGGCGCGGTACTCCGGCAGGTAGCGTCCGGCCTGGCGCATCATCCAGACAGGCGTACGTTCAACGGGCTGGCAGCGCGCAGCGCGAACCAACAGGTCATTTTTGAGAGGCATGGGCGTGAGACTCGCAGGTGGCAAAAGAGTTGTCGCCGCGCAGGGACGACCTTGAAGGCAATCTACATTGCCCGTCCGATGAAAGTCATTGTCGAATTGGCCTGCCCAGGCATGCTACGAATGGCTCACTGCGCCCGAAACCGGCCGTGCTGCCGACGGAAGCCACCCCAAAGGATACCCAACACCATGCCTGCGGTTGACACCAACCACACCAAAACCATTGAGCTGGTCTATCAACTCCTGTGCGACGACGTGCGGCTCGAAGTCGGCAACAAACTGAGCTTCATGGGAGTGTTCCAGGAAATTCACGTGCCGGAAGTGCCCTTTGGTCTCCCACGCATGGCCGTCTGCAATCACTGGCGTGGCACCGGGGATTATCTGGCCGAAGTGCGCATCATCTATCCGGGACGCCGCCAGGCGCTGGCCGCTTCGACGCCCTCCCGGTTGTCTCTTCCGGTAACTGGTGGGTTCAACACCAACATCACCTTTTTCTTCAATCTGCACTTTACGCAACCCGGCGATTACATCGTGCAGACCCTGCTTGACTCCAACCTCTTCTGTGAAACCATCCTGCCGGTGAGTTGCGCGAAGTCGCCAGACGATGGTTACGCCAATCCACTGCTCAACTAAGCCACCCGCGCCTGTCTTTGACGCCACGCTCCGGCGCGAGGTCCGTGTCGCCAGCGTCCCGTTTGCACAGAGGAGTGGGCTGTGCTACAGACCGGGACGTACCTTGTAACGCCTTATTTGTCAGGGAACACCTGTGATCCGATCAGTCAGCGCCTACTTCCCGACACGCCCCCGGATTCGCAGTACAACCGTGCTGGCCGTCCGACGCGATGGAAAGGTCGTCATGGCGGCCGATGGGCAGGTGACCATGGGAGCCAACGTGGTCAAAGGCAACGCCCGCAAGATTCGTCGGCTGTACAATGACAAGATTCTGGCCGGATTTGCCGGTGCCACGGCCGATGCGTTTTCACTCTTTACGCGCTTCGAGGCCAAACTTGACCAGTACCACGGCCAGCTCCAGCGGGCGGCCGTCGAGCTGGCCAAGGACTGGCGCACCGACCGCATGCTGCGCCACCTGGAAGCCCTGCTCCTGGTGGCCGATGAGAAAGCCACCCTGCTGCTTTCCGGCACCGGCGACATCATCGAGCCGGATACCGACTGCATGGCCATTGGTTCGGGGGGGCCGTACGCGGAAGCGGCAGCGCGCGCCCTGCTGCAGCACACGGATTTTCCGGCCCGGCGGGTGGCTGAAGAAGCCATGCAGATTGCCGCCCGGATATGTATCTACACCAACGACACAATCGTGTATGAAGAACTGTAACCCGACGGCTTCAGCACGCTGACGGGACGAGCATGGCCCGCGAGCACGATTTCATCGAGCGCCGGCGCGCAAGCTGGCAACGGCTGGAAAGTCTCCTCTCCACAGTGCAGAAGGGCGGTCTGCATCGCCTGCAACGGGAGGAAGTCCGGGAGTTCGGGCGGCTTTACCAGCGGGCGGCGGCCGATCTGGCCATTGCCCGGCAGGAAGTTCGTGATGCCCAGCTCGTCAACTATCTCAATCACCTGGCCGTCCGGGCGCACGGAGCGATCTACCGCACCGAAAGCGGAAGCTGGCGCAAGCTCTGGCACTTTTACCGCTATGACGCGCCGGCGCTCTTCCGCGCCCACCGGGGCTACGTACTGGCGGCCTTTCTGGTCTTTGCCGGCTTTGCCCTCGGCGGCGGTCTGTTTGTGTGCTACGACGAAGCCTTTGCGTCCGTGATCGGGCTGTCCGGCGCGCTGGAGCAAATCAAACGCGGGCAGGACTGGACGGCGGGTATCAACGGCGAAAACCAGCTTGTGGCTTCGCTCATTATGACCAACAACCTGCAGGTGGCCCTGGGCTCGTTTGCTTTTGGCATCTTTGCCGGACTGGGCACGTTCTACATTCTGGCGTTCAACGGTCTCCACATCGGCGGCATTCTGGCGCTGTCCGTGAAATACAGCTTTACGCCACTGCTGGTCTTCGTCTGCGCCCATGGCGTTTTCGAGCTGATGGCCATTTTCATTGCCGGGGGGGCCGGCTTTCTGATGGGAGGGGCGCTGATTGCACCCGGCGACCGGACGCGCGGCGAGGCGCTGCTGGAGCGCGGCATCGCCGCAATCAAGCTGCTTTCCCTGTGCTTTCCGCTGCTCGTTGTGGCCGGTCTCATCGAGGGCTTTCTCTCGCCGGCCAATGTGCCCGGCATCTTCAAATTCTCGGTAGCCCTGCTTTGCGCGGCTTTCCTGGTCATCTATCTTGCTGTACCGGCATCGCGCCCGCTGCCCCCGGACGTGGCGTAAGTGGCTCCCCCAAGTCGCGTGGGCTGGATTGAATTATCCTGTGCAGGTTGAAAGCTATGAAACCCATTCTCGAAGACATTGATGTTGAGCAGACGACGGCGCTGCTTTCTGAAATCATGGAGTGCGAACTGGCCGGCGTCGTGTGCTACACCCACTTTGCCCTCATGGTGACCGGGCCCAACCGGATTCCCATCGTAAACTTCTTCAAGCAGCAGGCGACAGAATCGCTGGCTCACGCCCAGCAGGTGGGTGAAATCCTGACCGGCCTGGACGGGCATCCCAGCCTGCGGATTGCCGCCATCGAGGAAACCCACCGCCACAGCGTCCGCGACATTCTCGAAGAAAGCCTGGCGCACGAACGCCGCGCGCTCGACCTGTACAAAAAGCTCCTGGCGCTGGTGGCTGACCGGAGTGTGTACATTGAGGAATTTGCCCGGACAATGATTGGGCAGGAAGAACTGCACTGCATCGAACTCAAGAAGATGCTGCGCGATTATGGTCAGTGACGGTGATGGTGGCCAACCCTTCCGTTGTCTGACGGCGGCCGTGGAAAGCCTGCACCACAAGTGCTACGACCTGTCTGACCTCGTGGCCCGGCGGGCTGAGTGGCGGCGGCGCGGGCAACGTGTTGTCTTCACGAATGGCTGCTTTGATCTGCTGCACCCCGGCCATGTGACCTACCTGCATCAGGCGCGCGCGCTGGGCGACGTTCTCATCGTTGCCCTCAACAGCGACCGCTCCGTCCGGGAACTCAAAGGTCCCGCGCGTCCCATTCTGACGGCTGCCGAACGCTGTCAGGTCATGGCGGCGCTCGCCGCCGTGGACGCGGTGACGGTGTTTGACGCCCCAACCCCGCTCCCGGTCATCGAACAACTCATACCGGATGTGCTTGTCAAGGGCGGCGACTGGCCCATCGAGCAGATCGTCGGCCGGGAAATCGTCGAAGCCCACGGAGGCGCTGTGTACTCCCTGCCGTTCGTCCCCGGCGTTTCCACGACGGACATCATTGACCGTATTCTTTCGCGTCAGGGCGTTCTCGTCAGGCCCCGACCGTAGTCAACCGCTGCTGTGTTCACCGCGACGCCCCAACTCGCTTTACCTGCACCGTTCAGCGACCTGGCACTTACCCCCGAAGGCAGCGAACTCCTGCGTCAGCTTCGCCAGACGCAACCGGTCAGTGTCGTCTCCGGTGTGACGGGAAGCGCCCGCGCGCTCATCCCGGCGCTGCTCCATGCCGTGACCGGACAGCCGGTGGTGTTTGTCGTCCCGACGCCCCAGGATGTTGAGCTGCTCGAAGCCGATGTGCGCTACTTCGTCCGCCTCACGCAACGGCTGACCGCCGGGTCCCCAGACGGAGTGCAGGTGTTTCCGGTGGTGGAAGGCGGACCCTACTGCGCCACGTCGCCGCATCCCGATGTCCTTGAAGCCCGCGCCCTGTGTCTGAACCGGCTGCTGCAGGGCGAAAGCCGGGTCACGCTCGTTCCGGCGCGGGCGCTGGCGGAACGACTCGCGCCGCCACGGGCGTTGACGGTGGGGCGGGTGACGCTCGAAGTCGGTGAAGAATATCCCCTCGATGACCTGCTCAAGCTGTTGAGCGGAACCGGGTATGTACGCCGTGAGCCGGTAATGGCGCTGGGTGAGTTCAGCCTGCGGGGCGGCATTCTGGACATTTACTCGCCGGCCCAGGACAACCCCGTACGGCTGGAGTTCTGGGGCGACACGCTGGAGTCCATCCGCGAGTTTGACATCGAAAGCCAGCGTTCCATTGCCCGCCGGACGAGTTGCCAGGTGCTTCCCCTGCGCGAGTTTGCGACCCTGCCGGAGGGGTTGCGCGCCTGGGCCGCCCGCGCCCGTGAACACTGGGCCGAGGCACGCTTTGCCGACGAACTGCGCCCACGGCTGGCACTGGCCGAGCGTGGGGAACTGTTCGATGGCTGGGAGTCGCTCCTGCCGCTGGCGCATCCGCTGACCGGCAGCCTGTTTGACTACCTTGGCGCGGCGCGGTTCGTCATCGAAGAACCGGTGGCTGTTGAGCAGTCCCTGGAAAAGTATGCCCGGCAACTCCACGACCAGTTCACGGCGGCCAACGACGCCGGTGAACTGGTGCTGGCGCCCGATTATTTCCTGCTCAGTGCAGAGGCGCTGCGGACGGCACTGGCCAGGTATCCCCGGTGCGAACTGCGCGCGCTGGGCATCACGGCCGACCGCGTGGACGCCGGTTTCATAGGTGAGCTGACACCCCGTGAATCTTCGGACAACAGCGCGGCGGCCGGTGCGCCGTGGTTTCTGTTCCCGCCGCCGGAAGACGCTGCTGAACTGACGCTCGCCACGCCGCCGATGCGCCGTTTCCACGGCCGGATGTCACAACTCGTCACCGAACTGCGCGAACTGCGCCAGCGCGGAGTCACGACCCTGTTTGTCATGCCTTCGTCCGGGGTGGCCGAGCGGGTCCGCGACATGCTGCGCGAATACGACATTGCCGTTGGCTGTTATCCCGACCTGCCGACGCTGTGCCAGGCATTGACGGAAACCCAGCGCGCAAGCTGCTTTGTCACGGTGGGAAGCCTGCTCAACGGCTTCCGTTTTCCGGCCGCGCAACTGGCCTTTGTCGTCGAGCGGGAGCTGTTTGATGAAGCGCCGTCAGTTGAGGAAGTCCGGCTGACGCCGGCCGGCAGCTCCAAGCGCAAGGTTTCGGTGAGCAGTTTCCTCTCCGATTTCCGCGACCTCAAGGTGGGGGATTTCGTCGTTCACGTCAACCACGGCATCGGACGTTTTCTGGGCTTGCAGCAGGTGCAGGTGGACCATCGGACGCCGCCCTGCGAAGTCATGGTGCTCGAATACGCCGACCAGCAGCGGCTTTCCGTTCCGGTTGAGCGGCTCGATCTGGTGCAGAAGTTTTCCAGCGCGGAAACCAGTACGCCCCGGCTCGACAAGCTGGGCGGCAGTGCGTGGGCCAAGACCAAGGCGCGGGCCAAACGCGCCATGCGCGATATGACCGAGGAGTTGCTCCGGCTCTACGCCGAGCGGCAACTCGTGCAGGGCGTGCCCTGTGCTCCCGATACACCGTGGCAGCAGGAGTTCGAGGATGCCTTTCCCTACGAACTCACCCGTGACCAAGCTACTGCCCTGGCCGACATCAAGCGCGACCTCGAATCGCCCGTGCCCATGGACCGTCTGCTCTGTGGCGATGTGGGCTTCGGCAAAACCGAAGTCGCCATGCGGGCGGCTTTCAAGGTCGTGATGGAAAACCGGCAGGTGGCCGTCCTGTCGCCAACGACTGTCCTGGCCTTTCAGCACACCAAAACCTTCCGTGAGCGGTTTGCGTCTTTTCCGGTCACGATTGAAATGGTGTCGCGTTTTCGGACGGCCAAAGAGATTGCCGATGTGCTGGCGCGCACGGCGCGCGGTGAGGTGGACATCCTCATCGGCACGCACCGGCTGCTCTCAAAGGATGTGACGTTCAAACACCTGGGGCTGGTCATCATTGACGAAGAACAGCGGTTTGGCGTGGCGCACAAGGAAAAGCTCAAGCAGTTGCGGCGGAAGGTGGACGTGTTGACGCTTTCGGCTACGCCCATCCCGCGCACGCTCAATCTGGCCCTTGCCGGGCTGCGCGATATGTCCGTCATCGAAACACCTCCCCGCGACCGCCTGCCGATTCATACCGTCGTGGCGCAGTTTTCCGAAAATGTCATCCGCAGCGCCATCGAGACCGAACTGGCGCGCGGCGGACAGGTGTTTTTTGTCCACAACCGGGTCGAGAGCATTTTCACCATCGCCGAGCTGATTCAGCGTCTGGCGCCAGCGGCGCGGATTGGCGTCGGACACGGGCAGATGGGTGAAAAGGAACTCGAAGCCGTCATGATGCGCTTCGTCAATCACGAACTGGATGTGCTGGTTTCGACGACCATCATCGAAAACGGCATTGACATCCCGCTGGCCAACACGATTGTCATCAACCACGCCGACCAGTATGGCCTGGCGCAACTCTATCAGTTGCGCGGCCGGGTCGGACGCTCCAACCGCCGGGCCTTTGCCTACCTGCTCATTCCGCCGGAGACAGAACTTTCCAGTGTCGCCCGCCAGCGGCTGGCGGCCATCCGGGAGTTTTCCGACCTTGGCTCAGGCTTCCGCATTGCCGCCCTCGATTTGGAGCTGCGCGGCGCAGGGAATCTGCTCGGTGGGCAGCAGTCGGGCCACCTCGACAGCATTGGGTTCGATCTCTATTGCCGGTTGCTGGACGAAACCGTGCGCGAACTCCGTGGGATGCCCATCGAGGAAGACATCCAGACCGCTATCAACCTGCGGATGGACATTCGGATACCGGAGACCTACATCGCCGATGTCGGACAGCGGTTGCGCACCTACAAACGGATTTCCTCGGCGGCGGATGATGCGGCGCTGGAGGCGCTGGGGCAGGAACTCGATGACCGCTACGGCCCGCGCCCGCCGCAGGTTATCGCCCTGTTCGAGTACGCACGGCTGCGGCATCGCGCTTCGGCGCTGGGTATCTTGTCGCTGGACTGGGATGGCAGTACGCTCAGTGTCAGGTTCGCCGACAAGCCACACATTGACGTTGCCGCTCTGACCCGGCTGGTGGCGGAAGTTCCCGGAGCACGGCTGACGGGCGGGCAGATGCTCCGGTTGCCGTTGACCGCCTCTGAACCTGCGGACGTGTTTGCGGTCATCCACGGGTGGCTGGAACAGCTCACACCGGAAGCGGCACAAGGTTAGCCGGATGGACGAGGGGACAGGGAAGACAGCCAAGGCCGGCAGATGGAATTTCGACGCCAGCCCGACCGCTCATGGTGAAAGGCATCGCTTCGTGACGAGACGTGTATGAAAGTTCTGGTGCTTGGCGGCGGCGGACGCGAATCCGCCATGGTGTGGAAAATCCTCCAGGCGGCGCGGGTGGAGAAAGTCTATTGCGTGCCGGGCAATGCCGGCATCGCCCGCATGGCTGAATGTCTTGACCTCGACCTGAAGAAGCCCGACAAGCTGGCCGCGGTGGCCAAAGACCTGGGTATTCATCTGACCGTCTGCGGGCCGGAACAGCCGTTGGTGATGGGCGTCGCCGATGCCTTCACGCGCCTGGGACTGCGGTTTGTCGGCCCGTCGCGCGCCGCCGCCTGCCTGGAAGGGAGCAAGGTTTTTGCCAAGGAGTTCATGTCCCGCCACCACATCCCGACGGCCACCTTTGCCGTCTGTGAGACGGTGGAAGAGGCCGAGGACATTTTCGATTCCAACCTGCTCGATGGTTTTCCGGTCGTGGTCAAGGCGGATGGGCTGGCGGCTGGCAAAGGCGTTTTCATCGCACCTGACCGGGAGCAGGCACTGGAGGTTATCCGGGGGCTGCTGGTTGAGCGCAGGCTGGGCGAGGCTGGACGGCGCATCGTTCTCGAAGAATGCCTGTCCGGGGTGGAAACGTCTTTCCTCGTGTTTACAGATGGCAAAGCCATGGTGCCGCTTGTGCCAGCGCGCGATTACAAGCGCCTTGGCGACGGCGACACTGGCCCCAACACCGGCGGGATGGGCGCTTATTCCAGCCCGGATATGCTGGAGCCGGGCCTGCAACGGAAAATCCTGCGCCACATCGTGCAGCCCACCCTGACGGGGCTACAGTCGGAGGGAACGACCTTCAAGGGGGTTCTCTACGTCGGGTTGATGCTGACCGAACAGGGACCCAAGGTGCTCGAATACAACGTGCGGTTGGGCGACCCGGAAGCCCAGGTCATCCTGCCGCGTCTGAAGACCCCGTTCATTGACGTGCTGACCGCCATTGCCGATGGCACCCTCGAAGGTCTCGAACTCAACTGGTCCGATGAATCGGCAGTCTGTGTCGTGTTGGCTGCGGACGGCTACCCGGAAGCGCCGGTTTCCGGGCATCCGATCACAGGTCTCGAAAAAGCTGAACTCCACCCCGGCGTGCTGCTCTTTCATGCCGGAACCAAACGCGATGAAGCGGGGCAGCTTGTCACCAGCGGTGGACGGGTGATTGGCGTCACGGCCCTTGGCGACACGCTGGCGCAGGCCCGGCAGCGCGCCTACGCTGCCGCCGCCGAGATTGAGTTTGCCGGCAAGCAGTACCGAAAGGACATTGCCAGCCCCCTGCCAACACCCTGAAACGCCTGCCTGGGGGTGAAACTAGCGCCCCAGGTGGCGGCGGAAGAAGTCCGGCAGCCGCACCTGGTGTTCCTCCACGGCGGCGCGGTAACAGCGTCCGTGCGTGGCCCCTTCCACAAGCCAGAGGTCTTTTTCCTTGGCATTGACCAGCGCCTCGAAAATGGCCTGCGAGTGATGGGGACGCACGAAGTCGTCGGCCAGTCCGTGCACAAGCTGCACCGGACAGGTGATCTTGCCGGCGATGGCCAGCGGATTGACATCCGAGACCGAAAAGTTGCCCCGGTAGTTGGCGATGAGTTCAGCCACCCAGGTGGTGGGCACTACTGCCGTGGAGGGCATGCGCAGCACGTCGGCGACATACTCGCGTGAAATTTTTTGCAGCGATGAAAACGGGCTTTCGGCCCAGACAGCGGCAATGCGCGGGTCCCGCGCCGCCGTCTGAAGGGCAATGGCAGCGCCCATGGAAATCCCGACCAGTCCGAAGTGCTGGTCCCGCAGGCGGAACTTTTTGGAAATGTGGTCGAGCGCCGCGCTGACATCGCGCACCTCGTGGTAGCCATAGGTGACAAAGCGCCCGCCGCTGTGTCCGTGGGCGCGGCCGTCGAATAGGAACACGTTGAAACCGGCGTCGTAGAGGATGACACCAAACCGGATGAGGCTCGTCCGGTTGCCGGTCACGCCGTGCAGACCGACCACGGTGGGCCGCCACCAACCACGGTCGAGAAACCAGCCGGTGAGTTTCGTGCCATCGTAGGACGTAAACTGCGTTTCGCGGTAGGGAATCCGCCGTGCCCAGAGATAATCGCGCAGCCGCATGCTTTCCAGGTGGCGGCGGCGTTTGGGGCGCGGGGAAACCAGCAGGATGGAAAGCGGAATGGCAATGACCACGGAAGCGGCAAGATAGCCAGCCGTGACCCCGGCCGCAACCAGTCCAAGCCGCTTCAGCCAGTGTCCCCAGGAAGAGGTGGCCGCGCGCGACGTTGCCAGTGATGTTGGTGAGGAAGAAGCAACGGGATGCGTTGACGCCATCTGCGACAGTCGTCAGGGCCCGTGGAACTTGCCGTCGGGGCCCGGGAAGAAATGGGAGCCGGGCCGCGCACGGCCTGTCTTTGTATTGTGGAGGCCGGATGGGATAGAAAACAAGCCGTCGGCTGCGGAAGCCCGGCAGAGGCGTCCAGACCGGACAGGCCTTTGTGCCTCCTTCACGAAAACTTCGGAACTTTCCTTCCGGGGGGCGTGCTATAGTGGTGAACCTAACTCGGTTGGATTGTCGTTGCTGACGATTGGAAAGTGCATGCCTGAGTTTACCTGCCGCTTGGGGACGCCCAGCGGCGACATTGTGACCCGGATCGTTGAAGCCAACGGGATTGAAGAACTGCGAACCCGCCTGCAAAACGAGGGTTTTCGCATCTTCGCCATCGAGCGTCCGGTCCGGCGGGCGCTGTCCCGGTCCCTCTTTGGTGGTGTCAAGGTCAAGTCCCAGGAATTTCTCCTCTACAACCAGCAGTTGGCCACGCTGCTCCGCGCCGGACTACCGCTGCTTCAGGTACTGAACATTCTGATTCGCCGTCAACCGCCGGGCGCATTTCGTACGGTGCTGGAGGATGTCGAGCGGCGCATTACCCGTGGTGCCCTGCTTTCGGAGGCGTACGGTGAGCATCCCGACGTGTTTCCCCGTCTGCTGACGGCTTCGGTGCTTGCCGGGGAACGTTCCGGGGAGCTGGACGCGGTGCTGGAGCGGTACGTGACGTATGCCAAGGCGACCGCCGAAGTACGGCGCAAGCTCATCAAGACGCTGACCTACCCGGCCGTGCTCACCGTGGCTTCCGTGGCTCTGGTGGCCCTGCTGACCACCTATGTCATTCCCAAGTTTGCTACGTTGTATGAGTCGTCCCAGAGCCAGTTGCCGCTGGTGACGGTCTATGTTGTGGCGGTGTCGAAGGCGGTTGAAAACAACCTGTCGTGGGTCGGGCCGTTGCTTCTGACGGTGGCGCTGGGTTTTTTCTTCTGGCGACGTACAGACCACGGACGTGAGGTGCTGGATGGTCTGCTGCTCAGGTTGCCCATCATCGGTGACATCATCCGACAGTCCACGACCGTCCGGTTCTGCCGCAGCGCCGCCACGCTGCTCAACGGCGGATTGCCGCTGCTCGAATCGCTTGACATTGCTTCCGAGGTGATTGGCAACCGGCGCATTGCCAGGACGATGCCGGATGTCGTACGTGGGATTCAGGAAGGGAAGACCCTCGTCGAGGTGCTGGAGCAGGCGGGATGGCTCCCCCCGCTGGCCACGGACATGATTGGCGTAGGCGAACAATCCGGCGCACTTGTGACGATGCTCGATGAAGTGGCCCAGTTTTATGAAGCCGAACTCGATGTGAAAATCGCTTCGCTCACGGCGCTCGTCGAGCCGGTAGTGCTGACCTTTATGGGTGCCATTGTGCTCATCGTCGTCATGGCGCTTTACCTGCCTATCCTGAATTTTGCAACGGGAGGTGCGGTGGCGCGCTGACGGCAGTTACCGACACCTGAACGGACATGTCTTTGGATTCCACTCCCGATCTGCCCTCGATGCTTCCCTCGGCGGAAGAAGCCGACCGTGAACTGGCGGCGGCGCGTGAACTGGCGCGGCGCTACCGGCTCGAATTCGTGGATTTGACTACGGCCGAACTGGATTACGACCTCATCCACAGCCATCCGGTGGAGTTGATGACCCGGTACAAGTTCGTCCCCCTGCGCCGGGAAAACGGACGGCTGCTGGCGGCCATGGCTGATCCGACCAACCTCGATGCCTTGGATGAGCTGTCGGCCCAGTTGAAGGTGCGTATCAAACCGGCCGTCGCCACCCGGTCGGCCATTGAAACCGCCCTGCGCCGTGGGGATTCCGCCCAGCGCGTCCTGCAGGACGCCACGGAGTCATTCCGCATCAAGCTGGTCAAGGAAACCGACCAGGGCGAGCAGGACCTCGATCTCGACCGCCTGGCGGATGAAACCGCCCCCGTCATCAAGCTCGTGGACACCATCGTGCTGACGGCACTCGAACGGCGGGTTTCCGACATCCACATCGAGGCCTACGAGTCAGAAGTGCACGTCAAGTACCGCATTGACGGGGCACTCTATCCGGCGATGAATCCGATTGATGCGAGTTATCACCAGATGCTCATCTCACGCATCAAGGTCATGTCGGACCTTGACATTGCCGAGCGCCGGACACCCCAGGACGGACGCTTCCGGGTGCGCGTCAAGGGGCGGACGATTGACTTTCGCGTCTCCATCATTCCGGCTGCCTTTGGTGAAAACTGCGTCATCCGTATTCTGGACAAACAGCAGATCAACGAAGCCTTCCGCGAACTGACACTCAACGTGGTGGGATTTGACCCCCACGACCTGGCGCGCTTCCGGCGGTTCATCAAGGAACCCTACGGTATGGTGCTTGTCACCGGGCCGACGGGTTCCGGGAAAACGACGACGCTTTACGCCGCGCTCAACGAAATTGCCAATCCCGAAGACAAGATCATCACCATCGAGGATCCGATTGAGTACCAACTGCGCGGCATCATGCAGATTCCGGTCAACGAGAAAAAGGGCCTCACCTTTGCCCGTGGTCTGCGCGCCATCCTGCGGCATGACCCGGACAAGGTCATGGTTGGCGAAATCCGTGACACCGAAACCGCCCAGATTGCCATCAACGCCGCGCTGACCGGCCACCTGGTTTTCACCACGGTTCACGCCAACAATGTCATTGACGTTATTGGCCGATTCGTCAACATGGGGGTCGAAGTCTATAACTTCGTCAGTTCCCTCAACTGCGTTCTGGCGCAGCGTCTGATCCGGCAGCTTTGCCCCTATTGCAAGCGGCAATACCAGCCGACGGACCAGGAACTCGAAGAAGCGGGCCTCAATCCAAGCAAGTTTCGGGATCAGGTTTTTTACGAGGCCGTGGGCTGCTCGGAATGCAACGGAACCGGCTACCGGGGACGCACGGCCATTCACGAAATGCTGGACTTGACCGATCGCATCCGCGAACTCATCCTCGACCGGCGCCCCGGCTCGGAGATTCGCCGCGCCGCGCGGGAAGAAGGGCTGGGTTCGCTGCGTGAATCGGCACTGAAAAAGGTATTTGCCGGAATTTCGACGTTGCGCGAAATCAACCGCGTGACGTTCGTCGAATAAAGCTGGTCTTCGCTTGATGTTTCCGCCTCGTACCGATTAGGGGGTGCTTATGTTTCAACTACGGCTGACATTTCGTTTCGCATCCGGCTGGCGTCGGGTGATGGCACTGGGACTGTCAACGGCGTTGGTCATCGTCACGCTGTCACCGGTTGCCTGGGCCGGCAACGGCCGGAAGTACTTCAAGGAAGGTCTCAAGTACGAGGCGGTCAAGCAGTGGGACAAAGCCGCTGAACTCTTTGCCCAGGCGCTCCAGGAAGACCCACGCAACATCGAATACCAGCTTCACCTGCAACGGGCCCTGTTCAACGCCTCAATGTTGTGCGCCATCCGCGCCCGGCAAATGGAAGAGCAGGGGGATTACGAAGGTGCGTATCACGCCTACCGTGAGGCCTACCGCTACGACCAGACCAACGAAGTCGCCCTCGCCAAGATGAAGGAAATGCTCAAGAAACAGGGCATCGAGGCGACCTCGCAGGGCGAGCCTTCGCCCTACCAGCGCACGGCGGCCGAAGCCAATGAAGCCGAAGTGCGCAGGGCCGCTGAAACGGTGGCGCGCCAACGCTATGTGGGACGCTGGCAGGGCTTCATCAACCAGCCGATTGAAACCATCATCCGCACGCTGTGCGACAAAATGCGCCTCAACGTCGTGTTTGAAAGCACGACCCTCCAGCAACTGGCCAACACGCGCTATACGCTTGACATTAAGCAGGACATGACGGCCGGCAAGGCGCTGGAACTCGTCCTCGATGCCAACGGCTTTCAGTACTTTCGGGTGGACACCCGGACGATCCTCATCGTCAAGCGGGGGCTGGGGCAGTTCCAGAACGGCGGCTCGCTGGCGCAGAAGTACGAGGATTCGCTCATCAAGCCGTTCTACATCAAAAACGCCAAGCTCGAAGACGTCAAGCAGATGCTGACGCTGCTCGGCCCGGCCATGGCGCAGCAGGTGGTAAGCGTTCCGCAATCGAACATGCTGCTGGTCCGCTCATCGGGCGAGAACCTGAAAATCATCGAGCGGATGATCAACACCGTGGACCGCCCCCAGGCGGAAGTCGTCATGGATGTCAACATCTATGAAGTGACTCACCAGGAAGCGCTCCAGTTGGGGAACCAGTTCGCCACAACGCCGCCAGCGATCACGACGTCCGACGGTGGCACAACCCTGGCCCTGACGCCACCCAGCGCCACCAACCTGGGCGGCATCGGGCAGGGGCCGCTGCTGCGTCCTGCCTCGCCGGCCGGAATCTTCTCCAATACGCTGGGTTTCGGGCTGGGGCTGCCGCCTTCGACCATCACCGCGCTGCAAAGTCGTGGGCTGGGGCGGCTCATCTCACAGGTTCAGGTGCGGGCTTTCGAGGACAAGGAAGGCAAGGTCAACATCGGCCAGTCCATCCCGATTCAAATCGGCAATCCCTTCCCCACCGTTCCGGGCAACGGACAGCCGCCGGGACAAATCTTCTTCCCCGGCTTCAACCAAGTGCAGTACCGCGATGTCGGTTTGAACATTGCGGTCAAACCGCACATTACCGACGACATCGTGCAGATGGACATCTCCATCGAGACCTCCACGGCTCCGCCCAACACCGGGCCGCAGAATCTCACCCCGACGATTTCCCAGCGGAAGGTCAGTGGTGTGGCGCGTGTCCGGGACGGCTACACGGCTTTGGCCGCGAGTGTGATGCGCGAGGATGACACTGACAGCCGGACGGGGCTGCCCATCGTCAGCTTTATTCCGGTCATCGGGCGTCTGTTTTCCACACCCTCACGAAACAAGCAGGCCACTCACATTGTCATCACGATCACGCCACACATCGTACGCGGAGGCGCGGTTACGGAAGAAGAACTCAAAACCGCCTTCGGTCCGCTCGATGTCTCCGTTGGCGTTGGCGGTCTGAGCTATGGCCGGTATCTCACCATTGACGAGATCGTGGCTGAGGCCGACCGCGAGGAGATGCGTGAAGCCAACCAGCTTCGGGAAACGCCGGTTACGGTGCAACCAACGGACAAGCCCGTGGGTACCCCGGCCGCTGCGCCGCCGGTAAGCAGCAGTGGTGAAAACGGACGCTTTACCATCACCACGGCGAGTACGACGGCACCACCTCCGACTATGCCAGCCGCACCGGTGGTGATCGATCCCATTCCGATGACGGCCACGAAGGGCGGAGGCCTTGGGGCGACCATCCAGCCCTTGCCCGTAACTGAGCCGTCGGCAGCCGGGGGCATGGCACCCAACGGCATGGCAACCAATGCGGCCTTCAATCCAAGCGATCCGAACACTCAGACGCCAACCCGGCCGACTCCAGGACCTGCCACGCCGGTGCGCGCCATGCTGATGGTGTCGCCCAGTCTGCGCCCGGCTGTGGGGCAGGTGGTTTCCGTGGCGGTCATTCTCAACAGCGACGGCACGAACATCTCCGCAGCGTCCGTCTTCCTGCACTACAACCAGACGGTACTCAAGCTCGTCGGTATCCGGGATGGCGGGTTGCTGTCACCCGGCAGCTTCCAGACTGGGGACAACGGCGGGCAGGCTTTTGCCACGGCGCTGGTTTCAGCGGGCGTCAACACAGGCCGCCCAGCCATGGGGGCAGTAGCCATTTTCGACTTCCAGGTGATTGCGCCGGGCAACGCTGATGTCCGCCTCGACGTGCTTGACCTGCGCGGCCTGACCAACGAACTCATCCCGGCCATTCCCAGCCCGGCACCGCCGGTCATTGCCGGTGGTATGCCGAACGGCAAGCAGTGAGATGTCGCCAGGAAGGTGAAACCGGTGAAGAACGGATGGATTTCTCTCCACGTGAAGGATGGGCAGCCGCCGGGATGGCCTTGCACCCACCAGATTGCCGCTTTCTGGCCAGCTCCGTCGATAAGGCCCTGGATGGGGAGCGGCCGCACGGCGCAGCGTGGCTCATCCCTGCTGGAGATGATCATTACCCTGGCGATTCTAGCCATCCTGACCAGCGCCGCCCTGCCTCTGGCGCGCACGGCTGCCCGAAGCCGGCAGGAGACCGAACTGCGGCGAGCGCTCCGTGAAATCCGCTTCGCCATTGACCGCTACAAGGAGTTCAATGACCAGACCGGTGGGCAACGTATTCCGGTCGAGCTGCGTACGCCGAGCGGCTACCCCAAAAACCTGGAAGTGCTCTATGAAGGGTTCGTCCCGGTCGGCAACGTGGATGGCAGGAAAATCTTTTTCCTGCGGCGGCTTCCGATTGATCCGATGACAGGCAAAGCCGACTGGCAAACCCGCAGTTCACAGGATGACCCGGATTTTGCACTTTCCTTGGGGGATGATGTGTTTGATGTCCGGTCGCGTTCGACGGCTACGGCCCTGGATGGAACACGCTATGACGAGTGGTAAGGAGGAAGCTGGTTTGAAAGGAACCTGTACAGAGGGTGCTTCGGGACACCTGTGGGCAAGACGTGACCGGGGTTTCACCATACTGGAACTGGTCATCGTCATGACCATCATGTCCATCCTGCTGACGGTGAGCATTCCCATCTACCGCACTCTTCTGGTACGGGCGCGGGAGACGGTTCTGCGCGAAAATCTTTTCAAGATGCGCGATGCCATCAACCGCTACACCTACGACAAAAACCGCGCGCCGCAAACCCTGAGCGATCTCGCAAGTGCCAAGTATCTGCGCGAAATCCCGATTGACCCCATCACCCAGAGCCGTGATACCTGGGTGGTGCGTCTGGAAGATGAGCCGGTCGTCCCTTCAGCGCCACGGGGCATTGTGGATGTCTTCAGCGGCGCAGAGGGCATTGGCACGGATGGCGTCCCTTACAACGAATGGTGAAGCCGCGCGTCGTCGGGCGCGTGTGTTCCGGCTACTTTCCCAACCTCCCTGGAATAACTCCATGAGTATCTTTGAACGCTTCTGGCGGCGGCTTGTGTTTCCGTCTCCCTCACGCGCCCTGTGTGCACTGACCGCCGAAGGCGTCGTCATGTTTGACCGGCGCACCCGGCAGTCACACTTTCAGCCCTGGGTGGACCAGGCTTTCCAACCGGCCTTTGATACGGAAAACGTCCGCCAGGCCAGGGCGTTTGCCTCCACGTTGATTCAGGGGACGCACGCGCTGGGGTTGGCTGGGGAGCGCCGGTGGTCGGTGCTGCTGCCGGGAGCCACCGCCCGTGCCTATGTCGTAACTATCGAGACGACCATTCCTCCGCAGGATGTACCGGATGTCCTCGTGTGGAAAGCTGAGCGGTTGACCGGGCTGCCACAGGAAGACATCTGGATGGCCACGGCCGAATTGGGACCGGGTGTGACCGCAAGTGGCGCTGCCGGGAGGCGGTTTTTGCTGGCGGCCATGAGCCGGCGCGTGGCGCTTGGCCTACAGTCCGCTCTGGAACAGTTGAACTGGCAGCCCGGTCTGCTACTGCCCCGGCTCGTCGGGGAAGCGCTGTGGGTGCAGCATGTTGCGGTGCAGCCTGATCAGATGCTCATCAGCGTGGAGGATGATACTTTGGCCGTTATGCTGCTTCAGCGGGGCGTCCCGCTGTCCATCCGCACGTTGCCGCTGGCCGGCGAGTTGCCCGCCGAGCAGTTGCTCCGGGTGCTGCTATTCTTCCGTGAACACGCCGTTGAGTCCGGGCTTGGCTCGGCCGAACAGGAAATCCGGTTTGAGGTTTTGCCGGTCAACGTCCCGCTCGAAAGCGCTGAAATCAGTCAGTGCATCCGTGAGACCTTTGGTGAGCCACTACGAGTCATTGCACCACAGCAGCTTGGGTTTGATTCTTCGGCAGAGTTTTCCCGGCTGGCCGGCGTCACCGGTCTGGCTTTGGCCACGGCTTGAGGTTGTTGTCTGTGGAGGTGCGCCATGGCTGTGACCCTTGCCGGGACCACACCGGAAACCGTTGTTGAGGCGCTGGCCGGGACGCCGCTGCTGCGGCGTTTGACGGCGTATCTGACAACGACGGCTGATGCCATCACCCGCGAGCACCTGGCCATCACAGAAATTCCTGCCCCACCTTTTCACGAAGCGGCCCGGGCAGCTTTTGTCGCCGACCGCCTGCGCGACAGCGGACTGTCTTCCGTCTGGCAGGATACCGAAGGCAATGTCTATGGCTGGCTGCCGGGGGCAGAAAAGACGCTGGCCCGCGCGCCCATCGTGCTTGCCGCCCATCTTGACACGGTGTTTCCGCCCGGAACGAATGTGAACGTCCGGGTGCAGGGAACGCGCCTCTGTGCGCCGGGCATTGCCGACAATGCCTGTGGTGTGGCCGGACTGCTTGCGCTGGCGCGTGCCTTTGTCACCCAGTCCATCCCGTTCTCCGGCCCGGTGTGTTTCATAGGCACCGTCGGGGAGGAAGGCAATGGCAATCTGCGTGGCGCGCGCGCCGTCGTGGAGCAGTTTCCCCACATGCGAAGTTTCATCGCCCTGGACGGGCCCGGACTGGAGCACATCACCTGCCGCGCCATTGGCTCGCGGCGGTTCTGTGTGACCTTTCATGGCCCGGGTGGTCACTCATGGGCCGATTTTGGCACGGTGAATCCGGTTCACGCGCTGGGCGAGTTCATCAGCCGGGTGCGGCGGTTGCCCCTTCGCCGGGGCGTAGCCTGTACGGTGGCCATTGCCGGCGGCGGCAGCGCCATCAATGCCATTCCGACCATGGCCCAGGGGGAAGTGGACTGCCGGGCGCACCGGATGGCTGACCTGGATGCGCTCGAACATGCGCTCCGGTTGGCGGCTGTTGAAGCTCAGCAGTCCGAAATACAGCAGGCAACCCGGCAGCGTCGCCTGTCAGTGGCGGTGCAGCGTCTGGGCGAGCGTCCGGCGGGAGAAACCCCTTCCACCTCGCCACTGGTGCGGTGCGCCATCGCTGCCACCCGTGCCTGTGGCCGGCGTCCGGTTCTGGAGAGTGGCTCGACGGATGCCAATGTGCCCATGGCTCTGGGAATTCCTGCGATTGCTATTGGAGCCGGTGGTGAGTATGGCGGCTGTCATACCCTGGAGGAATGGTATGACCCGGTTGGGCGTCCGCAGGCGTTGGTGCGGGCCGCTCTGCTGGTGTTGGCCCTGGATCAGTTGGTGGCAGCATCGCCGGAGGTCGCCCGGCCGCTGGCGGCATCACACGCTGTTTCGTCCCTGCCCGAGCCCGAATGATATGTCACGTTACTGGCTGCTCAAATCGGAACCGGGTGTCTTTTCGATTGACGACCTGCAGGCGGCACCGAATCAGACGACAAGCTGGGAAGGGGTACGCAACTACCAGGCCCGGAACTTCCTGCGCGATGGGATGCAGGTTGGCGACCGGGCTTTTTTCTATCACAGCAATGCCACCCCGCCGGGCATTGTCGGTGTTGTCGAAATCGTACGGGCCGGGTATCCCGACCACACAGCTTTTGACCCGGCGAGCCGTTACTACGACCCGAAAAGTGACCCGGCACACCCTACGTGGTTTATGGTGGATGTCCGGCTGGTGCAAAAATTTCCCCGCATCATCTCCCTTGATGAACTCAAACGCACACCCGGTCTGGAGAACATGCTTGTCATTCGGCGCGGGATGCGGCTTTCCGTGCAGCCGGTGACAGAAACCGAATGGCAGATTGTGCTTGGCTTGGTTGGAAGCGCTGACCGTCCGGTGTGAAGTTGGCTGTGTTCAGCAAGCCCGACCAATCCGGTCTTGTCGCCTGAGCGTCGGCTTTCCATAATCCGCCCTGGCTGGAAACACTCTCACTGAAGGAGCCTGACCTGCCGTGCCTGTCGTTGAATCTGCTGCTGCCTGTCGTTTTGGCGGTGAACATGCCCAAACCCTTGAGCAGCTCTACAAACTCATTGAACGCCTGTGGAAGGAACACCGGACTTCGCCCACCCGCGCCGGAGATGAACTGGTCTATGCGTTTGGAAATCTCGACTGTGTGGTGGTGATCAACCAGGATGTACTCGGCGCCCTGGTTGAAGTGAAGACAAAGCTGGGCAATGTGGACTGCCAAGCCAACGACCAAGGGGAAATTGTCGCCACGCTCAACACCGATCCCAAGGAAGGCGGCCGGGAAGATGGCGACGTTGCCAAAATTCTGAGCTTTGCCGTGCGGGCGCTGGATGACTACTACTACAAGCGCCGCGTGGCGTGACGCCCGTCGCCGTGGGCGCTTCGGACGCGGGCCATCGGGAGCCGCCCTACCGCCACTTTCTTGTTGCTGGCGGACTGGTAGTGCTGGACCAGTTCAGCAAGCTGTGGGTGTACTGGGCGCTGCGTCCAACGGATGCCGTCATCCGCGTTGTACCTGGGTTTTTCCACCTGCGTTATGCCGAAAACCCCGGCATTGCGTTCAGCCTGCTGGACAGTGGTACGCCGGCCATGCGGCTGACGCTGCTTGTGATTGCTGCCTGTGCAGGCGTGGGCGTCGGGCTGTACCTCTGGTGGACGCCAGCCGACCGCCGGCTGCTGCGCTGGACGCTGACCTGCCTGCTGGGCGGCATTCTGGGCAATGCCCTGGACCGCATCGTGCATGGTGCGGTCATTGATTTTCTCGATTTCCACTGGGGAGCGTGGCACTTTCCCACCTTCAACCTGGCGGATAGCTGCATCACCGTCGGGGCCGTCATGCTGGCGCTGGACACCTTCAGTGAACTGTGGCGTCCGGCGCGGACCGAGACCTGACGAATCCATGCCAACCTGCGAGGCGGACATCGTTATTGTTGGCGCGGGTGCTGCCGGATTGATGGCCGGCATCTGGGCAGGCCGGACGGCTGGGCCGCGGGCGCGCATCGTGGCGCTGGATGGTGCGCCACGCCTGGGGGCAAAAATACTCGTTTCCGGTGGCGGGCGCTGCAACGTGACCCACGAACAGGTGACGGCTGACGATTTTGCCGGCTCCGGGCCGACCTTCATTCACCCTGTGCTGCGGCAGTTTGATGTACCTGCCACAGTTGCGTTCTTCAATGAACTGGGCGTCGTGCTCAAGCGGGAAGCCACCGGCAAGCTCTTTCCCGTCACTGACCGCGCACGGACGGTCCTCGATGCCCTGCTCGCGGCAGCCGCAGCGGCCGGGGTTGAGTGTCGCCATCCCTGCCGGGTTGAAGTCGTGCAACCGACCGCACAGGGGTTTCTGGTTGGCGGCCCTTGGGGGACAGTGGCGGCCCGGCAGGTCATTCTCGCCACGGGCGGCAGGAGTCTGCCCAAGTCGGGTTCGGATGGCTCCGGCTATCACCTGGCAACGGCACTGGGGCACACCATCACGCCGACGTTTCCGGCGCTCGTCCCACTGTTGCTTCCGCCGAACCATCCCCTGTGTGACCGGCGTGGCATCAGTACGCCGGCCACCCTGTCCGTCAAAGTGGGCCGCAAGACGCTGGCAGCCGTCACGGGGTCGCTGCTGTGTACGCATTTTGGGCTGTCCGGCCCGGCGACGCTTGACATCAGTCGGCATTGGCTGGCGGCGCGGCAGAAAGGGCTGGCGGCGCAGCTTGTCATCAACTGGTTGCCGGAACTCCCACCGGGCAGGTTTGAACAGCAGTTGCTGTCGCTGGGGCGGACGACCCTCCTGCGGTTTTTGAGTGAGTATCTGCCGGAGCGTTTGGCGCAGCTTCTGCTCGAACTGGCTGCCGTTCCCCTCACCCGTACCGGAGCACAACTGACCCGTACCGAACGGCAGGCGCTGATCACCACCGTTCTGCAGTGGGCGGCACCGGTCACTGGCGACCGGGGATTTACTTATGCGGAAACGACGGCTGGCGGCGTGCCACTTCGGGAACTCGATGTCAGCCGCATGGCCTCGCGGCGCTGTCCGGGGCTGTACTGTTGCGGGGAAATCTGCGACGTGGACGGCCGCATCGGGGGCTTCAACTTTCAGTGGGCGTGGTCAAGCGGCTACGTGGCCGGCGTTGCGGCAGCCCGCGCCCTTCGCACTGCGTCGGACAGCTTGCGCCAGGCTTAGGAAGGTCAGGAAAAAAGCCGGCGTGCCACCTGCTGAATGAGCGGCGGGATGCCTTCGCCGGTCACGGCTGAGACCGGAAAGCAGGGAATGCCAAGCTGTTGGCAGTGCTGTTGGAGCGCGGCTGTCCGGGCTGGATCGGCAATGTCCTGTTTGGTGGCGACGACCAGGCGCGGCCGGGCGGCGAGTTCCGGGTCATAGCGCACCAGCTCGTTTTCGATGGCGTTGTAGGCCGTCACCGGGTCCTGGGCCGCCATTGGCGACACATCCACAAGGTGCAGCAGCAGCCGCGTCCGCTCGATGTGCCGGAGAAATTGCAGGCCGAGTCCACGCCCTGCGTGGGCCCCTTCGATGATGCCGGGAATGTCGGCAATGACAAAGCTCCGGTAATCTTCCAGTCCGACGACACCCAGGTTGGGCACGAGGGTGGTGAACGGGTAGTCGGCAATTTTTGGCCGCGCCGCCGAAACCGCTGCAATGAAGGTGGACTTGCCGGCGTTGGGGTAGCCCACCAGTCCCACGTCGGCCAGCAGCTTGAGTTCGAGCCGCAGGGTGCGGCGTTCACCCGGTTGGCCCGGTTCGTGCTGCCGTGGGGCGCGGTTGACCGAACTGGCAAAGCGGGCATTGCCGCGTCCGCCGCGTCCGCCCCGGGCCACGGCCACCATCTGACCGTCCGTGGTCAAATCGGCCAGGCATTCTCCGGTGTCGGCGTCATAGACCAGTGTGCCTACCGGGACATCCACGATGCAGTCGGCGCCGTTCCGCCCGTGACGGTTGCTGCCCTCACCGTGGCCGCCGCGTTCGGCGGCATAGCGCGGGTTGTAGCGAAAGGCGAGCAGCGTGTTGGTGTGGTGGCTGGCCCGCAGATAGACCGTGCCACCGTCGCCGCCATCACCGCCGGAAGGCCCACCACGTGGCACGAACTTCTCACGGCGAAAGGCCATACAGCCATTACCGCCGTTGCCGCCAGCGACATAGATGATGGCTTCGTCAACAAACATGGAACAAAGCACAAAGCCCAAGGCTGGTCAGAAACCTTGGGCTTGCCGTTGGGTGCTGTTGCCGGGAGCATCACCGACGCCAACACTTCTGGGCGCCGGCGTTGGGAGTCAGTCCTTCTCAGGCCGTGGTGGGTGTTTCGGTCGTGGCCGGTGGTGTTTCCAGCGGAATGACCTCGATGTAGCGCCCAAGCTGTCCGCGGTCGCGGAAACGCAGGTGTCCGGCCGTCAGCGCAAAGAGCGTGTGGTCACGCCCCAGACCGACATTGCGCCCCGGCTTGAAGCGGGTGCCGCGCTGCCGAACCAGAATTTCACCGGCCTTGACGAACTGATTGCCAAAACGCTTGACGCCGAGGCGCTTCGCGTGCGAGTCGCGCCCGTTGCGGGAACTTCCAACGCCTTTTTTATGAGCCATAGCTGGTATGACCTCGTAGATGAAATGGGATCGGACAGGAGGCAGAAACGAACTACGCGGCGGCTTCGATTTTCTGTACCAGCAGCGCCGTAAAGTTCTGGCGATGCCCACGCTTGCGCCGGTACTGCTTCCGACGTTTGAACTTGAAGACAATGATTTTCCGGGCGCGCCCATGCCCGATGACCGAAGCCGTGACACGGGCACCGGGCAGGTGTGGCGTCCCGACCTTGAATTCCGAACCGGTGTGCAGTGCAAGCACATCGAGTTGCACCGTCTGCCCCGGCTCGGCTTTCAGGCTCGGCACCTGAATGACATCCCCTTCGGCAACCCGAAACTGTTTTCCACCTGTGGCAATGATGGCATAAGACATGGCGTATCTCCTACTTCCCCGTGACAATCGCCGGCTGACGCCGATAGGCGGCACTTAAGGGCAAAGCCGGAAGTCTAGTGACCGGCGGCTGAATCTGTCAAGTTTCTGGTTTGCCAGGTCAATGCTGCGGCCGTCTGCGGGGCAAAAGGTCATTGTGGAAGGTCTTGTTAGGTTGGGACGGGATTGCTTATGCTGCGGCCCACCCTGTTGCCCATACATTGCCATTCAAAGTCCAACCTTCAGAGAGACTTATGTACTGGAAGCCACATCGCTTGTCCTTTGTCCTGCGGGTCGGCATCTTTTCCCTTCTGGGACTGGTTGCTGTCTCCGGTCTGCCTTCGGCGTTCCTGTCTGACACGAAATGGGGAAGTCCGGTTGCCGCCAAAGCGAACCAGGACCCGCTCCGGGAGACCCTTGATTTCGTTGCCCAGGCTACGCGCCGGGAGACACAGGGACTTCCCTGCCGCCAGCTCAAAAACGGTGCCCTGATGATGGAACTTGGCGACGGCTTCCAGCACGTCGCCCTGGCGCGTACCGAAGCCGACGGTCGGATTTCCGTGCGCTGTGTGGGCAGCGTCACCGAAGCGGAAGCCTTCCTGCGTGGCGGCGATGAAGCTGCTGGCGGGCAGGATGATCAGCACACTGGCCAGAACGACCACCCTGCCGGGCGTGACCTCGTGCTGCCGCCGCTCCGTAAGCCGGCTGGCGTG
Organism: Chloracidobacterium thermophilum B; assembly: GCF_000226295.1. Taxonomy (GTDB): domain Bacteria; phylum Acidobacteriota; class Blastocatellia; order Chloracidobacteriales; family Chloracidobacteriaceae; genus Chloracidobacterium; species Chloracidobacterium thermophilum. The sequence continues at coordinate 519,386 of NC_016024.1, forward strand.
GTGACGAGTCTGGCAACCCGGTCTGAAGTCCGCATCGAGAACCCACAGGGTTCGACCATCATCATTCGGAACGTGAATGAACCTGGCGTCGGCTTCAACGATCCGACGCCCGCCACTCCGGTCGGCGGCAACCCGGGGACGACCCTTGGCCAGCAGCGCCTGAACGTCTTTCAGCGCGCGGCTGAAATCTGGGGCGCGACGCTGCGCAGCAACGTGCCGATTGTTGTTGAAGGCCGGTTCACGTCGTTGGGCAGCGGGGTGCTTGGCTCGGCTGGAACGACATCCATCTTCCGTGGCTTCCCGAATGCGCCGTTTGGGGATACGTGGTACCACTACGCCCTGGCCAACGCGCTGGCCGGGAATGACCTGTCACCGCAGAACCCGCCGCGCGCGCAAATCAACACCAACTTCAGCACAAACTTCAACTTTTACCTTGGACTGGACAACAACGCGCCGCCCGACCAGGTTGACCTGCTCACGGTCGTCCTGCACGAATTCGCCCACGGTTTGGGCTTCAGCACCTTTGTCAATACTGCCAACGGACGCAATGCCGGCGCGGATGATACCAACCCGGATGGCGGCTTCACCGATTGCTATGCCCGCCTTCTCCGGGATGAAAATCTCAACCTCAACTGGAACCAGATGACGGCCGCACAGCGGCAGGCATCGGCCACCAACACCGGAAACCTGACCTGGACTGGCCCCACGACCCAGAGCGTGCTGCCAGTTGCGCTAGAGCCATCGCCGGTGCTGCGGATCGAGCGTGAGCCGCCAGTGTTCATTGCCGTCAACCAGGCCACGTTTGGCGGCCCTATCACTCTGGGCGGATTGACGCGCCCACTCGTGGCGGCCCAGCCGCCGCTGGCCTGTGGGCCGCTGTCGAATCCGGGCACGGTCAACACCAACTTTGCTCTGGTGGACCGGGGCGAGTGTCCCTTTGTGGACAAGGCCGCCAACGCTCAGCAGGCCGGGGCGCAGGGGCTGATCATTGCCAACAACACGACGGGGGGCTTCATCCCCGGCGGAACCGCCCCAGACATCACTATCCCGGTTGTCGGAATTTCGCAGGCAGACGGCACAACCCTGCGCAACTTCCTGTCCAGCGGGAGTGTCACGGCCACACTGCGCCTTGACCCCACCCGCCCTGCCGGAACGACCAACGGACGGATTCGCATGTTTGCTCCCAATCCACGGCAGGCGGGTTCTTCGGTGTCGCACTGGGACAACACTGTACGCCCACGGCTGCTGATGGAGCCAGCGATTAACCCGCGCCTGCCGCGTACCCAGGACCTGACGCTCAACCTCTTCCGCGACTTGGGTTGGACGGTCAACCCCATCTTTTCCACATCGGGACTCCAGGTGCCGTCTGACGGTGCAACGCCACAAGTTGCCATCAATGCCGTCGGGCCGTGGAGCGTAGCGGGTTTGCCCAGTTGGATCACAGGCTTTCCCACGGCTGGCAACCTGTTGACCAACATCAGTTTCCAGGTCGCACCAAATCCCGGCTCACAACGCACGGCGACGCTGACTCTCGATCCCGGTGGGAATGCCTTGACGATTGTGCAGAACGGCGCTGCCGATACCGCACCGGGTTTTACCAGTCCCAACACCGTGACGTTCACCTTGGGGCAGGCGTCAAGTTTCCTCATCACCGCGAGCGGCAGCCCGGCTCCCACCATTACCCTTGTGAGCGGAAACCTGCCGGCCGGAGTGCGGTTCATTGGCGGCGTTGGTGTCGCCACACTGGTGGGTACGCCGGGAGCCGGCACCGCAGGCACCTACACCCTCGTGGTTCGGGCTGCCAACAGTCTGGGTGCTGTCACCCAAGGTCTGCTCCTGACCGTTGGCCAGGGACTGTGTACCTTTACAGTCTCACCAACCGTACTCAGCGTCGGTGGGGAAGCTGTTGACAATGTGACGCTGACGGTAACGACGGGCCCAAGCTGTGCCTGGGAAGCGCGGGTGCGCAGCACGGATGCACCGTGGATCAAGCTTATTTCAGCGCAGCTCGCCAATGGGACTGTTGTGACACCCCGTATGGTGGATGAACTGGGACAGGTGGATCGGCGGCTGGTGATTTCCGGTATCGGCAACGCTACGTTGACCATTGGTGTCGGGCGCAATCCACGCTCCACGCCCCGTACGGGAACGTTTTTCGTGGCCGGGCAGGTGGTGACGGTGACGCAGGCTGGCGGCACTGGTGGCGCACCGTTGGGCGCAGCGATGGCGATGTTCCGTCCGTCGAACGGATACGTGTACCTGAAGAACCGGCTGATTTCGGACTTTGCTGACCAGGACTTTTTCTACGGGACGGCCGGGGATGTACCGATTGCCGGGGATTGGGACGGCGATGGCATTGACACGCCGGGTATTTACCGGAATGTCAACGGGGTGATGACATTTTTCCTCATCAACAACAACACGGGCGGATTTGCGGACGTGTCGTTTGCGTTCGGGCAGCCGGGGGACATTCCGATTGCGGGGGACTGGGATGGCAACGGGACGGTGACGTGCGGGGTGTACCGTCCGGGGAATCAGACGTTCTTCCTGCGGAATACAAATGCGGCCGGGAATCCCGATCTGACGGTGGTGATCACGGGGGCGCAGGCGACGGACCGGCCGGTGGCCGGGCGCTGGACGCTCGGAAGTGCAGTGACAGGGCTGGGACTGTACCGACCAAGCAATGGGCAGTTTTTGTTGAAAAATGCGAACACGAGCGGCCCACCGGATGCCGTCTTCCAAGTGACGACAACCGGAACATTGGTTGCACCAGTAGCCGGGGACTGGCTTCGGCAGGGGTTTGCCACGGTGGGCGTGGTGGTGAACCTTGGGGGGACCATCCAGTTCCAGTTGCGGACGGCAAACACGGGCGGGACGCCGGAGTTGCGGGTGAACTACGGCGCACCGGGGGACGTGCCGCTCATCGGTAACTGGGACGGGCAGCCCAAGCTGCCGCCGGTCTCTGTCCCGTAGTCGGGAAACCGAAGCCTAAAAATGGAGGCGGGGTACACCGTGTGTACCCCGCCTTTTTGTCTGCTGGAGAATGTCAGGTCAGGTTACGGCTTACGACCAAAGGGAAGGCTTCTCGGTCCTGGCCCGGGCATCGAAATGGGCTGACGGGAGGGTGGACTGGCAACCGGCAAAGACGGGGAAGACAGATCAATGCCGAAGTCCCCGCTGTGGTGGAGAGTATTGTAGAGGGCTTCGATTTGTTCACGAAGGTTGTTCAGATCCTGCTCTGACGGTTGTGGTGTTGTCGGCTGCGGTCTTGCCTGGCCGAATGTCATGTCCGGTCTGATCGGCGGCTGCATGGGGGACTGGAGATACTGCGTCGCCTGTGGCCTGTTGGCAGGCACAGGCACCATCGCCGGTGTCACCACAGGCTGATATGGACTGGTCACCGTGTACATACCGCCTGAAACCTCTGACCGGCTCGGCGCGGTGGGTACACCTGATGGCAGGGTATAGGCTGCTCCTGCCGGTGGCACGGCCGCCGGTCTGGGGGTTGGGGCTGCATAAGGCAGTGGCGGGGCGGGCTGTCCTTCGCGTGTGGCCCGCCGGACGAGTTCCTGATAACGCTTGGCATCTTCCATACCCTGCAGGACGCCAATCGGCAGGTCAGCAGGGTTGTTAGTGGTCTGGGGGGCAGGGGAAGCACTGCGGGTGGAAGCTTTCTGACGTACCTGTGGCTTTGGGTTCTGGGCCAGCGCGGTGTCAGGTGCAAGGGCAACGAGGAGACCAAACGCCAGGCCGGCGGTCGTGTACTTCGGGTTCATGGCGGTCCTTCCTTTCATCTCAGCCTTTGTCTCGGGGATTTATCCAATCAGGTGTGGGAGCGACTACTCAACTCAGGTGTGGGAGCGACTACTCAACGGTACGCGCCGGGCGTTTCGGCGATGTTTCAAGGTTTGTTTCAGGTCCTGAAAATGGAGTCCGCCCCGCCCGCCGGGTGGCTTTGGTTGTGTTGGTTTGGATGGTGCCGGCTATTGCGGTGGGCTGGGTTTGGTTGTCTTTCTGACTTGCGGCCAGGTGCGGATGATGGTTTTTCCTCCAGCCGGTAGCGCCGGTGGTGCCGGCTTGGCGTCTTGCGCGCCGTTCCCACTTTGGCTTTCAGGCTGTGGTGTTGTCATCTGCTGTTCCACCGGTGGGGTGGTGGGTGGCGGTGGGGTTTCTTCTTCAGGTGGTGGCGCCGGTTGGGAAACCGTTTGGGGGGCTATGGACGGTGATGGTGTGGCAGGTTGTTCCGGGCTGGTTTCTTCCGGCGGCGGCCACGGGAGTCCCTTCTTGCGGGCCTCAGCTTCTGCGCGTCGGCGCGCGGCTTCCTCACGCCGGTATTGTTCCTGAAGCCGTCTGGCTTCGGCCAGATTGTCCTGCACGCCCAGCGGAAGGTCAGCCGGGTTGGTTACAGGAGATGTGTTTTCCTCAGTCGTTGGTTTGGCTTTGACGCGCTTTTTGGCGGCTTTGGGCGTCGCCGGTTTGGGAGAAGTGGCCCCTTCCTGTGCCGGCACAAGCAGGGGTGAACAAACAAGGCAGGCAATGAACAAACTGCCTGTCCAGAAGCGTTGGCGGTATGGTGCAGACATGAAAAGCCGGAACTCCTTCCATCAGGCCGTCAGGCAGGGTGGATACTCTTGTGGGTCAGCAGGGCATCCGCCCGGCCGGATCGGTATCGTGCGGAAGGTCGTTCGGCTTCGTCAAGTGATGCACGGTTAAGTCGTGCCCCTTGTCCTACCTGTCCGGGAACTTTGAAAAGCGCCGCGTCCCGCTGTTTTTTGGCTTCAGGTCAGGTATGGAGTTCGGCCAGCAATTCGGCGGCACCTTGCGCCAGTACCCGTTCGGCCAGTTCCCGGCCGATGTCTTCCGCAAAGCGGGCGTCGCCGGTGAGTTCATCCTGAACCAGGCGCGTCCCATCCACGCGGGCCACAAGACCACGCAGGCGGAGCCGGCCTTCGTCGTCCACGACGGCGTGGGCGGCGATGGGCACCTGGCAGCCACCCCCCAGCCCATGCAGAAAAGCCCGTTCAGCTTCACAGGCGTGCCAGGTGCGATGATGGGCCAGAACCTCAATGGCTGCCTGGGTCGTGCTATCACCTTCCCGAATCTCAATGCCCAGTGCCCCCTGGCCGACGGCCGGCAGCATGATGTCGGTTGGAATCCGCTGGGCAATGCGCGCCTCGAAGCCCAGTCGGCTCAAGCCGGCTGCGGCCAGGATGATGGCGTCGTAGCGCCCCTCGTCAACTCGCTGCAAGCGGGTGCCGACGTTGCCACGGAGGTCAGCCAGTTGCAGATCGGGACGCCGGGCCAGAAGCTGTGCCTGGCGGCGGAGACTGCTCGTGCCGATGATCGCCCGGGGCGGCAGTTCATCGAGTGACCGGATGCCATCCCGCGCGACGAGGGCATCCCGTACATCCTCCCGCTGGGTCACACAGCCCAGCTTGAGTCCGTCCGGCAGGCGCGTCGGCAGGTCCTTCAGGCTGTGAACGGCCAGGTCCACAACCCCGGCCAGCAGGGCTTCCTCGATCTCTTTCGTAAAGACACCTTTGCCGCCAATCTTCGAGAGCGGCGCGTCAAGGATGGCATCCCCCGTCGTTTTGATGATTTGAATGGCTACACGACGGGTCGGAACCGCCCGTTCGAGCTGCGCTTTGACCCACTCGGCTTGCCAGAGTGCCAGGGCACTGCCGCGTGAACCAATGACAAGGTCGGCATCGGGGCGGGCGGTAGGAACAGAGAGCGTCATAGTCAGGTCTGGACAGTAAGGTGACAAAACTACTCTACCGCCAGCCTATATCGTCCGACGGCGTTTCACGACGAAAAAATGGTTTCGCTGCCGGCTGTATTCAGCTTTTGCGAAAGGCGAAGAAGTTGTTGAGACCCAACTGGAAGCGCCGGTGTGTGATGAGTTCAAAGCCGGCCTGCCGAAAAATGTCTGGCGTTTGCGATACATCGAAGCCGTAGTGTGCTTCGGTCTCCATGCCATCCAGGAGTCGCAGGGCGATCATGGCGTCCAGGATGCGGTCAACGAGCGGGTGGGGCACGGTGATGAGCAGCTTGCCGTTTGGACGCAGGGCGTTGGCGCAGGCGGTGGCAAAGTCCACGAGCTTATCGTTGGGGATGTGTTCGAGTACCGCCAGCAGGGTGATGGCATCGAAGGGTTCGCCCGGCGGCAGGTCGTCCGGGAAATAGCCGCGCACCAGTTGGATGCGGTCTGTGGCCAGACGTGGATCGGCTTCCGGGTCAATGCCGACGTACTGCCGGAAGCCCGTGACCTGCCGGGCGAGTGCGCCATCAAAGGCCCCAATGTCCAGAATGCGATCCGTAGGCGCAAGATAGGGGCGCACAACGGCAATACGCCACCGTTGGAGGTAACGGTCAAGCGGCTTCATGCTCTGGAAGTCCCGTCGTGGTTATCGCTGGCGCCATCCGCCGGATGCGCAGCCCCAGAATGCTCAGGAAGAGGCTGGCCAGAATGGTTTCGCAGCCGAGCATCAGGCAGAGCACCGAAGGAATGACCATCCGCAGCGTCCGGCTGGCATCGAGTGGGCCGTAGGCCGCTTCGTTCCAGGAAACAACCGCGGCAATGGAGCCGGCCAGTCCGCCAACGACGAGCAGGCTGCCGATGATGAGGCCGGTTTCGAGGGTGATGTACTGGAACAGTCTGGTCAGCCGTGGGTCTTCGGGGAGAAGTCCCTCGTTGATGGCAAAGACCTTGGCCAGCAGGGCAAAGGTGATGCACTGAAAACCAATCAGCACCGCCAGCGCAGCGTAGAGCAGCGTGTGCACGTCCAGAACGACACCGGCCAGGCGCTGCGGCCCCGGCAGAAGCCAGGTTCCCACACCCAGCCCGACCAGCATCAGGAACAGTCCCGGATAGAGAAAAAGCCAGCGTGGGCTGTACAGCAGCATGAAGCGCAGATGCCGCCAGCCGTCCCGCCACGGACGCAGATGCGGCGGACGCGACCGCCCATCGGGCGAAAGCGTGGTGGGCACTTCGGCAATCCGCAGTCCCAGGAGCGTGGCCTTGATGACCATTTCCGAGGCAAACTCCATGCCCGTGGTGCGCAAGTCCATACGCTTGAAGGCCGCCATGGAATAGCCCCGCAGGCCGCAGTGAAAATCACCCGCCGGGCACCGGAACAGCAGCCGGCCGATGCCGGTCAGGACAGGGTTGCCGATGTAGCGGTTTTTCCACGGCATGGCTCCGGGCTGAATGCCGCCGCGAAAGCGATTGCCCATCACCAGGTCGTAGCCCTCGCGGAGTTTTTCGAGAAAGGGCATCAGGTTCGAGAAGTCGTAACTGTCGTCGGAGTCGCCCATGATGACGTAGCGCCCACGGGCGGCCAGCGTGGCGCCGTACAGCGCTGCACCGTAGCCCCGCGTAGGGACCTGAACCACCCGCGCGCCAAGGCGGTGGGCAATGGCTTGCGAACCATCGGTCGAACCGTTGTCGCCAATGACGACCTCACCGGTAACGCCATGGCGGTTGAGAAAGTCAAAGGCTTTGCGAATGCAGGTTTCCAGGGTTTCAGCCTCATTGAGGCAGGGCATGACGATGGTCAGCTCAATGGAAGCTTCAGAAGAAGCAGCAGACATGCAACATCAGCCAGAGGAAGTGCGGAATCACTGGGAAGGTGGTGCTGTGACGTGGGTCTGTTCGCGCGGCGGGTCAGTGCCGTCCGGGCGCACACCGACCTTGCCACGATTGATGAACGTCCAGATGAGCGCCACCAACGAGAGCACCACGAGCACCCCTGTAGCCACAAAGCGATACATCTGGAGTCCATCTTCGGAAGCCGGGTTATTGGCCGCCTTGGTCTCCAGGTGTGAGCTGTCCGGCAGGTGCGCCACACCATTGGGACTGGAAGCTGCCGCCGGGGCTTCGGCCGGGGTTGGTGTGACAGCCGTGAGTTGGCGTGTCAGTCCCAGTCCACTCGTAATAGACAGTTCAGCCGGCGTCGGTTCCTGCACGGAACCACCTTCCGAGGTCAGCTCCATGGTCGGCGCAGTGTCCAGCTCATCCTCGGTCGGTTCGTCACCCAACCCCAAGCTTTCTTCGGTTGGGTAAGGCAGGTTGTGATCACGGTCAATCGGGGTGATGATGTCATCCCCGGCAACCTCGCCGCGCCGTGGAAAACCTTCACCTGTGAAACGCAGAAGCATGACGGTGATGTTGTCTTCGCCGCCGCGTTCGTTGGCCAGATTCACCATGTGCTGGCAGGCCAGACGCAGGTCGCCGTTGGTGGCACTCAGGATGTGCTGCATGTCTTCGCCGTTGATCTTGCCGGAGAGACCGTCGCTGCACAGCAGCAGCACATCGTCGCGGCAGACCCGGATGCTATCTACCGTCACTGCGACGCTGGGCGTGGCCCCCAGCGCCTGGAGAATGACGTTTTTGTAGGGGTGGGTTTCCGCTTCTTCAGGGGTGATATGCCCGGACTGGATGAGTTGTTCGACGAGGGATTGATCCGTCGTCACCTGCTTGACGAGTCCGTGCCGAAACAGGTAGGCGCGTGAGTCGCCGACTTGCGCCAGGTAGAGCACGGTACCATCCAGTCCCGCCCCGGTGAAGGTCGCTCCCATCCCGGCATATTCCGGGCTGCGCTGGCTCTGGTGGTTGATGAACAGATTGGCGCGCTCAATGGCAAACCGGAGACGCTCGTGAAACTTGAAGTGACTGAATTCGGGGGCTTTCTGAAGCCGCATCATGCTGTCGCAGACCTGCGTCACAGCCAGGTGACTGGCCACTTCGCCTGCCAGCGCCCCGCCCATACCATCGGAAACGGCAAGCAGCACGCCCTGGTCAGCAGGGTGCAGCTCGATGAGCAATGGATGGTCCGGGAGTTGGTTTTCAGCCGTCCAGCTCTGCCCGTTGCTGAGGTTGACAATCAGGAAGTTGTCTTCATTGTGCGGGCGGACCACGCCAACGTCAGTCAGCGCATACACTTCAATTTTTCTCACACCGTTGACGGTTGTCGCAGTGGTCATAGCATCGTGATGTGGTGAGGATTGGTCGTTCCCATGGTGGGCCATTGCTGTCAGGAATTCATATCAGGCCATAACGCCGTGGTGATGATCGTTTCTGATGATAACCCCTTGTGCGTATGGTGCTGCGAGAATACGGTGCCGCCAACACGAGGGCAACGCTGCAAACAACGTATGACCGCGTGGGATACGGACCATTCAAGGAGTCCATCACCCGCGCGCGTCGCCGACAACCGCAATCTGTCAGTCCTTGGCTGTGTTCATCACAAGAATAGATGCGTCAGTATAAGTCAACCCAGGCAGGGCGACTAGGGGGTAAATCTACCTTGTGACAGAGACCGGCGCTACCTCACAGCGAGGCCAGCGCCTGATCCAGATCGGCGAGCAAATCCGCGATGTCTTCGATGCCAACCGAAAGCCGGACAAGTCCTTCCGTGATGCCCAACCGCTGCCGCTCCGCTGGCGGTACGCTGGCATGGGTCATCGTCGCCGGATGGCAGGCCAGGCTTTCGACGCCGCCAAGCGATTCCGCCAGCGCAAACACCTTCAGGCTTTCCAGCACCCGCCGGGCAGCCTCCAGGTCTCCAACATCAAAGGCCAGCATCCCACCGAAACCTGTCATCTGCCGCGCGGCCAGCGCATGCTGGGGGTGTTCCGGCAGTCCGGGGTAATACACCCGCGCCACACGCGGATGTTCGCGCAGAAACCGGGCAACGGCGCGTCCATTGGCGTCATGGGCCTGCATGCGTACGACCAGCGTCTTGATGCCGCGCATCGTCAGCCACGCATCCATCGGGGAAAGAATCGCTCCGGCGGCATTCTGGACAAACGCCAGGCGCGCGGCCACTTCCGGTTCCGTGACGATGACCACTCCGCCCACGCTGTCGCTGTGGCCGTTGAGGTACTTCGTCGTTGAGTGCACGACGATATTGGCCCCCAGCGTCAGCGGCCGCTGGAAGTAGGGCGACATAAACGTGTTGTCCACGACGACGTGAATCCCCTGCGGCCGTACCGCCTGCGCAATGGCAGCAATGTCACACAGGCGCATGACGGGATTGGTCGGCGTTTCCAGAAACACCATCCGCGTCGTCGGGCGCAGCGCCGCCACCACCTGCTCTGTATCGCTGGCATCCACGTAATCAAACGCCAGCCCGAAGTCCGTCAGCACCCGCTCAAACAGGCGGTACGTCCCGCCGTAGGTGTTGTCGGACACCACGACGTGATCGCCGGCCTTGAGGCAGGCCGTCATGACGGCGTGAATGGCCGCCATCCCCGAAGCAAAGGCAAAGCCCGCCACGCCGCCTTCCAGCACAGCCACGTTGGCTTCCAGCGCCGCGCGGGTCGGATTGTGCGTGCGGGCGTACTCATATCCTTTGTGCCGCCCCAGCCCTTCCTGGACGTAGGTCGAAGTCTGATAGATCGGCACGGCAACAGCGCCGGTTGCCGGTTCCGGCGGTTGACCGGCATGGATGACGTCAGTCGCAAATCCCATGGGGTGCATTCTCCCGCCGCCGCGCCCGGCCGGCCGACGGCTGCTGTGAGTGCAGAAAGTTCTACCGCAGTTTACGCCGGTTCGCTACCGGCTGGTCACACCGTCCCTGCCCGGCAGTAGCTTCACGTTTCGCGTTTTTCTGCCGGGCCGCCGGTTCATGACCCTTCCAGAGAGGATTCCGAAGGTTGTCGGGCCTTTTCAAGCAGCATCTGGGGAATACCGTCTTCAATGGGGTACACCCGGTGACAGCGTGGACACTGGACGCCCGTCCGGTCAGCCAGCAGCACCACCTGAACCCGGCACACCACGCAGCAAATCAACTCAATGGCGGGCAGGGCGGCGTCGGTGTGACCGGTAGCAGTTTCCATGACAGGACTTTCAGCGGCGGCGCGTCCGGCTCAGGGTTTCGGCCAACCGGCAAAGCCAGGCCGAAGCCTCATCATACCCGGCAAACCGGCGCTCATCTTCCTGAAATGCCGGTGTGTGAACGCACCGGCGGCCATTGACGTGCGTGACGCCATGCCTGATGTGCAGCATTTCGTGGTAGAGCACATACTCGACGACAAACTGCGGCACGCGCGCGTCATCCAGCGTCCGGCTGATGACGATGGTGTGGTGGGCCGCGTCGTAGTGGCCAAAGGTCCGGCGCGTCCGCCGCTGGCTCCACGTCAGCGCCGGACGCCGAAGCTGGCCGTCGAAATACTGCTGGTTGAGCCGGTGAAACAGCTTTTCGAGATCGTAGTGCTTCCCGCGCGCGCCGGAAATCAGCTTGAACCCGCGCTCGCGCCGCCGCTGCTCGGCCAGCCGCGTCACCGGCTTCGAGCGCACGTACTCCCGGAACACCTCCGTGCAGCGGCCAGGAACGGGCTTCCGATACAGGCGCGCCAGCAGAATGCCGGCCACGGCTTCGATGACAGCCTTTGGCGCGTGGATGAGGATGTCCGACAGCCGGACGTACATCACACCCTCCCGCAGGCGAATGGTGTTGTTGATGCCCACGTAGGGGTAAAACGTCACCTGAATGGCGCGCGGCTGTCTGGCCCGGGGCGCAATGAATTGCTGCCAGCGGGCAAATATCTGGATGAGTTCGGCTTCTGAAAGTGTGCGGAGTGGTTGTGCCGGATGAGCCATAGGACCAGGTGTAAACCCCGACGATAGTCTGCCCGGGTTGTCAGCGTCAACGTACCCACTTTGATCTGCAAACCAACCCGGGCCGGTGCGCGGGGGCCGGCATCAGACACGCGAAAGGCAGAAAAAAACAGAAAACACCGTTTTGACTCCAGCCACCCCTTCCGGCAAAATGCCTGAAGGCCGTAACATCGCCTGTTGCCTTGGATTGACATGATGACCCACTCCGAGCCTGACCTGCCGCTGCCTTCCGGCGAGAGCCTTCCCGCTCCCGTTCCTTCAGGGCCTTCCGCGCCGCCGGACACCGGCTTTCCGCTCAGGTCGCTGCTGCTGGCCGTCGGTGGCGTCCTGATGCTGGTGATGGTCGTTTTCGGGGGCTTGCTCTACTATGCCTTCCAACCCCAAAGCATCACGATGACGGTGGTTGGGCTGGAGTGGGAGCGGACAATTCAGCTCGAACAGCGGCAGCCGCCAGCCCCCGGAGAAACAGACGAGCGGTGGGTGGCAGTCCGTGAGCTGACCGAAGCCGACGCCACGCCCAACCCACGCTGGCCGGCGTTGCCGCCGGGTCCCGATTACCGCGCTGGCAAGCGCACGGAACGGTATCTTGTGCGTGTCCGGTCATCCAAAAGCCCGAAGGTGTATGAACATCCCGTGCCGGCGGAACTCTTTACCCGGTTTCGCGTGGGCGCTCCATGTGAAGTCATCATCCGGCGCGGCATCGTCGAAGCCGTGACCCCGCTGCCACCGTCCCCCTGAGTGACAGGATGCCCTCTGTTGCTACGTCAACTCCGACGCCCAGAATGCGCCGGTTGTTTTTCAGACTTGTGGAAGTTTGGGGCCATCCAAACCGCATGGCGGCGCTGGGATCGCTTCACGTCGCTGTCTGGGAAGACCCCGACGGACTGGCCACGGCTTTCAACACGCTGGGACTGTCTGACCAGGCGCAGACTCCAGATGGCACACCCTTTGAGCTGCACTGGATGATCAAGCGTCCACTCCCGCCTGCCGGACAAACTGAGGCCGCGGCCTTTCTGGCGCAGTTGGCAACTGCGGCCAGCCAGCCACAGACGGCCTTCGACTGGCAGACGCGCGTGGACGTTCCGGCCGGCGTTCCCGGCTTCACGCACTGCCGGGAAGTCTGGCTGCACCCGGCCCTGACCGACGATGATCCTGACACCCTCGATGACCCCCAGGGGCCCGTCAAGGTGCTCTACGTCATTCCCCTTACCGAATACGAAAGTTTTGTTTTGCGGCGGGAAGGCCCTTTGGCCCTGCGCGAATACGCCAGCGCCAACGGCATTGACCTGCTTGAACCGCGCTGAAAGAAGCAAAAGCACCGATATGCGCTGGTCTTGCTCACCTACCACCCACTGAGGTTTCCCTATGTCGAACCTACCCCCCACCTCATCGGAATTCGCTTATGAAACAGCTTATGCTGAGGCTCTGGAAGCCGCACTCGCCGGTCAGCCAGCGCTGCCGTCCTTTTTTGAGTCTTGGGAAGCTGACGCCTGGCCGCCGGCGGCTGACCTCATCCGCCTCCACACCCGGCTTCTTCAGGGGCGGGATGATGTGGCCCAGGAGCGCGCCGCATCGTTTCTGGCCGAGGTTCTGGCGCAGTACGACGCGCGGTATGCCGCCCTCCGGGAAGACTTTGCCTCCCTGGAGCGGCTGACCAGCGTCGGAACATGGAAGTACGATGTCCAGCGTCAATACCTGTCATGGTCAGACCGGGCGCTGGCCGAACTGGAGATGTCGCGGGAAGAGACTGTGACAGACATAAACCTGGGTATCGCACACTTCGTTCACCCGGATGACCGGGAACGGGTTGCTGCTGCTTATGCCCGTACCGTGGCGGAAGGGGCGGAACTCTTCCAGGAGTTCCGCTTGCTGCATCCCACGCAGGGGGTGCGCCATCGGCAGTGCCGTGGCGAAGCGCGTCGCGATGCCGCCGGGCAGGTGACGCAGGTGTTCATGGTTTCACGGGATGTGACCGAGGATGTGGCCTACCGGGAACACATCCGGTTGCTTGAAGCCGTTCTGGACAACATCCACGATGCCGTGCTTGTGACCGAAGCCGAGCCGATTGATCCGCCCGGGCCGCGGATTCTCTACGTCAACCGGGCGTTTGAGCAGATGACGGGCTACACGGCGCTCGAAGCCATTGGGCAGACGCCACGCATGCTCCAGGGGCCGGAAACCTCGGCGGAAGCCCGCGCCCGGATTCGGCAGGCGCTGCAAAACTGGCAGCCCATCACGATTGAACTCATCAACTACCGCAAGGATGGCCACCCGTTCTGGTCCGAGCTGGCGATTGTGCCGATTGCCGATGAGACCGGCTACTACACCCACTGGGTGGCCGTCCAGCGCGATGTGACCGAGCGCCGCCGCATCGAAGCCCAGCAGCGCCAACGCTCCCGGCTCGAATCCGTGGGGCAGTTGTCGGCCGGGATTGCCCATAACTTCAACAATCTGCTCGCCATCATCCAGGGGTACGGCGAAATGATCCGCCGGGATGTCGCTCATTCCCCGCAACTTCTGCGCCGCCTGGAAAGCATCCTGCGCGCCGTCAGGCGCGGAAGCGAACTCGTTCAGGAACTCATGGTGTTTTCACGCCAGCGCGACGGGCAGCCCCAGATACTCGACGTATGCCGCGCCGCCCAGGAAGTGCTCGATATGGCCCGTCGCCTGCTTCCCGCCGAAATCGAGGTGGATGATCTGTCTCTGGCGTCGCTGACCGGCGAAAGTCTCCTGGCCCATCTCGACGCCAGCCGCTTCTCGCAGGCGCTGCTCAATCTCATCCTCAATGCGCGCGACGCCATGCCGACCGGTGGGCACCTGACCGTCACCGTCGGGCAGCAGACCGTCACCAACGCACTCACGCAGTTGACGGCGCGTGTCGTCTATGCCCACCCGCCGGAGCCGGGCGACTATGTGTTCGTGAAGGTGAGCGATACAGGTGTGGGGATGGATGCCGAGACCCAGCAGCGCATCTTCGAGCCGTTTTTCACGACGAAAGAGGTGGGTCGGGGCACCGGCCTGGGGCTGGCAACCGTCTATGGCTTTGTGGGTGAAAGCCGCGGCTTCATCACGGTGGATTCAGCTCCCCGGGAGGGCACGACCATCGGGCTGTTCTTTCCACTCGTGCAAGGCACGCCGGCGGCTGAAGAAGCTTCGGGTGAGGTGAAGCTGCTCTCGGCTCTGCTCCCCGCAGATGCCACGGCGCTGATCGTTGAGGATGAAGCCGAACTGGGTGCGTTCCTGTCCGAAACGCTCTCGGACATGGGCTTCAAAACGGTTCACCACGTGCAGGACGGCGCGGAAGCCATTCCACTGACCAAACGCCTGGGTTCACCGCTGGCGCTGGTTGTCACTGACCGGTCGCTGCCGCACGTGACAGGGCCACAGATCATAGCGGAGTTGGCAAACCGTGGCCTGTGTGAACGGTTCCTGCTCATCAGCGGGCTGCCGGGGCAGGAAGACCTGCCGGAACTGCCGCCCGGCGTACGGCTTGAGCGGCTTCAGAAGCCCTTTTCCGTGAAGCAGCTCTATCGGGCGGTGCAGGGGTTGTTCCGGCCGACAGGTGCGCCTTCCTAAACCACAAGCCGCAGACCGTCATAGGCCAGCCGGACACCCGGCGGCAGACGGGCGTCCAGTTCGGCGTGGCGGATGTCGTGCGCCATGTGCGTGAGGTAGGCGCGTTTGGGTTGCAGCCGGGCAATGTAGGCCAGCGCCGCATCGAGGTGCAGATGGGTGGGGTGCGGCTTGTAGCGTACGCAGTCGAGCACCAGCACTTCCAGCCCCAGCAGTTGTTCACAGGCGGCATCGGGAAGGGCGTTGCAGTCGGTGATGTAAGCGAAGTTTTCGAGGCGGAAGCCGAGCGTCGTCATGTCGCCGTGAGGCAGTGCCACTGGTGTGACATGCAGACCGCAGAGGGTGAAATTGCCGCCGATGATGTGAGGCACCAGCCGCGGACGGCTCGAAGGCCCAGCCGGGCCAAAGGCGTAGCTGAACATGCGGTACAGGTTGTGCCACGTTTCGGCGCTGGCAAAGCATGGGATAGCGCCCTGGCGGTAGTTGAGGGCGCGCAGGTCGTCCATCCCGAACACGTGGTCGGCATGGGCGTGGGTGATGAGGACGGCATCGAGCGACTTCAACCCGGCGCGCAGCGCCTGCTGGCGGAAATCAATCGAAGGGTCAATGAGTATCTGCGCTCCCTGATGGCGGACAAGTAGTGAGACGCGCAACCGGCGGTCGCGTGGATCGTCCGAGGTGCAGGTGGGGCAGTCGCAGCCAATCATCGGGATGCCGACGGACGTGCCAGTGCCAAGAAATTCGATTTCCATCGTTTTGCGGATACTTCAGTGTGTGCATCGGATGGGGGCGCGCCGGTCAACAATACTCTCCGGAAGGGACGGAAAAAACTGGTTGAAAAGAAACTGGCGGCCGGAAAACCGGCCGCCAGCGGTTTTTGGTGGGTCCGGCGTCGTTACTCGACAACCGGGCTTTGGGTGCGGGTCTGGCCGTCGCCGCCGGAGCGTACCGGGGCGGCCGGGCGCAGTCCGCCGCCGGGCGCGGGACTGATCCCCGGTCCGGCATCGCCGCCGTAGCCCCCACGCAGGATTGAGCCGCCGTAGTCAGGCGTCATGCCACCGCGCATCATCCCACCGCGCATGGGGAGGTCGTAGCCGGGCTTGCCGAAGCCGCCGTCATCGAAGGTGGGACGCGCCACCGGCGAGGGCAGTTCCCGGCGCGGCAGGGCCGGCAGGTAGTCATCATCCCCCAAGTTGGCTGCCGGTTGCAGTGACGGTGTAAGCGGTGGACGCGGTGTTGGCGTAAGCGGTGGACGCGGTGTTGGCGTAAGTGGGGGGCGCGGTGTTGGCGTAAGTGGTGGGCGCGGTGTTGGTGAGGATGTCTCCCCCAGAGAACCATCACCGGGTGCCGTTGGCTCGATAGGTGTCTCGCCCGGTGCGGCCGGCTTTCCAGCCAGCTGTCCGGCAACCGTACCGGGACCATTCATCGGCGCAGTGGGCGGCGCTGGATTGAAGAGTGTGGGGCGGTACATATCCCACGGCAGCCCCCAGTTCGTGCCGTAGGCAAAGCCGTAGGGTGAGTTCCAGTAACCGTAAAACGGAAAGAACGTGTAGCCACCCAGCCGGGCATCAAAGAGCCAGAGACCGAAGAAGGGCGCAAAACCGAAGCCATACGCGCCATTCTGCCGCCAGCCGTTGAACGCCGCCAGTACGTCCCGGTCGCGCAGGCGGGCGTTGGCATCCCGCAGGGTCTTGGCGCGGTTGCGGCTCCATTCATCGAAGGCATCACGGTCTTTTTTGTCGAGCTTGGCCGTTGTCACCGCCGTGGCATCGAGGGTGACAAGCTGCTTGTCCTTGACCGGCAGCGAGCGTCCGGCCTGCTCGACGGTAATCCGTCCCTTGGTCACGGCCACCATCGGTGCGCCTTCCCGTGGGACGGTCACGCGGTACAAACCGTTCCGCACGACATTCACCGTGCCATTCGGCGTGATGATACGCAGCAGAAGTTCCGTG
The DNA here is from genome assembly GCF_000226295.1 of Chloracidobacterium thermophilum B. Classification (GTDB taxonomy): domain Bacteria; phylum Acidobacteriota; class Blastocatellia; order Chloracidobacteriales; family Chloracidobacteriaceae; genus Chloracidobacterium; species Chloracidobacterium thermophilum. The sequence continues at coordinate 536,534 of NC_016024.1, forward strand.
CCATCGGTCCCGGTGACTTCAAACAAGGCACTCCCGGAGATGACTTCCACTGCCAGCGCGTCGAGGTTGGGGTTGGTCATGACGATTTCCCCGTCATAATCCAGGCGCAGGTAGGAGCCGGGATTGAGCAGGATTTCAGCCCGCCCATCAGAACTTGTGCGTAGCCGATCACCCGTCTTAAGACGGTCGCCGAGACTGACGCCGCGCCAGGTGTCCGGGGTTTTGGCCCGGCTGCTTGTGACCGTACCTTCGATGAAGTTGATCGTGCCGGCCTTAGCCGAAACGATGAACTGTTCCGGCAGGCTCACCGTGTTGGCGCCGCGGATGGGGACTTCCGTCGTTGGCGCCTGGGGGGTCGTTTGGGCGCTGACGGCGGTTGCGCTGAACGTCCAGGCACCAGCCAATAACGTCAGTGTGAGAATAGATCGCTGCATACCCAGAAACCTCCGTGGGGTGGATGGTTGCGTCTTCCGGAAACGATGGCGTTTTCCAGCGTAGGCGTTGTAAGCGATATTCCGACGCGGTTGCGGAACATTGGATGCGGTGTTACACACTGTGGCACAAGAAGCCGGACACATTCAAGCCGGGCCGGCCGGAATGGCTTCCGCCCGGCGCGCTGCTCTCTCTTCCCAGCTATCGGGCAAGCAGTCCGCCGTCCACGACGAGATTGATGCCTGTCACCCAGCCGGCCTCTCCGGAGGCCAGATACAGAGCGGCGTAGGCAACATCTTCCGGGCGGCCCAGGCGGCCCAGGGGATAGCCGGCTTCAAACTCGCGCCGGCGGGCAGCCGGGTCGGGCGCGTCATCAATAAGCTGCCGGTTGCCTTCGGTCGGGACGAAGCCGGGTGAGATGCAGTTGACGCGGATGCCGTCGCGCCCGTAGCGCACGGCGAGGGATTTCGTCAGCGTCACCAGCGCGCCTTTCGAGGCGGCAAAGGCCGGCGAGGCGCCCGCCCCGCCCTTGACGCCCAACAGGCCGGCAATGTTGATGATGCAGCCCTGCCGCTGCGCCTGGAAGTGCGGTATGGCGTGCCGGGCATAGAGAAAAGCGCCCCGGACGTTGACATCGAAGGTCATCTGCCAGTCGTCATCCGTGGTGGCTTCGAGGCTGACCCGGCGGTTGACGCCGGCGTTGTTGACGACCACATCCAGCCGCCCGTAGCGGTCGAGCGTTGCTTCCAGACTGCGCCTGACATCGGCTTCCTGGGTGACATCCGCCTGGATGTGAATCGCCTGCCCGCCCATCAGCGTCAGGTGGGCAACGGCTTCCTGCCCGGCCGACAGTCGCCGCGACACAATCGCCACGCGCGCGCCGACTTCGGCAAACAGTTCGGCGATGGCACGTCCGATGCCACTGGAACCGCCGGTGATGAGGGCTACCTTGCCGTCGAGCCGGAACATGGGCTACGGACGCGAACCGATCAGCCCGTCGAGGGGACTGCTGGCGCTGGCGTAGAGGCGGCGCGGCATCCGTCCGGCCAGATAGGCCATGCGCCCGGCTTCAATGGCGTGTTTCATGGCAGCAGCCATCAGCGGCGGATTCTGGGCCGTGGCAACGGCGGTATTCAGCAGTACGCCGTCCATGCCCATTTCCATGGCAATGGCCACGTCGGAAGCCGTACCGACGCCGGCATCCACGATAATCGGCACGTCGGTGATCATTTCGCGCAGGATGCGCAGCGTCGTGAAGTTCTGAATGCCGAGGCCCGAACCAATCGGGGCCGCCAACGGCATAATGGCGGCGGCGCCGGCGTCTATGAGTCGCCGTGCTGCCACGAGGTCATCGTTGAAGTAGGGCAGTACGATGAAGCCTTCCTTCGCCAGGACGCGGGTGGCTTCGATCAGTCCGGCATTGTCGGGAAAGAGGGTTTTTTCGTCCCCGATGACTTCCAGCTTGATCCACGGGGTGTCCAGGATTTCACGGGCAAGCCGGGCCGTGCGGATGGCTTCCTCGGCGGTGTAGCATGCGGCCGTGTTCGGCAGGATGAGCATGCGGTCGAGGTCGAGGTAGTCCATCAGCGAGCCGGCCGAACGGTCGGCCAGGTTGACGCGCCGGACAGCCACCGTGACAACTTCCGCCCCCGACGCGCGGTGTGCGGCGCGCATGGTCTCCAAATCAGGATACTTGCCGGTGCCGATCATGAGCCGTGAACGAAAGGTACGGCCGGCAATCACCAGGTTGTCTGTCATAGGGTTTGTTCCCAAGTGTGGGCAGGGTGGGGTACCAAAAGCTCCCGCGGGCGGGACGCCCGCGCTCCCAGGTAACGCGCTCCCAAGTAAGCGGGCAGGATGCCCGCACTCCCAAGTAAGAATGCCCGCGCTCCCGGGGTTATCCGCCTCCGACGAAGTGGACAATCTCAATCCGGTCGCCCTCTTCCACCGGAATGTCCGCCCACCTGGGCCGCGGTGCTAGTTCACCGTTGCGTTCAATGGCAATCCGCCGGGCATCCGTGAAACCAAGCCGGGCGACCAATTCGGCCAGGGTCGCCGGTTCCGAAAGCGTTTGATATTCTCCGTTGATGGTGACGGTCATGGGTGCAAAGAGCAGCAAAGAAAAACGGTTTCGGCGACACCAAACATTACGCCGAAACCGCTGTGGTTTTCAAACCGGTCACATCACCCAACCACCCAGGTGACGATGGCTTGGGCTATGACTGTGGCCCCGTCGGGTTGCCTTCCTCTTTCTTTTTGACTGGCGGCTTGCGCTTGGGAAGTCCCATTTTCTCGCGGGTTTCATTGTTGAGCGTGCCGGTCACTTTGAGACCGTTCTGCTCCTGATACTTGCGCAGCGCCTCGGTGGTTTCGGGGTTCTTGTAGCCGGTGATCTCGCCCTGGTACAGGCCAGCGTCCTTGAGCATCTGCTGGGCCTTGCCGTAATCAGTGTTGGGATTGTTGGCGCGGGGTTTTTTCTTCTTTGGCTTGGCGCTTTCTTCAGCCGCCGGGGCTTCCTGGGCCGCGGTGAAGGTCGGGCTGCCAAAGCCGGTCAGGATGAAGGCGGTCAACAGAGCCAGAAGCAGGGATTTGCGTAACATCGAAGAATCCTCCTTGGGGTGTAGAAATCCAGATGAAGTGTCCTGACAGTTGAAACCGTCAGGGGTTGAAAGGTTGATAGGCTGATTCAGGTGGCGGGTCCACACTCGGCAACGCCACGAGAATCATTCCGGTCTGCCGGCGCGTCACCGTCGCGCGCAGGCGGTAGCGAAAGCGCCGACAGCGGCGCGCCTGGCTTGGGAGCGGGTCGGCGTCGAGCGTAAAGCCCGCCGCATTGGCTTCAAAACGCAGGCTGTAGCCGTACCAGCCATCGCCAATGACCTCACTGGCGGCAACCCCGTCCAACCGACGCTCAAAACCATCCAGCAGACCCAGGTGGTCAATAAGCTGTTCCCATGTGCCGAACCGCCCGTGCATGGCATGGTGCGCCGTTTGGGCCGTGACCATCGTCTGGATGTTTTTGACCGCCCGCTGTTCAGCCACGACCACCACTACCCACCGGTAGGCCAGAACGGACAGCGCCAGCAGGATGCCAAGGATGGCCACAGCCACGAGCAGTTCAACGGCACTGGCCCCACGCGCCCGAACCCGGCCGCGGGCACCACCAAGTCCCGTGCAAAAAATACGGCGCTGCCCACGCTGCACCGGCACCCACCTGAAACCCTGGATGGAAATGTTTGTTGGGGCGCAATGGTAACGAAGGGGAAATACCGGAAACAAGCCTGAATCCTGCTGGTGAGAGGTACTTTCGGGCTGTGGCGCAGCCGCCGGTCTTTTCAGTCCCGCCCAACCAATGGGGGCAGCGGCGGAAGGAAGAAGATGAGGCGGCGCTGGCGCAGGTCGAAGGCAATACGGAAGGGGCGCAGGGCGTCACGCCCAAGGAGAAGGGGCGTTGCAGGGTCTGTGCCGTGCAGCAGGTCGGTTGGGATGCGTTCCAGGTACAATGGCTCCAGCCGGACACTCACCGGTGACACCCGCGTGACTTGGAGTGTGCGACCTGTGATGTCCCGCAGGCGGCGCGCGGCGACCGGAATCTCGGGCTGGATGCCAAAGGCCGCCGCTTTGGAAGCCGGAATAGCCAGCCCAAAACCCGAACCCGTGTCAATCAGGGCCGGTTCCCGGCCGTTGAGCGCCACGAAAGGACGCTTTCCGCCCGCTTCGGGCAACCAGCGCACGATCGTTCCTCCCAGGGTCCGCTGGGGTATTAGTGGGGCCAGCGTCCGGTTGGGAAAGTCAAGTTCGTAGCCAGTGTCTCCAAAAACTTCGGTTGGATCGAGAATGCCATCCACATCGGGCGGCAGCGTCTCCACAACGACCAGGCGCCCGACGCAGGGCAGCCGGTTGTTGCGCTGTCCAAGCGCCAGCGTTTGGGCCGTCACCAGACGGTGGATGTGCCCTGCACCCGCGCCGGTGCCTTGGAGACGCAACGTGCGGCCGGTTTCGCGTACGCCAGCGCGTGCCGCCGTACGGGGCGACAGCAGGGTAAGTCCGGCACCGGTGTCCAGCACAAACGTAAACGGCCCGGCGTCGTTGACCCAGGCCGTCACACACAGGCCGCGCCGGTCTTCCTGCCAGATGACCGGCGCGGGCCGATACGTGGTATTTCGTTTTGGTATGGCTGCCAGGGGCAGACTTGCCTGGGTCAGGATGACTAACCAGGCGCACCACAGAGGCTGTAAACGGATGAAGAACGTCAGCCGTGACATTCTTTACCTCCCGTTGGCTGGTTTTCATCCACGTCGTATCCTGCCCGTCCCCGGCCATGTATCAGTTGCGGGGACGAAGACCGTAGATGTACAGCGCTGTGCCGCCGCCCCCGGCCAGAGCCCCGGCGGCAGCGCCGCGCTTGCCCCCGGCTATCGCGCCCACTCCGGCACCGAGACCGGTACCGCCGGCAATCGTCACGACATCCCGCCCGTTGCGCTGCCACCAGGACGGCTGCCGCCGGGCCGCCGGGGCGTTGTCATAGTTGTAATAGGCGCGCTGGCTGTTGACCGGCGCACGCCCCGTCCGTCGGTTGCCATTCTGGCGTACCTGTCTGACCGGTGGGTTGTCCTCCACGGCCGTCGGGGCCGGTTGCGCTGGTGTCGCGGCTGGCGCTTCCTCTGGAACGAGGCGATAGGTCTGCCCCTGAATCTGCACCCTACCTTCGGCTGGCAGTAACGGCTGGGCAACCGGTGTCTGCACCGGGAGGACCAGCGGCGCGGATGCCGGCGCTGGTCCAGAAACGGGCGGAAAGCCGGAACGGGTCAACAGCGCACCCGCGCCGCCGCCTGCCAGAAACATAGCCAAAGCCCCGGCCGTGAGCTTGAGTGTATGGGGATGTTTCAGCCAATTGAAGTCCATGGAGAGTCCTCCGTCGTCGGTCAAAAGATGCTTGGGGCGTCAACCTCGACAACTGGAAGGACAAACACCGTGCCACGCCAGCACGTCAGACCGGAAGCAAGGCACCGGGAAGCTGTGAAAACCGGGCTGGAAAATACTTTGTTCCGTCGTTTTTCCGGTTTTTTCAGTCTTGCCCGTTTGTTGCCTGCCTTCAGCCTGTCCACAGCAGGGATTGCGGGGCCCGTGTCTGGCCGTGGTGAGGTACACGATTTCGTGTATGACACCGAGGCACGTACTCCAGTTGGTGCAGATGAACAAGGGCAGGGAAAGACTCCGGTCGGGGGACTTCACTTGGCAATGTCGCGGTGCCGGACGCGCACGGGAAAACGCAGCTTGCGGACTTCTTTCGCCAGTGCCTCGGCCATCATCACCGACCGGTGTTTGCCACCCGTGCAGCCAATGGCAATCGTGAGGTAACTGCGTCCGTCGCGCGCATAGCGCGGGACGACAAAGGCAAGCAGTTCCGCAAAGCGGTTGCGGGTTTCAACCACTTCTTCGTCAGCGAGCAGGAAATCGGTAACGGGCGCGTCCCTGCCGGTCAGGGGGCGCAGTTCGGGAACGTAGTGGGGGTTTTTGAGAAAGCGTACATCGAGCACCAGATCGGCTTCCGTCGGGATGCCGTGTTTGAAACCAAAGCTCAGCAGCAGGACGCGCATGCGGGCCGTCTGCCCGGCACCGAGGGCTTCTCCGAGCTGGCGGCGGAGGTCGTAAATGGTCAACCCGGAGGTGTCAATGATGCGGTCGGCGAGTTCGCGGACCGGCGCCAGCAGCGTCCGTTCGGCCTGGATGGCGGCGCGGAGTCCGCGCGTGTGGCGGTTCGCCGTATCCAGCGGATGCGGGCGGCGGGTTTCGCTGTAGCGGCGCATGAGCACGTCGTCAGTGGCTTCAAAAAACAGCAGCCGGACGTGGCTGACGAGTTCACGCAGCCGCGTGTAGGCCGCCGGAAAGGCGGCGACAAAAGCCGGTTCCCGCGCATCCACCACGACGGCCGCGCGGGACAGTCCGCCTTCCGAACGGCGGCACAGTTCGGCAAAGGTCGGCAGCAGCGCCACCGGCAGGTTGTCCACACCAAAGTAGCCCAGGTCTTCCAAGGCATTGAGCGCCGACTGTTTGCCGGAACCGCTTAGTCCGGTGATGACCACAAAGTTTGGCGGCGCAGGCGGGGGAGACTTGGGGCGACGCGGCATCACGAATCCAAAATGGCCGGCCGGGCGGGGAATCAGCGTGCTGGCCACATCCTGTGTCGTGCCAGCCACATTGGGCAAGGTGCCGCCAACAAAAACGTTCGGGATGCCTCTGAAAGGCATCCCGAACGGCGTGACTGGCAGTGTTACGTTGGGTTTCAGTTCAGTTGGCGTCCGTAGCGGACGATTTCCCGTCCCTTTTCGAGCTGTTCGCGGTCCCAGACCATGCCGGCCCGGTTGTAGCTGGCCAGCTCAAACTCCTGAGTCAGCTCGATGCAGTCGGTCGGGCAGGCTTCCACGCACAGGTCGCAGAACATGCAGCGCGACGTGTCATAGACATAGGTGGCGAGAACTTTCTTCTTCTTCGGCTTGCCGTCTTCCATGACCACGCGGTTGACAGCGCCGACATTGATGCAGTTTTCCGGGCAGGCCAGGGCGCACAGGTTACACGCAATGCACAGCGTGTCGCCGGTGGCCGGGTCGAGGTTCAGACGTGGCGCGCCACGAAACCGCTCGCTGACCTTGGGACGCTCTTCCGGGTAAAACTCCGTGTAAGCGCCGCGCAGCGGGTCACCGCCGGTGCCACGGGGTTCGGTCAGTACCTTTTTGGTGTACTTGAAGGTAAGCGCAAAGCCCTTGAGCAAATCCAGCATGAAGAAACGCTCCAGGGTCTGCTTCCAGTTGCGTCTGGCGGGCGCGGTTGTCGTCATAAGTGTTTTTTCCTCGTGGGAGTTGCAAGTGCCGGGCCGGCGTGGAGGTTGAACCGCGTGAAAGCGTGGTATAGCCTTCCGGGGCTACTGGCGAAGCCGTCAACCACGATTTGTGCCAAGTGGTGGTGACGTTTGCCGGCGTCATTGAAAGCGTTTGAGGACTTTCAAACTGTTTGCAGGCACACATTTCAAGGGAGGTATCCGGTAATGCATGGATGGCTAAGAACGGTCGTGGCCGGGTTGCTTGTGGGGACGCCGCTGCTGGTCGGCAGCGTTTCAACCCCGGCAGCCGCGGCCAAAGCAGCCGCGGTCAAAATTGACCGCAAGGTACGCGAACGGCTCGACCGTTCAGCAGAGATACTGACCGAAATCATGCGCGCGCCTGACCAGGGCCTGTCGCCGGATTTTCTGCGCCAGTGTGAAGGGTTGGTGTTCATTCCGGGCGTCAAAAAAGGCGCCCTCATCGTGGGTGGACAGTTTGGCCGGGGCGTCATGGTCGTGCGCCAACCCGACCGGCAGTGGGGGCCGCCCGGCTTTGTCACGCTGGGAGGCGGCAGCTTTGGCCTCCAAATCGGCGGGCAGAGCACCGATGTCATTTTGCTGGTGATGAACCGCCGCGGGATTGAAAAACTGGCTTCCAACAAGTTCAAACTCGGCGCGGATGCCTCGGTGGCGGCCGGCCCTGTGGGGCGTGACCTCAAAGCGGGGACGGACATCCAGATGCAGGCCGAGATTCTCAGCTATTCGCGTTCACAGGGCGTCTTTGCGGGCCTGTCCCTGGAAGGCGCGACCCTGCAGGTGGATGATGAGGCCAACAAAGCCATTTACGGGCGCACCGTGGCCAGCCGGGAAGTCGTCGAAGGCACGCTGCCGCGCCCGAAAGAGGCCGCCCGGCTGTATGCCGCCCTCCGGCGGTACGCCGGTTGACCGTGATGCTTCGCTTTCAGAAAACAAGCTGAACCATGCCTTTGTCCTCGTCAGCCGTTTACCTTGACAATGCCGCCACGACCCGCGTGCTGCCGGAAGTTGTGGCGGCTTTGTTGCCGTACCTGACCGAGCAGTACGGCAATGCCTCATCGGTGCACGCCTTTGGGCAACGGGCCCGGTCAGCCGTTGAACGCGCCCGCCGGCAGGTGGCTGCGCTGATTGGCAGTGAACCCTCCGAAATCACCTTTCTCAGCGGCGGGACGGAAGCCAACAATCTGGCCATTCGGGGTCTTGTGGAAGCCTATGGCGATCCTGTCCGCCGCAAGCACATCATCACCACAGCCTTTGAGCATCCGTCCGTGCTGGCCCCATGCCAGGCGCTCGAAGCGGCCGGCTTTCGGGTGACGTACCTGCCAGTCGGCGCAGCCGGGCAGGTGAAGGTGGAAGATGTGGCCCAGTCCCTGACCGATGAGACCTGCCTGGTGACGGTCATGCTGGCCAACAATGAAGTCGGCACGCTGCAACCGGTGGCCGACATCGGGGCGCTGGTCGCGGAACGTCGCCAGCGTGGACAAGCCATTTTTCTGCATACGGATGCTGTGCAGGCCGTCGGCAAAATTCCCGTCAACGTACGTGACCTGAAGGTGGACCTGCTCTCGCTTTCCGGCCACAAGCTGCACGCGCCCAAAGGCATCGGCGCGCTGTACGTTGCCAGGCACGTACGGTTGGCGGCGCAGCAGCTTGGAGGCCAACAGGAACGCGGCCGCCGGGCCGGAACGGAAGCCGTTGCCCACATCGTGGCGCTGGGCTGTGCGGCGGAGCTGGCCGCCAAACGGCTTGACCAGATGGAAGCCGTCCGTGCGCTGCGCGATGAACTCGAACATGGGCTGCACGCGCGCCTGCCCCGGCTGGTCATCAATGGTGCTGCGTCGCCGCGTTTGCCCAACCTGACCAACCTTGCATTTGACGGCCTTGATGCCAATCGGCTCGTCATCGCCCTTGACCTTGCCGGCATTGCCGTTTCAACGGGTTCGGCCTGCTCCTCCGGCACGACCGAGCCGAGCCATGTCCTGCGCGCCATGGGGTTGCCGCCGGAGCGGGTGCGTGGCTCCATCCGCGTTAGCCTGAGCCAGGAAACGACGGCAGCTGACATCGCCCGGGTGCTGGAAGTGCTGCCCCAGACGGTGGAGCGTCTGTCCCGTCAGTCCGTCGCTGCCTGAAAACATGTCAAGTGAAGGCTTCCCACGCGCCACAGCCTATCTTCAGTGCATCGAGACAACCTGCCGGGCCACCTACGACGCCAGCGAGCGAATCTACACCTGCGAGCAGTGCGGTGGTTTGCTCGATGTGCAGTACGAATGGCAACGCGCCCGGTTGTTCGATGTACTGGAGACCTTCGATGCCCGGCGTGCGTCTTTTCATCCACACGACACCAGCGGCGTCTGGCGTTTTCGTGAACTGCTGCCCTTTGTGACTTCGCCGGCGCAGATCGTCACTCTGGGCGAAGGCAACACCCCAGTGTGGGATGCGCCACGCAGCGCCGGCTATGCCGGTCTCAAACGGCTGGCGGTGAAGCACCAGGGTCTCAATCCGACCGGTTCCTTCAAGGACAACGGCATGACGACCGGCATGGCGCAGGCCCGCCGGCTGGGCGCGCGGGCCGTGGCCTGTGCCAGTACCGGCAACACTTCGGCTTCGCTGGCCGCCTATGCTGCGCGCGCCGGTGTTCACGGAATTGTCTTCATCCCCGGCGGGCGCATTGCCTACGGTAAACTGGCGCAAAGTCTCGATTACGGTGCGGTGACGCTCCAGATTGAAGGCAACTTCGACGATGCCATGCGGCTGGTTCGGGAACTGGCCCGTACCACGCCGCTGTATCTGCTCAACTCGGTCAATCCATTCCGGCTTGAAGGGCAAAAGACCATTGCCTTCGAGCTGTTGCAGCAGCGCCGGTGGCGCGTACCCGACTGGGTTGTGGTGCCCGGCGGCAATCTCGGCAATGTCTCGGCGCTGGGCAAGGGCTTCAAAGAACTGCATAACTTGGGGCTGATCGCACGGCTTCCCCGGTTGGCCGTCGTTCAGGCGGAAGGGGCAGCGCCGCTGGCGCAGTGGTACGCAGCCGGCCAGACCGGCAATCTTGCGCCTGTGGCGCGGCCCAAGACCCTGGCCACGGCGATTCAGATTGGTAATCCCGTGTCGTGGCTGAAAGCCGTTCGCGCCCTGGAGTGGACAAACGGTGTGTGTGCCGTGGTTTCCGAACAGGAAATTGCCGACGCCAAAGCTATGCTGGGGCGCGACGGCATCGGCTGTGAACCGGCCAGCGCCGCCACCGTGGCTGGACTCCGGCGACTGGTCAGCGAAAGGGTTGTTGACCCGGATGCCGACGTGGTGGCGATTCTGACCGGCAACGCCCTCAAGGACCCGGACTTCACGGTGCAGTACCACACCGGGCAGCTCTACACCGACGCCGAACGTGAAACGCACCTTACCCACGCCGAAGGGAAGCTTGTCCCGACCTTTGCCAACACGCCACGGCAGGTTCCGGCGGATGCCACCGTTCTGCGGCAGGTCATCCTCGACCTTCTGGAAACACCGCCGGCCTGATTGGGGCGTATGCGGCAGGGGGTGCTTTTCCAAAGGCATGGCAGACGACACTGGCTGATCTGGCTGCTTATGGCCGGTTGGCTGCTTGCCGGTGTCGTTCCTGTCCTTTCCCAGGAAGACGATCCTGAGACCCTGCCGGAAAAAAGCCCCAACTGGACAGAACGCACCGGCGCACGCGCGGCCTTTGTCGCCGATGCCGGTCTGGCGGCGCTGCGGGTGACGCCCGGCCCCGGCGGCGATCTCAAACAGCGCCTGCGCGTCGGGCGGCGCGTCTATGTGCTTGGCGGACGCCGGGTGGTTGAAGACCGTGTATATGTGTTCGTCGCCGTGACCCGGCGCACACGAGGCTGGATGGACCGGCGGGCGCTGGTACGTCCGGCCCAGCCGGGAGATGATGCCAGGCTGCTGGCGCTCATCCGGGCTGAAACCGGCGGCTACGAACGCCTGCGGCTGTGCCGGCTGTTTGAAAACCTGTTCCGCCGGTCGCCCCAGTTGCCAACGGTGCTGTTGCTGCTTGGAGAAACGGCCGAGGCCGAGGCCCCGCTGATATACCGGCGCGCCGAACGCCGGGTGTCACAGCGGGCCGCCGCTGGGAATGCCGATGTCAGGGCTTACTTTGATGACGAGCCGGCGCTGGATCGGTACAACCGGCTGGGGGTGAAGTTCCGCTATGATGCGGTGCGGAAGGCGTATCGCTACGACGGCGCGGCCTACCGGCGGCTGGTACAACAGTACCCACGCGCGCCGGAAGCCGAAATAGCGCGCCAGCGGTTGGCCGGCTTCTGAGGTGGTTGTGGTCAGCCTACGGACAGGTGCACGGTGCGCCGCTTCCGCCCCGGCGGTCGGCCGCGGCTTCTGCCTGGGCGCGGGTGTCGAATTCGCCGAGCAGGCAGACCTGTCCACGGGCGCGCTGCATCTGCTCCGGGGTGCGCGTGTCCACTTCGAGTTTCCCATTGGCGCAGTAGAGACGGTACTTTACATCCGCGTTGACAACGCCAAGAGCTAGGCAGCCTGCCAGTCCCAACGCCAAACCTGCGAGCAGAGCTGAACGTACGGTCAGCATGGCAAGTTTTTCTCCCTATCCAAAGCAACGTATCCTGTCCAAGGCAGCATATTGGAGCGCTTCCGGTACGGAACTTTTGGTGTGCGTTGCACATCAAAGGTTGCTTGCGCCATAGTGCCGGATGGTTGCTGGTGGTCGCAACATCTGACTGAGGTTTGATTTCACGCGATGCTCAAACTGACGGAAGGTCAACTGCGCCGTCTGGCCGAAACCTTGGACACGCTGCACTTGCGTGGCGTTCTGGGGGGAAACGTGCCGGCCTCCCGCAGCCGGACAGCGCTCATTGGTCAGGTCGTCGAACAGGCCCGGCAGCATGCGGCAACGGCGCACCGGCTCTACGAAGCCACCCGGCTGACACCGGAGCAGGTGCGGGAGTGGTTGGCCGAAGCCGCCCCGGACCTGCCGCCGGAAGCCTACACGCGCCTGATGCAGCTTCTGACGGCTTCGCTGGAGCCGGGTGAGCTGATTCCGGCCCAGCAGGTCGTGAGCCTGCTGACGATTGGGTTGCCAACGGTTCTGGAAGAACTGCGTGAGATTGAGTACCGCCGGCCGCGCCCGGGCCTGACCTATCACGAATTTCAGGTTGCCCGTCACCGCCGGGCGGCCCTTCAGAAGCTGCTCGAAGGTATCGGAACGCCGGAGCCGCAGCCGTTCGTGCCCGATCCCTTTCAGTTGGCGGCGGTTGCTTTTGTGACCGAGGAAGACAAGGATGTGCTCGTGGCTGCGCCGACCGGTTCGGGCAAAACCTGGATTGCCGAGCAGGCTATCCGGTGCTTCCTCGAACGGGGTGGCACAGCGTGGTACACCTCTCCGCTCAAGGCGCTTTCCAACGACAAGTTCCGTGAGTTTGGGCGGAAGTTTGGCCCCGACGCCGTGGGTCTCATTACGGGCGACCGCCGGGTGAACCCCGATGCGCCACTCAAAATTGCCACGACCGAGATTTACCGCAACGGCCTCTATGACGCGATGACGCGGGACGGCGTTTTTGGCGCGCCGGATTTGGTCGTTTTTGACGAAGTTCACTACCTTGGCGACCGCCACCGGGGCGTTGTGTGGGAAGAGTCCATTATCTACACGCCCGCTTCGACGCGCCTGCTGATGTTGTCGGCCACGGTTGGCAATGCCAGGGAACTGGCGGAATGGGTGACATGGACGCGCGGTGTTGAATGCCGGCTGGTGGCGCATCCGCAGCGGCCCGTGCCGCTGCGGACGGCCTTCATTCACCCGGATGGACGCCTTCAGCCGCTTTTCGAGGAAGGCAGTCCCGGACGCTTGCAGGCTGATGTCGAAGCCCTGTACATCAAAGCCAAGCAGCAGGAAGCGGCTGAGCAGGCGCGCCGGCGCCGTCCGCCTTTTCACCGCCGCCGGCGCTGACACACGGGGGGCGTGGGCATCCCGCCCGCTGCTTTCACTAAAGCACACCGGGGGGCGCGGGCGTCCCACCCGCTTGGGAACGGGAACAAGCGGTGCCTACCGCTTCCGGTCGTCTCCGGCATACTTGATGCCGAGTTTGGTGAGAAACTCCTTGGGCGCGATGCTGCCGATGAGGGCGAACACGTAGTCGTTGGGAATCCGCGCGATTTCGGACTTGTCCCGGATACTTTCGATAATGACTTCCCGATCGGTAATCTCACGGATGCCGGCGCCAAAGTAGGCTTTGATACGGCCGGCATCCATGCCGTAGTACACCCACATTTTGTTTTCGAGCGTCAGGTCTTTCGGGAAATCTGACCGGATGACGAGCGTGACGTGATTCGCTTCGGCCTCCGGCGGGAACTTGATCGTGCCATCGGGTTGGCGTTGGCCGGTCAGGTCCACGGCGGCTTCGACGGCCGAGTTGCCCGCGCCGACGACGACAATGTGTTTCCCTTTGAAGGCGCTGGGGTCCTGCAGGCGGTACAGCACCCGGCCTTCGACCTCGCCGGGGCAGCCCAGTTTGCGCGGCTCGCCGGCATTGCCAATCGCCAGCACGACCTTGCGCGCGCGATACCCCTGCGCATGTTTGGTGGTTCTGACGACAAAGACTTCGCCCTCGCGCACAATTTCCTTGCAGCCTTCATATTCCCGGATGACCAGACCAAGCTTCTCGACGGTTTCATCCCACCACGCGAGCATGTTTTCCTTGATGTCACCCGGCCCTTCGAGGCGGATTGCGCCGAGCGGCGGGTCGGAAGGGTTGAAGGGGTTGAAGGCGACGTACTTGCCGGCCGGATACTTGTCGGCGATGGTTGCGTATCGCCGGCCCTGTTCGATGGCGACGTAGCGCAGGCCCAGTTCGGCGGCCCGCGCCACAGCGGAAATCCCGCCCGGCCCGATCCCGATGATGGCCACGTCGTACTCGGCCCCGGCGACCGGCCCCTCAGCCTTGAGTTTCTCGGCAATGCGCTCGATGGCGAGCCGTCCTTCCTTGATGGCATTCCGAATGAGCGGTACGCCGGATACGTCCCCGACGAGATAGATGCCCGGCACGGTTTCGGTTTCAAAGCCTTCGTTGGCACCTTTGCGCAGGGGCTTGGGTGCTTCCCGGATGTTTTGCCGCGTGTTGATGAGAACACAGGACTGCGGCACGGTCGGACAGGCCTGCTGGCAGCCGGTGTCTTCCATGCACTGTTCAAGGTTGACGACGATGGCGTGGTGCTCCTGATCGTCAAAGCCCAACACATCCTGGGGGCAGGCCAGAATGCAGGCGTGGCAGCCGATGCAGGTTTCATAGTTGATAACCGGATGGGGAATCGGGTGTTCCCGTGCCGAGGCGCGCGCGCGCTCGACCTGGGCTGGCGATTCCCACCGTTCGGCGTAGCGTGTGTCGGTAAACTTGCGGTGCCGGTTGGCCAGATCGAGGGCGTTGCCTTTGAGCGTTGCCTGTTCCCGCCGTTTGCGCAGCGTGTCGAAGGTCAGGAACCCGATGCCGGTCAGTGGGATGAGGCTGAAAAACAGCAGCCAGTTGCCAAGGGTGAAGCCGCCGAACCTGGCCGCCAGACTCGTCCACTGCCAGTCCTTTCCGCCACGATATACCCGGTCTTTGGTGAACACGACCGGTTCGGGACCGCTTCCGGCCGGACGGCGGGCCGCCGTCAGCGTTTGCGACTGGGGGTGCTGGGCGTGGCAGGAGTTGCAGTCAATGCCGAGGCGCAGGGCGTCGGTGTCGAGTTCCCTGAGCGATGCGGTTTGGACGTATGCCTGCCCGTGGCATACGGCACATTTGTCGCGGTTGATGACCTTGACCTCGGCCGCGCCTTTGGCAAACGAACCGTCATGGCACTCGCTGCACTTCCAGGCGCTCGTGGCCGGCGCAACAGCAGCGTGAATGAGATGAAACTTGGTCGAAGGATCGAGCGGCGTCCGGCTTTCGGCAAAGAGTTTGTCCCACTTCGGATTCATCGGATGCTGCCACGACCACACGCCGTTTTCGACCGGATAGCCGAATGAGCCACGGTGCGGTTCGCGCAGGGGGGTGCCGTCCTTCAGGCTGACGGCCTTGGGATGGGTTGGCCCGTCGCGGTGGCAATCAATGCACATGCTGCGCGAAACGATGCCGGGGCGGAAATCCGCGCCTTTGTGTTCGGTGTGGCAGTCCACGCACTGCATCCCGGCTTCTTCGTGTTTGGCAATGACGGTCGTGTTGAAATGGTTGGTTTCGTGGCAGTCCACGCACTTGTTCTGCATGGAAGAGGTGACGGCATGGCAGGCATTGCACTTGTTTTCCACCGGTGCGTTGGCCACGAGCTTCAGCTCCAGCCGCTGCTGGATGGGGGCCGGCAACCGGTCAGCCGGAAGGGCATGCGGATTTGACGTGTCGCCCGGCAGGTAGGCCGCTTCCCAGACGAAAAAGGCCGCCAGGCAGAGCACGGTTGCCACCGCGCCAAAGACATACAGGTAGCCCCGCGGCCACGGACGGATCAGATCGTTGGTGGGAATCCAGTTGAACCGTTTTTTCCCCAAGTGCAGGTTGTGCTTTTTGAGTTCTTCGGGGAGTTCGCGGGGTTCGAGCGGAGACCGCTCATCCAGCTTCTGCTCGCCCTTGATGGCCGCCTTGCGCCGCTCCCAGAAGACGTTCATCGCCTGCTGGAAACGCTTCTGTTCCTGTTCCGGCAGCGCGAGGATGGAGGTCAGCAGACCGGTCATGCCGCGCTGGAGGCGGGCTGCCTGAAGCAGGCCGGTCGCCGTTTGTGGTGGGGGCGTCTGTTCCGGTGCTTCTGGCGTTGTGGCGGCTGGCGGCGTTTCCAGACGTTGCGTTTTACCGGTCAGGTTTTGCGTCACACCGCGTTGCTGAAGGTAGCCGGTCAGCTTTGGCAGCAGCGCCGTCTTACCCTGGGCAGTGGCCTGGAGGGGATCGCCGAGCAGGCGTGTGCTGCGTTCAGACGCGGCATAGGTGTCCACCTGGCGGTCCACGTCGAGCGTCAGGGTGCCCTCTGCAAGTGTCGGCCGGAGAACAAAAATGCCAATGCGGATGACATCGTCGGGCTGGAGTTCGACGGTTTCGACCAGAGCGCCGTTGACCTGGGTGCCGTTCGTGCTGGAAAGGTTCGTCAGCCACCAGCGCCCTTCGACTTCCCGGATGCCGGCATGAATCCGCGACACCGTGGGATGGTTGAGCACTAGGTCGCAGTCGGTCTGGGAGCCGATGACCAGTCCTTCCAGTTCGAGGACGAGATCGCCTTTATCGAGAAGGTCTTTCCGCTGAATGAGGAAGCGACTGAGTTTCGCCATGGTGGTTTCCAGGTTCAGTGAAGAAAGGTTGCTGGTCGCGCCGGCGGGGGAGAGCGGTCATACGACGTTTCAGGTCGCGCGCCTTAGCGCCACAGGTAGTACACCACCTGAAAAATATGGACGACCATCAGGGCAAGCATGACGGAAGTCGAAATGACGTGGGGTGGCAGCCACAACTTCAGCGCCCGGTGAATGTAAAGCAGCGCATCAATCCGCCGGATGGTGGCCAGGGCGTCGAGGATTTGTCCCAGAACCGCCTGCTCCGTCGGCGTCGTCTGGCTGGCGATGGCCTTGGCAAAGCGTTGCCGCACGTGTTTTAGCAGATCGTCGAGGGATTCCCGGTGCAGGTACTGCCGAAAGAGAAAGCCCAGTGAAAGCAGCGCCGCCACAGCCTGGTCGCGCGCGACCAGGAACGTCTGGGCAAATTGCGCCCTGCGCCCTTCCTTTTCGGCCTGTTCCTGGACCGTTACGGTCAGGTCGGCAATTTCCTGGTACAGCTCCTCCCGCCGCCGCAGCAGGTCTTCGGCCAGAAGCGGCTCACCTTCGATTTTGGTCAGCAGCCGGGGGCCAAGCTGATACAGCAGGATGCCGATAAGTCCAGTCAGGATGACCAGATCAAAGGAGATCATCAGCGCCGCTGTGACGGCCCCACCCAGATTCGTTCCGCCGTGAAGCAGCAGGACAATGCCGGCGATGACACCGGCATAGGTGTGCGACAGCATCCAGACCTTGAGCGCTCCGCCCCGTCGCCGCCACATCTGCCGGCGGACGGGATAGAGCATGACGATGATGATGCCGGCCAGTCCGACCAGTCCGGTGATCCAGCGGAAGTTGAACCAGTCCGACCTGAAGAGCGGCGTTCCCAGCCCATACTGGACGATGCCGGCCATGGTCGCCCCGCACAGCAGCACCGTCACCACGATGCCCACCAGGTGCGCCAGCCACTTGGCCCGGTCGGCATGTCCAAACGCATTGCCGGCGATCATCGAACCCGGATGACGCAGGGCCGGGCCGTGAATCCGGGCGATTTCGTTGAAGTAGGCGGTGGGCTTTACCCGTTTGAGCGCCCCGGTCGGACAGTTTTCCTCGCAGTTGTACTTGTGGGTGGCATAGACCGGCTTGCCGCCGGCGTCCTTCGGATTCAGGGGCGTGTTGTTGCACAGGTTGCACTTGATGGCGACCAGCTCTTCGCCCTGAGTTACCGGCTGGGGTTTGGGATCAAAGCGCAGTCCGAAGGCCGCCAACGGATCAAAGGATGCTTCTGGCGTCGTCTCTCCCCTGGCTGCTCCTCCTTTGCCGTTGCGGGACGCCCCGTTTTTGGACGGCGCCGCCTTGGCCGGCAGCTTGGCCGCGGAAGCTTTGAGTTCGCTCCGGGGGATGAGGGAAATGGCATTGTAGGGGCACTGGGTCGCGCAATCGCTGCAACCAATGCACAGACTGGGAAGGATATCCACCTGTCCCCCCTCGAAGCGTGCAATGGCCCCAGTTGGGCAACCGGTCAGGCACTCCGGGTCCTTGCAGTGCAGGCACACGGCCGGCATGAGCAGGGATTGGTCAAGGGTGGTGTGCGTCGGCGTCCGGGGGCGCAGGACGTGAATGCCCGTTCGTTTGAGCCGGGCATGTCCGTGAATCTGGTGGCAGGCCAGCGAGCAGTTGCCGCAGCGGATGCACAGGTCCATGTCCATCAGCAGCAGGTTGTTGGCATCCGCCAGCCCACGGTCAAGGAGGCGTTCCTGAGCTGTCTTGACGGCCGGGTTGAAGACCAAGGCTTGCGTCGGCTGGAGGGGTGTGCCGATGTCTCCGGCAGCCCCCAGCGCTGCCCGCAGCGCCTCCAGCAGGGCCGGGTCGCGGTGGAGGGCTTCGACCGGGATTTCCAGCAGTTCGGTCCGGCTCATCGCCACGGCCCGGTAGGGAAACCGCGCCTCACGGACGGTCAGAGCATTGAAACCAAGGATGTAGCCCGGTCCCAGGTAATCTGTGACTTCTCCGTTCTGCGCCTGCCCGATGCGTTTGACCCAGCCATCCCGGATGAGCAGCAGCTTGCGGATGACTTCGCCTGCACTGGCCAGGACATGGCCCCGGGCAACCAACTGAAAATCCGCAATTTCGGCGACTTTTTTCCGCAGTTCGTCGGGAATCTGAAGCTGATTGGCAACGGCTGCGCGTCCGTTGTTGCGATAGGTGATGTCCAGCGCCGCTCCAAACTTCCTGAGCTTGCGCAGGACGCGCAGCGCCGGCCGTTGGACTTCCAGCACCCGCGCGCCGCGCTGCCGGTGGGCAATGACCGTGGCGCTGCGTGGCATCCCGGCCAGTACACCCATTTCACCGAAGGGTTTGCCCGGCTCAAAAACAGCCACCGGCTCGGCCACCCCGGCCACGAAGACTTCGACGGCCCCGGCCACGACGATGAAGAACGTGTTGGTGTCCCAGTCGCCCTGGCGTACGATCTCCAGTCCCGGTGGATAGTCATACATCCGTATGTAGGGCCCCACCTTCTTGCCGGGGCCGTAGTTGCGCCCGTAGATGGCAACTTCCAAATCCACGCCAAACTTGTAGCCATGGCCGGGTTCGTATTCGACCAGTTCTTCAATGGCTGAAATCCCCCGGATGGCTTCGAGGATGGCATGCCGGTTGGCGATCTCCTGACGTTTCATCGCAGTGGCTGTCACGGTGGCCGTCGCCGCAGCGTTCATAGGATATTGTTCTCCAGGTAGGGGTGCCCACCAACGACCGACTGGGTGGTGATGATGGGCGCGGCAAGGTGTTTGGTGCCAGGTTGAGAGGTGGCCTGGGCTGGGGGATGAAGATAGCCGATTTGTGAACAAAACAACACTTCAGGGCCGACCTCCCAAAAGGGGTGAGCTGCCCGGCCGCCTGACGCTTGTCAGATGACCGCGTGGGCGTGACATATTGGTGTCGGCAACCTGGCGGCGTACCATGCACTGGAAGTGACGCAAATGCCAGGGAACAGACGATCTTTTCTGCGAGGCATCTTCAATCCATGAGTTTTTCCCGAATGTTGGTGGCGGCTCTGGTGCTGGCGGGCACGGTGCTGCCATGGGTCGGGGGGCTGGGCACGGCTTCCTGTGCGGCTGCCCAGAACCGCGCGAATGCCCCCGGCTACCGGCTCGTCGTGGGGATTGTCGTCGATCAGTTGCGGGCGGATTACCTGGAGCGTTTCGACGATCTGTTTGGTGAAAAGGGTTTCAGACGGCTCAAGACCAAAGGCGCGTACTTTGCCAATGCGCACTACGGGCATGCCTGTACCTACACCGGGCCGGGTCATGCCGTGATCCTGACCGGTTCCACGGCCGCCATAACCGGCATCATTGGCAACAAGTGGTATGACCGCCAAAGCGGCAAGGTCATCGAGAGCATCACGGACGAAACGACCACTGGCGTCCCTGAAGGCAAAGGGGCTTCACCGCGTCGGTTGCTGGTTTCCACTCTGGCGGACGAACTCAAAGCGGCAACGGGCGGGCAGGCCAAGTCTATCGGTATATCGCTCAAAAACCGGGGTGCGATTCTCCCGGTCGGACGTACCGCCGACGCTGCCTACTGGTTTGACGACAAGCGTGGACAGATGCAGACCAGCACTTACTACATGAAGGAACTCCCGGCGTGGGTGGCGGCCTTCAATGCCCGGCGGATTCCCGATCAGTGGTTTGGCAAAACCTGGGAGAAGTTGCTGCCGGAAGCGGTCTATGCCCGCTGTACGGCGGATGATGTGCCTTACGAAGGGCGCTTTGCCGGTGGCGGGCCGGCTTTCCCGCACCAGGTCGGCCGCGGCGACAAACCCAATGCCCGGTTCTATGACGACTTCACCATGACGCCTTGGGCCAATGACTTTCTGGTGGAGTTTGCCACTGCGGCCATTGAAAACGAACGGCTTGGCGCTGACGACATCCCCGATGTCCTGACCATCAGCTTTTCGGCCAATGACCTTGTTGGGCATGCCTTTGGGCCGAACAGCCACGAGGTGCTCGACATCACGGTACGGACTGACCAGACCCTTGCCCGGCTGCTCGATGTGATTGACGCCAAGGTGGGCCTCGACCGGACGCTGGTGTTCCTGACGGCTGACCACGGTGTGTCGCCGGTGCCGGAATATGCCCAGCAGCAACGTCTGCACAGCCGCCGGATTCCCTTCGAGCAGGTGGCAGTGGCGATGAAACGCGCTTTGGACGCAAAATTCGGCGCCGGGCAGTGGTTTGCCGGTTTTTCTGCCGAGTCGGTGTACTTCGATCTGGCGACCATCGCGGAGAAAAAGCTCGAACGTGCCGAGGTGGAGCGGGTGGCCGCCGAAGCTGCACTGACCGTCGAGGGCATTGCCGCCGCCTTTACCCGCACTCAACTTCTATCCGGCGGCCTGCCGCGAACACCTTTGACCGAGCGCGTCCAGATGGCCTTTCACCCACAGCGCAGCGGGGATGTCTTTCTCGTGCCCGAGCCGTTTTGCTTCTTTGGCAGCGAGGAGTACACCACGGCGACAACCCACGGCACACCTTACGCTTATGACACGCACGTACCGGTCATGCTCATGGGGCGCGGTATTCGCCCCGGCACGTATTGGGCAGAGGCCAGTCCTTCGGACATTGCCCCCACCCTGGCGGCCCTGCTGGGGATTACGCCGCCAAATGGCACGGTAGGGCGGCCGCTCCAGGAGGCGCTATCCCGTTAGGTTGCTCAGGCAGCCGTGGCGTTTCTCCAGCCCAAAGGCTGTGGCGTGCTGTACAGGCGTCATTGGCCGGGTTGCGACCTGTGCTATGCTTTCCTTTAGCCACGGTTGCACCACTCACCTCTCTGCGTTGCCAGGGAAACACCTGATGACGTGTGGTTTTCCGGTCATCATTGTCACCGAGGGCATGAACCGTGAAACGTTCGCTCAGGCTATGTTACTCGCTCATTCTCAGCGCCCTGCTTATTCTGCTGGCTCCACTGCGTGAACATCAGGCCCATCCCCAGGGGATGCCGACCATTTCGGCTGCAGATGAACTGATGCACCGGGCGGCGCTGCTGGCCCAGTCGTTGTATGGACGCCCTCCGGCAGCGCGTGAGGAAAGTGAATATCTGGCCCTGGTGAATGTGTACACCCGCGCCATCGCGCTGGATACCAATGCGGCGGCCGGGGATGCAGCGCTCGTGGCCCGGGCGGAGCTGTTCCGCGAAATGGCGCAGTTGTTCAACAAACCGCGCTATCTCTATGCCGCACTGGACAGCTATGACGCTGTGCTGCGCCGCTATCCCGATGGGCCGTTCATTGTCCGCGCCCTGGTCGGGGTGGCGCGGATTCACGAGCGCGATCTGAAAACGCCCGAAGCGGCGATGCAGGCCTACGGCGAAATCATCCGCCGCTTTCCACAGTCGGTCAGCGCCCGCGAGGCTCTGGCCTGTGTGGCGCGGCTTCAGTCCACGGCCGGACAGCGGACGCCCCGCGATGTCGCCGAAGCCTATTCCGAAGATGATGCCGCCGGAGTGACGACCATCAGCCAGGTGCGTCATTTTTCGGGGCCGGACTACGCGCGGGTCATCCTCGACCTGAGCATTGGCACAGCTTACGAGCGGCGGGTTGAAGGGACATCGCTGGTGATTCGACTGCCGTCGGCCCGGCTGTCACCGCTGGTGACGCCGGTGCAGAGCTTGGCTCCGGCCAGCGGGATGCTGCGGCAGGTCCGGCTCACCAGCCGGGAGGGTGGTGTTGAAGTGCGCATCGAGTGCACGCGCCTGCGCGACTTTGCCATCTTTGCCCTCGACAACCCGGCCCGGCTCGTGGCCGATGTGCGCGGCGCGCAACCGATTGCCGAGGAACCAACGCTGCTGGCGGAGTCGCCTGTCCCTTCGGCGGGGGCCGTGCCGGGGTCGCTTGTCCGCGCCTTGGGTCTCAAGGTCAAGCGCATCATCATCGATCCGGGGCACGGCGGCTCGGACACGGGTGCGATTGGCCGGGATGGTATCTACGAAAAGGATGTCGCCCTCGACATTGCCCTGCGCCTGCGTGCGGCCATTCAGCGGGAACTCAAGGATGTCGAAGTCCTGTTGACGCGCGATACCGACCGGTATGTGCCGCTGGAAGAACGGACGGCGATGGCCAATGCCCGGCAGGCGGACCTGTTTATTTCGATTCATCTCAACTCCAGCCCGACGCCGTTGGCCAGCGGTGTGGAGACCTACTTCCTGAGTCTGGATGCCACGAAGGAGGAACTTGAGGTCGCCACCCGCGAAAATGCGACGACCTCGCGCAGCGCCGGTGAGTTGCAGGGGCTGCTTCAACGCATCATCACAGACACGCGGGTGGCGGAGTCGCGTACCTTTGCCCAGAGCATTCAGAGCAGTCTGGTGGCGGGTCTGGGTCGTATCAGCCCGACAGCCGGCTTCAATCGCGGCGTCAAAAAGGCACCGTTCGTCGTGCTGCTGGGGGCCAACATGCCGAGTGTGTTGACGGAAGTTTCCTTCCTGAGCCATCCCAAGGACGGCGAGGCGCTGCGCACAATTGAGTTTCGGCAGAGCATTGCCGAGTCGCTGTGTGACGGCATCAAGCGGTACATCGAAACCCTGAAACGTCCAGGCATGGTTGCGGCCGAGTAATACAGGGGATTTTCGGGCTTCAATCGGGGAGTCTGAAGCAAGGTTTGAAAGCCGACCTGCCGGATGTGGGCTGTGCAGTGGTATGTTGAAGTGTGCCTACGGCCATCGTTTGAGGTAAGCAAAGATTTGACATCGGATTTGACAGCGAGCTTCTTCGGGACAGGACGGAAGCAGGTTGGCGAAAAGAAACGGTACGCCCTTTCCAGCAATCAGGCGAAACAGAAAACGTCACATAGCCTTTGGCTGGTACGGTGGAAAGTATTCACATCTCGACTGGCTTCTGCCTTTGTTGCCTCATTGTCACCATTACTGTGAACCGTTTGGTGGCTCAGCCGCCGTCTTATTGAATCGGGAGCCATCGCCTGTGGAGACGTACAATGATGTTGATGGTGAAGTTGTCAACTTCTTCCGGGTTCTTCGGGACGAACTGGAATCTCTGGTAAGGGCCATTGGTTTGACTCCTTTTTCACGTGAAGAATTTGCAGTTGCCTGTGAGATTGATCCCAGTCTGGACCCTGTTGAGCGGGCGCGAAGATTCTATGTCCGCGCCCGTCAGGTACGTACCGGATTAGCACAATCGGCAACCGTCGGACGGTGGGCCAACTGCAAAAATACAAGCCGGGCCGGCATGGCCGGAGCTGTCTCCCGCTGGCTTGGAGCCGTTGAGAGCCTCCCAGACATAGCCTTGCGTTTATTGCAGGTTCAGATTGAGAACCGACCAGCCATTGACATCATCCGCATGTATGACTCCCCTGAGACACTGTTTTACTGCGATCCGCCGTATGTTCACGAGACAAGAGGCGACAATAATGCCTATGCCTATGAAATGACCGATGAAGAACACCGGGAACTGGCAAGTGTACTGAACTCTGTCCAAGGGCTTGTGGCAGTTTCAGGCTACGAATGTAAGTTGATGAATGATTTATATCCCTCTCCAAAGTGGCGCAAAAATGTTGCTCCAGCAAAAACAATACACTCAACAAAAGATGAAAGAACTGAAATTCTGTGGACGAATTACGATCCCAAGTCTATAAGATACAGAGGGTTATTTTAGTACAATGACAGAGCCAGACCAAATCCTCTCAGATGCACTAGAACGTGCTTCCAGGGACATAAACAAACCAATAGTTACAAATGACGAAATTCGCTCCAAGATTGAGCAGGTGTGTCGGGAACCCAGAAATCGTGCCTGCGCAAGGTTTCTCATGGCTTGTGCTTTGGCCAGGATACACCAGTCAACTGCTGATCCCCGGAAACCATACACAGAGATTGGTAGTGAGGATGCTTTCTCCGGGCGTTCCTATGATGAAAAGTATATTTCACGTTTGATATACGAAAATCATTTGCCTCTCAACCCTACAACGGCTTTCCTTACTCCTGCTTTCCGTAATCTGAATAAACCTCTCACAGTGGATGTAAAGTTAAATGGTGAACCTCCACATACATACGAAATGACTTTGCAACTGCTTGATGAAATTTATCAGGGTAGGGTATCGGCTGAGGACTTGCTGACCGAAGTATTGCGTTTTTTGGTACTCATACGGGAAGAGAGAAAGAAAAGGATAGAAATTCTGCTTGACGGACTCAAATCTGAAAACAAGCTAACTTTGTCATCGGAAGAAATCGTTAGCCTGATTGAACAACATTTGAAGTGTAAAAACTCCAGCAGATTGCCTGTTTTGATTGTTGCTGCTGCTTACCAGTCAGTAAAAGATAAGCTTAAAGAAGAAGTTTTACCGTTGGCGAGCCATCAGGCTGCTGACAAACAAACGCGCTCTTTTGGAGATGTTGAAATCTGCCTCGAAAATGAAGACCAAGTAGTAACAGTATATGAAATGAAAAGGAAGTGTGTGACAATTGATGATATAGACTCAGCTTGCGTAAAAATTTCGCCTGCAAGCAGAAAAATAAACAACTATATTTTTATAACTACTGAAACAATTGAGGATGATGTCAGATTGTATGCACTGAGTTGTTATGAACGAACTGAAGGAACAGAAATTGCTATACTTGATTGTATAGGTTTTCTGCGACATTTTTTGCATATTTTCCACAGGTCAAGAGCCAGATTTCTGGATACCTACCAAAATCTCGTGTTGAGCGAACCTGAGAGTGCTGTCAGTCAAGCCCTGAAAGAAGCCTTTCTGGCGCTAAGACAGGCAGCAGAGGATAGGGGATCAGAGGACTGACTCAGGCCTGGTATCCCACTGCCGGGTCGTATGCCCAGGTGAAGCCATTGCTGGTTCATAAGCTTACGACCGCTTGAAGCCACGTTCAATCAGTGACATGTCAAACCGCAGAATGATCGGCCGACCATGCGGGCAGTTGGTCGGCTGCTCGCACTGGAACAGTTCATCCACAAGCCATGTCATCTTTTCCGGCGTCAGGTTCATGTTGACCTTGATGGCCGCCCGGCAGGCCAGACTGGCTGCCAGTTCGCGCAGGAAATGCTCGCGGGAAACGGTCTGCTGCTCGGACACCAGAGCGTCCAGCAACTCGGTCAGCAGGGTTTTGGCGTCCTCTGCACTCAGGTCGGCCGGTACGCCCTGCACCGCCACCGTGCGCCCGGCCAGGCGGGTGGTCCGAAATCCGGCAGCTTCCAGCTCACTTTCCAGCGCGTCAAACACCGTCGCCTGGGCCGGTGACAAATCCACAACCAGTGGCGTCAGCAGCATTTGCACCAGTACGTCGCGTGCCAGCAGGGCGCGTACCCGCTGCTCGAACAAAATCCGCTCGTGGGCTACGTGCTGGTCAATAAGCAGCAGTCCATCGGCGTCGGCCGCCACAATGTAACTGTCGTGAATCTGTCCCAGGATGCGCACATCCGTCCGCCGTCCGTCCGGTGGATGCAGTTCAGCCGTGG
This sequence comes from Chloracidobacterium thermophilum B, assembly GCF_000226295.1. Taxonomy (GTDB): domain Bacteria; phylum Acidobacteriota; class Blastocatellia; order Chloracidobacteriales; family Chloracidobacteriaceae; genus Chloracidobacterium; species Chloracidobacterium thermophilum. The sequence goes on from NC_016024.1 coordinate 562,556, forward strand.
GCCGGGTCGGGTGCGCCTGCCGGACTGTGCCAGCGCAGCGCGTCCGGGGACGGCCGCCCAGAATGCTGTGCAGGCGGGCGGTGGCTTCATCCAGTGGCTCCGGCGTCGGCAGTGTGGCTGCGGAAGGCGTTGCGGAACCGGAACCTGCGTCGGGATGGGGTGTCGCCGTGAAAAAGGGCGGCGGTTGGCGCTCATTCCGGCCCGGACTTGCCGGAACGGTCACAGGTGGCGGTGGCGCCAAGGCCTGAAGCGCCGCCTGAACCGCTGGCGCCGACGGCCTGCGTGTCTCCGTGGAGGGTGAGGTGGCGGCAGGGGAGATGGGCGGGTGCGCCGGAGGCGTCGCCGCCGTCGTGGGGAAAGGCGCGAACTGGGGCGACCGTCCAAGCGCCTGCTGTACGGCCGTGACGATGCTCTCCAGCACATGTTGCGGTGTGCGGAAGCGCACTTCGGTCTTTTGGGGATGGACGTTGACATCCACCATGTCGGGCGGCACTTCCACAAACAGCATTGCGGCCGGAAACACACCCGGCGGCAGGATGTTACGGTAGGCATCCGACAGCGCCCGACCGATGAGCTTGTCCCGTACGAAACGGCGGTTGACGAAAAGGTACTGTCCGTCCCGGCTCGTCCGCTGGACGTGGGGACGCGAGACAAAACCCCCGACGGCAATCCCGCCTTGGGCGAATTCGACAGGCGCCAGACTGTCGAGCATGTTCGCGCCGAAAAGCTGGTAGGCGCGGGCGCGCAGATCGGTTGTGGCCGTCACGGCCAGCACCTGCCGTCCGTTGTGTTGCAGGGTGAAGCCGCACTGCGGATGCGCCAGCGCATAGTGGGTGACGAGATTCGTGATGTGGAAGGCTTCCGTCGCTTCGGTTTTGAGAAACTTGCGCCGGGCCGGGAGGTTGAAAAACAGGTCGCGCACAAGGATTTCCGTGCCGCCGGGTGCAGCGACTTCGCGGACGTGCCGCAGCTTCCCGCCTTCGAGACAGACTTCCGTGCCGGAGGTTGCGCCGTGCAGTTTTGTCGTGAGCGTGACGCGCGCCACCGAGCCGATGGCCGCCAGGGCTTCACCCCGGAAACCGAAGGTTTGAATCGCCATGAGTTCTTCGGCCGTGCGGATTTTGCTCGTGGCGTGACGTTCAAAGGCCAGGATGGCGTCGTCCTGCGTCATCCCTTCGCCGTCGTCCCGAATCCGAATGCTCTCCTTGCCGCCACGTTCAACGGCAAGGTCAATCTGGTGGGCCTGGGCATCAAGGGCATTTTCGAGGCACTCCTTGACAATTGAAGCCGGACGCTCGACGACTTCCCCGGCGGCAATCCGGTTGGCGACGACATCCGGCAGAATGCGAATCTTGGACATAGGCTCTGGCTGCCTGTGGGGTGAGGTGAGCGCCGGCGTCCGGCTTCACATCAGGTCAATCGGGTCAATTTCGATGAAGACGTGGCGGCGCTCCGTATCGGTCAGCGCCGGCAGCATGTGCCCCAGCGCGTGACGTATCTGCATGCGCTGGCGGCCTTTGAGCAGGATTTGAAACCGGTACTCGCCGCGCAGCCGGGCGAGGGGTGCCGGGGCCGGCCCCAGAACGCGCAGCGGAGCATCCGCTGAAGCCGCCTGCGGAATGGCTGCGCGCAGCAGTTCGGCCACTTTTTCTCCCAGCGCCTGACCTTCGAGTTCCCGTTCGTGACGGATGATGACCGTAGCCAGGACACAGAAGGGCGGGTAGTACGCCGCCTGGCGCTGGATGAGTTCCTGTTCAAAAAACGCCCGGTAGTCCTGCTGACAGCCGGTTGCCAGGGCGTAATGTTCGGGGCGGTAGGTTTGCACGATGACCCGGCCGGGGCGGTCGCCGCGGCCGGCGCGGCCGGCAACCTGGGCGATGAGTTGAAAGGTGCGTTCCGGGGCGCGGAAGTCTGGCATCATCAGTCCGGCGTCCACCGAGACGACGCCGACCAGCGTGACATTGGGAAAATCATGCCCTTTGGCAATCATCTGTGTCCCAACGAGAATGTTGAGGCTGCCGGAGGCGAAGTCGTTGAAGATACGCTCAAAAGCGCCGCGTCGCCGCGTCGTATCGCGGTCAAGGCGCGCAATGGCAAGCGTGGGAAACAGCTCGCGCAGGCGGGCTTCGAGCTGCTCCGTTCCTTCGCCGACGTAAGCAATGCCTTCGCCCTGGCACTCCGGGCAGCGGCCGGGCGGTGGCGTCGTGTAGCCACAGTAGTGGCAGGCCAGGTAATGGTCGGTGCGGTGGTAGGTCAGTGTGACCGAGCAGTAAGGACACCCCATGACAAAGCCACACGCCCGGCACAGCCAGCAACTGGCGAAACCGCGCCGGTTCAGCAGCACCATGACCTGTTCGCCCTGGCTACAGGTTTCGGCAATAGCTGTCTGGAGTTCATCCGAGATGAAGCGCGGCTCCCGGTGGCGCTTGAAGACTTCCCGCATGTCCACCAGGGTCACTTCCGGCAGGCTCCGGTTGCCGATGCGCTGCGGCAGTTCCAGCCGGGTGTACTTCCCGACCACGGTATGCTGGAACGTCTCGATGGCCGGCGTGGCGCTGCCCAGAATGACCGGACAGTTGAGCCGGCTGGCGCGCAGGATGGCGATGTCGCGTCCGTGGTAGTGCGGCACGCTCTCGGACTGCTTGTAGGACGTGTCGTGTTCTTCGTCCACGACGATGAGGCGCAGGTTGACCAGTGGGGCAAAGACGGCCGAGCGGGTGCCGATGACCACCCGGGCGTCGCCTGACCGGATGCGCTCCCACTCGTCCACCCGTTCGCCCGGCGACAGCGAGGAATGGAGCAGCGCCACCAGCGAGCCGAAACGCTGGATGAGCCGGCGCGCCAGCAGTGGGGTCAGCCCAATTTCCGGCACGAGCATCAGTGCCGAGCCGCCACGTTGCAGGACGGCGCTGATGGCGGCCAGATAGACTTCCGTTTTGCCGGAACCCGTGACGCCGTGGAGCAGAAAGGTGCGGAAGCGTCCGCTGTCGTGGGCGGCCAGAACCGCCTCGCAGGCCTGGCGCTGTTCCGGCGTGAGTTCGGGGGCCGGTTCCGCCGGCAGGGGCGCCAGATGGGCCAGCGGGTTGCGCCGAATGGTCTCCGGGACGATTTCGACCAGCCCTTTTTTGGCCATCTGACGGAGTACCGCCGGGCTGACCTCGGCCTCAGCGACCAGCTCGGACACCAGCGCCGTCGGCGTTTCGTCTAGGTACGCCAGAACGCGCGCCTGTGCCGGCGACAGTGGGCGTTCCGGTTGGTCGGCAGGGCGTTCTATCCGTCGCACGACCAGCCGCCGTTTGAGTCGGACCGTCGCTTCGCCGGTGCGGGTTGTGAGGCTGACCAGTCCCAGGTGTTCCAGTTCACGCGCAACCTGCCGTGGGTTTTTCCCAAAGCGGTCAGGAGGCAGATCATCGAGCCGAACCGCCCCACCGACTTCCACCAGCCACGCCAGCAGGCGTCCATTCCGGGTGCGGGGCGAAACGGAACCGGCCTGCACGGCCCGGCGTCCGTCTTCGGTGAGTTCAATCCAGTCTTCGAGGCGGACATCGAGACCGGGCGGCAGGGCCACCTTGAGGGTCTCGCCCCACGGCGCGTAGTAGTAGTCGGCGACCCACTGGGTGAGCTTCAGAATCTCATCGTTGATGACCGGTGTTTCGTCAATCCAGTCGGCAATGTCCTTGACGGCGGAGGGCTGCCCCGCCGGTTTGGCCGCCAGCGCCGCCGGGAGTTGCTCGTGGATGGCGACGACATACCCGATCAGGGTCTGGCGTCCAAAGGGAACGACAACCCGGCAGCCCGGCCCGGCCATGGCGTGGTACGCCGCCGGGATGCGGTAGGTGTAGGTTTGGGTCACGGCCGCCGGTACTGCCACTTCGGCGTAGAGTTCAGGGGGAGCAGGGAACGTTTCCGGCATGACACGCAGGCACTCCCCGGCAGCTCAGGGGCGCGGCGGGGAACAGTCTGGGAGTGTGATTCTAGTCAATGATACGCTGAACTATGCTGAAAATAATGTATAATATGCTCAGCATAGTTGCTTGGCATGACTAGGTATGTAAAACCGAGAGAAGCGGCGGATTATTTTGGGGTGTGTCTCCACACTTTGAGGCGGTGGGAACAGAAAGGTTGGATCAATGCAACACGTACACCATCTGGTAGGGCGAGAAGGTATGACCTCGACAGCTACATCAAAACGCCAAGAAAAGTCAAACGAGTCGTTTTGTACGCCCGAGTCAGCAGTCGAGGACAGAAACCAGACTTGGAGAGACAAATTGCAAGACTGGTTAACCTCTATCCTGGAGCCGAAGTGGTCGGAGAGGTTGGCGGCGGTCTCAACTTCAAAAGACCAAAGTTCCTTGCCTTATTGGAACGAGTCCGTGCAGGAGATGTCGGAACAATTGTGGTCGCTCACCGGGATCGACTCTGCCGGTTTGGATTTGAGTTCGTTGAGTGGTACTGCCATCAATACGGGTGCGAAGTCTTGGTTCTCGATGACGATCACCTTTCTCCCCAACAGGAACTGGTTGAGGATATCCTCACCATCCTGCACTGCTTCAGTAGTCGGCTCTACGGACTTGGGAAGTATCGGACTGCAATCGAGAAAGATACGGATTTATCCAGAACCAGCGCTGGCTAAAGTTTGGAAGCAGTGGCAAGCGGCGTGCCGGTACTGCTACAACCAAGGGATTGCCTATCAGCGTCAGTATGGTGCCCCAAAAACAGCCAGAAAGCTGCGGGACATCATTCTGCGCTCCGACCTGCCCCAGTGGGTGAAGGACACCCCCTGCCATATCAAGCAGAACGCGGTCGTCGAGGCGTGGTTGGCGTTTCGCCGGAGCAAAGACGCGAGGTTTCGTAGTGTGCGGGACAGGTCGCATACACTGCAATTCAACGCCGGCAACTTTCGCAATGGGACGTGGTATCCGAAAATCACCCGAGGCTTGACGTTTCGTGCGTCCGAGGAGATACCCGGAGAATGGACACGCGGAACTGAGCTAATGCGGGTGAAAGACAGATGGTATGCCATCTTTCCTGAGCCCGTGAACGAGCAGTGTTCGTTAGCAAAGGGGGGGATTGCGCTTGACCCTGGAGTAAGAAGTTTCTTTACAGGGTTTGATGGGACAGGTTTTGTAGATATTGCCAAAGGGGACTTTGGTAGGATCGCTCGGCTGTGCTACCACCTGGACGCTCTGCAATCCAGGCTGAGCAAAGTACCGAGACTTAAGCGTAGGCGAATGCGGCAAGCGGCGTTTCGTCTGCGAGAGAAAATCAGGGACTTGGTGGACGAGTGCCATCGCAAGGTAGCGGCGTTCCTAACGGATAACTACCGATTGATATTTCTCCCCACTTTCGAGTCAGCCAGGATGGTTGCCAAGGCAGGGAGGAAGTTTGGTAGCAAGACGGCGAGGGCGATGCTCACTTGGGCGCACTATCGGTTCAAACAGTTCCTGAAGTTTCAAGCCAAAAAGAAAAACGTGGTTGTCGTGGAAGTATCGGAAGCGTACACCAGCAAAACCTGTACCAAGTGCGGGCACATCCACACTAAGTTAGGTGGTGCAAAGGTGTTTAGATGCCCCAAGTGCAACCATAGGCTACCACGAGATTGGCAAGGTGCTCTGGGTGTTATGCTCAGAGCTTTGCGGGATACCGCCATTCTGTTCAGAAATGGACAGGATGCTATCGCTTCACCGTTGAGCAGTAATGTTCAGCAGTGTTCAGCGTAAATGTATCAGGCAAGGGCGCCTACACGACGACAACCAGTGGGACAATGGTCGGTTTTTGTCCTGTGACGCGCATGATATGGCGTTTGAGCGCCAGGCGCAGGTGTTCCTGGAAGTGTTCCTTGCCGCCGTTGATGCGCTCGGCTGGAGGCAGGGCTTCGACGGCAGCCAGCACCACATCGCGCAGTTCGGCAATTTCTTCCTCGTCGCCATCCACGCCCAGATAACCGCGTGTGGTGATTTCCGGCGGCCCGAGCAGCATCCCGCTGGATTCCTCCACGGCGACGCCGGCAATGACGACGCCTTCGTAGGCCAGACGCTTCCGGTCGCGGAGCAGGGTTTCATCAAGTTCGAGCGAGCAGGTGTCGTCAATATACACCCGGTTGATTGTAATCTTGTCGCCCAGCCGGGCCGTTTCGCCGTCGAGCACCACGACATCGCCGCTTTCGACGAGCAGGACGCGGTCGGGGCTGTAGCCCAGCGTCTGACAGGCAAAGAGCTTGTGCCGGTACAGTTGCCGGTATTCGCCGTGAATGGGAATGAAATACTTTGGGCGCACGGCTTCGAGCATCAGGCGCAGGTCTTCCTGGGCCCCGTGTCCCGACACGTGGATGCGCGCCTGGGTGGCATCAATAACCTGGACTTCATTGCGGTAGCAGCGGTTGATGAGCCGTGAGATGGCCTTTTCATTGCCCGGAATCTGGCGGGCCGAAAGCACGACTGTGTCGCCGGCTTCCATCCAGGCCTGCCGGTGGCTGCGGTCGGCAATCCGCCACATTGCCCCCATCGGTTCACCCTGGCAGCCCGAAGCCAGCACCACGGTTTCGCCTGGCTCATAGTGCTTGAAGTCCTTGGCGCTGACCAGAAGATCGGCCGTGTCGAGAAAGCCGGTGCGTTCGGCAATCTCGATGTTGCGCTCCATGGCCCGGCCGACCGCGACCACCTGCCGTCCGAACTGCCGGGCGAGGTCGAAGACGATCTGAATGCGGTGAATGCTTGAAGCAAAGCAACTGACGAAGATGCGTCCGGTGGCGCGGTCGAAAATTTCCTCCAGCGCCGGGATAACAACCCTTTCGGAGGGCATCTGCCCTGGACGCTCGATGTTGGTTGAGTCGGACAGCAGCGCGAGCACACCACGGCGTCCGACGGCGCGCAGGCGTTCGACATCAATGGCGTCGCCGCAGACAGGCGTGGCGTCAAACTTGAAGTCCCCGGAGTGCACCACCGTGCCAATCGGCGTGGTGATGGCCAGCGCGCAGCAATCCACCGTGGAGTGGGAAACCCGGATGTATTCGACGGAAAACGCACCGACCTCGACGGTCTCACCGGCGCGTACCGGGTGCAGTTGGGTCGTGGCCAGCAGGTGATGTTCTTCAAGGCGCGGCTCGACGATGCTGAGGGTGTAGGGCGTGCCGTACACCGGCACATTGACCTTTTTGAGCAGGAACGGCAGTGAGCCGATATGGTCTTCGTGGCTGTGGGTGAGCAGAACGGCCCGCACCTGTTCCCGGTGACGTTCGAGAAAGGTGAAGTCCGGGGTCATCGAGTCCACACCAAAGTGCCCGACTTCGGAAAACATCAAACCGGCGTCAATCACGATGATGTCTGCGCCGTAGCGCAGCACCATGCAGTTCATGCCGAACTCGCCGAGTCCGCCCAAGGGGATGATTTCCAGTGTGGTATCGTGTGCATTCATGCCGCCTGCCTTGCGCCGGCCGGAGGGTGGCCGGCAATGGGTGGTTGGTGAACCGGGAGAAGTTCCCAGTCATAGTAGCGAAGTTTGCCGTCGGCGGCGATGTGTGACAGCTTTGTTTCTGCCATCCCGCCTGCTCCCGCTTTGGCGTTGCCCATGAACCTGACGGGAAAAATCGGTTTGGTCATTGTCGTGGGGTTGCTGCTGGTGGCGTTGGTCGGACCGTTCTTCATTCCGCTGGAGCGGGTGACGTTTCAGGACCTGGAACGCAGTTTTGACCCGCCCTCGTGGCAACATCCGATGGGGCTGGACGAAAACGGCCGCGACATCCTGGCGCGGGTTGTCTATGGGGCGCGAATTTCGCTGTCCGTTGGGGTGACGGTGGTGGTCATTTCAGCCACGGTTGGTCTGCTTCTGGGGTTGCTGTCCGGCTACGCCGGGGGCTGGGTGGACCGCTTCATTTCCGGTTTCTGGTTCAACGTGTTTCTGGCCTTTCCGGGCATTCTGCTGGCCATTGCCACCGTGGCCTTTCTCGGCGCCAGCCTGGCGAACCTCATTTTTGCGCTGTGTGTGATTGGCTGGGTAGGGTATGCCCGGCTTATCCGGGCGCAGGTGCTCAAAGTCCGGGAGTACGACTTCGTGACCGCGGCCCGGGCGCTGGGCGCCAGCGACCTGCGGATTCTGTTCCGGCACATTCTGCCGAATGCTGTGCAGCCGTTGATTGTGCAGGCGAGCCTGGGGATGGCCGGGGCCATTTTGGCTGAGGCCAGTCTGAGTTTTCTGGGGTTGGGGATTCCGCCGCCGATGCCAAGCTGGGGGGCGATGCTGAGTGATGCCCGGACACACTTCGCTTCAGGGTGGCACCTGACTGTTTTTCCAGCCGCCATGATCACCCTGACGGTACTCGGCTTCAACCTGCTGGGAGATGGATTGCGGGAGTGGCTCGATCCCAGGCAGCGCCCCCGGTGAGCATGGGCGCGCGGCTGGTTGCTTCCATTCCCGGTATTGCCTAGCATCAGGGCCACAAACCGCTTGCCTTCTGAGTTTGTTGCCAACCCGCATTTGTTTTCCGGCAGACCGCCTGTTGCAGAGGTCGCACCGTTGGGTTCAGGGAGGAACTTGTCCGTATGTCTGCGCCAAACCAACTGGGACACATTCAGCAAAGTTTCAATCAGGTCTTGCAGATGATGTTGTCGGTCTCCGACAAGGTGAGCGACCTCATCTTTTCACCGGGGCGTCCGCCGCAGGTCGAACTTGTCGGACAACTGCGTGCGGTCAAGATTCAGGGGTTGGAGCAACTCACGCCGCAGCATACCCACGCCTTTGCACAGGTGTTGCTCGCCAACAATCCGGCCAACCTCGAAAAGTTTGAAAAGTTCGGTTCGGTGGATTTGTCCTACAGTGTGCCGGGGCACTCGCGTTTCCGCGTCAATGTCTTCAGGCAGCGGGGCACGGAAGCCATTGTCATGCGGGTGATTCCGAATCGGATTCCGACGCTTGAAGAATTGGGGTTGCCGCCCCAGCTCCGCCAGATTGCCGACCTCAAAAACGGCATCGTGCTGGTGACGGGGCCGACCGGAAGCGGCAAGTCCTCCACACTGGCGGCCATCATCAACCTGATCAACGAGACGAAGTACTACCACATCGTCACCATTGAAGACCCCATTGAGTTCATTCACCCGCACAAAAACTCCACAATTCACCAGCGCGAGCTGCACAGCGACACGCCGGATTTTGCCTTGGCGCTGCGGGCTGCCCTGCGGCAGGCGCCCAAGGTCATTCTTGTCGGTGAAATGCGTGACCGCGAAACCATCGAAATTGCGATGGAAGCCTCTGAGACAGGGCACCTGGTGCTCTCGACGCTGCACACGATTGACGCGGCCAAAACCGTGGATCGCATCATCGGCGTTTTCCCGAAAAGTGAAGAGCACATTGTGCGGACGCGCCTGGCGCAGTCGTTTCGCTACATCATTTCCCAGCGGCTCATCCCACGCGCCGACCAGCGGGGGCGGGTGGCGGCCATCGAAATCCTGCGTTCGACAATGCGGACCCGCGAATACATCGAAAAAGGCGAAACCGCCGGGAAAACCCTCGTGGATGCCATGCGCGACGGGGAAATCGAAGGCATGCAGCATTTTGACGGGGTGATCGAAAAGCTCATCCGCCAGAATGTCATCACCAAAGAGGACGGTCTGGCCTACGCCACCAATCCGGGCAACCTCATGTTGCAGTTGAGCGACATGGGGCGTCCGTCGCCGCAGGATGTCATGCCGCCGACCACTGGCGGCCACCGTATACCCAGTGAGTCTGCCAAGCCCTCACCTGCGCCGGGGGTACGTCCCGGCTCAATGCTGGATATGCTTGAACGCTGATGGCGTGTGCCACGTCCCCCTGTCCTTGTCCCCAGCCGGACAGAAAGGCTTTTTTCTGGCAGGGCCCTCTGCCGCGCCGGCGGCCCGTTGCGTCATGGGTTATCAGTCGGTTAGTGTTTCTGCCTGAACCATTTCCGGGCTGGAGGAATTTCGCCATGGACGCGGCTTCCAAGGCATCTGCTGAGGCATCGCCTCGCACCTTCGAGGCGTTCTTCCCACACTATCTCGCCATGCACAGCCATCCCATGACGCGCATGTTCCACTTCATTGGGACGATTTTGCAGGTACCTATCCTGCTGGCCTGTGCCCTGACCGGCTGGTGGTGGGGGCTGCTCGCCATTCCGGTCGTATCTTATGGTCTCGCCTGGTTTTCCCATTTTGTCTTTGAGCGAAACCGGCCCGCGACGTGGACCAACCCGTGGTACTCCCTGCTCGGCGATTACAAAATGGTGGGCATGATGCTGCGGGGGCAGTTGTGGCGCTGACGCGCGTCACACGCCAGTCTATTGCCGGCCGGTAGTCGCTGGGGCGCTGGCCGGACGCTGTTGATGCTTCCTTTCCTTCGGCTGAAGCGACGGGTGCGCCATGCTGACTTCCGTCTGGGGAACGGCGCTGCTGCATCTGCTGATTGCCACCGGCCATGGCTTTCTTGGGGCGTGGCTGGCGGTGCGGATGGTGTTTCGTCCCCGCCGGGCGTGGCGACTGTTCGGCTGGCGGATTCCCTTCACGCCGGGCATGATCCCGGCAGAACGCGAGGCCTTTCTCAAACGCTTCGCCAATGTCATTGCTGAGCGGGTGCTGACGGTCGAAACCATTGCCGATGAAATCATGGCGTTGGGAATCGAGGGGGAAGTGGGCGCGGCATCCCTCCGGCACTATGCGGAGCAAACTTCCAGCGAGGAATTCCTGCGCCATCTGGCGCAGCGCATTGTCGCGTTGCTGGCCGATGAACGTAACGCTGCCGGTATCGGACGCCGGCTGACCGAAGGGTTTGCCAATGTCGTCATTGAGGAAGTCGGGCACACATACGGTCTGGTCGGGCGTCTGATTGCCCACCGGCTTGTGGAACTGGGGATGCTCAAGCGCATCCTCACCCTGGCGCTCGAAGACATCGCCGTGCTTCTGAGTCAGAACGAGCCGGCACGGACCGCCATGGTGGAAACCATCACCACTGTGGGCAGCCACCTGTTTGCCTCGGAGGCGGTCAACCTGCACGTGATGGCTTCGGATGTCACGCCGATTACCGAGTTTGTGCAGTCGCTTGGCCGCCGGCTTGACATTGAGACCCTGTTGCGGACCCAGCTCGAACGTCTGACCGACCAGATGATTGAGGAACTCATCTACCGCGCAGCCGGCCGGGAGTTGCGCATGATTGTCCGCTTCGGGGCGCTGGTCGGTCTGGGTGTGGGAATTCTTCAGGCCGGGCTTTTTCTGTTGACGGAATCCTGAGAACGATGCGGGAACGGCCGGGTGGTTTACTCCGGGGGGGTGGAGGCGTCTGCGCTTTGGGAAGTCGCCGTCGGCCGGGTGCTCAGCCGTTCCTGAATGAACGCCAGCATCTTCTGGAGCACTTCTTCCGGTGAAAGTGACGACGTATCGAGCCAGATGGCATCGTCGGCGCGGCGTAGCGGGGCAATGGCCCGGTTGTAATCCCGGCGGTCACGTTCGAGCACGTCCAGGCGGGTCTGTTCGCGGGTGCAGTCCACACCGCGTGCGCGCTGCTCGGCATAGCGGCGTTCGGTGCGTGTTTCCACGCTGGCATCGAGAAAAAACTTCACGTCGGCATCGGGAAACACGTGGGTGCCGATGTCGCGTCCGTCCATGACGACCGTCCCTTCAGCGCCCATGCGCCGCTGCTGAGCCACGAGCGCCGACCGGACGCCGGCGATAGCCGACACAATTGAGGCATAGCGGCTGACGACGGGCAGCCGGATGTCCTCGGAGACATCCTCGTTGTCAGCAAAAACCTGCAGGTGAAACGGATCGCCGGCCAGTGTAATCGCTGTGGTGCGGGCAATTTCGGACAACCGGGCTTCCTGTTCGGGGTTCAGGGGTTCGGGTGGGTCGCTGGGATGAATCACTCCCAGCCGGAAGCCCTTGAGAGCGACAGTGCGGTACATGGCACCCGTGTCGATGTAGAGCGCGCCAAGCTGCGCCGCCAGAAGCTTCCCGATGGTGCTTTTGCCGGCGCCGGCCGGACCATCAATGGCAATGACGATGTGTTGAGCGGGCGGTGTGACTTCCTTCATAGGTGTCAGGGCCGCTGTGGGCTGCCGCGCAGATGCTGCGGGCGGTCTGGAGTATGTGACCTTCAGAACACGGCTTCTCCGGCCAGATCGGCGATGACCAGGGGATAGACGACATCCAGAAACTGCTGGACGATATAGCCGGAGGCGCCCCAGATTGGGTCACGGTCGGCATGATGGAAAAAATACACATTGCGGAGACGGTGATTGACGATGAACTGCCGCACTTCACGGGCTTCAGTCCGCGCAATGACAGGTAGTGGAACTTCGATGAGGGCTTCGGTTTCGCGGTCATCAAGGCGGAACTCCATAGGGTAGGGAATGACGCCCACCACTGGAGTAATCCGAAAACCGGTATGCGTGGCAAAGGTTTCGAGCAAACCAAGCACCAGCACCTGCTCTGCCGGCAGACCGATTTCTTCCTGGGCTTCGCGCAGCGCCGTCATCACGGGGGAGATGTCTTGGGGGTCGCGCCGTCCGCCCGGAAAGGCTACTTCCCCACGGTGGCGACGCAGGTGGGAGGCCCGCTTGGTCAACAGCAGGTGGGGGATACCCTGCTTGAAAAACAATGGAACCAGTACCGCCGCCTGCACGTCATCACCGCCGGTCGGCTGATAGCCGGCATCCCACGGTTGCAGCACTTGCGCCGCCTGCCGCGTAAACTCGATGCTGACCGTGTAACGTTGTAAGTCAGCCCCACCCTGGCTGCTGACGGACCAACCTGATTGGAGATGGATACCCATGCGGATGTTATACGTACTCGTGCTGCTTGGCGTTTGGTTCACCACGGCGGAGGGACAAACCCCGCGTCGCCGTGCCCTGCCGCCGTCCCCGGTTCCAGTGACGACCACGCTCCCTGACCGGATGCCAGCCGAGCCGTCGGCCGGGGTGTCGGGTGCCCCGGACGCCGAGCCGCCCGATCCCATCGTGCGAGAACTCCAGGCCCTGGTCAAGGCAGTCGTGGCGCTCAAGGCGCAAACCAGGGTGCAGGCCGCCAATGTCCTGCTGGATACCCTGCTCAAACGCCAGACCACGCTCGAAGGCCAGATCGAAACCATTCAGTCTGAGTATGACCGGGTACGCGCTGAGCGGGCGGCCAACCTGGCACGGTTGCAAGACCTGGCGGCGGAAGTGTCGCGTATGGCTTATGTGTCCCAGGCAGAGGCCGAGGCGCGCGTGCGGGCCGATGTGGCCAGTCGGGATGCCGCCTTTCAGACCCGCCTGACGAGTCTGGAGGCCCGTTTCAACGAAAAGCGCGCTGAACTGGTGCAGGTCAATGCCGAAATCGAGTTGCTCAAGGGCCGCCTCCGGGGCTTCATTGACGAGCCGGCTGAGACTGGCCAGCCCTGATACCGCAACCAGTTTTCCGGCAGGAACCTGCTGAAAGGGATAGCCACCTTCCGAGTGGCTTCGATAAAGTCTGCGGCACCAAGGAAAGCTCTCTGCGCTTGCATTCGTTGACGCTTTCAGCGAATGGGCCACACTACCTTTACTCAGGAGTCCTGCAATCTATGCCTTTCGACCTGCCAGAACTACCTTACGCCAAGGATGCCCTTGCACCGCATATTTCGGCGACGACATTCGAGTTCCACCACGGCAAACACCACAAGGCCTATGTGGACAACACGAACAAACTCATCGAAGGCACGCCCCATGCCGACAAATCACTGGAAGAAATCATCCAGGCCGCCCATACCGATGGCAATGCAGCCCTGTTCAACAACGCTGCCCAAGTCTGGAACCACACCTTTTTCTGGAATTCGATGAAGCCAAACGGCGGCGGCGCACCGACGGGTGAGCTGGCCGACCGCATCAATCATGCCTTCGGCGGACTTGAGCAATTCAAGGAGGCTTTCAAGCAGGCCGGCGTGACGCAGTTTGGCAGCGGTTGGGCCTGGCTCGTCCTTGACCATGGCGACCTGAAAATCATCAAAACCGCTAACGCCGACCTGCCGCTCGTCCACGGGCAGACGGCGCTGCTGACCTGCGATGTCTGGGAACATGCCTACTATCTCGACTTTCAGAACCGCCGCCCGGATTTCCTCCAGGCGTATCTGGATTACCTGATCAACTGGGATTTTGCGGCGGCCAATCTGGCTCAGGCGGCCTGACGCCAGCCAGACTTTCGCCTCGTCCGTGTCAAAGGGCTGCCGGGAGACTCTCTCCCGGCAGCCCTTGATGGTTTCCCGGCTGTGTGTCTGGAAAGCGGCAGGTTAGTCGAGCACTTTCACATCGGTCTGGAAACGCCGGTAGTTGGTGTAACGAATCTCCAGCCGGATACGGATGGACTGGTTTGGAAACTCCAGCGTGTCATCGGCATAGACGTAGGTTGGAAACCAGAACCTGCCATCAATGTTTTCGCGGTAGCTCTCGAAGCGCGGGAACTTGTTGTTTCGGTCTTCGGGCAGCGTCCGCCCGGCCGTTTTGACCACCATGAGGTCCTGGGTGTCCACCCAGACGCGGCCGGCGAAAAACCGCTTCCCGCCATGCTCGAATTTGGGGACGCGCTTGGGACGAACGTCAAAAACATAGGTGTCGAGTTCGTCGAGCCGCTCGCGCGTCACGTACTCGATGTTGTAAAGCGGGGCGTTTTCCCTGGTGATTGCAAAAGGCTTCGTTGTTCCGAAGTCTTCCAGATCGGCCGGAGTGATCTGTAGTCCCTGCAGGGTCGAAGGCGGAAAGCGTTTGACTTCTTCGCGGCGCTGTCCGCTTTCGGTGAAGGAAACCTCAGAAAGCCGGTAAAACTCACCTGTCGGCCGGTCATCGAACCCAATGGTTTGCATGCGCACTTCCTGGCGATAAATGTAGTTGGCGAACTCCCGCAGCAGCAGGGATTCGTTCTCGGTGAAGCGTTCGATGACCTGGGCGATGTCAAGGGGGCTGCCCCGACGCACGTTAGGGGGCGTGCTGCGACCAGCATTGGGGGACGGGAACTCCTGCTCCGCTGAACCGGTCGGCGGCTGGGTCACGGTGCGTGGGCGGCCGCCGCTTTGTGCCGGGGCTGTAACAATTCCCAAACTGCCCCACCCAAACAGGGCAATGACCAGAAACACCATACACTGTTTGGAAAGTGTCCGACGAACATGGTGGAGTGTCATGTCGGTATCCTTTCAGTATCCTTGTCATCAAAAACTCAATGCTACGCCATAGCGACGACGCGCTGGAATCCGTTGGAAGCATAGCAGGCAGAGACCGTTTCCTGGACTTTGGCTGGGTCGTGTATGCTTAACCGCCGCTTGACACGCAGAGCAAGACACCACAGCCTTCATCCAGGCCGCACAAAGCGGATGCCACTGAGTTGCTATGAAAAACCTTATTCTTTCGGCTATCCCGTTTTTTCTGCTCACCATCATCCTGGAAGCTGTCTGGGACAAAATCAAGGGAACGGGTTTCGTCACCTGGAAAGACAGCCTGACCAACATTGCGATTGGCACCGGAAGCCTGCTGGGCAAATTCATCCCCACCGCCACAATTTACTGGTTCTGCTGGTACATTTCACCGCTCAGAATCGAACCCGCCTGGTGGTCGTGGGCCGTGGTGCTGCTGCTCGATGACTTCTTCTACTACTGGTTTCACCGGATCAGCCACGAGAGCCGGTTCTTCTGGAACATGCACGTTGTCCACCATTCGAGCGATCACTACAACCTGAGTGTGGCCGTCCGCCAGAGCTGGTTTGGGGGATTGGTGGCGTGGGTTTTCTACGTGCCCATTGCATTGCTCGGTTTCCCGCCGGAGATGATGCTGACGGCGCATGCCATCAATCTGCTGTATCAGTATTGGATTCACACGCAGTTCATCGGGCGCTTGGGCTGGCTCGAATGGATTTTCAACTGTCCGACGCACCATCGCGTTCACCACGGCGTCAACGAGCCTTACCTGGACAAAAACTACGGTGGGATTCTCATCATCTGGGACCGGCTCTTTGGCACTTTTGCTGAGGAAACCGAGCCGGTGCGCTATGGCATCATCAAGCCCCTGCGCAGTTACAACCCGCTGTGGGCCAATCTTCACGCCTGGAAAGAAATGCTTGATGCGATGCGGACCCGCCCGACCTGGCGTGAGAAATGGCAGTGCGTCTGGGGCGCACCGGCGATGAATCCAGCCCAAGCGCCGGCCTGGCAGCCGGAGACAAGGGCGACCGCACAGGTCTGAACTTGCATCGCCAGGGCAGGTTGGGGCAAGGTGTCGGGGCGCTGCCTGTCACGCTGTGCCGGTGTGTTTTCGTCCCCTCTGATGGTGCGGCGCAACCTGGAGGGTATCCCGCGTGGGATGCCACCCTTGGGAGGTGGCAAGACGATGGCCTGCTTTCAAGACCCACAGAAACGCTTTTCGCCGGTAGAAGTGGTTGAACGGTTGCTCATTCTGTACCACTGCGGCGACACACCGCCGTCCCTCTATCTGGCCTCGGACTTCGATCTGGCGCTGTATCTCGACGGTCTGGGCTTTGATGCCTACAGCCGCGAGCATCTGGTTGAGCGTCAACGGGCGATAGACTTCAATCGCTTTTCGATGAACGTCCTGCCGAGTGGTGATCGCGGGCACAGCCACTTGACAGCGCACTGAAGGGTTTACAAGCGGCAGTTCTGAAACCTGCCGGTAGCGCCTTACAAAGTTTTCCTGGCTGCTACTGGCAAGGTGTCCAAGTTTGTTCTCCGCCTTGAGCTAACAGCTTGTGGAGCTATGATTTGGGTTTCGATGAGTGTTACTTCATCACAATTGTTACTTCATCGCGAAGGATTGTTACTTGGTATTCAAGTTCATTTTTTCTGGCTTCTATTACTGTAAAAGAAGATGACTCTTCAACTTGATAGGAGAAACCGTTTTCCTCAAACTTCTCTTTATAGTAAGAGACTACATCTTCTCTTGAACAAGTTGTTTTTATGGTTATTTCTCCCTCAGAACTAAATTCTGCTTCTACTTCAGTATCCGAGTCGCGACAAACAAGCCAAGCCTGCCTCGAAGGAATTGTTACTGTTCTAGATTGCTCTCCTGAATGTGAAAATCTCATTTTTGCTCTTCCAGGAAGTGAGACTTCCGTCTCTCCCTCGGAAAATAGTGCTATTTCTTCACCAGAAGCCAATTTTACCTTCTTAGGAAAACCATATCTCGATATTAGAGGTATCGAAGGAATGATACCTATCACAAAGAAAGAGGCAAGAGTGATAAAATATATCTTCCAGAATTTCTGTTTATCTTGGTCTTCGGGTTTCCTGAAGTACATGACTAGTCCCTCCAAAGTCTCCAAGCTAACTGTATAAGTCTCAAAGCTGTCTGCAGGCGACCTAACGGAGCTTCTTCTGCTTCCTGTGATTTTTCAGCTTTTTCCGAGATGTCATAAACATTTACTCCAAGGAGCAAATCATACAACTGTCTGCGTTCTGGGCTAAAAACCAACCAGCCGCCAAGTATTGCCTGAAGGACGAGGACGTGCCAAAAAAGGCGGCCCCCGCTGGCGAAAAGCGCAACGAAAATAGACACCCTCAACAATTCACGAATTACAGATTTTTCATAACTGAGGAAAGTTTTACTCTCTTTATCAAGGACAACTGTTCCTGCTAAAAACTTGCCGGGCGTTCTACCGTAAGTACATGTTGAGTAAACATTCAGTCCGAGGCTAATAAGAAAGCCAATAGCCATGAGAATATAAGGAGATGATGTTATGGCTTCTTCTAAAGTAAGGCCTTGTAACTTTGCTGTGCCTGCCTGTACGTAGAGTAGTAGGAAACCTGGAAAAGCGAACAATCCATAAGAAAGTTGATCTAACAAGAAACCACGGAATCTTTGGCTAAGAGTAGGGAGTGTGTATTGCTCTGCTTGAAAGCTTTGATAGGTAACTGGTTGATAGAGAGATGGAGGGGACGATGTTTCCTTTTGTGATGGAGGCCTTTTTCTTTGTTCCTCGAAAGCTTCCCGAAGGGCCGGCACTTCCTTTGCTATCCTCCAGCCCAATCCCTGCCGGAAAATCATGTCTTCCGGTAAGACCCTACCTTCAATAACCCACTGCTTCAGCTCGTCAATGTTCGTTTCATATTCGTATCCCTGAATTTTGACCAGCCACTTGCTCATATTTTCCCCTCCGCCTGAGTGTATCCCACAGTCACCGCATTTGATTTCTTGACAGGCGATACGGAGGCCGTATTACCGGAATGTGAAATCCGCTTGTGGTGATTATGAAAGGGGGGAGAAGTGGCGTTGGGCGACCAAGTGTGCAGGGTTGCCCATGAAGGCTACAGCATGAAACGTCCCTGCGAGGGATGCCCAGCAGTTCTTTCCACAACGATGGAGGCAGGACTGTAGCACAGAAGGTAAAAAAACACCTTACGTCCGCTGGCGCGCGAGCATGGCGGCAGGCGCGGTGGTGTCGCTGTCGGACAACTCGCGGTCAAGGGCTTCAAGGCACTGGCGGGCGGCTGCCCGGTGCTGAGGTTTGCCTTGGGTGGTGTGGTGCACGAGGCTGTCGTACAGCGCATCGAGCTGGTCATCCGAAACCTGTTCCTCTGAAGCCACCGACAGGCTCGCTGCCATCAGGTCGGCGATGCGCCGCTGGTCTTCGGAAGGAAAATGGCTGAGGCAGTCCAGGAAGCCGTCAAGGTCGGAAGTGATAAGATCGGCGTAGAACGTCCCCAGCAGTTCCGCCGATTCTCCGACGCACCGCTGCGCCGCCCCCAGCAGGGGCTGCCGCAGGGTTGTGTCGCCGCGACGGCAGAGCGAAATGACATACTCGATCGCGTCGTCATCTTCGGTCGGATCGGCCAGCCGCGCCTCAAACGCCTGCAACACAATTCCGCGATTGTGAGCGTAGTTTTCCTCCAGCGCTGCCAGCAGATAGGCAACGGCTACCGCCCGCTTGCCGGTGGCGCGCTGCTGTTCCGCCAGAAGCGCCTGCCGAACCGCCGCCCGGTCGTAGTATTCCAGCTCTTCCGCATCCGCGTAGTCGTCCGCCAAGAGTTCACTGAGCAGCGGGTCAGTGACGGCTTCCTTGGCGGCAACGGTGTCAGGTGTCAGGTGTGGTGCCTGTGGAAACCTTGTGTGCGACCGCGACACGAGCCAGACCGATACTCCGGCAGCAAGCGCGAGGCTGCCAAGCAAAGCACCAACGGCCAGACGTTTAGGCAAGTCACGCATAACCGATTTGAGACGGAAAAACGCAGACGCCGGAATCAAACTCCAGATGTGGACGGCGACACAAGCATCGCTTGGGAAAGCCGCTGCGCCGTGGCTTCATCCACCAGGTGCGCCACCAGTTCAAGGGCAAACTCAAAGGCCGTGCCGGGACTGCGACTCGTCACCGTCCGGCCGTCCACTACGACCCGCTGCTCAACATACTCGCCGCCGGCTGCCTGCAACGGTTCGCGTACGCTGGGATGCGACGTGAAGCGCTTGCCGCGCAGAACGCCGAAGGAAGCCAACGCCAGCGGCGCGGCACAAATGGCCGCAACCCAGCCATCCTGCTCCGCCGTACGCTGGACGAGCCGCGCCACCCGCGCATCATCCCGCAGGTTGGTCGCGCCCGGCAGCCCGCCGGGGAGAACGACAGCGTCGAAGTGGTCTTCCACCACGGCGTCCAGGGTCGTCTCGGCCACCAGGGGGATGTCATGCGAGCCGGTGACGGTCGGATGGTCAGTCAGGGAAGCCGTCACCACGGTGATCCCGGCCCGGCGCAGGACATCCACGACGATGACCGCTTCCATTTCCTCAAAGCCTACCGCGAGGGGAACCAGAACTTTCGGCATACGCTGCGAGCTTGGGCGTGAGTTTAGGTCGTGAATGATTTCTCAAGCGTTGTTGGAGAGCGTTATGCTGGCTGCAAAGCCAGCCCATCGTCAAGCCGTTTTCAGTGAAGTGCTGCACCGTATGCAACCATCAAAGCCAAAACCCATATCCGCCAACTCGGTCAATGACGACCTGGCAGCCCAGCGCCGCCGGATGCAGACGGTCATCCGGCGTTTGCGCCGCGCTTATCCCGATGCCCGTTGCTCGCTCAACTACCGCACGCCGCTGGAACTGCTTGTCGCCACGATTCTTTCCGCCCAGTGTACGGATGAGCGGGTCAACCTCGTCACCAGGGAACTGTTCCAGAAATACCGTACGGCGGCGGACTATGCCCGGGCCGACCTGGAAACCCTGCAGGAAGACATTCGCTCAACCGGCTTTTACCGTAACAAAGCCAAGGCGTTGCAGGGCATGGGGCAGCGGCTTGTCGAGCGCTTCGGCGGGGAAGTGCCGCGTACCATGGAAGACCTGCTGACGCTGCCCGGTGTGGCCCGCAAAACGGCCAACGTCGTTTTGGGCAATGCCTTCGGGCAAGCGCCGGGCGTGGTGGTGGATACGCATGTCACCCGGCTGGCAAGGCGCCTGGGGTTTTCCGCCGCGCCGACGCCCGAAAAAATTGAGCGCGATCTGATGGCCATCGTGCCGCGACAGCACTACGTCATGCTGCCGCACTGGTTCATTTTTCACGGGCGCGCCGTCTGCCGCGCGCGGAATCCGCAGTGTCAGTCCTGTATCCTGGCCGATCTTTGTCCCTCAGCCGGACAGGTCTGAACTGTTTGGCCCTTATCGCTGCTCCCGTTGCCGCTGCCGCCAGTACACGAGTCCTCCGCCAAGGATGAGCAGCAGCGCCTCGCCAGGGATGATGACCGGCTGTTCCTGCACGACGATGTTGGCCGGCGGACGAATCGTGGTCTGCGTCGTGGCCGGAACGATGACCGGGTTGGTCTGAAACACCCGCTGGTCACGCTCGGTGTGAAAATACGTCGTCAGAAAAGTGTCTTCAGCCGGCTGAAATTCCGGTTGGGTGGGTGCAAGAACCCGCTTGGTCCAGTCGGCTGCCGGGATGCGGTCGGCAAAGGGGACGGCCGCTGGCTCAAACAAAAGCGTTCCATCGGCGCGAACCTCGGTGCGTTCCCTGGTCACAATGAACGCCTTGAAGTTGCGGTGCTTTGGTACATCTTCCAAGGCAGGAAATGGGGCCGGGCAGGTAAGCGGAACGACCGGTTGCTCGGTTGTGAAGGACACCACGAAGGGTTGAATCGAGGCTTGCTCATCATACCCAAGAGCAGTGTCTGCTGGGTCTGTTCGGGCTGTAACAATCACCCAGGTGGCCTTTTGGTCAAGGTGAGGTTTAGCCCACGCTAAAAATGACTCCGACAACTGAAGCGGTTTTTCCGGCGTGGGCGGCTTGGTTGGGTCAAAGGGAGTTTCTTCAGGGCGGCGCGCCACAGCCTTCTGGAGCGCTTTGGTCAATTCCTCTTTCGTGGCGCGGGGTAGGGTCTCTATGCTGGCTTCGGCGACGCGCCGGGCTACCACGATCTGCCCTGGTTGCGGTCTGGGAAGTGCGCTGGGTTTGACGACCGGCTTGGGTTTGAACCACTCCCACAACCAAAAGGCCAGCTTCCAGCGCCGGCGCGTCTCGATGAGCGTCGGAGCAAGATATTCGCTCAGGCGAAGGAAAATCTGTGGCCCGGCCGCTGCCAACTGAACTTCACCCGGAAAGGGCATCGCCCAAGCAAAGGCTTCTCCGCGAAAGCGGATGGCCGGCTCAAATACGACGGTTTCGCGCTTGGCAGCCGCGTCGTAGTAGATGAGCAGCCGGTCCTCTGCATAGTTGAAAGGTACGTTATCACGGGTCACGATGCCGGCTGCTCTCACCGGCCCCGAAGCAATGCCGGCGCCGAGCCAGAGGCATCCGATCCCAATGGCAACACCGGCCACGATCCGCCAGACAGACAAGTATGTGTTCATGATTTCGTTCCAACCGGAGACGAACGTGCAACTCGATAAAGGCCAATACCCAGCAGCAGAAACACCGCGACAGCCCAGGCGTCGGCAAAGGCACCGTGTTCGAGCGCCGGGAAGTGTTCGGCCACGTTGAGCGTGGTCAGAAATCCGCCAGCGACAACCGTCAGGGCGGCCAGCAGCAGGCCTCCAATCGAGCCGCCAGCGATGAGTCCCGAACTGAACAGAACGCCACTCCCGGCCTCCGCTTCCGCTTCAGAAACCGCGCCGCCCGTTTGACGGTCAACCAGCCAGCGGATGAAGCCTCCGACGAAAATTGCCGCCGAAGTCGAAAACGGCAGGTACAGTCCGACCGCAAACGGCAACGCCGCCACGCCGCACAACTCCATGGTGATGGAAATAAACATGCCCAGCAGCACCAGTCCCCACGGGAGTTTCTGGGTCAGAATGCCGTCAATGATGAGCTTCATGAGGCTGGCTTTGGGGGCGGAGTAGGGCAGGTCGCGCCGGTCAAGCCGGTAGTGGGCCTGTCCCTGCTCGTCCACGAGATATTCCACGACCACTTCCGGCGACGTGGCCACCTGCACGACACGGTAGGTCTGGTCATCGAGGCCGCGCAGGGTCCGGCCGGTGTCTGTGCCCTGTATGGGCCCGGTCGTTTCAACGAGCTGTCTGGTTTCAATCCCGCCCACGCCCGGATCAATGATGAACCGAATCTGTCCGGCGTCGTTGATGAGGTAGCGTCCGGGAAGCAGTCCCGCCGCCGGTTCGGTCACGTTGTGAATGCGGTAGGTTTTTCCGGCGAGCGTCACGGTACGGTTCTCGGTCGCTGTAGCCGTGTAGCCCGGTGCTTCCTTGGGGAAGTAAATCGTGTTCGAGTCGTTCAGAAACGAAAGCACCCAGCCGATGGCCAGCGCTGAGGTGGTCACACCGATGACCAGTCCGATTTGCTGCTGCCGTGGCGTAGCCCCAACCAGAAAGCCCGTTTTCAAATCCTGCGACGTTGCCCCGCCAATGGCCGCTGCAATACACACCACCGCGCCGACCGAGAGCGCCACGACCCGCGCTTCGATCCCGACTTTCCCAATCGCCAGAAAGATAAGGCAGGTCAGCAGGATTGTGGCGACCGTCATGCCGGAAATCGGATTCGAGGAAGAGCCGATTTCGCCCGTAATCCGGGACGACACAGTGACGAAGAAAAAGCCAAAGGCGATGATCATCGCCGCTGCCAGCAGGCTGAACCCAAGCTCGCCCGCCGTGAAGTAAATGACGGTGCTGAGAATGATCCACAGCAGCCCGGCGCCGCCCAGAACGAAGTTCATCGGCAGGTCGTTTTCGGTCCGCACTACGGCCGTCGCGGCGGCGGCCTTGAAGCCCCCCACGCCGGCGCGGAAGGCGGACAGGATCATCGGCAGGGAGCGTACCAGGCTGATGATGCCGCCGGTGGCGACTGCGCCGGCCCCGATGTAAAGCACGAAGTTGGTCCGCACATCGCTGGGCGACATGTCCCGGATGAGCTTTGCTGCCGGGAACAGTGGTTCACTAAGGCCGCTGCCGAAAAAGACAATCGTCGGGATGAGCACCAGATACGACAACGCACCGCCGGCCAGCATAATCCCGGCCACCCGCGGCCCGATGATGTAGCCGACGCCCATCAGTTCCGGCGACACTTCGGCGCTGAGCGTCGCGCCGGGCAGCGCCTTGCCCAAGGCCTTTTCGGGATACTCTTTCCACAGGTGCAGCCCGGACATCAGGAACTTGTACAGCAGCGCCAGCCCGAAGCCTCCAAAGACGAGCCTGGCCTGGCTACCGCCCTTTTCGCCGACGATGAGCACTTCGGCGCAGGCCGTGCCTTCGGGATAGGTCAGCTTGCCGTGTTCCTTGACGATGAGCGCCCGCCGGAGGGGAATCATCAGCAGGACGCCCAACCAACCGCCGGTCAGCGCCGTCAGGGTCGTGCGCGACAGATCGAGTGCATAGCCCATCAGCAACAGCGCCGGCACGGTAAAGACGACGCCCGCCGCGACCGATTCGCCGGCCGAGCCAATCGTCTGCGTCATGTTGTTTTCGAGAATGGAACTTTTGCCCAGCGCCCGGAAAATCGTGATGGAAAGGACGGCAATCGGAATCGAGGCCGATACCGTCAGACCGACCTTGAGCGCCAGATAAACGGAAGACGCCCCGAAGACGATCCCCAGAATGACGCCGACGAGGACGCTGCGCAGGGTAAATTCCGGCAGGACGGCTTCGCTGGCCACAAAGGGCTGGAAGTGCGTCGCCGCCGGTGACTCAACTTGGGTGGACATGGGTGAGTTTGGCTCCAGTTCGGGCAGGGGGTTCAGGTCTTCTTGCGTTGGAAGGCCTCGCCGGGAAGCCAGTCGGGCATCGCCGGGTCATCGGCAACGGTGGCCACGATGAGCAGGGCAAACTGCGCATGCTGGGCCGCCCCCCGAAAGTCCCAGTCTTCCTGAATGGTGTCCGTGGGTTGGTGGTAGTCGCGGCGCACGTAGGTGTCAAACCGCTGTTTGCCCCAGCCTTCCGGTTTGCCTTCGACTTCGACGCCAAAGTTGAGCGACAGACACGGTACACCGGCCTTGGCAAAGCAGAAGTGGTCAGAGCGGAAAAATGAGCCGTTCTGGGGGAACGGGTCCGGCTTCATCACCAGCCCCTCCAGTTTGGCCAGCGCGTCAATGGTTTTGCCAAGCGTCGAACGCTCCGCCCCCAGCGGAACGAAATCGCGGGTGCGCCCAAAGACATTGACTTCGTCGAGGTTGATGTTGGCTGCCGTTTTTTCGAGGGGAATGAGGGGGTGTTCGCAGTAATACTGCGCCCCCAGCAGGCCCTGTTCTTCGGCCGTGACCGACAAAAACAGCACTGATCGGCGCGGACGCCAGTCTGATTTCCCCAACGCCTCGGCCATCGCCAGCAGAGCTGCCACGCCCGAAGCATTGTCCAGCGCGCCACGGTAAATCAGCCGTTGCCCGGAAGCCGGGTCTTCCTTGACGCCAAAGTGGTCGTAGTGCGCCGTGACGACAACACATTCATCGCGCAACTTCTCGTCACGCCCTGGCAGCCACCCGACGACATTCGGTGACTCAAGTGTGGACACTTCACTTTTCAGGTGCAGCGAAAGGGTCGTGTCGAGCGGCACCGGGCGGAAGTCCCGCCGTTCGGCCTGCTCGATGAGCGTGGCCAGCCGCTTGCCGCCGAGCTGGGCAATCCGCACGGCTGCATCATCGGTAATCCACGATTTCAAGGCCACGACCGGCGGGGAGTTGGCATCCCGGACGAGTTCCGACCGCGTGCCGGTGTTGGAGCTTTGGACCACCTGCCACGGATAGGTGGCGCTCTCGGTCGTGTGAATGAGCAGCACCCCGCGCGCGCCCTGGCGGGCGGCTTCCTCGTACTTGTACGTCCAACGCCCGTAGTAGGTCAGCGTCCGCCCCTGAAAAATGGACGGGTTGTGCAGTCCCGGATCGTTGACCAGCAGCATGACGATCTTGCCGCGCACGTCCACGTCCTTGTAGTCGTTCCAGTCATATTCCGGTGCGACGATGCCGTAGCCGGCAAAGACAACCGGAACATCATCGAACCGGACTTCAGGCAGGCACTCACCGGATTGCGCCGTGAACTCCGTCCCATACGCCAGTTCGACGGTTGCCCCGGACGCTGCGCGAAAGGTCATCGTGGTTGGGATGGCGCGCAGATTGACAATAGGCACGTTCTGGAAATACGAGCCGCCAAGCGGCTCCAGCCCGTAGGTCTGGAACTGGGCGGCGATGTACTTCGCCGTAAGGAGTCCGCCGCGCGTGCCAGGGGCGCGGCCTTCAAACAGATCATCGGAAAGCAGTTCAGTGTGGGCGCGCAAGGTGGCCGGTTGAATCCGGGCCAAAATGGCGCGGACTTCGGCCGGGACGGAGACGGTTTCCGTTGCCCTGACCGGCATGCCAATCTGGATGACCAGCCACAGCAGCCACCAGCCCGCAACGCCCAGGCGCAGCGTTTTCATTACGGTCTGTCCTCGTGGAAACCAAAAGGTTGCCGATATTTGACGAACATCAAACGGTAGCGGCATTCTCATGCCAACGCCGGTGGAATTTCAACGGCAAAAACACGTTCTGCCAGACTCATCCCGCTGAAAAAACACCTGATGCCTGGGCGGTTGCTTTCACGGACGGTTGGCTCGCAAGATTTTGGGGGGCAGCATGCAGCCTGGTGACACGCTGGGGCCATACACTCTTGTCCGCCTGCTCGGACGGGGCGCTTTTGGGCAGGTCTGGCTGGCGGAACGGCGCACGGCGCTGGCCGTGACGCGCGTGGCCCTCAAAATTCCGCTGGCAGACGATGTGGACCTCGATGCCATCCGCAAGGAGGCGTCCATCTGGGCCCAGGCCAGCGGCCATCCCAACGTGCTGCCCATCATCGAGGCCGATATTTACGACGGCCAGGTGGTCATCGTCAGCGAGTACGCCCCGGACGGTTCGCTGGTGGACTGGCTGGTGCGGAAGGGCGGTGTCGTCAGCCTGCCGGAAGCCGCCAAAATGGTGGATGGGATTCTCGCCGGGCTGGAGCACCTGCATGCGCGCCAGATCGTTCACCGCGACCTGAAGCCGGCCAACGTGCTGCTGCAAGGGGAAACGCCCCGGCTGGCGGACTTTGGCATTGCGCGGGTGGTGCGTGCCACCTCCCACACGGGACACATTGCCGGCACACCGGCTTACATGCCGCCGGAGGCCTTCGACGGCGTACGTACCGAGCAGGGCGATCTGTGGGCCGCCGGCGTGGTTTTCCAGCAGCTCATCACCGGCAGGTTGCCGTTTCCACAGGCCGACCTGCCCTCTCTGATGGCGGCTATTCTCACCCGCGAGCCGGCACCGCTTCCGGCTGATTTTCCGCCTGCTGTGCGGTCATTTCTGGCGACGGCGCTGTGCAAGGACCCGGCGCACCGTTTTGCCACAGCCACGGCGATGCGGCGGGCGTTGGCGCAGGCCGTTGCGGCGTCAGCCCCGGTCGGGGCCTGGGGGGCGTCCCCGGCGACAGCGCCGGCGCGTCCGGCCACCGACAGCCGGGCGGCCGCTGTCACCGTACCGGCGGCATCCGTTCCGGCGCCGGTTTCGACGCCGGCCGGGGCTGCTCCGTCTGCAATCCCGGCCACCCCGACCGCCGATACGCTGCCGCTGCCGCCGGACCGCGCTGCCGGCCTCGGCCCGGCAGCTTCCGCTGCCTTGGGCAGCCACAACAAAAACCGTCTGGACAGCGAGACCCCCGGCACAGAGAGCCGGGGCAACCAGGGCCGGGAAAGCCAGGGCCGGGAAAGTCAGGGTTGGTGGTGGATTGCGGCTGGTGTTGCCGTAACCCTGCTGTTGGGGGCGACATTGTTTCTGGCCCTGCTGGTCTATTTTCAGGGCCAGGCTTTCCGCTCCTAGGCACAGCCGGCTCCTGTGCCGCCGGTTGTGGAACCGGCACCATCCCCGGCGCTCCCCACAAGGTCAGATACTCCGGCATTGGATACCCCGGCTGAACCTGCTGCCGAGCCACCCGCGCCGCCGACCTCCCTCGAACCGGGTTCGGAAGGGTTTTACGTCATTGCCTTCTCGGCCAAAACGGCCGAGGCTGCCGAAGCCAGAAAACAGTCCTATCTCAAGGCCGGCTTGCAGCCCTTTGTCGTCAAAACGGACGACTGGACGAACTTCGAGCCGGGCTTTTACATCGTGGCGCTGGGGATTTACCCCACGGAAGCTGAGGCAAAGGCTGTCGCGTCACTGGCAAAGGAAAAGGGAATCAGTGCCTATACCAAAGCCTCCGGCCCGCCCCGCCAGCCCGAAGCTGCCGGCCCGGACGCCCCGAACCCGGATGACGTACCGGGGGATTTCCCGGAGGCTTCGCTGCGCGATCTCACCGATGATGACCTGCGCGACCTGACTGCAGAAGAGCTGCGTCTGATGCGCAACGAGATACTGGCGCGGCATGGCTATCGTTTTTCCGACCCGGAGTTGGCTGCGCACTTTGGCGCGCAGCCGTGGTACCATCCGACCGACGGCAATGCCGAAGACAAGCTGACCGCCGTTGAGCGCCGCAATATCGAGCGGATTCGGCAGGCTGAAAAACAGGCCAGAGCGGCTGAACGAACCCCCAGGGATTGAAATCCTGAGAAGTTGGAGCCAGCGTGTACGCCCAGGGGCGTCGCATCCACCCCGACCGCCTATTGAGACGACCCGGGCAAAGGGCTATCGTCAATCATCTCACCTGCGATGTGGCCGTTGCTCCGACCGGCCACGAACTGTCGCGCTGCTGCCCGGCGCCGACTGCTACCGAGCGAGGTATCTGGCCGTGGACAAGGAATTCGCTGCTCTCGAAGAAGCTCTCGAACGTATCTGGGAAATCGCCCGTGGGTTTGGTCTCGACCCGTTTCCGGTGAACTTTGAGATCGTACCGGCAACGGTGATGTACGAGATTGGCTCGTATGCACTGCCGGGCCGTTTCTCCCACTGGACGTTCGGCAAGGCTTACCACCGGATGAAAACGATGTACGACTTCGGGCTGTCGCGCATTTATGAAGTCGTCATCAACACGAACCCGGCCTATGGCTTCCTGCTTGAAACCAACTCACCGCTCCAGAACAAGCTCGTGATGGCGCATGTGCTGGGGCATGTCGATTTCTTCAAGCACAACGCCTACTTTGCCCACACCAACCGGCGGATGGTGGATGAAGTCAACCTGCATGCGGCGCGTATTGAGGAGTATGAGTTCAAGTACGGCCGCAAGACCGTCGAGGCTTTTCTGGATGCCGTGCTCTCCATCGAGGAGCACATAGACCCCAACTTTTTCATTCGCAAGGAACGTGACCTGCCCCCGCCGCCGGAGAAAAAAAGCACCAGCGGCCGGGAAAATCCCTTTGAGGACATCCTGCGGTTGGGCGAGAAGCCGGCCGGCGAGACGGCACCGCCGCCGAAACGCAAGCCGGGCGAGCTGGTCTATCCCGAAAAAGACCTCGTCTGGTTCATTGCCAACTATTCCCCTGTGCTCGAAGAATGGCAGCGCGACGTGATGATGATGATTCACGACGAAATGCTCTATTTCGTGCCGCAGATGCAGACGAAAATCATGAACGAAGGCTGGGCCAGCTATTGGCATGCCCGCATCATGCGCGAACTGTGCGAGGGCACAGATGAATTCGTTGAGTTTGCCGAACTGCACGCTTCGGTCGTCTCACCCCACAAGGGGCAGCTCAATCCCTACTATCTGGGCTACAAAATCTTTGAAGACATCGAGCGCCGCTGGGACAACCCGACGGCCGAGGAACGGGAAGCCTACGGCCGTCCCGGTGGGCAGGGGCGCGAAAAAATCTTCGAGGTGCGGGAAGTGGAAAGTGACGTGTCCTTCCTGCGTAACTACCTGACGGAAGAGCTGGTCGAAGAACTCGATCTTTATGTCTATGAACTCGTGGATGACGAGGAGTGGACGATCACGGAAAAACGCTGGGAGCGCGTCCGTGACCAGTTGGTGGCCAATATGACCAACTTCGGCTTCCCGTACATCGAAGTTACGGATGGGGATTACAACCGAAACCGCGAGTTGTACCTGACCCATCGGTTTGAGGGGGTGGAACTGGACCTCAAATACGCGCGCAAGGTGCTGGAATACATCTACACCCTGTGGGGGCGGCCGGTGCACCTGGAAACCCGCGCGGACAATGAGCCACTCGTCCTGCACTATGACGGAAGCAGCCACGACGAAGACTAGTGCGCTGCCCTGGCTTGTATTGGACGTGCCTTGTCCACCACACTTCAGGCCCTGATTGAAACCAAGGGAGGGATACCACTGTGCGTGGTGAATACCAGACACTTCGTATGCTGGCCTGTGCTGGCAAGATCACTGAGGAGATGATCGCCGTCGCCGAGGACGAGCGGCTCGACCCGGAATTCATCCGGCAGGGGCTGGCCGACGGCACCATCGTCATCCCTAAAAACATTCGTCACCACTTTCGTCCAATCGGCATTGGCAAGGGACTCCGCACGAAGGTCAATGCCAACATTGGCGCGTCGGGCTACCACCAACTGCTCGAAGAGGAAATCGCCAAGCTGCACGCCGCCGTGCAGTACGGGGCCGACAGCGTCATGGACCTCTCGACCGGGACGGATTTGGACCTGATCCGTGAAACGCTCATCCGGGAAAGCCCGCTCATGCTGGGCACGGTGCCCATTTACCAGGTCGCTGCAGAGGGTTCGATTCTGAAAATGGACCCGGAAGAGTTGTTTGCCGTCATCGAGAAGCAGGCGCAGCAGGGCGTGGATTACATGACCGTCCACTGCGGGGTGACGAAGGAAACAGTCCGAAAACTGCGCCAGCACCAGCGCATCGAGGGAATTGTCAGCCGGGGCGGGGCACTGCTGGCGGCCTACATTGAAGCCACCGGCAATGAAAATCCGCTCTATGAACAGTTTGACCGCCTGTGCGACATCTTTGCCCGCTACGACGTGACCTTTTCGCTGGGCGACGGTCTGCGTCCGGGTGCGACAAGTGATGCCAGCGACCGGGGACAGTTGGCCGAGTTGCTGGTTTTGGGCGAACTTGTGGCGCGCGCGCGGGAGAAGGGTTGCCAGGTGATGGTGGAAGGCCCGGGCCACGTGCCGCTCGACCAGATCGTGGCCAACGTACAGCTTCAGAAGCGCGTCTGTGACGGAGCGCCGTTTTATGTGCTGGGGCCGCTGACCTGCGATGTTGCGCCCGGTTACGACCACATCACGGGCGCTATCGGCGGTGCGATTGCTGCCGCTGCCGGCACGGACATGCTGTGCTACGTCACTCCGGCCGAGCACCTGCGGCTGCCCGACCGGCAGGATGTCATTGAAGGCGTGATCGCAACGCGCATTGCCGCTCACTCCGGGGATTTGGTGAAGGGCGTCAAGGGGGCCAAGGCCTGGAACGATCAGATGTCCCGCTACCGCAAGCAGCTCGACTGGGACGGAATGTTCCGGTTGGCGATGGATCCCGAAAAGGCGCGGCGCTACAAGGAAGAATCCGAAGCCGCCAATGCCAAGGTCTGCTCGATGTGTGGCAGCCTCTGCTCCATCAACATTGACAACGCGGCCATCGGGAAGTTTTCCGGGCAGAAGCCGGATACCTCAGAGAAGTTTCTGACCCCGCGCCCGGCAGCCGCCGTGGCCGGTAGGGACTGAAGGATGTCGGGCTGGGCAAAACACAGAGAGACTTGACAGCCAGTGGCATCCCGCCTACTCTGGACGTTCTCCGACGCGGGGAGCGGTGATGGGCGGTTAGCTCAGTGGTAGAGCATCGGTCTTACAAACCGGGGGTCACTGGTTCGAGCCCAGTACCGCCCACCACGTCGCAGCGCGGACAGGCGCGGTGGGACGTGAGCGGGGGAGAACAATTTGCGGAGTTGTAGCTCAGTTGGTTAGAGCGCCGGCCTGTCACGTCGGAGGTCGCGGGTTCGAGCCCCGTCAGCTCCGCCACACATTTCAAGGGAACAAAGCCGTGCTTCGTTGTTGCTGAAGGACGGCTTTTCCTTTTGTTCAGAAACCCTTTGCCCCCCTGTGAAATGCCCCTGTCGCCGGTCAGTCTGCCAAGCTCATGCCGTTCAGCCACATTGATGAAACCGGACGCCTCACGATGGTGGATGTCGGAGAAAAGCCAATCACCGACCGGACGGCGACGGCTTCGGGTGTGGTGTTGATGCGGCCGGAAACCGTGGCGGCCATTCGCGCCCGGACGACACCCAAGGGCGATCCGCTCGAAGCTGCCCGCCTGGCGGGCATCCTGGCGGCCAAACAAACCGACCGGCTGATTCCCCTGTGCCATACGCTGCCGCTGGCCTATGTCAACGTCGAACTGACGCTGGCGGCGGACCACATCCTCATCACCGCGACGGCCCGGGCGCGAGCCAGCACGGGCGTCGAGATGGAGGCCCTGACCGCCGTCAGTGTGGCGGCACTTACCCTGTTTGACATGTGCAAGGCCATTGACCGTACGATGCGGATTACGGACATTCAGGTGCGGTCAAAAACGGGCGGCGCGTCGGACTGGCCGGCGTCGGAGACGCCGACCTCGGACGTGCCACCATCACCGGGCCTGACTTCCTCCGGGGCGGAAACGTAAGCGATGCCGGTCAAGAAGCGGAATCTGACCAATCCCCACCTGCCGCAGCTCGAAAAGGCCCTGGCCCAGGTTTACGGCTGGGCTCCGAACGAGACCCTGCGGGCGGCACTGCAAGCCGTGGTGACGGACAAGGCGCGCCGGCTGCTCTTTGACGAGATGACCTACTGCCGCGTGGCCGCGCAGTCGCCCGGCGAACTTCATTCGGTTGCGGAGGAAATTGCGCTGGGTGAAACCAGTTTCTTCCGCGAGCCGGAGCAGTTTCGGGCTTTGTGGCGCATGGTGCTGCCTGAACTCATCGAGAAGCGCGCCGACACGAAACGCCTGCGATTGTGGAGCGCCGGCTGCTCGACGGGTGAAGAGCCGTTTTCGCTGGCGATGATTCTGGAAGACCTGCTTGGGGAAGCATCCGACTGGCGCATCGAAATCCTGGCCGTAGACCTGCGCAGCAAAGCCCTGCTGCATGCCAGCCAGGGGCGTTACCATCCACTCCAGTTGCGGAATCTTGACCCGGCACTACGTGACCGGTTTTTCCACGGCAGCCAGTCCCCGGATGCACCGCCGGGCGAGCTTGACCGCCGGTTGCGCCGCAACATCCGCCTGCGCCATGCCAACCTGTACGACCCGCACCTGTGGCAACACCTGCCGGGGCCGTTCGATGTCATTGTGTGCAGCAATGTGTTGACGCACATGCACTACACGGCCGTACAGCAGACGACGGCCCGCATCCAGCAGGCGCTGGCTCCGGGCGGCTATCTGCTGGTTGGGAGTGTCGAGGTCGGACTGGTCAACCAGGCGCGGCTGCGTCCCTCACAGGCGTTGCCACGTGGCTTTTTCCACCGTCCTGAGTAACAGAATGAGTAACAGAAAATGGGCGGCCGGGTCGTGCAGGACGCAACCCAGTTGCGCTACAACGTCCGGCTATGATGAACCGTCGCCATTTTTTGTCTCTGTGTTGTCTGACGGCCGGCTGGTGTTCCACGGTGTGGGGGCAGCGGCGTCCAGGTCCGCCGCCGGTTTTGGGGCGCGCCAACTCGGCCCAGCGGGTCTTTGCACGGCTGCTTCAGCTTGAAGATGAGCGGTACTACCACGCCGAGGAGTTCGTGGATTTCCTTGGCTCGTCCAACGCCCGCGTGCGGCGGCGCGCCTGCCTGGCGCTTGGTCGCATCGGCGATCCCCGGTCATACACCCTGCTGCTGGAACGGCTCTACGATGACGGCAACCCACGGGTGCGCGCCATGGCTGCCTTCGCCCTGGGCGAACTGGAAACGACTGAACCGCTGGAAGACCTGCGCCGGATGCTGGTGCGGGAAACGGAAATGCTGCCGGTGCGGGCGCGCTGTGCAGAAGCTCTGGGCAAAATCGCCGCCGCCAATGCCAAAACCCTTGACGCAGACACCCTTCAGGGGCTGTTGGCCGCCGGGTTGAAGTCCCTGCCGCGGCCAACGGAAGACATCCCGCCCGGCAGCGAACGTGAGCTGTTCACCACACTGTGCCTGACGGCCGTGATGCGGATGCGCCAGGCGGCAGGCCTGCCGCCACTGCTCAGGTGGCTGGCGTCGCCAAATGCGAACGTTCGTTTCCACGCGGCCAACGCTTTGGCGCGGTTGAGCGATCTGCCGGAAGCGGAAAAGACCCTGACCCGCGAACGTGAGAAGCTCGTGGCAGCCTTCCGGGATGAAGGGGAGACCGTGGTGCAAGTGGCTCTGGCGCGGGTGTTGGGGGCTATTGGCGACGCAGAAGCAATGGCGGCGCTGCTCCCCCGTCTGGCTGCGGCAGAAGCCGCCGTGCGGATTGCCGTCATCCGGGCCCTGTCAAACGCACGCCAACCGGAAGAAGTCGTCCCGCCGTTGCTGGACCGGCTGCGTGCCGGGCTGTCCCGCTATGCCAAAGTGGAAGCCGATGAGCGCCCGACATGGGATGGTCTGCCGGAGCTTTTGACGCTGGCTGAAGCCCTGGGCCGCCTGAAAGCCACCGAAGCGCAACCGTGGCTGGAACGGCTGCGGATGCTGCCGACGGGCAGGCTGGGAGCCAACCCGGAAGTCGAAATTGCCCTGGCGCGGCTTGGCACAGCAGCCTTTCTGGGGGCTAACCCGGACAAGCCACTGCTTCCGCCGGACGACGACTGGCGGGCGCAGGCGCATTACTTTGCTGGTCTGGCCGCGCTGCCGCCGGAAGAGCCGCGCCGCCGCCGCGTGGTCGAGGATTTTCTGGCGCGAACCGTCCTTGATGCCCGTGCGCGCACGGCGCTGCTGGCGGCCGTGCCGAAAACGCCGGCGTGGGCCGCCGTCTGGGAGCAGGAACTGCGTCACCCGGATGTCATGGTGCGGGCGGCGGCCGCCGCCGCATTGGAAGTGTTGCCACCGACCGACCAGGGGCGAAAGGCGCTCATTGCCGCCCTGACTACGGCGCGGGAGGACACGCAAAACGATGCCCGGCTGGCCATCCTCAAGGCCTTGGCAGCCGACCCGCATCCCGACACAGAAGCTGCCTTTGATCTGGCCCTGCGTGACCCGGACTGGCTGGTACGCAGGCAGTCCGGTGAAATACTCCGGCGGCGGCTTCCGTCCACCCTGAGCGAGGAAGAGCGCGCGCAGGCAGGCGAGATGCTCGACAGCCGGATTGGGATTTGCCGCACGAACCGTCCGGCAGCCTTTTATGGCCGGCTGGTGCGGCAGTATGCGCGGCATCCGCGCGCCGTCATCACCACGACCAAAGGCGAACTGACCCTGGAATTGTTTTCCGAGGATGCGCCTCTGACGGTTGAGAACTTCATCGCCCTGGCCGAACGTGGTTTCTTCGACGACCTGACCTTTCACCGGGTCGTTCCCAACTTTGTCGTCCAGGGCGGCGATCCACGCGGCGATGGCGATGGCGGCCCCGGCTACCAGATTCGCTGTGAAATCAACGAACGGCCCTACCTGCGGGGCAGTGTCGGCATGGCACTTTCGGGCAAGGATACGGGCGGAAGCCAGTGGTTCATCTGTCACCTGCCGCAGCCGCACCTGGACGGCGGCTACACCTGTTTCGGGCAGGTCGTCGAAGGCTTGGAGACCTTGGACCGGCTGGTGCGCCAGGACCGCATTCTGGGCATTCGTCTGGTGAAGGATTAGCAGGCAGGGAAGCAGTGGAGCCGACTGCCGGACTTGAACCGGCGACCTACTGATTACGAATCAGTTGCTCTACCAACTGAGCTAAGTCGGCCCATTTCCTGTGGCAGGGCGGAATAGTACCACGTCTGTCAAGATGCCGGGGAAAGTGAGGTTGGCGCGTCGGCGTTGTCCTCATCCCGCCCGGTGGTTAGACTGGACAAACCAACTGGGAAGGCAGGGTGCGCCGTATGGAAACAAAGCCCACCATCGAAACCGTTTTGGAAAGAATGGCTGAGCAGACAGCCATACTTCAGGAGTTGGTGAGGGAAATCACCAGCCTGAAGGCTTTGACGCCGGAAGTTGCAGCCATAAAGGCCGCGCAGCAGACATTGATGACGGAAGTCCTCACCCTGAAGTCTGAACAGCAGGCGCTGAAAGACAGTCAGCAGGTGTTGCTGACGGAAGTTGCGGCTGTAAAGGCCGCGCAGCAGACATTGATGACGGAAGTCTTCACGCTGAAGTCTGAACAGCAGGCGCTGCTGACGGAAGTTGCGGCTGTAAAGGCCGCGCAGCAGACGTTGATGACGGAAGTCCTCACCCTGAAGTCTGAACAGCAGGCGCTGAAAGACGGTCAGCAGGCGTTGCTGATGGAAGTTGCGGCTGTAAAGGCCGCGCAGCAGACGTTGATGACGGAAGTCCTCACCCTGAAGTCTGAACAGCAGGCGCTGAAAGACGGTCAGCAGGCGTTGCTGACGGAAGTTGCGGCTGTAAAGGCCGCGCAGCAGACATTGATGACGGAAGTCTTCACGCTGAAGTCTGAACAGTCAGCGATGAAAGCCATGCTGCAGGAAATAGACACGCGCACCCGCCGGATCGATCACCGCATCACAGTTCTTGCCCAGGACATGCTCGACCTGCGTGCCACCATGCAGCGGATTGATGCCGATCTGCTTTCCCTGAAAGCCGTTGGATAGCACGTGTGCTGTTGCCAGCAGAAGACAAGTACCGTTCAGAAGCTGGAAATCCGGTGGGCCTACGGACGTTTGGCGCGGGCGCGACGCACCTCATCAGGGCTGGGCGGCGTGCCATTCCAGACGGCCAGCACTTTTCCCTGCCGCAGCAGAACGATACGCGGGGTGTCGCCATCCGCCAGCAGACGCTTGAAGTCCTCTTTGGAAATCTCACCCAGCTCGAACTTGGCCCCGAACCGCTGAATGAAAAACTTGCGACGCCATTCCTCATTGGAGCAGAGCGCCACGAACAGCGGAAAATCCTTCACACCCACGTAGGCATTGAGCTGCGGGACGCTTTCCTGGCAATGGCTGCACTCCGTGTCAATGAGCGCCACGAGACGTTCGCCCGTCGCCACATTGACCGTGGTCCCGGAGACCTTGACCCGCGACCAGTCGCTGCCGCCAAGCGGGAAGCCAAAAGCCAGCGGCGTGAGCAGACCAAACAACGCACAGAGCAGGACGCCCAGACCGCGCCAGCGGCGTGGCTGCAAGGCCGTCACTGTGGCCTGCGGTTTCCACACCAGCCATCCCGAAACCACGGTCACCAGCAGCATCAGACTATCCTCCAGCAGGGCTTCCTTTGGGCTGCGTTTGACCTGTGAGCCAAAACAGCCACAGTCCTCGACCGGAATGCCGGCGAGGATGACCCACCCCAGCGCGCCCATGAAGATGAGCGTCAGGCATCCGGCCCCCACCAGCGCCCAGCGCAGGCGGTAGCCGAGAATCAGCGCCGCGCCCAGCGCGCACTCGGCCACAAGCAAGCCCCAGGCAATGGCCG
Organism: Chloracidobacterium thermophilum B; assembly: GCF_000226295.1. GTDB lineage: Bacteria > Acidobacteriota > Blastocatellia > Chloracidobacteriales > Chloracidobacteriaceae > Chloracidobacterium > Chloracidobacterium thermophilum. The sequence continues at coordinate 599,318 of NC_016024.1, forward strand.
TTTGCATGGCTTTTCCCGGCACAAGTTGGAAACCAGCCACCTGCCGCACGAAATCAAAGGGTTCGAGCGCCTTGATGACGCCGGCGGCCAGCCACACCAGCCCCAGCAGGGCGGCCAGCCCCCAGCCAAGATAAAACCGCCACGGCAGGGAAGCGGCTTCTGAGCGTTGGGAAGCCGCCTCGGCGACGTTGCTCATGAGCGAATCTGAAAGCGTCCGCCCGGACGGACGTCAGTCGGTCGGGGCGGCGTAATCCGTTTGACCACGAAGGTATGCGTCGGCTTTTCGCCAGGGACGGGCAGCTTCGCCTGATCACAGGGAAACAGCGTCGGGTTGGCATAGAACCAATCCGCCGCCTTATAGTTGGCAATGCTGTGCGGGTCAATGAGCTGTGGGTCGAACTGAAACAAACGCGCCAGCTTGATGACAAACGACGCCAGCCCCTCGCGGAAGTCCCAGTGACCAATGCAGATTTTGCCGTCCGGCCACACGTGCGGATGAAAAATGGGGGTCATGCCGTGCATCATCACGGTCGGCTTCTCGAAAGGATGGTTGGGCGACAGCAGAATCCGAATCTGGTGCTCGTCGCGGGTTGTGTTGGGGCCGATGTAGCTGCGAATCCGAAGCGTTACGATGTAGTCCGTGGCCGGGACGTTGAGGTTTTGCCAGTGGATGTATTCGCCCCGGATGGTACGCATTTCCTCATAGTCCGCCGCCAGGCGAGCGCGCCGGACATCATCAGGCGTGGCCATGAAAACCGTCATCCCCCATTTCCCTGGAATCGTTTCACCGGTAGAGTAGGCCCATTGTAGCCCGGCTTGGGGCAATCGAAAAACAAACGGTGCATTCCCCCGGGCCCGTCGCCATTCTTCACCATGGAAAATCCCATTGCCTTTCAGGGTTCGGAAAAAGCCAGGCGCATCCAGGCGATGTTTGCCGGCATTGCGCCGACCTACGACCAGCTCAACCACTGGCTTTCACTCAACATTGACAAACGCTGGCGACGCGCGGCCGTCCGGGAAGTGCAGGACGTGCTGACGCGGCCCGGCGCCCGCGCCCTTGATGTCTGCTGTGGGACAGCCGATCTGGCGCTGGAACTGGGCCGGCTGGCCCCCACGGTCGGCGTGGATTTCTGTCAGCCGATGCTGCTCCGGGGCATGGAGAAAGTCCGGCAGAGTGGCCGTCCGGTGCATCTGCTCGCTGGCGACGCCCTGGCGCTTCCCTTTGCCGATGCCAGTTTCGATGTCGCCACGGTCGCCTTTGGAATTCGCAACGTCGTGGACCTGGACGGGGCGCTGGCCGAGCTGTACCGCGTCCTGAAGCCGGGCGGCAAGGTGGCCATTCTGGAGTTTTCCCACCCGGTCGTGCCCGGCCTCAAACCGCTGTTCGGCTTCTACTTCACGCAGATTCTGCCACGCATTGGCAATGCCGTCTCACGGTCAGGCTATGCCTACTCGTATCTGCCGGCGTCGGTACAGCACTTTCCCGACCAGCCCACCCTTGCGGCCCGGATGGAGCAGGCCGGGTTTCAGCAGGTGAAGTGGCGCAACCTGTCGGGCGGCATTGCCGCCCTGCACACCGGCGTCAGGCCGGCCGTGACCAATCCGGTGAGCGCTGATCCCGTCAGCACCGGCGTTGACGCTGACCGTTGATACCAACGGTCAGCGCGTATGACCGGCGCTGGAAGTCTAGTGCCGGAAATGGCGCATGCCGGTAAAGACCATAGCCAGTCCATGCTCATCGGCGGCGGCGATGACTTCTTCATCCCGAATTGAGCCACCGGGCTGAATGACCGCCCGCGCACCGTGGCGCGCCGCTTCATCGAGACCGTCCCGGAAGGGGAAAAAGGCATCCGACGCGACGACCGCACCGGACAGCGGCAGACAGGCCTTCATCGCGCCCAGCCTGACGGCGTCAATGCGGCTCATCTGTCCGGCCCCGACGCCAAGCAACTGGCCCTGCCGGGCATAGACAATGGCGTTCGACTTGACGTGCTTGCAGACCGTCCACGCAAAGAGCAGGTCGCGCCATTCGTCCTCGGAGGGCGACCGGCGGGTGACGACGCGCATCTCGTCCGGCGTCGCCAGCCGATCATCCGGCGATTGCACGAGCAGGCCGCCGGAGATCGTACGGAAGTCCGCTGCCGGGCGGGCTTCGTCGGCAACCACCAGCAGGCGCAGGTTTTTCCTGGCCGCCAGCACCTTTTGCGCCGCGTCATCGAAGCCGGGCGCAATGATGACCTCCAGGAAGATTTCGGACAGTTCGGTAGCCGTGCCCGCGTCAACCGTCCGGTTGAACGCCACGATGCCGCCAAAGGCCGCGACCGGATCGGTTTCCCGCGCCAGACGGAAGGCTTCGAGCGGAACGGCCCCCAGCCCGACGCCACATGGGTTGGTGTGCTTGACGATGACGCAGGCCGCCGCATCCCGGAATTCGCCGACCAGTCCCCAGGCGGCATCGGCATCGAGCAGGTTGTTGAACGACAATTCCTTGCCCTGTAGCTGGCGGGCCGCAGCCAAACCGCCGGCAGGATGCTCCGCTGGCACGTAGAGTGCTGCTGACTGGTGCGGGTTTTCACCATACCGCAGCGCCTGTTGCCGGTGCAGGACGAGTGACAGGCGGGGGGGAAAGGCGTCAGGAGGCTGAAGCTGAACCTGCCCCGTCGCTTCCTCGAACTGTGTCCGGTTGGCCAGAAAGTCGGCAATCATCCGGTCATAGCGTGCTGTGTGGGCAAAGGCCTTGCAGGCCAGACGGTAGCGTGTCGCGGCGGAGATGCTTCCGGTGTGGGTCAGTTCCGCCGCCAGTGCGGCATAGTCGGCCGGGTCGGTGACGACAACGACATGCTGGAAATTTTTGGCTGCGGCCCGGATGAGGGTCGGCCCGCCGATGTCAATGTTTTCCAGGGCTTCAGCAAAGGTGACTTCCGGGCGCGCAATGGTGTCGGCAAAGGGATAGAGGTTGACGACGACGAAATCAAAGCGGCTGATGTCGTGCAGGGCGAGTTGTTCAAGATGTTCCGGCAGGTCGCGCCGTGCCAGAATTCCGGCGTGAATGCGTGGATGCAGGGTTTTGACGCGCCCATCGAGCATTTCTGGAAAACCCGTGACCGAGGCCACATCCAGGACGGAAATACCGGCCTCGAGAAGGGTTTGCGCTGTCCCGCCGGTTGAGACGAGTTCGAGGCCGTGGGCGTGCAGGGTGCGTGCAAAGTCAACCAGTCCCTGCTTGTCAGACACACTCAGCAGGGCGCGTGGGGGAAGGGGTAAGGTCATAGGCGTTTACAGAGTCTGGCGGATTGCCGAAGATGATGTCCCAAACGGGATCATGTCTGCGCACGATAACAAAACCCGTTTCTCTTGTCTTTCGCCCGGAATTCGGCCTAAAAGCCTGGCATCCACTGCTTTTGGTCTGGTTCTGGCAATGTTTGTTTCGATGGTCGAACTCCACGACAGCCTGCCGCTCTGGTTTTGGGCCATCTGGGCTTTTGTCGTCGGAAGCTGCATCGGCAGCTTTCTCAACGTGGTGATCTACCGCCTGCCACGCGGCGGCTCGGTCAACTCACCGCCCCGGTCCTACTGCCCAAGCTGCAACGCAACCATTGCCTGGTACGACAACCTGCCCATTCTCAGTTTTCTGCTGCTCCGGGGGAAGTGCCGTGCCTGTGGGGTGCGTATTTCCTGGCAGTACCCGCTGGTGGAACTGGCAACCGGACTGCTCTTCCTCACCGCACTGCTGGTTTTTGGTCCGACGTTGCAATGTGTCTTCAACTGCGCCTTCGCGGCGGCGCTGGTGGCGCTCATCGTGACGGATTTCAACGAACAAATCCTGCCCGATGCCATTACCCTGCCCGGTACGGCCCTGGCGCTGGCGGCGCGGCTGCTGGACCACAATCTGGTCGGGCTGCCCTGGATGAACCTGTTTTTTGAAGGACTGACCGGATGGCCGCTCCCGATGACCGGGCTGGCCGGCTCACTGGTCAACGCGCTGCTGGGAATGGCCATTGGTGCCGGTGCGCTCTGGGTGCTGGGCGTCGGTTACTTTCGCCTGCGCGCCTTTCCCATTCGGACACCCGACGATCTGGCAGACTTTCTCAAGCGCCGCTGCGTGGTCGGCACCCTGGCCCGCCTCAAGCTGCGCCACGCAAACGGCAAACGCGGCGTTGTTTATGTGCTCGGCGGGGATTTCAGCGAACTGTCGCCGGAGGAACTGGCCGCGGCTGAGTTTGCCTCGTCCAATACCGGTACGCCGGAACTCAGCATGACGGCACTTGACGGAGCCTGCGTCGAGCCGGGAGAACGGGGCGTCCGCATCACAAGTATCCCGGATGCCCTCGAAAACACCGTGGATGGCCAGCTCGAACCCGGTGATACCATTGTCTCCGGCAACCTGGAAGGCATGGGGCTGGGCGACGTGAAGATGATGCTGTTTGTCGGGGCGTTTCTGGGCGGAGGGCTGACCTTTTTCGTACTGCTCATGGCCTCGCTGCTGGGGGTTTTGGTATCCCTGCCACGTCTGCTGCTGCGCGGGTCATCCGCCCTTCAGCATGCGCTGCCGTTTGGCGTCATGCTGGGGTTGGCGGCGCTGGTGGCGCTCTTTTGCGGAGAAAAGGGGCTGACAACCTATCTTGACTTCCTTTCCAGCTTCATATCCTGAATGCTTTATGCCTGACGCATCCACCCTCAATGCTTCCACCCTTCAGTCCGTCATGGCCGATGCCCACCGGCGACTGGCTGCCACCTTTGGCGAACGCTTCCCGGAATGGACGCTGCCGGACTTTGAACTTCCGACATCCATACCACCCCGCCGGCAGTGGCAGGCGGTCAATGATTACTGGCTGGCCCGCAGGCAGGGTGTGCTGGCGCTCAAACTCAAGGAACTGGGCGCGTTGCCGGCTGACCAGCGGCCGGTGCAGGGAGCCGCACTCAACCGCTTCAAGGCCGAAGTCGAAGCCGTCCTGTCCGACCTTGAAGCTCAAGTACGGGCTTTCGAGGAAGCTGAAACCATCCGGCGCGAAGCCGTGGATGTCACCCTGCCGGGGCTGGTACGCCGGCGCGGGCGCGCCCATCCGCTGACGCAAATCCGGGAACGCATTGAGGACATCTTTGTGGCCATGGGCTACGCCGTCGAAGACGGCCCGGAAGTGGACACGGTGTTTTACAACTTCGACGCCCTCAACATTCCACCAGACCACCCGGCGCGCGATCTGACCGATACGTTTTACCTTGACGACGAACTGGCGCTGCGGTCACAGACCTCAAACGTACAAATCCACGCCATGCAGCGGCGCAAGCCCCCTTTACGGATCATCGCACCGGGGCGCGTCTTTCGTCGCGATGAGCCGGACGCCACCCACAACCCGATGTTTTTTCAGGTGGAAGGTCTCAACGTCGCGCCCGGCATCACCATGGGCGACCTCAAGGGCACGCTTCAGGTGTTTCTCACCCGGCTGTTTGAACGTCCGGTGACACTGCGTTTCCGGCCGAGCTACTTCCCCTTCGTCGAACCGGGCGCGGAGACCGACTTTCAGTGTCCGTTCTGCGGCGGCTCCGGCTGCCGCATCTGCAAGCATACCGGCTGGATTGAACTCGGCGGCTCCGGGATGGTGCATCCCAACGTCCTGCGCGCCTGTGGGATTGACCCGACGGAATTCTCCGGCTTTGCCTTCGGCTTCGGCATTGACCGCATGGCTGCGCTGCTCTACGGCATTGATGACATCCGGCTGTACTTTGAAAACGACCTGCGGTTTTTGAGCCAGTTCTGACCGCACCCCTTCCCGCGCCGTACCGTGAACCCATGAAATGCCTGCTGTTCCTGCTGCTCACTGGAAGTCTGGGCCTCTTCGGCGGCCCGGCGCAAACATCGGCACAAACATCGGCACAGGCCCCGGCGTCGGCGCCAACGCCTGACCGCCAGCAGCTTCGGGTCTGGCAGGGGCGCTATCCGCACCACGATGTCAGGGGGCCGCGCGGCCGGGTGCAGAAAATCAGCTTTTTCAAGCTGCCGGCGTTACGCAAGCCGCTCGCCGAGATGCTGGGGGAGGACTTTCTCGATGGCGTCGAACAGGGGAATTACCTTGAAGAACCCATTGAGCTGTTCGGGGATTATCTCCTCGTCCGGCTGTATCCCAACCTGCGCCGGATAGAGGACGAACACCGGCTCATCATCGTCGTGCCACTGGAAGGAACGGCGCTCCATGCCGTGTATTACCAGGAAGTCGTCGGTGCGGATGGCCAGCGGGACATCCAGACCGATTGGCGGCATAGCTTCGGTACATCACTGGACGACCTGCCGGAATCGCTCAAGACAAGGTTGGCGACGATAATGGGCCTTCCGTGAACGATGCGTATGAAGGCAACCCGGACGCCTGTGCTGACAGAACGTATCCTGTGCCATCCAGAGTCCCCGGAACCGGAGGCCATTGCCCGCGCCGCCGCCCTCCTGCGTCAGGGCGAACTGGTGGCCTTTCCGACGGAGACCGTCTATGGCCTTGGTGCACTGGCTTTTGATGCCGATGCCGTGGCCAAAGTCTTTGCGGCCAAGGGACGGCCGTCAAACAACCCCCTCATCGTCCACATCGCCGGGCGCGACTGGCTGGAGTGGGTCGCCGTTGCCATTCCACCGGTGGCCCACCGGCTGGTGGAGACGTTCTTCCCCGGACCGCTGACGCTCATCCTGCACAAACACGAACGCATCCCACCAGTGGTCACGGCCGGCGGGGCGACAGTCGGCGTCCGCTGGCCGGCACATCCTGTGGCCCAGGCGCTCATTCGCGCCGTCGGCGCACCGCTGGCCGCGCCGAGCGCCAACCGTTTCACGGAAGTTTCTCCGACCACAGCCGACCACGTGCTCAAAAGCCTGGACGGCCGCATTGCCGCCGTGCTCGATGGCGGCCCCTGCCCGGTCGGCATTGAGTCGGCCGTACTCGATGTCACCACCACACCTCCCACGCTCTGGCGGGCAGGCATTCTGTCCCAGGCAGAGCTGGAAGCGGTTGCCGGACAGCCCTTCCAGCGGCCCCAACCGGGGGCCGTCGTGGCGAGTCCGGGCCAGTTTCCGCGTCACTACGCCCCACGGGCGCACGTTGAGCTTGTCCTGCCAGGTGACGTGCCGAACATCGAACACCGCCTTGCCCGGTGGCTGGCGCAGGGGCAGCGTCCAGCGGCACTGGTCATCTCAGAGGTCACACCACCGGCGGGCGCCCGACTGCTCCGCCTGCCGGCGCAGCCGGAAGCCTATGCCCACCGGCTCTACGCGGCGCTGCACGAACTGGATGCCCAGGGGGTGGAGGTCATCGTCATCGAGCAGGTTCCGGCTGACCCGGCCTGGGATGGGCTGCGTGACCGCCTGCACCGGGCTGCCGGCAAGCCGTAGCCCCCTTTGTGCCTGTGGGCCTCCCGTAACTTCACCACACAGAACGGTTCGGACGGTGGTATCATCCGCCCTGAACACATCCTTTGGCGCCGGCTGCACTGCCTGCATGGACATCTTTCACGATTGGCAATCGCCTGCCCTGCGTACACCGACGGTACTCACCATGGGCGTTTTCGACGGGCTTCACCTGGGCCATCAGACCATCATCCGCCGGGTGGTCGAGCGCGCGGCGGCCCTTGACTGCATTCCGACCGTCGTCACCTTCGATCCTCATCCGCGCGCCGTTCTGCATCCTGACGCTGCGCCGCCGCTGCTTCAGACGCTTGGCCAACGACTCGAAGCCCTTCGCATTCTGGGTATCCGGCAAACCCTTGTCCTGCGCTTCGACCCGGCGCTGGCAGCCCTGACCGCCGCCGAGTTTGCGCAGCGCATTCTGTTTGGGGCGCTGGGCGCACGGGAAATCTATCTTGGCGAAGATTTTGCCTTCGGGCGCGGCCGGCAGGGCAACATCGCCACGCTCCGTTGCCTGGGTGCGGACTACGGCTGCGCTGCGTATGAAGTCGAAGCCGTGCTGCTGCGGGGCAAGCGGGTCAGCTCCACGCGCCTGCGCGAAGCCATCCAGTCGGGGCGCATCAACCTGGCGCGGCGGATGCTGCTGCGGCCCTACGGCGTCGAAGGAGAAGTTGTGACCGGCCGACGGCTGGGGCGGACGCTGGATTTCCCCACCGCCAACATCGCGGTCATCAACCGCGTGCTCCCGGCCGATGGCGTCTATGTGACGGCCACTCTCATTGGCGGCGTCTGGCGGCGCAGCGTGACCAACATCGGCTACCGCCCGACAGTCAGCGATGACCGTCTGCGCGTCGTCGAAACGCACATCCTGGATTTTGGCGGTGACCTCTATGGCACATCCCTCCGCACCCGGTTTCTGCATCGGCTGCGTGCGGAACGGAAGTTCGCCAGTCTGGAAGAGCTGCGCGCTCAGATTGCGTACGACGTGGCCCGCAGCCGGCGCTACTTCCGGCATTCGGGCGTCCGCCGCTCGCTGGCCGTCGAATGACCGGCCTCACCGGCCGGTCTGGCGTTTGGCTAGCGTTTGGCTAGCGCTTGGCCAGCACGAACTGATCGAGCCGTTCAACCATCCAGCTCTGTCCCACCCGCCGCAGAAAGATCAGTCCCGTCCCGGTTTGTTCTTCCTTCGTGGCGGAGACGACCACCACCCGTACGTCGAGCAGGACGCGGCGGGCGTCGAGACGTTCCATGCGCAGGCCCTGGGTCGTCCAGGCGTCAGGCTTGGAAACCACGATGCCCAGCACGAACCTGGACGTGTCGGGGCGGATGAAACAGGCTTCGAGCGCCTTGGACGTACCCGTACGGATGGCTTTGTCCATCGTGGCCAGGAAGGCCCGGAGTTCCTCGTCGGGCGGGGAGGCCTGTCCGGCGGCCGTTTCACTGGCCAGCAGTCCCCGCCGGGCCTGCTCATCCAGCGCCGGGCCGGATTCCATCTCAAACGCGGCTTTGTAGGCGGCGCGCGCCTGCTCGTAGGCCTGGCGGGCCATGGCCAGATCGGCTTCGGTCAGCAGCGCCAGCGCCAGCGGATACCGGGAAGGAAGCGCCGCGCGGCGAATGGCGGCCACCTGCTCCGCTGCCGCATCGGGCTTACCCTGGGCGATGAGTGTCCGGGCCAGGTAGGCGCGGGCCAGGGCCAAGTCCGGCTCGCGGGCCAGGGCCTCGCGCAGCAGTCCTTCCGCTTCGGCCTGACGCTGCGCTTCGGTTTCACCGGCCTTCAGACGACGGGTGAGTGTGGCTTCGGCATCGAGCAGCAGCCCGAAGGCGTAGCGTCGTTCCGGGCGGGCGTCGTTGTCGAACTGCCTGGAGTTGCGGTCGTAGCCAAAGCGCACCTGGGGATAGAGCTTTTCGGGGTCGAGTTCGACGCTGGTGATGGTGGCCGGGGTCTCAAACACGGCCGTGGCATAGCCTTTGGAAGGCAGTTCCACCGTTGTGGTCAGCCGTTCTCCCTTGTCAGTGATGGCCACGACAGGCAGGCTGGCATCGCCCGTGCCCAGATTGCGCAGGGCGCAAGTCCAGCCCGGGCCGTCCTCGCGCCTGACCGGAACACCGATGACGAAATCCGGCTCGCTGAGTTCCTCGAACCACTGCCGGAAGAAGTTGGCGCGGCGCTCATCGGGCGGCGTTCCGACAAGGCGGTTGCGGAACGCTTCGTAGGTGGCAGTGCCCCCCGGATCGGCGACGGTCTCCCGGATGGCCGTCAACAGCGTGTCACGCCCGACGAGGCGTTCCAGCAGGCGGAAAACGAGCGCACCCCTGTTTGGCATGCTGGCGTAGTAATCCGGGAAAGCCGGATGCTGGAGCACCGGAATCAGATCAATGCCCCGCTCGAAACCCTGCTGGGAGACCCGGATGGCAGCCAGGCGGCCGTAGGCAAAGCTCCGACGCAACCAGAAATCCCGCCCGGCGGCCGGCCCGTAGTGCTGTTCGATGTAGCGTCCTGTCAGATATGCCGGCAGCGCGTCCGCCAGGATGCCCCACCCACGCCCCCGCAGCCGGACTTTGCCGCCGAGCCAGGTCTGGGCCAGGCTCGCCGTCAGCCATTCCACCATTTCGGCATCCAGTGTCGGACGGCGCAGGGCCGCCGCTTCGATGAGCACCGCACCCGGTGCGGCATACCGGATGGCGCGGTCGGTGTCGAAATCCCGTCCACGCAGTTCCGGGCTGCGCCGGTCAGCAACCACGCGGCGGGGCGTTGTCAGCAGGTGGAACTCACGCACCGGGGCCGCACCCCACAACTTCTGGTAAAAGGCCAGAATCCGCTCGACTTCCTCGGCCAGCCGCTGCGCCTGGCGCTGGGTTTCGGCCGGTAGTCCCTGGGCGCTGCGGACGTGAATCGTCACAGATTCACCGTTATCTGCGGCAACACGGCGGCTGACCGGCGGGCCGAGGGGTTGCACGACCAGCCAGGGTTCACCCGCCAAATCTGAAGTGAAGACGATGGCATCATCAGTTTCCCGGCGCGTCCCACTGGACCAGACTTCGCCATCGGGCGGCCGGGCGACGGTCAGGACGTAGGGGGCAGTATCCGGGCCGTGGCTGCTCTGGGGCAGGTGAATGAAGGGCGTCCAGCCGGACTCCGGCAGAAGCAGCGTATCGCCGGGAGTGATGGCAGCATAGCTGGTGCTTTCGCGGTAGGTCAGCGTGTAGGCCAGCCGGGCGGTGACTTTCCCTCCCGGCGCCAGGGGCGGGGAGAGTTCCGCCACGTACGTGGCAATGGCCGCATCGCCGCCGGGCTGTTTTTTTTCGTCCGTGGAAAAAGCCCGTTCGTTGACCGTGAACGCCGTCACTTTGGCCGCTTTCGTCAGCCGCAGGGTGAGCGTCCGCGCTTCGGCCTGCCGGGCAATGTTGGTCAGTTCAAGCGTGGCCGTGACATCGGCGCTGTATTCGGCCGGGCGAAGCGTTACGCTAATGGTTGAGCGAACGAGGCCGAAGTCAGCAAACTCCTGGGCCGGTACGTCCACGGGTGTCAGCCACAGGCACATGGTCCACAGAAGCCAGTGCCGGAAAAAACGTTGAACTTGGTGCATGGTCGGGATGGATTCTGTCAGGAACAACGGGAAGTTTCAGTCGCTGCGCGACTTGCAGGCTGGACGCCCAAGGCTGAACCGACTATGGTTGCCGGGCCAGGGAAGCCTTTTCTAACACTGAATGCTGAACGCTGCACAGCCTTGTTCGGCTCAAAATGATTTCACTGTCCAGGATGTACTGCGTATGGCCTGGTTTCGACGCAAGCGCAATATCACCGAAGAAACACTGCCTTCCGACCGCAAGGTGCGAACCGAAGGTTTGTTTGTCAAATGTCCGGCCTGTGGGACGACGCTGTTCAAGAAGGACCTTGAAGCCAGCCTGTACGTCTGCACCAACTGTCGGCATCACATGAAATGGCCGACCCGGTTGCGCCTGGCGCATCTGTTTGATGAAGGCCGGTACGAAACCTTCGACGACAACATCGTTTCCACTGACATCCTGGGGTTCTTCGATACCAAGTCCTATGCCGAGCGAATTGAACAGGCCCGCAAGAGTACCGGCTTCAACGATGCCATCGTCTGCGCCGAGGGTACGCTTGGTGGGCGTCCCATCATCGGCTGCGTCATGGTGATGGAGTTCATCGGCGGCAGCATGGGGTCAGTTGTCGGTGAAAAGGTGACACGCGCCATCGAGCGGGCCATTGCCCGGAAAAAGCCGCTCATCATCGTTTCGGCTTCCGGCGGGGCGCGCATGATGGAAGGCACCTACAGCCTGATGCAGCTTGCCAAGATTTGCGGCGCGCTGGCCCGTCTGGATGCGGCGCGTGTGCCGTATATTTCCGTCCTGACCGACCCGACAACCGGCGGCGTCACGGCCAGTTTTGCCATGCTGGGCGACATCAACGTGGCTGAACCGGGCGCGCTCATCGGGTTTGCCGGACCACGGGTGATCGAGCAAACCATTCGTCAAAAGCTGCCCCCCGGATTCCAGCAGGCGGAATTCCTGCTGACCCACGGCATGCTTGATGCCGTTGTGGACCGGCGTGAGATGCGGAAGTTTCTGATGGATGCCCTGGCTTTTATGGCCGGCTGAGTCTTTCCCGTTCTGAAAACGGCTGCCGTTTTGCTGGAAGTCGAGACCCCTTGTCCATGGACTTTGAGGCTGCTACCCGATACCTGCAGGCTTTGGGCAATGAAGTCACCACGATGAAGCTTGGCCTTGAAGCCATGCGCGTGCTTTTGGCCGAGCTGGGGCAGCCTGAGCGGAAATTCTGCGCCGTTCACGTTGCCGGCACGAACGGCAAAGGTTCGACCTGCGCGTTTCTGGCCAGCATCTTCCAGCAGGCGGGTTTGCGTACCGGGCTGTACACCTCGCCCCACCTGATAAGTCCCGTGGAGCGCATCAAACTCAATGGGCAGAGTATCCCGGAAGCCGCTTTTGCAGAGGTCATGACGCAGGTTCATGACGCGGTTGAGTCATTGTTGGAACAGGGGCGTCTGGCTGCGCGTCCGACGTTTTTTGAGCATCTCACAGCCGCGGCCTTTACCTACCTGGCCGCCCGGCAGGCCGAGGTCGTCGTGGCCGAAGTCGGCCTGGGCGGCCGGCTGGATGCCACCAACGTCCTGCACCCAGCGGCGGCAGTCATCACCAACATCGGCGAAGACCACCGGGAATGGCTGGGGCCCACGCTGTCCCACATCGCCCGTGAAAAGGCCGGGATCATCAAGCCCGGCGTGCCGGTGTACCTGGCGGACACCCAGCCAGAGGAAGCGCGCCGGGTGTTGGCGCACTCTGCCCTGGCGCAGCAGGTTGAACCGCAGTGGGTGGCTCCCTTCGAGACCGTACATCTGGATGCCACGGGCTGCCCTTCTGTCCGCTTTGACCAGCGCTTTCCCAGCCTGGAAGGCGGAGTGTGCCGGTTGTCGCTGCGCGGCAGGCATCAGACGCAAAACGCGGCTCTGGCGGCCGTGGTTGCCCAGGCTGAACTGCGCCGCCGGGGTGTAGCCGAAAGCGACATCGGCCGGGCGATTGTGGCCGGACTGGAAACCACCCACTGGCCCGGACGTTTACAGTGGCTGGAGACAACTCCGCCGGTACTGCTTGACGGCGCGCACAACCCACAGGGAGCGCAGGCGCTGGCGCACTTTCTGGAAAGCATTGGCGGGCGGCGTCCCCGAACCGCCATCTTTGCCACCATGCGCGACAAACCGGCCGCCGATCTGCTGTCGGCACTGGCGTCGGGTGTGGATCGTCTGATTCTGACGGGGGTCAAAAACCAGCCCCGGACGATGCCGCGTGAGAGTCTCGAAGTCATTGCCCTGGGCTACTGGCTGCCGTCGGGTATCATCCAGGCGCCGGATGTCGCCATGGCGCTGGCCCGGGCCCGCGAACTGACGCCACCTGAAGGGCTGATTCTCGTCTGCGGCTCCATTTACCTCATCGGCGAGGCACTCCAGGCGCTGCAAGTGCCGGTTTTGTGACGCAGCCACTGTGACGCACCCATGACGCCAATCTTTTTCGTAACCGGAACTGACACGGGTGTGGGCAAAACCGCTGTCACCTGTGCCCTGGTGCGGACATTGATCCAGTCCGGCTGTCGCGCGCGCGCCGTCAAGCCGATTGAGTCCGGCTGCGCCATGGACGCTGCTGGTGAACTCCAGCCGGCGGATGCGCTGGCCCATCGCCGGGCGGCCGGACTGGAGCACCTGCCTCTGGAACGCTTCATCCGCTATCGGTTGGCGGAACCGCTTGCCCCGGCCGTGGCGGCAGAACGGGCTGGCGTCACCATTGAACTGGAAGCCTGTCTTGAACTTGTGCAGTCCGCCGCCGCTGAAACGGATGTGTTGCTCGTGGAAGGGGCGGGCGGACTGCTCGTGCCACTGGCGGGAACAGCCGGCACAGGCTACCAGACCGTCGCCGATTTCATCGCCCGGCTGGGTTGTCCGACGCTGGTGGTGGCGCGGGCGCGGCTGGGCACGCTCAACCACGTCCTGCTCACCTGGAACGAACTGCACCGCCGTGGACTTCCATGTGTGGGCGTCATTCTCAACGACACGGACGCCGAAGCCGGTCTGGAGCGGGAAGACAACGCGCGCGTGCTGCGAGCATTTGGCGTCCCGGTACTGGCCGAACTACCATACGGCATGACGCACCTTGAACCGTACCAGCTTGAACCCTACCTGTCGGACGCCCGGCGTTACCTCACCGGCAACCCACCGCCCTGATTGGAGTCTTGCCATGACCGACGCGCGCACGCTCTATCCGCCCATCGAACCCTATGAAACCGGGATGCTGCCGGTTTCCGAACGGCACACGCTGTACTACGAAGTCAGCGGCAATCCCCAGGGGAAGCCGGTGGTCTTTCTCCACGGCGGGCCCGGCGGCGGCACCTCCCCTGACCACCGGCGGTACTTCGACCCGGAGCGTTACCGCATCGTCCTGTTTGACCAGCGCGGTGCCGGGAAAAGCACGCCCTACGCCTGTCTGGAAGAGAACACGACGTGGGATTTGGTTGCCGACATCGAGCGTTTGCGCCAACACCTGGACATCCGAAAGTGGGTCGTGTTTGGCGGCTCCTGGGGCAGTACCCTGGCGCTGGCTTACGCAGAAACCCATCCCGACCGCGTCCGGGCGCTGGTGCTGCGGGGAATTTTTCTGTGCCGCAAAAAGGAGATTGACTGGTTTTACCAGGAAGGGGCGAATGCCATTTTCCCGGACGCCTGGGAGCCGTACCGCGATCTCATTCCCCCGGATGAACGCCACGACATGGTGGCCGCTTACTACCGCCGGTTGACGAGCGACGATGAGCAAGTGCGGCTGGCGGCTGCCCGCGCCTGGAGTGTCTGGGAAGGCAGTACCTCAAAACTGCTCCCGGACCCGGAACTCATCAAGGATTTCGACGAGCGTGCGCTGGCCATTGCCCGCATTGAGTGCCACTACTTCATCAACCGGATTTTCATGGAGTCCGAGCATTACCTGCTCGAACACGTCCATCGCATTCGCCACATTCCGACGGTCATCGTGCAGGGGCGTTACGATGTGGTGTGTCCGGTGATGACCGCCTGGGAGCTGCACAAGGCGTTTCCCGAAGCCGATTTTCAAATCATTCCGAACGCCGGGCATTCCGCCTCGGAGCCGGGGACGACGGCGGCGCTGGTTGCGGCGACGGACCGTTTCGCCCTGCTGCCCGACTAGGAAAACCATAGCCCTGAAGGCGTATGACCGCCCATATTCTGAAGTGCGGTCCGGCAGTCTTGTGTCTGTTGGTGTTTCCGTTCTGGATAACCGGCGGCGGCAGGTCGTCGGCTGCTCACACCAGACCGTCGTCCAGAGTGCGACTGCCGGAAACCCTGCGCATCGGCATCCTGACGCTGTTTCAGCCGCAGGAAGTCACTCTGGCGGCAGGTTCCCGGCCTGCCACTCTGCATCTCGATGAACGTCCCGTGGCGCTCCCGCCCGGCCGCCTCTGCCGGGTAGCAAAGGATGCCGGCGGCCTCGCTCTCTGGCAGGGTGAGCGACGGTTGGCCATCGGGACACATCTGGCCGTGGCCGCGGAGGATGTGACCGTGGAAGTGACAGGACGCAGAACCCGCCTGCGCCGGCATTTTTGTGGAACGCTCACGGTGACGCCCGGCGAAAAACATCTCCAACTCGTCGTGACCCAGCCGCCGGAAGCCGTTGTTGCGGCAGTGGTGAGCGCCGAGCTTTCGCCGGAAGCGCCGTCGGAAGCGGCCAAGGCGCTGGCAGTCGTCGTCCGCAGCTATCTGGTCAACCACGTTGGACGGCATGCCGGTCAGGGGTTCGATTTCTGTGACTCGACGCACTGCCAGTTGTTTTTCGGCGAGCAGTGGGCGCGGTGGGAAGCCGGACGCGAAACCGGCGGCGCCCTTTCGGGACTGGGAAAGCAGGCAGCCGCCGACACCCAGGGAGAAGTCCTGTGGGAAGCCGACGGCGGGCTGAGCGACGCCTACTATACGGCCTGCTGTGGCGGGCGCACGACGACGCCGGCCGTGGCTTTTGGTATGGGCCAGGACTCCACAACCGCCACGGGCGTCCGTTGCCGGTGGTGCCGGGAGGCACGTTTTTTCGCCTGGATGCGCCGGGTTGACCGGCGGACGCTGGCCCGCGCCCTCCTGCCGGAGCTGGCGGCAACGGAAAGCTGGAACATCGCTGTTGCCGGGCGTACACCGGACGGCTTTGTGACCAGCCTTGTCGTCCAGGCCGGTTCACGGCAAATCACCCTGCCCAACTATCGGTTCCGGCACCTGGTGGGGCAACGGCTGGGGTGGAACCTTGTCCTTTCCAACCGGTACGCCATTGAGCCGCATGGGGAATGGCTGGTGCTGCGCGGTCAGGGATTCGGCCATCAGGTCGGGTTGTGTCTGGCCGGGGCCATTGCCCAGGCACAGGCCGGACGGCACTACCGGGACATTCTCCGCCACTACTTCCCGAAATCCGCCTGCCACAACGCACTGCAAACTGACTTCTGACGGCATCGGTTCCAATGAGGATTGCCCGCGCCGGCCCGGCAGGCTGTTTTCAGGCGGCTATCTGGCGTAGGGCTGCGAGCAGTTCGGTGCGGCTGCGCTTGAAAATGGGCAGCATTTCGACGTGGCGGTAGCGGATGATGCCCTGCTTGTCAATGATGAACACAGCCCGGTTGGCGACTGGGAGCAGACCGCCCAGCATCAGGACACCATACGCCTTGCACAGTTGGTTTCCGGGGTCTTCGAGCAGCGGGAAGGGGAAGGAATACTTTTCGGCGAACTTTTTGTGCGCCGTCAGGTCGTTGGTGCTGACGCCAAGAATCACCGCATCGAGTTGCCGGAAGTCTTCCCAGCCGTCGCGGTAGTCGCACAGTTGCGCCGTGCAGGTCGGGGTGTCGTCGCCGGGATAGAACACGAGCACGACGTGGTTTTTGCCCCGGAACTGGGACAGGGAATAGGTTTGGCCGTCATTGGCGACCAGGGAAAAATCCGGCGCCGGGTCTCCTACGTTGGGCATGGTTGTTTCCTGAAGTACCTGTTCTCAAACCGGTGAAACATTCAAGGGACAAACCGGGGGCAAGCGATCAGTCCGCTGCCACAGGCCACCCGGTTTCGACATTCATGGCTTCCCACTCACCCCGGTGCGCTTCCCAGAAGGGCTGGGCGTCGTCGAAGACTTTGACGTGGCGAAGCAGCGTCCCACGCGCAAACAGCCCCTCGCCCATTTCGACGATCCGCTGGTCGTGAGGAGCCGCAGGGTCAATGAGTGCCGTTTGTTCCCCCAGGGAAGCCTGAAGGCGCTCCCGGTCGGCCGGTTCGGCCAGCGGCCGCGCCAACCGGAAAGCGCCTTTGGGCGCCTGCTTGAGGCTGGCGAAACTCACCCCGGCGTAGCCTGGCACTTCCAGGGCGATGTCATTGAGCAGGGCGCTGGCGGAACCTTTGGAAGGCATCGGGCAGCCCATGGCTTTGGCCAGCGCCTGGACAATCAGCCAGTCCGGGCGGCGGTTGCCGTCGCCTTCAAGCAGACGTGCCACCCGCTGCACCTGTCCGGCATGATTCGTAAACGTGCCATCCTGTTCGGCATAGCTCATGGCCGGGAACACAACGTGCGCCAGTTTGGCCGTTTCCGTCAGGAACAGTTCACTCACGATGAGGCATTCCAGCCGGGCAAGCGCGGCGCGCCAGTGGTCGCCAAGGTTCGAGATGGGATCGGCTCCGGCGAGATAGGCCGCGCGAATGCTCTGTCCAAAGTCGGCTTCCAGATGCGCCGCGTTGACCGACAGCCCCATGTCGAACGTGCCTGCCGAGTTGTTGTCCTCCGCCAGCGCCAGCAGATGAACCGTCGCGTCAGGTTTCGTGAGAAGACGAACCTGCGCCAGGGCGCGAAGCGCCGCACCGCGCACTTCCGGCCCGACGATGACCACGAGCCGGTCGGCCGTTGTGATGGCCTCGCGGAGCGTGCGCAGGTCATCCACCGCAACGCCCGCCAGCAGAGCCATCGCTTCCAGGCTGGCTTCCTCGAAGAGCGCGCGCACGATGGCGCTTTCACCGTCGGGACGCACATGCAGGAAGACCTCGGCCTGCCGCCGCGCGATGCGTGTTGCCCGCTGGTTGATCACCAGAAGGCGCGCGCCGTGCTTCCGCTGGGCATAGCGCATGGCAAAGCCGGTCAGTGGGCTGTATTCCGTCGGGTCGCCGCCGATTTGGACAATGGTCGTGGCCTGCTTGATGTCCTCGTGCGTGGCCAGCGGGGCCGAGAGATGGGCATAAAAATCGCCGAGTTCGACGTTGCGGAAGTGAGCCAGGTGCGGCGTGTCGAGCGTCCGGCCGAAGCGGGCCAGGGCAAAGTTGGCTTCATTCGTCAGCCGGGAGGAACCCACTATGGCTACAGCATTTCCGCCGTGCTGTTTGTGGATGCCGGAAAGAAGCCGGGCCGCCGTCGCCAGAGCCTCGTCCCAGGTGGCCGGCTTGAGGTCGTTGCCCTGCCGAATCAGGGGCGTCGTCAGCCGTGCCGGATTGGAGATGTAGGCGCTGCCGTACCGGCCCCGGATGCACAGAAACTCGCCGTTGATGCCGGTCAGGTCTTTGGAAGCCGCGCGGACGTACTGTTTGCCCCGGACGCCCAGTTCAAGCTGGCAGCCATCGGCACAAAACGAGCAGGTTGTCTGTTGTTCGCGCATATCCCACGGACGGGCTTTGAAGCGCGAGTCCACGGAAAGCAGCGCGCCAACCGGGCAGACTTCAACGCAGTTGCCGCACTGTTCGCAGTGCAGGTCCTGCCCGTAAAAACCGATGACTTCATTGGTGCCGCGAAAGATTTTGGTCAGGGCGTGCACGTCCATCCAGTCTTCGCACACGCGCACGCAGCGGTAGCACTTCACGCACCGCTGTTCGTCATAGGCAATGAAGGGCGAGAGCCGGCGTTCTTCCTTGTTGTTTTTGGGAACTTCATAGTGGGCATAAACGGCCCCGTACTGAAAGGCCATATCCTGCAACTCGCACTGTCCGCCTTTGTCACACACCGGGCAGTCGAGCGGGTGGTTGCCCAAGATGAAGTCCAGCATGCCTTTGCGGGCTTCAACGATTTCATCGGAACTCGCCGTGACCACCATGCCGTCGGTAATCGTGACGGTACAGGCGGTAGCCAGCTTGGGCACCTTTTCGATGCGCACCAGACACATCCGGCAGGCCGCCTGGGAGGTCAGATCGGGGTAGTAGCAGAAGTTGGGAATGGCAATGCCCTGTGCCGTGCAGAACTCCAGAAGGAGCATGCCCTTCGGGGCCTGGTAGGTCTTGCCGTCTATCGTAAGCGTGACGAGTTCCATGGGTGGCGTGGCTTGGGAAGGCTGGTCAGGTTGGGTTTCACGGGCGCAAAGTGTTGGTTATAGTACCGTCGTGTTTTCAACACTGACAAGCCAGCCTGCCCATCCCGTGGTGAATCCATCAATGTCATATCCATCACCGAACTGCGCCCCTGCCCGAAGGTCATCCGCAGACCAACGTGGGGCCGGGCTGGCGCATCTTGGGTGATGCTGTGATGCCCGCTGCGGCATCGTTGACACGAATCGGCTTACACGAAAGGAAATCCTGCCATGAAACGTCACTTGACCCGAAGCCTGGTCACACATCTTGGCCTCGTCGCCCTCTGTGGTGCGATGTGGCCCGCGCTCCCTTCCCAGCAACCCTCCGTTGCCGGGATCGTTTTTGCCCAGCGTTTTCAGGACATCACCCTGCCCCCTGGAACCATCATCCGGGTGCAGATGGACCGGACGATTTCCTCCCGTACGGCGCGGGTGGGAGACACCTTCACGGCCACCGTGTTTGAACCTGTAATTGTCGGGGGGCAGT
The DNA here is from genome assembly GCF_000226295.1 of Chloracidobacterium thermophilum B. Lineage (GTDB taxonomy): Bacteria > Acidobacteriota > Blastocatellia > Chloracidobacteriales > Chloracidobacteriaceae > Chloracidobacterium > Chloracidobacterium thermophilum. Next base: position 619,061 of record NC_016024.1, read on the forward strand.
TGGCCATTCCGCAGGGCACACAGGTGCAGGGACGGGTCACGGCGGTCCAGCCGGCTGAGCGGCGGAGCCGTTCTGGAACGATTGCCGTCGAGTTTGACCGCATTATTTTTGCCAACGGCGTATCGCGTGACATGCGCGCTTCGCTGACCAGTCTGGATGCCAGAGAGCGTGAGCAGATTGACAGCGAAGGAAGGGCCCGGGGCGGCAGCTCCACCAAGCGCAATGTCATTTTCGTGGGCGGTGGCGCGGGGGCTGGCGCGGCTATCGGCGCGATTGCGGGCGGTGGCAAGGGAGCCGCCATTGGCGCTGGTATCGGGGCCGCGGCCGGTGTCCTTGGCGCTTTGCTTTCCAAAGGGCAGGAAGCCCAGGTGCAGAGTGGATACCGTTTCGGCGTCGAACTTGAACAACCGCTGCGGGTGCCCAGCGACATGAGCACCGGCGGCAACACGGGCAGCGGCGGCAACTGGGATGACTACGGTTACGATGCGGCCCGGGGTGAATACACGGCCCCGGACATCGTGCGCCGGGCACAGACCGAACTGCGCCGGCAGGGCTTCTACGATGGCGACATTACCGGCAACCTGGGACAGCTCACCCGGCAGGCCATCGGCAATTTTCAACGCCAGCAGGGCCTGACGGTGAACCGTCGCCTGGACCGCGAGACGGCGCGCGCACTGGGTGTCGTTTCCGGTGGCGGCGGCTTCTCCACCGGGAGCGACCCGTCTGGCGGGAGTGACCCGAACGAAGACTTCGGCTATGGCTATGACCCGAATGCCGGAGAGTACACCGCCAGCGACATTGTGCGCCGGGCGCAGACCGAACTGCGCCGGGAACGGCTCTACAACGGACGCATTACCGGTCGCCTCGATGCCGAGACGCGCGACGCCATCCAGCGTTTTCAGGAAGAGCGCGGACTGCCGACAACCGGCCGTCTGGACCGGGAAACCGCTCTGGCGATGGGGATTGTCTATTAGTCCGGTACTGGATTGGATGCGTTCGTCCGCCGGGCGGGCGATGAACCGGTGAGAGTGACAGCGGCGCAGCCGGGAAGCCAACCGTGCTTTCCGGCTGTGCTTTTTTATGTGAACCGGCGGACCGTACGGTGACCCAGAAAGCGCCGAATCTCATCCACAGCCGTGTTGAGCAGACCCTCCCGGCTGAGCAACGACTTGACGTACTGCGGCGCCAGCGCTTCCTGCATCGGCTCAAAGCCATGTTCGATGAGGCTCCAACCGGGACGCAGTTTCGCCGCCATGCCTTCGAGCAGGGAAAGGCTCCGAAAGACATAGACCAGTTCGGCCGGGAGGTTGAGTCCCAGTTCACGGGCTGTCCGCTCGATGGCCAGACCCACGCCCAGCATGCGGTTTTGGGCATCGAGTCCGCGGCGGTGAAGCTGGATGATTTCCTCAATGAAGGCATGAATGCGCCGGCGGTTGGTGCCCGGCGCAACGATGCCGGTTTCATACAGGCCATCCACAAGGCGTTCCCGGTCGCCGTGCAAGCCGGCCGCCACGGCATCCAGAATGGCCGCACGCATCTCGCGCGAGAGGCGGCACACCATGCCGTAGTCGAGAAGAATCAACTGCCCGCCATCGCCGACAAGAATGTTTCCGGGATGGGGGTCGGCGTGATAGACGCCGGCCACGAAGATCATTTCGGCGTAGAGCCTGACCAGCCGGGCAATGAGATCGTCAAAGTCGAAACCAGCCGCCTGAAGCCGCTCCACGTCGGTGAACTTCACGCCGGGGCAGTATTCCATGACGATGACCTGCGGACCCGACACTTCCGGGTACACGAGCGGAACGGTGACATCTTCCCGGCGGGCAAGAATGCGCGCCATGGTTTCGATGTTCTCCATCTCGGTCGTCAGGTCGAGTTCCTGCGCCATGCCCTTTGAGCCTTCAGCAATGGCTGTGGAGAGCATGCGGGTCAGTGAGTTGGAAAAATGCCGGTCGAGCTGCCGGATGACATAGCCGGCGATTTTGAGGTCAACGGCCATCTGCGCCGGGATGTCCGGGCGAACAAACTTGACGGCCACATCCTGTCCCTGCCAGACCGCGTAGTGAACCTGCGCCAGCGACGCAGCGGCCAGGGCTTCGTCGTCAAAGCGGTCAAACACGGCTTCCAGCCGGGTGCCGTAGATGGCTTCGAGCGTCCGCCGGGCGGCTTTGCCCGACAGGGGGGTAATGCCGTCCTGGAGCTTGGAAATTTCTTCGATATACACTGCCGGAACGAGGTCCGGGCGGGTACTGACAAGCTGCCCCAGTTTGATGAAGGCCGTGCCCAGCGTTTCAATGTGTTGCTTGATGGTCTGCGCCCGCTGGCGATGGGTTTCCTCCGAGACCTGCCGGGGCGGCCCAAAAGCAATGTACCGCCGCCGGTCACGTACAAAGGCCAAGGTGGTCGGCAGGGTAAGCCGCAGCATGGTGGTCGCCCGCCGGGCAAGCCGCGCCTGCTGCGCAAGCGAGGAAAAACGCGATGAAGGACGATGTGACATAGACGACAAACCAAGGCGACGAAACCGGCGTCAACGGTGAAGCCAACTATTCCTATCGTCCATTACCCGTCAGCAAAGTGAAAGTCATATCTTCAAGCGGGCGCCCGGCCGCCCGGCAGCGTTCCGCCTGAAGCCGGGGATAGGCGTCCGTGAGATAATCGCCGGGACCCAGACCAAGCTGCGCCACCAGCCGCTCCAGTGTGGTTTCGTCGCCTTCGAGTTCCAGAAACCACCCGATGGGGGTTTCGTCGAACATCGCCCACAGGGTCAGTCCAGTGGGGTGCGTAAGGCGGTAGGTCGTGCGGAACTTCTGGTAGCGAAAGACTTTTTCAAAACCGAGGCGTTCGAGCAGCCGCATGAGCGCGCGGCCATCGGATACCGTGAGTTCGATTTCCTCCCGTACCTTTGCCTGCCGGCCCTGTTCCTGCTGGCCCTTTGCCTCGTTGCCAGCAGTCCTGGCCGGCGGCCCCTTGTGCGTCAGGGTCGCTTGGGGCAGGTCATCCCGCAGCCGTACCCGAAGTGCCTGGCGGCTGGCCAGCAGCGACCGCGTCGGGGTGTCGAACAGCCAGTTGTCTTCAAAATGGCGTGGTGTGACAAGTTCAAGCGTACATCCGGCGGCGATCAGACGTTGGTACAGCTCATCGAACGTTTCTCCGGCCAACTTGATCTCAGCTTCGACGTGGGACATGGCAGCCGTGAGCGCACAAAGCTTGGGGAAAGGTTCAGGGAAACTCTTGAAGGCGTGTCGCGGAGCGCCAGAGGGGAACAGAGTTGCTGCGACCGGCGACTATTGGTTGTCGGTGGCTCATTTTGGGCAATTATGTTGCTGAAACCCGTCCTGACGTTAGAAAGTATGGGTTGCAGCCAAAAAACTCAATCCATCCGCTCGCTTTTGCGTCTTTGCCGGTCATTGTCTGCCCTATCGGGTTTCCAGAGTCATTCGTCGAGGTGAAAACCAGTGATGTCGGAATCCAGCTATAACCAGCTTGAAGCCACGCCCAACAGCCCTCCGATGGGGGGCGTTGTCAAATTTGAAAGTGAAGGTTTTTCCTTCGTTCATCCGGCATCCTGGCAGGCAACGCAGGTTCGAGGGTTTCAGTACAGTGTTGGCGATCCCAACGGCACCACTGGCCTGTTCCGGCTCACAACTGTGCACTTCCCCGATGTGCCTGAGGAGGAGGGGACTTTAGCCGCGGCCCTCAATGATCTGCTGGAGGAACTGCCGGACGTTATTCAGGGGGACAAATTCACGACCGGCTTTTACACCGGGCTGACCGCCCAACTGGAAGTCGTCTGGCGCGGGACGCCTTATCTGTTCTGGGCCGTGGTCATCAGCCAGACGGACGCTGCCCGGCAGGCTGTGAAGCGGGGCGTGCTCATCATGGCTGTTCCAGTCGCCGAGGTCGAGGCCGGGGAACGCGATGCGCGTCTCATTCTGGACAGCTTTGCCGTGGGTGGGCAGGCGGTCACCGACATGCGGATTTCCATGAGCCGGGTCGAGTCGGTGACATTTGAACCGAGCGCCCTGATTGAAACCCGGCGTTTGCCCGCTGAGCCGGATGCTACGCCGGATGCGACGACCCCAGACGTGGTGACCCTGGAAGACCTGCCTTCCCACCCGGTTGAGCCGGCCGGGCGGCCGGATTGGCACGTCAGTGTCAGTACCCTGACGGCCAGTGAAGGTGGTTATGCCGATGGGCCGCTGACCGTGGCCAAGTTTCTGCGTCCCAATGGAATTGCCTGTGATCCCCAAGGAAACCTGTATGTGGCTGACTTCGGTGGGCACCGCATCCGCCAGATTTCTGTTGATGGCCTGGTGCGGACGCTGGCCGGGAGTGGCCAGCCCGGCAACCGGGACGATCTGGGGCTGCTGGCCGAATTCAACGGCCCACGCGGCATTGCCTACGCGGCCGGGTATCTCTATGTCGCCGACCTCAACAATGCTTCGGTGCGCCGTCTGACCCTGGACGGAGCTGTGACCACGTTGGCCGGGGACGGTGTGGAAGGCACCCGGGATGGCGTCGGCAAACAGGCCCGTTTCAAGGCTCCCCGCGCCGTCGCCGTGGACGCTTCAGGGACGGTGTATGTGGCTGACGATGCGCGGGTGCGTCGCATCAGCCCAGGCGGCATGGTGGTTACGATTGCCGGTGGCGAGCCGGGGTGCGTGGACGGTCCGGCGGAAGCGGCCCGTTTCGATACCCTCAGCGGTCTGGCGCTTGACCGGGTGGGCAACCTGTATCTGGCCGATGCCGGTAATCGCCGGTTGCGCAAACTGAGTCGGGATGGGCAGGTCAGCACCCTGCCGGTAGGGCCGGATGACAAGGTCGAGGTGCCGATTCTGCATCCGGTGGCCGTGACGGTCGGGCCCGACGGCACGCTGTACGTTCTCGACGTGGCTGATTTTTCGCTCAAGGCCGTGCTGCCGGGCGGGCAGGTCATCCGCCTTGCCGGTGGGCAGCAGGGGATTGCCGATGGCGACGGCACCACGGCCCGCTTCTGGATGCCCACAGCGCTGACGTTTCTTGACTACCGGCTGTACGTCACCGACCGCGAGCAGCATGCCATCTGTCTTGTCCGTCTCCAGAACCGGGAAGAAACCAGCGTCATCGAGCCATCGGCTTCTGCAGGCAGTCCACCGCCATCCGTCCTGCCGCCAGCGCTGGAAGACCAGAAGCTCACCAAACCTTCCCCAGCAGTGAGCGCTACCCCGCCCCAGCCGGCTCCCCCGGCATCTGGTGTGGTGTCTGGTTCTCGCGGCGTGGCTCCCTTCGGCAGGCAAACCGGGTTGGGAACGACGGACATGACTGAGTTGGTCGTGACGGTGACAGCCGGTGACAGCACACCCGGTTTCCTTGACGGAGTTGGAACCTCCGCCCGACTCAACCATCCGGTAGGTCTTGCTCTGGATGCCCAAGGGGTTCTCTACATTGCTGACCATTTCAACCATGCCATCCGCAAGCTGCTGCCGGATGGCCGTCTGGTGACGCTGGCCGGTGGCGGCCAACGTGGTTTTCAGGATGGATATGGACCGGAGGCCCAGTTCAACGGGCCGCTTGGCCTGGCCGTCGGGCGGGACGGAGAACTCTATGTGGCCGACCACCTGAACATGCGCATTCGGAAAGTGACCCCCGATGGCTATGTTTCCACCCTGGCCGGAACGGGAATCTCCAAGATCGAAGACGGTTCCGTAGCAACCGCCAGCTTTGAGGGGCCCAAAGGTGTCGCCGTGGACATGCACGGTGTCGTCTATGTCACTGATGGCGTGACCGTCCGCACAATTACGCCCGACGGAGAGGTGCGGACCCTGGCCGGGCAGGTGCGCGGCTTCCGGGATGGTATCGGGACCCGGGCCATGTTCGGCTGGGCCTATGCCATTGCCGTGGATGTCTCCGGTCTCTGTTTCGTGACGGATGCTGCCAATCATGCCGTCCGCTGTATCTTCCCGGATGGCACGGTCAAGACGGTATTTGGCGGCGGGGAAGCCCGGCAGTTGAACTTTCCCAACGGTCTTGCCGTGGACGTGTTTGGCCATCTCTATGTGGCGGATACCAACAACCACCGCATTCTGCGGCTGACGCCCAACGGCAACGGCTACACGGCTTCCCTGGTCTGTGGGGTGCGGCGCGGCCGCCAGACCGGTTCCGCGCTGGAAGCCGAACTTGACTCGCCACGCGGGATTGTCGTCGGTTTTCACAACAATCTCTACGTTGCAGATTCCAACGCCAATCGCATCCTGTGGGTGGGCCCGGCGCATTCGCTGGCTTCTGCGACGCCAACAGCAGACAACCCACTCGCGCCTGTCGTCCTGCCGGCTGCGGAAGGCGCACTGGAAAACAGCGAGACGGTCAGCGACAACCTGCCGCCCCTTGATGCCCTGCATGCTTCCAGTTCGCTTCCGTCCGAGGTCACAGACCTGGCGGAACAGATGGAGCGCCACGAACAGGACACCCCGGCCAACCGCGAGAACCTGTCCGGCCAGGTCGCGGTGACACCAGCACCGGCCCCAGCACCGGCCCTGGTTCAGCCAGAGGCGGTGCCCGCCGTCCCGCCGCCTGGACGCCCACGGCACGTCGCCGCCACAGTTCTGGGATGGGGCGTCGAGCTTTCCGGCAACAACCTGATCCGAACCGAACCAGACGGTTCACTGCTGCTGGATACAACCTACAGTGCGGAAAACAGCGCCTTCTTTTACCTGCCCTGGGAAGTCACGTCCGAACAGAAGGTCGTCATCGAAGTACGCATGCAGCTTGTGGCTTACATCGGCGAGCGCGATGCCACCGGATGTGCCGTCTGGTTCGAGAATGACCGCTACGCCGATGCCCTCCTCATCCAACCGGATGGCATCCGGCTGCTGCGGGTGCCTGAACTGGCCTATGCTTGCAACCCCAGTGCAGGCATCAACACCTACACCATTGTTCTGCACGGTTCGGATGTGCGGATTGGCGTCAACGGTGTCGCCCGCATTCACGGGGAAGGCCGGTTCTGGAGGCGTCCGGCGGCGCAGTCCGGTCGTGCCCCGCGCCGCTGGTTAGCCTTTGGGGATGGCTCCTCGACCGCCGGCAGCATCTCCCGGTGGCAGTGTGTGACCTACCAGGTCCTGCCGCCCGACACAGACACCCTGCCGCTCTAGTGCAAGGGATTTGAAAACCATTTTCGATTTGGGATAGACTGGTGACAGCTTTCACCCAAGGAGCTGTGGCCGTGGTCATCTGCCGCCGTAAACGCAAGGACAAGTGCTGTAAAAAGTTCAAAAAGTGTGGCAAGCACTGCAAGGGCTGCCCGCGTCTGTAGGCGGCTTTGTCTGGCTGCCAGCTTTGTCTGCTGCCAGCGCAGCTTCCCGCTAACGCCCTACGTCGCGCCCCGCGCCGGAAAATCGGGATAAAAAAACCGGGTACAGGAAAGCCTGTACCCGGTTGGCATGCGAGACGTGCTTGGGTCGGCTGACTAGAACCGCACCTTCAGGCTGAACTGCATGATGCGGGGTCCGCCCACCGTATTGGTGATCTTGCCAAAATCGCCCGAATCCTGGAGGTCGTTACCCGGCAAGGCGAAGTTCACGTTGTTGAAGACATTGAAAATGTCCCAGCGGAACTCAATCCCGACGCGCTCCGTGACCAAGGTGTTCTTCGCCAGACTGAAGTCCACCCGTTTCTGGAACGCTCCCCGCAGGACATTGCGCCCCAGGTTGCCATATCCGCCAAGGGGCGAAGCCAGGGCGGCCAGGTTGAAGAACTGCTCGGTTGGCTCAGGCCCACGCCGCCGCAGGTCGCTGATGGTTGCACCGGGCGCGAGGTTGGGACGCCCAAAACCCGGACGGAACAAGCCCCCGGAACCAAGCCGCAGACTCGTGAAGTTGGCGCCGTTGGTACCAACAGAGGTGATTTCCGGTTCGGAGGAAAAGATGCTGAAGGGGGCGCCGGACTGCACCTGGACGAAGGTCGAAAAGGCCCAGCCCTTGACGAACCGGTTGTTTGAGCCAAAGGTCGGGAAGTCATAGACGACGGTCGCGCTGAAGCGGTGCGTCCGGTCGAAGTCAGACGGCCCGCGATTGGCGCGCAGATTGCGCGGGTCGCCCTGTGCGACGAAACCGACGTTGGGGGCATCCGGCCGCGCGTTCCCGGCCGTGCTGCCAGGGTCAGCCGACATGTCGTCAATGGATTTCGACCACGTGTAGGCCGCAAAGTAGTTCAGTCCGCCGTACGACTCGTTGAAGCCCAGCCGCTGCTGCGTGGTCAACTGCAACGAGTGGTAGATCGAGCTGGCCGATGAGGTCAGCAAAATGGCTTCGGGGATGTTCAGCCCCAGGTAAAAGCCACGGGCCTCGAACGGCAGCACCGAGCCGGCAGCATTGGCCACGTTGAGGTCCATGGTGCGCCGTGGATCGCCCACGGGGAACGCCGGGTTGGGAAAACCAAAGGCGCGTCCCATACCACGCTCCCGCGCCGTCGCCCCCGGATTGAGGGGGCCATTGGGGCTGCCAGCGGCAACGTAAGCCCGGTTGAAACGCTCATAAATCAGGTCCGGCGTGCTCGGGTCATTCATATCGAACACCGTGTTGAGAATGAGCGCCTGCAACAGCTTCGTACCTTTGGTGCCGATGTAGCGGGCTTCCACGATCCAGTTCTTGCGCAGTTCATACTGCACACCGAGATTCCACTGCTGGATGTAGGGCGTGCGCAGCCGGCGGTCAACAGCGCGGAATTCAAAGGTCTCGGCGACGTTGCCGAAGAAGGGCTGGCCCGTCGCCGGGTCAATCGGGTTGAGCGAGCCGTCCGCCTGGCGCGTGACACCCGTGCCATCCCGAATCTGGTACGTGCCGGTAGCCCCGGCTGTGCGCACCACGCGCAGACCGGGAATGCCCTGTGCCGGGATACCGGTCAGGAACTGGAAGAAGGGACGATTGGGGTCCTGCTGTGAAAAGGCCGTGGTGAACGGCACGTTGCCGGGCGGCGCCGTGACCTCGATCTCCCGCAGGTAGGGATAGTTGCTGAACACCGTGTTGATGAAGGCCGCCGACGGACGGTCATAGAAGAACCCGTAGCCGCCGCGCACCACGAAGCGCCCGCTGTCAAAGGGCGTCCAGGCAAAACCGATGCGTGGGGCGAAGTTGTTGCGGTCATCGTTGATGGTGCTGCGGCTGTTGGCGCGCACCGAGCGGTCAATGGATGTGTCAATGGCCGCAAAGCCGGTTGGCTTGGCATTCGAGGGAACGACAAAGCCAGTGATGATGTTGTTCGGGTCGGTCACCAGGTCGGGGTAGAAGTTGCCAAAGCGCCCCCGCTTTTCACTCGGTGTTCCGAAGTATTCGTACCGCACGCCGTAGTTGAGGGTGAAGTTGTTGGTAAGGCGCCAGTCGGCAGCGGCAAACAGGCTCACGTCGAAGAAGCGGAAGTTCTTCTGGGTAAACCCGTACTGCGTGTCGGCTTCCGTGACGCGCCCAGCCAGAAACTGGGTGAAGTTTTCGAGTTTCTCGAATTCGATTCCCTGTTCTTCGGGCAGGTCGGTGTCAAAGAAGTGGCGCTTGAACTCAGCGCCGAAGCGGAAGGTCTGGTCGCCTTTGACCCAGGTCAGGGTATTGAAAAGCGAATAGGTGTTCTGGAGCCGCTTGTTGAAGGCATCGTTCGGCCCGTTGATGGAGAAGTTGGAAGCGCGTGTCACGATGCGGGGCAGCCGGAAGCTGTTCGTCCCGGAGTCGAAGATGGAAGCCGGGTTGAAGACCTGAAGGCTTGGTGCATTGAAGGTGCGCGCAATTTCATCGGGCTGCACCAGCAGGGGGGTGTCCAGGGCGCGGGAGTTGCGCAGCCGGAAGTAGCCAAAACGGAACTCGTTGATGAGGGTGGGCGAAAACGTGTGGACATCCGAGATGGCCACGGAGTAGTTCTGGTCGGCCCGGCGGATGGTTGCCGGCGAAGCAAGGTTCGTGGGGGCCGTAAACGGATCGAAGCCGGGGAAGTCCGCAAAGAAAAACACCCCGCTCAACCGGTTGTTGTTGGCAATCTGCCAGTCTATGCGGGAGTTGACCTGATCCTGGGTAAAGTTTGCCGGCTGGACGATCCGTTCCTGAAGCATGGGGTTGCCACGGGTGCCGCCAGCAGGCCCGGTATTGACGTTGCGCGTCGTGCCCGTGGCGCTGTTCGTGAACGTTACCGTGACATTGTTGCCCGTGACGTTGGTCGGCAATCCGGGCAGTCCACTGCCGCTGTCCGTTCCTATGAGACGGGCATTGGGCCCGGGGGTCGGAATGAGAAAGCCCCCCGTGATCGGATTACGCCGGTTGAGCAGGTTAAGCGCCACCGGGCTGATTTCCGACGGCAGGAGATTCAAGCCCGGATTGAGCTGGTTGACAGCGGCGGCAATCCGGGCAGCCGACCGGTCACTGCCCACCAGCGCCAGAAACTGCGGCAGGACGGTAATGCTGCTGGCCGTCGGGACGAAAGCCGTGCTGGCCTGCGTCCGCTGGTAACCTCCAAAAAAGAAAAGCCGATCCTTGCGAATCGGTCCGCCAATGGCAAAACCACCTTCATTGCGCCGCGCGCGGGGGCGCTCAATGCCATCCCGGTTGAAGAAGAAGTCGTTGGCGTTGAAGATTTCGTTCTGGATGTAATGATAGCCGACACCGTGAAACTCATTCGTGCCACTCTTGGTGACGAGCTGGAAGTTGCCGCCCCCGGAACGTCCGGTCGAAGCGTCATAGAGGCTGGTTTGCAGCTTGACTTCCGAGAGGGTTTCCGGCGCCGGCGAGATGTTGCCATCCAGCGAGCCTTCATTGCTGGTGATGTTCGTGGCATCAATGCCATTGAACTGCAAGCTGGTGCTTGTCGTGCGCGTGCCGTTGACGGCCGGTGAGACGTTGCCGTTGCCGTTGATGGAAACGGGCGGAAGATCGGCCGCGACGCCTGCTTCCGTCGAGAGCAGGTGGGTGAAGCTGCGCGTCGAGGTGGGCACTTTCGTCAGTTGCTCGGCGTTGATCTGGCGAAAGGTCGCGGCGGTGGTCGTCACCACCTGCAACGGGACATCCTCAGTGATGGTAATGGTTTCGCTGATGGCGCCGGTTTCGAGTTTGACATCAATCGTCCGCGGCACAGCCGCTTCGACTTCCACGCCCCGGCGGTCAAGTTCCCGGAATCCATCCCGGCGGTAACTGACCTGATAGATGCCGGTCGGAAGCACGGGGATAAGCCACCGGCCGTTGTTGTCGGTCTGTACGGTGCGCTCCACACCGGCGTCTGATTTGACCGTGACGGTGACACCCGGTAGCGCCGCGCCACTGGCATCCTGGACGACACCACCCAGACTGCCGGTGGCGCCCACCTGGGCCGGTGCCATATCCCATGCGCCCAGCGCCATGACCACCATGCCAATGGTGAGACACAGCACGCGCGATAGCCTGCGAGGCAGGTACTGCCTGAACATAGTCCATCCTCCTCAAAAGCCTTGTTGAGGCCGTTAGAAAAAAGCCACGTCAGCGTGGCCCATCATTGTGCGTGGGATGGACGCTAGAGAGCCGAAGTAACATTCCTTTGAACAACAGTGTTACGTGTTGTTTCAAGCCGGTTACGTTCCTGTAAATTACGGGAAGTCCTCCGCGAGGGCAGACCCTCCGTGGTCGCTGCCTTGTGCCAGCACAGCTATCAGACGGCAAGGAAGGTTTCAGACGCGAGGATTTGGCGCTGCCGAAGTCCGTAGAGGTTTAGCGGGGCGGGGCCAGCAGCAGGCGCTGCGCGGCCTGGGCGTCGGGATCGTCCGGGTTGAGGTCGAGCGCCTGGCGAATATGCACGGCGGCCCGGGTGCGATCGCCCTGGGTGAGCAGAATCCGGCCGAGCAACACGTGGGCGGCCGTGAGTTTGGGATTCCAGAACACGGCGGCCTTGAGCGCCTGGACCGCGGCCGGCAGATCGCCGCGCCGCTCATGGACGCGCCCCAGCAGCAGATGGGCTTCGCTGTGGTCGGGCGCGAGCTGAATGACCTGCGCCAGTTTTTCAAGCGCGGTGTCAGACCGGTTTTCAAGGAAGGCCGCCTGGGCATCACGCATGAGTTCTGCGGTTCGCTGCAGGACGGAAGTGCCCAGAAAAGCCTGCTGACGGCTCTGCTCCTCGCCCCGCGCGTAACGGTGGAAGGCTTCGCGGTTGAACCGGGTTTTGACAAAGGGCAGCCACGGCGGCTTGCCGGCGGTTTCCCACCTGGCGAAATCCGGCGCATGGCGCTTGGCGGCGTCAAGGGCGGCCGTGGCCTCCGCCGTACGTCCCAGTTTGGCATAGACCTTGGAGAGCACGTACCAGGCCCGGCCGTCGGTTGCCGTACGCCTGGTGAGCGTCTCCAGCGGCGTCACCGCTTCGGCCGGACGCCCATCCCGCCACAGGGCATAGCCGTAGTTGAACAGGGCTTCGTCATCGAGCGGCACGGTGTCGGCCGCCAGCTTCGTCAGACGGGCCGCTTCGGCAAAATCGCCCTTCTGCATGTAGGCCACGCCGGCGTTGACGTAGGTTTCAAACAGCGGCATCGGGGTCAGCAGCGCCGTATGTGTTTTGATGGCGGCATCGGTCTGGTTGGTCAGCAGTTGACAGACGCCCAAGTAAAACCCGGCTTCCAGCCCACGTGGGTCAGTCGCCCGGACGCGCTCGAACCACGTTGCGGCTTCACCGTAGCGCCCGTCCCGGTAGTGCAGCAGGCCCAGCTCAAAGTAGGCCTGCGGGAAAGTAAGCTGCGCATTGCGGGTTGCCTCTTCAATGGCCCGGATGAGCAGACGGGCCCGGTCCGCCGGGTCTTCGGTGACGAGCGCCTTGATGTAGATTTCATACGCGGTCGGAGCGATGCGCGTTGCCCTGGCAATGAGCCGGTCACGTGAAAACGGCAGTGCCGGATTGCGCTGATAAAGCAGTTCCCAGGCGAGTTTGCCCTGAATGACCTGCAAATCCGCCACCGGCGCACTCAACACATGTTCGCTGCCGACAAGCTTGCCTTCGCGCAGGGAAATCATCTGCGCCCGTACCGTCAGGGTGCTGTCTTTGCCCTCGCCCGTCACGGTGTAGGTGCCGCGCACAAGCAAATCGGCACCCACCGCTTCACCGAGCTTGATTTCCGTGGCGCGGGTCAGCAGCGCCGTCCGCGACAGTCCCAGCTTTTCGTAAGCCAGGTGACATTCATCGAGCGGAACGGCAATCAACCCCGGCGAATCCAGCAGCTCAGCCATGGCGACCGTAAAGCTTTCCCGAATCCAGTTGTACTCCGGGCGCGCCGTTGTATGCTCGAAGGGAAGCGTGAGAACGACCTCTGTCGCCGTGACCATCTGACCGGGAAGGCTCAAACCAGACCAGAGCCAAAACCAGATCAGCCCTGCCCACGACCATTGGAACAGCCGGCGTCGCTTTGTCGGCGTCCTTGGCCCTGTATCCCGTTTCCGTTGTCCAACTCCCATAGCTCCATCAAGGTTGAATGGCTTGTTTCCACTGCCGCATTCTGTCCCCTGACACTTTCCCTGCCGGCCTGTGGCGTGTCCGGTGGGTGTGGCTGGCCGCCATCGTCAAGCGTAACACGTTCACGCCGGTCTCCCCGAAGTTGATGCGAAAATTTTTCTTGACAACAAGTGACTAAGATTTTTATATTACCGACAGGCTAAGAAATCAGCCGGTTCGCCGTCAGGCGACACCCAAAGAGTTGAGGTTCAGTTATGCGTCACGACCAGTTCACCCTCCGCGCCCAGGAAGCCATTGCGGCTGCCGTCAATCTCACCCAGGAACGACAGCACCCACAGGTCGAACCGGAACACCTGCTCGTGGCCCTCCTTGAGCAGTCCGACGGCATCACCAAGCCGATTCTTGAGAAGATTGGGGCTTCGGTGCCGCGCGTGCTCAGGGATGCCGAGGAAGCCTTGGGCAAAATGGCGAAAGTGACGGGTGGGGAGCGGTATCTCTCCGGGCGACTCTCCACGCTGTTTGTCAATGCCCGCAAGGAAGCTGACAAGTTGCAGGATGCCTATGTCAGTACGGAGCACCTGCTGCTCGCCATGGCCGAAGACAAGGAAAGCCAGGCCGGGCGCATTCTCCGGCAGCACGGCGTCACCCGTGATCACATTCTGAAAGTGGTTACGGAGTTACGCGGCAATGAGCGCATCGTGGATCAGGACCCGGAATCAAAGTACCAGTCGCTGCAAAAGTACGGGCGCGATCTGACGGAACTGGCGCGCGCCGGCAAGCTCGACCCGGTCATCGGGCGGGACGATGAAATCCGCCGGGTCATCCAGGTGCTTTCCCGGCGTACCAAGAACAACCCGGTGCTCATCGGCGAGCCGGGGGTTGGTAAAACGGCCATCGTCGAAGGGCTGGCCATGCGGATTGTCTCCGGGGATGTACCGGAGTCGCTCAAGAACAAGCGGCTGATGACGCTTGACCTGGGGGCGATGCTGGCCGGGGCCAAGTACCGTGGGGAGTTTGAGGACCGCCTCAAGGCTGTACTCAAGGAAGTGGTACGCTCCAACGGTGAAATCATCCTGTTCATTGACGAACTCCACACGCTGGTGGGCGCCGGGGCTGCCGGTGACGGTGCGCTCGATGCCTCGAACATGCTCAAACCGGCGCTGGCGCGTGGCGAGTTGCACTGCGTAGGGGCGACGACGCTCAACGAGTACAAGAAGCACATTGAAAAGGATGCAGCGCTGGAGCGGCGCTTCCAGCCGGTGTATGTGGCCGAGCCAAGCGTGGAGGACACGATTGCCATTCTCCGGGGCCTGAAGGAGCGCTATGAGGTTCACCATGGCGTCCGCATCAAGGATGCGGCCATCGTGGCGGCGGCGACGCTCTCGAACCGGTACATTGCCGACCGGTTTCTGCCGGACAAGGCCATTGACCTGATTGACGAAGCCGCGTCGCGGCTGCGGATCGAGATTGACAGCCTGCCGACAGAGATTGACGAAATCGAGCGCGACATCATGCAGCGCGAAATTGAGCGCCAGGCATTGCAGCGCGAAGACGATCCGGCTTCCCGCGAGCGGCGGGCCAAAATCGAACAGGAAATCGCCGAGTTGCGCGAGCGGAGTGCGGCGCTCAAGGCGCGCTGGACAAACGAAAAGGCCATCATCGAGGCCATTCGCGCCGACAAGGAGAAACTGGAGGAACTCAAGCTCGAAGCCGAACGCTACGAGCGGCTGGGGGACTACGCCAAGGTGGCCGAAATCCGCTACGGACAGATGAATGAAGTCCGGCAGCGTATTGAAGCCAACCGGGCCAAGCTCGTCGAACTGCAATCGTCCGGGGCCATGCTCAAGGAAGAGGTGGATGAAGCCGACATTGCCCTGGTGATTGCGAAGTGGACAGGCATCCCGGTGGCCAAGATGCTCGAAAGCGAGGTCCAGAAGCTCATCCACATGGAGGAGCGGATGGGGCAGCGGGTGATTGGCCAGACCCAGGCCCTGCAGGCGGTGGCCAATGCCGTCCGCCGGGCGCGGGCCGGGTTGCAGGACCCGAATCGCCCGATTGGTTCATTCATCTTCCTTGGCCCAACCGGGGTCGGTAAAACCGAAACGGCCCGGGCGCTGGCGGAGTTTCTCTTTGACGATGAGCAGGCCATGGTGCGCCTCGATATGTCGGAGTACATGGAGAAGCACACCGTGGCCCGGCTCATCGGCGCGCCGCCGGGCTACGTGGGCTATGACGAAGGTGGGCAGTTGACCGAGGCCATCCGGCGGCGTCCATACGCGGTCATCCTGCTGGATGAAATCGAAAAGGCGCACCCGGATGTGTTCAACGTCCTGCTTCAGGTGCTCGATGATGGCCGCCTGACGGACGGCAAAGGCCGGACGGTGGATTTCAAAAACACGGTCATCATCATGACTTCAAACATCGGGAGTGGCGAAATTCTCGACTGGGGCGGCGACCCGGAACAGGATGCCGAGGTGCGGCAGCAGGTGATGGGTCTGCTGCGCAAGGTGTTCAAACCGGAGTTTCTCAACCGGGTGGATGAGATTGTCATCTTCCATCCGCTGGGTCGCCGGCACTTGCACCGCATCATCGAGGTTCAGCTCGGCCGGTTGCAGGCGATGCTCGCCGAACGGCAGATCACACTGGAACTCACCGATGCGGCGAAGGAATTGCTGGCCAGCGAAGGTTTTGACCCAACCTATGGCGCGCGTCCGCTCAAGCGCGCGCTTCAGAATCTGATCCAAAACCCGCTGGCCCTGAAGTTACTCGACGGGACTATCCGCGATGGACAGACCGTCCGGGTAGATGTCAACGAAATGGGCGATGCGTTCACCTTCACCCCGGTCGCCAGCGCGGCAGCGGCCGAGACCACGGCCGGGGCAGTAAACGCCTAGCCCAACTCAGGTCAACGCAATGATGCTTTGGAGGTTATAAAGCCATGACACTGCAACGTTTTGATCCTTTCCGTGACATCATGAACCTGCGCAATCAGATGGATGCCCTCTTCAACGAAATCGGGATGGGGCTGTTGCCACGGACGGCCGGACAGACGGAAGCTGCCGCCACCTGGTCTCCAGCGGTGGACATCTATGAGACGGACAAGGAAATCGTCCTCAAGGCTGAACTGCCCGACATCAAGCAGGAAGACATCCGCGTCAGTGTGGACAACAACCGGCTGTCCATCACAGGCGAGCGGAAGTTTGAGTCGGAGGTCAAGCGTGAAAACTACCACCGCATTGAGCGGTCGTATGGCACGTTTGCCCGTACCTTCACCTTGCCGCCGACGGTGGATCAGGACAACATCCGGGCGGAGTACAAACAGGGTGTGCTGACCGTTTCCCTGCCGAAACGGGAAGTGGCCCAGGGGAGGAACATCGCCATTCAGGTCAACTGACGGCTGGCTTGCCGCCGTTGGATTGAAACCGGTGGCGTGGTAGCGTCTTGTGCTACGGTGAGCCGCTGCTGCGGCTCACCGTTTGTAGGATAGGAGAAGGGGAAGAAGATTCCACACCAAGGAGCGAAGAGTCAGGCATGAGTGACGAACCACGCGAAACCGCTGGTGCAGAGACGCCGGTTGTGAACGTGACGGACAAGCGCCGTCTGTACAAGGACACAATGGAGACTGCCGCCGACGTGGCTTCATCCGTGGAATCCTCGCTGGACGCTGCATCCAAGGAAACCGCCAGGGAGGTGCCGGGCGAGCCGTCCGGGGTAGAAGTGCCGACCGTGGAGCAGCTTCAGACGCAGCTCCAGGAACGTGAGATGCAACTCCGGGAACGTGATGCCCAACTGGCGCGTTTGCGGGAGCAAGTCATTGAATTTGAAGCGAAGACTCAGGAAGAATTGCGTGAGACCCGCCGCCGTCTGGAACGGACCGTCGAGCAGCGGGTGCTGCGCGCGCGACAAGCCCTGCTGGAAGACTGGCTGGTGGTTTTTGACAACCTTGACCTGATGGTGGCTGGGGCAGAGAAAGCCACCAAAGAGGATTTGCTGACCGGGATTGTGGCCATGCAGCGGCTGCTTAGCCAGGCCTTGCAGCGGCACGACATCGAGCGGATTGACGCCGTGGGGCAGCCATTCGACCCCCAGCTTCACGAGGCGGTTGAAACCCTGACTGTCGCGCCCGAACAGGACGGGCGGGTTGTCGCCCAAACCCGTCCGGGCTACCGTTTGGGAACGCATCTGATTCGTCCGGCGCTGGTTTCGGTTGGGCGCGCTGAAGTCTCCGCGGCTGTCCTTTCGGAAACGGACATTCCGGCGAACATTTAGGAAAAGAACCGTTCGCTACAGCGGCTGCCTATGGTATTCTTGGCGAGGTAGTTCACCTGCTCCCCGGATGGCATCTTCCAGTGTCTCCAACCGGGTGTTCTCGACTGGAGACGCACCTCACAATCACGACTCACATCATCCTCACCGAGGCACGCTATGATTGACTTTGGCGATTTTGCAGACCGGTTTTCAGAAAGCGGACAGCGCGTCATGCGCCGCGCCTATGAGGAATCGAAGAACCGCGAGCACAATTTTCTGGCGCCAGAACACATTTTTCTGGCCCTGACGGAGGTTGAGCGTCCCCTGATTAACGAAATCATGCAGAGCCTCAACCTCGACCCGCAGGCCATTCGCAATGCCTTGGATGGGCGGCTCTCCATTCAGCGGCAGTTTGTGGGCAAGCGGATGAAGCTCCACGATGCCACGCGCGACATCCTCAACAAGGCCATGCGTCGGGCGCGGCAGAATGGGCGGCAAACAATTGACTCAACCGACCTGCTCATTTCGCTGTTCCAGGATGAAGATGGTGTGACGGCATCTGTGCTCCGGCAGTTTGGGGCCGACCCACAGGAGGTTGTCGAACGAGTTGGCATGCGGCTCAAGTTCCGTGAGGAGCGTGAAGCCCGCATCAACCGCAAGTTTGAACTGCCACCCTACATCAAGCACTTTGGGACGAGCCTCAACAAGCTGGCCCGCGAAGGCAAGTTGCCGCCGGTCATCGGCCGGGAGCGGGAAATCCAGCAGATGATCGAAATTCTCTGCCATCGGGAGCGTGCCAACTCACCCATTCTGATCGGTGAGCCGGGGGTCGGGAAAACGGCGGTCGTCGAAGGCTTGGCCCAGATGATCGAGCTTGAACCGGAACGTGTGCCGCGCCGTCTGCGCAACGCCCATATCGTCTCGATGCAAATTTCAAACGTTGTCGCCGGCACCATGCTGCGCGGCATGTTTGAAGAGCGCATCCAGGGCGTCATCAATGAAGTCAAGGAGCGGGAAAACCTCATCCTGTTCATTGATGAAGTCCACACCATCATCGGAGCTGGCTCGGCGATGGGGGCGGCTGCTGATGCGGCTAACATGTTCAAGTCGGCGCTGGGGCGCGGTGAACTGCGCATCATCGGCGCAACAACGACAACCGAATACAAGGAGTACATCGCCGAGGATGAAGCTCTAGCGCGCCGTTTCCGAACGGTGTTCATTGCCGAACCGAGCATCGAGGACACGCGCAAGATTCTGCAGGGCATACGTCCGCGGCTGGAGCAGAACTACTCAGTACAGATTTCGGACGAAGCGCTTGAAACCGCCCTTGAAATGGCTCCGCGCTACATCCGCAGCCTCCACATGCCGGACAAGGTCATTGGCTGGCTGGATACCGCCTCAGTCAAGGTGGAAATCAACCAGCCGGAAGACCCGGTGGTGCTCAAGCAGCACGTCATTGATGTCATTGCGCAGGAATCGCGCATTCCGCACGACATGATCTTCCGCGAAACGACCGAACGCTTTGCCAACATGGAAGCTGAGTTGGCCAAGCGCGTCATCGGTCAACGCGAAGCCGTGGAGAGCGTCGCGCGCCGGCTCCGCCTCAACAAGGGGCCGCTCAAGGAAAACTTCTACAAGCCGGATGGCGTGCTGTTGTTCCTCGGCCCGACGGGTGTCGGTAAGACGGAACTGGCCAAAGCTGTTGCCGAGTTTATGTTCGGCGACGAGCACAAGATGATTCGGATTGACATGTCGGAGTACCAGGATGGCGTTGTGGCCGTCGAGAAACTCATCGGCATGCCGCGCGGGATCGTCGGCTCGGAGCGGGGCGGTATCCTGACCGAACGCCTGCGCGACAACCCCTACACCGTCCTGCTGCTTGACGAAATCGAAAAGGCCTCGCCTTACCTGCTCAACCTGTTCCTCCAGGCTTTTGATGAAGGCTGGCTGACGGATGGCCGCGGCAAGAAGGTCTATCTGTCCGATGCCATCATCATCATGACGTCGAACCTGGGCAGCGAAAACTTCAAGAAGTATATGAAGCCGCTCGGGTTTGGCACAAAGTCGCTCGGCGACCTGAAGGAAATCAAAAACGAAGTGCTCAAAGCCGCCGAAACCCGTTTCTCGCCGGAGTTTCGGAACCGCATTGACGAAATCGTGGTCTTCTCGCCGCTGACGCAGGACGAGGTGCGGCAGATTGCCGTCCTCTACCTCAACAAGATTGAGCGGCAGATGGCGAAGTTTGGCAAGTCGCTGCGTATCACCGACGCCGCCATTGACCAACTCGTGCAGCAGGGCTTCAGCCCAGCATACGGGGCGCGTTTCCTCAAGCGGACCATTGACGAGAAGGTCAAGCTGCCCATCACCCTCCAGTGGAACGCTGTCAATGCTTTCACCGTGGATGCACGCGATGGGCAGGTCGTCGTGACGGAAGAGCGTACGGAAACCAGCCCGGCGCCTTTTTCAGTCAACTAGCCATTCTGGAACGACCGGGGGATATGAACCAAACCCGGAAGAACCAAAAGGGGATGCCATCCGGCATCCCCTCTCCTGTGCCCGGGAGCCGTCTTCGCTGCCGGTTCCTGGTCGGGCCGGCGCAGCGGCTAACGAAGGATTTCCTTCAGTATCATCGTGGCCAGGGTAATGTCCTCTTCGGTCAGGACAAGGGGCGGCAGCAGGCGGATGACATTGACGCCCGCATTGAGAACAAGCAGCCCCCGCTCCTGGGCGGCTGCGATGTAGGGAGCGGCTGGCTCTGTCAACTCGATGCCAATCATATAGCCGCGTCCACGCACTTCCCGGATGCGGTGGCTGGGAATGGCGCGCAGCCGCTCAAAGAATAGCCCACTGAGCCGTTCAACCTGAGCTGGCAGGTTCGTTTCCTTCAGAACGCGCACTGTGGCACGGGCAGCGGCACAGGCCAGCGGCCCGCCGCCAAAGGTCGTGCCGTGCTGTCCCGGAGACAGTTTGGCGACGCGCTCGCCAAGAGCAACGGCACCCATCGGAAAGCCGCTGGCGATGCCCTTGGCCATGGTGAGGATGTCCGGCTCGATTCCGACGGCCTCGCAGGCAAAAAACGTCCCGGTGCGTCCAAAGCCGGATTGGACTTCATCCAGAATGAGCAGCGCGCCACGTTCGCGGCAAAGCTGCTGCGCCCGGTGCAGAAACGCGGTCGTTCCCGGACGGACGCCGCCTTCACCCTGAACGACTTCCAGGATGACCGCGCCGATCTCATCCGTGATGGCGGCATCGAGGGCGGCTTCATCGTTGTAGGGGATATAGGTGAAACCGGGGAGCAGCGGCTCGAACGGCTCACGGTACTTTGGCTCCCACGTGGCCGTCAGGGCCCCGGCCGTCCGTCCGTGAAAGCCCCGCTGGGCGGCAACCACGCCGTGGCGGCCCGTGGTCAGCCGGGCAAACTTGAGGGCGGCTTCATTGGCTTCCGCCCCGGAGTTGCAGAAAAACACGCGCGTCAGGCCATACGGCAGGACGGTCATCAGGTCGGCATAGAGTTGGGCGCGCTGGTCATTGCCGAATGAGCCGGAACAGGCAATGAGGGTTGCCGCCTGCTGGCTGATGGCTTCCACTACCGCCGGATGACAGTGTCCAAGGCTGGCGACGCCATACGCAGCCGTGCAGTCCAGGTAGCGCCGTCCGTCGCTATCCCAGACGTAAGCCCCTGCCCCACGGACGAGCGTGATGCCGCGCGAGACATACAACCCCAACCCATACCGGGCTTCGAGCACCGCCGGTGTGATTGGAGTCGTCTCGGCTGTATCTGTGGAGAGTCGAAGTGCCGTGGGGTTAGCCATCAGTGTTCCGGCGCCCATTGTTGTTGGCAAGGTGTTTTTTGATGAGCAGTTCTGCCAGGTCGGGCACCACTTCCCAGGCAATTTCGCGCACAACGTGGTCGGAAATTTCAGCCACCACACGCCGAACGATCTCATCCACAACCGCCGGGGGCAGGGTGAATGTTGACCAGTCCACAGTTTGTGCCGCCGTCGGCGTGGCAGGTGTTGGTTCAGCAACCAAGGCAGCCGCCGGGGCCGTGGCAGGTGCGGTCTCAACCGGAGGTTCAGGCTGCACTTCGCCGGAGTAGGCCGCGGCTGGTGGCGCTTCTGCTGATGGCGCTTCTTCGGATACTTCAATGGGAGCTGCTACCACAGCCGGCGATGGGGCCATCGTGTCCGTCAGGGTACCAGGCGGGAGGGTTGGCAGGGCGGCTGCCTCGGCCACGGCCGGTTCGTCCACTGGCGTTGCGATGCCGGGTCCGACGGCTTCTGTCTCGACAGGTGGTGTGACAGAAAAGGCGGACTCTTGGAGTGAGGCGGCCTCCGGTGGTGTTGGCACAAAGGCCGGTAGGTCAGAAGCCTCCGGGGTTACTTCGTCTGTTGCCGGAGGAGCCGTTGCTTCCAGGGCTGGAGCCTCCGTCCGGCTGGTGGCCACCACTTCTGTTGTCACTCCGGCTGCCGGCATGTCCGCTTCCGTTGGAGCGGATGTTATTTCCTCTGCGACGGGAAGTGCCTCGCTGACTGCCGGCGATGGCTGGCGCATGGCCACCAGTTCATCAGGGAGCAAGTCCGTCCCGTGAACAGGAGGTTCTTCTTCCACAGCGACTTCAAACACCGGGGACTGTGGCGGCGCGGTTGTCGGCAGCGTGGAGAATGAGACCAGGTTGCTCTCCGGCGGAACATCCAGCCGTTCTGCTGAAGGCGGTGGCGGCACTGGAGCACCAAGCAGCGTCGGAGAAGGCTCTCCCTCACCCACGACTGGGGCTGATTCCACTGCTGTCGGAGACGAAACCAGTCCGGTCAGAAAGTCTGGTGGTGGCACCGGCTCATTCAACAGGTTGCTCGTGGGCTGGGTCGTCAGTGAGTCCGTCGGCGAAGGCAGGGACGAGGTTTCCGTCTGTGGCTGGAAGGCTGTGGTGATAGGCGGCTCTGCCGGTGTCGGTTGCTCCCACGGTTGGGCGACTTGTGTCGGTGGCGTGATGACCGGTTCAAAGGATGGCAGCGGTGGCTCATCCGGCAAAGCTGCGGCCGCCGGTGTCTCCGCAGGAACGGTAACGGACGGTGTAGGCTCTGGAGCAACAACTGCTGCTGGCTCTGCAGGTGGAGCCGCAGCCGTCAGTACGTCCGCAGGGGGCACCGGCGATGGAGTGAATGGGGCAACAGCAAATGGGGTTGCGGCTTCATCCGGCGCTGAAGGCGCAGCGGATGTTGTCACCTGCGGTTCCGGCACAGCCGCCGGAGCGACAACAGGCGGCACGGCGTCGTCCAGCTCCAGAGGGGAATCCAACTCTGCCGCTGGGGGAGCTGGGGTCACGACCGGCGGAGACGGGACCGCTGGCGTGAACAGCTCAGGCAGTTCGGTTGGATCGAGTTTGGCCGTTGTCGTGCCGATGTTTGGCGGCGGCAGTGAAGAAAAGGTCGGACGGGGAATCGGCGTCGAAAGCGTCTTGGGCGGTTCCGGGTAGGTCAGTACAGGTGGCGCCTGTTCGGGCGGCGGCAGGTCAAGGATGAAATCCGTCGCGTCTGTGGGTGACGGAGCCGAAGGTGGCGGCGCATCGAGCGGCAGGAGCGGCTCAAGATCAGGCAGCCGCCCGTCGTCCATCTTTGGAGGTGGGGTGATTGAAGCCAGCATCGAAGGCGTGACTTTGATGGTCGGCGGTACTTCGGCAGACGGATCCAGACTGCCCGGATGAAACTTGGGGGGCGCAGCAGCACCCACCCCGGAAGGTTCTTTTGCCGTGGCCGGCGGAGGCACAGAGCCGAGCACCTGGGTCTGTCCGACCGGCTGGGTGGCGGTTGGCGGCGGCGTGGCCGCCGGTTTCGGCGGGAATCGCTCCAGTGTCGTCCGAATCAGCGAAACAAACTCCTGCTCTGCAATCGGCTTGACGATATGCCCATCGGCTCTGACGCGCTTGGCTTCTTTCTCGTCATAGGGTTCAAACTTGCCAGTCAGGAGCAGTACCGGGATGTGCTTGAAATCTGGATGCTGCTTGACGTATTCGCAGACTTCATAGCCGGTGCGGCCGGGCATGAACACATCCGCCAGAATGAGATCGGGACGTATCGTGGAAAGTCTTGAAACGGCTAACTCGCCGTTACTCATCGCAACGACGTCAATGTTGCATTTTTCAAGGTACAGCCCGAACATCTTCTGAATGCTCAGGCTGTCATCCGCAAGCAAGACCTTACGACGCATTGGCCGTTTTCTCCCCTCTGACGGCGAGACTGGTATCCGCTTTGAATACGAAGCAGAAAGCAAAGGAAAGCTAACACCCTTGTCGAAGCCTGTCAAAACCTTCACCACGCTGCCACAGCCGTCCAGACAGTTACCGAAAAGGTCATCCAGCCGCCTTCCGCTGCGGGCCAGAACCGTTCGGGCCAAAACCATTCGGGACGCCATCCACGGCGACATGACCTTTTCGGCCGATGAAGTACGTCTGCTCGATACCCAAGCCATGCAGCGCCTGCGGGGTATCAAACAGCTTGGACTAAGCCATCTGGTCTATCCGTCGGCGGTGCATACCCGCTTCGAGCACTCCCTGGGTGCCTGTCACCTGGCTGGAAAAATCATTGAAAATCTCGAACAAAAGGGCGTTTACCGTTTCACCGAAGATGAGCGGCGGCGCATTCGGACAGTGGCTTTGCTGCACGACATCACACATGTGCCCTTTGGCCATACCTTTGAGGATGAGCGACGGATTGCGCCCCGCCATGACGCTGACATCCAGCGCCTCAACACCATGCTGTCCGGCGATCTGGGCGAGGAGCTGGAGCGGCAGGGACTGCTGACCGCAGTCCGGTCCCAGCTTCTGGGCGAAATGCCCCCGGTGCGGGACGACTACTTCATCCGCGACATCTTTGCCGGCACAATCTGCGCCGACCTGCTGGATTATCTCCGCCGGGATGCACGCTTCTGTGGGCTGACCGTGGACTACGACGACCGCCTGCTGGCGCTGTTCACCCGGTTGGGCGGGCGCCTGGCCCTTGACCTGCAACGCCACGGCCTGTTTCGGCACGACGCCCTTTCAGAAGTCGTCCACGTGCTGCGCATGCGCTACCTGCTGACCGAACGGGTGTACTTTCACCACGCAAAAATTGCGGCCGGCGCCATGCTTTCCAAGGCTCTGGAAATGGCCATCGCCGCCGGGCAGTTTGCGTACACCGAACTGTTCGGGTTACGTGATGACGCTTTCCTGTATGTGCTGCGGGAACGCACCGTCGGCCTGCCGGAAGTCCAGCGGCTGCTGTCAGGCCTGGCAACGCGCCAGCTTTACAAACCTGTTTTCTGGACAAACCGGGACGGACTGACGGAAAGCGAACTCGACCGGCTCAAGCGCCAGTTCTATGACAACGCCGAGGGCGCCCGGGAGCAGATGGAAGCCGCCCTGTGCGACGACCTGGGCCTGCCCGCCGGCAGCGTGATTGTCTATTGCCCCTCGCCCGACATGGCGCTCAAGGAGGCCCACGTCACGGTGCAGTTGTCGGAACACGAATCCGCCCAGCTTTCATCGCTGGCGCATCCTGAGATTGAAACCCTGCTGCTGCGCCATCGGCAGCTCTGGCGACTGGTGGTGCTGGCGCCCCCGGATTTGGGACGCCATGCCGCCAAACGGCGCCGCGCCCTGACACGCCACTGCGAAGCCCGCCTTGGCTTGCCAGACCGAAGCGGCGACACCCTCTGGAGCCGGCTGTTTTTTCAGCCAATGCCGGGAAATAGCTGCCTGCCGTAACCTTGTTCAGGGCCGATGGCTGCGTTGACAATCCGCCGGGCTGTCCTATAATCCTGTGCTTTTGCGTTTCCCTGCGAAAGCTTCTGAACGTGCTTCCGAAAGGCGGTTTGAACCTATGCCGAATCCGAAACGACGCCACTCCTCGTCGCGGCGTGGTAAGCGCCGTGCGCATGATGCCCTGCCGCAACTGACCATTGTACGCTGCCCGAACTGTGGCGCACCCCGCCTGCCGCACCGGGTGTGCGGCGAGTGCGGCTACTACCGCGGCCGTCAGGTCATCACGATTCGTCAAAAAGGTACTGAAGAATAACTGAACCGGCGGTTGCCTGCTGCAACCGGCCTTAGTTGCGACGGGACAGCGATGCTGCAAATTGCTCTCGATGCCATGGGGGGCGACCATGCCCCGGCACCGGAAATCGAAGGGGCGCTGCTGGCAGCCCGCCAGCTCGGCGTCAAGGTGCTGCTGGTTGGCCAGCCGGACCGGCTGTATCCGGCCCTTCGGGGAGCTGGCTGGACAACCGAACCCATTGAAATTCTGCCGGCCCGTGAGGTCGTCGCCATGGATGAAACCGCCCGGCAGTCCATCCGTACCAAGCGTGACTCGTCCCTGCGCGTCGGGATTGAGGCGCTCCGGCAGGGATTGGCGGTCGGTTTCGTCAGTGCCGGAAACACCGGCGCCATCGTGGCGGCGGCCACCCTGTGGCTGGGCACCATACCCGGTATTGCGCGTCCGGCGCTGGCCACGGTGCTGCCGACCTTATCCGGGCGCGGCACGCTGTTGCTCGACATCGGCGCCAACGCGGATTGCAAACCCGCCATGCTCGACCAGTTTGCTGTCATGGGCGCGGCCTACGTCGAGCAGATTCTCGGTGTTGAACGACCACGGGTGGGACTGCTTTCCATTGGAGAGGAAAGCGTCAAGGGCAATGCGCTGACGCGCGAAGCCCACGCCCTGCTGTGCCAGCATGCGCCCCAGCGTAACTTCACCTTCGTGGGGAATGTTGAAGGGAGGGACATTTACACGGGGGCAGTGGATGTCATTGTCTGTGACGGTTTTACGGGGAATATCGTCCTCAAGACGAGCGAGGGGCTGGCAACGGCCCTGCTGACCATGCTTCAGGAAGCGTGGCGTCAATCAACGCCCCCTTCGCGGGATACCGTGGCCGGCCTGCAGCAGGTGCGCACCCGGTTCGACTATGCAGAGTACGGCGGAGCACTTCTGCTGGGCGTGCCGCAGCCGGTCATCGTGGCCCACGGCCGCTCCACCGGGCGCGCCATCTACAATGCCATCCGGGTGGCACAGGAAGCGCACCTGCGTCGCCTGAGCCACCAGATTGCTGCTGACCCGGCAGTGGTGGCGATGTTGCACCATCCACACCGCAACGGTGTGGTCCAAGACCTCTCTGGACTGGCATGACTTCTTCCACAGCACGCTTGACAGTTGGTGATCCGGCACCCCCGTTTGCCTTGCCCGACGCCACGGGGCAGACGGTCAGACTCGCGGATTTCGCCGGGCAGCGGGTAGTGCTGTACTTCTACCCGCGTGACAACACCCCCGGCTGCACCAAGGAAGCCTGCGCCTTCAACGCCGTCCGCGACGAGCTTTCCACGCACAAAGCCCAGGTCATTGGCATCAGCCCGGACAGCGTCACTTCGCACGAAAAGTTTGCGGCGAAGTTTGGTCTGACGTTTCCCTTGCTGTCTGATCCCGAACACGTCGTGGCTGAACAGTATGGCGTCTGGCAGGAAAAGAAAAACTACGGCAGGACGTACTTTGGCATTGTCCGCACCACGTTCATCATTGACGAGCAGGGACGGATTGCCCGTATCTTCCCCAACGTCAAGGTTGAAGGCCACGCGGCACAGGTGTTACAGGCGCTGGCCGAAATGGATCAGAAGGCAAAGCAGGAGTGAACAGGATGCGGCACCGGAGCGACATCGGGCTGGCCTGCCTGGTTTGGGTTCTGGTTTGCGGCTGCGTTTGGGACTGGCCGACGATACCCGTCAGAGCGCAGGGCATTCCGCTTCCCACGACTGCGCCGGCTGGTGAACCGACGGCCGCCACGCGCCGGTTTGCCGACCCGGAAGCCGGTTTTGAACTCGAACTCCTGCCCGGCTGGCGTTCCGAACATACCGTTGAGAACGACGGGCGACGGGTTCTGGAAATCATTTACCGCGACCGCAGCCAGTCGCTGCTCCGGGTCCGACGCGAAGCCGTACCGCCGGACTGCGCCGATGAGCCGCATCGCTGTCTGGCCGAGCGCGAGGCAACGGATTCACTTCAGTTCCGGCCCGACTTCCAGTTGAAAAAGCGCGAGCGATTCTCCACAGCCATTGCCCGTGGGACGCTCCTGACCTTCACGTTTCGTCGGGTGGGAAAGCCCATGACCGGCCGCTACTACTACCTTCAGACGGACGACCAGACGGTATGGGTGCTGCGTTTTGAGGGGGAGACCCGCTTTCATGACACGCTGCGTTACCAGACCGACCGTCTGGCCTACTCGTTTCGTCCCCTGCCGTGAGGCGGCGGCCGGCTGAAAGGTTCTGGTTTTTTGCCGAAGCTGATGCCTGACGTTCCGCCCGGCCCTTCGTTTCTGCTGAGAACCCTGCGCGCCCGGTTGTCGGCAGCCCGTGGGGTGGTGTCGCTGACTGAGCTGGGGCGCGAGTTGCTCCGGGCACCACGGGCCGCACCGGAACTCGTGCGGCGGGTGCTGTTGCCGGTGCTGGCCCAGTTGCCGGAGGCTGTGCTGGAAGGGGACGACGGTCTGCGCTGGCAACCGCTGCCGACCGCGGCCCTGGAAGCGACGGCCTCGCTGCCGGAATGTCGGTTTGCCGTCGTGGATGTGGAGACGACCGGACGCCGCGCCGAGCAGGAGCGCATCACCGAAGTGGCCTGTGTCACCATCGAGCGCGGCCGGATCACCGAAACCTTTGCGAGTCTGGTCAATCCCGGTGTGCCCATTCCGCCGCTGATTACGGCCCTGACCGGTATCAGCGACGAACTCGTGGCCACAGCGCCACCCTTTGCGGCCATTGCCGCTGAAATGCGGCAGCGGCTGAGCCAGACGGTTTTCGTTGCGCACCATGCCAGCTTCGACCGTAAATTTCTGACGGCTGAACTCAGGCGCGCCGATGAAACCTTTGTGTGGACGGCGCCCACGTTGTGTACGGTACAACTGGCGCGCTATCTCGTTCCCGGTCTGGACAACTACCGGCTCGATACCGTCACCGCTCATTTTCGGATTTCCAATCCGGCCCGGCACCGCGCATCGGGAGACGCCCTTGCGACGGCCCAGCTTTTCCTGCGATTGTTGGAACGGCTGATTGAACAGGACATCGTAGCGGTTGACGCTGTGACTGCCCTTCTGGCAAAGCAAAAGCGAACAACCAGACGGCGGCCATTGCCCGGCGAGGACAGACACCATGAATGACACGCGCGACAACTGTGAGCATCTGGAAATGACCGATGACCTGGCCGTACGTGAGGCGGCCCGCTACTTTCAGGCGGCTTATCAGCGCCAGATGGAAGGCAACCTCGACGAGGCCATCCGGCTCTACGAACGTTCGATTGCGCTGCATCCGACGGCCGAAGCCCATACGTTTCTGGGCTGGACGTACAGTTTTCTGGGCGATCTGGATCGCGCCATCGCCGAGTGTTTGCGGGCCATTGAACTCGACCCGGATTTTGGTAATCCCTACAACGACATCGGGGCCTATCTCATTGAGCGCGGCGATCCGCTGTCATCTGCGCTGTGGCTCAAACGGGCTATGAAGGCCAAGCGGTATGAGTGCTACTTCTATCCGCACTTCAACTACGGGCGGGTGCTCGAATGGCAGGGGCGCTGGCTTGACGCCATGCGGGAATACACAACGGCGCTGTCCTACAACCCGGATTACACGCCGGCCAGGAAAGCCATTCGCCAGCTTCAGAGTCGGCTCAACTGACCACCGCACGGGATAGCCGTTGCACGTGGGTTGTACACTTTTTTGACGCGCCACCCTGCCGCGTTTTCTGCTTTGTCGCACGCCGCGCGTCAATCTGGCGGGCAAGGTTTGCAGAGGTAAGCTCCGGGTCGCTTGCCTGATGACCATGCTGGTTTCGTTTTTCCTCTCGTTTCTCAAGCGCATGGCGGTTGTCCTGCCGGTAATGTGGGCCGTGGTGACGCTGGTGTTTCTGCTCATCCACCTCGTGCCGGGCGATCCCGTGGTGATGTACCTTGGGGACAGCGCCCGGCCTGAAGACATCCAGGCGCTGCGTCACAAGCACGGTCTCGACCTGCCGCTGTGGCAACAGTACGTCCGGCTCTGGCTCGGCGCGCCGACCAAGGATGGACTGGACAAGCACCGGGGCCTGCTGCGTGGCGACCTGGGGGAGACCTTCGGCGGCAAAAACGTCGTGAAGGAACTGCTGAACCGCTATCCGACAACGCTCAAACTGGCAGGAGCCGCCATGCTGGTGGCCGTTGTTGTTGCCATTCCGCTGGGGATTGCGGCCGCTGTCGCGCGAGGGCGTTGGCTGGATACGGTCATCTCCGTGGTGTCGCTGGCGGGGATTGCGCTGCCCAACTTCGTGATCGGGCCGCTGGCCATTCTCATTTTCGCAGTGTATCTGGACTGGCTGCCGGTTTCCGGGAGCGAACGGTTGGAACATTTCATCCTGCCGGCGACGACGTTGGGCCTCGCCATGGCAGCGATTCTGACGCGCCTGGTGCGTTCCAGCGTCCTTGAGGAACTGGGCGAAGATTATGTCCGCACGGCGCGCGCCAAGGGGCTGCCCGAACGGGTCGTGTTGTTCAAACACGTCCTCAAAAACAGTCTTATTCCGGTTGTCACCATCATCGGATTGCAGTTCGGTATCATTCTGACAGGGGCAATTGTCACCGAAACCATCTTTGCGATGCCGGGTGTCGGTGATCTTACGGTACGGGCCATCAACGAACGCGAATACAACCAGGTGCAGGCCAATCTGCTGGCCATTGCGCTGACGTATGTGGCGGTCAATACGCTGACGGACCTGCTGTACCGGCTCCTTGACCCGCGCATTGCTCTGGATCGCTGATTTTTTGAAAGGAGCCAGTCCACCGTGGAAGATGAAACCCCATCCCGTCTGCGTAGCGGCCAGGCACGGCGTCCGGCTTCGGGCGACACCCGCCCGGCGAATCGTCCCAGTCCAATGCCAACTCCTCCGCGTCCTGACCCAGGTGAGGAAATGTCTGCCCCGCCGCCCGAGTTGGAGACGCCCATGGCGAGCCGTCTGCGCAGCCTGCGGGAGTCCCGTCCCCCGGAGTCATTCCAGGAACCAGCGCCGATCCCGGAGTTCAACCAACCTTTCGATGTTCCCAAGCCGACGCTGTGGGAACGCATCAAACGTTTTTTTGGTGGTCAGTAGTCAGCATTTCAAGTCCGATGGGAGTCACAGCATGGGTAAACTCGATGGAAAAGTGGCGGTTGTCACCGGCGCCGCCAGTGGAATTGGCGAGGCCACAGCGCGTCTGTTTTACGCCGAAGGGGCTTCGGTCGTCCTGAGCGACATCCAGGATGAACGTGGTGCCGCCATTGCGGCCGAACTCGGTGAACGGGCCGCCTACTGCCGGGCGGATGTCACCCAGGAATCGGACATCGCGGCACTGGTGGATTTTGCCGTTGCCCGGTTTGGCGCGCTCGACGTGATGTACAACAACGCCGGGGCGCAGGGCGTTTCAGCGCCTATTGCCGAAACGCCGGCTGAGGGGTTTGACGCGACGGTTGCCCTGCTGCTGCGCAGCGTCTTTCTGGGAATGAAGCATGCGGCGCAGGTGATGCTTCCCCGGCACACCGGAAACATCATCAGCACGGCCAGCATTGCCGGGCTGCGCACCGGAAATGCACCGCATATTTACAGTGCCTGCAAAGCGGCGGTTATTCACCTGACACGCTCCGTAGCCATGGAACTGGGCGAGCAGGGGATTCGGGTCAACTGTGTCTGTCCGGGTTTTATTGCAACTGGCATTTTTGGCAGCGCCTTTGGTCTTCCGCCGGATGCAGCGCGCGCGCTGGCGCCGCTGATGGCACCGATGCAGGTTCAGGCGCAGCCACTGCGCCATGCGGGACAGCCGGTGGATGTGGCGCAGGCGGTCCTGTGGCTGGCCAGCGACGATGCCCGCTTTGTCAACGGGCATGCGCTCGTTGTGGATGGCGGTCTCATCGCCGGCCGGTCGTGGACGGAATACCAGCACATGCGTGAATCGCTGACGAAGGGCATTCAGGCCGCCCTGGGGCAGGGCGGTTCGTGAACCGCCCCTGCACAATCAACAGCCACCCATTTGTTCCGCGTAATCGTATTGCCGGGATTCAGTCCTCAGTAGAGCGGCACCGTCGGGTCAACCTCGTGCGACCAGGCATCAATGCCGCCGATGAGGTTGACCAGACGGGTGAAGCCCTTGCTGCGCAGGTAGGCGCAGGCGTGCAGGCTGCGGATGCCGTGATGACAATAGATGACGTATTCCTGGGCGGGATCAAGCTCCGCAGCCCACACCGGCAGTTGGCTCATCGGGCACAGGCGGCTGCCCGGAATGCGGTTGAACGCATATTCCCAGTCCTCGCGCACGTCAAGAAGCTGTATGGGGTCGCCTGCCGCAAGACGCCGGGCCAGTTCAGGCGCCGTGATCTGCTGGATGTCTGTCATTCCCTATCCGTCCGTGCGTGGGTCAGGGCATCAGCCAGCCCAGAAGGCCATGAATCGTCGTTTGCCGTCCCAAATCAGCAATGGACTCCGTGAGCGGAATGTTTTTGGGGCAGGCTTTGACACAGTTCTGCGCGTTGCCGCAGTCGGTAATGCCGCCATCGCCCATGATGGCTTCCAGCCGCTCATCCCGGTTGAGCTTTCCAGTGGGATGCAGGTTCATCAGTCGAACCTGATTGAGCACCGAAGGCCCGACGAAAGAAGACCGTTCGTTGTACTGCGGACACACTTCCATGCACACCGCACACGACATGCACGTGGAGAGCTTGTAGCGAATCTCCGTGGTTTTCTGGTCGAGCCGGGGGCCGGGACCCATCGGGTACGTGCCGTCAATGGGAATCCATGCCTTGACCTTCTTGAGGTCCTCGAAAAGCCGTGAGCGGTCAACCTGAAGGTCCCGAATAACCGGAAACTTGGTCAGCGGTTCGAGCGTGATGGGGCCGTCTTCGAGCTTGTCCACCAACGTGCTGCACGACTGACGTGCCTTGCCGTTGATGACCATCGAGCACGAACCACAAACGTGTTCAAGACAGGAACACTCCCACACCACCGGCGTGGTCGCCTGGCCGGAAGCCGTGACGGGATTTTTCTGGATTTCCATCAGGCAACTGATGATGTTCATGTTCGGGCGGTAGGGAAGCGCAAACTCCTCCCACCGGGCGGGCTTGCCGGGTGCATCCTGGCGTTTGATTTTGAGAACAATCTTTTCACGGGTCATCGAGCCATCTCCATTCCGGGGGGCGGCATCAGGTTATCTCTTTGGACGTGCCAGCGGCACAGCCTTGAATGTCACGGCCCTTCGGCTCTCTTCAGGCTCCGGGCCGTGACTCGTTACTGAAAGATTTCCACGTAAAACTGCTTCCATTTGCGTTCGGCATGCCGCAGAAACGCGCGGTTGGCACGCAGCCTGGCATCCGGTGTCTTTTCTCCGCCGACTGAACCCTCCGGCAGCGCGATGCGGGTCGTGCCGCGCATGGCATATTTCTGGTTGACCTCGTACATGATGAGCTTGAGCGTCGCCGGACTGACATCACTGCGGCAGGCGGTTTTGTACATCACCCAGGCTTCCGCAAAGCCATCGTTGTCGAGGTCCGTCACTTCGGTTGCCGCCGTGAGGAATTCCGCCGTGATGTCGAGCGGACAGTTACGGACGAAATCCCTCACCTGCCAGACCAGTGAGAACTGACCGTTGACGTTGACGAAGCGGTGGGCATACAGCTCGGCGTCCTGACCGGCATCGAAGTCCTGACGCCGTCTTTGGCCCGGGGTCTCAAACGGGCCGGTCTCCGTCAGAATCAGATAGTTTTCGCCATCGAGGTCATTCCAGCGGAAGCCCTGTTTGAAGCGGCCTTTGACCAGTCCACGGGCGGCCGCCGGCAGGCTGTCCAGCGGAAACGCCTGAAGCGGCTCACGTGGGACCATTCCCGACGCAGCCTTGAACGGGGAAGTCACGCCCACCGGAAGCAGCAGAAGCCAACTGCCCATCGTGCCCGTGACCAGCAGCCGGCCAAGCCACGGGCGCGGACGGGCGCTAAGCCGCTTTCTTCTTTGAGTAGTCACGCTTGCGCGGCTTGATGAGACTGATGTCAACATCTTCATAGGTCAGTTGCGGTCCTTCCGGGGTCCAGGTGGCAATCGTCGTTTTCAGAAACCGCTCGTCATCCCGTTCGGGGAAGTCGGGTTTGTAGTGTGCGCCACGGGATTCATCCCGGTTGAGCGCGCCCAGTGTGATAACACGCGCCAGGTGAAGCATGTTTTCCAACTGGCGGGCGTGTGGAATAGCCTGCGTTGCCCAGTAGTTTTGCTCGTTGAGGTTGATGCGCTCGTAGCGTTCGAGCAGTTCCTGGATTTTTTCGTCCGTGTACCGCAGGCGGTCGTTGTACCGGATGACGGTGACGTTCTCGGTCATCAGGCGTCCCAGTTCTTCGTGCAGCACCCGTGGGTTTTCCGTGCCCCGCTTCGTTTTGAGCGCTTCATTGATTGCCGCCTGCCGGGCGCGCTCACGCTCGAAAATGGGGTCTTGCAGGTCTTTGGTGGAGTTGTTCTTGGCAAAGTTGACGGCGGCCGGCCCGGCGATGATGCCGGCATAGACGCAGGACAGCAGGCTGTTGGCCCCAAGCCGGTTGGCCCCGTGAATGGAGTAGTCGCACTCCCCGACGGCAAAGAGACCGGCAATGTTGGTTTGCTGCTCATAGTCCACCCACAAACCGCCCATGGTGTAGTGCATGCCGGGGAAGACGCGCATGGGGGTTTCACGCGGGTCCTCGCCGACAAACATCTCGTAGATTTCCAGAATGCCACCCAGCCTGCGGTCGAGCTGTTCGCGTGGAATGTGCGTCAGATCGAGATAGACCTGAAACTTGCCGCCGACACCATAGCCGTCGAGACAGACCTGGAAAATTTCACGGGTGGCAATGTCGCGCGGAACAAGGTTGCCGTATTCGGGGTATTTTTCTTCGAGGAAGTACCACCGCTCCGAAGGCGGAATGTCTTTCGGCGCACGCTGGTCCTTCGGCGTACGTGGCACCCAGACCCGCCCGCCTTCACCGCGCGCGCTTTCTGACATCAGGCGGAGTTTGTCTTCGCCCGGAATGGCCGTGGGGTGAACCTGGATGAACTCGCCGTTGGCATATTTGACGCCCTGCCGGTAGAGTGCCCCCTGCGCGCTCCCGGTGCAGATGACGGAGTTGGTGGACTTGCCAAAAATGGCTCCAATCCCGCCCGTCGCCATGACGACAGCCGCGCCGGCAAATGCCTTCACTTCCAGCGATTGCAGGTTCATGGCCGTAATGCCATAGCAGCGCCCGTTTTCGATGACACCTGAGAGAAACTCCCAGCCTTCGTATTTGCGGACCTTGCCGGCGGCTTCGTAGCGCCGTACCTGTTCGTCGAGCGCATAGAGAAGCTGCTGACCTGTGGTTGCGCCAGCGAACGCCGTACGGTGGTATTTCGTGCCGCCGAAGCGCCGGAAGTCAATCAGCCCTTCGGGCGTCCGGGAGAAGGGAACGCCCATGCGGTCAAACATGTAGATGATGTCCGGCGCCATGTCGCACATCGCCTTGACCGGCGGTTGGTCGGCAAGGAAATCGCCACCGTAAATCGTGTCGTCGAAGTGCTCGTAGGTTGAATCCCCCTCCCCTTTCGTGTTGACCGCGCCGTTGATGCCACCCTGGGCGCACACCGAATGGGACCGTTTGACGGGGACGAGAGAAAAAAGATCAACGGTGTAACCGAGTTCGCAGGCTTTGATGGTTGTCATCAGCCCGGCCAGTCCACCGCCCACGACAATGATGCTTGGTTTGTTGCTCATGAGTGCTCTGATTTCGTGAAAAGTCGGGTCTTATGGAACAAAGGCAAACGCCGCCCGAACGCCAATGGCGAACACAGCTACGCCGAAAACGGCACAGGCATAGGAAAACGCCTGCTGTGACCGCGTGCTGACGGTGATGCCCCACACGATGGCAAACGTCCACAAACCATTGGCCAGATGAAACGCCGCCGAGAAGATGCCCAGCACGTAAAAGGCCATGATCAGCGGCTGCGCCAACCAGTACTGCACAATGGTGAATGCCTGGTCGGGATGGTGCGCTACGGCCAGCCCCAGACCGCCGACGCCAAAGCGCATCGTCAGAACGTGCGCCGTGATGAACAGCAGCAGAATGATGCCAGTGACACGCTGCAGGAGATAGTTCCAGTTGCGCGCATAGCCGTAGCTCAGCACGTTGCTCTTCGCCGTGTAGGCAATATAGACGCCGTAAATCGCATGAAAGGCAATCGGCAGCCCAATCAGAAACAGTTCGGCGAGGGGCAACAACGGTCCGGGCAGCATGTCCTGAATCCCTTTAACCGCTTCATTGAAAGCTGCCGGACCGGCAACAGCGTGAAAGTTGGTGTAGAGATGTTCCAGCAGGAAAGCCCCAATCGGAATCACACCACTCAGCGAGTGCAGCCGACGGGCAAGAAAGTGATGACTCAGGGTGACGCTCATGAGACCTCAGAAAACCGGGTGACGTACGTGTTTCCCAAACGCTCCCACCTGACGGACACACAACGGGAATCAGGACGACTTGGGGCATCGGGCGACGACGAATCTCGGCCGCGCATGATGCTGAGGGGAATCCGTTTCTGAATCCGACATGCGCCAGCCGGCGGAGGAAGACTACCAAGGATTATAGGCCGGGCCCCGCCGATTGCAATGTGCTTTTGTGTGTGAGCGTACGTTTTGCCGGGCAGCTTTTCCGCCTTCCTGCCGGATGCAGCGCCGGAAACAGGCTGCCCGTGTGACCTGCCCGCCGAGTCTGCAACCGGACCTGCGCCGGATTGTTTGCCACAGCAGCCGGCGGTATTTCAGACACCTGCTGTCTGGGCCGCGTCGGGCTGGGAAGGCGTCTCAGTGCGTGGCTGTGCCAGCTTTTGTCGAATCAACTGGTGCAGCCGGTCAAAGTCTATCGGCTTGATCAGGTAATC
Organism: Chloracidobacterium thermophilum B; assembly: GCF_000226295.1. Taxonomy (GTDB): domain Bacteria; phylum Acidobacteriota; class Blastocatellia; order Chloracidobacteriales; family Chloracidobacteriaceae; genus Chloracidobacterium; species Chloracidobacterium thermophilum. The sequence continues at coordinate 655,648 of NC_016024.1, forward strand.
CGACTCACCCAGCGGGAGTCCTTCTTCCCGGACATACTCGATGTTGGACTGGGCCGAGATGATAATCATCGGTACGTCGCGCAGCTCGCGGTAGTGTTCCTTCTCGCCGATGAGCGTCATCACAGCCGGGCCGCTGATGTGCGGCATCATGATGTCAATAATGACCAGATCGGGTTTGGAGCGTTTGAGGGCGCGCAGGCCGGCCAGACCGTCGGCGGCCGTTTCGACTTCGTACCCTTCAGCCGTAAGCTCGTCGCGTAGCAGGTCGAGAACATCCTGATTGTCATCTATGACAAGGATGCGCGGTGGGGTGTTCGGCAATCGTCCCATGTGCAACCGGCGGGGACGGGAAAGTAGGCCGGCCTGAAACCGGCAGATGCAGACTTGCAACTCCACTTTCCACGATCTGACAGCAATTGTCCACCTTGAGCTGTCAGCCGGCTCGCGGCGGCTGACAGGCAGTGGGCGTCTGTCGGCGGCAGGGCACAGGTGCGGTGGACGGAGGGCGTTACGGCGTCGGGGAGGAACGGTCGGGGTGCGCCAGGAGCTGCTGTACGATGCGCTGCACAGCCTCCGGGCTGGCCGGTTTGGCCAGGTAGGCGTCGCAGCCTGCCGCCCGGAAACGGGCTTCATCTTCTGTCATGGCATGTGCGGTCAAGGCAATAACCGGGACGCGCGCCAACGCCGGTTGCGCCTTGATGCGGCGCGTGGCTTCCAGCCCGTCCAGGTTGGGCAGGGAAATGTCCATGACAATGACATCGGGTTGAAACTGCGCCGCCGCTTCCACCGCACTGAGACCATCGCCTACAGCACAGACCTCGTAACCTTCAGCTTCCAGCTCCAGGGTGAGGATTTCCCGGCTGTCGGCGTTGTCTTCCACTACGAGAATGCGCGTCATGACAGCACGTTTTCCACGGAGTTGGCGACACCCTGACCCGTCTGGCGGCGAAGCTGTGTCTCCTGTTCGATTTTCTGAAGGTTGTTGAGCAGCCACGTCCGGTCGAGCGGCTTGGGATGGTAGCCGATGACCATCGGAAACTCGAAGGCGGTCTGGGCCATTCGCCGGTCGGCCTGGCTGACAACAATGACCGGGATGTGCTTGAGCAGAGGGTCCTCAGCCAGCCGTTCGAGGTAGGTCAGCCCGCTGATTCCGGGCAAAATCAGGTCAAGGACAACGACACGTGGACGTAGCACGGCTGTGAGTTCGAGACCTTCGGTGACGTTGCGTGCGCTGATGACCGTGTAACTGGTCAGGTCAAGCATGGTTTTCAACTGTTGCGCCAGGTCTGGCTCGTCATCAATGCATAGAATGATGCGGTTGTCCGGGGCAGGACAGGGCAGGGCAATCGGTTTTTCGCTGGCCTCCATCTTCTCGTGCTCACGCAGACGAAGGGGAAGCCGCACGCGAAACACCGAACCCTTGCCCACTTCGCTTTCGACTTCAATCGTGCCGTCCAGCAGCAGCACATTTTTCCTGGCAATGGAGAGGCCGAGTCCGGTGCCGCCGTACTTGCGCGTGGCCGAGCCATCCACCTGGCGGAATTCCTCAAAGATGTGCGGCAGGTCCTTCTCGGCAATGCCAATTCCCGTGTCCCGCACCTCAATGGTGAAGGTTTCCGCTGCCGGGTCCACGTCGAGAACCACAGTGACGCTGCCCTGTTCGGTGAATTTGAGCGCATTGGAGACCAGATTCGTGACGATCTGGCGCAGCCGGGCTGGGTCCGTCAGGGCTGAGGGCACCTGGGGCGGCGACATGAAGCTCAGGGTCAGGCTTTTGGCCCGGGCCAACGCTTCGAGCGGCGTAATGGTTTCGGACAAAAACTTCACGAGGTCCACTTCACTGACCTGGATTTCCATCTTGCCGGCGGCAATTTTCGAGAAATCCAGGAAGGTGTTGATGAGTTCGAGCAGGTTCGTCGAATTCTCGGCAATGCGGGTCAACGCCCGCATCTGGGCCTCGGAAAGCGGGCCGTAGCGGCCGCGCTGGAGCAGCGAGGTGTAGCCAATGATGGCGTTGAGTGGCGTCCGCAGTTCGTGCGACATGTTTGCCACAAACTCGGACTTGAGCCGGTTGCTCTCCATTACGGCCAGATTGGCGCGGCGCAGGTCTTCGTTGATTTTGCGCAACTGGCGCTGGTTTTCATACAGCTCGGAGTTGGCCAGCAGGAGTTCCTGGTTGGCGCTCATCAGGTCAATGGAGCGTTCCTCGACCTTTTCTTCGAGCGTTTGGGCGAAGGATTCCAGCTCAGCGACGTAGTGCTGAAGGGTTTCGCGGGTCCGCACAAAGGCCCGGGCCAGCGCGCCAAGTTCGTCGTTGGCCGTGGTCGGGATGGGATAGGTGTAGTCGCGCCGCGCCATGGCGCGTACGCCCTCCAGAAGCTGACCGAGCGGCTGCGTGACGAAGTACCGGAGAATGAGCGAGAAAAAGGCAATGATGAACAGACCCGTCAGCGTCACTTCCAGAAACAGCAGCTTGAAGTGGTCAATGATGAGCATGTTCATCCGGTCGGCGCGGGTGTGGACGGCCACCAACCCCACCACTGGGCTTTCCGGCCCGGCGCGCAGTGGAGCATAGGCGGAAATCCAGGTGCCATGCTGGTCGGTGTAAACATCCGTTGCCAGTGGTTCCTGGCGCCGGATGACCTGCCAGGCTTCCGGGCGCAGTTCGTGGGCCGGCGGGCGGTCTGTAAAAACCGGCATCCACGTCTCGTTCCAGCGATAAAACAGGTCAATCGGCTGTTCCAGTTCGTTGGCGCGCTGAAGATCGCGCAGCCGTGACCGTAAGGCTTCCGGGACCGGAGGAGCGGCGTCCTGCTCCCACGGGATGAGGGACACATCAAGCACTACCGCAACTGTGGCAGCGATGTGTTGTAGTTGGCGGCTTTGCTCCGCAATCTTGTCGCGCCGCAGGTTGCGGTAAAACAGATAGTCCACGCCAAAGATGAGCGGCGCGGCGCACAGCAGCGTGGTGAGCAGGATTTTGTAGTGCAGGCGTCCGTGCAGGGGCGGCTCTTCGCCTGCCTGCCCGGCCGTTGATTCCGTCGTCACTGGAACTTCGCTCATGTGCGCTCCCCGGAGCGGTTTTGTGCCAAGGCTCAAGTCAGTCGTTCACGTCCATCGAGATATGGACGCAGCGCCGGCGGAATGATCACCGAGCCGTCAGCCTGCTGGTGGTTTTCGAGCAGCGCCAGCCACGTCCGCCCAACGGCCAGCCCGGAGCCATTGAGCGTGTGGACAAACTCCGGCTTCACGCCGGGTTCGCGCCGGAAGCGGATGTCGGCGCGGCGTGCCTGAAACGCTTCAAAGTTGCTACACGAAGAAATTTCCCGGTAGGTCTGCTGGCTGGGCAGCCAGACTTCCAGATCGTAGGTTTTGGCCGCCGCAAAGCCCAGATCGCCGGTGGCCAGCACGACCTTGCGGTAGGGCAGTTCCAAACGCTGCAACACCGCTTCTGCGTTGGCCGTCAGGCGTTCGAGTTCCGCGTAGCTGTCCTCGGGCTTGACAAAGGCCACGAGTTCGACCTTGTCAAACTGGTGCTGGCGGATAAGCCCACGGGTGTCGCGGCCATAACTGCCGGCTTCGCTGCGAAAGCAGGGCGTGTAGGCAACATACCGGATGGGCAGTTGCGCGCCGTCGAGCACTTCACCCCGGTGCAGATTGGTGACCGGGACTTCAGCCGTGGGAATCAGGTACAGACCACGCTCATCGGTCAGCTTGAACAGGTCCGGCTCGAATTTGGGAAGCTGTCCCGTGCCAAACAGGGCCTCGCCATTGACGATGAACGGTGGGAGCACTTCCGTGTAGCCGTGCTCGGTCAGGTGCAGGTCGAGCATGAAGCTGATGAGCGCCCGTTCCAGTTTGGCTCCCAGCCCCTTGAGGACGGCAAAGCGCGCGCCTGACACCTTGGCAGCGCGTTCCAGGTCCAGAATACCGAGCGCCGTGCCAAGTTCGACGTGGTCTTTGGGCGGGAAATCGAAGTGGCGCGGTTCACCCCAGCGCGCGACTTCCTGGTTGGCCGATTCATCGCCGACCGGGACGGACTCGTGGGGCACGTTCGGAATGATGCGCACGAGTTCCTGCAGGCGCTGTTCAACACTTTCCCGTTCGGCTTCGAGGGCTTCAATGCTGGCCTTGAGTTCCCGCATTTCAGCACGTTTGGCTTCCGCTTCGTCCTGCTGCCCGGCCTTGAGCAGCGCGCCAATCTGGGGACTGACCCGGTTGAGCGCAGCTCTGCGCTGTTCGACTTCCGCAATCAGCCGCCGGCGCGTGGCGTCAAGTTCGGTGAAGCTGTCAAGCGTGAGATCGGTGCGGCGGTTGAGCAGGGCGCGACGAACGAGGTCGAGGTGCTGGCGGATGAAATCAAGGGCAAGCATGGCTGTGAAATGGGTTGCGGAAAGAAAACCGGGTTCACCGGCCGGAAATACGGTTTCAGACCGTCGGGACACCGCCCGGAACAGAGGGCCCTGCCTAGAAGACAACCGTTTCCTGGTATTCGCCGAAGACGCGGCGCAGGCGGTCGGAAATTTCGCCTACGGTGGCGTACCGTTCAACAGCATCGAGAATGTAGGGCATCAGGTTGTCCGTCCCACGGGCGGCGGCTTCAAGGGCGTCGAGGGCAGCCGTGCAGGCGGCTGTGTCGCGCCGTGCCCGCAGACTGCGTACCCGTTCAACCTGCGCGCGTTCGATTTCGGGATCAATGCGCTGAATGGGAATGGGGTGCTCTTCAGCGACCTGAAAGCGGTTGACGCCGACGACAATGGCTTCGTTCCGCTCCACGGCGCGCTGGTACTCGAAGGCCACCTGCTGGATTTCGCGTTGCGGGAAGCCCTGCTCAATGGCTGCGAGCATGCCGCCCAGCGTGTCAATCTTTTCGATGTAGGCCGTCGCCTGTCGTTCGAGTTCATCGGTCAGGGCTTCGATGAAGTAGGACCCGCCGAGTGGGTCAGCTACGTCGGCGACGCCGGACTCGTAGGCGAGCACCTGCTGGGTACGCAGAGCAATCCGGGCGGATTCTTCCGTCGGCAGTCCCAAGGCCTCGTCTTTGCCGTTCGTGTGCAGCGACTGCGTGCCGCCCATCACTGCCGCCAGCGCCTGCACCGTCGTGCGAATGACGTTGACTTCAGGCTGCTGGGCCGTGAGCGTGCTGCCGGCCGTTTGCGTGTGGAAGCGCAACTGCCACGCCTTGGGCTGGGTGGCTTTGAACCGCTCACGCATGATCCGGGCCCACATGCGCCGGGCGGCGCGGAACTTGGCGACTTCTTCAAACAGGTTGTTGTGCGCGTTGAAGAAAAACGACAGGCGCGGGCCAAAGGTATCCACGTCGAGACCAGCGGCAATGGCGGCTTCGACGTAGGCAATGCCGTCGGCCAGCGTGAAGGCAATTTCCTGGGCGGCCGTCGCCCCGGCTTCCCGGATGTGGTAGCCCGAAATCGAAATGGTGTTCCAGTTGGGCACCTCGCGGGCGCAGTAGGCAAACAGGTCGGTGATGAGCCGCAGGGAGGGGCGGGGCGGATAGATGTACGTCCCGCGCGCAATGTATTCCTTGAGAATGTCGTTCTGGACCGTGCCGTTGAGTTTGTCGGGTGTGACGCCCTGGCGCTTGGCGACAGCAATGTAGAGGGCAAGCAGGATGGGGGCCGTGGCGTTGATCGTCATTGAGGTCGAGACCTGATCGAGCGGAATGCCGTCAAACAGCACGGCCATGTCTTCGAGAGAATCAATGGCGACGCCGACCTTGCCCACTTCTCCCAGGGCGAGGGGGGAGTCGGAGTCCAGCCCAATCTGGGTCGGCAGGTCAAAGGCCACGCTGAGACCAGTCGTGCCCTGCGACAGCAGGTAGCGGTAGCGGGCGTTGGATTCCGCTGCGGTGGCAAAGCCGGCGTACTGCCGCATCGTCCACAGCTTGGCGCGGTACATCGTTGCGTGAATGCCGCGCGTGAAGGGATACTCGCCGGGCTTTTCGTCGGTGGGGGGCGGGGCGTCGGCAGGCAGGTAGTAGGGCTTCAGCTCGATACCCGAGGAGGTCCGCCGCTTGGTCTCAGCTTTTTTGGATGACATAGGGCTATGTATTCACAGGGCGTATGCAGAACAACGTCCGTCGGGGGTTGCACCGGCCACACACGACGGCGCGTGACAAGATGATAGTGTGTTGTCGGCGTGTTTGCTACATTGTCATCCCACACTGCCACCCTTGATTTCCCTGATCAGGTCGTACTTCCGGGGCTGACACTGTGAGCTTTGCGTATGCCGTCGCGCTTTGCCCGAACGCCCTTTGGGCTGCCCTACAAACTGCTGATATGGGGACTCGGCCTGGCTTTCTGGTCGCTGGTCATCGTCGTCGAACTGAAAGTGCTGGGGGCCTTATGGGTTGATCTGTTCGGACTCTTTCGCCAGCGCGAGGGGCTGGCCGCAGCCGTATTTCTGCTGCTTCTGATGGTGTGTACCTTCCTGCGCCGCCGGTCGGATGCCTACGCCCACCTGCTGGCTGAAGACGGATTGGTCGTGTTGTTTGTGCTGGTTTTTCCAACGGAACTGACCATCACGCTGCTCGGCCTTGCCGGTGTACTGGAATCCATCAGTCAGCACGCCGAACGCTTGCAGCGACGACTCCCGATGGGCGACTGGTCGATCGTTTTGGGCGAGATCATCTTTCAGGGAGGTGTCGCCGCCTTCGTCGGGCTGACCGGAAGCACGGTCGAGCAGGCCGGCCATTTCACCGAATGGCACCTGGCACCCCGGTTTGGGCTGCGGGAACTGGTGGTGATTCCGCTTATCTACCTTTCCATCTTCACCATGCGGGTGAGCGTTTCGTTCCTGACCATGTGGACGCGGGGCATCTCGCTGGCACTGTTTCTCCAGGACGTGCGCGCGACCCAGTCGGTCATCACGTTTCTCGCTGAATTCGCCACCGTGGTGCTGTCCATCATGATTGCCGTGGTCTATGCCCGGCTGGACTTTCTGCCCGTGGTGGCGCTGGGCACGGTGCTGGTGGCGTTGGTGGCACTGTTGAGCAAACAGGCCGAAGCAGCGGCGCGCCAGCAGCGGACGATTGCCGAGATGAAGATTCTTGTCGGGGTCGGGCGCGCCCTGAGCAACCCGGCGCAAACCCGCCGGGAACTGCTCAAAGCGTTGTATCAGGAAGGGCGCGACCTGTTCCGCGCCGACTCGCTGGCGGTGTATCTGTTTCCCGAAGATGGCCACCAGCCACAGATACTCGAATGGCAGGCAGTGACAACGGCCCGCCCAAAGTCGGAGCGCCGGGGAACCATGCTGGATTTTCAGCAGAGCGGCAACTGGACGGCGAACAGTTCCACCGGGGAACAGGTGGCGCTCGTGCCCGAAAGGGACGCCTTGGGGTTGGCCGAATGGTGCGTGCAGCACAAGCAGGCGCTACGGCTTCAGGACATCGAGCGCGAGGCAGCGCTGTACAACTACCGGTGGCTGACCGAACGCCTGCCCTATCGCTCCTGGATGGGCGTGCCACTGGAGGCCGAAAAAAAAGTGCTGGGTGTCATCAGCGTGGCCAGTCAACAGCCGCAGGCTTTTTCCGAACAGGACGAAGAAATGCTCCGCGCCCTGGGACAGCAACTCGTCGGGGCGCTCGAAAAGGCCCGGCTCTATGAACTGGCCACCATAGACGGGCTGACCGGGTTGCTCAATGCCCGTGCTGTCCGGGCCAGACTGGCTGAGGTCTTTGCCAAAACCCTGGCTGATAATGGTCAGATGGGTGTCCTGATGTTTGACATTGACTTTTTCAAAAAGGTCAACGACACCTACGGCCACGAAGTCGGCAACGAGGTGTTGCAATACCTGTCCAAGCTGGTCAGAAGCAAACTGCGGGATACCGACATTGCCGGACGCTACGGCGGTGAGGAATTCATCGTGATTTTGCCACAGACGCCGGTCAAAGGAGCGCTCGATGTCGCCGAACGCCTCCGCCGGCATATTGCCGCCCGTCCCGTTCCGACGACCGCCGGAGAACTGCCCATCACGGCCAGCTTTGGGGTGGCCTACCTTCCCATGCCGGGAGTGACAACGCCCGACAAACTCGTGGAGGTGGCCGACCAGGCACTCTATGCCTCGAAGCGCAATGGGCGCAACCAGGTCACGCTGGCATCAGCGCCGGGGGTGTCGGAGTCTGAAACTTCTGCCCCGGCGTAGCTCCGGCGTCACCCGGGCCGTTGCTGTAAGCCCAACTTTTTATTCGGGAGAAATCTATGTCGGAGTTCAGCCAGCCGCAGTTGACCGTGCTGTTTGATACCGGGCAGATACAGGCGCGGATTCGGGAACTGGGCGCGGCCATCACCCGCGACTACGCCGGGCAGTCGCCGCTGCTCGTGGTGGTGCTCAAGGGGGCCGTGCCGTTTGGGGCCGATTTGGTACGCGCCATTGACCTGCCCGTCACGCTCGATTTCATTGCTGTGTCCAGCTACGGCATGGCGACCAAGTCATCGGGCGAAGTGCGCCTGCTCAAGGACCTCGACACCAGCCTGCGGGGGCAGCCGGTCATCATCGTGGAAGACATCGTGGATACGGGGCTGACCCTGTCCTACCTGCTCGACATGTTCCGCCGCCGCGAAGCGGCCTCGGTGCGGGTGGCGGCCCTGCTCGACAAACCCGAACGTCGCCAGCGGGAAGTGGAAGTATCCTATGTTGGGTTCACCATCCCCAACGAGTTTGTCGTTGGCTTTGGACTGGATTACGCCGAACGGTACCGCAACCTGCCGTACGTGGCCATTCTCGATCCAGCGGCTGTAACCGAAGGCTGAAAGGGCGGGCGGTGTTGCCGGTGATCAGGTGGCCAGGCGGATGTCGGTGGCGATGAACTGGACGCTGGCTCGGCCCTGCCACACGTTGATGTCCGGCCGGCCGAGCACTTCGACTTTTGCCTGCCGGGGGAGTTGTTCGGCATATTCCCGCCGCTGCCACCACAGCACTTCGGCCCGGTGCGGCCCGTCGCCAAGGATGAGCTTGAGGTGCTGGTCCTTGAGGATGCGCTGTTCCAGGATTTGACCGCGCAGGATAAGCCGTGGGTGTGGGTTGCCGATGCCGTGGGGTTCGAGTTTGGCAAGGCTTTCGACCAGCGGAAGGGTCAGTTCGCCCAGCGGCAGTTCGCCATCGGCGACGTACACGCGGGTCAGGGCGTCCGGCGGCAGCACCTGTCGGGCATAGGCATTGATGCGCTGCTGCAACTCCGGCAGCCGTTCTACCGGAAGGCAGAAACCGGCGGCGGCGGGGTGTCCTCCGTAGCGGAGAAAAAGCCCATCCTGGCCAATGGCCTGAAGCGCCTCGATGAGATTGAACTGGGGGATGCTGCGCCCGGAGCCGTGGGCGATACCGTCCCGGATGCTACAGACCAGCGCTGGATGGTGATGGGTTTCCACGACCTTCGAGGCTGCAATCCCGACCACGCCCTGATGCCAGCCGTCGGTATGGTTGCCGGCCAGGACATAAACCGGATCATCCTGCGGTTGACTGGCAATCCGGGCTTCGAGCTGTTCCACCAATTGCCGTTGAATGGTCTGGCGTTCGGTATTCCAGGCGTCAATCTGTTGCGCCCGCTGCCGGGCCTCATCCACTGTGAGACTGTCAAACAACTGGATGACACCCACGGTCGTGCCTTCGATGCGCCCGGCGGCATTGATGCGCGGCCCCAGGCGGAAGCCAAGGTCGCCAGCCCCGATGGGACGTTCCTTGAGACCTGCCACTTCGATGAGCGCCGACAGTCCAGGATTTTTCGAGCCGCTGTTGAGACCGCGCAGCCCTTCCGCCACGATGGCCCGGTTGGCCGGGCTGGAGAGAGGAACGAGATCGGCATAGGTACCGATGGCGACGAGCTTGGTCAGGGAGCGGAGAAAAGCTTTTCCATTAGGGCGCTCACCGAGCAGGGCACGGGCCATCTGCCAGGCCAGCCCGCAGGCGGCAAAGTCTTTTTCCGGGTAGGCGTCGCCGACCTGTTTCGGACACACGACGACGGCATCTGCCGGAACCTGGCTGCCCAGCGCCGTATGGTGGTCAATGCACACGCCGACGATGCCGTGTGCGCGTGCCATTTCCCATTCGCGGTGGGCAGTAATGCCAATATCCACGGACACAAGCACCTGAATGCCATCAGCCGCCGCCTGCTCAATAATGCCGGGGTTGAGTCCGTAGCCTTCCTGTTCCCGGTCGGGAACGTAATAGGAAACGAAATCATCGGTCTGGACGCCGAGTTGCTGCAGCACGCTGCGGAGGGTGACCAGCCCGGTCGTGCCGTCGCAGTCATAGTCTCCCACAATGCGGATGCGCTCCCGGCGTTCCACGGCCCGCCCGATGATGTGCAGGGCTTCTGTGAGGTTGCGCATCGGGCGCGGGTCGGGCACGTGGGTCAAATCCGGCGCGAGAAAGGCCGCTGCCTGTTCGGGAGTCGTCAGTCCACGGTTGATGAGACAGGTGGCGACGAGCGGATGAACGTCCAGCGCCTGCGTCAGGCACTTCACGGCGTCAACCGGTGGGGTGGCTTGTTTCCAGAGGGCGCCGCTAAGGGAGCGGCGAGGCGCATGAACGGACATGGGGGACCAGTACCGGGATGGAATGGGGCACCGTTACGCGGAGACGCGGCGGCGCAAAGATGACAGGCGTAGCTTACCACGTGACGCGCGCCCGATATCAATATCGCCAGGACCAGTCGGCAGGTCAAAGGTGGACATTCGTTGGCACCTGGCTGGCTGCGTGTCTGCGCACGCGATTGCCGAACGGGCAAATACCGGCGGGAGGCATGGCTGGGGGGCTTCTCCAGCCCGGTTTCCATTCAGTAAGGTGGAGGTGTCGTCAGGCGGGCGGCGGGTTGGCCGTTTTTGTTTCACATGTTACGCTTGCCGACTTTGGACAACACTCAGCCCGATTTTCAACGATGGTTTTTGGCTGCATGCATCTGGACGGTTGGCGATTGGCTTCGGGCATCGGCCTGGCGCTGGATGGTGTGGCGCGTATCCAAAACCGCGCATTTGTGGAGGGGTAGGCTTTGAACAACGGCAACTTTCTTTTTTCCTCTGAATCCGTGACGGAAGGGCATCCCGACAAAATGGCCGACCAGATTTCGGATGCCATTCTCGATGAGGTGCTCCGCCGCGATCCCCAGGGGCGGGTGGCTTGTGAAACCTTGCTGGCGACGGGACTGGTGGTGATCGCTGGTGAAATCACCACGACCGCGCACGTGGACTTCCCGACGGTAGCGCGGGAGGTCGTCCGGCGGATTGGTTACGACAATGCCGAGTATGGCTTCGATGCCAAGACCTGTTCGGTCATTTCCACCATCAATGCGCAGTCACCGGACATTGCCATGGGCGTGGATACCGGCGGGGCCGGCGACCAAGGGTTGATGTTCGGCTTTGCCTGCACAGAAACGCCCGAACTCATGCCGCTGCCGATTCAACTGGCGCACCGGCTGACAAAGCGCCTGGCGCAGGTGCGCCGTGACGGTACACTGGAGTACCTGCGGCCGGATGGCAAAGCCCAAGTGTCAGTCGAGTACCGGGACGGCAAACCACACCGTGTCGCGGCTGTGGTCGTTTCAACTCAGCACGCCGAATCGGTCAAGTCCGATGAACTCCGGCGGGACATTGAGCGCCATGTCATCCGCCACGTCATCACCAACGGCATGCTCGACGCCGATACCAAGCTGCACATCAATCCCACCGGGCGGTTTGTCATTGGCGGTCCTATGGGCGATACAGGGCTGACCGGGCGCAAAATCATCGTGGATACCTATGGCGGCTATGCCCCGCACGGCGGCGGCGCGTTTTCGGGCAAGGACCCGACGAAGGTGGACCGGTCGGCGGCCTACATGGCGCGCTACATCGCCAAGAACGTCGTGGCGGCCGGACTGGCTGACCGCTGCCAGGTGCAGTTGGCCTATGCCATCGGCGTTGCCGAGCCGGTCTCGATTTATGTCGAAACCTTCGGCACCGGAAAGATTCGCCCGGAAACCATTGTTGAACTCATCCGCGCGCACTTTTCCCTGACGCCCCGTGGCATCATTGAAACCCTCGATCTGCGCCGTCCCATTTACTCTCCAACGGCGGCTTACGGTCACTTCGGCCGCAATGAAGAGAGTTTCACCTGGGAGCGGACCGACAAAGCCGAGGTGCTGCGCAAGGAAGCCGGACTGTGAGTTGCCTGCCCGTGTGTGGTCTGCAAGTCGTTGGCGGCCGGGCCCGGCTCCGTGGGGTGTCCGGCTGTGAAGGGGCTGCCAGGGTTTTTTCCTTATTCCAATCCGAGGACATCATCGAATGAGTACCAGTGTCGCACAAGTCAAACACTATGACGTGGCCGATTTGGCGCTGGCGCCTCTGGGGCGCAAGCGTATTGAATGGGCCGACCGTGAAATGCCCGTCTTGCGGCTGATTCGGGAGCGGTTTGCCAAGGAGCGCCCACTTGAAGGGTTGCGGCTGGTTGCCTGCTGCCACGTGACGACGGAAACCGCCAATCTGGCCCGGACCCTTCAGGCGGGCGGGGCTGAAGCCGTTTTGATTGCCTCCAATCCGCTTTCAACGCAGGACGATGTGGCGGCCTCGCTGGTGGCCGACTTCGGCATCCCGGTATTTGCCCGCAAGGGGGAATCCACCGACGACTACCGCAAGCACGTGCTGCTGGCGCTTGACACCAACCCCCATCTCATCATTGATGATGGCGGGGATGTCGTCTCGACACTGGTCAAAGAGCGAAGCGATCTGGTGCCCAACGTTCTGGGCAGTACCGAAGAAACGACCACCGGGATTCAGCGTCTCAAGGCCATGCAGGCCAGCGGCGTTCTGCCGTTTCCGGTCATTGCCGTCAACGACGCCCAGACCAAGCACATGTTCGACAACCGCTACGGCACGGGGCAATCCACGCTCGATGGCGTAATCCGTGCCACGAACCTGCTTATGGCCGGGCGGACTCTGGTTGTCGTCGGTTATGGCTGGTGCGGCAAGGGCGTGGCCATGCGCGGGCGCGGGTTGGGCGCCAACGTCATTGTGTGTGAAGTCAATCCCATCCGGGCGATTGAAGCCGTCATGGATGGCTTTCGGGTCATGCCCATTGCCGAAGCCGCTACGCAGGGGGATGTGTTCATCACTGTCACCGGCAACCGCCATGTCATTGACCGCCAGCACTTTGCCGTCATGAAAGACGGGGCAATCGTCTGCAACTCCGGCCACTTCGACCTGGAACTGAACCTGGTTGCCCTCAGGGAAATGGCGCGTGAGGTACGTGATGTGCGCCCGTTCGTACAGGAATACGAGCTGGCCGAGACCGGCCGCCGCGTCATCGTTCTGGGCGAGGGACGGCTCATCAACCTTGCCGCCGCCGAAGGCCATCCGGCAAGCGTGATGGATATGAGCTTTGCCAATCAGGCGCTGTCCGCCGAATATCTCAAAAAGCACGCGGGAAGCCTCGAAAAAACCATTCACCGCCTGCCCGAAGAGGTGGACCTGGAGATTGCCTCCCTCAAGCTTGAAGCCATGGGCGTCCGCATTGATACGCTTACGGCCGAGATGGTCGAATACATCAACAGTTGGGAACACGGCACGTAAGCCGGCGTAAGCCGACGCCTGCCGGGGCCGCCGTCCCTTCTTCCGGTTCAGGAGGGGACGGCGGCCGTTTCTGTTGGTGGTGATGTGACTCGCGGTGGCACCGGGCGGTGGGTGGTGGGACGTGGCGCTACGCCGGTAGTGCTTTCGAGCCGCGCGCCGAGCAGTTCGAGGTCATAGCCTTCCCGGCGTACCCGCATGTCGAAATACAGCAGGCAGTAGGCAATGGTCGCCATGGGCAGGGTCAGCAGCTTGCCAAGCTGGTCGGCCACATTGAAGGCCAGGATGAACCACGTCGGCGTACGGGTCAGGTCCTCGAAATCGCCATTGAGAATGACATAGATGAGAAACGGAATGCCGATAGCCGAGATGGCGGATGAGGCAATGGCTAAGTCAAAGAGCGTAATCTGGACAACCCGCCAGATGGTCCCCCGGGCCAGTTGCAGGGCGCGAACGATGCTGTCCCACGTCGCGCGGCCCTCAATCATGACCACGCTGGGGATGAGCGCAACCTGCGCCACAGCGGCACAATACGCGACAAAGCCCAAGGCAATCAGGACAAACAGCAAGAGGGTGAAAAGTCCGCCGGCGAGAACGGACGGGAGATACCTAAACAGCAGGAGTACCACGGCCAGGGCTATCCAGACGACGAATATCCCAACGAAGAACAGGCCCGAGATCACCATTCCAAACAGGATATACCCGATAAGTTGCGTCAGAATGAGCGGCCACAGGCGGCCGCGGACCATGCGCCAGGTGCGCCAGAAGCCAATTGGCACGTCGAGCATGACGAAATCGGCCACTGTCCGGGTCAGCCCGCCGGTAATGAGCATCAGCAGCAGTGGGCTGATCAGGTAGGTCAGGGAGTAACCAAGGGTCATTCCCAGGATCATGACAGGCAGTGTGGCGGCCGATTCCCGCAGCCCGGTGAAGGTGTAGGCGAGCAGGAGCGTTCCGGTGCAACTGGTCACGACCGGGATGGCCGCCAGCGCCAGCAGGGGTGCAAAGTTGTGCCGGTAGATGTGAACCGCACGGTCAATGAGATCGCCGGTGGAGAGAGGCTCAAGATCGGCGAGTTGGTGCAGGCTCGGCAGTTCGGACGACCGACCGGGAGACGGCGTACCCATTATCGTTCCGCCTTTTTCTTCATCCGCACCTGATTCCCACGGGCGTTGTACTCGACCTCATCCATGATGTGGTAGATGAGCATGACGCCGCGCCCACAGGTACGCATCAGACAACTCGGATCGGTGGGGTCAGGCAGGGCATTGAGGTCGAAGCCGTCACCTTCGTCGGTAATGGTGAAGGTAACTTCGTCGTTCGCAAACTCGACGACCACGTGAACCTGCTTGGTCGGGTCCTCGTGGTTGCCATGCTTGATGGCGTTGGCAATGGCTTCGTCCAGCGCGAGGATGATGTTGGAGTTCGGTTCGGCAATGCCGCGGGCTTCGAGCAGGCTCATCAACTCATGCAACAGCTCGTGCATGCGCGGGATGACACTGGGAATGACGAACTCCAGGCGGTCAAGCTGCGGGGCCGGGGTGGCGGTCCGGTCGGCAGAGTGTCCTCCCATGGGGCCAGGCAAGTCCTTCGGTCTGGAATCGAGGTGGCATGCTTGGACAGGCTAGCACAGCTTGCCGCACCGCGCCTATGCCAAGCATCACACGGGCTGGGCCTGTTCGGCCAGGGCCGGCACCCGGCGCTCATTCCGGGTGTCTGTGGCGATGCGTCCGTCGCGGATGGTCAGAACCCGGTGGGCATGGGCGGCAATGTCGGGTTCGTGTGTCACCACGACAATGGTGTTGCCGCGTTCGTGCAGGACATCGAGCAGCGCCATGATTTCCCGGCTCGTGGCCGAGTCGAGGTTGCCGGTTGGCTCATCCGCCAGAATGATGGAGGGATTGTTGACCAGGGCCCGCGCAATGGCGACCCGTTGCCGTTGTCCGCCGGAGAGTTCATTGGGACGGTGGTGCATACGGTGCGCCAGGTCAACCTGTTCAAGCGCCCGCTTGGCGCGTTGCAGCCGTTCCGCCGCCGGCACGCCGCTGTAGATGAGTGGCAGTTCGACATTGTGCAGAGCCGTGGCGCGTGGCAGCAGGTTGAAGGTCTGGAAGACGAACCCGATTTCCTGATTGCGCACCCGGGCCAGTTCATCATCGTTCATGGCCGAAACGAGTTTGCCGTTGAGCCAGTACTCGCCCTTGGTCGGCGTGTCGAGGCAGCCGATGATGTTCATCAGGGTGGTTTTGCCTGACCCGGACGGCCCGATAATGGCAATGTACTCGTTACGCTGAATGGTAAAACTCACTCCGTGCAGCGCGTGGATGATCTCATCGCCCATCCGGTAGGTTTTCCATACGTCTTTGGTTTCAATGAGTGGGGCTGACAATGGTGTGGACTGTGGGCGGAGGGCGGTGGCCGGTGCCGTTTCAACTGACAGAGTGGTGCTTTCCATGGGATTTCCGCTTTATCCTTTGCCTTGGTTGGTCGTTTCCGCCTTGGCGTCGCGGGTGATAGCTGTTCCCGGACGGAGCGTGCGAAGCAGGCGGTAGGGGCCGGTCACGACCAACTGCCCTTCTGACAGGCCTTCGACAACTTCGATGTCCGTCTCACCCAGAATCCCCGTCCTGACGGGCACAAACTTGGCCTTGCCACCTTCCTCGACAAATACACCGGAGACCTCGTTGCGCCTGGCCGGCTTTCTGTCGCCTTCACTGCCGGCAGGGGAAGGCGTTGAAGCCGGGGGCGTCTGAGACATCTCGGACAGGTCGCGGCTGACCAGGGCTTGCAGCGGAATGACGAGAACGTTGTGTCGGGTGTCCGTGGTGATGACGGCCGTGGCCGACATGCCGGGACGGAGCCGCGCCCGGTCTTTTTCAGACGGTTCAAGGCGGATTTTGACCTTGAAGTTCTTGGCCTCTTGGGAAGTCGTGTTGGCCGCAATCGTCTGCCCAGAGCGGGTCACGGCGCTTTGCCCGACTTCGGCCACCCGGCCGGGAATCTCGGTGTCGCCCAAAGAGTCCACCTTGACCTTGGCTGGCTGTCCAATCCGAACGTTGGCAATGTCGGTTTCGTCCACCTGGACTTCGACGTTGATTTCCGACATGTCGGCAATCGTCATCAGGGGCGTGGTATTGAAGTTGGCAACGGCAAATTCGCCAACCCGCACAGGCAGGCTCGACACCACGCCATCAATGGGCGATTTGCGAACGGTCTGGTCGAGGAAATACTGCGCGTTTGTCAACTGCGCCTGGGCAGCTTTGACGCGCTGCCAGGCCGACTTGCTGGATTCTTCAGCCCGCTGAACGGCAATTTCGGCGTCCTTGACAACCTGCCGGAGGCGTTCGATCTGAACGAGCTGGGCGTCGTAGGCGGCCTTGGCGACCTCGTAGTTGGCCTGCGCCGTGTCAAACTCGGCGCGTGACACCACGCCTGCCTCAAGCAACTCGGTGGTGCGCTGCAACTGAACCTTCTGCAAGTCGAGCTGGGCTTTGAGCCGGTTGAGATCAGTTTCGGCCGCAATGAGCTGTGCCTTGTTCTGGGTGACGAGATTGCGGGCGCTCAGAACCTGGGTCTCAGTGGCGCGGGCATCCTGCTCGGCTGCGCGATAGTTGGCCTCGGCGCTCTGCTGCGAGGTCAACTGCTGGGTGGGGTCCACCTTGACCAAGGGTTGCCCTTTGCGAACCAGATCGCCCTCTTTGACAAAAATATCCGTCACGCGCCCCGGAACTTCGGCCGTGAGGTTGTACAGCGCCACCGGACGCACCTCGCCGGAAGCCGAGACTTTGGCCTCAAGCAGCTCGCGCCGTTTGACCGGCTCAATCTGGACGCTCAGCGCATCGGTCCGCCGCGTCAGGAGGCTGGCCGCGACGATTCCGGCGATGAGCAGGGTCACGCCGCCAACGATGAAAAGTTTTTTGGTTCGACTCAGTGCCATAAATGTGGGAGCCTCAGACCCCTGCCAGGTTGGAAGATATTGGCTATGCACCGGGCTGGAATGTAACGCGGATGTTTACGCCGCAGGGGTACGGAGAGTTTCATGAAAAAAATGCACCGTCGGGCAGAGGTGGGGCAGAAGTCAGGTCGAAATGCTGCGCCGGGGCAGTTTTTTTAAACCGCCTTGGGCATGATAATCCGTCGGACAGACAGGCTGTGTGTGGCGGCATACTTTGATGCCGGTGACTTCATTCCGGGCAGGCGCACATGACAGTTCTTTACACAGCCCAGTGGGTGCTTCCGGTGGCCACACCACCAGTTCAGGATGGGGCCGTTGCCGTCGCCGATGGGCGCATCGTGGCCGTGGGGCCCGAAGCCGAAGTGCGTGCCCGCCTGGCGCGCCTGGGGACGCTCGAAACCGTGGCCCTGGGGCGCGCGGCCCTGTGCCCCGGTTTTGTCAATGTCCACAGCCACCTGGAGTTGACGGCGCTCCGCGGCCGCCTGGAAGACCTGTCGTTTTTCGACTGGATTCGGACCCTGACCCGTCTGCGCGGTGAGCAGATGGCGGTTGCAGATTTGGAAGTCTCGGCGCAGTGGGGCGTTGTCGAAGCGGCCCGGGCCGGCATCACGACCCTGGCCGATACGGAAACTTCCGGCGCGGGTTTTCGCGCCCTGTGCCAGGGCGGACTGCGCGGCATCGCCTATCAGGAAGTCTTCGGCCCTGACCCGATGCAGGCCAAAAAAAGTCTCACCGGCCTCAAGCGGCGGCTGGAAGCCCTGCGCCCGGCGGAAACTAACCTGGTGCGGCTCGGCATCTCTCCCCACGCCGTTTATTCCGTGTCGTCCCTGCTGTTCCGGCTCGTCATCGAATACGCCGAACGGCAGGCGCTTCCGGTGGCGATTCACTGTGCCGAATCCCAGGCCGAGGATGATTTTCTGCGGAGCGGACAGGGACCCTTCGCGCAGTTTCTGCGGGAGCGCGGCATTGCCTGGACGCCGCCCCGGGTGTCAACCATCCGGTATCTCAGCGACCTGAATGTGCTGCGGGTCAAGCCACTGCTCATTCACGCCGTACGCGCCACGGAAGAGGACATCGGCCTGCTGACCTTCCACGGCGCCAGCGTGGCTCACTGCCCAAAATCCAATGCCAAGTTCGGGCACGGCATCGCTCCGGTCAGCCGGATGCGCCAGCGGGGCGTGCGCGTCGGGTTGGGCACGGACAGCGTGGCCTCCAACAATGTCTGCGACCTGCTCGATGAAGGGCGGTTCGCCCAGCTTCTCAGCCGCGCCACCCAGGGCGACGGTCAACTGCTGCCGGCGGCCGCCCTGCTCCAGTGGATGACGCTGGATGGCGCGTGCGCCCTTGGGCTGGATGACCGCATCGGCACGCTCGAAGTCGGCAAGGAGGCCGACCTTGTGGGGATTTCCCTCGCCAGCCCCCATCTCGAACCGGTGTATGACCCGGTGGCGGCGCTTGTGACGGCGGCCACCGGACGGGATGTGGTGCTGACGGTCGTCCGGGGGCGGGTGATTTACGACGGTCAGCGGGTGCTGACCCTGGACGAAGAACCGCTCCGCGAGCGCCTACGGGAGCTTGCCCGGCGGCTGGGTACGGTTCACGGAACGTGAGGGGCGTTACCGGAAGAGGTCAGTCCGGTGCTGCTGGGCCGGTGATGTCCGGGAACACCGGGTTTTGGTATAGTGCGCCCTTTTACAACACCACAGTTCGGCTGCCAGCCTGCGGAGACACGAAAGGATACCGGCCGATGAACAGCATGACCGGCTTTGGCCGCGCCAGCCTTACCACCGATGAGTTCTCCCTGACGGTCGAGCTGCGGACGGTCAACAACCGGTTTCTCGATATTCAGGTGCGGTTGCCCTCCGAGTTGGCGGCGGCTGAAGTGCCGTTGCGCAAGCTTATCCAGGCGCGGTTGCAACGGGGGCGGGTTGAAGTCACAGTGAGTCTGGTTCAGCAGCGCCCGGTGACGTTTCAAGTCAACCTGCCGCTCGTGCAGGGCTATGTGGCGGCGCTCCGGCAGGCGCAGGCGGCAACCGGCGTGTCCGGGGACTTTGACCTCAGTCTGATTGCACGGCTGCCCGGTGCGATCCAGCCGGTCACGGAGACCGATGCCGCCTTTGCCGCGCGCCTTGCGGAAGGGTTGCTGACCGCAGCCGGACAGGCCCTCGACGCCCTGACAGCGATGCGCCGGACGGAAGGCGCGGCCCTGGCGCAGGAGATTGCCGCCCGACTGGAACAGATTGCCGCGCGCATTCCCGAAATCGAAGCGGCGGCGGCGCTGGTGTTCGAGAACCAGCGCGCCCGGCTGGAGCGCCGGATGCAGGCCCTGCTCCGTGACCTCGGCAGCCTGGATGAGGCGCGCCTGGCGCAGGAAGCCGCCTATGCCGCAGAACGCTGTGACATTACAGAAGAAGTCGCCCGTTTGCAGAGCCACGTGGCGCAGATGCGTGACCTGCTCATCAGTGAAGCGCCCGGAGTTGGCAAGGCAATGGATTTTCTCTTACAGGAAATGAACCGCGAAGTGAATACGATGCTGTCCAAAACCAGTGACACCACGGTTCACGACGTGGCGCTTTTTATCAAGACCGAAGTCGAGAAAATCAAGGAGCAAGCCCAGAATGTCGAGTGACCAGCCGCATCCTCTTCGCCGCGGCATGCTGGTGGTGGTTTCCTCGCCGTCAGGGGGAGGGAAATCCACGCTCCTGAGTCGTCTGCTGAAGTCAGTGGACAATCTCTACTATTCGGTTTCCTACACCACACGCCCGCCACGTCCCGGCGAACGGCACGGCGAGCACTACTACTTTGTCTCGCCGGACGACTTCGAGCGCATGCGCGAGCACGGGGAGTTCCTGGAATCAGCGCTGGTGCACGGTCACTTTTACGGTACGCACCGGAAGTTCGTCGAAACGCGCCTGGAACAGGGCCACGATCTCATTCTCGACATTGATGTGCAGGGCGCGGAAAGCGTGGCCAACATCATGCCGGAAGCGACCCGGATTTTCATCATGCCACCCAGTTATGAGGTGCTGCGCCAGCGGCTCTGCGCCCGTGGGAGTGACCACCCACAGACGATTGCCCGGCGGCTGCGCAATGCCACGCAGGAAGTACGGCGTTTTCGGGAGTTTCACTATGTTATCGTCAATGATGACCTGGAACGCGCGCTCCACTCGCTCATCTGCATCATTACGGCGGAGCGTGAGCGCTGGCGCCTGTCAGAAAAATGGCTCGAAGCCATTGTGGACACGTTTGATGCTGAATCTTTGCCACTGGAAGGAGAGACACCCAAGTTATGACGACGCCGACAACGACCAGTGAAAAGGAAACCAAGGAAGGCCGCATCTACCGCTTTCCCGACAGCAAGTACCGCCTGATTCTGGTGGCGGCGGCACGCAGCAAGCAGCTTCAAAAGGGACATGAGCCGCGGCTGCGCTCCACCAGCCACAAGCCAACTCGCATTGCGCTGGAAGAAGTCAGCCGGGGTTTGGTGCCCTTTGAGGTCCTTCCGCCGCGCGAGTCCAAAATTCCTCACCATGAGGATGGCATTATCAGCGTCTGAAGCCGATGACCTGTCTTACGCCGTGGCCGCAACTGGTGACAGAAGACCGGGTGGCGGTTCCGGCGTACTCCCCCCAAGCCGATGTCGGTACATCTACCCCCGGATGACGACCGGAACTTTTCCGTGGTGGAGCGTCCTTACTTCGCCGAACTTCTGTGAATGAACGTCCACCGGTTGGTCAACTCCGAAGCGTGACCACGGCGCCGATGGAGAGTTTGCCCGGACCAACCGGCGGTACTGCCAAATCTATGCGAATGATAGCCAGCCGCACCGAAGACGCCTGGCATGGGCTGCGTCAGCCGGGCGCTTACGAGTGGTGGTATTTCGATGCCCTGTCTGAGGACCGCGAGTATGGGCTGGTGGCCATCTGGTTCTGTGGCATTCCTTTTTCGCCCGACTACAACGCCCACTTCGAGGCTTACGAACGTGGGCGCGCCCTGCCGCCCGACCCGTGTGATTACGCGGCCTTTTCCTTTGCACTCTATCACCGTGGGCGGCCGATTGCCTACGCGCTCGTCGAGTACGACACGTTTACGGCCTCGACAACCCGGCCGATGGTCTGCACCGGGCGCAACCTGTTGACCTACGACCCGGCAACGGCGACCTATCACCTGAATGTGGATGTGGATTTGACCGAAGTCACCACGCCCATTCCGGTCGCCATCGGCCGCCGGCTGACCGGGACGTTCCGCTTTCGCAATCTGAATGAACACTGGCTTTCCCCGGAGGTGGTGGCTTCCAGCCGGGGACTGATGGAGCAGGCGCTGGGGACGCACACCTGGAATCTGGTCGCTCCGGTCTGTGCAACGCAGGGTGCGCTGGAAATCACCGGAGCGGACGGGCGGTGTGAGCGGCGCGTGGCTTTTGTTGGGCGTGGCTACCACGACCACAACTATGATCCCGTTCCGATGTCGCGCGCCATCAACCGCTGGCACTGGGGACGCTGCTGGCGCGGCGACCGCATGCTGATTTACTACCGCAACGAACCGCTGCCCGGACAGCCCGGCGCATTTTCCTTCGGAGCCGTTTTTGACGGCGAGCGCCCGGAACTCGTCACCGACGCCATCGAGGTGACGTTCGAGGCCCAGCGGCGCAACTGGCTGGGGCTGAAGTATCCGCATCGCCTGCACGTGACGCTCCCAGCGACCGGCGAAACCTGGACCATTCGCCAGCAGCACATGGTGGATTCCGGGCCCTTCTACATCCGCTTTCTCAGCGGGGCAGGCCCGGATGATGACGCCCATGGCGTTTCAGAAACGCTCGATGGCCGAAGGCTGCGGTGGCGGCTGTTTCGCCCCATGATCAATACCCGCATCCAGCGGCCGCCCAGCCGCGCCAACCTGCTTCCGGCACCAGTTGTGCGGTTGGGGCGCACGGCGCTTACCTGGCTGGTTTCCTGAGCCTGTCCCGGCCGGGGCGCTGTTGCCGGTTGTGGGTTCCTGAGCGCGGAACACGACCTCGCCGCCGATGATGGTCATCAGGCAGCGTGCCCGGAGGATGTCCGTTTCCGGGATGGTGAGCAGGTCAGCGGAAAGAACGGTGAAGTCCGCGCGCTTGCCGACGGCTATCGTGCCGGCAAGGTCTTCTTCAAAGGCCGCATAAGCTGGCCAGAGGGTCAGCATTTTCAACGCTTCCAGGCGGCTGACCGCCTGCTCTGGATGCCATCCCGCACCGGAAAACCCGGTCAGGTCTTTCCGTGTCACAGCCGCATAAAACTCGATGAGGGGTTCACCGCGTTCAACAGGTGCATCCGAGCCACCGGCAATGATGGCTTTGCCATCGAGCAGCGCCCGCCAGGCATAGGCTCCGGCGAGGCGTTCCAGTCCCAGCCGGCGCGGGGCAAAGTGCAGGTCACTGATGGCGTGCGAGGGCTGCATGGACGCAATGACGCCGAGTTGGGCAAAGCGTGGGATGTCGGAAGGATGCAGAATCTGGGCATGCTCGATGCGCCAGCGCGGATCGCGCACCCGGCGCTGGGCTGGCGGCACTTCGGCGAACACCTGTTCGTAAATGTCCAGCACCTGACGGTTGGCCCGATCCCCAATGGCATGCGTCTGGATTTGAATGCCGGCGCGCAGCGCCTGCCGGCACAGGGCGCGCAGTTCGTCCGGTGGAGTGAGAAACAGACCTGTGGTGTCGGCGTCGGCGTAGGGGGCCAGCAGGGCCGCGCCACGTGACCCCAGCGCGCCGTCCATGTACGCCTTGATTGTCCGCATGGTGAAGCGTCCGTTGGCTTCGCCGATGATCGGGCCGCGCCGGAGCAGAGCGGCAACTTCCGCCGGACGGTTGGCCGCCGCGTTGTACACCCGCAGCTTGATAGCACCCGTGCGGCAGAGGCGGCGCAGCAGGTTCGTTTCCAGAAGGGAGCTGCCGGCGTTGTGAATGGTGCACCAGCCGAGCGACAGCTCGCGCTGCGCGCCGGCCATGGCCGCGCGCGCGTAGTCTTCGGGCGACAGGCGGGGCAGCAGCCGCCGGACGAGGTCCTGGGCGCGATCAATAAGCATCCCGGTTGGTTGGCCGGTTGTCGCGTCCCGCAGGATGTCGCCGCCGGGTGGGTTGGGCGTCTGTGCGTCAATCCCGGCCTGCCTGAGCGCCAGGGTGTTGACCACGCTGGCATGCCCGTCCGCCCGTACCAGAAACACCGGATGCTCCGGCGCGATGGCATCGAGTTCCGCAGCGGTCGGGAAGGTGGGCGGCGTCCAGAAGGTCTCAATCCAGCCGCGCCCGACGATCCATTCACCCTTGGGCGTCTGGGCAACGCGGGCGGCAACGGCGGCCAGAAAGGCGGCGCGGGTGTTGGTTCCTTCCAGATTCAGGGTCAGTTCGCGTTCGCCGATGCCAAACAGGTGGCAGTGGGCATCGGTGAAGCCGGGGTACATCACGGCTCCGGCCAGGTCCACAAGGCGCGTTCTGGGGCCACGGTAGGTAATGGCTTCGGCCGTGGACCCGACGAAAACGATACGCCCGCGCCGGACGGCAACGGCCTCGGCCCGGGGTTGCCGATCATCGAGGGTGTGCACGGTGCCGTTGATGAACAGGACATCGGCCGGCGGCGTCCGCCCCGGCGCGGCGGCGGACAATCCCAGCAGTATCCCCAGCAGCATCCCTGGCAGCCACCATCCGGTCGTCCGGTCGGTCGTCCAGCCGTACGTCATCCAGTGCGTCATCCAGTGCGTCATACGCAGCATTTCACTCCGGTGTGTTTTTATCCGTCATCCGGTCTGGCGGAGGGGAACGTCATCACCCGCCAGTTGAGAAAGGCCCAGGCGCTTGCCAGCGCCAGTCCCAGCCCGGCCAGACCGAACGCGGCAGTGACCCGCCACCAGTGCGCCAGGCTGCCGGCCAGCAGTCCCCCAATGGCCATTCCGCCCCGGAAACAGACCATGTAGAGGCTCACGGCCCGCCCCCGCATGTCATCCGCGACAACCTGCTGAAAACAGGTCGTCACCAGCGCGTAGGTGGCCACCAGAAGCGCCCCGCCAATGAACAGCCACAGACAGGCCAGCCAGAACCAGCCCGTGGCCGCCAGCAGCAGCATGCAGAGACCGAGCGCCGCCTGCGTCGCCAGAATCAACGGCAGGGACTGCGCTTTTTTGGCGACGGTGGCGACCACGATGGCGCCCGTCACTGCGCCCAGCCCTGAACAGGCTGCCAGCCGTGAAAACAGCACTTCATCCCCGTGCCAGATGATCCGGGTGTATTGCGGAAGCAGGGTTGGAACGGCAACGCCCAGGCTGGTCGTCAGGGTGGCCAGAAAGCACAGCCGTCGCCGCACTCTGTCGCCGAAGACATAGCGCATGCCGGTCGCAATTTCCTGCCGCCACGAGGGGCCGGGTGTCGCCGGTATCTGTTGTGGCGGGCAAATGGTGGCAAGGGCAGCCATCACGGCCAGAAACGACAGGGCGTTCAGGGCGAAACAGGTCGCCGCGCCAAAGCGCGCCAGGACCAATCCGGCAACCATCGGCCCGACAACCCGCGCCAGATTGAACTGGATGGCATTGCCGGCAATGGCCTGCGCGACAAACGGTTGCGGCACCAGGTTGGGAAGCAGCGCCAGATAGGCCGGCCCGCTCAGCGCCTGCGCCGTTCCGGTCAAAAAGGACAGCGCCAGGATCGCATATACGAGGGGCAGCCCCGTGGCAACGTGCAGCCCAACGAGCAGCGCCAGCGTCAGCGCGCTGGACATTTGCACCGCCTGGGAAAACAGGAGTAGCTTGCGGCGGTCGAATCGGTCAGCCACGGCGCCGCCCACCAGCGACAATCCCAGCATTGGTGCCATGCCCAGAAAGGCGTCGAGACCGAGATAAAATGGGCTGCCGGTAAGATCGAGGATGAGCCAGGCCTGGGCAACCTGCTGCACCCAGCTTCCGATGCTGGAAGTAAAAGCGCCGGCCCACTGAAGGCGGTAATCGCGGAAGGCAAAGGCGTGCAGCGCCTGGGGCAGCCAGGCTGGTATTCCGCTGGACGCGGGTGGACGGGTAGTTTGGTGCGGGTCTGAAAGTGAAGGTGTCGGGACGAGCGGCGGCGCTGCCGGTGGAAAACTTGGCATACTTCTATCGTGTGTCGGAGAGTCCCTTTCAGGCAAGAGCCGCGACAGGTGCCGTCCCGGCAGGGATGAAGACGACCGGACAACGCCGGATGGGTTTGCCTGGAGGGGACAGCGTGCGGCATGAACGACGCACAGCCTTTCGGAAAGGTCGTTGAATAAAGGGTTATGGAGTATCCGCTTGCGACACACCACGCGACACTTGGTGCCGTGCTGCGCCCTGAAGGTGACGGGTCCGTGCCGGCGCACTATGGCCGGTTGGCGGCCGAATATACGGCGCTGGTCAAGCACGCCGGGATCGTTGACCTCAGCGCGCGCGGCTGCTTTGCCGTTGGAGGCCGTGACCGGACAACGTTCATCAACGGCTGGGTCAGCCAGCATGTCAAGCCGCTCGTGCCGGGCACCGGGGTCACTGCTCTTTTTCTGACGCCCCAGGGACGGGTCATCGCGGATGTCACGCTGGACTGCCTGCCCGATGAGTTCTGGCTGACGACCGAGCCGGCTGCATCTGCCATCGTTCACAAAAAGTTGTCTCCGCTGGTGCGCGCCGGTGATTTCCGCTTGACTGACCTGCGCGCCACCCATGCTCTGCTTGGTCTCGTCGGGCCGGCTGCTCCGGCGCTGATCGAGTCGTTGACCGGCGCGCCGCTTGCCACTTGGCGCACCAGCCTGACGGTTGAAAAAGTCGGCGGTGGCACAGAATCCCTCCCGGTTTTTGCGCACGAGCGGCTGTGTATTGGCCATGCCGGCGTGCTGGTTGTGCAGCGTCCCCGCTACGGACAGCCGGCCTTTGATCTGTTCGTTCTCCACGAGGCAGCCGTGGAGGTCTGGACGCACCTGACCGGGGCCGGGGCTACGCCGGTCGGCTGGGATGCTCTGGAAGTGTGCCGCATCGAGCACGGCACCGGCCGTTTTGGGCAGGACTTTGACGAAACCACTCTCGCGCCCGAAGCCGGGCTGGGGCATGCCATCAGCTACACCAAGGGCTGCTATGTCGGGCAGGAAACCGTGGCCAAAATCCACTGGCGCGGCCATGACCAGACCGCGCGGCGGCTGACACCGCTGCGCATCGCCAGCGACACCGGTACGGACACCGCGCTGCCGGGGAAAGGCACGCCCATCCTTGCCGATGGAAAGGAAGTTGGACAGTTGACCAGCGTCGTCCGCCATCCCGTGACTCAGGAAGTGCTGGCGCTGGGGTATCTCCGTTCGGCGGTACTGGCACAACCCACGGCGCTTGTGGTGGATGGCCGTCCGGTTCACATCCGGGAAGGAGCGGCGGCGTGACCCAGCCTTCAGACGTGCCACCGATGGCGAGCAACCCGTCCGAAAGCGCATCTGCCCCGGCGCTCGACTGGGCGACGGCGGAAGATGCCTATCATCTGGTCAATGCGTTGCTGTTGCAGGTAACAGCGGCCAACGATCTCATCGTGTTGCTGGCCACCCTGCTTGGGGAAGCATCTCTCAAGCGCGTCGTGGAAACCCACCAGTGGGTGCAGTACCAGGCCAGCCGTCGGCACATGGAGTCCCTGCAAGCTGACCTGGAACGTTTTGCCGCCACGATGCAACGGCTGGCGGCAGCACAGCCCGACCGCCCTGCCGACTGCCCGGAAGAAGAAACCGGCGCGCCGCCCCACGATGCCACGTGAGGTGTCCGCGCCGGAAAATCCGCACCGGAAAAGCTGTGGGGTCAGACCAGAGCCGCTGTGGTTTCCCGAATGACGGGCTGGTAGAGCGTGTCGCGTTCGACCGGTTCAAAACCGGCGTCCCGAATAAGGGAAACGACTTCTTCACGGGTCGTCATGCAGCGGTCGCGTCCATCGGCTGAGTAGGTTGCCACCAGCGGGCCGCCGCCGGACACCGTGCCGTCGAGGTCATCCGCTCCGAAATGGAGCGCCATCTGCGCCGTCTGGCGTCCGAGCATGACCCAGTACGCTTTGATATGGTCAAAGTTGTCGAGCATCAGCCGGGAGACGGCAATGGTTTTGAGACTGTCCACGACGGTCGGCCCCGGCAGGTGAGCCAGTTCCGTATGTTCAGGATAAAACGCCAACGGGATGAAGCACTGAAAACCGCCGGTTTCATCCTGCAAATCGCGCAGCCGCAGCATGTGGTCCACGCGGTCGGCGTAGCTTTCAATGTGGCCGTAGAGCATGGTGGCGTTGGAGCGGATGCCTTTGCGGTGTACGGTCCGTGCCATGTCGAGCCACCGCTGGCTGTCGCACTTGTGACGGCAGATTTTTTCCCGTACGTGCTCGGCAAATATCTCCGCCCCACCGCCTGGGCAGGAATCCAGCCCGGCTTCGCGCAACCGCTCGATGACTTCTTCATCCGACAGCCGCGTGATGCGCTTGAAATGGTCAAGTTCGACCATGGTGAAGGCTTTGAGGTGAACGTTGGGGAAGGCGCTTTTCAGCCCGCGCAGCAAGTCAAGGTAGTAGTCGAACTTAAGCGTCGGATGCAGTCCACCGACAATGTGGACTTCCGTGATTCCGGCCTCATAGTAGGGACGGACTTCAGCAATGGCCTGCTCGATGGTGTAGGTGTAGGCTCCTTCCTGTCCAGGCTTGCGGTAAAACGAACAAAACGTGCAGTCCCAGTAGCAGACGTTCGTTGGGTTGAGGTGATGGTTGACGTTGTAGTAGGCCACATTGCCATGTCGTGCGCGGCGAACGGTGTGGGCCAGGTGGCCGAGCAGCGCAACCGACCGGGTTTCAAACAGGGCCACCCCGTCGTCGAAGGAAAGCCGCTCACCGGCTTGTACTTTCTCGGCAATGCGGAGAATGGGGTCACTGGTCATAAGTACAGGTCGAACGTGTGAAATGCACCAGACGGGGGTATGGCGATAGGGCATCTTAGCGACCGCCACCGGGTGCGGCAACGCGCCGTGGCGGGTACATTGACGCATCGAAAAACCCTGTGTTAACTTGCCTGCATATTCTTCCAGTCGCTACAGCCTCATCCACGACAGTTTTCTGTCACCTGTTTTGCTGAACCACCGTTGCTTATGCTGACCGGCTTCAATACCGACATCACCTACAACGGTGTTGTGTATCACGTACAGACCGAGGACAAAGGGCCGGCCAACCCGCTGATTCTGTCCCTTGTGTATGTTGGAGGGCAGATTCTGGCGTCGAAGCGCACCTACTACGTGAAGGAACTGGAAGAGGGGGTCACGCCGGCCGAGTTGCAGAAAAAGCTGGAGAAGCAGCACAAGGCCATCCTGGCGCTCATTGCGCGTGGGCGTGTGGAAGAGCTGATCAACAAGCGGGAGACCGCGGCCAACCGGTCTCCGGTAGAACCGCCGCCGCTGCCGCCGGCACCGCCGGCCCTTCCACCCCATCCTTCGGCTACGGAATCCCTTTCGCCTGCGTTGACCAAATCATTTTCTGAACGACCTCCGGCGCCAGTCACCGGCAGCCTTCCCCCGCCGCCGCCCCCGCCACCACCGATTCCGGGATTGACGCGGGTCACTTCGGCGCTCGATAGCGTGCTGGCCGGCATAAGTGACCCGCTGCACCGTGCGCCTTCCACACCGCCGCCCCCACCACACCCGGCCCCTTCATCCTCCGGTCCGGCGGTAACGACGATGCTCGGCAATCTCCTGCCGCCGCTTGGTCAACCGGGAGCTTCTTCTGATTGGTCGCCTTCGACGACCGGCGGAACGCCAAAGGCTTCGATTGACCTCAACAGCATGGTCAATCAGTACGTGGCCAGCAACCTGCAATCCGAAAAGCCAGTCATCACCCTGCTTGGCAACCCGGCGTTTTATGCTGGAGAGACGGTTGTTATCCAGGTGCATGTCACCCGTGGCGTCAACGGTCCTCCCATCCCCAATGCACCGGTCATCGTCAAGGTCTTCGGTACGCATGACCGTCCGCACCGCAGCTCAGCGTCAACGGGGCAGGATGGGACAGCGGTTTTGACCCTGACCCTGCCCAACATCCACGCTGGAACGGCGGCGGTGGTCATCAGCGTGATGACCGAGTCCGGCGAAGCCGAAGTCAAACACCTGATCCGGCGTCGCAAAATCGGCTGAACCCCGGCGTCTTTTCTGTTTTTCTGACTCCCCCGGCATTTTGACCGTCCCTTACAGGTTTTGTTGCCATGGCTTTGCCTGCTACTTTCGGTGAACTCAAAAACAGCCCGTGGGGTGATCCCGCCCGGTGGCGTCGCTCGGTCAAGGACGAAATGCGCGCCAACCTCATCGCCAAGCTTGAACGTGGCGAAAAAGTCTTCCCCGGCATTGTAGGGTATGAAGATACTGTTGAGCCTCATCTGATCAACGCCATCCTGTCACGCCACAATCTGATCCTGCTGGGACGGCGAGGGCAGGCGAAAAGTCGCATTTTGCGTTCCCTGACCAGCCTGCTCGATGAGGTCATGCCCATCGTGGCCGGCTCGGAGATCAACGACAACCCCTTTGCGCCCATCAGCGCCTACGCGCAGCGCGTCCTGGACGAACAGGGGGATGCGACGCCCATTGCCTGGCGGACACGCGCGGAACGGTACATCGAGAAACTGGCCACGCCGGACGTGACCATCGCCGACATCATCGGGGACATTGACCCCATCAAGGCGGCAAAGAGCGGCAACCTGCTCAGCGACGAGACCACCATGCACTTTGGTCTTCTGCCCCGGGCCAACCGCGCCATCTTTGCCATCAACGAGCTGCCTGACCTGGCCGGTAAAATCCAGGTCGGGCTGTTCAACATCATGCAGGAAGGGGACGTGCAGATTAAGGGCTTTCCCGTCCGGCTCAAGCTGGATGTTGCCCTGGTGTTTTCGGCCAACCCTGAAGACTACACGGCGCGCGGCAAAATCATCACGCCGCTCAAAGACCGGATTGGTTCGGAAATCCTGACCCACTACCCACAGACCGTTGAGGAAGGCGTGCGGATCACGGCGCAGGAAGCTTGGACTGACCGCCCGTCCCGCGCGCCGATCCACATCCCGAAGTTCATTCGGGAAATCGTGGAAACCATTGCGTTTGTTGCCCGTGAAGACCAGCGGATTGACCGCCGGTCGGGCGTCAGCCAGCGATTGCCCATCTCGTTGCTCGAAAATGTCGTCAGCAGCGCCGAGCGCCGGGCGTTGCGCCACCACGAAACCATCATCGTGCCGCGCATTTCGGACATCTACGCTTCACTGCCGGCGATCACCGGCAAAATCGAACTGGAGTACGAAGGCGAACAGGTCGGCGCGGAACGCATTGCCCGCGAACTCATCCGAACTGCCTGCGGACGGGTTTATGATAACTACCTGGCGCTGGCCGAAACCGGGCGCATCGTCGAGTGGTTCAATCAGGGCCATAGCCTGAAGGTGTCTGAGGCAGATTCTTCAGCGGCGATACTGGAAAAGATGCGCGCTATTCGGACACTTATCGAAGTTGCCGAAATGGGCGGCTACGCCGAAGGCCGCACGCCGGCGCACCTGGTTTCGGCTGCCGAGCTGATTCTGGAAGGGCTGCACGCCCAGCGCAAAGTCAGCCGTTCGGAAGAGCGTGGCTACGGCAAGGCCGCTCCGGCTGACCGGCGGCGCGGTCGGCGTGGCGACGACGAGGATGACTTCAGCAACTGGGGTGGTTTTGGAAGCCTCAACTAGCAAGTCCCTTGTGTGGAAGCCGCCGAATGCCTTTGCAGAAGGCGTCAGCGCCATTCGCCCTTGGCTTCCGATGCCAATGCCGCCAGCCACTCCTCGTAAGGTATCGGGTAGAAACAAACTTCATCGCCGGGCTGCAAGCGCGCTGGCTGCGGCGCAAAAGGGTCAAACATCCGTACCGGCGTCCGTCCGATGAGTTGCCAGCCGCCGGGTGATGTCGTCGGGTAAATGCCGGTTTGACGCCCGGCGATGCCAACGCTGCCGGCCGGCACATGTGGGCGCGGCGTCGGACGGCGCGGTGTGGCAATCCGCTCATCCACAAGTCCCAGGTAGGCAAAACCTGGCAGAAAGCCCAGCATGAAAACCCGATAGACCGGGGCGGTGTGGCGGGCGATGACTTCTTCAACGCACAGACCGTGCTGCTGTGCCACGAAAGGCAAATCGGGTCCACAACGAAGGTCATAGCACACGGGCAATGTGATTCGCCGCCGGGAAAAGCCGTCCGCCGGGGGCAGATCACGGAGTAATCCCTCGATGTGGCTGATGACGGCCGCCTGGGCGCTGGGATATGTCGGGTAGGCGCGGGCTACCCGGTCGGGCGCGTAAAACACGCCGAGCGAAGCATAGGCCGGGACGGTTTCCCGAAGTCCGGCAAAGGGTTGTGCTGCCAGCGCCTGATCGAGCCGGCATACCTGTTCGTGCAGTGCCGGTGAAATGGCCTGTCCGAACTCAACCGTCAGCGCATCGTCGGCAATGGGAAACAGGCGCATCCTGGTCAGCAGTGGGCTGGGCAACGATGTTTACCCATTGGCCGGATACCCGTTGGTCGGAGCTGCGATGCGTACGCCGTCGGCTTCGAGGGCACGCCGGATGGCCCGCGCAAAATCGAGCGCGTGGGGGCCGTCGCCGTGCAGACAGAGCGTGCCTGCCCGCAGTGCCACGACGTGATTCTGCGCGGCAATGACGGACTGCTGATGAACGATGCGCCGGGCCTGGGCCACGGCTTCGTCCACGTCCGCGATGAGCGCGTCCGGCCGGGAGCGCGGCACAAGCGTTCCTTCCAGGGTGTAGCGCCGGTCGGCAAAGGCTTCCCCAACCGCCCGCAGTCCGATCTTTTCGGCTTCCGCCACCAGGCAGCTCCCGGCCAGTCCGTACAGGATGAGTCCGGGATTGATGCACTGTACGGCCCGGGCAATGGCCGCGGCACAGTCGGCATCGCGCGCGGCGCGGTTGTACAGTGCGCCGTGGGGTTTGACGTGATGCAGGCGTCCGCCCAAGGCGCTGCACATCCCCTGAACGGCGGCGACCTGATAGAGCACGCAGTCGAAGACTTCTTCGGGAGTGAGCGCCATGTCACGGCGTCCAAAGCCGAGCAGGTCAGGATAGCTTGGATGCGCCCCGATAGCGACGCCCTGCGCCAGCGCCCGCTGAATACTTGCCCGCAGCGTGTGTGGATCGCCAGCGTGGAAGCCGCAAGCCAGATTGACGGATGAGACATAGGGCAGAATGGCTTCATCCGCGCCCATAGACCAGGCGCCGAAGCTTTCGCCCAGGTCGGCATTCAGATCAATCGTTACCATGTTCGGCTTGATGACCGGTTCAGTACTGGGGCCTTACCGGTCGTTGGGCTTCCGATCTTCCTTTTTCCGGTCGTTTTTGTCGTCCTTGCGGTCGTCGTCCTTCAACTTTTTGTCAATGTAGCGCGGCTCTTTTTTCTTGTCGTCTTTCCTGTCGTCGGCTTTGTCCTTCTTGTCCCTGTCGTCCCGGTTCTGAATGCCGGCCGCAAGACGCAGCGCCGCCGTGCTGTCCGCCAGAACGACGTGGGAAACGGGTATGGGGGAAGGGCCCTCGTGAGAAAGTGCAGCGAGGCCCAAAAAACAACTCACCACAACGAACAGCCTGACAATGCTACGCCTGCGGAATGTCATGATGTCCTCAACGGGCGACACTTTACCGGAGTGGGATGCCAGGCAACGTTCGGCCGGTTGCATAAGCGCCCTGGCTTTTGGTGAACTGTCACCGTATGCATACCGCCGATAAAGTGTGTTCTCTAACAGAACTCGCGGCGCGCGTCACGGCCTGGCGGCGCGAGGGCAAGCGGATTGTGCTGGCGAACGGGTGTTTTGACCTGCTGCACGTCGGTCACGTGCGGTATCTGCAGGCGGCGCGGGAACAGGGCGATGTGCTGGTTGTCGGCGTCAACGGCGATGCCGCTGTGCGTGAACTCAAAGGACCCGGACGGCCGGTGATGCCTGATGTCGAGCGGGCTGAAATCCTGGCTGCGCTGGCCTGCGTGGATGCCGTGGTGATCTTTCACGAGCGCACGGTGGAAACCCTGCTGTGGACGCTGCGCCCGGAAGTTCACGCCAAAGGGACGGACTACCGCCCGGAGACCGTCCCCGAACGCGACATTGTCCGGGCGTATGGCGGGCAGGTGGCGATTGTCGGCGACCCCAAAGATCACTCGACAAGCACCCTGCTCCAGCAGCTCTGTGCCAGACTGCTGCCTGATCGGTCGTAAGCACGTCGTGTCCCGGCTGCAACGTCCGGTGCAGGTTTTCAGGCTGTCCCGCCGGCCGGCTCGGCGTCCACATCGTCCGGCGTCGGCCCCTGGGCTGCGACAAAGTACGCCACGAGCCGCCCCACCGTCAGCCCCTGCACGAGAATCGAGAAGACCACCACCACGTAGGTGGCGGCCACGATGATGTCCCGCGCCGGAGAAGGGGGCAGCGCCAGCGCCAGGGCAATCGAAATTCCGCCGCGCAAACCGCTCCAGGTGAGAATGCGAATCGTGCCCGGCGGAAGCCACTGCCGCAACCGCAGCGTCGTAATTGTCAGTCCGACCCCGGCCGCCCGTCCGACCAGAGAGGCCACTGTTGCCAGCAGTCCGATGACGAAGTAGGAGGGCTGAAGGGCAATGACGATGAGTTCGAGGCCAATCAGGAAAAACAGCACGGCGTTGAGAATTTCGTCAATCAGTTCCCAGAAGACATCGAGACGCAGGCGCGTTTCTTCGGACATGGCCTGGATGCGCGCCCGATTGCCGATGAACAGACCGGCCACGACCACGGCAATCGGCGCCGACAGGTGAAGCGTCTCGGCCAGGGCATAAGTGCCCGTCACCAGCGCCAGGGTGATCAGCACCTCGACCTGGTAGGCATCCACGGTCTTGAGCATCAGGTAAGCGGCCCAGGCCAGGACAAAGCCCAGCACCGCGCCCCCAATGGCTTCCTGGACAAAGAGTTTGGCGACGCCAGCGGCACTCAGGGATTCCGGCCGCCGGTACACTTCCAGCAGGGTGAGAAACACCACAACGCCAACACCGTCGTTGAAAAGCGATTCTCCCGCAATCTTGGTTTCAAGCTGTTTCGGGGCACCCACCCGTTTGACAATGCCCAGCACGGCAATGGGGTCGGTAGGCGCAATCAATGCTCCAAACAGCAACGCTTCCAGGTAGGTGAGCGGCAACCCCAGAAACCCGGTGGCATAGTAAAACAGCGTCCCGGTGACGAACGTCGAGAGCACAACGCCCACGGTTGAGAGAATTCCAACCGGATACTTGGCCAGCCGGAGGTCTTCGACGTGAACGTGCAGCGCGCCGGCAAAAAGCAGAAACCCCAGCATGCCGTGCAACAGCACGTCGCCGAAGTCAATCGAACTGACAAACTGGGCAAAGCTCCGCAACGGGATGAGACCCATTTCACCCAGGATGACCAGCACGACCGAAATGAGCAGGGAAATAGCCATCAGCCCAATCGTTGCCGGCAGGCGAATCCAGCGGATGTTGACATAGGCTGCCAGGGCTGCCAGCGTG
Organism: Chloracidobacterium thermophilum B; assembly: GCF_000226295.1. Classification (GTDB taxonomy): domain Bacteria; phylum Acidobacteriota; class Blastocatellia; order Chloracidobacteriales; family Chloracidobacteriaceae; genus Chloracidobacterium; species Chloracidobacterium thermophilum. The sequence continues at coordinate 690,670 of NC_016024.1, forward strand.
AGCAGGATGGCTATCGTGTGGTAGGCAGACATCGGTATTGTTCCTGTGGTGAGATGTTCAGCACTCTGGCTTTGGGCGGAACATATTGGTTCAGGTCGGCAAAGGCTGTGCCGAAAGCCACACGGTTTACAGGTGCGTATGGCATCAAGCCATGCCAAAATCGAGGCGAGGTTGGTTATGGCTCCAGTTTTGACTATTGGGTTGGCATCAGAGGTAAGCATCACATGACTGACCGTGTATTGCATCCGCCGGTTTCGCTCGAAGCCACGAATGGCAGGCATCAGGGGGAACTCCATCAGGCTGAGCGTCTGTCCGCCAAATCTTCGGGCCGGCTGCGCCGTCTGGCGCGTGAAGCCCTGCGTTTTCTGCCCAACCTGCTCAAGCTGGCCTACCGTCTGGCACGTGACCCGCGCGTTCCACAGGCGGACAAGATCATTCTGGCGGCCACGATTGCCTACGTGCTCACCCCGCTCGATGTGTTTCCCGATTTCATCCCGTTCTTCGGGCAGATTGACGACAGCTACCTGCTCGCGGTCGCCCTGTTGCGCCTGCTCAGCCGGACGCCCGGCGAGGTGTTGGCCGAACACTGGGAAGGCCCCGGCGACATTCGCCCCCTGCTCAACCGGATCATCGTGCTGACGACTTTTTTCCTGCCCAAGCGGGTGCGGCGGGTGGTCGTGGCGCAGGTCGAGCCGTTGACGCAACCCTGAGTTGGCTGATTTCCGCAGTCTATGCTGCGGCCGTACTGACTGAAGTCAGAGCAGCCGCTCATGCCAGAACTGCCACCCAGCCGTGGATGGGGCTGGGGGCGGGAAATCAGCCGTGACAGGCTGAACATTCAAATCACAACCCAATCGAAAGAAAACAAGGACGGTTCGGAGTGGAGACTGCCGGGCCTTGACGGCAAACGTGTTATTTTGTACCTTTGTTTTGAAAATCGTTTTCATTTTCCCGAAAGGCGGCCACAACCCATGACCTTCTCCCCGGCAGTGGACATCCGCATCTATGTCACGGAGTGGGGTGATGTCCGCATCGAGACCCCGCACTGGCGACATACCCTGCCCCCGGCTGATTTTGTGCGTTGGCTCCGGTCTGCCCGGTCAGACCGTCCGCGCGCTGTGAACCCGGCCCGGCTGCCGAACGGTCTGCGGCGTGAATCCGGGCGTTGACCGGATGCTGCTGTTTCCGGTCATCGTGTTTTGGGGTTGGTGACGACGGCGCTGCCCCTCTCCTCTCACCAGCCGTTTTTCCGGCGGCTGCTTGCGTACGGTTGGTACGCGGAAAGGTTTTCTGCCATGACACCATTTGAGCATCTGACCAGCGCCGCTTTGGCGTGTTCGCACCAGCGGGCATTTGTCGGGGGCGTCGTCCAGCACCCACAAACCGGGAAGTTCCAGCTCTGGTTTTTGCCGACCGGACGGGACATTGAGCCACTGCGGGCTTACGAGTCACAGGCGCAGGCGGCCGCCAGCTATCACGCTTTGCGGCGCGCGTTTTCGAGCGGAAATCCAACCCGTCTGGCTGAAGCCTTTGCGGCTGTGTCGGCCACCGGTGAAGCCCCGGCGTCATTTCCGCCTGATTTTCTGGAACGCCTGCGCCTTGGCGTGCAGAAAGCGCTTGCGGCGCGTGGGATCACCGTCTGTTTTGCACCGTAGCCGGTGGGCGTTGGAGGCGGGCGGTGACCTGGTTGATGACGACAGCCATCACCGCGACACCGGCCAGCAGCAGCAGCGTCACCGCCGCGCCAAACGGCTGGTTGCGCTGGAAAAACTGATTCCAGATCACATTGCCAAGCAGGATGCTTTTGGCGCCGCCAAGCAGATCGGCGACGACAAAGTTGCCCAGGCTCGGAATGAACACGAGGGCGCTGCCGGCAATCAGTCCCGGACGCGACAAGGGAACGATGACCTTCCAGAACGTCACCCACGGCGTTGCGCCCAGGTCGGCCGCCGCATCGAGAAGCTGCCGGTCGAGTTTGTCGAGGCTGGCGACCAGCGGAATGATCATAAAGGGCAGTTCACCGGCGACGAGTCCGATGAACACGGCCAGGTCGTTGTAAAGCAGCGGAAGCGGCTCGCGGATGAGACCCAACCCAAGCAGCGCCGTGTTGATAATGCCCTCGGTACGCAGCAGATGTGTCCAAGCGAAGGTGCGTACCACAAGGCTCGTCCACAGCGGAATGACCGTCAGGGTCAGGAGCAGCGGTTTCCAGCGCGGCCTGACCTGGAAGGCCAGGAAAAGCGCCACGGGATAGCTGAGGACGATACAGACCAGCGTGACAACGACAGCCATCCAGAGCGAGCGCCAGTAAATGGCCAGGTACATCGGCTCCAGGGCCTGCCGGAAGTTGGACAGCGTCCACGTCCAGGCAATGTTGCCGTAGGTTGTGCGGCTGGCGAAGGACTGCCTGGCGACGATGACAAGTGGCAGGAAACCCAGGAGAAACAGCCAGATCGTGGCCGGCGCCAACAGTCCGGCCCGCCATGCGAAACGTTGCACCGTTGGCCTCGCTGACCTCCCGCAAACCTTTGCAAGATAAGGTGACAATGAAAGCTAATCCTTTTGCCCAGCGTTTGAAAAGCACAACCAGGTAAACCGTCAAGGGTGTACCGTTGGCTGGCTGTCTGCTGTTTCGGTGTTTGGGTGGGCACTGGGTGGTGTCGTGGCCGGCCTTTCTTACCAGAGCGTGGCTTGGTGCAGAGAGTCTTGCTGTTCTATAGCGATTTAATTGACATTACTATTTCTTTCTGGCAAGCTGCCTTCAGAACAAGCTGCCTTCAGAACAAGCTGCCTTCAGAACAAGCTGCCTTCCCTTGTAGGTTAGGTAGCTTTCAATCCAGGAGATCAGCTTGTTCGTTGACCAATGCTTGTTCCAAAGGAGAACCTTGCCGATGCAATCTGCAATGCGATTTGGATTGCTGCTTGTTATGAGCGTGTGGCTTTGTTCGGTCTCAGGGTTGGCAAGCACAGGCCCATCAGAATTGCCCAACCCATCAGAGCCATCAAAATCAGAGCCATCAAAAAAAGACACCTGGCAAGTCGTTGGAGGCCAGGGTTGGAGGCTAGGGGAGGATACAACGCCGACCCTTTGAGCATAAATTGCCACATCGAATACTGGAGTGCTGAACAATCTGGCAACTGCATAAGTTTCTTTGCCATCGTGAACTGTGGCACCTTTTTTGCGCCAGAAATTAGTATCTGTTCAGCCTCAGTCTGTTTTGGCAACCCGGGGTCTGTCACATTGATTTGTTCTTGATAGGGAGGTGTTCTGAAGATGAGACACATCAAAACTGGACTGTTTTTGTTGGCGGCAGGCTTTTTTCTCATTGGCACCGGCGGTACGGCACTGGGGCAGCGCCGGGCTGTTGAACACCGTATGGAGATTCAGGTGACGAACCAGACGATTAATGTTGGGGAGCGGCTCACCATCCGAATTGACGGTGTCCAGCCGAATGACATGATTAACCTTGCCCCCAAGGAACAGACTACAGCCCAGGTTGCAGCCGGCATCATGGTGCCAGCGCCAGGACGTGTCACGACGCTGGGCATTGGCTCTACCTCACCGTTGCCCGATGGCGCTCTGTCCGTAACGCCATCTGAAGTACGCATCACGCGGGCCACGAACTGGACGGGCAACCTGTTCTTCCATGTTGATGTGCCGATGCAGACCCAGGTGACTTTGGTTATCAATGACCAGCCATTGCTCAACGCCAGGCTGTCCGCACCGGTTGCCTTCTGGCGGGAAGCCTTTCACCCAGGCTTCTCCATCGCCCCGGAGACCTTTGTGCGTGCTACCTTGCCAAACATTGACCGGGAAGAGCGGATTCGCCCGGAGGAGGAAGCCTATCGCGTGCCGCCCTCCAAGGTGCAGGTGCTCAAGCGGGTACTGCCGTCTTCCGACACGGCACGGGAGTTGCTGGTGGCTTTCCGCGTGAATGAGCAGGGGCAGGTGTTTGCCGCACACGTACTGACCCACGATCCCCAGGCTGCGGCGTATGCCGAAAACTTCAAGCAGTGGGTGTTTGCGCCGTACGTCGTGGATGGCAAGCCCGTGCCTTTCCTGACGGTGATGAAAGTTTCGTTCTGATTCCCGGCGGAGAGGCAAGCCGGGTTGCATGAAATCAGGCCGAAGCTGCCCTGTGGAAGGGTGGCTTCGGTCTGGCTGTTTTTGGCAGGGCTTGCCGTAAAGCCAGCGGCTTGAACCGGTAACGCATCCGGCGCGTCCCTGAACGTTTGGTGGATGAGATACGGACGGGTGTTATACTCGTTTCCCATAAACCCAGCTTGATGCCAGTCTGTGGTTGCCAGAAGCTTCACGTCCGTACAATTGCCGCAGGCGGGTCTCTGGGTGACTTCCATACCGCCGGGCTTGCTCTGCACGTGAGCAGGCTGCCAAGGTCCGGGCTGTGAACTACATTGGTAGCAAGTTCTCGCTTCTTTCCTTTCTGGAAACGCACATTACGCAATTCTCCACGCCGGATTCGGGTTGGACATTTTTCGATATATTTTCGGGAACAGGCGTTGTCGGAAGGCACTTCAAAAAGCTTGGATTCCATATCGTCGCCAATGACATTCAGTATTACAGCTACTGTCTCAACCGGGCATACATAGGCATCAACTGCCAGCCAGGGTTCATTGGCATTGTGGAGCATCTGCCACAGCCGGCTGGTCTTTCGCAGTATGACGCCGTTGATGTCGTTCTGGATTATCTGAACAGGCTGACGGGAGTTGAAGGCTTCATTTACCGGAATTACTGTCCGGGCGGTACGGCCGGAAAAGATTTTCCCCGTCAATACTTCACAGACGAAAATGGAAAACTCTGTGACGCCATTCGCCTTCAAACAGAAGACTGGCATCGGGATGCTTTCATTTCAGACGATGAGTATTTCTATCTGCTGGCCAGCCTGATTGAAGCCATGGACAAGGTTGCCAACACGGCTTCGGTCTATGGCGCGTTTCTCAAGCACGTGAAGCCAAGCGCACGCAAGCCGCTCCGGCTGGAAAGGCTTGAAATTATACCCGATAACAGGTTGCATCGAGTGTACAATTGCGACGGGGGCGAACTGGCAAGCAAGGTGCAATGTGACATTCTCTACATTGATCCTCCCTACAACCAGCGCCAATACTGCACGAACTACCATGTTCTGGAAACCATCGCAAAATATGACCATCCACAGCTTTATGGCATTACGGGACTGAGGGACTACCGTCACCAGAAATCAGATTTCTGCAATTCTGCAAAGGCTCTTCAATCGCTTGAAAGGCTGATTCGGGAAACAAGTGCAAAATATGTCTTTCTGAGCTACAACAGCGAAGGTCTCATGCGTGAAGATGAGATTATCAGGATGATGAGCCAATACGGGGTAGTGGACTTGAGAAAAGAGGATTACCGCCGGTTCAGAGCCGATATAGACCGGGAAAACCGCAGATACCGGGCAGACAGTGTTACCGAGTACCTGTTTTGCCTGAAAAAGGCCAGGTAACGAAATCAACCGGGCCGGCTTTTTTGAAAGAGGACGGCACTGCACAGGGAACGTCTGAATGATCAAGTACATCGGCTCCAAACGAACCCTCATCCCGCTCATTCTGGAAACCATCCGCCGGGCGACAAACGCCCGAACCGTTCTTGACCCCTTTTCCGGGACGGCCCGCGTCGGGCATGCGCTCAAGGCAGCCGGCTACCGTGTGCTCTCCAACGACCACAATGCCTACGCCGCCGTCCTGGCGCGCTGCTACGTCCAGGCCGATGCCGAAGATGTCCTCGAAGACGCTCGCAAACTCGTCCGGGAGTTCAATGCCCTCAAAGGCACACCGGGCTATTTCACCGAGACGTTCTGCATCCGGTCCCGCTTCTTCCAGCCCAAAAACGGCGAACGGATTGACGCCATCCGCGAAGCCATTGCCGCCAGGGGGCTTGACCCGGAGTTGGAAGCCGTCATGCTCGTCTCCCTGATGGAAGCGGCCGACCGCGTGGATTCCACGACCGGCGTGCAGATGGCCTATCTCAAAAGCTGGGCGCCACGCTCGTACAACGACCTCGAACTGCGTGTCCCGAATGTGCTCCCGCGCGCCCGGTACGGCAAAGGGCAGGCCACCTGTCTTGATGCCCTCGATGCCGTCCGTCGCTTTGCGGCTGATGTGGCCTACCTTGACCCGCCCTACAACCAGCATTCCTATCTGGGGAACTACCACATCTGGGAGTCGCTCGTGCGGTGGGACAAACCCGAAGTCTATGGCGTCGCATGCAAGCGCGTGGACGTACGCCAGCGCCGCAGTGTCTTCAACGCCCGTTCCCGGTTTACGGCTGCCCTGCACACCCTGCTGACAGCCGTGCAGGCACCGATCATCATCGTGTCGTTCAACGATGAAGGTTACGTGACGCGCCAGGACATGGAAGCCATGCTGCGGTCGCTGTGGAACGGCGCCGGGCAGGTCACGACCATCGAGAAGGATTTCAAGCGGTATGTCGGGGCGCAGATTGGCATTTATAACCCACGTGGGGAAAAGGTGGGTGTGGTCAGCCATCTGCGGAACCGGGAATTTCTCTACGTGGCATCCCGCGAAGACCTTGCGCCGGCGCTGATGTCTGTCACGGCTGCACAGCATCGGCAGGGCTGGCTGTTCGGTGAATCTTAGTGTGAGGACTATGCCCGTGTTTCGCCGTTGGGTTGCAACCAGACCAGTTGCCTGCTTCTTTGGCCTGACAGTTCTGCTCTCCTGGTCGTACTGGTTGACGCTGCTTGCCAGCGGGCAACAGGTTCGTCCGGGGTCATCCGCCACGCATCTGCCAGGCTTGTTGGGACCTCTGGTGGCAGCCGTCATCATCACCTGGCTGGCATTTGGGCAAGCCGCCCTGCTGGCGTTCATAAAAAGCGCCCTCGTGCTGCCGCACCCCCGTTTTCAAAATGCTCTCCTTGCCTCGTCGCCGCTTCTGATTGCCGGCGTCACCTTCCTGGGGCTTGCTGCCGCAGGTGGGGAACTGCCGTCCCGGCAAGCGTTTTGTGCCTATCCAGGCGCTCCGGCGGACACCCCGTTGCTGATACTTCTGCCGGCTGTGCTGCTTCTCAACGGTTATGGAGAGGAAGCCGGTTGGCGTGGCTTTGCCACGCGGCATCTTGCTCCAAAGCTTGGAAGATTTCGCGCCACGCTGGTCGTGGCATCTGTCTGGGCGGTCTGGCACGCGCCGCTCTTCTGGCTCAATGCGAGTATGCAGGCGCTGGTCGGGCCGGTCCTGCTGGGGTGGGGCTTCGGGCTGTTGTGCGCGGCTTTTCTGCTCGCCGGCCTATACTTCCTTTCCCAGGAAAGTGTTCTGGTCGTTGCCGTGTGGCACACGCTCTACAACTTCACCGTCGCCACTCCGGCCGGAACTGGCACGCCGGCTGCCCTCATCACGACGGTGGTGATCGTGTGGGGAGCCTGGTTCGCGTTTGTGTGGAGCCGTGAACCCAACAGCTCGAACGCATGACCTTTTCCGCCCAGACGAATGGATCGCCGCGACGTGGTTGTTTTCTGGTAAGGTGTTGCCCTGAAAGGCAACCATGGCTGTTGTGGGGAATGGGCGATCCGGTATGGAGACCACGGTCAGACATCGTGTAGCTCCGGCTGCTGACCCGGCGGCCGACCTCCATGGGCTGACGGCGCACCTCGCGGCGCTTTCGCCAACGGGCGGACGCTTCCGCGTGCAGGTCATCACCCCACATGGTTCCAGTCGTGGCGACTACCACGTGGAATGTGCTGTCAACTACGGCAAGCTGACGGTGACATACTGGGGGCCAAACGGTTCCGCTTGCTGGCGGGTCGAACGCTACGCACGGCATGGCACGGCGCTCCGGCTCGATGTTTCCCGGCGGGTCGGAGCCGAGCGCGGACAGCTCATCATCACCTCCCCGGATGAAGCCCCGGACGAAGCTCCGCCGGAGGCTTTTCCCACGCCGGACATGACACGGTGGAAAGCTTGCGTCCGAACGTGGCTCAACCGAAACCTCCCGGCCGGTGTGCGCATCACCAGCCTGCGCCAGTGGCGGCATCCGTCGCCGGTGGCAGGCTGGCAGGCGCAGTCTGGTAATGCTACCTGGCTGGTGTTCACGACGACCGATCCAACGGCCCTGCGCCAGCTTCTGGGAAATGCCATGCAGGCGCTCGACGCGCTGCCGGCCGCAACCCATCTCTGGCTGTTGCTGCCGCCAGACAGCCGGGTGGAGCTGTTGCCGTTTCTGTCCCTGCTGCACGTGCCGCAGGTGAGGCTCTACGAAGCCGCGCCCGACTGGTCAGCCGTGCATCCGCTCGCGCCCGGCCACCAGTTGCCGCTCATCACCGAGCCCGTCCGGCTGTGGCGCTACCGTCCGCCCACGCCAGCCGAACTCCAGTACCTGCGCCAATGGTTTGGCGATGCTCTGGATACCCACTGCGAAGTTGTCCCGGCCGGAGGCAGCACGCTATCCGTCCGGTGGTACGGGCTGGAATGCGCCCGGTTGCAACGCTGTGTGGTGGCCGAAGAAAAGGCAGCCGGGCGCACAACACCGGCCCTGCGTTTTGGGTTGACGACGCTGGGCCAGCCAAGCCGTCCGTTGACCGCCCGGAACCAGGCTGATTTCCACGCGCTGCTGGAAATGCTCAACCGCTACCGGACGCCGACGGCGCGGGAAGTTGGGCATCCGCTCTACCGCGCCCACCCGGAACGCTGGCTGGACGTGGCGGTGCGCCGTCAACTGCACCTTATTGACGAGGCTCTGGATTCGGCGCACATCCGCGTGCAGGCACCGCACTTCAGCCGCGATACGCTGGGGCTGGCTGATTTCGTCACGCTGACCCACACCGGCCGGCTGGCCGTGGTAGAACTCAAAGCCGACGCCGATGCCGACTTCATCTGGCAGGGGCTGACCTACTGGCTGCGGGCTGTCCATCACTGGCGGCAGGGGGATTTCTTGCGCCGGGGCTACTTTGCCGGTGCGCAGCCGGACCGCTGCGCCCTGCCTCACCTGTACCTGCTGGCGCCGACGCTGCGGTTTCATCCCACCGTCCGCACGGTTGCCCGGCGGCTGCGCGCCGACCTGCCGGTGACGCTGGTGGGCGTCACCGAGCGGTGGCGGCAGTCTCTGCGGGTCGTTTTTCGGGAGTGCTTCGGTGACTTCTGACAGCCCCGAAAGTGAAAAAGCCGCCGGAAGCGGCGGCGGGTGGTGTCTCGTACGGGAGTCGAACCCGTGTTACCGCCGTGAAAGGGCGGTGTCCTAGGCCACTAGACGAACGAGACGCAAGTGCTTTGAAAAGAACATCCAAAAGGGCCGTCTCAAAAAACGAATGCGCAATTGGCCATGACCGTGGATTGACTGTCAAGCCCGATAGTTCCCAGATTGTGCTTCCCGGCGCTGTGGCAGGTTGCCCCGGCTGGCAAAGGCAGGTGAGGCGTCCGGCCAAGCTGAGGCAGGCCGTCGGGCAGAACGTTCAGCCCGGAGCGTTGTCCCTGGCGCTTCAAGGTCAGCGCAAGCTGCTGCAGGGCATAGCGCAGATCAACATCAACATTCCGGCGTACGTCTTCAAGGGTCAGCTTGACGGTGACATCGGGCGTGACGCCCTGCCCTTCGAGCCGTACGCCGCGCACCGTGCGGTAGTCGCGGATGCTGATCTGCACTTTGCCGCCATCCGGGAGTGGTTCCTGGATGCTGGCCAGTACGGCCCCGGCCGTCCGCCGTCCGATGACCGTGCCGCGCCCAGTTTCCTGAACGGCCGCGGCGAAAATTTCGGCGGCGCTGGCCGAGTGTTCATCAATCAACACGAGTACCGGCCCGGTATAGGCCTGCCGGTTGCCGCTGACGCGCATCCGCAGCGGCTTCTGGTTACGCTGGATGAAATCGCCAAAAACCACATCCTGGCGGTAAATGAGCCGCAGACAGTCGGCGAGCACATCGAGCAGTCCGCCGGTATTTTCGCGCAGGTCAAAGATCAGACCGGCAGCCTGTGGATTGGACGTGATGTGCTCTTCCAGCCAGTCGGCCGTCTTCGGTGCAAACTCGGTGAACCGCAGGTAGAGGACGCCATCAGGAAGGTACTGCACCCGTTGTTCCGGCGTCGTGGCGAAGGGACGGCAGATGACTTCAACCCGCTTGGGATGGTCATTTGAGTCAATGAGCTTGAGCTTTACGGACTGACCGATCTGGAAGCGTTGTCCCGGCTTGAAGCCGGTGAAGGGCTGCCCGTCCATTTCGGCTATGATCCAGCCCGGACGAATGCCGGCTTCGTGAGCGGCCGAACCGCCGAGCGTGTGCGTGATCACCCATTGCCCTTCGAGCTTGCGCAACTGGATGCCAAGACCAACCCGTGCGCCCTGCTTTTCTTCCCGTACGCGGCTGGGCGGCAGGGCGAAGGTATGTTGGTCGTCGAGTGTGGCCAGAAGCTGATTGATCGCACGGTAGAGGGTGGATTCATCCTTGGCCGCCAGTGCCTGTCGCCGGAATTGCTGGGTCAAATCCCGCCAGTTCGCACCGTGCAGCCGGGGGTCGTAGTACCGGCGCTCAATCAGCCGGCACACGGTGTCGAAAACCCGTGCATTCTGCTGGGCGCTGACCGTCGTTTCCCGGCTCGTTTCCCGGCTTGTCGCCAGAACCGGCGGATAGACCGGCCACGGGAAACTGCCGGCCAGCAGCAGCCCCAGCGCCACACCAAGGAATGTTCGCCAGAGGCGTTGGCTGCACCTGCCTTGGCTTGATGGAAAACGATGCTGCATAGTCAAGCCCCGGATAACAGACCGTTGAGGGAGACAGATGAAACTAAGGCCGATCATCTGGTTTTGGCAACGGAAAGCTGGAAAAGCATCGCCGGGCTGTGGTTGCATAAAGGGTTGTGCAGGTTGACCCGGAAAAATCATGAAGGCCAAACCCCGGCATGCGACGCTTGACCAACAAAGGGGAAGTTCAGACGCGATATGATGGAAACCGACGAGTCAAAGTTTGAAAGCATGCGGCGTGAAAACCGGTTGTCGTGCCACCTGCCCGCCGTCGTCGAAGGGCGTGACAAGAATGGTCTCAAACGGGATACCACTGCCCGGTGTGTTTCGATCAGTCGGCGTGGCGCCTGTGTCATCACTCCGCTGGAAGTCACGGTTGGCGAGAAACTCACCCTGGCGCTGCCGAGCGTCAATGCCGAGCGCAAGGAAATGATGGTCGTCGCGTGGATTCGGGAATTTGAAGGCCAGCGGCACGTCGGTCTGGGACCGATTGACGAGGATACCTTCGTCATTTTCAGCGATGCCGCCGTAACGGGCGGGGCCGCCGGTGAAGCTTCGGCAGCCGGTTAGGAGCAGCCGGCTGCCATGCTGAAGCGCCTCATTCAGTCCTGGGAACTCCGGCTGTCAAAGGTGGACCGCCACCGGCGTGCTTCACCTTTTGCCTGGGGACTCGACCACCTCACCAGCCACAGCGAGCACCTGCCGGCGCCCCTGCCGGTGGCCGATTTTCCCCATCCGCCGGACTTTCTGCGCGAGTACGTCCGGCAGACCCTCGCTGCCGCAGAACGTTTTTTCACGCCGCCGCCCCTTGCACAGTGGCATCTCCATGACGGGTGGCTGACCTTTCCCAGCTCAATCCAGACCCCGGACGAACCCAACAACCTGGCGTGGGCGCGTTACTTTCCGGTTCGGGAACGGCCGGGCGCAACAACCCGCCCGCCGGTTGTGCTGGTGCTTCCCCAGTGGAATGCCGACTACGCCAGCCACGTTTCGGTCTGCCAAGGGCTGAATGCCTTTGGCATTGCGTCCGTCCGGTTGAGTCTGCCCTACCACGGCAGCCGGCGGCCCGTGCATCAGGTACGCGCTGATTACATGGTCAGCCCCAACCTGGGGCGTACCCTCCAGGCCGTCCGGCAGGCCGTTCACGAAGTGCGGCTCGTGCTCGACTGGCTCGAAAGCCAGGGCTACCACCGCTTCGGCATCATCGGGACGAGTATCGGCTCCTGTGTGGCGTTTCTGGCCTACGCCTTTGACCCACGCCTGCAGGTTGCGGCGTTCAACCACGTGTCGAGCTACTTTGCCGACGTGGTCTGGACCGGCATTTCCACCAGCCACGTCCGGGCCGGGTTGGAACAGCACGTCACCCGCCATGACTTGCGCGAGTACTGGCTGCCGATCAGCCCTTTCCCCTACATTGAGCGGCTGGGCCGCCCGGAAAACCGGAGCAAAAAGACCCTGCTCATCGCGGCGCGCTATGACATGACGTTCCTGCCGCACCTGACCCGCCATGCCCTGAGCGAGTTTGAGCGCCACCGCGCGCCGTACACTTCGGCCTGGATGTACTGCGGCCACTACACCACCGGCGAAACGCCGTTCAAGTTCCACGACGGCTACCTGATGATCAACCACATGCGCAAGCATCTGAATCCGGGCGGCCATGTCGTGCGGCAGGCTCTGAAAAGCCAGCTTCCGGCAGTGCTGCGGCCACGCTCGCGGGCGCTTCGTCCGCCCGCGTAAGCCCTTGGTTGGTCTGCGCCTGTTACATCCCTGAAAAAGTGCCGTAACACCCATCACACTTGCTTGGCGCATCTTCCCGGCCGAGGTGCGCCTATGTGGTTTCAGTCCCTGTTGGTCGTCGGGCTGGCGCTGATGACGGTGACGGCCCCCTATTGCGCTCCGGCAGGGCGCGGTTTTCCGGTCATCCGCGTGGACGGCTCCAGCACCGTCTATCCACTGGCCGAAGCCGTCGCCGAGGAGTTCCAGCGGAACTATCCGGGCGTGCGCGTGACCATCGGCGTCTCCGGCACAGGCGGCGGCATGAAAAAGTTTTGCCGTGGAGAAACTGACCTGGCCACGGCTTCGCGCCCCATCGCCGCGTCCGAACGTGAAGCCTGTCGCCGGGCTGGACTGGCCTACTACGAACTGCCCATCGCCATGGATGCCATCGTTGTCGTCACGCATCCCGGCAACGTCCAGGTGTCGGCCATGACGCTCGATGAGTTACGGCGCATCTGGGCCCCTGAAGCCCAGGGACGCATCCGCCGCTGGTCGCAGGTCAACCCGGCGTGGGGCGACCGCCCGCTCAACCTGTACGGCGCCGGAACCGACTCCGGGACGTTCGATTACTTCACCGAAGTCGTCAACGGCAAGGCGCGGGCCAGTCGCGGCGACTACATGGCGTCGGAAGACGACAACGTGCTCGTGCAGGGCATTGCCGGCGATCCCAACGCGCTGGGGTACTTTGGCTTTGACATCTACTACGAAAACCGCGACCGGCTGCGTCCCGTCCCGATAGCGCGGGCTGCCGGCCAACCGCCCGTGACGCCGACCGTCGAGACAATCCTCTCCGGGGCGTATGCGCCGCTGGCGCGGCCGCTGTTCATCTACGTCAACGCGCGCTCCCTGGAACGCCCGGAAGTTGCCGACTTTGTTCACTTCTGGCTCGAACACGGTGCGGCGCTGGCGGACGAGGTGCACTGTGTGCCGCTGCCGCCGGAAGCCTACGCTGCCGTCCGTCAGCATCTGGCCAACGGGCGCGTCGGCAGCGTCTTCACCAATCGCCCGGCGGTGGCGGTTTCCATTCAGGATTTGCTGACCTGGCCGGCCGCGTTGTAGGCGGCAGCAGTGCTGAAACCGATATGCAAAAGCGACAGGGAAGCTGGCGACACTGGTGGGAAAGCGGCATCGAGTGGCTGCTGGCCGGCGCGGCCCTCGTGGCCGTGCTGACGACACTGGGCATCGCCGCTGTGCTGATTGGCGAGTCGCTGCCGTTTTTCAGGGTGGTTTCCTGGCGCAGCTTTCTCACCGACACGCAATGGACGCCGCTCTTTGCCGAGCCGCGCTTTGGCATTGGCGTTCTGCTGTCGGGCACCATCACCAGTTCCGCCGTGGCGCTGGCTGTTGCCATTCCCTGTGGCACGTGGCTGGCCCTGTATCTGTCGGAATTTGCCACGGGACGCTTCCGGGAAAGCGTCAAGCCCATCCTTGAACTGCTGGCTGGCGTGCCGACGGTGGTGTTCGGGTACTTTGCGCTCTACACCGTCACTCCGCTGCTGCAAAAGCTGTGGCCGGCGCTGCCTGGCTTCAATCTGCTCTCGGCCGGGCTGGTCATGGGCGTGATGATCGTGCCCTATGTGGCCTCGCTCAGCGAAGACGCCCTGCGGGCCGTCCCGATGAGCCTGCGCGAAGGCGCTTACGCTCTGGGTGCGACACGCCTGCAAGCGGCCTGGCAGGTGGTGCTGCCGGCGGCGTTTTCGGGCGTGGCGGCGTCGTACGTTCTGGGTGTCTCCCGCGCCATCGGCGAAACGATGATCGTGGCCATTGCGGCCGGACAGCAGCCGCGTCTGACCTTCAACCCACTCGAACCGGCGGCAACGATCACAACCTATATCGTCCAGGTCTCCAAGGGCGATGTGCCCTACGGCAGTCTGGGCTACCGGACGATTTTTGCAGCGGCGCTGGTGTTGTTCATCCTGACGCTGGTGTTCAACCTGGCGGCGGACTGGGTCCGCCGCCGACAGCGTTTTCAAGGGCGTGTCCTATGACCAACCCGGCGACGACCAACCCGGCGACGGCTGACCGTCTGTGTGACCGCGCCGCGGCGCGCATCCGGTGGGCCAGGCAGCTCGAACGGGGCTTTGTGCTGGCGGCCTGGGCGTTGTTGGGCCTGCTGGCGGTGGTGTTTCTGTCCCTGTTTGCCGGTGTGCTCCAGACGGGGTGGGAGCGTTTGCAGCCGGATTTCTTTCTGACCTTTGCTTCCCGCCGGGCGGCACAGGCCGGGATTCTGGCCGCCTGGGTCGGGACGCTGGTGGTCATGGCGGTGACGGCAGCCGTAGCCATTCCGCTTGGCGTGGCGGCCGGGGTCTATCTCGAAGAGTACGCCCGCCCGGGCCGCCTCACCACGCTGATTGAAGTCAACATTGTCAATCTGGCCGGTGTGCCTTCGATTGTCTATGGCTTGCTGGCGCTGGGGCTTTTCGTCCGCCTGCTGGGTCTGGGCGCGAGCATCCTGACGGCTGGCCTGACCTTGGGGCTGCTCATCCTGCCCATTGTTGTCGTGGCCACGCGCGAGGCCATCCGCACGGTGCCCCAGTCCATCCGGGAAGCGTCCTACGCCGTCGGCGCAACCCGCTGGCAGACGGTGTGGCAGCACGTCCTGCCGGCGGCGCTTCCCGGCATTCTGACCGGCATCATCATTGGCCTGGCGCGGGCCATCGGCGAAACCGCCCCGCTGGTGACAATCGGGGCCGTGACCTTCATTGCCTTTCTGCCACCTGCACCGTTCTCGCCCGAAGCGCCGTTTCTGTCGTTTGACTGGCTGTGGGCGCCGTTTACGGCGCTGCCGATTGTGACCTTTGACTGGACTTCCCGCCCCAATCCGGCTTTTCGCCCCAATGCGGCGGCGGCGGCGCTGGTGCTGACCTTTCTGACAGCGGTGATGAATGCCACGGCGGTCTGGCTGCGCTATCGGCTGCGCCAGCGGCAACTCTGGTAGCGTGGGAGGTTTTCCGGCCTATGAACAACAGCGTCCAGAGACAGCCGGCCAACAGCCATGAACCATCCCACGTTCTCAAGGCCGAAGCCCGCAACCTGAGTTTCTTCTACGGAGACAAAGCTGCCCTGCGGGAGGTCAACCTGCCGGTGCACGCCCGGCGCGCAACCGCCCTCATCGGCCCTTCAGGGTGTGGCAAAAGCACCCTGCTGCGCTGCTTCAACCGGATGCATGATCTCTATCCGGGGCATCGCTACCAGGGCGAAATCCGCCTCTATCCTGACGACATCAACCTGCTCGCCCCGGAAACCGATCCCATTCTGGTGCGGTCGCGCATCGGCATGGTCTTCCAGAAGCCGAATCCCTTTCCGAAGTCGGTCTTTGAAAATGTCGCCTACGGGCTGCGCCTGCGCGGCATCCGCCAACCTGCCGAACTGGAAGCACGGGTTGAACGCGCCCTGCGGGATGCCGCCCTGTGGGATGAAGTCAAGGATCGGTTGAAGGACTCCGCCTACGCGCTTTCCGGCGGACAGCAGCAACGCCTGTGTATCGCCCGTGCGCTGGCCGTTGAGCCGGAACTGTTGCTGTTCGATGAACCGACTTCCGCCCTGGACCCACTGGCCACGGCCAGCATCGAGGAACTGCTGCGCAACCTCAAGGTGCACGTCACCACGCTCATCGTCACCCACAACCTGCAGCAGGCGGCGCGGGTGGCCGAGTTCACCGCCTTTATGTATCTGGGTGAACTGGTCGAGTTCGGACCCACCGAAGTGCTTTTCAACGCACCATCCCAAAAACAAACCGAGGATTACCTCGCCGGACGGTTCGGCTAGGCAACGGCTTTTTTCACTGTGCCGTCAGATGCCATTATCTCTGCTCCGATGTATCAGGCCGGCAGCAACTTGCCGCCCGGACGCGGAACGGACTACGGTCACAGACCCGACACCAGTCCGGGGACACGCCGGACGGGTTTGGAAGGTTGCCTATGTCGTACGTACGTTGTGTCTGGCTGTTGTTGCTTCTCGTCGGTTGGGCAATGGGTGAGCCGGCGGCCGGTCAGACCCGCCGCCGAACGTCTCCGCCAGTGACATCGCCAGCCCCGGCGCCGGCCAAGCCGTCCCCCATTCGCGGACTCGTGGAGCAGACCCAGCGCGGTGTGCTGACGCTGATTCGGTTCAGCAACGGGTTGCGTCTGGTCTGTGGTGAACGGTACAGCACGGAACTGGTGGCCGTTGCGGCGCGGCTTGGTTTTGGTGACGCTGACGAACCGGAGACTGCATCCGGTGTGGCGTGGGTTGTCGCGCATGGGCTGCTGGCAGAAGCCGATGCAGCCGAACTGGCCGCCATTGGCGCTACGGTTGAAACCGTCGTCGAGGCACACGGGGCCACCCTGACCATCACCGCGCCAGCAAAGCATCTGGCAACTGCGGCCGGCGTGCTGCTGCGCGCGCTGGCACGTCTGGAGTTTTCCGAAGGGCAGCTTCAGAAAGGGCAGGTACAGGCCGCGCACCATCATCTGGAAAGTCGCCTGCATAGCGGCCATCTGTCCCGGTCGGCCTGGCTGGCGCTGGCTGCCGGACGCCAATCGGGTGTCCCCGACACAGAAGCCCACTTCAAAGCCATCAGCCTGGAAACGGCCCGCGCGTTTCACACGGCGCACATGTCGCCCCGCCGGACGGTGCTGGCCGTGACCGGGAACCTCAATCTGGCCGAGACGTTGCGCGTCGTCGCTGAGGTCAATGCCGGCTGGAAGCCGGAAGCCGCGGCTGCCACGCCCCGGACATTGACCGGCCGGCAGTACCGCGCCGACCGCGGCCCTCAAAACCACACCTGGGTTCACCTGGGCTACGTCCTGCCGACTCTGCGGGATGAGGAGCGCGCAGCGTTGGACATCATCCGCGCGGCTCTGGCGCTTGGCGTGCGTTCCCGGCTCCAGGATGCCTTGATTGAAAACCGCCAGATTGCTTCTGAAATCCAGACGCACCTCGAAGCCATGCCGCAGGGCGCAACCTTCTGCGTAGGTCTCAACGTGCAGCCGGAGCGCCTTGACCGGGCCGAGGCGCTGACGCTTGAAGCCATCGAGCGGTTGCGCCGGGAGCGCCTCTCAAACGGCGAACTTCAGCGGGCGCGGGCGCAGCTTGAACTCGAACGCGCCCTGGACGGCGACCGCCTTGGCGACTGGGCGCAGCAGCTCGCCCGGGTTGAATCCACTTCCGGGTTGGTGGCCTGGCTGGATGACCTCGACCGCATCGGTGAACTTGACGCCGAGCAGGTGCGTGCCGTCGCCGCCAGGCATCTTGTCGCCTCCCGGCTGGTCGTCCACGAGTACGAAGCCGTCACCGCACCGCTGCGCACGTTCACGCCGGAAAAGTTTTTCGAGACCGTCGGGCTGCTCGTGCCGGGAACGCTGGCGGCGGACATCCCGGCCGGTGAGACAACCGATGCCCCGGAAACAGTGGTCGTGCCCAGCAAGGCTCCGCCAAAGGCGAAGGAAAGCGGGTTGCCTGTCATCCTGCCCGCCGAACCGGTACGTGAATATGCGACCCTGCGCGGCCCGCGTGTGCTCGTGCGTCCTGATCCATCCAACCCGCTGGTGTCCATCGGGCTGTATTTTCAGGGCGGGCGCTTCATTGAAGATGAGCGGACTGCCGGGATAACCGAACTCATGCTGCGCGTCATGCGGCGCTACACGGCAAAACAGATGCCGGACGGCATCCTGGATGAACTGGAGCGCCTTGGCGGCCGCTTGCACGTTATCAACGAGCGCGATTTCTTTGGCTTTGAGCTGTGTGTGCTGGCGCGTCATGCCGAAGCCGCCCTGCGCCGGCTGGTGTCCATCGTCGAGCGGCCGGCTTTTGAGGCGGCTGGCGTCAAGACCGAGCGGGAACGGCTGCTGGCCGAGCAGAAAGCGGCCCGTCCTCTGGAGTTGGCCGTCTGGCTGGCCAGAAAGAGTCTGCTGCCGTCGCACCCCTATGGTTTCCCGGCACTGGGCGTCAACGGCACGGTACGCAGCTTTGATGAGAGCGCCGTGCAGCGGTGGTATGCCACAACTATACAGCGCCAGTTGCCGATTCTGGTCATCGTCGGCGGCACGCAAGGCTCAGCACTGGTGACGCGCGACATCACCGAGGGCTTTACGCGCCGCGAAACCGACACGTCCCTCAAGGCGCGCGTCGCGCAACCGGCGGCGTCTCCCATCGTCCAGGAAGTCACCACCGGAACGCGCGACATCGTGGCCTGCGCACTGGCGACACCGGGCGGACGGGAGGCCGACCACCGGTGGAACGTGTTGGCGGCCTGGCTGAACGACCACCTGAAGGCCAACGGTTCGGACCGGGAAGTGTTCCGGGTGCAGTTCAGCCCGGCGTTGCAGCTTGGTGAACTGCTGGTCATCGGGGAAGGTGAGCCGGAGGATGCGCCCGGAGTGACGGAGCGCATGGCACGCGCCCTGCGCGATCTTGCCAAACAGCCGCCGTCGGCCGATGCCTGGCGGCGTACGGTGCAGGAAGTGGCAACCCGTACAGCGGAGACGACGGATACCGTCCGGGGAAGAACCCGGGCCTATGCAACGGCAGTCTATCTGGGAAGTGCCGCTTCCGAGGTGGACACGGCTGCCGCTGGCATTCGCCAACTGCCCCTGCCGGAGGCTGAAACCTGGCAGGGCCTCACCATTGAGGCTGCCGGGCGCGGCCTTGTGCGCGGAACGCGGCTGGCGCGCCCAAAGTAAGCCCTAGTTCCACCGGGCTAATTCCCGCTTGGCTTCATTGATATGGGCTTCGAGGATGCGGTGCTGGGCCTCGGACATAGTGTTTTGTTTTTGTTCTTCAAGCCAAATCACAGCCTCGCTCCAGCGTTCGAGCTGGAAGCACAGCAGCCCGATGTCGCGCCGGATGTAGGGGTCCTCCGGGCAGACGATAAACTGCATGCGGCGCGCACGTAAGGCCGTTGTCCAGTCTTTGGCTTCAAGGCCGATGCGGTAGATGTTGTTGAGCATCCGCAGGAAAATATCGGCCGGTTGGGCCACTTGCAGGTGTTCGGCGCACAGTTGTTCCTGCGGCCCGCACATCTGCTGAAGCAACTGCTGCAAGCCGTCGCTGTCCAGCCACTGGCACTGGTGGAAGGGATCGAGATAGCCGACGCCATCGGGCCCGCTGTAGCGCACGAGAAAGTGCCCCGGAAAGTTGATGCCTTCGCACCGCAGACCAAACCGGGCAGCCAGTTCGATGAAAACGACGGAAAGGGTAATGGGAATCCCCACCCGGCGGGTCAGCACGTCTTCAAGAAAGCTGTTGCGCCGGTCATCGTAGTTTTCCGTATTGCCACGAAAACCAAGCGCCACGAAGCCTTCGGCCACGGCTTCGATGGTAAGCGGTTCGGGCTGTCCGGTTTCGTCTGCCCACTTCCACAGGGCATCGGCCAGGGCATCGAGTTGCTTCGGAATGGTCATGATGTCCCGCTCCGGGGCCGCCACCCACGTCACGGCGGCAGCGGCCCAGGCAAGCGCCGGCTGGTGGTTATTCACGTGCCACACGATGGAAAGTTCTTCCAGCCGCTGCCTGAAGCGGCGTTCAGTAACCAGAGACATCATAGCTTGGAAGTATCTGGGGCAGATTCAGCAGGGGCAAACGAATCGCAGCCCGGACTTTCGGCATTGGCATCCCCGGCAGATGCTGGCAGGCAGCGTAGCACGCCCGTTTCATCAAGGTAAAACGTCTGGTCGCCGGTGCGGTCTGGTCCCGTTCGGACGGCTGGAAAGGCTGTCAGCGAGAAACCGGCTGGCTTGCCGTCTCCGGCCGGGCGCAGCACAATCGGGCCCAGCACATACCCACGGTAGGGCAGGCGGGTCATCAGTTCGACCTCTTCGCTGAAAGGACGGCTGCCGTCGGCGCGTTTGGCCAGCGTCGGAAGGCTGTCGGAGTAGTTGCCCTGGCCAGCACCACGCGCATATTCCATCTGGGCTTCGTAGATGGCCCGCAGCACCTCACGTACGCCCTGTTCGTTGGCCCGGCGCTCATCGGCGGCCGAACTGGCTCCCCAGCCAGCACCGGCAATGCCGACGAGATAGGGCAGGGACACGTTCACCACATTGGTTATCATCCGCCCTTCACGTCCGATGTGGGTAAAGACGGGAAATGGCGTCAGTCCTTCAAGAAATACCTGGTAGCGTTTGGGGGTTTCGTTGCGCAGTTCGGTCAGGGCCTGGGCCAACAGCCCTTGGGAAACATACGCACTGCCCATGGCGTCGGCCGGACGCGCCCCGAAGCCGACATTGAAATCTTCGCGGCGGCCCAGGGTTTGCCCGCGCCGGTAGGTGTCAATCACCCATTTCACGTCACTGGTACGGCCGGCGACGAGCACGTTGGCAACCACCGACACGGCAAAGGCGTTTTCTTCATCCTCATTGCTGCCCTCGAACAGCCAGATGGTTTCGCCTTCGTAAGTCTTCACACGAGGGTCGAAAACGGGTCGCCACGTCGTTCCTTCTGGCGGCTTGGCAATGGCCTGCCAGGCCTTTCGGTCGGCAGCCTTGCGCGCTGCCGCCGAGAAAATTTTGGCAAACGCATCCCGCAGCGCCTGGGGATTATTGCTGACAGCAAAGGTGGCCACCCGGAAGTTGTCTGTGAACGGTAGGGCAGTGCCGGTATTGACAACCTCTCTGACTTGCAGACCGCCTACGGCCAAGGTGATTTCGCCGGTCAGGGCGGCGGCGATTTCCTGGCGGAAGTTGACACCAAACTTGCGTTCGGCCACCTGAATGTCAGTTTCGTACCGGGCATTGAACGTCCCGGCCATCTGGCGCAGGGTGTCATAGACGCGCGTCGGGTTGACGCTCAGGGTGGCAAAAATCTGGGTGTCATCCGGCAGGAAATCAGCCGCGCGTCCGCTCACGCGAGGGCCATCGGCAAAGGCCGGAAAAAGACCCTCGCTGGCGCGGTCGAGTCCAACGACGATGCGCTGCGTGACCCGTCCATCTTTCACACTGTAGGCAAAGCCGGTGCCATCCACCGCACCGATGCCGGACTTTGTGACGAGCTGGTTGATTTTAGCCACAAATTCCGCTTCGGCACGGGCCTGCTCACGGGAAGCCCGGTTGCCCGACGGAGAGGGCTTCAACAGTTCAGCAAACAGGTCGCGGACATACGTGCCAATGGTGGACGTGTTGATATAGACCATCCCGTTCCGGTTGTCCGTCAGTTGTTTCTGAACGTCCTCGAAGCCTCTGGCTTTACCGAGTGGGCTGAAGGTGGGCTGGGCCATCTGGGTCAGCCAGCGCGTCATCGCCGGGCGGAAACCGACGGCAATGACCTGTCCGCTGTGCGCCATAACCAGCGACTCGGTGGCTTTGGTGGCGGGAAAGGTGGTCGTGCGGAAGCGTCCGGCACGTCCCGGAAGGGGCTTGACCCGTCTGGTATTCGTCACAAACGTTGGCAACCACTGCTCCCCAAGCTGCACAAAGCGCGCGGCGGCAGCATTGTCGGGCGCAATGAGCACCACGACGAATTCGACTTCAGGTATGGGAAACAGGCCGCCAAGGGTCTTTTTCTGGTTCGGTGCCAGCATGAGTCCGACGCCGACACGGGTGGCCGCGAGGGTGGCTTTGTCGGGAAAGCCGACGGCGGTCAGGGCTTCGTCATAGCGTGTCAGGTCAATGGGCAAGGGGGAGTCGGACGCCGCCAGAAATTGCTTGAGGCTCTCCACGGCGAGGACTTCGTCTATGGCATTTGGCAGGCGCTCAAACTCGGCGTAAAGCAGCACGTCGGCGGGAAAATACTCCGCCAGCGGGCGTGGCGTTGTGGTTTCAGTTGTGGCAGTCGGGCCGGCGGGAGGCGTTGTTGTTGCCGGCGCTTTCCGTGCCGGCTGCCGCCGGGTGCGTTGGGCTTCCGCCAGATTCCAGTTTGAAAGGATGAGTGTCAGAAGAAGCCCGCCGGCAAGCAGAGAACGCCGGTGAGTGCGGGCTTGCCAGAAGCGATGCGTCCACGGAAAAACGTGGCACGGTGAAAAGTTCATAAAAGACAGCTCCTCAAAAAAGGCAACATGGCGCCGGATGTGATGAATGACACATTGCCTTGATACTGTGTGGCGTGGCACGTCGCAAGACCGGGCGCGAAGACAGGTTCAGGGACGGGAAGGCGTGGACAGTGCCGCAAGTTGCCGGGCGCGCTGGCTGATGTCTTCTAGGTTGGGTTGGTTGCCGGTGGAAGGTGAAAACAGGCCACTCCCGACCGTGACCACCGACGCTCCAGCCTGGAGGTATTTCGCCACACCGGTCAGGTCAATGCCTCCGGCTGCCAGCAGGTGCAGGTTGGGAACGGCGCGACGCAGTTGCCCCACATAGACGGCCCCGCCGAAGGAAGCCACGGGAAACACGCGCACGAGTTGCAGCCCCCGCTCAGCCAACCGGGCCACTTCGCGCGGAGTGGCACCGCCGGGAATGACCAGCACGTGATGTTTCCGGCAAAAATCCATCACCGGCGGGTTGTCGTAGGGCAGGGTCGCAAACTGGACATTCGCCTTGATGGCGCGGTCGGCAACCTCGACGGTTGGGACATCCCCGATACCTATTATGACTTCATCGGCGAACTGATGCCGGATGTCGCCGATGACCCGCATCGCGCCGGGAGTGTGGTAGGGAACCTCGATGATACGGATGCCGCCGGCAATGACGGCGCGGGCTGACTGCACTGCAATTTCGGCCGTCGCCGCCCGCAGGCTCGCTACGATGCGATGGGTGAAAAACTGCTGAAGCAGGTCATGGGCGGTCATAATCAGCCCCGCAGGATGACACGCGCCGGTGCGCCGTCGCTGTCCATGAGCTTCAAGGGAAGACAGATAAGCTCATAATCCCCGGCATCCACAGCGCGTAAGTCCAGTCCTTCCAGAATGACCACCCCGTTGGAAAGCAGCTCGATGTGGGTGGCAAAGGTAGTGCTGCCGTATTCCTCGACGGAAAGGTAGTCAATGCCGACCAGCTTGATGCCATCGGCCACCAGCTTGGCGGCGGCCTCCGGCGTGATGAACACATAGTCGGGGTTGAAAGTTTCCTGCTGCCAGAGCTGGGAGTTGCGGGTTTTGAACAGCACCCGGATGTGTTCGCCCAAATCCAGGCGCGAGAGGGTGTCAACGTCTATTTTCCGCGCGGTGACTTCCACCACCCGCGCCCGCCCGACCATGATGTTGAGCGGAATTTCATGCAGCTTGCGTCCGGTTTCGATGAAGTGAAAGGGGGCATCCACATGGGTTCCTGTGTGCGTGCCCATCCCGCAGTAGCAGACATTGGCCGGATCACCCTTGGAAAGTTGCGCCCGGGGTTCAAGCACCACGGGTGGGTCGCCAGGATAGACTGGCATCCGTGGGTGAACCGGAACGGTCACATCGTAAATCTGCATAGTCCTGGTTCCTTCCTTGACAGAAGCCGATGCTAATGGCGTTGACCAAGGGCTGTCAAACGGCGCGGTTCCGCGACAAATCCGGGAAAAAGCGGCTTCACTGCGTGAAATACCACTGCAACAGCCGGTTTGCACGCCTGGGGCAGACTGCCCGCAAGCCGGCCCGGTCGGGTTGGTGCGGGGCCCGCATTTCCGAACGTCGGCCGGTTGGTGCCCATTGCGTCGCATCGGGTCTCTCGTCACAATCGTGCAACGCAAGGATGTTTCGAGTCAGGGCAGCGGCTGAGGGCGTACTCGTTGGGAAACCAGGTGGGTGTTTCAGCCCGCCCCACGCTTGTGGCCAGCTACAGGGTCCGGGTTCGGCTTCCCCGGCTGGCCCCGTAGCCTGTGGCGTGAGATGGCACTGCTGTCCTGTCCGGCTCGTCGTTCCGCTTAGGGAGGTGACTATGCGTTTGTTCCGACTGGGCTGCCTGATGTTCGGGGTTGCCCTTGGTGTGGCCTGTGGCGGCAATGCGTCTGAGCCGCCGAAAACCGAAGACAAAGCAGCCAAACCCGCCAAGCCGGCTCCAAAGCCCTGTGATCCCAAAGACCTTATCCCCGTCAAGCCAGAGACTGTCCCAGAAACTCTCGAAGTGCAGCATATTCTCATTGCCTACAAAGGGAGTGGTGCGGCGAAAAACCCACAGATCAAAGTGACCCGCTCAAAGGAAGAAGCCCGCAAGCTCTGGGAAAAGGTTTTCGAGGAAGCCCGCAACTGTGCCGACTTCAACAAGCTGGTCATCCAGTACAGCGATGACCCCTACAAGATGAACGACAGCAAATACAACGCCTTTCCCGGCTTCTACGAAATCACGCCGAAGGGCGTTTTCGATGAGAACTTCAAGAAGTGCGCCCAGGGGTTGAGTCCGGGCAACATTGACAAGGTCGAAAGCTACTACGGGTTTCACATCATCCGGCGGAAGGCGTAAGCGGCGCTATGGCCCATGAAACGACGGCCTCGGCCGCGACCTCGACAATTCGCTTCGCCTGCATCTGTGACCGGGGACTGCAACGCACATCCAATCAGGACCGGGCCCTGGCCGAAGTCAGCGCCCGGCTTTTTGTCGTGTGCGATGGCGTCGGCGGGAATACCGGCGGCGAAATTGCGAGCCAGACCGCCATCGAGACCGTCCGTGACACCTTCATTGCGCCCGATGAGCGTCCGCCCCTCGTGCGCCTGGAACGCGCCATTCACTACGCCAACCGGGACATCTTCGAGATGGCACGCCATGACCTCGACCTGGCCGGAATGGCGACGACGCTGGTGGCGCTGCATCTCGATGGCGAAACCGCATGTGTGGCGCATGCCGGCGACAGTCGGCTGTATTACTTTGCCGACGGCAAGCTGACCCAGGTGACCATAGACCACACGCCGCTCCACGATGCCGTCCGCCGGGGTGAACTTTCACCGGCCGAGGCCGAGCAGCTTCCCAAGGCCAACGAAGTGAGTCGGGCGCTGGGCGTTCTGCCCGAAGTCGAGGTCGAGACCCAGACCTTCCCGCTGGCTGTCGGGTCACGTTTCCTGCTCTGTACGGACGGTGTAACCCGCCACATCACCAACGATGAACTGGAGCGGCTCATGACTGTCTTCGTGGACAATCCCGACGGGCTGTGTGACGAAATTCACCGGTATTGCTACGAGCGTGGAGCCGAAGACAACTTTACGGCGCTGGTGGTGTGCGTCGATCCGCCGCCGCCAGCTTCAGACCAAGGGCTTGCTTCCCCTCCATCGCTTCAGGAGCGCCTTGTGCGCACCAGGGAAATGAGCCTTGCCCCAAGTTTTCCAGCCGACCGGACAACCGGCGAGCACCACCCTCTGCGCGAACTCGTCGAGGCCCGCCGCGCCCGTTCCCGGCGTGAGTGGATACTGCACACGCTCGTGGTGCTCGTGCTCATGGCGCTGTCCTTTGTCGCCGGCTGGTGGTTGGGGACACAACGGATCACGCCCGAAGTCGCCCCAGCACCGGCTCCGGCGCGCCTACCCCGCTGACCGGCTGCGGACGGGTGCCCACTGCCGGGCGGCCGGAAGCCATGGCTGTCCGGCGTCGCTGCTGCGGATGATGCCGGAGGCGTCAACGTAAAAGGCCCGCCGTCCCGTCAGCCCCGCAAGACGCGGCGTTGCCAGAACAAAGAAATCGGCCGGCCCGAACGCGGTTGCTTCGGTCACATACAGGGCAAAAACGTAATCCTGGTCAACGAAAGGGGCTTCCAGTTCACGTTCCTGCTGCTGAAGCTCGGCCAGGGAGGCAAAACGCCCGCCGGAAGCCATCCGAAAGGCCAGTTGCGCCGCGACGAGACGTTCCAGATAGTCCATCACCTGGGCTTCATTGCGGGTCACACGGTCATCCGCGCTGAGGCTTCCAGCCGGAAGGGTGCGCCCCGGCGACACCCAGACGGGAGCCGTTCGCGCTTCCGGCAGCCGGCGCAGAGGCAACCGCCGGGCCGCAACGGCCGTTGACGATACCTTGCCCGCGGCCGTTGCGCGTGGGGCCGGGCGAGGCGTGGGGCCGGTCGGAGAAGCTGGACGCACCGCAGCGGTTGGCGATGCGGCTGGTGTTGCCGGCAGTGTCGCCGTTTCCGGTGGGCCGGAAGGCGGAACCAGTCCCGGAGCCGGGCCGGGCGCGGTACTTTCCCTGACCGTGGCGGAAGCCGTCGGGCTGGGGAGCACTGGCGTTGGTTGGGCCAACGTTGGGCGGGAAGGTGGAGCTGAAGCCGTTGTCGTCGGCAGGGGGTCTGGTGGGGTGGAAGGCGCTTCATTGGCGGCGACGACTGGCAACGGGGCTGCCGGTGCCGGCTGCGGGGAGTCCGGTGGTGGCGGAGGTAGTGGCAGGGAGCCAGCTATGGAAGGGGGGAGTTCGGGCCCCAGCGGTGGCGCAACGTTGGCTATGGCCGGAAGGCTTCGGGACGGGCTGGGCAGAATCACCACTGTTGGCATCCGGCGGGAAGGTGGAGCTGAAGCCGTTGTCGTCGGCAGGAGGGCTGGTGCCGTGGAAGGTGCTTCATTGGCGGCTACCGTCGGCGCTGGTGTTGCTGATGCCGGCGGCAGAGGGGCCGGTGGCAGCGGGACGGTCAGAGACGGGGGCAGTTCGGGCCCCGGCAGTGGCGCAACATTGGCGACGGCCGGAAGCGTTCGGGATGGACTGGGCAGAATCACCCGTGGCAGCCGCAGCCGGTCGAGCGCCGCAACGGCCGCCTGCCGGACTTCCGGGGCAACGTCCTCCCGGGCCAGTCCGCGCAGGGTCTCGGCCAACGCCGGAGGTGTCCCCCGTGGCTCCGTGAGCCGCGAAAGCCACTCCACGCGCACGGCCGGGTCGGGTTCGGCGGCCAGCCGTTGGGCAGTTGCCTCAGCAAAACGCGCCGGATCGGTACGCGCCAGCGCTGCCAGCGCCGCACGCCGTACTTCCGGGTCACTGTCAGCCAGAGCTTCCAGGAACGTACCGGTAGCGGCCGGTGGAACGGTCACAACCATCAGCCCCAGCAGGGCCCCGCGCCGCCGCAGGGCGTCGGGCGACGCAACCAGTCCTTGAAGCCGGAGTGGGCTTTCCGGCAGGGCGTTGAAAAATCCGACAATGGCTGTGCGCCGGTTCAGTACGTCGTCAAAGGCCATCCTTCCGACGGCTTCGACGACACCTACAAAGGCTTCTTCCGAGCCAAGCCGGGCGAGGGCAAAGGCGGCAGTGCTTCGCAGGGCAGCGTCATCGGACTGAAACGCCGTCAGCAGCGCTGGCAGCGCCTGACTGCCGCCAATGCGGGGCAGAGCCACAACGGCGCTGGCCCGGACGGCCGGGTTGGCATCCCCCAGTGCTGTCTGGATGGCCGGGAGCGTACGGGCGTCACCGATTTTGGCCAGCGATTCAACGGCGCGGCGGCGCAGAAGGGCATCGTCTGCCGCCAGCGTTTGCACCAGAGCCTCGGTGGCGCGGTCGTCCTTGAAGTTGCCGAGTGCCTGCACCGCCAGCGTGCGCACAAGGGCATCGCCGTCCCGCAGGCTGTCCACGATGGCGTCAAGCGTACGCGGGACAGCCAGTGCACCAAGGGCATCCACGGCCCGGGCGCGCACCCGTGCGTCTTCATCCCGCAGGGCGTCCACGAGAGCATCGGCCGCCGTCTCATCGCCAATTTTTCCCAGGGCAAACGCTGCGTTCTGGCGCACGGCCGCTTCCCGGTCGCGCAGGGCTTCGAGCAGGGGCGGAACAGCCTGCCGGTCGCGGAGGCGCCCCAGCGCCTCGGCAGCGCTGGCGCGGACGGTGCGCTCCTTGTCCAGCAGCAGTTCGCTGACGGCCGGAATAGCGCGCGGATCACCCAGCATGCCGAGTGCCATGGCGGCGCGGCTGCGGACATACAGGTTGCTATCGCCAAGCATACGCAGCAGCGGTTCGACGGCCTCACGGCGGCCCAGCGCCCCCAGCGCTTCGGTGGCACTCGTCCGCACTTCCGGCTCTGCGTCGGACAGACAGTTGACCAACTCCGGCAGGGATTGAGCATCGCCCAGTTTGCCCAGCGCCTGTGCGGCGGCACTGCGTACAAGGGGTTCGGCGTCCTGCAGCCGCTGGCGCAGCCGTGGAATGGCCGCGGGACGCCCCAGCCGGGCCAGAGCTAAGGCGGCTGCCGCCCGCACATCCGGGCTGATGTCATCAAGCGCCGCTGTCAGCGCTGGCAGTCCCAGTTCGCTTTTGAGATTGCCGAGAGCTTCCGCTGCCGCGCTGCGCACGAGAAAGTCACGGTCCCCGCGCAGGGCTTCCACCAGCGGCGTCACCTGACGCTCATCGCCGGAGCGTCCGAGTTCTTCAACGGCCCGGCGGCGGGCTTCGCGGTCCTGGAGATCGGTAAACGTCCGGCGGCCATCCTGAGCTGTCACCGGGCAAGGGGATGCCCAACGTTCACCCATCACCATCCCTGCCAGGAGCAGAACGGCGGCTACCCACCACCGCCGACCAGACCCGATATGCGACATGGCTTTGGTCTCCTTGTCTGTGCAGTACGTCCGTCAGAGATTTCCATCCAGTGTCAGTTTGCCGTAGCGCCGCGCAATGGCGCGCGCCCGCCGGGCCTGACGCCACCGTTCAACCGGCGTCGGGAGCAGCAGGCGCGCCAGCATTTTCCCCCGCGCCTGCCAGTCGGGAGCGCCTGACCAACTCGCCCACGCCAGCGCCGCGGCCCGCCAGCGCGCGCCGGCCCGGGCAAAAGCTTCGGCGTACGTC
Organism: Chloracidobacterium thermophilum B; assembly: GCF_000226295.1. Classification (GTDB taxonomy): domain Bacteria; phylum Acidobacteriota; class Blastocatellia; order Chloracidobacteriales; family Chloracidobacteriaceae; genus Chloracidobacterium; species Chloracidobacterium thermophilum. The sequence goes on from NC_016024.1 coordinate 719,728, forward strand.
CAGGTGAGTTCGGCTGTAGCACGGCGGCGTTCAGTTTCGGACAGCTCCAGCCAGTCGGCCGTGCGGGCCTGAGCGGCACGGGTTTCAGCCAGCATAAACTCCACGTTCCGGCTCGTGTTGTAACCGTGGTGACGCCAGGCGGCACGGATGTCCTTATCCAGGGCAAAGGCTCCGACCCGGCACAGCCGGAGGTAGAGTTCATAATCTTCCAGGCGGGCCCGTTCGTTCCAGCCAAACCGGGTCAGGGCGCTGGTCCGGTACAGCACCGTGGCACTGACCGGAGCGCCGCCACGCAGAAGCATGGCGCGGGCGTCGCCATCCGTATAGCGCGCCCACCAGCGGGTGTCATCCACGATGTCGTTATCGGCGTTGACAATCAGGGCATGGCCGTAGGCCAGAACGGCCGTCGGGCGCGCTTCCAGCATCGTCACGCGCGTGGCGAGAAAATCGGGCAGCCAGAGATCATCCGAGCCAAGGTAGGCAAAATACGGCGCATCGCAGCAGGCAAGGGCTTCGTTGAGGGTGGCGCACAGCCCCCGGTTGGTTTCGTGGATGATGAGTTCACACGGGAACGGGCAATCGTCCAGCGTTCGGGCAATGACGTGGGGTGAGTCATCCGGTGAGCCGTCGTCAATGACCAGCAGTTTTGTCGGGGGGTGGGTCTGCCGGAAAATTGAGCGCAGGGTTTGGGCCACGAAACGGGCGTGGCGATAGGAAGGAACAGCCACGAAGACCGGAGCAGCGGCCACCGCACACCTCACGCAGCCAGCACTGCGTCGTAAAAATCGCGCAACCGGGCAAGATACGCTTCAAAACTATAGTGCCGACAGGCATGGGCTTGTCCACGTGCGGCCAGTGTCCGGCGGTAGTCGGCATCATCCAGTACGTGGTTCAGCACCCGCGCACAATCGGCAGCATCCCCGGCACGAAAAAGGGCGGCGGCCGTGCCATCGGCGGTAACTTCCCGCAGCGCCGGAATGTCCGAGGCGACACACGGCAGCCCGGCGAGCATGGCTTCAACCAGCGCCAGCCCGAAGGTATCGCTGCACGATGACAGAATGAACACATCGAGTTGAGGCAGGGCCTCGGCGGCCGGACGACTGCCGCAAAAGTCCACCCGGTCAAGGATGCCAGCGCGCGCACACAATGCCCGTGCCGCCGCCTCACGGCGCGCATCCTGCCCTGCGCCAACCAGAAGACACCGGGCCGTCGGATGACGGGCGAACACCTCCGGCAGCGCCCGGCACAGCGTGGCGTGGTCTTTGACCGGCGTGAAGTTGGCAATCATGCCCAGGGTGGGGCCGTCAGGTTGGAAAACCGTGGGCTGTCTCCGGCCTGCGCCCGGGTCAGGGACGCCATTGGGCACTACGGCGACGTGTCGGGCCTGCGTCAGGCGCAGCCGTCCCTGTGCCAGATGCCACCGCTGGGCCGCATGCGACACAACTGATACGGCATCGAGACGGGGCAGCAGGAAGTTCAGCGCCTGGAGGTTCCTGGTGTCATATTCGAGGTTGTGCAGCGTCAGGACGAGCTTGACCGGCAGGCCGCGCCGCGCCCACCACGCATGGAGGGCCTCGACGGCCTGGTTGGCATGAATCAGGGTGATGCCCTCGACCCGGATGAGTTCGCGCAACCAGCCGGCCAGAAACGGGTCGAACGGTGCACGCCGTTTGCGGAAAAAGGCGTGCGGCAGTGCGTGAAAGTCGGCGGCCGCCGTGCCGTCGCCAAATCCGGCCAGGCAGGCGCTGATCCCAACGTCCGCAGCCCGCCGGCAGGTGGACAGCACCAGCGTTTCGACACCGCCACGGTTGAGGGAGTCGAGCAGATAGAGAACCCGCAAGTGTTTCAAGGAAAGCGGAAAGGACTGGCGCCGGATGCGCCTAGGCCACCACATTGTCGCCAGCCGATGGTGGCGGCGACGGCGGCGGACTGATGAACGGCTGCATCAGTTGCTCCCAACTCTGCCGGACGGGTTCCATAATCGCCCGAAACGCAGGGTTTTCGCGCAGCCGTGCCCAGTCGGGATTGGAAATGAACCACGGGTAGTTTTCGTTGCCCAGGGCGATGGCCCGGCGCAGCCAGTACAGCGCATCTTCGTCATCACCCAGCGCCGCGTAGAGTGTCGCCAGCCAGTAGGCGGCATCGCCATCGGCATTGGCAATTTCACGGACGGCATCGTTGATGAGCGCCCGCGCCCGGTCGGGTTGCCCCTCGATGACAAAGCCCAGCCCGTAGATGGGACGGAAGCCATGGAGGTCGGGATTGCGCTCGAACAACTCCCGGAACGTGCGCGCCGATTCCTCATGCCGCCCCTGGTAGTAGAGCACCTGTCCCAGCACCATTGTGGCAAAGGGATGGTTGGGTTCGATAAACAGCGCCGCTTCGAGATGTTCCAGCGCCTCTTCGTAGTGCCCCTGGTAGAGGGCAATGCGGGCGCGGTTGTACGACACTCGTACGACATCCGTTGGGTCAAGCCGCAGACAGGCTTCGTATTCGGCCAGAGCCGGCCCGTACAGCCCATCCCAGCGGTGCAGGTAGGCCGCCGTGTTGTGTGCCGCCGGGTCGTTGGGCGCAATGGCCAGCATGCGCCGCACCTGCTCGCGGGCGCGTACCTTCTCGCCCTTGAGCAGGTAGTAATAGACCATGTTGATCTGTGGTTCGATGAGCGAGTCATCGAGCGCCAACGCCTGCCGGAAGCGTTCTGCCGCACGCTCGAAATACAGCGCCCCGCCAATGCCTTTCAGCACATATTCGACATAACACAGGCCCATGCCGGAGTGGGCCAGGGCGAAGTTGGGGTCGCAGGCCAGCGCGTTTTCAAACATTTCGGTCGCGGCGCTGAAGTCATCCTTGAGCATCGTCTGGCGGAAACGCTGCAACTGATTGCGTCCACGCAGGTAGTACTCAAAGGCTTCGGCATTGCGGGTCGTCGGCTTGGCAATGCGCTCCTGCTCGGTCTGGCTGATGCGGACACGCAGTTCTTCACAGATTTTCTGCGCCAGGGTGTCCTGCAGCGTGATGATGTCCTGGGCGTCGAGGTCAATTTTGTCGCTCCAGAGGATTTCTCCCGTGTGAACGTCAATCAACTGCGGCGTGACGCGCATGCGCTGTCCCGACTTGACGTAGGCGCTGGTCATCACGGCGTCCACCTGGAGTTCGTTGCCGACGTAGATCGGGTCGAGGTCACGCCCCTGGTACTTCGCCATGTAGCTTGACGGACGCACGACGATGGATTTGAGTCCGGCCAACTCGGTGATGACGCTGTCGGCAAGGGAAAAGCTGTAAAAATCCGTCTGGGGGTCGCCGCTCAGGTTGCGGAAGGGAAGAATGGCAATCGAACGTTTGTCGGATGTACGCCACGAACTGGGCATCGAGTCCCGGAGCGCCTGCCCTTTGTCGGCAATGTCGTCGGGTTTTTTCTCGGCGGGCGGTGGCTCGGCGGGTTGGGGCGCGCCGGTGGGGCGGCTGGGCAAGGCGGAGGGTGGAGTATTCGTCTGACTGATGGGTGTCCGGTCAGGCGTGCCGCGCAGCCGGCTGATGAGCCGTCCCACGACGCCACCGGTGAGCCAGTTGCTGCGCTCGTGGCGCGGGGTAACCATAGGCAGCAGGGAATCGTCGGTCAGCGGTTGCCCGGTCTGCATCTGGACGGCGCGCAGGAGCTGCTTGAGGTCCGCCTGGAACTCGCGCATCGTCTGGTAGCGGGCCGCCACATCCTTGGCCGTCGCCTTTTCGAGAATGCTTTGCAGCCGCTCAGGCACAGCCGGATTGATGGACGACAGCGGCGGAAGCGGCTCATGCATGATGGCATGCATGACATCCACCGTGCTTTTGCCCTGAAACGGGAGGCGGCCGGCTGCCATTTCGTAGATGACGATGCCCAGTGAAAAGATATCCGAACGGGCATCAATCGTGCCGCCACGGGCCTGCTCCGGCGACATGTAACCGGCCGTGCCAAAGGGAACACCGGCCTGGGTCAACTCCATGACGGACTCGTCGCCAATGTTCTTGGCCGTGGCTTTCGCCAGGCCAAAATCGAGAATCTTGGCCTGCCCGCGCTCATTGACGATGACATTGGTGGCTTTGACATCCCGGTGAATGACACCCCGCTCATGCGCTGCGGCCAGCGCATCGGCCAGTTGGACAGCAATGGAGAGGGTGCTTTCCATATCCAGCGGTCGCCCCCGTACCATCTGCTTGAGGCGTTTGCCTTCGAGGTACTGCATGACGATGAAATGCAGCCCACGGTCCTCGTTGATTTCATAGACCGTGCAGATGTTCGGGTGGTCGAGCGCCGAGGCGAGTTGGGCTTCGCGGAGAAACCGCTTGCGGGTTTTTTCATCCGCCACCAGCTCAGCCGGCAGAATCTTGATGGCCACGATGCGCCGCAACCGGGTGTCTTCTGCCTGGTAAACTTCACCCTGCCCGCCTTCACCGATTTTTTTGAGCAGCTTGTAGTGGAGTAGGTACGTACCAATCATACGTCCACCGTCATGTAGCAACGCGGATACTGGAGATTCAGATTGGCGCACAGCATCTGCGCACCATCAGATGTAAGGAGATATGTCACTTCCGGTTGGCTTTTGCCCGTTGGCAGACCCGATACTAGATAATTCACCAGGGCTTTTCCACCAGAAAACGATGTGGCCGGACGCCGTGATGGTGCGGCCGGGGCGTTGCCGCCACGGTCAGGCGTGATCAAAAGCCGAACCATGCCCAGCCACTACGCCCGGTGGCTGCGCCCGACCGCCCGCTGCGGGACGGGCAGCGGATACTTGCCGGTATAGCAGGCGGTGCAGAACCGGAGTCCTTCATCTGCGCCACAGGCCGCCAGCAACCCCTCGTGGCTCAGGTAGCCCAGGCTGTCGGCATTGATGTATTGCCGGATGGCTTCCGTGGACTGGTTGGCGGCAATCAGTTCGGCGGTCGAGGGCGTATCCACACCGTAGTAGCAGGGGGAAATGGTCGGCGGACAGCTTATCCGCAGGTGGACTTCCCGCGCCCCGGCCTGGCGGAGCATCTCGACGATCTTCCGGCTGGTCGTGCCGCGTACCAGCGAGTCATCCACCAGAACAACGCGCCGCCCTTCAATCAGATCGCGCACGGGATTGAGTTTGACCTTGACGCCAAAGTTGCGGATGGACTGCGTTGGCTCGATGAAGGTGCGGCCAATGTAGTGGTTGCGCACCAGCCCGAACCGGAAGTTGATGCCCGACTGCGCCGCATAGCCAATCGCGGCGGCTACACCGGAGTCCGGGACCGGAACGACGATGTCGGCTTCAACGGGCTGTTCCCGGGCCAGTTGCTTGCCCATCTTGTGGCGGCTTTTGTTGACGCTGCGCCCGTAGATGCGGCTATCCGGGCGCGCAAAATACACGTGCTCGAAAATGCAGAAGGCCGGCGTCTGGGGCGGCAGCGGGTACTCGGTCCGCAGGCCCTCCCGGTTGACGGTCAGAATTTCACCCGGTGCAATGTCGCGGACGTAAGTCGCACCGATGAGGTCAAAGGCACAGGTTTCCGAGGCCACCACCGTCGCCCCATCCAGTTCACCCAGACAGAGCGGGCGGAAACCACGTGGGTCGCGCACAACAAACAGACTGTCCGGTGTGAGAATAAGAATCGAGTATGCGCCTTCAAGCTCCCGGAAAACGTCGGCAATGGCCTGCTGAAGGTGTGGCTGGCGCGACCGGGCCAGTTTGTGCAGGACGACTTCGGTATCGCTGGTTGAGGAAAAAATCGCACCTTCCCGCTCCAGTTCGGCACGCATGGTTTCCGCAAAGGGGAAGTTGCCGTTGTGACAGATCGCCAGTTCACCCCGGTGGCATTTGATGGAGAACGGCTGGGCTTCGTTGAGGCTGACTTCTCCGGCGGTTGAGTACCGTACGTGGCCGATGGCGCAGTGGCCGGGCAGTTTGTCCAGGACGGACTCGGTGAAGATTTCGTTGACTTCACCCATGCCGCGCACGGCATGCAGGCGCTGGCCATCACTGGTCACAATGCCGACGGATTCCTGCCCACGGTGTTGCAGGGAATACAGTCCCAGATAGGTGAGCCGGGCCGCTTCGGGATGCCCCCAGATGCCAAACACCCCACATTCTTCACGCAGCTTGTCCTGATACCAATCGTGCACCGCCAGACTCCATCGGTTTCATTCGCGCCTGAACCAGCGTCACCGGCGACCGTTGCTCCGTCCACAGGGTCAGACGCCGCTCAGGGAATGAAGTAAAAAAGCCAACTGATGACCAGCCCGACGCCGACAAAAGCGCCGAATGTTTTGAGGCCATACAGACATCGCTCACGGGTGGTTTCGGCTTCGTTGGTGATGGCGGCCAGGACAGTGGAGGTGAGCGCCGCGAAGGTTGTCATGATGAGAAAGTGCATGGTTTCAAGTCCCGCGCTGGTCAGCACGCATCAGGCCTTGCGCCCTTTGGCAATGTCAAACACATCGAACATCACCAGGTAGTTGAGCAGTCCGGCGACGACAAGAAAATACGTGCCGTATTCGTAGGTTGCGGCTTTAAACTCAAAGCTGACGCCAAAGCCAAGCCCCCGCAGGATTGGCTGAAGGACACCGATACCCATCTGGCCGATGAGGCAAACCTTCGACAGGACATCCCGCAGTCCGAGCAGTTCGTCCGGGTCGAAGGGGGAGTAGAGGTGTCCGCGCATCCACAGTCCCAGCACGACCATCGTGTAGATGCTGCCGCCGATGAGCACTGCGCGCCCGTAGCGGCCCAGCAGGCCGTGCCCCAGTCCGGGCACGAGCCAGGCTGCCAAGCAGACCACGACCTGTCGCGGCAGGGAAACCGGGGCCAGGGCGGCGACCGGCGGCTGCTTCGGATCAAGGGGCGGAGCGTCAGAAGTTGGCGTCATGGTATGGGGCGAGGCTCTCAGTCGGCGGCTCTGGAGGTCGTTCCAAGCTCCGACTGCAACGAAGATAACACGCGGTTCGCAACGCTGTCCTGAGTGCCGATGACAGTGCACCCGGAGGCGTATTTGTGTCCGCCGCCACCGAAACGTTCCGCAATTTTCGACACATCCACGTTGCCTTTGGAGCGCAGGCTGATGCGGAACTGCCCCGGATGAATTTCCTTGAAGAACACGGCGGCTTCGACATCCCGGATGGAAAGCGGGTGATTGACAATACCTTCGAGGTCATCTTCGGTGGCCTCGGCGGCTTCCATCATCTCACGGGTCATCGTCACCCAGGCCACCCGCCCGCTTTCATCCCGTTGCAGCGTGGACAGGACACTGCCCAGCAGTTTGATTTTGCCGAAGGAGTGGGACTCGTACAGGGCCCGGGCCACATGCGCCGGACGCGCCCCGCGCCGTACCAACTCGGAGGCAATTTTGAAGGTGCGTTCGGTGGTGTTGGCGTAGTGGAATGAGCCGGTGTCCGACAGCAACGCTGCATAGACACACTCCGCAATCGGTTGGTTGATGTTGATCCCCAGGGCTTTGCAGAGGTTGTAGATCATTTCGCCCACAGCGGCGGCTGTGGCGTCAATCCAGTTGATGTGCCCGAACAGGGCAGTCGTGGTGTGGTGGTCAATGTTGACAATGAACTGCTTTTCGAGTCCCGGCAGACCCGGACGGTCCAGATCGCTGCATTCGATGACAAATGCCGCGTCGTATGGTTCGTCAATTGCCGGGCGAACCTGCACTTCCCCTGCGCCGGGTAACTCCTGATAGGCCGGTGGAATCGGGTCGCGCATCACCACGACGACATCTTTGTGCAATGCACGTAGCCCCCAGTAAAGTGCCAGTGAGGAACCGGTGCTGTCACCGTCGGGACGGGCATGGCCGGTGATCAGAAAGCGGTGCTTCGACTCGATGAGTTCGACCACCTGACTGAGCATAGGGCTTCAACTCCGTACATAGGGAATCCAACCAAGACAACCTGCGCCAGAGCGCACCCGCATCGGTCAGGGGCTGGGGGCATCAGCCGCCTTCAGACGGGGACGCTCTTCGTCCAGAATGGCCTCAATCCGGGACGCGGAAAGCAGGGTTTTGTCGAGTACGAAATGCAGGGTCGGCACCCGGTGCAGTCCCAGGTGCTGCCCCAGGGCCTGCCGGATGAAGTCCGTGGCCTCGTTCAGGACACGGACCGTCAGCGCCAGGTTGCTTTCCCGTCCGCCGTCGCCACTGACATAGACCCGCGCGGCCGTCCCAGCGGCATTGAGGGCCACGTGGTGCACCACGACCGGGTCCACGCGCTCATCGTCCAGCTCAAAGCGCACAATCTCGTTGATTTCCAGACGGAAAGCTTCGCACAGGCGTTCGCGGCGGTGGTTTCCCGGTCTCGAACGGTGGCTCGCACGGCGTCGCATCGTTGGGGGCCTGACTCCTTGGGCTTAGAGTTCCGCAGCGTATTTTTCGAGCGTGTAGCACTCGATAATGTCGCCTTCCTTGATGTCCGAAAAATGGTCAAGTCCGATCCCGCATTCAAATCCGGCCTTGACTTCGGAGACATCGTCCTTGAACCGGCGCAGCGAGGCAATCTCGCCTTCATAAACCACGACCGAATCCCGGACCAGACGCACTTTGGCAGCGCGTTTGACCACCCCCTCCAGCACCGCGCAGCCGGCGATGTTGCCCACTTTGGGAACCTTCACCACTTTGCGCACTTCCGCCCGCCCAAGCTCGATTTCCTTGGTGAGCGGATCGAGCATGCCGATCATGGCCTTGCGCACTTCTTCTTCGACCTTGTAGATGACGCTGTGCAGGCGGATGTCCACCCGCTCCTGTTTGGCCAGTTCAGCCACGCGCGGGGCCGGGCGGACGTTGAAGCCGATAATGATGCAGACGTGCGACATGTCGTTCGAGGCTGCGGCCAGCATCACATCCGATTCTGTGATCGCACCCACATCGGCCCGAATGACACGGATGCTGACTTTCTCGTTGGAGAGCTTCTGGAGAATTTCACGCAGGGCTTCCACCGATCCCTGCACATCGGCCTTGAGAATGACGAGCAGTTCCTTGAGCTGTCCGCTCTTCATTTGCTGGTACATGTCTTCCAGCCCGCGCGCCGCACTGCTCATCAACTGCGCCATGCGGGCTTTGGACTGCCGGTAGTTGGCCAGTTCCTGAGCGCGGGCGGCATCATCCACCACCTGAAACAGATCGCCGGCTTTGGGGACGCCCTCCAGGCCGAGCACTTCAACCGGAACTGAAGGCCCGGCTTCCGTCAGTGGCCGCCCGCGATCATCAATCAGGGCACGGACGCGCCCGAAGTGCAGGCCGACAATGAACGGATCGCCCACTTTGAGCGTCCCCTGTTGAACCAGCACCGAGGCGACGGGACCGCGCCCTTTGTCAAGGCGCGCTTCGAGAACGACGCCCGAGGCCAGCCGTTTGGTGGGGGCCTTGAGGTCGAGAAGGTCGCTTGTGAGCAGGATCATTTCGAGCAGGGTATCGAGGTTGCGCCGGTGCTTGGCGGAAATCTCGACCATGACGGTGTCGCCGCCCCACTCTTCACAGATGAGACCGATGTCGGACAGTTCCTTTTTGACGCGCTCGACGTTGGCCTGGGGTTTGTCAATCTTGTTGATGGCCACAACAATGGGCACTTTGGCAGCCCGGGCGTGATCAATGGCTTCGATGGTCTGCGGCATCACGCCATCATCGGCGGCCACGACAATGACGGCAACATCCGCGCCTTTGGCTCCGCGTGCCCGCATCATCGTGAAGGCTTCGTGACCGGGCGTGTCCAGAAAGACGATGCGGCGCAGTTTTTCCCGATTGTCCGGGTCGGGAACCTCGACGCTGTACGCCCCAATGTGCTGGGTAATCCCACCGGCTTCACCGGCCGCCACTCGTGTGTTGCGGATGGCATCGAGAAGGCTGGTCTTGCCGTGGTCAACGTGACCCATCACCGCCACGACCGGCGCGCGCGGCTCGATGTCATCCAAAGCATCGGTCTCAATGGCCAGGGTATCCTGCTGGTCATTGATGATTTCTTCGAGGCTGCGTACCGTGACCTCATAACCAAACTCACGGGCGACTTCGCGCATAGCCTCTTCGGAAAGAGGCTGGTTGATAGTCGCCAGGATACCTTTGGCAAGCAGCGCGGCCATGATGTCCTTGGGCTTGACCTCTATCTTCTCGGCCAACTCCTTGACGGTGGTTCCCTCAACGACGGTAATCGGTTTGAATTCCGTAAAGACAGGCTTAGCTTTGGCCACAACGGCGGGCGCGCGTTCGGGACGCACAAGTTTCTTTTCAAACTCACGTTTGCGGAGTGTCTCCGTGTGCTCTTTGAAGTTGCGCCGTCCACGTCCGTCCCGGGAGCGGTCCGGTGATGCGGGTGGAACATACGTACGTGTCACCGTTGATGGCGTTTCCACGGAGGAGACCCCGCGATTTAGAGAGGAGTGCAGCGGGCGCTCTTCGCGGGAGTCCGAGCGCGTCTCCGGCGGGCGAGCCTGTCCCCCGCTTTTCTGTGGGTAGGCAGACGGCTCTACAACCGGTGGACGGGCTGGCGAAGGTGTCCGCGTCGTTGGAACCGTAAATTGCCGAATCACGGGCTGGGTTGGGGCTGCGGGCGTGACTGGCGTGGCTGCCTTCGCGGCTGTGCCACCGCCATTGACCGGCTGCGCCGTGGGTGGCGATGAAGGCACAGGAATAGGTCTGATGCTCGTGGTGGGTTGCGCCTCTGTGGCTTTCAGTTCTGCAGTCTGGGATGTCGCTGGTGGTGTTGCATCGGTGGTCGTTTCCGCCGCTGGAACTGGTTTCACGGATGGAGTGGAAAGGGTGACGACGCGCAACGTGGATTCTGGAGCCTTTGCCGGCGAGACCGCCGATGAGGTTCCTGCTGAGACCGTCGGTGCTGTTTCGTGCGCCTGTTTCTCCGCCAGCAAGTCGGTTTCGGGCGTTTTCTTGACGAGCCGAACACTGGTAGCACTTGTGACCGGTTGGGAGAGAGCTGGAGCAGCCGGCTCGGTGGTTGGCACTGAAGAGGATAAAACATTGGGCAGAATGGTTCCTGGCGGTAACTTGCGGAGCTTTGGGGCTGGCGGAGGCGTGTTGGCCGTGGAGGCACGGTTGGGGTTGTACTGCTCACGTACCCGGTGAGCAATCGCTTGGTCAATGCTGCTGGACGGGACATAGCTGCCACTGACACCAATCCGCTGGAGGTCCTCGATGATTCGCTTGCTGTCCACCTTAAGTTCTTTGGCTAGCTCGTAAATCCTGATTTTTGTCGTCATGCGCGTTCCCTACCCTCCATTTCCAACACTGGTTCCCGTCCGCCGGCCGCAGGGACTCAGGCACCCGGCTGAAGCTCCGGCTCACCCTCTGGCGCGATGGCATCTGTCGTCGGACTGTCCAGCGCCGCTGCGGCCGGAGCGGCGTCCGTGTCCGTTGCGGTTGGTGCGTCAGCCGTGCCCCCGGATTGGAGCGACACCTCGGCCGTGTCCTCCGGTGTCGCTTCCGCCCCGGCTGCAAGCTCCGGTGCGGCTTCTTCTGCCGCCGTTTCCGATGCGGCTTCTTCGTTTGTCCCTGTGGCTGGCAGGAGTTGTCGGGCCTGCTCAATCAGTGCCACGGCTTCATCGAAGCTGATGTCCAGGATGCTGGCCACATCGTTGACATTGGCATCGGCCAGCTCTTCAAGGGTGGCAATGCCAGCTTTCTTCAGATACTGGGCATAGGCCGGATTGAGAGCCGCCAAATCGGTCAGCGGAACATCCGGCCGCGAAAGCAGGGACTGGAACTGGCTGGCCACTTCGCGTTTCATTTCGGCATCGCTGCGGATGTCAATGTTCCACCCCACGAGTTTGGAGGCCAGCCGGACGTTCTGCCCCCGTTTGCCGATGGCCAGACTGAGCTGGGATTCCTCAACAATGACTTCAAGGCGCTGGTTGGTGAAATCGGTAATCTGGACACGGCTCACCTTGGCCGGAGAGAGGGCGTTGGCGGCAAACACCACCGGGTCCTCCGACCACGGAATGATGTCAATTTTTTCACCGCGCAGCTCCCGGATGACGGCCTGTACGCGCGAACCCTTCATCCCGACACAGGCGCCCACCGGGTCCACATCCGGGTCATTCGAGGCCACGCCCACCTTTGCCCGCTCGCCCGGTTCCCGTGCCGCCGCCTTGATGGTCACAGTTCCGTCGTAGATTTCAGGGACTTCCATCTCAAACAGCCGCTTGAGCAGTTCGGGACTGGTGCGCGAAACGTGAACCTGCGGACCCTTGGCATCTTTCGTCACCTGGGTGATGACGACCCGTACCCGGTCGTTCTGGCTGAAGTTTTCCGCCGGCGACTGTTCGGAGCGGGGCAGCAGGGCCTCCGTGCGCCCGATGTCAAGGATGATGTTGCCCCGCTCAAAGCGTTTGACGACGCCGTGGACAATCTCCCCCACACGCCCGATGTATTCGTTGTAGATGTTTTCGCGTTCGGCTTCCCGCACCTTCTGGATGATGATTTGTTTGGCGGTTTGCGCGGCGATGCGGCCGAGTTCCTCGAAGCGGTCCTGCCGTGGCTCGTAAAGCACATCGCCAATTTCTGCCGAGGCGTCAGCCTGAAGGGCTTCTTCAAGGGAGACTTCCGTTTCCGGGCAGACGACGACATCAGTCACACGCTTGGCGGCGTAGAGTTCCATGCGGTGGCTTTCCTCGCTGTAAATAGCCACGAGGTTTTCATTCGACTTGAAGTGCCGCCGCGCCGCGGCCGTCACTGCATCCTGCAGGGCCTCGATGATGATGCGTGGGTCAATGTTTTTGTCCCGGCTGATAGCCTGAATCTGCTCTGACAGTATGGACATAGCTTGCTTGCCTCCGTCTGGACACCACTACGGTCTGGTATCCGCCGCATCTTTTTCGCGCTCCCGTTCACGTGCGGCACGTTTTGCTTCCGCCACGCGAAAGAGGTCTTCTGCCGTGACTTCGAGTTGGGCCTGGGCAATATCGGAAAACGCAATGGGGGTTTCCACACCAGCCTCGTTGCGCAGGATGATGACCGGCCCTTCCTCAGTGCGGACGGCAGCAATCCGTCCGCGAAACTGCCGCCTGCCGTTGAGCGCCACCGTTGTCCGCAGTCGCACGCGATGGCCGGTGAACCGTTGGTAGTCGGCCAGCCGGTACAGCCCACGTTCGACGCCTGGCGAGGAAACTTCCAGGGTGTAAGCGGTTGGCACGGCATCCACCGCGTCGAGATGGTCGCCGATACGCCGACTCAATGCCGCACAGTGGTCAAGGGTGATGCCGTTGGGATGGTCCACCACGACGCGCAAAAGATGCCGGCGTCCGAGCTTTTTCATCTCACAAACGACCAACTCGAACCCATCCTGCGTCACAAGGCGTTCGATGGTTTCGGCAATGTCCAAGCCCTGGTCCCTCGGTGCTGAAGTCGTGAGGACGACCGAATCCAGCCGCCGTCTCACCGTCCTGTGCCGTCGGGCGTGTGGAAGGCGTCCCTTGTCATGCTTCGCCTGTCTGTGCGCCCAAAATAAGTCGTTCAGTATAAACAACTGCAATAAAAGGGCAAGGGCTGGCGCCCCGAATGCGGAAGGAAACGCTGTCCGGTTTCAGTCGCCCGGCCCCGGAACGGTGAGTCTATCACGCAGCTGGCGCGTCCGGGCTTCGTCCCCGATGATGACAAACCGCAGGTTGCCCATGTACTTCCGGGCCGCCGCCCGCACCTGCTCCGGCGTGACGGCCTGCAGCCGGTCCAGTGAGGTGAAGTTCTGTCGCCACCCGCCGCCCACCAGTTCGTACAGCGCCAGGGCCGCCACCTGTCCGCTGTTGGTTTCTTCAGCCAGATAGGTCGTGGTGAGAAATTGCGCCACGGTAGCGCGCAACTCGGCCGGCTCGACAAGTTCCGTTTTGAGCCGTTCGATTTCCTTCAGCATCACTTCCACCGCCTGCGGGGCGGACACCGAAGAGACATAGATGCCGCCCAGGTTGGCCCCCTGGGCCGTCAGAAAGGCCGTCGGCGCATAGGAGAGGTTCCGCTTGACGCGCACTTCTTCAAAAATCCGGTCCCGCAGAACGGCCGCTGCCAGGCGCAGCGCCGGAAAGTCCGGCGCGGTGAGGGGCGGGGCCGCATAGACGCCCTGCACGTAGTCGGTCGGCATGGAACGGTTGACGATGGTCACATCCGCTTCTGCCCAGGACAGGGGCGGCAGCGGTTTCGGAGGCGTTCCGGCCGGCAGCCCGGCAAACAGCCGGGTGGCCTCGGTGGCAATGCGCTCAGGCGCAACATCGCCCACGACGACGAGCAGCATCCGTTTCGTCGTCAGAAGCCGGGCATAATGGGCGCGCACATCCGCCACGCTGAGACGTGCCAGGGCTTCCGGCGTCCCGGTTGGCGTCGCCGCGTAGGGATGCTGGCGGTACACGGCTGTGGCCTGGGTTTTCTGCAACAGGGCATCGGGATCGTCTTCATCATCGAGCAGGGAAGCCAGCAGCCGCTCGCGCGTCAGCGCGACATCCTCTGCCTCGAAACGCGGATGGCGGACGACATCGGCAAAGAGTTTCCAGCTCTGCTCAAAGGTCTGGCGGGTGCTGGCCAGGGTGAGCGCCGAGTAATCGTACGTCACAAGGTAGCTCAGACTACAGCCCAGGCGCGCCGTTTCCCGGCGCAGAAGGGCGCGGGGGAAACGGCGGCTCGCCTCGGTGGCCGTTGCCAGCGTCAGTGCCTCGATACCGGCCTGCGCCGGCGCGATGTTGCTGGCACCACCGGCAAAGAACAGTCCGACCGCCACGGTCTGACTGCCCGGACGCCGTTTGACGAGGGTTTTGACACCGGCAACGGTCTGCTCCGTGACGAAATCCTGCGGCCGGAGGCGGGGCGCGGTGTCCTGCGGCCGGGCCTGCACTGTCCAGTTGCCAGCCAATCCGCCAGCAACGACAAGGGTCAGCACCAGCACCAGTTGCCACCTGACCCGATGCTTGTCATAAAGCCTGGTGTCGGGATGTGTCCCGGATGTCATGTGGCGTGGCTGTGGCGTGGCGTTGTGCCACGGCTTCATCCAGCCCGATAGGATGTTCATGCCTGCCTCTCGAAATCGGCTTCCCGTCAACACGGGACGGTACGGACAAAGCTACAACCCAACCGCCAGTGCCGCCAACCGTGATACCTGTACCTTTTGACCGCCCGGTGCTGTTCCGTCTGCGCTCAATCGGCGACACGGTGCTGATGACGCCGGTATTGAGTGCCCTGAAGGCGTGGCGGCCGGACCTGCCCATTACCGTGGTGACGGAACCGCTTTCGGCTCCGCTGCTCGAACCGCATCCACTGGTGGATGAACTGTTTGTGATACCGCGCGCCCGGCGCGGCATCGCCGGCCTGGAGATGCGCCTTGGGGCTATTCGGCGGCTGCGGGCTGGAAACTTCGATATGGGCTTCAACCTGCACGGCGGCACAACGGCTGCCTGGCTGATGCGGCTGGCCGGTATCCCCCGGCGGGTTGGCTACGCACTGCCCAACACGCGCTGGCTGCTGACGCACGTGGCGCCGGCCCCAACCGAAATCTGGCAGAAGTCCACGATTCACTGTGTTGAACAGCAGCTCGGCCTGCTGAAGTTCGTCGGCGTGCCCGTGCCGTCACCGCTTCCACGGACGAAGCTCTACTGCGCGCCCCAGGCCCGTGCGGCCGTCACGGCGAAGCTGCGCCGGGCCGGTGTTTCCGGCCCCTACGCCGTCATTCACCCGGCGGCGGCTTTTCAGAGCAAGCAGTGGGCGGCAACGCATTTCGCCGACATTGTGAACTATCTGGCACAGCGTGGGTTGCAGCCGGTCATTGTGGTTGGGCCGGGAGAGGAGCCGGTGGCCGAAGCCGTCCGCCGTGCCCTGCCGGCGTCCCACCGGGCGCTGTTTTTCACGGACCTGCCGCTTTCCGAAACCATGGCGCTCATTGCCGGCTGTGCCTTTTTCGTGGGCAACGACAGCGGCCCAGCCCACATTGCGGCTGCTTTTGAGCGCCCGCTCGTGGTCATTTTCGGTTCGTCGAATGAAACCGTCTGGTCGCCGTGGACGAACGTCCCGCACCGGGTGGTGCGTCACCGGTTGCCATGTGTCCCGTGTGCCGGGCCGGTCTGTCAGGCCTTCCCGGAGCCGGAGTGTATCCGCCGGGTGACGGTAGCCGAGGTGACGTCCGCCATTGACGCTGTCTTTCCGGCTTAGTCTGCGCTTTGGCCGTTCTGCCGGACTGCCCTTGTCCTGCTCAGACGGGAATCAGGCTGACGACTGACCTCACGCAGAGCCGCGGAGAGGAACCCTTCATTCCCCATTCCCCATTTTCCATTCCCCATTCCTGTGGCGCACGTGCACGTGCAGCCCCGCATCAGTCCGTGCTACAACAGTCTGTCTCACCGTTTTCCAGGGTTGTTGGTTTCCATTGCTGCTGTTTTGGAAATGCTGCGTGTGTTTTGTCGCCAGGTGGCATGGTTGGCGCTGGTGGCGCTTCTCGGCGCGTATCTGTCAGGACCGCTGTCCGCGCCGGGGCAGGTGACGCGCCCCCGGCGGGTCGGTATCCCCGCCGGGTCCGCTGCCGGCATCGCCGAGCCGGAAATCCGCATTGCGCTGACCACGAACGCCGACTTCGCCACCGTAACCTGTGAAGGGCCCATGACCTGTTCCACCGGGGAGCCGTCTGATGACGTGCTGCCCATCACGGCCGGAAAGGCCACGGTGCAGCTCGAAGTCGGGACCCGCCCTGCGCCGGGCAGCGGGTCGGAGCGTTACCGCGTGGAAGTCGCTTCATTCCGGTCCCGGGAAGCGGCCACCGCTGCGGTTGTCCGGTTACGTGAGCAGGTCGCCGGGCCGGTAACGACGCGCTACGACGCACGTGAGCAGGCGTATGTCGTCGTTGTCGGGGATTGTGCCGCGCCGGAAGACGCCGAGGCGCTCATGGTGAGTGTGGTCAACGCCGGGTTTCGCCGTCCGGTCATCACCCGCGACGCGGCTCCGGGCGCTTCTCTTCCGCGCCTGGGCGTGACGGCCGAGGGCGGAAGCTCCCTGCTGCGCGGCGCACAACGCTGCACCTTCACAGCTCTGGAGGAAGAACGCGCGCCACTCAGATTTTCGGGCCAGTCCTACCGGGGACGCATCGAGGTTTTCCTCAACCGGCGCGGACGCCTGACCGTCGTCAACGTCGTTCCGCTGGAAGCCTATCTGCGCGGCGTCGTTCCCAATGAACTGTCGCCGACGGTGTTTTCCAACCTCGAAGCCCTCAAGGCCCAGGCGATTGCTGCCCGCACCTATGCCCTGAAAAATCGCGGCAAGTATGCCGCCGAAGGCTATGACCTGCTGCCGACGGCGGCTTCGCAGGTCTATCGTGGGCAGGGTTCGGAGCATCCGCTGTCAGACCGCGCGGTGCTGGAAACACGCGGCATCGTGGCCACCTACAACGGCGAACCGATAGATGCCCTCTACACTTCCACTTCCGGCGGGCGTACGGAAAGCTCCGAGTACGTCTTTGGCGCGCCGCAGCCGTACCTGAAAAGCGTCCTGGTTGCTCCTGTCCCTCAAGTGCGGGCCGGGCGGTGGATCGTTTCCAGCCAGAGTGTCGAGCACTGGCAGGACCCGGAGGTGCGGCTGCTGGCGCGGGACTGGGCCCTGCTGCGCGTGCTCGGTTTCACCCTGCCGGAACGGCCTGGCGCGGCATACTTCACCTCTCTGGCAACGGCGCGCGAAGTGACGCTCTGGCTCAACCGGGCGGCGCGGTTGGCGACGGCCGGGCAGAGTGAGCGTCCCACGGGGACGGTGCTACGGCTGGAGGGCTTTGTGCCGGCGTTGCTGGCGGCGCTCTATGGCGCGGAGTCGCCCGCCCGTCTGGTCACGCCGGAAGATGCCCGCTACTGGCTGGGCACGGAGGCTGAACGTTTCCCGCCAGAGGCGCGGCCGGCGCTGGCCTACCTGGTACGCGAAAACATCCTGCGCCCGACGGCGCTGCTGAATGCCGGGCGGCCGCTGACCCGTGGCATCGCCCTCGGTCTGCTGGCCCGGTCACTGCTGGCGCGGGGCATCCCGGCGCTCCAGAGCGGCACGGCGCGACCCTACGACGGCACGGCGCTGACGGTACGCCTGGGCAAGGGAAAGGATGAGCAGCGCTGGACGGTCGCGCCGGACGCCTACCTGTTCCGTACCTTTGGCGGGGAATGCCTGCCAGTCGAGCGGGTCGAAATCATCGGCGGCGAGACCGTGTGCCTGTATGCCGATCAGGATGGTCGGGTGCGCTATCTCGAAGTTTCGCCGGTGCGCAACGGTGCCACCGGCGACCGGACTTCGCCGTTTTCCTGGTGGGAAGTACGGCTTTCCCCGGCTGAACTTCAGGCACAGCTTTCCAAAGCCGGCGTCAATGTGGGCGACATCCGCGAGCTGAAGCCGCTGGCGCGCGGCGATTCGGGGCGGGTGGCGCGTCTCCAGGTCGTCGGTGCGGCCGGGACAAGCACCCTGACCGGTCTCAGGATACGTTCGGCGCTTGGCGTCCGGGAAAATCTCTTCGTCATCCTGCACGAACGGGATGCTGACGGGCGGCTGACAGGCGTCCGGTTCATCGGACGCGGCTGGGGGCATGGCGTCGGGATGTGTCAGGTCGGAGCTTACGGGCTGGCGGTGGAAGGCTACACCCACGAGCAGATTCTGAAGCATTTTTACACGGGGATTGCCCTGACGCGGCTCTATCCCTGAATGGGCCCTGAACGGGTGGAGAAGTGACCCAATGGAAACCTGGCTTGGCTGGCCGGTCTGGAAACTGCTCGGTGTGGGCGTGCTCGTCGTCGGTCTGGCGCGGCGGTGGCCGACGGGGCCCGTCGTGCTGGGCGCGGGAGGTCTGACGGCCTGGCTGGCCGGGATGCCGCTGGTGGGCCATCAGACGCAGCCGGGCATGCTGGATACCCTGGGCAAGGCTTTTGTTGAAAACCGCGTCATCACGCTCTACCTGTTGACGCTGCCGGCGGTCGGTCTGGCCGAACGCCTGGGGCTGCACACGACCATGGGGCGTCTGATGGGACGGCTGACGGGCGTTTCCCTGGCGCGGCTGCTCATCGGTTTTCAGATGGCGCGGGTGGCGATGGGTGCGTTGGGGCTGCGCCTGCAGGGGCACGTCACCTTCGGGCGGCCGATTGTCGCGCCGATGGCCACGGCCGTACTGCCGTCGCCGGCCGGTGAAGGGACGGCCAAGGCGGCGGTCGCGGCAGCCGAAAACTACGGCAACTTTTTCGGCCAGAACCTGTTTCCGGCCTCGGCCGGCTGTCTGCTCGTGGCCGGGGTGATGAAGGGCGCCGGGTATCCGGTGGATGTCGTCCGTCTGGCACTGTACGCGATTCCCATTGTGGCGGTGTCGCTCGGTGTGGCAGCCGTGCAGTTCGTATGGCTGGAGCGGCAGCTTGGACAACGGCCGAACGGGACGGCCGAACACACCGCCGTGCGGCAGGATACCGGCCATGGCTGAGGGGACATCCATTCTGGCCCGGCTGGTGGGTCATCCGGCCACCCTGGAAACGGCCTTTGCGCTTATCGGTGCGCTGCTGTGGGGCTACGCCGTACAGATTGTCTGTGACTGTCGCCGCGCCCGGCGGATGCTGGCGGCAGCCTACTGGTTCACGCTGGGGTTGCTGTTTGGGTTTGGCGCGTGGCTTCCGCACTGGGTGGCCGGGTTGCTCGTCGTCGGGCTGGTGGCCGTCGAGGCGGCGGGTGGCGTGCGTACGCAGGCGACGCCTGCGCCGTCCGGTGAACCTTCTGCGCCGGGCTGGCGTGCCCTGTGGCCGGTACTGACGATTCCCACGGTCACGTTCGTGCTGGCCGGCCTGACGGCGCTGGCCGGCGGCGAAGTCGGGCGGGGCGCGGTGGTCGGGCTGGCGCTGGGGGGGCTCGTTGCCGTCGGCGTGGCGCTTGTCGTTGGACGTTTTTCGTGGCCGACGGCGCTGGCCGCCGGACGGCAGTTGACCGAGGACATCGGTCCGCTGCATCTGTTGCCCCAACTGCTGGCATCCCTTGGATTGCTCTTTACGGCGGCCGGCGTGGGAACGCTGCTGGCCGACGGGGTGCAGCGGATCGTGCCGCCGGGCAGCCTGCCAGGGGCAGCCGTCGCCTATTTTCTCGGCATGACGCTCTTTACGGCGCTGGTTGGCAATTCCTTTGCGGCGTTTTCTGTCATCACAACCGGCATCGGTGTCCCGCTGGTCGTCGCACCGTTTGGGCTGGACCCGGCACTGGTGGCCATACTGGGGCTGACGGCCGGCAGTTGCGGCACGCTCTGCACGCCCATGGCGGCCAACTTCAACCTGCTGCCGGTCGGACTCTACGGTCTGCCGGACAACTACGCCGTCATCCGCTGGCAGTGGCGCGTGGCGGCTGTGCTGTGGCCGTCCCATCTCATCGTTCTGGGACTGTTCTGGCTGTGTCGGTAAGGGCGACGGCGGTTGCCAGTTGTCTGAGCCGTTGACGTTGCGTCGCCGCGGCGCGCTCGGCTTCCACAATTGTCGTTGGCTGGAAGCGGACGGGTTGACCGGGCCGGCGCTGGACGAAATCCGGCAGATCGGCCGTGATGATGTGTGCCACACGCGGATAGCCGCCGATGGTCTGGGCGTCGGCGAGCAACACCACCGGACGGCCATCGGGTGGGAGCTGGATGCTCCCGCAGGCAACGGCCGAAGATACCAGTTCCACAGGGTACGCCAGACGCAGGCGGACGCCTTCCAGCCGCGTCGCCATGCGGTTGGAGTCCGCGCCAATCGTCATGGCTTCATCAAACAGCGCCGCCTGACTGTCCGGGTCAAGGGCGTGGAATTCCGCGCCGGGCAGGACGCGAAGCGGCCGGGTGTCGTCGGTGACGTACTCCGGCCGGGTCCGGTGCGCCAGCGCCAGTCCCGCCGCCGGTGTTGGAAGACCGGGGGACAGCGGAATCTCATCTCCGGCGCGCAGCGGTCGTCCAAGGAGGCCGTCCAGCCCGGCAAAGGGGTTCATGCTGGCGCTGCCCAGCCAGCGGGGAGTAGCCAAGCCACCGGCAACGGCCAGGTAGGCCCAGCGTCCACGGCGGGGTTGGCGAAAGGCAAGCTGCTGTCCAGGCTGGACGGCATAACGCTGCCAGTTGGCGAGTGGCCGTCCGTCAAGGGTCGGGGCAAAGTCCGCGCCGCCAATGGCCATGACCGTCGCCTGCTCAAAACGCAGGCGCGGCCCCGGAAAGTGCATTTCCAGCAGGGCTGCTTCCGGTGGGTTCCCCAGCAGGATGTTGAGCAGGGAAGCCGCCAGTCCGTCGAGCGCGCCGCCGCGCCCGATGCCCCAGCGCCGTTGCCCACTTCGCCCGGCATCCTGAACCGTGGTGTACAACCCGGCTTCCAGAACGCGGATACCCATGGCGGAGTTGGAAGTTGGTGGAAATGCCGTGCCCAATGTGCGTCGTCAACCTGTGCCGCCGGCCCGTCTCAGGCGGCGGCTTCCGGGTGAATGGCCTGCAAAGCAGCCAGCAGCGCGTCGTTTTCTTCCGGCGTGCCGATGTTGAACCGGACGTATTCGCCAAGCAGCGGATACCGGCTGACATCCCGGATGAGCACGCCCCAGGCCAGCAGGGCTTCAAACAGGTGCCTGGGTGGAATGTGGGGCGTATGCAGCAGGTGGAAATTCGCCTGACTCGGCAGCAGCCGGAAACGGTCAAAGGACGCCATCGCCGCGCTGACACGCGCCCGTTCGTGGATGATGCGCTCAACGAGCGGCCGCAGCTCGTCAGCATACATTTCGACGGCCACCTGCGCTGCCGCCAGCGAAAAGAAGTTGACGTTGTAGGGCAGTTTGGCTTTGCCCAGTTCAGTCGCCAGTTCGGGCGCCATCAGCCCGTAGCCAATCCGCAGCCCGGCCATGGCCATGGCCTTGGAAAACGTCCGCAGCACAACCAGCCGGGGAAAATCAGACAGCAGCGGGACGAAGTTCTGCTGACAGAACTCATGGTAGGCCTCGTCCACGACGACGAAGCCATCAAAGTCCGTCAGGAAGGCGCGCAGCGCCGGCTCGTCAACGGTGACGCCGGTCGGATTGTTGGGCGAGCAGAGGATCACGGCCACGGCGCGCGTCCGGTGGGCAGCTTCCAGCATGGCCGGGATGTCGTAGCTGAAGTCGGCGCGTGGCGGGACATTGACCACCGTGCCGCCCAGAACTTCAACCATCAGACGGTAAACGGTGAACGTCGGCTCACTGAGGACGACCGGCGTTCCGGGGGCAACGAGAATCGTCAGCAGCGCCTGGATGATTTCATTGGAGCCATTGCCGACCACGACGCCATCTGCCTGCCAGCCGGCGAACCGGGCCAGTGCTGTTTGCAGTTCGGTGGGAACAAAGTCGGGATACCGCGCCCAGTCCCGCCCGGCAACCCGGCGGAGGGTTTCCGCCACGATGGCCGGGGGAATACCAAACGGGTTTTCGTTCTGGTTGAGCTTGATGGGCACGCGGTGCGGCGTCAGGGTGTAGGCCTGAAGTCGCCGCACCGAGGGTTTGATGAGGTCGTCGAACGTCCGCATAGGCGTTTCAGCCACCGCAGACCTGCGCCAGCCGGGCGGCAAACGCATCCATAGCCGCGCGCGAGGTGTTTTCCGTGGCGCAAACGAGCAACTCGTGCGTACGCTCCGGGAAATAGCGCGACAACGGCAACCCGGCCAGGATGTCGTCTTCCAGCAACGTTTCCACGAGTTGCGCGGCCGGCAGGGGCGTTCGGATGACGAATTCGTTGAAGACCGGCGCACGGTAGGTCAGGGTGATGCCGGGGATGGCCGTGAGAACACCTTTCAGATAGGCGGCCTTCTGAAGGTTGCGCTGGGCCAGTTCCTGCAGACCGCGCCGGCCGACCGTTGCCAGAAAGATGCTGGCGACGAGCGCGCACAGACCTTCGTTGCTGCAAATGTTCGAGGTGGCTTTTTCGCGCCGGATGTGCTGCTCGCGGGTGGCAAGGGTGATGACAAAGCCCCGGCGCCCTTCGGCATCATAGGCCTGACCGATCAGGCGGCCCGGCATCTGGCGGGCGAAGCGTTCGTGGGTGGCGAAAAAGCCCAGGTGCGGCCCCCCAAAGGCTGGCGGCACGCCGAAAGACTGTCCTTCGCCTACGACGATGTCCGCACCGACCGTGCCGGGCGCGACGAGCAGCCCCAACGACATGGCTTCCGCCACCGTGACAACCGTCAGCGCCTTGTGTTTCTGGGCCGCTGCTGCCAGTGGCGCGAGGTCTTCGATACAGCCGAAAAAGTTGGGCGACTGCACGGCAACACAGGCCGTAGCATCATTGACGAGCGTTTCGACTGGCTCTGTTGTCCCTGCTTCGGAGAGTGGAGCCAGGACCAGTTCAATCCCGGCCCGCCGGGCGTAGGTCTCACACACCGCCCGGTATTCCGGGTGGATACCTTCCGACAACACGACCCGGTAGCGGTTCGTCAGGCGCGCCGCCATCAGCAACGCTTCAGCCAGCGCCGTGGCACCGTCGTACATCGAGGCGTTGGAGACTTCCATCCCGGTCAGTTGGCAGATGAACGTCTGGTACTCGAAGATGGCCTGGAGCGTGCCCTGGTTGATTTCCGGCTGATACGGCGTGTAGCTCGTGTAGAACTCCGACCGCGACACCAGGGTGTCAATGATGAGGGGGCGCACGTGGTCATAGACCCCGGCGCCCAGAAAGGAATGCTGTGGCAGGCGATTCTGCCCGGCCAGGGATTCCATCAGTTGCATCAGCTCCGCTTCACTGGCCATCGGCGGCAGGTTCAGCGGGCGCTGAAGGCGGAGGTCTTCGGGAATGCCCCGGAACAGTTCGGCAATGCTGGAGACGCCCATCGAGGCCAGCATGTCCGCCTGCTCATCGGGCGTCGCGTTCGGGATGTAGCGCATGATTTTGAACCGCTTTGGGGGCAGCCTTGGGATCAGCCCCGACTTGCGCCGACCGACCGGAGTGGGTTCGTCCGGTCTGATCGGCGAAGGTCATTTTTCGTTGATGAAGTCTTCGTATTCGGCGGCGCTCAGCAGGGCATCCACTTCGCCGGGGTTGGAGAGCCTGATGACAATCATCCAGCCTTCGTCGTAGGGTGAGGTGTTGACCAGTTCGGGCGCATCGGCCAGTTTGGTGTTGACTTCGATGACTTCGCCGGAAACCGGGGAAAACAGCTCGCTGACGGCCTTGACCGACTCAACCGAGCCAAAGGGTTCATTGGCTTTGACCGTCGTGCCGACCTTTGGCAAATCCACGTACACGACATCACCCAGCGAGTCCTGGGCGTAGAACGTGATGCCCACGCGCCCGGTGTCGCCCGTGATCCGAATCCACTCGTGGTCTTTGGTGTACTGCAAATCGTCAGGATAGTTCGCCATGAAAATCCTCGCCAAAGTATGTGGTGCGCCTCGCTATCCGGGACGCTTGTAGAAAGGGGTTGGGACAATGCGGCAGGGAACTTCGCGCCCGCGCACAATGGCAAACACTTGCGTCCCCACCGCCGTCTTGTCAATTGGAAGATACGCCAGTCCGATGTTTTTCCTGAGAAAGGGCGACGGGCTGCCCGAAGTGACGCGCCCGACTTCCTGCCCGTCGGCCACCAGCGGGTAGCCGTCGCGTACCGGCACGCGGTCTTCCACCTCGAAGCCGACCAGCTTGCGGGTCAGTCCGGCTGCCTGTTGCCGCAGCAGGGCATCGCGTCCGAGAAAGTCACCCTTGGAGAGTTTGCATATCCATCCCAGGTCGGCTTCCAGCGGCGTGGTCGTGTCGTCAATTTCGTGACCGTAGAGGGCCATTCTGGCTTCGAGCCGCAGCGTGTTGCGGGCGCCAAGTCCGCAAGGTGCCGTACCGGCTTCGATCAGCGCCTTCCACAGCCGCTCCGCATCGGCCGGCGCGCAGTAGATTTCGACGCCATCTTCGCCCGTGTAGCCGGTGCGCGCCACGAGTGCCGTGATGCCGGCGATGACGACATCGCGCCGGAACCGGTAGTAGCCCAGACCGGTGATGTCCTCCACCGTGAGGCTTTGCACCAGCGCCACGGCGCGGGGGCCCTGGACGGCCAGTTGGGCGTATTCGTGGCTGACATCGCGAATGTCAACCTCGAAGCCTGCTGCGTGCCCGCGCAGCCATTTCGCGTCTTTGGCCGTGTTGGCCGCATTGACGCAGAGAAAGTAGCTGTCTTCCGCCAGGCGGTGCACCAGAATGTCATCCACAAAACCGCCACGTTCGTTGAGCAGGCCGGAGTACTGAACCTGTCCGTCCACAAGGCGCGCCGCGTCATTGCAGGTCACATGCTGCACGAAGCGCAGGGCATCGCGTCCCTGGATGAGAATCTCCCCCATGTGACTGACATCGAAGAGTCCCACCGCTGTACGTACGGCCAGGTGCTCGGCCACCAGCCCGCCATATTCGACCGGCATCGTCCAGCCGGCAAACGGCACCATTTTGGCCCCCAGCGCGCGATGTACGGCATCGAGTGGTGACTGGCGGAGTTCGGCGGACATGCGTGAAAAAGCCTTGAAAACCGGAAGGAGGCTGACGCTGCAAGGGCGGGGACGCTACCACCGCCATGGTGGAGGGTCAAGACGGCCCGGCCGCTGCTGATGACGGCCTGGCTGCCAGCCGGGCCCTTGCCAGTCTGCCCGGTGCGGCCTACGATACCTGACGGCTGATTGAGTCAGTCGCTATCTTTTGCAGTTTGTGGAGGATGACTGCCATTCGCACGCGACCTGTCCTATCGCCTCATTTCACGTCCTGACGCCCGGTAGTTTCCTCACGACCACCGTGGCGTCGGCCAACGATGTTCGCCAGGAGGAAACTCACCATGACTGACAAGCCCATTCTTGATCCGTCTGTCGCCGATTCATCACAAGCGCCCCTTTCACCTGCCACCAGGTCGGCGCAACATCCGGTCCGGCGTGACCGATCCTCTCCCCCAACCTTCCAACCCAACATGTTCGAGGACGACCTGGTATCGGCGCTGGCCGTGGCGAGGGAAAACGTCCGCGCCCGCCAGGTCTTCGATTGGGAGCGCGTCCGCCGGCAATGCGCCGTCTAGCTCCAGCCCGGCCTCCAGCCGGGCCGGCCATCGCCCGGTGTGGTTCATTGCACCGGGTTCGGCCCTCATCGGTGGGCTGACCCTGGCGTGGGTTTATGCCCACGGTTGGACAAATCTGTATGGCGACGGCCAGGCCCACCTGGCCATTGCCCGCAAGCTGGTGGATGTCCCGCCGGGAACGACCTGGTGGGAACGCTACATGCAACTGGGCAGCCCGTGGCTTCCGCTGCCGCATGTGCTGGCTGCACCGCTGGCACTTTCCGATACCCTCTGGCGCACCGGGCTGGCCGGCAGCCTCATTTCCTGTCTCGCCTTTGTGGCTGCGGCGACCGTGGTGTTTCAGCTTACGGCAGCGCTCACCCGGTCGCTGCCGGCCGCGCTGGTGGCGTGGCTGGCTTTTGCGCTCAACCCTTCGCTGCTCTACATCCAGACCACACCGCTGACCGAGCCGCTGTTTCTCGCCACCTGGCTGGGCAGCGCATGGTGGATGCACGACTGGACGCCACGTGGTCGGCGTGATCGTCTTGTCCTGGCGGCACTCTGTACCCTGGGGGCGCTTCTGACCCGCTATGAGGGCTGGATTCTGCTGCCAGCCGGTACGCTCTGGGTGCTCTGGTCTTCCCCCCGCCGTGGATGGGCGCGCCTGGCTGATGTGGGGCTATGGACGGGCATCGTGGGCGCGGGCGTGGGGTACTGGCTCTGGCACAACTGGGCCATCTACGGGCGGCCGCTGGAGTTTCTCGAAGGGACCTACTCGGCGCGGGGCTACTTTGCGCGCCACCGGGATGAGCTGAGTTACCTGAGCTTCGTGGTCGGACAGCCGCTTTATGCGGGCCTTGTGTTGGCGGTAACTGTCGTCATCTGCGCCACGCCGGCCACGACGCTGCTCGGGCTGCTGGGGCTGGCCGGACAGGCTGTGACGGCCTTTCGCACCCGTTGGCTTGATATGCCAACGCTGGCGGTTCTGGGGTGGCTCTGGCTGCCGCCGCTCTTTACCGGCTACAGCCTGTATTCAGGCAACATCCAGATTTATCCGCTGTTTTTGAACAACCGCTATGGCCTGGTGGCACTGCCGGCGCTGGCCGTTGGTATCGGGTTGGGTGTGGCCTACCTGCAGGCCCGCTTCCCAAAGCAGCCGGTCTGGGTGGCCGTTGGTGTAGGGCTGGTGTGTGTCGGGCAATCCCTGTGGTGGCTGCGGGATGGCGTCTATCAGCTCGCCGTCTTTCAGGAAGCCTACCGGGTGCAGTTTACGTCGCTGGGGCGTGAACGCCGGGCGCTGGCGCAGTTTCTCCGGTCGCAGCCGGCCTTTCGGTCCCTTCTGGTGCAACCGTCCGGCGGCTGCGTTGCGCTGTTTGCCGGTGAACTGTCGTCTGTCATTGCCCAGGGCGGATTGTCTTACGCCCACATCCTGCACGAGGGGCGTGCGGAGTGGCACAGCCTGGAAAAATCCATTCCCTCCACGGTGACATGGTTGGTGGTCGGGCGCGGGGATGAGCTGGAGCGAAAGCTTCAGCAGCAACCAGCCGGGTACGAAGACTTCACCCCGGTATGGGTTTCGGAGCAGGGCACCTTCCGCGTCCTGTGCCGAAACCGGCCCGCGCCGTAGGTATCAACGGCGATGGCCGGTTTCCAGAAGGCTATTCGGATTTCCGGCGCAAAAAGGTTGGTGCGTCAAGGTCCGCTTCGGCAGCGGGTGCGGTTGGTTTGGAGCCGGGCGCCACACGCCCAAACGAAGGCACCGAAACCACGTTACTGGCCACCACGGTTGACGCCGTTGGCTCGTTGGCTGCCTGGGCGGCCTGGTCGAAGCCGGTCGCAATGACCGTAATCTTCATTGCATCCTGCATTCGTTCGTCAATGACCGCGCCAAAGATGATGTTGGCTTCCGGGTGCGCCGCTTTCTGGATGATGGAGGTGGCTTCATTGACTTCGTGAAGAGTGAGGTTGCTGCCGCCGGTGATATTGACGAGTACGCCATGGGCGCCTTCGATGGAGGCTTCTTCGAGCAACGGGCTGGCAATAGCAGCGTTGGTAGCCTGGATGGCACGATTTTCGCCGGAGGCCTGTCCCGTGCCCATCAGGGCAATGCCGGAGCCGCGCATGATGGTGCGTACATCGGCAAAGTCGAGGTTAATCATGCCCGGCACCGTGATGAGGTCAGAAATACCCTGCACGGCCTGCCGCAGCACGTCATCCGCCATGCGGAAGGAATCCGCCAGGGAAGTATTGCGATCAACGGTCGTCAACAGGCGGTCATTGGGAATGGTGATGATGGTGTCCACACACTCGTGGAGTTCGCGGATGCCTTTTTCGGCGTTCTGCATCCGGCGGCGGCCTTCAAACCCGAAGGGCTTGGTGACGACGGCCACGGTCAGAATCTCCAGTTCGCTGGCCAGTCCGGCCACAATGGGCGCGGCGCCGGTGCCCGTGCCGCCGCCCATGCCGGCCGTGATGAACACCATATCCGCACCTTCGAGTGCATCAATGATTTTTTCCGTATCTTCAAGCGCGGCATCCCGTCCCACCTGTGGGTCAGCTCCGGCACCCAGTCCACGTGTCCGCTTGCTGCCAATCTGAATCTTGACCGGGGCTTTCGACATGCTGAGGGCTTGCAGATCGGTATTGACCACCAAAAAGGAAATCCCTTCAATACCGGACTCAATCATCCGGTTGACGGCATTCCCGCCGCCCCCTCCAACACCAATGACCTTGATGTTTGCGCCTTTTGAGATGGTATTTTCCACGAATTCAAACCTCACTGGGGGTGGACTCGATGACCGCTTGTTCTCTGCTCCCATGGGATAATTGCCTCCTGCCCGTAACCTGGATCGGGAACCGTCTTCCTGGTAAAGAAAATACTATATTCAGCGCGCCGAATTCGGCGAAGAAAAGAAACTTTTTATCCCTGCCAGCCAGTGGCGCCAACTTGTTTCCCGCTGCCGCAAATAGTGATTGGCACGTGGTCGAATGCTTGAAAGAATAAGCCCGATGGCTGTTGACCACTCAGCACGGCGCAGTTCCTCGTTGAGACCGTCCAAACCCATTGGCACGCCGATCCGAACCGGAAGGTCAAGCATCCGTTCGGCCAGTTCAGGAATACCGGACAAGAGACTGCCGCCGCCTGTCAAGACCAATCCGCTGGACAACTTTTTCTCAAAACCTGCCTTCTGAAGATTCTCCTGAATTTCCTTGAAAATCTCCTCTGCCCGTGGCTGAAGCATTTCGCAGAGCACCTGCCGCGAAAGCATCCGCGACCGCCCGCCAGAAGCAGTAACTTCAAGCTGTTCCTGTCGCTCGTTGGGGTGCAGAAGCGAAGAGAAAACGCATCCAAAAGTCTGTTTGATGCGTTCAGCTTCGGGAACCGGTGAACGAAGCCCAACCGCAATGTCGTTGGTGAAATGCGTGCCCCCGATACCGAACATCGCCGTGTGGCGCACCGCCCCGCGTTGGAAGACCGCAAGGCTGGTGATTTCACCACCAATATCAACGATGGCCGTACCATATTCACGTTCTTCTTCGGTGAGGGTGGCTGTCGCAGCCGCAAGGGAACCAAGGGTGAGGTCTTCGACAATGATACCCAGCCGGTTGGCGCTTGTCACGATGTTTTGCGATGCCGTGACCGGCGAAGTCACGATATGTACGGAAACTTCGAGCCGCATCCCCAACATACCGAGGGGATCGCCAATTCCATCCTGTTCGTCCACCACAAACTCCTGGGGCAGGACCTCGACGATACCCCGGTCTGAGGGCAGGTTGACGGCACTGGCCTGTTCGATAACCCGCTGGATGTCCGTGCCTGTAATCTGCCGGTTGCGGCTCGACACCGCCACCACGCCATGCCCGTTGAGACCGCGCACATGTAGTCCTGACAGGCTGGCATGAACCGAAGCAATTTCAAAGCCGGCCATTTTTTCAGCTTCCGTCAGGCACTGGCGAATGGTCTCTTCAGCCTGTTCGATGCTGACCACAACCCCCTTGCGGATGCCCTTCGAGGGCACATCGGCGTAGCCAGCCACCGTCCAGCGCGCCCGATCCGGTACCGGTGTGGCAATGACCATGCGGGTCCGGGTCGAGCCAAGGTCAAGGCTGGCAAGGTAGGGTGTGGCGCGCGCCATAGTCCGTGCTACCTCCGCGCTGCCGAACCCGCCTGGCGGGAAGTGGATTTGGGAGCAGCTTTCGGGGGGGACGACATTGCCTTGGCGCCGGTCGTTGTCCGGGCTGGAGGGGCAGGCAGGCGTTCATCGAACTCCAGGTTGACCTGCCGGGCGCTCACCATGTTGACCGTCTTGAGATAGGGCGCTTTCTCGAAGATACGCGGATCAGAAAAGCGCATGCGTTCAAGAATCGAGGTGTCACGGCGCTGAAGCGCGTCCACGATTTCACAGGCATGGAGGAGCCGTTCCCGAAAGTCCTCCCGGCCCAGTCCAACGACAATGCGGCTATTACGAAGCTGAACGCGCACGTCCTGAAGCTGCGACAGGTCAACGGATTCAATACGTTCGGAAAGGCGTGGTTCGGCCGCGTCGAGCGCCCAGGTGAGGTTACGGTACAGTTGCAGCCGCTCGCGGTTTTCGCGGCGTCCGGCTGCATCGCGGTCGGACGCCAAACCAACGGCCAACACAGGTGGCTCTCCATCGGTATCCGGGTCGTACGCCGCAATCACGACCCCTTCTTCATCCAGCCAGACGAGGTTGCTGCGTTCAGCCATCTGGGCCAGCACAAACGGTTTGCGTTCCTCGACCACGATCCGCAGCGTGTCCGGCAGAATACGCACGATCCGGGCCTGCCGCACCCGGGGCAGGCTTTCCAGGTTCTGGCGCAGCGTCGGGAGCGAGACCGTCAGCAGGGAGCCGGTGGACTGCTGGCGGACGAGACGCTCGATGTCCTCCGCAACGGGCGGCTGACAACCAATAACCTCCACCTGACGCAGCAGAAACAGGGATGACCGCGTCATGGCCAGCCCAAGACTGCTCAGTCCGACCAGCAGTACAACCCAGAGGATGCCGGTCCGCCAGGCATAAAGTTGCTCCCATACCGCTCCCTGCCGCGTGCGCGGGATACGGATGGCCGCTGCCTCGCGCGTCTGTTCACGACGGGAAGGTAGGACCTGGCGGGTTGTGCGTTTGTGAGCCACCGACACGTTACGACTCCTGACGGCTTCAATCCAGGAACATCCTTACTCCCAGACTTCGACTTCCATATCGAGTTCAATGCCACGTGCTTCGCGTACACGTGACCGAATCCGCTCAATGAGGGCAAAGACATCGGCTGCCCGTGCTGACCCATTCGTGACAATGAAGTTGGCATGGACTGGAGAAATGGTTGCCCCGCCGATGGTTTCACCTTTCATGCCAAGTTCGTCAATGATGCGCCCGGTAGCCAGCCCCGGCCCCGGATTTTTGAAAATGCAACCGGCGCTGTTGTCCCTGACCGGTTGCGTCGCTGCCCGGTGGCGACGGTACTCCGCAATTTCGGCCCGGCTGGCCTCCGGGTTGCCGGGCCGGAGTTGAAGTGTCGTCCCCAGAATCAGGTCCCGTTCGGTAAATGGAGAGTGACGGTAGGCAAAATCCAGCGTCTCCCGTGGCAGTGTCACGATGCGCCGCTCGCGGGCGACATCCACCGAGACGATGACATCGGCAATTTCATAGCCATGCGAGCCGGCGTTCATCTTCACGGCACCGCCAACGCTGCCGGGAATCGGCGCCAGCCCTTCAATCCCGGACAATCCCCGGTCGGCGCACTGGTTGACGAGCCGGGGCAGGCTGTAACCGGCCGGCACTTTGACCTGACAGCCCTCAAACCTCACGGGCGTTTTGAGTTGCCGCAGACTGATGGCAACGCGGTCGAGTGGCCCATCCGCCACCAGGAGATTTGTGCCGTAGCCCAGCGGACTCCAGCGCAAACCGTGTTCTTCCAGCCTGGCCACCAGGGCGGCCGCTTTTTCCGGCGTGTCGGGAAAGGCCACACAGGCGATTTCCCCACCCGTGCGCAGTGAAGTCAGGTGGCGCATCGGCTGGTGAAAGCGGGCTGCGACATCGAGTTCGGCACAGATTTCCTCAACAGACTTGGGCATCCTGCAAAAACCTTTCACCAAGCTGCCAGACATTACCTGCCCCCACGGTCAACAGCACATCGCCGGGACGAAGTTGCGCCGCAACGGCTGGCAGGGCCGCATCGAGCGCGCCAACAGCCTGCACGGCCGGATGTCCCGCCGCCTGTACGGCTGCTGCCAGCGCCGCCGCTGTCACCCCGGGCAGGGGTGTTTCGCCCGCCGGGTAAATATCCACGATACAAACCACATCCGCCTCCCGCAGCACCGTTACGAACTCAGCAAACAGATGCTGTGTCCGCGTGTAGCGGTGCGGCTGAAACACCAGAACGATCCGGCGTCCGGCGCTGCGCGCTGCATCAAGTACGGCGGCAATCTCAACCGGGTGGTGGCCGTAATCGTCAATGACGAGAACATTATTCCTTTCCCCACGAATTTGGAACCGTCTGGAAACATTTTCAAACATTTCCAGACCCGTTTGTACATCTTTGAAGTCTAAACCAAGTTCCAGTCCAGCGGCGATAGCCGCCAGTGCGTTGTGGATGGCGTGCCGGCCCGGTACGCGCAGCCGGACCGGGCCCAGACAAGCCGGCCCGCGCCAGACCGTAAAGCGCCAGCCGAAGGGCTTTTGGGGAACAATGTCTGCCGCCCGAATCTGGGCTTCCGCCGCCTGGATGCCGTACAGCGTACAGCGCCGGGTCAACCGGGGCAGCAGCGCCTGCACACCGGCATCGTCAGCGCAGGCAATGACCACGCCTGTTTCCGGTACGCCCTCGGCAAACCATACGAAATGGTCGAGGATAGCGTCGAAATCACGGTAAAAATCGAGATGGTCGCGGTCCACATTGGTGATGATTGCCAGCGTACGCGGCAGCTTGAGAAACGAGCCATCGCTTTCGTCAGCTTCGGCGACAAAGTGCGGCCCCGTCCCGACCATCGCCCCACTGCCGAGATCGGCAAAGGCCGCGCCAATGACGGCGGTTGGGTCCTGTCCGGCCGCGCGCAGTATCGTGGCAACCATGGCACTGGTCGTCGTCTTACCGTGCGCACCAGCGACAGCCACGGCCACCTTGCCTGCCATGAGTTCGGCCAGCATCTCCGCCCGGTGCACAATGGGGATGCCCCGGGCCTGGGCTGCCAGCCGCTCCGGGTTGTCGGCTTTGACGGCCGTGGAAACGACGACCCGCTGAGCATCGCCAAGCTGTTCCGGTGCGTGCCCGATGAAAACCTGCGCACCCAGCGCCTGCAGGCGGGCGGTTGT
The DNA here is from genome assembly GCF_000226295.1 of Chloracidobacterium thermophilum B. Taxonomy (GTDB): domain Bacteria; phylum Acidobacteriota; class Blastocatellia; order Chloracidobacteriales; family Chloracidobacteriaceae; genus Chloracidobacterium; species Chloracidobacterium thermophilum. The sequence continues at coordinate 752,999 of NC_016024.1, forward strand.
CGCCGAAGCCGCCAAATCCGACCCGGAAATCTGCCAGCCACGCCGGAGGGCGACTTCGGCAATGCTGCTCATACCGCTGCCCCCAATGCCGATGAAGTGCAAGTGCTCAGCCATGACTACCTCATCCTGGGCGATGCAGAATCTGGAACGCAACATCTACGGTGCGTTCGGCTGCGTGTGGTCGCGCCAGCGCCCGGCTGGCGGCTTCCATCCGGGCCAGCCGCGCCGGGTCAGCCAGCAGCTCCAGAATCGTCCGGGCCAGTTTTTCACCCGTCAGTTCGGCCTGTACGATCATCTCTCCGGCGCCGGCGCGGACAAACGCCTCGGCATTCCGGCGCTGGTGATCGTCGGCAGCCTGGGGGAAGGGGATGAAAATGGCCGCGCGCCCGGCAGCGGCCACCTCGGCGATGGTGGCGGCTCCGGCGCGGCAGACCAGCACATCGGCGGCGGCCATGGCTTCGGCCATGGCGTGGATAAAAGGCTGTACGTCGGCCTGCACACCGGCTGCCGCATAGGCGGCACGTACCATTTCGACATCGCGCTCGCCCGTCTGGTGAACAATCCGCAAACCGGGATGGGCTGCCAGCCAGGGCGCGGCTTCCGCCATGGCGCGGTTGATGGCCTGCGCCCCCTGGCTGCCGCCAAACACCAGCACGTGCCGGCGCGGAGCCTCGGCCGGGCGGGGCGGAATCTGCTCAAACTCGGCGCGTACCGGCGTCCCGGTCAGGACGGCCCTGGCCCCGAAGTACGCGGCGGTTTCCTGGTAAGACACGGCGGCGGCGGTGACGAAGCGGGCGAGTATCCGGTTGGTCAGGCCGGGCAGGACATTGACTTCAACGGCCAGGGTCGGGACACCCCGCATGATCGCCGCCAGCATCGCCAGCCCGGAGGCATAGCCGCCGACTCCGACGGCAATATCCGGCTTGAAACGCCCGATGAGTTGCCAGGCTTTCCAGAAGCCGACAGGCAATACGGCCAGACTCTGGAAACGGCGCTGCCAGGAAACGTTGTTGAGTGCGCCGGAGGGGATGAACGTCAGCTCGAAACCGGCCGCCGGGACGAGTTTCTTTTCCAGCCCGCGTTCTGTCCCCACAAAATGGACTTCCGTGGTGGCATCACGTTGCCGGAACGCCTGGGCAATGGCAATGCCGGGGAAAATGTGTCCGCCGGTGCCGCCGGCCGCCATCAGGACACGCACGCTGCACGCCTCTTGTCTCTCAAAAATTCGCCCTGGCTGTGGCCGGGTACGGCTTTCGATCCGTTTGCCAACCGTGGCCGTTTGCCAACCGTGGACGCGGTTTCACGTTCGCCGCGACACACTCAGCAGCCAGCCGACAGCCAGCAGACTCATCATCATCGAACTGCCGCCGTAGCTGATGAAGGGTAACGGAATCCCCTTGGCCGGTACCAGACTCAACACAACGCTCAGATTGAACAGCGCCTGCCCCACGAGCAGAACGGTGACCCCGGTTGCCAGGAGCTTGCCAAAGTCGTCCGGGGCCAGAAAGGCCGCACGCAGACCGCGAAAGGCCAGAATGCCGAACAGTCCGACGACCATGAGGCTGCCAATGAGACCGACTTCTTCGGCAATAACTGAAAAGATGAAGTCCGTATGCGCTTCCGGCAGGTAAAACAACTTTTGGCGGCTCTGGGCAAAGCCGACGCCCGACACGCCGCCACTGCCGACGGCCATCAACGACTGCACAATCTGGAAACCTTCTTCCCTGGGAGCTTTCCAGGGGTCAAGAAAGGCCAGCAGCCGGGCGCGCCGGTATGGCTCTCTGAGCAGGGCATAGAGCAGCAGCGGCGAGCAGAGCAGTCCCGCGAGCGCCGGATAGCGGAGCGGCACGCCGGCCACGACGAGCATCGCTGTCGCCGTCCCGCCCATCATCAGAATCGTTCCCAGGTCCCGCCCCAGAAAAACGAGTCCCATCAGCAGTCCCACGACGAGGCCGACCGGGAGCAGTCCCTGTCGCGGATCACGGCGCGCCGGCGCGTCTTTCCGGCTGAGGAAATAGGCCAGAAAGAGCACCATTGCGAGCTTGGCCAGTTCAGAAGGCTGAAACATCAGCCCCGGCAGACGAATGAAGCGATGCGTGCCCCGGACCGGGGGCAGCAGCAGGACGAGCACCAGCAGGGAAACCGTGACGCCCAGCAGCCCATACACCACCCACGGCCGTTCCAAGCGTGCGTAGCCAAGCCACAGGCTGCCGAGCAGCAGCCCGGTTCCCAGCAGGGCGGCCAGCCCCTGGCGCAGGACGAAGTGAAATTGCGTCCGGTAGGTTTCGTGCGCCAGGGCCGCCGAGGCGCTATAGACCATGACCAGGCCAAACATCACCAGCGCAATCGTCGTGACGAGCAGCCATGGGTCCACAAACGTCACCAGGTTGCGCGAAACAGGCACCACGGTGGGAATGGTCAATCTGGGCTGCATGACGCCTCACGCTGCACATTCGAAATCAACCCCTTGACTGTTGCCTTGAAAACCCGTCCCCGGTGCTCGAAGTTATCAAACATATCGAAACTGGCACAGGCCGGCGCAAGCAGAACCACATCGCCGGGCCGGGCACGCCGGGCCAGACTGTGAACCGCATCTTCCAGACTGGCATGGCGCGTGATGGGCTGCGGCAGCCGTCCGGCAAAGGTGGCGGCAATTTTTTCAGCAGCCGTGCCGATGAGTGCCACGGAAACCGCCCGCGACGCCAGGGCGTCCACAAGCGGAGCAAAGTCGCTGTTTTTGTCCAGACCGCCAAGAATGACGTGCAGCCCGGACGGAAAAGCCTCGATGGACACCTGGGCCGCTGCCACATTCGTTGCCTTGGAGTCGTTGAAGTACCTGACGCCGGCGACTTCAGCCACAAACTCCAGCCGGTGTTCCAGCCCGCGAAAGTCCCGGATGGTTGTCCGGGCAGTTTCCGGGTCCACTCCAGCGGCAAGGGCCGCGGCCAGGCTGGCCAGGATGTTTTCCAGATTGTGCCGGCCGGGCAGGGGCAGGTCGGCGCGGTGAAGCAGCACCCGCTCGGCCTGCCGGGTACGGCACACCAGCTCGTCCCCACGTGGAAAAAGCCCTTCTTCCAGTTCCCGTTGGGCTGAAAAGAGCGTCACCGGCGCACCCTGGGCCGCAAGCTGTGCCTGGGCGCGGGGTGTCGTCGGGTCATCGGCATTGAGCACGGCGAGGGTCTCACCGTCAAACCGGCGAAACATGTTGAGTTTGGCGGCCACGTAGTTTTCAAACGTGCCGTGGCGGTCGAGGTGATCCGGCGTGATGTTGAGCAGGACGCCGATGTGCGGACGGAAGGTGACGACGGTTTCAAGCTGGAAGCTGCTGCATTCGAGTACCGTCCAGCCGTCGTCGCGCGAAGTCTCCACCAGTGAGACGGCCGCCACACCAATGTTGCCACCGACTTGGGTCAGCAGCCCGGCCTCAGCAAGCAGGCGTCCGATCAGGGTCGTTGTCGTGCTTTTGCCGTTGCTGCCCGTAATGGCGACGATGCGCCCGCGCAGGTGGCGGAAGGCCAGTTCGATTTCGCCAATGATGGGCACACCGGCTTCCCGCGCCGGCTGAAGTGCCGCCAGTCCGGGCGGGACGCCGGGGCTGAGCACAATTTCATCGGCGGCACGCAGGGTTTCGGGTCGGTGCGCTCCGGCTTCAATGGCAATGCCTTCCGATGGGAGTTGGATGACTTCCGGCGGCAGCTTTTCAGCCGGGCGCTGGTCGGTGAGGGTCACTTGCGCGCCGCGCGCTGCCAGAAACCGCGCCGCACCAATTCCACTGACACCGGCCCCGACCACGACGAGGTGACGGCCGGCATAGCTCTGGTTGTTCGTGTTGTTGAGGGCAGGCATCGTTACCGTAGCTTGAGCGTCGCCAGGGCGACGAGGGCAAAGAAAATCTGCACGATGAGGAAGCGAAAGACGATTTTGGATTCCTTCCAGCCGGTAAGTTCAAAGTGGTGGTGCAGCGGCGACATCTTGAAAATCCGCTTGCCGATGCCGGTCTGCGGGTCCTTCGTCAGCTTGTAGTAACTCACCTGCAGGATGACGGAAAGCGTTTCGATGACGAACACGCCGCCCAGAATGACCAGCAGCAGTTCCTGTTTGATGACGATGGCCACGCAGCCCATGCAGCCGCCAATGGCCAGGCTGCCGACATCACCCATAAACACTTCCGCCGGCGGTGCGTTGAACCAGAGAAAACCCAGGCTCGCGCCGGCCAGCGCCGCGCAAAACACAGTGACTTCAAGCGCCAGCGGGCTGGGTGGCAGGTTGAGGTAGAGCGCCAGTTCGGTCAGACCTGTGACATAGCACAGCAGGGTGAGCGTCAGCGCGACGACGAACGTCGTGCTGATGGCGAGGCCGTCGAGGCCATCCGTCAGGTTGACGGCGTTCGAGCTGCCCGTCATCACCAGCAGCATAAACGGCAGATAGAGCCAGGCTGTCAGGTCGGGCTGGAAATCCTTGAAAAACGGCACACTGAGGTAGGTGGCATAGTTGCCGAAACCGATGAGAACGCCCCCGATGACCAGAGCCGTTGTCACCTGTCCGAGGAGTTTCCAGCGTCCCTGCAGGCCGAGGTTCTGCCGCCTGGCGATTTTCAGGTAGTCGTCCAGAAAGCCAATCGCCCCGTGCGCCAGCAGGGCAAACAGGACCACCCAGACGTACAGGTTGCTCAGATCGGCCCACAGGAGCGTTCCGGCAACAATGCCCGTGATGATGAGCACACCGCCCATGGTCGGCGTTCCTTTCTTGGCCTGGTGCGCCTTGACGCCTTCTTCCCGGATTTCCTGCCCGTACTTGAGGCGGCGCAGCCAGGCAATCATCGGCGCGCCGAGCAGAAGGCAGATAAGTGTGGCCGTCATTGCCGCCAGCAGGGCGCGAAAGGACGGATAGCCGAAAACGCGGAGCGGGCCAAAAACCTGGTATTTCAGGTGCAGAACTTCATAGAGCAGGTAGTAGAGCATCGCGCGTGCCTACGCCGGCAGGGCCTCCAGACAGGTTTCCAACCGTACCCCCCGTGAACCCTTGATGAGAATGACATCCCCGGCTTGGACGTGGCTGGCCAGCCAGCGGCCGGCTTCGGCTGCGGTTTCGACGAAATCCGTGAGCATCCCGTGGTTCTGTTCGGCCTGGGCGGCGGCCACCAGATCGCGGGCATGGCCGGCGACGCCCAGCAGGATGTCCACCCTGGCATGAGCGAGCGCGCGCCCGCAGGCGATGTGCATCTCCCTGGATTGCTCGCCGAGTTCGAGCATTTCGCCGGCGACAACAATCCGCCGCCTGGCGTCGGGCACCTGTTCCAGCAGCCGCACGGCTTCCTGCAGGGCGACGGGGTTGGAGTTGTAGCTGTCATCCACGACGGTAAATCCGCCGGCGTAGCGCCGGACGACGCCGCGATGGGGTCCCGGCTGCGCCAGCCGGAGCTGGGCGGCGATGGCGTCCGGGCTGACACCGAAGTGGGTCGCCACGGCCGCCGCTGCCAGCGCATTGCTGATGTGGTGTTCGCCGACCAGCGGAAGTTCAACGGCTGCCTGTCCTTTCAGCGTGGAAAGCGTAAACGTCGTACCCAGCAGCCCACGGGAGGTGACATCGAGTGCTGTGACGTGGGAGGCTTCGTTCCGCCCGAAGTACATCACCTGCGCCCCGCTGTGTTCCTGCCGCCGCGCCAGGACGATGGCCGCCATGCGGGCTACGCGCGGATCGTCGGCATTCAGAATGGCCGTGCCCGTCGGCTTCAGCCCGTGGACGATTTCCGCCTTGGCTGCGGCAATGCCTTCCAGCCCGTCGGGAAAGTTCTCGATGTGAACCGGGGCGACATTGAGGACAACACTGACATCCGGGGGCGCAATCTCGCACAGCCGCGCGATTTCGCCTTTTTCGTTCATGCCCATTTCGAGCACGGCCACGTCGTAGTCCGCCATGCGCCGCCCGTCCGAAAGCATCTGGAAGACGGCCAGAGGCAGGCCGTATTCGTTGTTGAGGTTGCCCACCGAGGCGTAGATGCGTCCGTAAGGCGCAAGTGTCAGCGCCGTGAGGTCTTTGGCGGTCGTTTTGCCCATGCTGCCGGTGATGCCGACGATGGGGCGTCCCCACCGGTGCAGCAGCGCCCGGGCCAGTTCCTGCATGGCGCGGAGCGTGTCCGGCACGAGCAGACAGCGGGCGGCGGCTGGTTCCAGTTCCGGCAGTGGGCGATGAATGACGGCCGCACACGCGCCACGCGCCAGGACTTCCGGCACAAACGCATGGGCGTCGAAACGTTTTCCGTGAATGGCAAAAAACAGGTCGCCGGGGCGAATGGTGCGTGAGTCAATCGAAAAGCCAACCGGCGTGATGGCGCGCAGCCCTTCAGGGCAGGCAATTCCCAGCAGGTCGGCAAGGTCGGCAAGGGTCACAGCAGGTACTCCGCAGGGATGAGGGTCTGGTTGTGGCCGCGCACTTTACTCCATTGGCGTTCCTTTGTCCGACCGAAGCCGACGGAGTGCCTGGCGGGCTTCTTCGCGGTCATCGAAGTGAATGGTCAGGTGATTGAGAATCTGGTACGTCTCGTGTCCCTTGCCAGCAATGACGACGACATCGCCGGGTTGCGCCGTTTGAATGGCAAAGGCAATGGCCTGGCGTCGGTCAAGTATCCGGTGATAGGGCTTGCCGACGGCGCGCAAGCCGACTTCGGCGTCGTCCAGGATGCGCTCCGGGGCTTCCCGCCGTGGATTGTCCGACGTCAGGATGGTGAGGTCGCTGCCCTGGGCCGCCGCTTCGGCCATCAGCGGACGTTTGGTGCGGTCACGGTCGCCGCCGCAGCCAAACACGGTGATGACCCGTCCCCGGCGGAGGCGGGCCAGTTCGCGGGCGGTGGCTGTAACGTTGGCCAGGGCATCAGGGGTGTGGGCATAGTCCACGGCTACCAGCAGATGGTCGTCACTGCCTTCGACCACTTCAAACCGCCCGGGCACGACCGTGTTGGCCACCCCGGCCAGGATGGCGTCGGTCGGAACATCGAGCGCCAGCGCCGTGGCCGTGGCGGCCAGAATGTTGTAGGCGTGAGGCGTGCCCACGAGGTGCGTGGCCAGATCGAGCATTCCGCGGGGCGTGTGGAGCGACAGCGCCATGCCGCGTGTGTGAACGTCGAGCCGGGCGAGGCGGACTTCAGCACCGGGGTCGTGGACGGCGTAGGTCACAATCCGGGCGCGGCCGTTGATGGCCGTGATGATGTCGGGCGTGCGGGCGTCGTCGGTGTTGAGAACGGCAATTCCGGGAACTTCTCCGTTACGCCCGTCAAAGAGCCGCAACTTGGCGTCGAAGTACCGCTCCATTGTGCCGTGGTAGTCCAGGTGATCCTGGGTCAGGTTGGTGAAAATGGCAGCAGCAAACCGCATGTCGGCGACGCGCCACCGGTCAAGCCCGATTGAGGACACCTCGATAGCGGCATGGCGGCAACCGCTGTCCCAGGCGCGTCGCAGGAAGGCCTGCACTTCCGGGGCTTCCGGCGTGGTCAGACGCGAGGGGCGGCGATCATCATCCATGCGCTGTTCAATGGTGCCGAGCAGCGCGGCGTGTCCGTAGGCGGCGCGGAAGATTTCGTAGAGCAGGTAGGTGGTGGTCGTCTTGCCGTTGGTGCCGGTGACGCCGATAACGTGTATGTGATGGCTGGGATGCCCGTGGAGCAGCGCCGCCACTTGGCCAAGGGCACGCCGGGCATCGGCCACCTGAATCCACGCGGCCGGAAAATCCGGTGGAGCCGGGCGTTCCGAGAGAATGGCCTGGGCGCCACGCGAGAGGGCTTCCGGGATGAAGTCGTGGCCGTCGGCCCGGGTGCCGGGGAGGGCAGCAAAAATACTGCCCGGCTGACAGGCTCCAGCCAGGCAGGTGATGTCACGTACCTCAAAGCTTTCGCCGCTGACGCAACCGGCAACGGCGGCTGCCACGGCGTGCAAGGCAGGCATGGGCGATAAACTCCAGCGGCGGCAGAATGTCTGCCGTCAGGTCAATCTTGCATAGGGGCGTGATGTCCGGCGCGGTCACTGCGGAAGCCCCAGCCACTCGGCAAGCTGTTTGGCATGGTGCTCGATGTTGCGGAACATCTCGAACTGCTGGGGGTTCATGGGCCCGTACTCACCGCGATGCAGCAGTTCGGCAAAGCCGAGAACCATCTGAAGTGAAGTGCGCATGGCGGTCAACTGTTCGGGTGTAACCTGCAGGGCCGAGACCGGGGCCGGCGGGGGCGAGAGGTCTTCCATCATCTGGGCAAATTCGGCGCGCAGGCGTGTTTCGTCCCGGATGGCAATGACACGCCCGCCCGGCCATGGGTCTTGGGCAGGCAACTCCAGGACCACGAACGAAGCCATCATGGACTGCCCATCGGGAAGCATCACGTTTGTTGAAAACTGCTGGGCTTCAGTTGTGACGCTCAGGTGTTCCCAGAGGGGGGCGTTGTCGCTGCCAAGCTGCTGGCTGATGTCAAGCAGTGACCGCCCCAGCAGGTTCTGCCGTGGTGCGCCGAGCAGGTATTCGGCCATCGGGTTCACCTGCTGAAGGATGCCTTGGGCGTCGAGCACCATCAGGGCTTCATCGAGGTTTTCAATCAGCCAGTCCGACCAGCTTGCCGGTCGGGCGTCTGGCACGCTGGCTGCAACTGGTTCTACTGTCCCGGCAGCGGAAACCGGCGCTGCTACGCTCGTCGAGGGCATCACCGGCGTGTCAGCGGGAGGAAATCCCCAGTTGTTGACCGGGGCCAGCGGCGCTTCCATGGGCACTCCCTGGGAAAAACCTCCGGCTGCTGAAGGAAACTCCATTGGCGGCGGTGGCACGTAGGTGCTTTCTGTCAGGAAAGCTTCCACCGGCTGGGTGATAGCCGGCGGCACGGTCATTGACGCTACCGAGGCCGGCGGCGGGCCTGTATCCATCCCGTCGCCTTGGGATGGAAAATCTGTGGATGAAAAATCCGCCACAGAAGGCGCAGCGGGTGCTTCCGCAGGTGTCCAGCTCAGGTCAACCCTGCCGGAGACCTCGAAGGGAGCGACGGCCGGGGCAACTGGCGGAGCAGTGAGAAGTGCATCGGTCGGAACACTTGCCGGGGCAACGTTGGGTGCTGGCACATCCGGTGGCAGGTCCAAAACGGGAACATCCACTGCAGGAGGGACAGCAGGGGCCTTTTCGTCCAGCGATACGTCGAACCAGTCACCATCAATGGGCGTGGTTGTATCCAGGGGCGGCGTTTTCTGTCCTGTGTCTGCCGTTGCCGGGGATGAAGCCGCCGCGGATGAAGCCGCCGCTCCGGGAGGGAGCGTTGACGTCAGACCATCACCGTAGCTGTTGGCCGTTCCGGGTGGCGGTGTTTTGGGTGGAGTTGGTGGTGAAGGCTCGCGGTGTCCGCCAGTGAATTGACCGAGCAGGGACTGGACAACACTCCCGGAGGTCCGCACTGGAGGAGGCGGATGGTCGGCCGCGACAACCGTGGGCGAGACCTCAACCGGAATGACAGGTTCCGTTTCCGGCCGGTCTTTGGGCGCTGCCGATGCGTCGGCAGCCTTGTTGCCGCGAATCGCATTGAGGAGCTTGCTGAAGTCCATCGAGTCCTCCGTCGCTGGTGCGCCGGCGGGGTTTGGAAACTTTCAAGGGGGGTGACACCCGCCCTGGTGTGCGAAGACTAACTTGGTAGCAATGCTGCGTGTGTTATCGTCTGGAACGGTTATTTCATTTGTTTTACAACAGCATACCCGTCACCCAGGCCCACCGCCGGGCGACGATATTGGACATCCGTCGGTAAGGACAGAAAAACAATAGCCAAGTCTGAAGCCGTCACGAGTATAAATAACCGGTATTCACCCTACAAGTCTTGGCCTGTGATTTGTCCAGTCACCACGTGATGCATCAAGACAAAGCTGCAATATCCATGGATTTTTCGGAGTGATGGCGATGAATGTCAGGGAAAAACTCGAAGCGGAGCTACGGCAACTCGAACAGGAACTGAAGATTGACCTTCCACGCGAACTCCAACGGGCAGCCGCTTATGGTGATCTGCGCGAAAACGGGGAGTACCAGGCGGCGCGCGAGCGGGTCCGGCTGGTTGGGGCGCGGGTCGCGGAATTGCACCAGCGGCTGGCGGCGCTGGCTGCCATCAATCTCGATTCGTTGCCCCGGGACCGGGCGGCGTATGGTTCCACGCTGCGGGTGCTTGACCTCGATAAGGATATCGAAGTGACCTATCGCCTGGTTATGCCCGAGGAAGCTGATGTTTCAAAGGGACTGATTTCGACTTCCTCTCCCCTTGGACGTGGGTTTATGGGCAAGCAGCCCGGTGATGAAGTCGAAGTGCAAACGCCGCAGGGCCTGCGCCACTTTGAAATTCTGAGTCTGCGCACCATCCACGATGATGACTCCGCCACTTGAGGCGACCTGCGGCCGGGACGGTTTCCCACGTGGCGAGTAGCGAGTGGCGAGTGGCGAGTGGCGAGTAGGTTAAGTCTGCTGTGGCTGGGACGGTTGCCCATCCTGCCGGCGGTTGACAGTCCCGGAACTGACGCCTAGACTGCCCGGCATCGAAGACTTGGCTTATGACGAACCGAACGATGCAATGGGCCGTGGGGCCCGGGCGGTCGCGGTGCAATCGGCCTGCGTTGTGGCTGATGTCTCCTTTGTTCCTGCTGGCAGCTCTCTGCCTGGCGGATGCTCCAGCGCCGGCCCAGGGAACAGCCCCATACCCGCGAACGCACACGAATGATGACTTTCGCGTGCCACGCACACCTCCCGTGTCGCTAGCCCCGCCGAAGCCGGCTGTAACCAATGTACCGGCCTCTCCGTCGCCTGCTCCGTCTGGCAATGTACCGGCTGGTGAAACGGCGACACAGCCGGGTAAAACAGCCAGGGAAGCTGAGTCCACAACAAGCGATGCGGTTCAGGAAACGCCCCTGTCTCAACTTGTGGCGCGGCGGGATGCCAATGGCACGTGGATTTTGGTGAGCCGCGCTCTACCCCCGACAGAGCCAGAAAAACTTGCTCCGGCCGCCCCGATTTCGACCGGTAAGCCGCAACTCGATGCCGTCATTATGGAAATGGCTACCAAGTACGGCGTCGATCCGCGCCTGATTGTCGAGGTCATCCGCCAGGAGTCGGGTTTCAACCCCTACGCCGTTTCGCCGGCCGGGGCCAAAGGGCTGATGCAGTTGATTGACGGGACGGCCGCCCGGATGGGAACGCGCAATGTCTTTGACGTGCGCCAGAACATTGAGGGCGGGGTCAAGTATCTCCGCCTGCTGCTGGACATGTTCAACGGCGATGTCGCGCTGGCGCTGGCCGGGTACAATGCTGGCGAACACCGTGTGATTCGCAGTGGCTACCAAGTGCCCAACATTGCTGAAACGCGCCACTATGTCAAAACCATCCTGGCGCGTTATGGCAAGTCTTCCCATCGGGTTGCCAAGCCCAAGCCCAACGCCGCGCCAGTTCCTGATGAACCACCACCGCCGCCCTTGCGCGTTTTTGTTCAGGACGGTGTTATTCTGCTGACCAACCGCTAGCCGTCTGCCAGCGACCAACTGTTGGCCAAATCCTGGCTGGTGATGGTGAGTCCGCAAGTCCCTGTCACAGGGGCACGGCCACCGTTTTGAGAATCTCTTCGAGCGCCGACCGGGCATCATCGGTTTCGCGCCCCCCACCGGCATACCGTGGGCTGACGATGACGCGGTGGGAAAGCACCGGAATGGCGAGCCGTTTGATGTCATCCGGCAGGCAGTAGTCGCGTCCGTCAAAGAGTGCCTGCGCCTGCGCGGCACGAAACAGCGCCAAGCTGCCCCGTGGGCTGACCCCCATTTCCAGCAGTTCCGATGTGCGGGTGGCATTGACGATGCGCAGCAGGTAGTCCACCAGGGCATCGTCCATCCGTACCGTACGGGCACGTTCCTGCAACGCCAGCATATCCGCCGCCGACAGCACTGGTTTCATCTCCAGCAGGGGATCGCGACGGGCCTTGCCGAGCAGGATTTGCCGTTCGTCTTCGGCTGAGGGATACCCCATGCTGAGACGCATGGTGAACCGGTCGAGCTGGGACTCCGGCAGGGGATAGGTTCCGTGGTGTTCGACGGGATTCTGTGTCGCCAGAACGATAAATGGCTTGGGCAGTTCAAATGTCTGGTTTTCAATCGTCACCCGCCCTTCGGCCATGGCTTCGAGCAGGCAGCTCTGGGTTTTGGGCGTGGTGCGATTGATTTCGTCGGCCAGAATGACGTTGGCAAAGATAGGCCCCGGACGGAACTCGAACCGGCCGGAAACCTGGTCATAGACGCTCAACCCAAGAACGTCACTGGGAAGCAGATCGCTGGTGAACTGGATGCGTTGAAAGGAACAGTCCAGGGCGCGGGAAAGGGTACGTGCCAACGTGGTTTTGCCGACGCCGGGCACATCCTCAATGAGCAGGTGTCCATCGGCGACGAGCGTGACCAGCGCCAGGCGGACGACCTCGTGCTTGCCCCGTACGACGGTCTCAATGGCCGATTCCAGCGCCTGCAACTGTCCGGCTACATCCGACAGGCTCGACACCACGGGAGAAGAAGATGGCGTCACCGTTCAGTACTCACTTTCTTGCTGACGAGATATTCCTGCTGGTGTGCGACCTGAATGTACGTCATACCATGCCGCTGGCCAGTCTCGCAGCACACAGTTACCGTCTGGCGTTGTCGTAAGGGGCATCCGGCGTGCGGCCGCGGGAAGGTTCTGGACCGGAAGGTTGTGGGGGACGAGCCGGCGGAGACATCCGGGAAAGTCTTCACCTGGAGGTCTTCACCTGGAGGGAAGAGAACTATGGCGACGTTTAAAATCCGTGATGGACAACTGGCGTTGGAGTTTTCCCCGCTGGAGAAGCTGGGCGGTTTGCGTTCCGGCGCTACCGTCGGACTCAAGGACATCCAAGCGGTTGAGAAAGTGGATGATCCGTGGGACATCCTCGATGGCCTGCGCTTTGGCACCGGCATCCCGTGGGTCATTGTGCTGGGGACGATGCTCCGGCAGGGCGGCAACGATGTGGTGGCTGTGTACCGCCGGGACCCGGCGGTTGTCGTCACCTTGCGGCCTGGCGCGCCCTACCAGCGCCTCATTGCCACCGTGCCACAGCCGGAGCAGGTTGTGGCTACCCTCCAGGCCGCTCTGGAAAACGAATGCAGGAAAACCTGACAAGAAAGCCTGAACTGGTGCGCTACTTTATGCTGCGCGACTGGTTGGGGGAACGACTTGGGTTGTGAGGCGTTGGTTTGCTGAACTTCCACTTCCGCCTGCCCACACTGAAAGTGATTGGTGAAAGCACCGCTTGGGCACTCACCGTCTGTCTGCAAACATCTCTGTCAGCACCCCTGGCACCGCCCGTCCTGTCTCACGGGGCATCACTCCAAGTTGCCTGACCAAGCGTGCCTTGTCCACCGTCCGCAACTGATCCAAAACCACCTGTCCTTCTTTCCTCCCAAACCGGCACTTCACTCGCGTGGGGTACTCCCGCCCCTTCGTCCACGAAGCATACTGGTTGTGGATGCCAGTGGTGGCAACCCGAAGCTTGCTACACCGGGCAACATACTGGCCGGCTGTGGTGAGCAGCCCGGCTGTCTGTCTGTGTGATCCGGTGATGCCGTCAAGCCAATATGGCTGGGGGCAATGGTGGCTCTGTTGCTCAGCCGCCTTGAGACCGCTTCGGGCACTTTTGGCGCTGATTCCGTGGCGCTAAGCTTGAGCACGTCGGGCAACGTCCGCAGTTCGTTGCGCAGCACGGCCCCCAAGGCTGGCGTCACGCCATGGAACTTCTGCTTCAAAGTCTGGCTATCGTGACCGCTGTGGTTCTGGTGGCTTCGCTGGCCGTCCTTGGGCGCGGCAACCGGGCCATCCGCTTTCTGGCGGATGCCGTTGGGCCGGAGGTCCGTCCCCTGGCCACTGTCAGCATCATTGTCGCGGCCCGCAATGAAGCCGACACCATCGAGCCGGCGCTGCGGTCACTGCTGGCCCAGGATCATCCAGAGCTGGAGATCATTGTGGTCAACGACCGTTCCACCGATGCCACTGGTGAGGTTCTGGCCCGCCTTCAGCGTGAGTTTCCGGTGCTCAAAACCGTGACCGTCACCACGCTGCCCCCCGGCTGGCTGGGAAAAAATCACGCCCACTGGGTCGGAGCGCAGGCAGCCACCGGCGATTTCCTGCTCTTTACCGATGCCGACATCATCATGCACCCCAGCGCCGTGCGCCGTGCTGTGGCCTTTGCCCTTGCCGAAGGCCTTGACCACGTCGCCGTCGGGCCCGAGATCCCCCTGCCTGGCTTCTGGCTGACGGCCTTTCTCGGCACCTTCACCATGTGTTTCTCGATGTTCGTGCGTCCGTGGCGGGCGCGTGACCCGCGCAGTACGGTCTTTGTCGGCATTGGCGCGTTCAATCTCGTCCGCCGCACGGCCTACGAGCGCGCTGGGACGCACGCTGCCATTCGGATGCGGCCCGATGACGACATGAAACTTGGCAAAATCATCAAGCTGGCCGGCGGACGACAGGAACTGGTGGCCGGAAAGGGACTGCTGTCCGTCACCTGGTATCACTCCCTGGGAGAACTCATCCGGGGGCTTGAAAAGAACACTTTTGCCGGGATGGATTACAACCTGGCGCTGGCTGTCGCCGGGCCGCTCACGCTGTTTCTGCTGTTTGTCTGGCCCTGCCTGGCGCTGCTGGTGACAAGCGGCTGGGTGTGGCAGGTCAATCTGCTCAACGTCGGACTGGGGCTGGCGCTCTATGCCGACAACTCGCTGCGGTACGGCGTCCGGTGGCGGCACGTCCCGCTCTTCCCGCTGACCGTCCTGCTGATGATGTTCATTGTGTGGAATGCCACACTGCGAACCCTGCTGGGACGCGGTATCACCTGGCGCGGCACGTACTATTCCCTCGCCGAACTCAAGGCAAATCGCGTCTAGGCGGCCTGTCTGAGTGAGGCGTTGCCGGGTGAAGGTGTCAGTAGAATGTTCTCAAGTCCATCCCGGCATAAAGATGCGCCACCTGCTCGGCGTAGCCGTTGAACAGCAGGGTCGGTCGTCGGGTGAACTCACCAATGCGCCGTTCGGTCGCCTGGCTCCACCGGGGATGACTCACCGCCGGATTGACATTGGCATAAAAGCCGTACTCATGGGGTGCGGCTTCTCGCCAGGTCGTGCGTGGCATGCGGGTCGTCAGCACAATGCGCACCACCGACTTGATGCTCTTGAAGCCATACTTCCACGGCACAACCAACCGCAGTGGCGCACCGTTCTGGTTGGGCAGGGTTTTGCCGTACAAGCCCACAGCAAGCAGCGTCAGCGGATGCAGGGCTTCATCCAGCCGCAGCCCTTCGCGGTAGGGCCAATCAAGCAGTTGCCCGCGTTGCATGGGAAACTGTTTGGGATCGTGCAGGGTCTCGAACGCCACAAACTGCGCCTTGCCCAGTGGCTCGACCAGCTTGAGCAGGGAAGCCAGCGGAAAGCCAACCCAGGGAATAACCATGGACCAGCCTTCGACACAGCGAAGCCGGTACACCCGGTCTTCAAGCGGAAAGCGGCGCAGAAGATCGTCTATGTCGAAGGTCTGGGGACGCTGGACATCGCCTTCAACCGTCACTGTCCACGGGCGTGTCACCAGCGCACGGGCTTCATAGGCCACGTCATGCTTGGCGGTCGAAAACTCATAGAAGTTGTTGTAGTGCGTGATGTCGTCGTAGTCCGTTGGCGGTTCATCAGTCGTCAGGGAAGCGTCGCTGGCAGAGACCGTGGCTAGTGGCCGCGGGCCAGGGCCGGGCGGCGGACGGCGCGCAGCCCTGGCAAAGAGATGGTAAATCCCGGCCGTGGCTACAAGCGAACCGCCGGCTATCAGACCGCGCAACACTTCCCGCCGTCGGAGATACAGCCACTCGGGTGTGATTTCTGAGCTTTTGATGTCAGCCGGTCGCTTGATGAGCATAACTTGGGCAGGAAACCCCTTTATTTCTCAATGCCAAGCTGCGTGAGCAGAAACGTGTAGTAAAACGCTGTTTCGCGCAAGGCATCGTAGCGACCGGACGCACCACCGTGGCCGGCGCCCATGTTGGTTTTGAGCAGGAGGAGATTGTTGTCCTTTTTGAGCGTCCGCAGCTTGGCGACGTATTTGGCCGGCTCCCAGTAGGCCACCTGACTGTCGTTGAGCGCCGTGATGACGAGCATAGCCGGATAGTTTCCGGGCCGGAGGTTGTCGTAGGGCGAATACGAGCGCATGTAGTCGTAAGCCGCCTTTTCGTTCGGGTTGCCCCACTCGATGTATTCCCCGGTCGTCAGCGGCAGGGTCGGATCAAGCATGGTGTTCATCACGTCCACAAAGGGCACCTGTGAAATGACCACGCGGAACAGGTCGGGACGCATGTTGACAACCGCTCCCATAAGCAGTCCTCCGGCGCTGCCGCCCTGAATCGCCAGGTGCGCTGGCGAGGTGTATTTCTCCCGGATGAGAAACTCAGCGCAGGCAATGAAATCGGTGAAGGTGTTTTTCTTCTGCATCATCTTGCCCTGCTCATGCCACTCTTCACCCATTTCGCCGCCGCCGCGAATGTGAGCAACAGCAAAGATCATTCCCCGGTTGAGCAGGGACAGCCGGTTGGAGGAAAAGCCATCGGGAATCGAGATGCCATAGCTCCCGTAGCCATACAGTAGCGTAGGATTTTTGCCGGTTCGCCGCAGGCCTTTCCGGTAGGTGACGGTGAGCGGAATCTTTGTTCCGTCCGACGCCGTCGCAAACAGGCGCTTGGTGACGTACTGCGTCTTGTCGTAGCCGCCAACGACTTCATTCTGCTTGAGCAGGGTTTGCTGGCGTGTGGCGAGGTCATACTCATAGACCGAGCGCGGTGTGATGGGCGACTCATAGGCATAGCGGAATTTGGTCGTTTCAAACTCAGCGTTGGTTGCGCCACCAACGGCGTAAGCCGGTTCAGGAAAGGCAATTAGGTGTGATTTGCCCTGCTCCAGATCAAACACGGTGAATTTCTGAAGACCGTCTTCCCGTGTGGTGACAACGGCATGGCGGGCAAACAGGTCAATGGATTCGATTTTGACCTTGGGATTGTGGGGGACAAACTCACGCCAGTTGGATTTGGACGGATCGCTGACCGGCGCGCGTACGATGCGGAAGTTTTTGCCGCCATCCTGCGTCAGAATGAACCACTCACCGTTGCGGTGCTCAGCAAAGTAGCGTATGCCTTCGGTACGGGGAAAAAGCACCTGAAAGGTTCCCTGTGGCTGGTCACTGGGCAGGTAACGGACTTCGCTTGTCGTCGAACTGATGGAAAGCAGCGTGAGATATTTCCGGTCACGGGTACGGTCAAGTCCCAGGTTGTACAGTTCATCAGTTTCTTCAAGGATTTCTTCGGTTTTACCGCCCAGTGTGTGCCGGAAAAGCTTGTTGGAACGCTTGGTCACCGGGTCTTCAATGACCAGAAACAGGGTTTGGTTGTCAGCAGCCCACTCAACGCTCGTGACCCGCTCGGCAGTGTCCGGCAGGTGCTCGCCGGTGGTCAAATCCTTGATGTGGAGCTTGTACTGGCGATAACCTGTGTCGTCTGTGGTGTAGGCCAGCCGTCGGCCGTCGTCGCTGACGGCAAATGCCCCCAACGCCATGAAGGATTTACCTTCGGCAAGCTGATTGAGATCAATCAGTATTTCTTCCGGGGCATCGAGTGAGCCTTTTTTGCGGCAATAAATGGGATACTGTTTGCCCTGTTCGGTGCGGTAGTAGTAGAAAAAGTTGCGGTATAAATAGGGAACGCTGAGATCGGTTTCTTTGATACGCGCCAGCATTTCCCGGTACAGCTTGTCCTCAAATGCCTTGTGTGGCGCCATGGCGCTTTCCGTGTAGGCATTTTCGGCTTCGAGGTAAGCAATCACTTCCGGGTTCTGACGTTTGTCGTCGCGCAGCCAGAAGTAGTCATCCACGCGCCGGTCGCCATGCAACTCGAAAACGCGCGGTTCTTTTTTGGCAATGGGTGGTGTCGGACGGGTTGTTTGTGCCATAACTGTGAGTGAGGCCGTGACCACCACGGCAATAAGCTGAGAGGTGAAGAACTTGTGGGCAAGGTAACGCACGGCGTCGAACCTTTCTGGAAAGAACGGTCTGGGCAGTGAAAAGCGGCCGACCGGGGCCGCCACATGCGGTCATGGAAAATCACACCCGGATGTCCCGTGCAAGTCAGACCGGCTGCCGTTGACACCCGCCGGTGGCTTTACGATAGTAGCTGGCAGGTCAAACCAATTGCACTCCGGTGGTCACGACTCAGTATCAAGGTGGTGGTTTGAAGAAACTGACGCTTCCTGACGAGGGTCTCGAAGTTCTGTTCGGGCCCTATGACGAAAACATCCGGTATCTTGAATCGCTGCTGAACGTCCGCATTGGGGCGCGCGGGAGCGAAGTGACCATTGAAGGTGAGGTTTCCGACATAGCCGTGGTCGAGTCCATTCTGACCGACTTTGCCGAACTGGTCATTGAAGGTGCTGCCCCGTCAAGCCAGGAACTGCGTCAGGCTTTCAAGCAGATTGCCGACGACCGGACTTCCTCCCTCAAGAGCTTCTTTTCCAAGACCTATCGTTTCAACCCGACCGGGCGAAAAATGGTTTCGGCGCGGACGCCGACGCAGCGCCGCTACCTGGAGGCCCTGCAAGCCCACGAACTCGTGTTTGGCATCGGCCCGGCCGGGACGGGAAAAACCTTTCTCGCCGTCGCCATGGGGCTGCATTACCTGTGGCAGAAGAAGGTTTCACGGATCATCCTGACGCGCCCCGCGGTCGAAGCCGGCGAAAAGCTGGGCTTCCTGCCGGGTGATTTACAGGACAAGGTTGACCCCTACCTGCGCCCGCTCTACGACGCGCTCTTTGATCTGGCCGATGCCGATAAAGTCACCCGCATGCTGGAAAAGCGTATCATCGAAGTTGCGCCGCTGGCCTTTATGCGTGGGCGAACCTTGTCTGAAGCCTTCATCATTCTCGACGAGGCGCAAAACACGACCTCCGAGCAGATGAAGATGTTTTTGACGCGCATCGGTTTTGGCTCGCGGGTGGTGGTGACGGGCGATGCCACGCAGATTGACCTGCCGCCCGGCAAGTTGTCGGGCCTTGTCGAAGCAATGACCGTGTTGCGCGACATCCGCGAGATTGCCATTGTCGAGTTCACGAACCGGGATGTCGTGCGGCACCGGCTGGTGCAGCTCATTGTGCAGGCTTACGACCGCGCCCGCCAGAGCGCCTGATGTGCTTCCCGGCAAAGCCCTGCCGGTGAAACACGTTCAGGGGGCGTGGGCATCGGGTTGCGGCTGGGTCTGAAATGGCAGCGCCGCCCGACGCGGGAGCGCCGTCAGACGCTGCCATACGGCCTGCGCCGCACGCGCCGAAGCGCCAGTTTCGCCCAGTCGCGCCCGAATGGCGGCATAGACGGCCTGCAAACGTTCCCGTTCCGCCGTCTGGTGCAGCAGGTCGTGCAGCCGCCGGGCAATGTTTTCGCCAGTAACCTGTTCCTGAAGCAACTCCGGCACAGCAGCTTCGCCCACCACATAGTTGACAAGTCCGACGTAAGGCAGCGGGGCAAAGCGTCGCAGATACATTGCCGTCAAGGGCGCGACCTTGCCGACGATGACCATCGGAATGCCAACCAGTGCCGTCTCCAGCGTGGCGGTGCCCGAAGCGACAACGGCCGCATCCGCCACGGCGAGTGTTTCATAGAAGGCATCCGGGATGAGCCGGACCGGAAGCCCGACTTTCCGCAGCCAGGGCGTAAAATCAGCATCCGCAAGCGACGGCGCACGTGGAATCACAAAGCGCAGCGATGCGTCATGACGCGCCAGCTTTTCGGCCGCGTCGAGCATTGGGGTCAGATAGTGGCGCAGTTCCGACCGGCGACTGCCCGGCAGCAGGGCAATGACGCAGCTATCGTTTCCAAGTCCGAAACGTTCCCGGAGAGACCGTTTTTCGTCCGGTGAGAAACGCGGCACACGGTCGAGCAGCGGATGTCCAACAAAGGTCACATTCATGCCATGGCGGGCATAGAAGGCAACCTCGAATGGAAACAGTACGAGCATGTCCGTCACGAGCTGTTTGAGCTGTGAGACCCGTCCGCTGCGCCAGGCCCAGACCTGCGGGCTGATGTACCAGATGACAGGAATCTGCCGTCGCTTGAGTTGACGCGCCAGACGCAGGTTGAAATCGGGAAAGTCAACCAGAATGGCCGCGTCGGGACGGTTACGGTCGAGAACGGCGACGAGTTCCCGGAAGGTGCGCCAGATGGTCGGCAGATGACGTACCACTTCGACAATACCAATGACGCTGACGGCTTCCATGCGGATGAGCGGCGCAACGCCGGACGCCGCCAGACGTTCGCCCCCCATCCCATGAAACCGTGGCGCGGCCACACCGTTCTGCTCCGCCAGAAGGCGTATCTCGTGAACAAGTTCCGCCGCGTGAGCATCGCCGGAAGCTTCTCCAGCAACAACCAGAATGCTGTGCGTCATTGTTGCGTCAGCCAACAACGGGCTGCGTCATGGTTCATCCGAGACCTTGACGACGAGTTTGCCGATGTTGGAGCCGTCAAAGAGTTTCTGCACGGCCCTGGGTGCCTGTTCGAGACCGTCAACAACATCGAGCCGGTACTTGAGGCGTCCCTGGGCAATCCATTCGAGAAGCTGCGGGATGGCTTCCTGTGCGCGCGGCAGGTAATCGAGCACGATGAAGCCTTCAATCCGCAGCCGCTTGCTGATGACAAGCAGGAAGTTCGCTGGCCCGGCAGGTGGTTTCTCACTGGTGTACTGCGAAATCGCGCCGCAGGCGACGACGCGCCCAAAGTTGTTCATCCGGGCCAGCGCCGCGTCCAGAATTGCACCGCCTACGTTGTCAAAGTACACGTCAATACCCTTGGGACAGTACCGCGTCAGCGCCGCTGCGACATCTTCATGCTTGTAGTCAATGGCTGCGTCAAAACCCAGGTCTTCGACAATCCAGCGGCATTTTTCCGGCCCGCCGGCAATCCCCACGACGTGGCAGCCTTTGATGTTTCCAATCTGGCCGACCATCGAGCCGACAGCTCCGGCCGCCGCCGACACCACAAGGGTTTCGCCCTCTCTGGGGCGGCCGATGTCGAGCAGTCCGAAGTAGGCCGTCAGTCCAATGGCACCCAGAACGCCGTGATAGAGCAGCAGGGAGTGGCCGGGGATTTTGGCAATCGGCGTCAAACCCTGTCCGTTGCCGACGTAGTAGAGCTGCCAGCCAAGCAGTCCCTGAACAAAGGTGCCCACCGGAAAGCCCGCGTGCCGTGAGGCTTCAACCACGCCGACGGCCACGCCGCGCATGACATCTCCCAGCGGCACAGCCGGAAGATAGGAATCCTGCGCCGCCCAGATGCGGTTCGTCGGGTCGAGCGAGAGATAGATGTTGCGGACAAGAACCTGCCCATCCGCAAGGTCAGGAACGGGTTCTTCATGCCAGGTGAAATCGCTATCCTTGAAGTTGCCCACCGGACGGGCAGCCAGTCGCCACTGGCGGTTGATGTATTCGGCCATGTGCCGGAAGATTCCTTTCATTGCAGGGTGTCGCTGATGGTGCGCCCAGGCGCGCACGGCGCAAGCATGCTGGATTTTGAAGCCACTGCAAACCTCGTATGTCGGCGGCAACGACGTTACACACCAGCGACGCTTTCGTACTCCGTACCTATCCGTATGGCGAAGCGCACAAGGTTGTCGTGCTGTTTACCCGCAGCGGCGGACTGGTGCGCGCTGTGGCCTACGGGGCCCAGAGCAAACGCCAGAAGTACGGCGCGGCGCTGGAGCTGTTCTCCGAGGTGAGCGTGGTGTACCGCGAACGCCAGGGGCAGGAACTCGTGTCGCTTGTGGCCTGCGATGTCAAGCGCCTGCACTTCGCGGCAACGTCCGATCCGGTTCTGATGGCCATGCTGGCCTACTGGGCCGAACTCACCAGTGAGCTGTTTCCGGCACATCAGGCCAACGACCCTGCATATCGCCTGCTCGCCGCAGCGTGCGATCTGGCCGACCGCCACGCGCAGACGCCACGGCCGGAAACGCCTGATGCCCTGATGGTCTATGTTGAAACCTGGCTCCTGCGGCTGGCCGGTTTTCTGCCGGACTGGAAACACTGCGCCCGGTGTGGTGTAGATTTGCTGTCCACGCCGGCCGCGCGCCTTTCCGCTGACGGCACGCCGGGCTGCACGACCTGTCTCGCGTATGGCCGGGACATCAGCCTGCCGGCGCGCCGGGCTTATGCCGCAATACAGCGTCAGTCGCCGGGTGATTTCTGGCATCATGCGCCAGCCGCCGATACACTGGCCGAACTGGCCGCGCTCAACGGACAACTGGTATGTCTGGCGTTGGAGCGCCCTCCAAAGAGCCGGGCCGTCTGGCAGCAGCTTCGGGACGGGATGGCGTCTGTCACCTGAACCGCCCGGAGGAAAGACGGCCGGCGGTCAAGGAAATCACAACGATGCGTCTCCCTTTGACGGTGATATGGCTTCTCTGGTTGGTGGCAGGCGGGGTGTGTCCTCTGTTTCCGGCGGCACACGCCCAGGTGCGCGGCTATGATGCGCCAGGTCTGGTTGGGCTTCAGCTTCAGCTCCGGCGGCTTCCGACAACCGCCAGCGTCCTGCACATCGGTGCCCATCCCGATGACGAGGATTCGGCGCTTATTGCCCGTCTGGCGCGGGGGGATGGCGCGCGGGTGGGCTACCTTTCGCTGACCCGTGGCGAAGGCGGGCAGAACATCCTGGGACCGGAGCAGGGCGAGGCGCTCGGTGTGATACGTACCGAAGAACTGCTCCAGGCGCGCGCCCTCGATGGCGGCGAACAGTTTTTTACCCGCGCCTTTGACTTCGGCTTCAGCAAGACCCGCGAGGAAACCGAGGCGAAGTGGAATGCCATGCACGGCCCCGATGCCATTTTGCAGGACGTGGTCAAAGTCATCCGCCGGTTCAAGCCGCTGGTCATTGTCTCGCGCTGGGGCGGGACGCCCCGTGACGGCCACGGCCATCACCAGTACTGCGGCTATCTCACGCGGCTGGCCTTTGCCAAAGCCGGTGATCCCGACTGGCATCCCGAACTCGGCCCGGCCTGGCAGGTGCAAAAACTCTATGTCAGTGCCGACGTTGCGCCGCCGGACAATCCCCATCCGCCGCTCAAAATTC
The DNA here is from genome assembly GCF_000226295.1 of Chloracidobacterium thermophilum B. Lineage (GTDB taxonomy): Bacteria > Acidobacteriota > Blastocatellia > Chloracidobacteriales > Chloracidobacteriaceae > Chloracidobacterium > Chloracidobacterium thermophilum. Next base: position 776,168 of record NC_016024.1, read on the forward strand.
CCACCGGTATCTATGACCCGGTACTCGGACGAACCTACTTTCAGGTGGCCATGCATGGGCGCAGCCAGCACAAGTCACAGGAAATGGGGGCGCTGGAGCCGGAAGGCGAGCAGTTTTCCCAGGTGAAGCTCGTCGAAAGCCGCGTGCCAACGGACCCAGCCAACGAAAAGAGCCTGTTTGATGGTCTGGACACCAGCCTGTGCAGCCTGGTGGAGGCGTCGGCCCCGGAGGAAGCCCGGCAGTTGCTCGCTGACATCCAGACGATGGTGGATCGTCTGGCGGCAGGCTGTGTCACGCCGACGGAAGCCTATCAGGTTCTGACCGAAGCCTACGCAAAGCTGATGCGGTGTCGGCGGTTGCTTGACGGCGCGCCACCGGAAAGTATGGAGCCGGTCGGCGTTGGCGAAAGATATGGGCCGGGTAAAGCGCCCCCGCCGCCGTCATCGGCGCTTGATGTCAAGTGGGAGCAGTTGGGGCGGGCCTTTCTACTGGCCGCCGGGTTTCAACCGGCGGCCTGGGCTGATGTTGAAACTGTGACCGAAGGCGACACACTCAATATCGTGTTCACCCCCTGGCAGATGGACGCGCCCCGTTTCGAGATGGGCAACTTCATCATGTCTCTCCACGTGGATACGACGTGGCTGGAGGAGAAACGTTTTCCAGAGGGCTACCTGGCGTCAGTCCGCTTGAAGATAACGCCCCACCCTGACTGGCCGGTACGCCCGGGCCGGTCGGTGTTGGACATTTTCGGGTATGGGCGCATCTTTGGGCGGCCCTGTCAGTTTGGTGTCCCGCTCAGGTATCGCTACGCTGATCCGGTGCGCGGTGAAGTGCAACGGGAGGTGGAACTTGTACCGCCGCTTTCGGTCAGCCTGAGCGATACCCTGCTGGTTGTTCCGAAGACTGACGAACGGGAGGACGAACAAGAAGCAGCGCCGCAGCGTATCGTGGCAACCGTCACCAACCATGCCCAGACGGAACGCAGCGGCAGCGTCAAACTCGATGTTCCCCGTGGCTGGCGCGTCACACCTTCCGAAGTTGCCTTCACGCTGCCGCCAAAGGGAAAGCAACCGTTCGTCTTCGAGGTGGTTGTTCCACCGGCGACACCAGCCCGGCGTTACACCATCTCGGCCACCGCGACGAGCAACGGTCAGCGGTATGACCGCACTATGCAGGTCATTGCCTATCCGCACATTCCAACCCGCCGTCTCTATCCGCCTGCCCGGTTGACCGTTCTGGTCAGTGACATCCGGGTTGCCCCAGTCAAGGTGGGGTACGTCATGGGCAGCGGGGACCTGGTGCCGCAGGCCATCCGGCGGATGGGATTGCCGGTGACGCTTCTGGATGAGGACACGCTGGCCACCGGCGATTTGCAGGCTTTTGATGTCATCGTGGTGGGGATTCGCGCTTCACAAACCCGCCCGGACTTTGCTGCCGAGCACGCCCGTTTGCTGGAGTACGTCCGGCAGGGCGGGACGCTCATCGTGCAGTACCAGCGCCCAGACTACGTTGTGCGGGGGCTTCCACCCTTTCCGGCAACCATGGCGCGGCGCACCACGGATGAAACCGCCCCGGTCACGGTGTTGCAGCCGGACCACCCGGTATTCAACGTGCCGAACCGGATCACGGCGCAGGATTGGGAGGGTTGGGTGCAGGAGCGGTCGCTGTACGACTGGGCCACCTACGATGACCGCTACACAGCGCTGCTGGAAAGCCACGATGCCGGAGAAGCGCCCAACACCGGTGGGCTGGTCATTACGCGGCTGGGGCGGGGACACTACATCTACACCGGCTATGCCTGGTTCCGGCAGTTACCGGCCGGAGTGGCAGGGGCCTATCGCATCTTTGCCAACATGTTGAGTTTGCCCGCCAGCCGCACGGCAGAGCTTCCCCATCAGCGCCAGCGTCCGGCCAGAGGCAGGTCGCCGGGAAGTCCGAGCTGAACCGTGAAATCGGCGAAACCGGGCGTGTTTGAGTTGCGCAGGAAAAACGTTCCCTGGCGATAGACGCCGAAGGTGTCAAAGCCCTGCCCAGTCCAGTCGCCGGCAACGGGCAGGTCGCCGGCCAGACCGTAGAAGAAGGCCACGTCCGCAAATCCACTGGTGTTGGTGTTGCGCAGGTAGGCAAAGCCATCCGACGGCCGGAAGCAGCCAACGGTCGTGAACAGATCGCCGTTCCAGTCGCCAACCACAGGCAGGTCGTTCGGGTTGCCGTAGTTGATGATGTAGTCGGCAGGGCCGGCGTCGTTGGTGTCGCGCAGCAGGAAGATGCCGTTCCGGTACACCCCAATCGTGTCGCGTCCATCGCCGTTCCAGTCGCCGGCCACGGGCCGGTCCCCCGGCGCGCCGAAGTTGAACACCACGTCGGCGGCACCGGGGCCGTTGGTGTTTTTGAGGAAAAACTGGCCCTGCCGAAAAATCCCGACGGATTGCACGCCGTCGCCATCCCAGTCGCCCACAACCGGGATGTCGCCAGCCTGTCCATAAAAGAAGTTCATGTCCGCGAAGCCTGAAGCGTTGTCAAACTTGAGGTACACGTTGCCGTTGCCGGGGCGGTACACCCCAATCGTTCGGGGATTGGGGCGGGGCGGCGTGGCCTGTTGCACAGCGTTGTTGACGCTGGCCCGGACCTGTTCTGTGAGCTGAAAGACCTGACTGAGCGGTGTTTGGGCAAAGAAGACGCCCAACGCCCCGGTGCGGTAGTCAATCCACGGCAGCGTGCCAAGCGCGCCGCCGTCGCTGACGTTGATGCCAACGCCATTGCTGTCGAGCGTATTGAGCCACCATCCGAAGCCATAGCGGGTGTCTGGCTGTCCGTAGCCCTGGTACGGCGAGGAAACAATGCGCGCACCCTGGGTCTGATCGCGGCGCATTTCCAGACAGGCTGCGGCCGACAGGACGCGCTGCCCCTCGAAGATGCCGTTGGCATAGAGCATGGTGAGAAAGTTCATGTAGTCATCAAGAGTTGACCACATGCCGCCGGCCACGCGCGGATTGGCGGTGAAATCACCCGATTCCGTAAAGGCTGTGCGCGTCATGCGGCACGGTGTAAGGATGTTCTGCCGCACGAAGGTGTCAAACGGTGTGCCGGTCACCACTTCGACCACGCGCCCGGCCACATGCATCGAGACGCCGCCGTAGAAAAACTATGTACCCGGTTGGGCGCGCAGCGGTGTGTTTTCCTGTGCAATGATGGCCACGGCCTGTTCCAGCGTGATGGTTGGGTTGTCGAGGGCAGCGGAAGCGCCGCGCATCCCCGAAGTGTGCGCCATACACTGCCGAATAGTGGGATTTGCCCGCTGGGTTGAGCCGGCAACGGGCATGTCGCGGAAAGCGGGCAGGTATGCGCCAACCAGGTCATCGAGCCGGATCAAGCCCCGATCCACGCAGACCATCACGGCCGCCATGGAAATCAGTTTGGTTGAGGAAGCCAGAAAGACCCGTGATTCGGTGGTGAAGGGGACGCCGAAGGCGAGGCGTCCGTAGGCTTCCCGGAAGATCAGGCGATTACGGTGGCGAAGGCTCAGGGACAGCCCCGGCGGCTGATTGGCCGCGACGGCCGCCTGGAGTTGGCTGCGGACACCGCTCAGGTCATAGCCACTGGCGGAGGTGACCACGGAAGCTGTGGCTGTCGTCCGTGGAAACATGAATCCACCCGGACACAGGCTGACCAGGAGGCAACCCAGCACCAACCAGTACGTCGCCGTCCGCGTTCGCACCCGTGCGCCTCGCCGGACGCTGGCTGATATTTCACACCTTTGACCCACGTGATGTTTCTCCTTTGATTTTGGTCGTGTGATTTGGTCGTGTTGGATGCCGGTCATGGGATGTTTGACACAAGATGGTCATAAAAGTCTGAAAATTTCCCACGTCCCGCCGCTGTGCTGCCTGTGAAGGTAGGGAGCAACGTGCTTGGAACTTGTACCCAAGGCTGCTAGACTGCGGCACAGCTTGAGCAGGTCTGCCAAATCAAAGGCAAATGGCGTGGAGTTGTTCAGGCTTGGCTCAGGACATTTTACTGGCGGAGGCACCCGGCACATGTGGGAAAGGTTGAAGCGCCTGTTCCGTTCGATTTTTGGGGGGATAATTGACGCTGCTGAAGACCCCGAACTCATTCTCCAGCAGGTCATCCGTGACATGCGCGACCAGGTTCCGAAGCTGAACGAAAGTGTCGCGCAGGTGATGTCCAATGAAAAGCTGCTCGAACGGGAGGTCGCCACGCTGGAGCGCGAAATCACCGAACTCGACAGCAAGATTAAGGCTGCGATCAAGATGGGGCGCGACGACATTGCCACCACTTACATTGCCTCCATGCAGGAAAAGCAAAACTCGCTGGCCCGCGCCAAGGAGCAGCTCGCGGTGGCCAAGAAAGCTTCGCAGCAGGCCATCCGCTTCCGCGATGACTACCTGCTCAAGATGAAGCGCAAGCAGGATGAGGCGATGCAACTCATCAGCGAGAGCAAGCGCGCACGGATGCAGGAGCAGCTTGCTGCCACGATGGCGTCCTTCCAGGTGGGGGACGCGGCTGGTTCGTTTGATGAAATGCGCGAGAAAATCAACCGCCGCGCCGCTGCTGCCGAAGCCAAGATGGAGTTGTCCACATTGGGCGTGGACAGCCAGATGGCGCAGCTCGAACGCGAAGTCTATAACGTTCAGGCCCAGGATGCCCTCATCGCCTACAAGCGGCAGATGGGCCTCATCCCGGATGAACCCACGGCGCTGTCGGAATCCTTTGGTACGGAACGGACACTCGGCCCGGCCCAAAAGAAAGCCCTTGAGTAACCTCACCTGAACCGCACGATGTCTGACCGCCCACCACAGTGCCTGTGGTGAGCGGTTTTGATGTTCGGGTGGTCGGTTCAGCCGCTGGTTTTTGACGGAAGGCGAAAGGTGGCCACGACCGGTGCGTGGTCAGAGGGACGTTCCCGGCCGCGCTCGGCGCGGTCAATGCTGGCTGACAGACAGGCATCCGCCAGAACCGGCGTTGCCCAGATGTGGTCAATGCGCCAGCCCCGGTTGCGCGCAAACCCACCCGTACGGTAGTCCCACCAGCTATACAGCCCCGGCTCGTCGGGATGCTGCTCGCGGACGCTGTCGCGCAGTCCCCACTGCCGCCAGCGCGCCAGAAAGGCATGCTCCCGCGAATGGAACATCACTGTCTCGCGGTTGCTTTCCGGGTCGTAGAGATCAATGTCGGCCGGCGCGATGTTGTAATCACCACAGAGCAGAAACGGTATCTCCGGCGTCAGATGGCTTGTCAGAAAGTGCGTGAGCCGCTCCAGAAAGGACAGCTTGTAGGCAAACTTCGGCGAGGTGACCGCTTCGCCGTTGGGTACGTACACCGAGGCCACAGTGACACCGCAGATCGTGGCGAGCAGAAACCGCCGCTGGTCATCGGGCGCATCGTCGGGTAAGCCATAGCGAACCTGCTGCTGTGGCTCAAAGGAGAGAATAGCCACGCCGTTGTAACCTTTCTGTCCGTACACGCTGGCTACGTAGCCAAGTTGCTCAAAAGCCTCAAATGGAAAATCAGCGTCAGGGACTTTGGTTTCCTGCAGACACAGTATGTCCGGTTCGTGGCGTTCGAGCCAGTCCAGCACGTGGGGCAGGCGGACGCGAATGGAGTTGACGTTCCACGTGGCAACGGTCAGTGTTTTGGGCATGGCATGATTTCGGCAGTTCGGGACTCATGCCAACCGGCATCACGCACGCCAGCCTGGGGGATGTAGCTTGGGTCCTGGGGGAGCGTGGCTTTGCCGGTCAGGCTTTTTGCTTATGGCTTATCAGGTCATCGCCCGCAAGTGGCGACCTCAGCAGTTTGAAGATGTCGTGGGGCAGGCGGCCATTACGCGCGCCCTCAGCAATGCCCTGCGGACGGGACGGCTCCACCACGCCTATCTGTTTGCCGGGCCGCGCGGCGTCGGCAAAACCACCTGCGCCCGACTCTTTGCCCGGGCGCTCAACTGCGCCGAAGGCCCGACGCCCACCCCCTGCGGCGTGTGTCCGTCCTGCCAGGAAACCCTGACCGGCAACTCGCTCGATGTTCTCGAAATTGACGCTGCTTCCCATACCGGCGTGGACAACATCCGCGAGGTCATCATTGCCACGGTCGGAAACCGTACGGCGCGCGACCGCTACAAGGTCTTCATCATTGATGAAGTCCACATGCTTTCGACGAGTTCCTTCAACGCCCTGCTGAAGACTCTCGAAGAGCCACCGTCGCACGTGGTCTTCATCATGGCGACGACGGAACTGCACAAGCTGCCGGAGACCATTCTCTCCCGCTGTCAGGTCTATGAGTTTCGGACGGTTGGCGTTGACGTCATTGCCGACCGGCTCCGGCAGATTGCCGAGGCGGAGCAGGTGCCGATTTCACGCGCGGCGCTGGTACAGATTGCCCAGGCCGGGCGTGGCAGCCTGCGCGATGCGCAGTCGGCCCTTGAGCAGGTATTGGCCTTTGCCGGCACGTCCACCGAGATTGATGAAGCCGCCGTGCGCGACGCCCTTGGTCTCATCGGCATCGGTTGGCTGTCAGAAGTCGTGGAAGCCCTGCACAGGTCGGATGCCGCTGCTGTTTTGATGGAAGTGGAGCGGCTGGTTCGGACGGGCCATGACCTGCGGCAGTTCCTGCGGGAGTTGATGACCTATCTGCGCCACCTGCTGGTGGCACAGTTGGTCGGCGCTGACCGGGAGTTGCTGCCGGTTGCCGACAGTGAAGTGGCTATTATCAAAAAGCAGAGCCGGTACTTCACGGTTGCCGAACTGATCCGGCTGTTTTCGCTGGTGGCTGACCTGGAAATGCAGGTGCGGGCGGCAGAGGACCCGCGCCCACTTGTGGAAGTCGGTCTCGTCAAACTGACCCAGCTTGGCCACCTCAAGCCGCTGGAGGACATTCTGGCGCGGCTTGATGCGCTTCTGACCGAAGGCCCCCGTCCACTTCCCGTATCTTCACCGGGTGGCACCACTGCCGGAAAGCGGCCGGCCACGCCGGTCAAACCAACGCCGCCGCCATCGGCAACACGCCCGGAACGCCCCACGCGCGCGGAATCCGGGTCGCCTGACCGTCCGCCGCTGCGGCTCGCACCACCGCCGGAGCCACCCCCGGAACCGCCACCGGATGTCACCCTGCTGGCGGCAGCCCCACCGGCGGATGACAGCTTCGACCCGACCAACGCGACCGAAGTTCTGGACAGAATCAGGCAGCGGGCTGATGAACAGGGAAAACCCTTTTTAGCCACACAACTTGAAAAAGTTCAGTCCGCGCGATGGAATGGCGATCGGTTCGAGTTGACCTTCGGCCCTGAAGCCAGATCGCAGGAGGCTTCCGTCCGGGAAGCACGGGCTTTCCTGCAGGAAGTCCTGCAGGCGCTGACCGGCAGACAGGTGAGCCTTGTCACCCGCCTGGAAGGCCGTCAGCCGCCTGCTGCCTCAGAGCCAGAGCCGGACCGCCGGGAAAAGCTGTTGCGGGCTGAGGTTGAACGTCACCCGGCGGTCAAAAACCTGCAACGGTTGTTTGGCGCAGAACTTTTTGACATCGACCCGCCGGAGTAGCGCCTGCGTCAGGGAGTAGTATCTGGCGTACGGTTGTGAAGATGGCATCCAGCATAGGTTCGGTGAGCCGACCCGTCAGCGTGTTCTGTTGGCTTGGGTGGTAAGAACCAAGCAGTGTGAGTCCAGGTGCGAGGTCATAACGCGCGCCATGTGCAAAACGCGGTTTTGGCTTGGGAAGCACTTTTCCCTGCTGACGCAGCGCCTTCAGGGTCTGTTCAAAGGCAAACTGCCCAAGGGCGACAATGACGCGCACTTCAGGGAGCAATTCCATTTCGCGGACGAGAAACGGCAGACAGGTCTCAGCTTCTTCGGGAAGCGGCCGGTTGCCCGGCGGCGCGCAGCGGACAGCCGCGCAGATGTAAGCGTTGATGAGTTGCAGCCCATCTTCGCGGTGGGTTGACGTCGGCTGATTGGCAAAACCGGCGCGGTGGAGGGCCCGAAACAGCCAGTCGCCACTCCGGTCGCCGGTGAAGAGGCGCCCAGTACGGTTGCCGCCGTGCGCCGCCGGCGCCAGCCCGACAATAAGCAACCGGGCCTGTGGATCGCCAAAGCCGGGGATGGGCCTGCCCCAGTAGGTTTCCGTCTCAAAGCGGCGGACTTTGTGTTGCGCTACATGTTCCCGCCAGACCACCAGACGGGAACAGCTCCGGCAGGTAGTGATGTCCTGGCGGAGCTGTTCGAGGGCAGGGACAGAGGCCTTGCAGGAAAGCGCAGCCGGTTCAGACAGCGGTGAGCCACTCATGGCGGTCTTCACGCTCCCCGTGGATGATGCCGAAGTAGGCATCCTGGAGTTGTTTGGTGATGGGGCCGCGCTTGCCTTCGCCGATTTTGATCTTGTCGAGCGTGCGCACCGGAGTGATTTCACAGGCTGTGCCGGTGAGAAACACCTCGTCGGCAATGTAGAGTTCTTCGCGGAGAATGCTGCGCTCCACGACCGGAATGCCCAGGTCTTCACAAAGACGCATTATGGCATCGCGGGTGATGCCAGGCAGCACAGCGCGTCCAATCGGAGGGGTAATGACGGTCCCATCCCGCACCATGAAGACGTTTTCCCCGCTCCCTTCACTGACATAGCCGGCAGCGTCAAGGGCAATCCCTTCGGCATAGCCGTTGACAATGGCTTCCATCTTGATGAGTTGGGAGTTCATGTAGTTGGCACCGGCTTTGGCCGTGGTGGGAAGTGTATTGGGGGACATGCGCGCCCAGGAAGAAGTACATACATCCACCCCGGCTTCAAGTGCGTCGCTGCCGAGGTAGCGTCCCCAGGGAAAACAGATGATGTAGGTTTCCACCGGCGCCGGGAACGGGTTGACGCCAAATGCCCCATAGCCGCGAAACACGATGGGGCGTACGTAGCAGTGCTGGAGCTTGTTGACCCGTACGGTTTCGATACAGGCCGTGAAGATTTGCTCCATCGTAAAGGGAATCGTCATGCGGTAGATGTGGCAGGAGTCGAACAGACGGCGCACATGCTCACGCAGGCGGACGAGCCGTGGACCACGTGGGGTTTGATAGCAGCGGATGCCCTCGAATACCGAGGAGCCGTAATGAATGACGTGCGACATGACATGAATGCGCGCGTCCTCCCACGGGAGCAGTTTGCCGTTGTGCCAGATTTTTTCAGACGTTTCGAGTGCCATGGCCGGTTCCTCCAAGCGACGCAAGGCCGAGCCGGCCGTACCCTGGTTGGCTACGTCCTGAAACCGACTCGCCCAGCGCCCTGAGCAGACTTACAGGATTTTTTTGCCGAGCGCAGAGAGCAGGAGTTCCGCGCCCAGTTCGCCGGTCCGATTATGCGCATCGAGAACGGCATTGATTTCGACCATTTCGACCGAGAGCATTTTGCCTGAATCGTGAATTTTCTCCATTGCCAGGTGACTTTCACGATAGGTGCCCCCGCCGGGAACGGGCGTGCCGACGCCAGGCGCATAATAAGGGTCAACGAAGTCCATGTCGAATGTCGCGTGAAAACCAACCGTGTGGCGTGTAACCCAGGCGATGGCTTCATCCATGATGGCGCTCATGCCACGTTCATCGAGATCGCGCATTGTGTAGATGCGCAGGCCCAATTGACGCGCGAGTTGACGCTCACCTTCATCAATCTGACGCACACCGATAATGACGCAGTCTTCAGGGTGTATTTTCGGAGCAAAACCGCCAATGTGCGTCAAAACTTCGGGGCCGTAGCCCAGCAGAACGGCCAGCGGCATGCCGTGGATGTTGCCGGAAGGGGATGACTCCGGCGTGTTGATGTCAGCATGGGCGTCAATCCAGATGATGCCGATGCGTTGGCCCCGGCGGCGGTAGTAACCGGCCACCCCGGCCACACTTCCAATGGCAATCGAATGGTCGCCGCCAAGGACAATGGGCACCGCGCCGCGTTCCAGAATCCCTTCGACACAATCGGCCAGAAGGGCATTCGATTTGGCCACTTCAGCAAGATACTTGTGTTTGGCGTCGGCAGGTGTGGCACGGCGCATTTCGGCCAGTGCGACCGGGATGTTGCCAACGTCTTCCACGTCGTAGCCCAGTTCGGCGAGTTTGGCGCTGAGGCCGGCAATGCGTACGACGGACGGCCCCATATCCACGCCGCGCCGGTCGGCGCCCAAGTCCATGGGCACGCCGACAATGGTCACTTTGCGGGGAGCAGGAGAAAGGGGTTTTTCCATGGGGAATCTCCAGCAAGCCTTGGTCAGGGGCGAACAGAAGGTTGCCTGACGAAGGGCAAAGAAGTGCTTCAGGCCGATTTGACCTTGCGGAAGCGCCAGCGGTGGAGCCACCCGGCGAGGCGTGTCCGCAGACGACGCCAGAACGTGGTCAGATCATGCCGGACGCCATTACTTTCGATGCGCAGGACGCGCCCAACGACGTTGGAAACCGGAACGGAGACATCGAGACCCTCAGCCGCATCTCCACGGGTTACAACATAGGTCGTGGCATGGCGTTGCTCGAAACGCAGAATGCGATGCACGACGGCTGTTTGGCTGCTTGTGCAAAGCAGAACAATGTCTCCGACACCGAGCTGAGTGGTTGGCACCTGCTCAACGGTCAGCCAGTCACCATCAGAGATGGTGGGGCGCATGGTGCTGCCATTGACACGAAAGCGATAGACGCCATCGCGCATCAGTTCCGCCCGCGCCGTCCGTAAAATGTCGGGCGATTCCAGGGTGTGTTCCCGAATGGAAGACGTTTTGGTTTTACCGGTCGTCCGCATGTGCTACGCCCCGCCGGGAGATGAGTTGAAGAGGCTTTTCAGGGTTGCAGCGCCTCCATATTAGTGTGAGCCAGACTGGCATTTCAATCGTGTCCGTTGGATTTTGGGTGTCCGGCTTGTCGCCCCGTACCACACTGGCCGTCTCCTATGGACGACGGTACGCCGCCGGAACCACCGTGACGAGATTCCCACCACGGGTGGTCACCTGGGCCAGGGCGTCACGCAGAACGGACACGAATTTATCAAACGGCATGCCCTCAAAGAGCGGCAGGTCGCTTGTGACCGCCACACTCAGCGTTAGAACCCGGTGGGGCGAGGAAGCGTGCGGAATCCCTTTTTGCTGGATGGCTGCACACAGATGTTCGGCCCGCTCCCGTCCCTGCTCAGCATCCGCATCGGGGATAAGTACCAAAAAGCCTTCACCAGGGTCATAGGCCGCCATGCCGCCTACTGGTGCGAGTTGGGCATCGAAAAGCCCGGCGACGACTTCCAGACATGGCTGGCGAAAAGCGGCCGGATAGGACGCAAAGAAGTCGAGCTGTGCCAGACACAGCGTGAGCGGATAACCCTGGCGTGCTGCGCGGTTCCACTCGCGTCCGTGCAGTTTCTGAAATTGCGCCAGTGTCAGGAGATCGCTCAGCCGTCCGGCACCCGACGGCTCGGCGGCCCGGCTGCCTGTCAGGAGATTCGCCAGCCCGCCTGGCACTTCAAACGACAGCGGTATCGCCGGTGGCAGAGGGGCTGCCACCGGAAGCGGCTGTGGTGTGGCCGGCAGAAGGGCGGCATTGGGATCGAGCGAGATTGCTTCCGCCTGCAGTTCGGCAGCTTTGTCTGCATCACCCCGCGCCTGATACATCTGCGCCAGCACATGGCTTCGCGTGCGGCATCAGTTTTTCGTCTGGCTTCGGCATACAGGTCCTTGAGCTGGAGGCGCGTTTCCAGAACATCCGGCTGGGCGGCCACCATCCGTTCAACCAGTGTCAGCCGCGCCTGCATCAGTTCCGGGTTCTGCACCAGGAGACTGTCGAGCAGGGCGATGCTGTATTCGCCCGATGTCGTCTCGGTGCGTTCCACCGACGGCGTTGTTCCGGCCGGTGAGGTTGCCCCGGCCGTCATGCGGTCGTAGTAGCCGGCAGCCGAGGGAGACTCAAAACCTTCCGGGAAACTCATCGCCGCTGCGGGGGCCGGATCATCCGCCTTGTGACCGGCCAGGGCTTTGAGCCGCTGCCGCGCCTTGCGGCTGGGTTGATGCCGGATGGCCTGTTCAAGGGCGCGGATGGCATCGGCCTCACGTCCGGCATCGAGATAGGCCTGGGAAAGCAAGTCAAGGGTGCTGGCCAGCTTCCGCTTCTCGCCGGACTGCTCATACACCTGGGCCAGGCACTCAATAGTCGGAATGTGGTTGGGATGGTGTTCAAGAATACTGCGCAGAATGGCCGTTGCACGTTTTTTCTGTCCGCGGTCGAGAATCAGGTTGAGCAGGCTGCGGACGATGTGAACGGCACGGTCAAACGCCTCGCGTTGGACGCAGGCTTCAGCCACTTCCAGGCAGTGCTCGAAGCGACTCTGGTCAATGGCAAACAGGCGGTCGAAGGTGGCTTCGGCCGCGTCGAGTTCTCCCCCTTGCAGGTAAGCCCGCCCCAGCACCACAGCAAGTTCGAGGTTATTTGGCGTCTGGCTGATCTGCTGGCGAATGCGCTCGTAGCCGAGCAGCGCCTGTCCGGCGGCAATGCACGTTTCAGCATAGCCCCCTAGCGCGCTGGTGCTGTCGGGGCGGATGGAGAGGGCGCGGTCATACGCGCCGAGCGAGCCTTCCCAGTCCTGCTGCCGCCGCAGGGCAGCTCCGGCCGCCAGGAATTGCTCGAAAGCATCCGTGCGTTGGCCGCTGCGCAGGTGGACTTCCGCCAGTTCGCGCTTGACCTGCCCATCGCCCGGATCGAGCTTGGCCAACTCCCGTAGCGCCGAGATGAGCGTTTCCCGGGTGCCGTTCCGGCGGGCAGCCTCGGCCGCGTTCCGGTAGTCCTGTTTGGCGTCCGCCACCATGCCCTGTTTCCGGTGCAGGTTGCCCAGCGCCAGGCTGTATTCCGGCTGGTCCGGCTGCAACCGGATGATCTTCTTGTACAGTGCAATGGCCTGGGGCAGTTGCTGCTGCCGGACGTAGTGTTCGGCCACCATGGCAAAGCGCCCGGCAGCTTCCTGTGTCCGGTTGACCCGCTGGTAGAGGTCGCCCAGGATGTTGGCAATGGTGACATCCCTGGGGTCTGTCCGCGCCACCAGCTCATAGTCCTTGATGGCGGCTTCGAGCTTGCCCTGCTGGGCATGTTTTTCTGCCTGCCGGAGGGTTTTTTCACGGTCAAAACTGCGGGAAAAAAGTGCCATGGCGGTTTCCGAAGTGGGTAGTCAGTGGTGGCTGAGGGGCCTGAGAAGCCGCACGACTTCCTGTGCGGTTGGGCGTGACGAAGGGACTTTGTGCAGCATGCGCATGGTGACAGCTTCGAGGATGGGCGGCACATCGGGTGCCAGACTGGCCAGCGGTGGCGGTACACTCTGCAGGTGCGCCGTCATCAATGCCGCCACATTGCCATTTTGTGCCGTAAAGGGCGGTCGCCCGGCCAGGATTTCGTAGGTGACAATGCCCAGACTGTAGATGTCGGCCCGTCCATCGTAGGGGAGAAAACTCAGGCGCTCCGGCGGCATGTACTTGGGTGTCCCGACGATGAGGCCACGGGTCGCTTCCGGGTGCGCGCCATCTTCGGGGGACATGAGCTTGGCCAGGCCGAAGTCGAGCAGTTTGACGACCTCGCCCGTCGGCGGGCGGTGCAGGAAGATGTTGTCCGGTTTGATGTCGCGGTGAACGATGTGCATGGCGTGGGCTTCGGCCAGAACCGATGCCACCGGGAGGATGATGTCCAGACACCGCTGGGGGGAGAGCCGCCCCAGCCGTTTGAGTTCCTGCCCCAGCGTTATGCCCTGCAGGAGTTCCATCACCAGGTAGGCAAGGCCGTTTGAGGAAATGCCGAAGTCAATGACGTTGACGGCATTGGGGTGCTGGACACGACAGGCTGAAATGCCCTCGCGCTTGAACCGGTCGAGTTCTTCGGGCGTGACGCTGATGCCCCGGGGCTGGAGGATTTTGACGGCGACGGTCGTGTTCAGCGCGAGGTGTGTGGCCTCATACACGGCACCATAACCACCGGCGCCGATTTTGCGTTCGAGGCGGTAGCGCCCGTCGAGCACCGTGCCTGGCAGGGCTTCCGTGTAGGCAGAAAAAATCGTCTGGGCGCGCACCTGCGAATGCAGGAGAGCTTCCTGCGCGCGGATAAGGGCCTGGTTTTTTTCAAGCAGTTCCCGGTTTTTGGCTTCCAGTTCGTGCTGAATGCGCAGCAGGCGGCTCTGGGTGGTGTCCCCGATGCCGGTCATTTTGACCGCCTGTTTGAGCAAAGCACGGTACTTTCTGACCAGTTCTGAAAACTCCCGTTGCCACTCTGCCACGTTGGGCAGACCTTCCGTAGCAATTCGCTCGGCCGTGGACAGAACGGCGAATTCCGCAGCAAAGACTTCTTCAGCAGCCGTTTTGGGTTTTGGTTCAACCATGCGGCCATCAGGACGGGATCGCTACGAATTTGAAGGGAATCGAGAAGTCTTCGGCGAATTCTTCTCCGTGTTCTCTCATGTCGTCGTCGTCTTCATAGTAGTGCCAGTTCAGGGTGACGGTCCGCCCGGCTTTGACGGCATGTTCAACCATTTCCAGAATGGTGATGATGCACTTCGAGGAGCTGGTGTTGAAATAGTCCAGACGAAAGTTGAGTGTAATGGGCGTGAAAGACTCGATCAGGTAGAGCGACAGCCAGTCCAGAACCGGTTGGTAGAAGTGCATCGCGTTTTCTGGATACGAATCGCCCTCCATATTGAGAATGCCTGTGGCGGCGTCAAAGGCGATGCGGGGTGTTGCTTTGGTTTTCTCGATGTACAGGGTTTGCATAGTTGCCAACCTCGCAGGCGGTTGAGGGGTAAAGCCGCTACAGGCCAACCGACGCTGGTGTGAAACAGACCAAAGGGCACGTCAACGGTTGTTGACTGTGGTTCACACAATAAACGAAGTCACTGTTGACTGCAAAAGAGGAGCAGGACTGAAGCTGGCTACGTCTTGGGAGTGCCATTTCCGGGGAGGTTGGACCGAACCTGTTACCGGGATGGTGCCGAACAGACCGGCCAGCGGGCATAGAAATCAGGCAGTTCCGGCAGATGGAGTTGCTGTCCCAATTCGGCAATGCGTTCCTGGTAGGTGATCTGTGAGCCTTCGGAAGGCAGGTGCAACCGGGGGTCGCGCTGCACGGTGGTGTGGGCTGTGTCGCGGGCACGGCGTCCCCCACGGCGGGCCTGCCAGTGGACGTACAGCCGGATGGCGTTCCAGGCAATGAAGATGTTGGGACCGGGCAGCAGACCGAGCAGCAGTGTGAGAGGCAAAAGTGCAGTATTGACCCAGATGCCCCGCTGGTGGACGGCGAGGCGTGCCTCCAGCCAGCTCGTCCAGTGGGCGCGCACGGTGTCATCATCCAGTTCTCCGTCGTGGATGATTTCGACGGTATCCGCATGGGCTAACGCCCGCAGCAGACCTTCGGCCGGGTGCGTCCACTGTTCAAGCCAGAGCCAGATACGCCGGATGCCGCGCCAGAAGCGGTTGGGCGGCTGGTGCAGGAGGTGCGAGGCTTCCTCCCGAAGCCGATGGGCGCGCTGTACCAGCCGCTGCATCAGGCCTTCCGGCGGAGAGCTGTCTTCGGCCGGGAAGGCTTCGGGCGGTGCGTAGAACACCCAGCCGCGTACCGGGCAGCGGAGGGCATAGACTCGGACGGTGTGCAGGGTCTTCACAGCAAGCAGGACTTCTGTGGCAGGACGGGTCAGGTTCGGGTAAAGCGTGCACGCCAGACCTGGGCAAGCTGCCACACGTCATGAAAGCTGGTGTACAGTGGCGCAACGGCCATCCGCAGGATGTCCGGTTCGCGGACGTCCACAATCATGCCTTGTTCCTGAAACCACGCTGCCAGCGGGCGTGCTTCCGGTACACGCCAGGAAAGCTGTCCGCCACGGGCAGCCGGATCGCGTGGGGTGATGAGCTGAAGGGGAAGCCCATCCAGCAGCGCCAGCGCGTAGGCCGTCAGCCGGACCGCTTTCGCCCGCAATCGCGCCATCCGGGCGCGGTGAAACAGGTCGAGGGAAGCGCGCAGGGCCGCCAGCGACAGAATCGGCAGGTTGCTGAGTTGCCAGCCGGCTGCACCGGCGGCCAGTTCGTAGGTGTCAGGCATCAGGAAGCGGGTGTCGGCGCGGTGTCCCCACCAGCCGACAAAACGCGGCAGGTCAAAACGTTGGGCATGGCGCGCATGAACGAAATAGCCCCCGACGGCGCCGGGGCCGGCGTTGACGTATTTGTAGTGGCACCACACGGCACAATCCACGTCCCAGTCGTGCAGCGCCAGGGGAACGTTGCCAATGGCATGCGCGGCATCTATGCACACGACACAGCCCTTGGCCCGGGCCTGGGCAACAAGTGGCGCCAGCTCGAAAAACTGTCCTGTGGCATAGTTGACTGCCCCCAGCAGCAGGAGCGCCACCTGGTCGCCTTCGCGCTCCAACTGCTCCAGCATGTCTTCAGTGCGCAACAGGTCTTCGCCCGGACGGGGACGCATTTCCACTACGGCTTCACGCGGGTCAAAACCGTGAAAAGCCGCCTGGCTGAGCGCGGCATACCGGTCGGACGGAAAGGCGCGCGCTTCCATCAGGATTTTGAAGCGTTCCCGCGTCGGGCGGTAAAACGAGGCCAGCAGCAGATGCAGGTTGACCGTCAGACCATTGGCCAGCGCGACTTCATCAGGCTGTGCACCGACCAGTTCCGCCACCAGCGGACGGAGATCGGCGTCATAGTCGGCCCACGGGTGCGGCGGGGTGAAATGCCCGGCGACGCCCAGCGACGCCCACCGGTCAAGTTCCGTCAGGACGGCCTGCCGCGCAGCCACCGGTTGCAGCCCCAGCGAGTGACCGCAGAAGTAAAGCTGCAGCTTGCCCGTTGCTGGATTGACCGGAAAGTGAAAGTGCGTGCGAAAGTCGGCGAGTTCATCGGCGCGGTCGAGTTCCCGCGCAAAGGTTTCATCGGGACGAAAATTGAGAAACATAGAGTGTTCCGTCGGTTGACCCACAGGGTGGCAGGGTGTGGCCGCTGTCCGGCGGGTGTCACATTTCGCACCGGCGACGTACCGGGCGGGTGCAGGGCCTATGTCAACGACATTTGGTGAACTCGTCAAGGAAGGCGCTCGCCTCCTGGCGGACGGTGGGGTGGATGAGCCTTACCGCACAGCCGGCCGCCTGGTGCGGGAGCTGCTGAACGTGGATGCTGTTACGCTTGCGGCCCATCCAGAGCGTGCGGTTTCCGACGCAGACGCCGAGCTGGTACGCCGTGCCTTCCGCCGGCGGGCTGACGGCGAGCCGCTTCAGTACATCACGGGCTGGCAGAACTTCTACGGACGCGACTTTCAGGTAACGCGCGATGTGCTGATCCCACGCCCGGAAACCGAACTGCTGGTGGAGGTGAGCCTGGAGCACATCCGCACCCGTCCGCAGCCGGTGTGGCGGCTGCTGGATTTGGGGACCGGTTCGGGCTGTCTGGCCGTGACCCTGGCGGCGGAAATCCCGACGGCGCAGGTCGTGGCCGTGGATATTTCGCCGGCGGCACTGGCTGTGGCTGCCGCCAATGCCCAGCGCCATGGTGTTGCGGAGCGCGTCCGGTTGGTCGAGAGCCACTGGCTGGACGCCGTGCCCACTACGCCGCCGTTTGATCTCGTGGTGTCGAATCCACCCTACGTGGCGCAAACGGACTGGCCAGCGCTCCAGCGGGAAGTTCGTGACCACGAGCCGTACGTGGCCCTGGTTGGCGGAGAGCAGGGAACCGAAGTCTATGCCCACCTTCTGGCCGCCCTGCCGCCCTATCTGGTGGCCGGCGGGAAGTTTGCCTGTGAGGTTGGGTTTGAGCAGGCGGCACGGGTTTGTGCCGTGGGCGAAGCTGCCGGCTGGTGGGTGGAGCGCGTCATCCACGACCTGCAAGGTATCGCGCGCACCGTGGTCTTTACGTTTCCGCAGGTTTTCAGCGACAATCACCGGACTTGGCCCGGCCAGGGAAATGAAGGCTGAACCCGGAGGTGCGCTGTCATGGAAACCAAGCCGACGATTGAAACCGTTCTTGAACGTCTCTCCGCCATGGAGTCCCGAAGCGCTGCCAGGGAGTCCCAAATCATAAGCCGTCTCGAAGCACTCGAAACGCAGGTGTCGGGGTTTGGGGTGCGTCTCGAAGCCCTTGAAGCCCGGGTGTCGGGAGTTGAATCGCGTCTTGATGGCTTGGAAACACAGTTGAAGGAAGGCTTTCAGAAGGTCAACGACGGACTGGAGATAATGAAGTACAAGCTGGAAATCATGACGCAGGACATTATGGATGTGCGCGCTGCCATGCGAAAACTTGATCGCCGCATACCAGGAGGGCTTGAACCCTCAGTTGCCTGAACCGCCCCACTGTCAGCCGCCACCGTTACATGGGTGGGAACGGTGAACAGGGAAATCAAATCTGAACCTGGAGGTGTGCTGCCATGGAAACCAAGCCGACGATTGAAACCATTCTTGAACGTCTCTCCGCCATGGAGTCCCGAAGCGCTGCCAGGGAGTCCCAAATCATAAGCCGTCTCGAAGCACTCGAAACCCAGGTGTCGTCGTTTGGGGGGCGTCTCGAAGCACTCGAAACCCAGGTGTCGTCGTTTGGGGGGCGTCTCGAAGCACTTGAAACCCAGGTATCGTCTTTTGGGGGGCGTCTCGAAACACTCGAAACCCAGGTGTCGTCGTTTGGGGGGCGTCTCGATGCCCTGGAAACACAGGTGACGGAAGGCTTTCAGAAGGTCAACAAAACACTGGAGCACATGAAGCACAAGGTGGAAATCATGACGCAGGACATTATGGACATGCGCGCCAGCCTGCGTGCACTTGATCAACGCATACCCAGAGCGATTGAACCCTCAGTCGCCTGAGCCACCTTGCCGTCAGCCACCACCGTTACGTGGGTGGGAACGGTGAACAAGGAAATAAAATCTGAACCCGGAGGTGCGCTCTCATGGAAACCAAGCCGACAATTGAAACTGTCCTTGAACGTCTCTCCGCCATGGAGTCCCGAATCACAAGCCGTCTCGATGCTTTGGAAGCACAGGTGACGGAAGGCTTCCAGAAGGTCGCTGCCGAACTCAAGCTCATGAACCGCAAGCTGGAAATCATGACGCAGGACATCATGGACATGCGCGCCCGGGTACGCGATGTTGAACACCGTATGGATGATGTCGAAAACGAAGTCCGGGCGAAGGCCAGCTAGACTCGTGACTGTCCTGCAGGAACGCCACAAACCGGGCCGGGTCACTTGTATGGAATCCGGCAGCAAGAGTCAGCGCATCAGCGCAGCACTTCAATAACACGCACCTTCGGATAGGCGCTTGGGAAATCCACCCGGCGCACAATGTGAAAGCCCGGCACGTCCGGCGCGTCAAACTTCTCTGAACGATAATCGAGAATGACCCACGCACGCCGTACTCCTTCTTCCCGCATCAGGCGTTCAAGCTGATTGTGCCCCAC
Source organism: Chloracidobacterium thermophilum B (assembly GCF_000226295.1). Taxonomy (GTDB): domain Bacteria; phylum Acidobacteriota; class Blastocatellia; order Chloracidobacteriales; family Chloracidobacteriaceae; genus Chloracidobacterium; species Chloracidobacterium thermophilum. The sequence goes on from NC_016024.1 coordinate 795,584, forward strand.
AGGTTCACCGGTCGGTGTCATCTGCGCCGGGTAGGTCATCCCTTCCAGTCCATAACGCGGCGCGTAGTAAGCCAGGCAGACATCCATGGCGTCGGGATCAATGACCACCCGCTCTCCGGGCCGGGACTCGCGGCGGATGAACTCCAGCGCCGGACGCAGATCGCTGTCCCGCGCTGTCGTGCCGTAGTGAATCCGCGTACCCTGCCAGAACAGCGTCCCGACACACAGGCCAATCAATGCCAGACGCCACCCGGCAGCACGTATCTGATACAGCCCGACGGCCGTGAAAAACCAGAAAGCGGGCGTCGTGAAAATCAGGTAGCGGGCCATCTCCATGCTGCCCTTCCGCAGCGACAACCCACTGGCAAGCAGCAGGGGCAGAACCAGAAACAGCACCGGCAGGGCCGCCCGTATGTCCGCGCGCGCCAGCTTCAGGTTGTGCCACAACCCGATGCCCATCAGAGCTGTCAGAAACAGGATGAAGACAATGTTGAACGTCAGCGGTTGCCAGAAAAAGCTTCCCGGCAGGTTCACGTGTTCCACGATGAGCCGCGTGAACCAGTCCCGGATGTGATCGAGATAGACGGCATAGCCCAACGTGGTTTCCTGGAAGTAGCCCACAACCTGCCAGCCGGCGTCAGCCAGCGTGAGCGGTTTGCGCCAGGTTTGACCGCGCTGCATCTGCGCTACGATGACTTCAACCCACGGGGCATACAGCAGCGCCATGACGCCCTGGGCGATAAACCAGCGCCGCGTCTGACGGCGGGTGGCCGCGCGCGTCGGGCCAAAGGCCGTCAGCACGAAGTGTGCGTTGACCGCAAGGACAGCCAGCACGGCAAAGTAGTGGCAGTACATCGCCGCCAGCGCCGCCCACAGGTACACCGCCAGCCCGCGCTCCACACCGCTTTCACGCCACATGGCGTAGCCGCGCAGTGCCACCAGCACCAGCGCCATGACCAGCGGGTACATCCGGGCTTCCTGGGCAAAGAATATCTGGTGCGCGGAAACGGCCATCAGCAGCGTGGTGGCCAGCGCCACCGGGCCGCTGTAGCGGGGCGCGATCAGGCGGAAAACAGACACCAGCGCGGCCAGGCTGGCGACAACGGAAAGCGACCGGACGGCCGCTGCACTGTCGCCAAAGAGGTTCATCCAGATTTTCAGCAGGATGTAAAACAGCGGCGGATGCACGTCCGCGGCGGCACACCGGGCAATCCCGGTCAGCGGCCGGCGGGCGACATCAAGGGAATACAGCTCATCGAGCCAGAGGTTCTGCTGCCCGATGTGCCAGCCGCGCAGCACGAGCGCCAGCGGCAGCACTCCACACCAGAACAACCAGCCAGACCAGTCCCGCACCGTTGTGGAAGGGTTTGCGTCGGCAGATGAACCGGCAGGGGAAGTGACCAGCGCCGTCACAGCGACTCAGACGAAATTCGGGTTGTTGTTCGGATGGCGCAGCGTCCAGAGCACCTTGTTGATGGGATGACACCGGCAAATCGGCTGGCATTCATCCACGTTGATGGACGCCATGACCTGCTTGCGCCGTTCGCCTTCCCAGATTTCCCTGAAGCTCTGGGTGCTGAGATCGCCCAGACAGAATTCCTCCTGCCCACGGGTCTGGGAGCAGTAATACACCTTCTTGTTGGCCTCGATGACCGGAAAAAACGTGGCATAGCACTTCCGGTAGGCGCTGCGTTCGAGGTCGGGCGCAAGGACGCCTGCAAACTGATCTTCCTTGACGAAGACGCGGAACGTCTCCGTCTCGTACATCTGCCGGGCGGCGCGCGCGCGATACAGGGCGTCGAGATAAAAATCGCGGTCGTAAAACTCGCTCGAGGACTTGGGATGCAAAATGACCGGCTTGATCTGGAAGTAGTCAATGCCGGTTTCCCTGACGCGCCGCGTGGCTTCCTCAACTTCGGCAAGGTTGGTCGGTTCGACGGAAATTTGCGCGCCAATCTGAACTTTTGACCCCTGGCGGCGCTTCTCTTCAGCCAGGTTTGCCAGATTGCCCAGCACCTTCTCGAAATCGTTGACCTTGTGAATCTTCTCACGGGTTTCGGGTGTGCCGGCGTTGAGCGAAATGCGAATCCAGGTGCAGTGCCGGGCCACAACCCGGGCCTTTTCGGGCGTCAGCAGACCACCATGCGTGATGATGGCCGAGTCCACGCCCTTGTGCGCCGTGTATTCGACAAACTCCATGAGGTTCGGATTGACGAACGGCTCGCCGCTGCCCGAAAAAATCATGCTTTTCGTGCCCAGCGTGACCAGCTCGTCGAGCAGCGTCCGGTAGAAGGACAGCGGCATGATGCTCGCATCCGGGTTCGCCTTTTTGGACTTGTCATCGCCCTTGTGCGAGCCAAAGTACCCCCCGTGCATGCACCACGTGCAGAAGTGGTTGCAGATGGTTGAAGGGCTGAGTTCCATCGTAATCGGATAGACGTTCTTGCCCTGCCACCAGTCGTACATCACATCCATGTGCGTGAAGAGCTTGAGCGGGGAAAACACATCTGTCTTGAGATCGGGCTGGTGCATGGTCAGTTGCGTTCCTTGCCGTGAGGAAAAACTTTCGGAAACAAACAAAAGATGCGTACGAATCCGTACGCATCTTTCGGAGAAGTCGGTGTGGCGTCAAGCCGTTGGCGTGTGAGGCTGCCGTAGTGGTTGCCGCCGTCAGCCCCGGCGGGCGAGAACGCCGATGAACTTGGCCGGCTGAAGGGTGTAGCCGGGGAAGACCGGCTGCGCCTGTGCAAGCCCCAGATGCCGCACAACCACTTCGGCCAGCACGGTGCGAAAGTCCGTGGTCACGGGAAGATCGCGCCCGTCGGCAAGATTGGCCGGCGCCAGTTTCGGTACGTCTCCGTAAACCTGCCCGCCGTGCACGGTGCCGCCGACCACAAACATGCACGAAGCCCGTCCGTGGTCGGTGCCACCGGCGCCGTTCTGGCGCACGGTACGCCCGAACTCGGTCATCGTCAGCACGAGGGTGTTGCGCATCTGCTCTGCGCCCAAGTCCTGTACGAAAGCAGCAATGGCGCTGCCAAAATCGCGCAGCAGACGGTTGAGTTGCCCGGCGGGTTGTCCGGGAGCGCCCTGGTTGGCATGCGTGTCCCAGCCCCCGCAGTCTGTAAAGGCGACTTCGAGGCCGACATTGGCCTTGATGAGTTGCGCAATCTGGCGCAGTGACCGGCCGAGCGGTGAGTTCGGGTAGGTTGCGCCATGTTCGGGCTGGAAACGCGACGGGTTGGCGCGCTTGAGAAACCGGATGGCTTCAAGGGTGTCCTGCCCGGTATGGCGCAGCGCATCGGCCGCAGCCTGGGCGTACATCTCCTCGAAACCGGATGTCACTTTGCCGGTAGCGCCTCCGGCGCGCAGCTCGAAGGCTTGCAGGTCATCGAGGGCAATGACGTCGGCTTTCCCCTGCAGGGTGCGTGGCGTCAGTTGGGTGAAGGACACCGCCCGAAAGGGCGATGCCTTCTGAAGCGGCGCCGCCTGCAGGTAGCGGTTGAGCCAGCCATCAGGCGTGCCTTTGCGGCCCGGCGTGGCCGATTCCATGTAGTCCTGCGCGTCGAAGTGCGAGCGGGTGCTGTCAGGCGAGCCGACGCCGTGGACAACGGCCAGCCTCCCGGACTGAAACAGGGGCAGCAGCGGGGCCAGATGGGGACTGAGACCAAACCGCCCATCCAGGTCGAGGGCCGCCGCCGGGTCGCCTGGTTTGGGTGGGGCTACGGCCAGAAGCGGGCGCGACTGGCGGTAATGCTCATCGCCATAGGGCGCGACGGCGCTCAAACCGTCCATTGCGCCGCGCTGGAAGATGACTACCAGCCGTTGGCGCGGTTGGGCAACCTGGGCTTCGGCTGCACGGGCATACCGCTGAAACAGATACCCGAAAGCGGATGGCGTCAGCGCCAAAGCCCCCAATCCGCTTGCGCCAAAGCGGACGAACTGCCGACGGGAAATGTGGTGCGACATAGGCTTGCCCTCCTTTGGAAACTAGCGGCGCTGGAACTCCGGTGAACCCAGAATGAGGCCGGTCAGTTGTGCGGTGAGGGGAAGTGGCGCATCGGCCTGCGCGAGGGCTTCAAGCGCCAGATCATAGCGGCGCATCGCCGGGTTCACGCCCGGTGCAAAGGCCTTTCCGGGCGTGCGCCGCGGCCGGGGCATGGCCGCCATCGTGCCTGCATCATCGGCCTGCGCAGCTTCACCTTCTTCCAAGTCCGGTTCGTTGTCCGGTGTGGTCGGTGTGCGGACTTTGAGGCGGGTGCGGTCGCCCACGATGTCTTCAAGCGCCCGGTACGTCGTTTCGGAGACACTGCCGCCAACATAGCGGGCCAGAAGGGTCTCGATGAGTGCCTTGCTGTCCGCACCGGAAGCCGTAGGTGGGAGCTTGACGCCGGGCAGGTTGCCGCTGGCGAGCACCAGGGCAAAGTTGAGGCGGTTGAGCAGGGCCCCGGTGTTGACCCAGGCTTCGGCGACATCCTTGTAGCCCGTCGGCGGCTGGCAGCCGTAAAGCGGCATGCCCATCCGTGCCAGCGCCCCGGTCAACACTTGGGCATCTGTGATTTCGGCTCCGGCGGCGCGCAGCGTGCTGGCGACGAATTCCAGCGGCGTCTTGACCTTCGCCTGGTAAACCGCCGGATCGAAGAACTCCGGCGACTCAAAAATGGTTTGCAGGCAGGCGCGGATGTCGCCCTGCGTCCGCTCAAACGTAGCGGCCACCCTGGCGACAAGTCCGGCCGGCGGCTCATCGGCGACAAACCGGCGGCACAGTTTCGTGGCGATGAACCTGGCGGTTGAAGGATGCCGCGCCAGCAGCGTCAGCACCATGTCGCCGTCCCGTTTGCCGCCGCCGGCTGGAATTTTGACGCCCAGCACAACCTTTTCACCCTGATCGTGCGCCCAGTCGCGGTAAATGAACGAGCCGGGCGGCACATCGGCTGCGCCGGGCATGCCAGGGCGGGCAAAACGGTCACGGCGCTGCCCGCCAAAGGGCTGGTGGATGCTCCAGCCTGTAAAGCACCGGGCCACTTCCTGAACGTCCTTCTGGGTGTAGCCGCCGTCCACGCCGAGCGTATGCAGTTCCAGCAGTTCGCGGGCGTAGTTTTCGTTGATGCCGGGCTGTCGCCGTTGTGCCGCACCCGGGTTGGGGGGAGTTGCCGGTTTGGAGCCAGCTTGCGCTGGCGGCGGGAAAGGTCTCTGCATGCCACCACGGTTGAAGATGCCGCCCGGCCCAAGTCTTCCCCGGCCGAAGCCTCCCCGGCCTAATGGCCACTGTCCCGGTTGCCCGTTGCCGGGACGCACGCCGCCAAGGGGACGCCGTTCCCGGCCGGGCAGCTTCAAATCCGGCGTGACCGACTGCCAGTTGTCCAGGTAGAACAGCATTGCCGGGCTGTGGGCCGTGGCGCGCAGCAGGTCTTCAAACCGCCCCAGGGCATGGGGGCGGATGGCATCGCGTTCGTATTCGCTGAGGAAGACGCGCACAAGGTTCTTGCCGGCAAAAACGTTGAAGTGATTGAACCAGAAATCCGTCATGACCTCCTGCAACTGCCGTTCGCTATAGACAGCACGCAGCAGTTTGGCCTGCTGGAGGTCGCTGACCATCCGGCGCGGGTTGCGTTTTTCGTCCCCGAAGACTTCGCGGTAGCGTTCCATCATCTGGCGACGTTCCTCCGGCGGCAGCTTGGCGAGGGCTTCTCCGGGGTTTTCAGGGAGGTTGCCGCCCTGACGGCGGAGAACTTCCTGTCGCATCTGACGCGCCTCGGCTTCCAGCCGGACCAGCTCGGCCGTCGGTGTTTCCAGCATCGGCAGGCGCTTCAGCCGGGCTTCCACGGCGCTGTCGTCAATCGTTTCGGGATGAAGCTGCTGGGCAATGTACTGCCGCAGCCCCAGACGGCGGACGCGCTCAACATCGCCGGGCCGTGGGCCGTAGCCCAGACGGTTGAGAACGTGGAGCATCCGTTGGTCTTCAGTCAGCGCCAGGGAGCGGGTGGTTTCGGTTGACCGGGGCGCGGCCGACAGGGGCATCAGCGGCGACAGGAGCAGCATACCGGCCAGAGGCAGACTCAAAGCACGGGAGAAGCAGGGCATGATCGTCATCCGTCCTTGCCTGGAAAATTCGTCTGGAAAATTCTGGAAGCCAGTGGCGTCCACCACGGGCAACCTCGCTGTGCTATGAGTCCGGTCGGCCCGGTAAAGTTTGGCAAATTGCTTCTCTCCGGGGCGCGACTTGCACGTGCCGATTGTTCATGCCTAGCCGGTCTGTGGTAGTTACGCATCTTTGCGCGCAAGGCGCAGGTATTCCTTTCCGCGAGGCTTTCCATGACTGAAAAGAACAAGACTTCCATACCCAGCCCGGCTCCGATTGCCGAACCGACGGGCAAGCTGGGGGTGCTGCTGGTTGGGTTGGGTGCGGTCAGCACAACGTTCATTGCCGGCGTCGAAGCCGTCCGTCGGGGCAAGGCGCTGCCGATTGGCTCACTGACCCAGATGGCCTGCATCCGGCTGGGCAAGCGCACCGAAAATCGCAACCCACGCATCAGGGATTTTGTCCCGCTGGCGACCCTCGATGATCTTGTCTTTGGCGCCTGGGACATCTTTCCCGACTCGGCCTACGAGGCGGCACTGCATGCCGGGGTTCTGGAACGTTCGCTCATTGAAGACCTCAAGCCGTTTCTTTCCAAAATCAAGCCCATGCCGGCCGCTTTTGACCGCAGCTACGTCAAGCGGCTGGACGGGCGGAATGTCAAGCCAGCAGCCAACAAGTACGAACTGGCCGAACAGCTCATCGCCGACATCGAGAACTTCAGAAAAAAGCACCACTGCACGCGCCTGGTCATGATCTGGTGCGCTTCGACCGAGGTCTATCTGGAGCCAGCGCCGAAGCACCACGGCACGCTCAAAGCCTTCGAGGCGGCAATGAAAGCCAACCATAAGAGCATTGCGCCTTCGATGCTCTATGCCTACGCCGCGCTCAAATGCGGCGTCCCCTTTGCCAACGGCGCTCCGAATCTGACCGTGGACATCCCGGCGCTCATTGAACTGGCGCAGATGAACAACGTGCCCATCTGTGGCAAGGATTTCAAAACCGGGCAGACGTTTATGAAAACGCTCATTGCGCCGGGGCTGAAATCCCGCATGCTGGGGCTGCAAGGCTGGTATTCCACCAACATCCTGGGCAACCGCGATGGGGAGGTCCTCGACGATCCGGAGTCTTTCAGGACGAAGGAAGAATCGAAGCTGTCCGTGCTGGAATACATCCTGCAACCGGAGCTGTACCCGGAGCTGTACCGGGATTTTTCGCACGTCGTACGCATCAACTACTACCCGCCACGTGGCGACAACAAGGAAGGCTGGGACAACATTGACATCGTGGGCTGGCTTGGCTACCCGATGCAGATCAAGATCAACTTCCTGTGCCGGGATTCGATTCTGGCCGCCCCCCTGGTGCTGGATTTGGCGCTGTTCCTGGATTTGGCCCAGCGCGCCGGCATGCGCGGGATTCAGGAATGGCTGAGCTTCTACTTCAAAAGCCCGATGGTCGCGCCGCAGCTTTATCCCGAACACGACATCTTCATTCAACTGATGAAGCTGAAAAACACGCTGCGCCACCTGCGCGGGGAAGACCTCATCACCCACCTGGGGCTTGAGTATTACGACTGACGGGAGCCGCCGCGTGGAGATGGCTTCTGCCGCAAAGCCCAAGACCGGCCGGCCGGCGGCGTGGTGGACGGGCGTCAGTCCGTGGCTGTCCGCCGTGGGGAGCGCCGGCTTCCTGACGCTGGCCTTTCCGCCGTTCGGCTTCTGGCCGCTGGCTTTCGTGGCGCTGGCGCTGCTGCTCTGGGCTGTGACTTCGGCGGAGCGGCTGGTGACGGCCGGACTGCTCGGCTGGCTGTTCGGGGCGTTGTTTTACTACGGGTCAAGCTGGTGGGCGACGCACTCGCTCATCGTCTATGGGGGAATGTCCACGCCTGTTGCCCACGTGCTGATCGGCGTGGCGGCCGTTCTCGTCGCCATACCGACGGCACTGTTCGCGTTGGGGGTTCACCTGACGACGCTGCGGGAGCCGTCGCCGGGATGGTGGTGCATCCCGGCGTGGTGGTGTGTGTGCGAGTGGCTGCGCGGTGAGGTACTTGCGTTCGGGTGGAATCCGCTGGCCAATGCCGTGGCGCTGGAGCCATGGCTGGCGCGCGCGGCCCGGCTGGGCGGACATTACCTGGTCGGGGCCATGGTGACGGCCTTTGCCGCCAGCGTTGTCTATGCCCTGCGGCAGTGGGCGCACCGCCCGGTGCATGCGCTCCGGGGGATGGCGGCCGGAACGCTGGCGCTGCTGCTGCCGTCGCTGGCGGCGTTGACCGGCGCGTTGCGGCCGCCCGAAGACGTTTCTGACAGGGAAGCTGCGGTGGCGGTCATTGCCGTCCAGCCCTGCGCACCCATGCTCACGAAGGTGATGTCAGCCTACGAGCAGGCCGAAGCCCGGCAAATGCAGCTTGCTTTGGAAGGGCTGCGCGCCGCGTCAGACAGCGCGCGCCGAATGGTCATCTTTCCAGAGTCGCAGATTGCCCTCGATGCCGACCGGCCCGGCGCTGAGCAGTCCCTGCGGCCGCTTCTGGCACAGGGGGCCTGGGTGTTGACCAATGCCACCCGGCGGGTTGGAGATGGTTTTGCGAATACTGCGCTGCTCTACGCGCCGGATGGCAGCACGGCGGAATACCAGAAGGTGCATCTCATGCCGTTCGGCGAGTATGTCCCGCTGGGCCGGTACCTTCCGGTGGAGTTGCCGACGTTGGCCGTGGAAGCGCGTCCCGGAAAGCGCATTGTGACCCTGCCCGTTACCGATGACCTGCGGCTTGGCGTGGGCATCTGTTTTGAGTCGGCTTTTCCGTCCCTGCACCGTGCCTTCCGGCAACAGGGAGCGACGGTACTCGTCAACCTGGCCAACGATGGCTGGTTCGGCCGGACGCCGGGCAGCGAACAACACCTGCGGCATCTCGTCTATCGCGCCATTGAAACCGGCTGCCCTGTTGTTCGCGTCACCAACGATGGCATCAGCGCCCTGATTGACGCCGGAGGGCAGGTGCGCGATGTCGTCCCACAGGGACAACCCGATGTACGTGTGTGGCCGGTGTTCCCGGCCGCCAGCGGGATGACACCATACGTTGTCGTGGGCGACCTCTTTGCCTGGAGTTGTCTGGCAGCCGTCGTCGGCAGGCTGCTGTGGCGGCTCTGGACGCGGATTCGGTTCTACACGGAAGCCATTACGGATTTGGTCGCGGGAGAATAAACTGCCGGCCTGCCGCCGAACGGTGTAGCATCCGGTGTCGTGTTGGGGGACGACCCAAGCCATGAGCATGCACTTTTTCAACTCACTGACGCGCCAACGGGAGCCATTTGTCCCGCTCGAAGGGCGGCGGGTACGGATGTACGCCTGTGGGCCGACGGTCTATAACTTCGCCCACATCGGCAACTTCCGCACGTTTGTCTTCGTGGACATCCTGCGGCGGCATCTGAAGTGGCGCGGTTATGAACTGCTCCACGTCATGAACCTGACCGACGTGGACGACAAAATCATCCGCGACGCCCGCGCGGCCGGACTGCCGCTGCGTGAGTTCACTGAGCGGTACGTGACGCATTTCTGGGAAGATGCCGACGCGCTGGACATCGAGCGGCCGGAAGTCACACCCCGCGCCACCGATCACATCCCCGAAATGGTGGCCCTCATCGGGCGTCTCATCCACTGCGGCTGCGCCTATCACAGCGACGGCTCGACCTACTTCCGCATTGCCTCGTTCCCCCGGTACGGCGTGCTGTCCGGGAACAAACTGGCCGGAAACATCGCCGGCGGAAGCGCCCGGGTTGAAGCTGATGAGTACGAGAAAGACGACGTACGGGATTTCGTGCTGTGGAAGCGTACTCAGCCGGATGAACCCACGTGGGATTCACCGCTGGGTCCCGGCCGTCCCGGCTGGCATATCGAGTGCTCGGCCATGGCGATGAAGTATCTGGGGGAGTCGTTTGACATTCACTGCGGCGGCGTGGACCTCATCTTTCCCCACCACGAGAACGAAATTGCCCAGTCAGAGGCGGCGACTGGGAAGCCTTTTGCCCGGTATTGGCTGCATGCCGAACACCTGCTGGTGGATGGGCGCAAGATGTCCAAGCGGGAAGGCAACTACTACACGCTGCGCGATCTGCTTGACCGGGGCTACCGTGCGCGTGCGGTGCGGTATGTCCTGGCGGCCGTGCCGTATCGCAAGCCCCTGAACTTCACGCTGGAAGGGGTGGAAGCCGCCGAGCGGCGGCTCAAACGGCTGAACGAGACCGTACGGCGGTTGCGCGAGGCTGTTCCAACGACGACCAACCAGGTGGATGAAACGGCAAAAGTCGTAGCTGACATCCGCCAGAGCTTCGGTGCAGCCATGGATGACGATCTCAACACGGCGGAAGCGCTGGCAGCCGTGGCGCAGCTTGAAACGACCGTCAACATTGCCCTGAGTCGTGGGGAACTGACCGAAGCGGCAAAGGCGGCGGCATTGGCCGGCTTTGAAGATGTGCAGGCCGTGTTGGGAATTCTCGACCCGGCACAGCCGGAGTTGCTGCCGGCTGACATTGAAGCCCTGATTGCCGAACGTCTCGCGGCGCGCCGGGCCAAAAACTTTGCCCGTGCGGATGAAATCCGGGCGCAACTCGCCGCCCAGGGCATCATTCTGGAGGATGGAAAAGACGGAACGCGCTGGCGCCGGGCGTGAGAATTTGGGAGTATAAAGCAAAATAAGCATCTTGTAGTTGTGCAAAGCCACTTGGCTGAACCAGTGAAAATGCAAGTCAGGTATTACCGCTACATATCGGATCAATTAGGTGAAGGGCGAATTTTAGTAAAAAACGTTGAGGCCTTTCTTGCCGTCAATCCACAAGCACAGATTAGCACAAACGTGACGGCTCCCTTATTCAGGGTATCACTCAATCAACGCCAAGTAGGACTCAAACCACGTGGTGTTGAACTCGTTGAGTTCGATCCATCCAGTGGCAGTATTATAAGTCGGCTATTTGTTCCAGTCACGACTCCATCTGACTTTGAAAATATCCAGGTCAGTCAGAGTTATCTTATCAATGGCAAAGGCTATGGGGTTCATCGAAAGCGTTACGAAGTCATTGGACGCTAGCATATTTTCTACCCCGTGCTTGGTTGGTAAATGGAAGAATAAGCGAATAGGTACACTTGTCGAAATATCAATCAGGCTGTACTCCACTAACTGACACAGTATTGCTTGTGAAGCCCGATCTTACCACCTGTCTTGAGGGGAAACGAAGTAGAGTCCCTCCGGGGCCGTGCGCACCTCGCGGTCGGCTTCGAGTTCCCGGATGATCTTCCAGAACTTCCTGGGAGCGATGCCAAAACGTTGCTGGATGTATTCATCACCGGCCTGGCTGCGCGTGATGGGAAGAAAGCCATCCTGCCGCAGGGCTTCAAAAACCATGCCCCGGCGTCGCGCGGGGTTGGCCTTGGACGACTGTCGGGACATGCGGGCCACCGCGGCCTTTCGTCAAAACGACTTGCCCTGTCGGGCGCAGAGCGTAGGTTAACAACCAAACGGCATTGCCGATTCAACCACAGGGGAGCCGCCATGACCACCAACCATGCCAACTCGTTGCTGACGGCCGGTGTGCAGCGTTATGTGTTGTCCAACGGACTGACGGTGCTGCTCAAGGCCGTGCCGGCCAATCCCATCGTTTCCACGATGATTTGGTACCGCGTCGGTTCACGCAACGAGCCGGCCGGAAAAACCGGGATGTCGCACTTTCTGGAACACATGATGTTCAAGGGGACGCAGCGGCTCGGCAAAGGTGAGATTGACCATCTGACGCTGGTCAACGGCGGACGTAACAATGCGTTCACCTGGATGGATTTCACGGCTTACTACTTCACCTTTGCGGCTGACCGCTGGGAAGTTGCGCTCGACATCGAAGCCGACCGCGCATGCAACACAACCTTCGATCCGGGGGAGTTCGAGGCTGAAAAGCAGGTGGTGCTTGAAGAGCTTCAGATGTATTTGGACAGCCCGTTTGACGCGCTGGAGATGGAGGTCTGGGCGACGGCTTTTCGGCAGCATCCCTACCACGTGCCGACCATTGGCTGGCGCGAGGATGTCGAACATCTCACGGTGGATGACCTGCGGCACTACTACGAAAGCTATTACTGCCCGAACAACGCCACGCTGGTCATTGTCGGGGACATCCGCCCGGAAGCGGCTCTGCGCCGGATTGAGGATACCTTCGGGGCGCTTCCGGCGCGTCCGTTGCCGCCGCCGCCCCATGCCACAGAGCCACCCCAGCGGGGTGAAAAACGGGTCATCGTCAAAAAGCCGACGCCGCTGCCCCGGCTGACCATAGGCTACCACGTCCCGGAAGTTGCCCATCCCGACTCGTATGCCCTGCACGTCGCGTCCATGCTGTTGTCTTACGGGCGCACCTCGCGGCTCTATCAGCGCCTGCAGGAGAAAGATGAGTCCGTGACATTTGCCACGGCGCACTATGCCGAGCACATGGACCCGTCACTGTTGACGATAGCGGCGGAAGTCAAACCCAACCACACGCCGGAAGAAGTCGAGGCGGCGATTACCGAGGAAGTCGAGCGGCTTATCCATGAACCCCCGACCGATCTGGAGCTGGCCAAGGCCAAGCGGCAGACCGAGGCGCAGTTCATTCTTGGCAACGAGGAAATCCTCAACCAGGCCATGCTCCTCGGCGAATATGAAACCATCGCCTGTGGGGCAAAGATTCCCGAAGAAGCCCGTGGGTATCACTACCTTGACGCTTACCTGAACCACGTCCGGCAGGTTTCACCGGCTGACATTCAACGCACGGCGGCGCTGTATCTGCACCGCGACAATCGCACGGTAGGATGGCTGATCAATCCCTGATGAGCAGTGAGCGGTACTTTGATTGGCAGGGCTGGCACTGTTTCTATCAGGCGGCCGGTGAGCCGGGAGCGCCGCCGGTGGTGCTGATTCACGGGCACGCCACGTCGCACTTCACCTGGCGGCATCAGGTGGCGGCGCTTCAGAAGGATTTTCAGGTCTTTGCTCCCGATTTGCTCGGATTTGGGCGCTCGGCCAAGCCGCGCGACGTGGCGTACAACGTGGAAGTCTGGACGGCGCAGATCACGGATTTCATCCGGTCAGTGATTCAGCGTCCGGTTCTGCTGGTGGGGAACTCTCTGGGCGGACTCATTGCTGCGCATATTGCCGACCGCCACCCGGCGCTGGTCTCGAAACTGGTGCTCATCGCTTCGGCCGGGGCATCAAGCTACTGGCAAAGTTCGCTGGTCAACTTTCCGTTCCTGCTGATGCGGACGCCCGTCATCGGACGGACGCTGTTTGACACTTTGGTGCAACAGCGGTTTGTCGAGTGGAACATTCGCCATCGGCTCTACGCCAACCCGGCGGCTGTGACCCCGGAGGTCATCGCCCACTACCGGGAATGTTTCTTTGCACCGGACAACCGCGAAATCGTGTTTGAAGTCACCAAGCAGTTCTATGACTTTGTGATGGACGACGCCATGGCCCGGCGGATTGCCCACCCGACCCTGTTGCTGTGGGGTGAACGGGATACCTTCGTGCCGCCCATTCGTGGGCGACAACTTGTACGGGTGATGCCCCGCGCCCGGCTGGAGGTGCTGCCCCAGGCATCGCACTGCCCGCACGAAGACCAGCCGGAGCAGGTCAATGCCCTTCTGCAGGCATTTCACCGGGAAGCCGACCCGGTGGCATCCGGCGGCGGAAATGGGGTGCGCCAAACTCAGCCGGATTGATTTCAGTGCCAATCCCAAGGCACCCCGGAACGAAATGCCGGAACAGAGACCATGAAAAAACGGGCGACCGAAACAGGTCACCCGTCAGAAAGTGGTAGCTGGAAAGTCGTGGTCGGGAGTTGCTACTAGATGCCGCGAATCTGGGACGGCGGCTGGGTCATCAACGTCACGATTTGAACTGTGCGAAGGGCGCTTCCGGCAACCCGGGTGTAGGGATACCGAACCTGCACAATGACCCGCTTGACCAGGTCGGTATTGCTTTCCGGCGGACAGTTACTGTCGTTGCTAAGATCGTAGCTGTTGTCGTATTCCTTGTCGAAACAACCCGAGGTTGTAAAAGCCGTGCGTACCAGCACCCGCATCGTGAAGGATTCATAGCGTGGATCAATGCCGCTGCTGATTTCATCCGGGTCAGCTGTGCCCCGAATCATGTCCCGGCCGGGACTGCGGTAAACAGGCCGAAACTCTGGGGGAAAAATACCGTTAAGGTCCAAGCGGTTGCTGAGCCGGATGAAGGTGTTTTGATTGCGGTTGCCCGGCTCTGGAATCCCCCCAATGGCATTCATCTCACGCATCATGATGATCTGGTTGAGTGTTTCTTCCGCGAGATTGCGTGCCAGGAGCAACTTGTTGGCATTGAGGGAGTTGGTCAGTGCGATGGACATAAACGCCAGCGCCCCAAACATCCCGACAAACAGAACCATCAGCGCTATGATGAGTTCGACGAGTGTCACTCCCGACTGCGCCCGCTGAAGTTGAATCCGTCGAACGGTGCGTGTGACGTGTCCCATGTGCATCCTCATGGACGGCCTCCGCTGAAACGTCAAGTTCGTCTGCTGCAACCAAGGAGCAAGTCTGATGCCACGCGGGTGGATAGTGCTAACTGTACTGACTGTGGAAATTTAGCCTTCGGAAAAGGTTTTGGGAGGCATAGCTGCTCTTCAAAACTGTTACAGAAGGTGACATTTCCTGAAGCCAATGGCCCGGCTTAGCCCTTCTCCGTGGCCGCCGGCAGGGCTTTGATGACCACTACGGTCAGGTCATCCCCCAGTGGGGCCGGACTGGCAAAGGTCCGGGCAGCATCGTAGATGGCGCGGGCCAATTCCTGGGCCGGCGCTTCCCGCTGGCGCTGGACGGTCTCAATCAATCTGGCCAGTCCGAATTCCTCCCCGTCCTGTCCGGCTTCGGTCAGCCCATCCGTGTAGAGAACAATGATGTCACCCGGCTGCAGGGTGCAGTAGCACTCGATGTACTTCCGGTCCTCGAACAGCCCCAGCACCGTGTTGCCGCAGGAAAGTTCCTCGTAGCTGCCATCGGCATGGAGGAGCAGCGCTGGATTGTGGCCGGCGTCTCCATAGCTGAACCGCCGGCTTGCCGGATCAAGTACTCCGTAAACTGCTGTGACGTACTGAGAGCTATCGAGGCTTTCCCAGAGCAGGTAGTTGACCTTGCGCAGAATGACCCGGATGGAGAAGTCGTTGCGCACCTGGGCGCGCAGACAGGCCCGAAACGTGGCCATGATGAGCGCCGCCGGGATGCCCTTGCCGGAGACATCGGCAATGGCAATGCCAAGTTGGTGATTCGGAAATGGGATGAAGTCGTAATAG
This sequence comes from Chloracidobacterium thermophilum B, assembly GCF_000226295.1. Taxonomy (GTDB): domain Bacteria; phylum Acidobacteriota; class Blastocatellia; order Chloracidobacteriales; family Chloracidobacteriaceae; genus Chloracidobacterium; species Chloracidobacterium thermophilum. Next base: position 810,995 of record NC_016024.1, read on the forward strand.
TCCCCACCTACGGCTTCGTTGGGAACGGTCAGCCCGGCAATGTCAAAGCCTTCCACGGTCGGCGCGCGGTCCGGCAGCAGGCTTCGTTGCACCTGGCGTGCAATGGCCAGTTCGCTTTCCAGACGGCGTTTTTCCAACCGTTCCTGGTGCAGAATGGCTTTCTCGATGGAAATAGCCGCGGCCGAGGCAAACAGGGTCAGTACTTCCAGGTCGGCTGCCTTGTAGGCATCCAGGGTGCGGCTTTCGAGATTGAGCGCCCCGATGATACGGTTGTTGGCAATGATGGGGACAACAATTTCCGACATTGTCAGCGGGTCGGAACTGATGTAGCGCTGGTCGTTGCGGACATCAGGAATCACAATCGCCCCACCCGACTGTACCACCCAGCCGACGAAGCCTTCCCCAAGGCGCAGCAGGCGTTCCATGGAAGCCTCATCGTAGCCACGATAGACCGTGGCCCGGATGCGGCGGTCGCGGCCGTTGGTTTCCAGAACGTAAATGGCGGCGGAATCGTAGGGTACGAACGACTTGACCGAATCAATGATGAGCGACAGGGTCTCATCCAGATCGAGTGACCGGCTGATGGTACGGGTGATGTCCAGCAGCAGCCGGAATTTGGTCTCGAAAGACAGGGCTTCCGGCGAAGTTGCCGAGGCCGTCGCCGAAGGCGCTGGGTCTGAGTCCGTGGAGAGTGCAGGCATAAACGAGTCCTTCCGCTGCCATGACCTTATCGCTTTCGGCGTCGCTGCGCCATGTTTTCACGGTGCCAGCACCTTGCTGATGCCCACGCCGGGCATCCCGGCGCTGCCGTCCACCCACCTTGAGAGAGTTTCCGGGAGGAAAACAGGTTGCCGACTTGAAAGACTGGTTTTGTAGCTTGAGAATCATTCTGAAACTGTTTTGCAACGGTTCTGTCTTATATCCGGCTTCAAGGGTAACTGTACGATGCGCATCCTGCTCGTCGAAGATGATATGGATTATGCCGTTGTGGTGCAGGGCTATCTCCGGCGCATCACGGCGGAAGTCACGGTTCAGCACGTCACCTCACTGGCAGCCGCCACTGCCCTGGCTGTGGCGGAGCACTTCGATGTCGGCGTGCTTGACCTCAACCTGCCGGACTCCCAGGGAACAGCCACAGTCACGGCGCTGGCGACCGCCGCCCCGCATCTGCCACTCGTCGTCCTGACCGGCGAAATAGCCAGCGACACCGACCTGCAGGCCCTTGAAGCCGGGGCACAGGAATACCTTGCCAAAAACGAGCTGGGCGTGGTTCCGCTCCGGCGCGCCATTCGCTACGCGCGGGAACGGCATCGGCTGACCCGAGCACTGGCGCAGGCCAACCAGCTCAACCGTCTTGTACTCGACCACATGCCGACCAACATCAAGCTTCTTGATGCGGAAGGCCGCGTGCAGTTCATCAATCCGGCCGGGCTGGCCGCCCTGGGTCTGAGCGACCCCAGTGCCGTCCTGGGACACCCATGGTTGCAGCTTTGGGCCCCGTCAGCCGAACCAGCCATCCGTGCGCTGCTGGAGCAGGCCCGTGCCGGGCAGCCTTCCACCACGGAAGCCTTTTTGGCGCATGCCGGCGCTGCGCAGCATTGTGCGCCGCGCTGGTGGCATATCACGGTGCTACCACTGCCGCCGAACAATGCCTCATCTGCCCGTTATCTGGTTGTGACCCAGGATTTCACTGCGCGCCACTTCCACGAAAAACACCTCTATCAGGCGCAGCAGACGGCGCTGCTCAAGCACATTGCGGCCGGGGTTGCCCATAACTTCAACAACCTGCTCACCGTCGTTCAGGGCTACAGTGAAATGATGCTGCGTACCCTGCCGGAAGAAGACGCGCGGCAGCGTCGCCGGGCCACAGACATTCGCCAGGCTGCCATTCGGGGCAGGCAACTCGTCGAGCATCTGCTGGCCTACAGTCATTTTGCCGAGCTGTCACCCAGGATCATTGACCTCAATGCGTTTCTGGAGCAGGAAGTAAAACTTTTGGAAAGTACGCTCAACCCCCTTGCGAGCCTTGGTTTTGAGCCATCGCCGGAGCCGCTTCAGGTGTATGCCGATCCGTGGTTGCTGTCCTCGACCCTGCTGACCTTTGTGCTCAATGCCAATGAGGCCATGCCGGAGGGTGGAACCGTGACGCTATCCGTCAGCCGGGTGACTTTGGATGCCACGTTTCTGAACCAACCGGCCGCTGACCGGCTGGTGGGTGATGTCGAAGCCGTGTTGTCCACCGGTTCGCCAGTGCCGTTGGTCAGAATCTCGGTCCGGGATACCGGCCCCGGCATGGATGCCGCAACCCTGGCCAACATTTTCACGCCGTTTTTCACGACGAAACCGGCGGACAAAGGAACCGGCCTGGGGCTGGCCACCGCTGCCGCTCAGGTGGAGCGGATGGGTGGATTCATCGGCGTGACTTCGCAACCCGGCACTGGGGCGCAGTTTGATGTGTACCTGCCTCTCGCTCCAGCCCAACCGGTGCCTTGAATGCCCATCTTGTGGGCAACCATAGCTGACGGTTGCCCACAAGGGCCCAAGGGAGAAGAAAAATCTCAGGGACGTGGCGCGGCAGCGCGGATAGCCGGTTCGACCATACTTTCAAACTTGGCAAAGTTTTTGACGAACATCTCGGCCAGCCGTTTTTCCTGGGCATCGAACGCCGCTTTGTCTTCCCATGTGTTGCGGGGATTGAGGATGCTGTCGGGAACACCGGGACAGGTCACCGGAACCTCGAAGCCAAAGACCGGGTTTTTGATGTATTCGACCTGATCGAGATGGCCATCCAGCGCCGCGTGCAGGATGGCGCGGGTGTAGGGCAGGCTCATCCGCTGTCCGACGCCGTAGGGGCCACCCGTCCAGCCGGTATTCATCAGCCAGATGTTGACTTTGTGCTGGGTAATTTTTTCACCCAGCATCCGGGCATAGACGCTTGGATGCAGCGGCAGAAACGGCGCGCCAAAGCAGGCGCTGAACGTGGCAACCGGTTCAGTGATACCCATTTCCGTGCCGGCCACCTTGGCGGTGTAGCCCGAAATGTAGTGATACATTGCCTGTTCCCGTGTCAGGCGGGCAATCGGCGGCAGGATGCCAAAGGCGTCACAGGTCAGCATGACAATATGACGCGGAATGCCGCCCAGACCATCGCGCGTCATGTTGGCAATCTGCGTGACCGGATAAGCACCGCGCGTATTTTCGGTGATGCTGGCATCATCGAGGTCGAGAATGCGCGAATGCTCGTCGAGAACGACATTTTCCAGAACCGTCCCGAAGTGGCGCGTCGCCGCAAAAATTTCCGGTTCGGTCACGGGGGAGAGGCGAATCATCTTGGCGTAGCAGCCACCTTCGATGTTGAACACCCCGTTGTCACTCCAGCCGTGTTCGTCGTCCCCGATGAGCGTGCGGGTTGAATCGGCCGAGAGCGTGGTTTTGCCGGTGCCGGAAAGTCCAAAGAAGATGGCAGTATCGTCTTTGCTCTTGCCGTAGTTGGCCGAGCAGTGCATCGAAAGCACACCCCGCTGCGGCAGGACATAGTTCATCAGGGTGAAGATGGACTTTTTGATTTCTCCGGCGTAGTGCGTCCCGCCGATAAGCACAAGCTTGCGGGCAAAATCCAGAACGACAAACGTTGGAGATTTTGTCCCGTCAATCTCAGGGATGGCGAGAAAGCTGGGGACGTGAATGACCGTAAATTCCGGGACATGCTGCGCCAGCTTCTGCGCGTCATATTCACGCAGAAACAGTGTCCGCGCAAAAAGGGCGTGCCAGGCCGTTTCGGTCACAACCCGGATCGGCACGCGGTAACGTGGGTCAGCACCGGCATAACAATCCTGCACAAACACATCCCGGTTTTGCAGGTAGGCCGATACCCGCAGGTAGAGTGCGTCAAACACGGACTGCGGAATCGCCGCGTTGTTTTCCCACCAGACACGGGCTTCTGACTCCTCGTTGCGGACAATGTACTTGTCCTTGGCTGAGCGTCCCGTGTGCCGTCCGGTGCGCACGACGAGCGCCCCATCGTGGGCGAGCAACCCTTCGCCGCGCTTGATGGCCTCTTCGTAAAGCACCTCCGTCGCCGAATTCCAGTAGATGGCCTTCTGGTTGGTCAGCCCATGATGCTCCAACCCATAGTGACTCTTACCACGCCCAATGATTTCGACCGTACTCATAGCTGACTCCAAGGCCGGGACAAAACCGGCCAGGAAAAAGAAAAAACCAGCCTGGGGACCGTGCTGGATGCTTGCGTGCTAACGCTAACACACTCACTTTTTGGGGTGAAAGTACCCCATCTGCAGGTGCTGTGAGGGATGGCTCCACCGGCTTTCACATGGTTTTTCCCCAGCGTGCTATCGTTACGGAAAACCGTCCGAAACTGCCGCCGCGGTCGGCTGCCTTCGTCTGCGAGCGATTCGAGGTTCTGGGAACCATGCCTGGTGGAAGTCTGCTGCTTTTGCTCGACGACATTGCATCCACTCTTGACGACATTTCGGTGATGACCAAGGTCGCAGCCAAGAAAACGGCGGGTGTTGTGGGTGACGACCTGACGCTCAATGCCCAGCAACTGACGGGGGTGCGTACCGACCGTGAGTTGTCCGTAGTGTGGGCGGTGGCCAAAGGCTCTGCCATCAACAAGGTGATCCTTGTTCCCAGCGCCCTGGCCATCAGTGCCTTTCTGCCATGGCTGGTCATTCCGCTGCTGATGATTGGTGGCGCTTTCCTGTGTTTTGAAGGCGTCGAAAAACTGGTTCACAAATTGCTGCACCCGGAAGAAAACCAGGACGCAGCCGAAACTACGCCTCACGATGGTGCATCTGCTGATGCCACATCGGGCAACGAACGGGAAAAGATCAGAGGTGCGGTCCGAACGGATTTCATCCTGTCGGCCGAGATCATCGTGATTGCGCTTGGGGCAGTGGCAGCAAAGCCGTTCCCTACCCAGCTTGGTGTGTTGACGGCCGTGGCCGTGCTCATGACGGTTGGCGTCTATGGGTTGGTGGCCGGGATTGTCAAGCTGGATGATGTGGGGCTTTATCTCAGCCAGCGCCCGACTGTGCTGCTGCGGTGGCTGGGGCGCGGGCTGGTGGGATTGGCCCCCTATCTGATGAGGTTTCTTTCGATTGCCGGGACGGCCGCGATGTTTCTGGTCGGCGGCGGCATTCTGGTTCACGGTGTGCCGGTAGTTCACCACTGGGTCGAGGAACTGGAACACCTGGTGGCAGCCATCCCGACGGTGGGGCGCGCCCTGTCCTGGTTTGTCGGCCCGGTGGGCGATGGCGTGTTTGGCGTCCTCGTCGGTGCTGGCGTTCTGCTGCTGGTTTTGGTGTTCAAACAACTTGCCGGACGGTTCCGAATGCGTCCTGCGTCCTGAAGGCTATCCTGGATAGGGGAAACACCAGCATGAAACCTGGATGGGTGACGGTCGTGCTGCTGACCGGCATGATGTTGCCGGTACAGGCGGCCGTGAATGCCAAGCTCCGTACTTTCGTCGTCAATCCCATTTACAGCGCGCTCATCAGCTTTGGGGTCGGAACGAGTCTGCTCGTTGTACTGGCCTCCGCTATGGCCTGGGCAGGCTGGGCCGGGCATCTGCGGGGTGCGGTCTCCGCTCCGTGGTGGGCCTGGGTGGGAGGGGCGCTGGGGGCGGTCTTCGTCACCATGGCCATTCTGGCTGTGCCGCGTATCGGCGCGGCCGGCTACTCGGTAGCCATTATCACGGGACAACTCATCGGGGCGCTGATCCTTGACCACTACGGTTGGTTGGGGCTGGCACAGCAGCCTCTGACCTGGTCACGCCTGCTTGGTGCCGTCTTGTTGCTGGTGGCTGTGTGGCTCATCCAGCGTTAGCCGGCGCGCAAGGCTAGTCACGGGGTGGCACATCCGGCGGACGCCGGTCGCGGGGACGGGTAGCGTCGGGCAGCGGCGGCGGCCCGGTCACTGGCGGCAGTTCCGGTGGGGGAAGCTGGATGTCAGGTTCGACCACCACGCCCGGAGTGCCCATCGCGGCGGCGTTAGTCTGCGTGCAATCCTTCTTTGGGGCTGTCCCGGCCAGAAACCATTCCTCGATGGTTTCACCCTGGCAGGCTGGAGAAGGAAGCAGCCCGGTTTGCAAATCCACGGTCACTTTTTCCACGCCTTCGGCATCAGGGAAGGCATCACCGGTCAGGTCAGGGCGGAACTTGAGGACGGCGCGCATGAAGTTGACGAAAATCGGCAGCGCCGAATTCCCTCCGGTGATACCGAGTTGGCGGTTGTCGTCATATCCGACATAGACCACGCAGACCATGTGTGGTGTAAAGCCGGCAAACCAGCCATCGCGGCTCGTGCCGGTTTTGCCGGCCAGGGCCTTGGTCAAACCGTTGGCTTTGGTGGCCGTGCCGCGTTCGATGGGGCCGCGCAGCAGGTGCGTCATGACGGCGGCGACGGCCGGAGAGATGACCGGCGTTGTCTGCGGCTCCACCTTTTCCACGAGGTTGCCTTTGCCATCGGCGATGAAGGTCAGGGCGCGGGGTTCGACCCGTGCGCCACGGTTGGGGAAAGCGGTGTAGGCGCGGGCCACTTCAAGCGGTGTTGCCTCTTTTGTGCCCAGCGCCAGACTCGGATACGCCTCCGGGCGCGGCAGCCCGAACCGTTCAGCCGTACGCGCTACCCGGTCGTAACCTACGGCCTCGGCGACGCTGACCGTAACGACATTGAGCGACCTGGACAGCGCCGTGCGCACGGTGACGTATTGGTTGCTGTAGGTCTGTCCAAAATTGTCAGGGCTGTAGGTCTGCCCGTTGCCGTAGGTGAAGGTGCGCTTCTCGTCCTTGAACAGGGATGATGGGGTGATGACCTCTTCCTCAATGGCCGCCGTATAGACGAAGGGTTTAAACACCGAACCCGGTTGGCGGCGGGCGTCCGTAACGCGGTTGAGCTGGGATTGCGAATAGTCCCGGCCGCCCACCATGGCCAGAATGTCTCCAGTGTGGGCATCGAGGGCGATGAGCGCAGCATCCAGCCCTGGTGCCGGCTTTTTGACGAGATTTGCCAGCCCCTTCTGGACGGCTTCGACCGCGGCCTGCTGCAGGTTGATGTCCAGCGTGGTGTAAATGCGGGCGGCCGGGTCAGAGAGCACCCGGTCGAGTTTTCGCTCGGCAAGCACGCTTTGCAGGTAATCCAGATAGTAGGGGGCATCGGCGTTGCTGCTGGCGCGCCGGGGCGCAACGCCAAGCGGGGCAGCCTTGGCTTTTTCATACTCGGCCGGGGTGATGAAGCCGACTTCGAGCATGTCGCCCAGCACCTTGTTGCGGCGTTCGAGGGCGCGTTCCGGGTGTTTGAAGGGCGAGTAATAGCCCGGACCGCGGATGATGCCGGCCAGAAAAGCAGCCTCCGGCAGGCTGAGCTGGATGATGTCCTTGCCGAAGTAAAACCGCGCTGCTTCACCAAAGCCGTTAATGGAATAGCTGCCATCCTGCCCCAGGTAAATCTCGTTGCAGTACATCTGGAAAATCTGGGGCTTGGTCAGGCGCGTTTCAAGGATGATGGCAATGTAGGCTTCCTTGAGTTTGCGGCTCAGCGTGCGCTCCGGCGTCAGGAAAAAGTTTTTGACAAGCTGCTGGGTGATGGTTGAGCCGCCCTGCAAGCCGCCGTCCCGATCTGTGAAGTTCCGGTAGATGGCGCGGGCCAGTCCGCGCAGGTCAATGCCCCGGTGGTCGAAAAACCGCCGGTCCTCGACGGCGACTACGGCCTGGACGAGTACCTTGGGCAGGTCATTGAACTCGACGATCTTGCGCTTTTCCCGTTCCCTGTTGAGCGCCGTCAGCAGCGGCGGTTCCAGCAGGCATTCGGTGAGCGGTTGCTGGTTGGGGAGTTCGACGATGTTGACCGGCGTGTTACCGTTGAACCGGATGCGGACGGAAGGGAATTTCTGTCCGGCCAGCGGCGCATCGGTGCTGGGGAGAATGTCGAGCCGGTTGCCATCGAGCAGGTAGCGTCCGCGCGTGGTGTCACCTGCCTGGGACTGGGCAACGTAACCGGCCCGGTTCAGGTATTCCAAGATTTGCGCCTTGCCGAACGGGCCACCTTTGATGATACGCGCCGGAGCCGCATAGATACCACTGGACCGGACAAAGGACTCCCCCCGCAGCTTCTGGTCAATCATCGTCGAGAACACGACGTAGTAGTAGGTCAGGACGATAACGATCGGGAGCAGGGCCAGCGCCAGAAAAAAAACACGCCGTGGCGTAATGAGCCGTTGCCACCAGTGTTTGGTGCGAAAAACCCGCGGGTCGTTCTTGAAAGCTGGGTGATTTCCAGTCATGAGGACATCGTACGACGTTTCCTAAACTCGCCAATACCCCCTTGCCAGGACTTTACGCTTGTTGTCAGGAGTTTTTTCATGGATTTCACTGGGAAAGTCATCCTCATCACGGGTGGCGGCCGCGGCATCGGACGGGCTGCGGCCCTGAAGTTTGCCCGGCACGGCGCCGATGTGGCGCTGGCCGCGCGGACGGCGGCTGATCTTGAAGCCGTGGCCGGAGAGATTCGCGCCCTGGGGCGGCGCGTTGTCGCCGTGCCAACCGATACCACCAACCGCGAGCAGGTGACCGCTTTTGTGGCAGCCACCATAAGCCAGCTTGGCCGCATTGATGTGGTTGTCAATGCCGCCGGGATTGGGATTCTCAAGCCGTTTCTGGAGTTGACCGAAGCCGATCTGGACCGGATGCTGGCTGTCAACGTCCGGGGCGTTTTCAACGTAACACAGGTGGCGGCACCGGAGATGACCAAAACCGGTGGTGGGATTGTCATCAACATTCCGGGGATTCTGGGGCGGGCGGCGATGATGCAGGCCGCCGGATACTGCGCCTCAAAGTTTGCCGTCACCGGTATGACCCGCGCCATGGCGCTCGACTTGAAGCGCAACGGCATCCGCTTTACGCTGCTACACTTTGGCGGTGTGGATTCACCTTTTTGGGATACCATCGCCATGCGCGTCCAGCGGGACAGGATGTTGTCGGTCGAAGAAGCCGCCAACGCCATTCTCTTTGCCGCCTCGCACACCGGCAACGGCGTGCTGAACGAACTGGTGCTCCAACCGGAAAGCCATCAGATGTGAGTTGCCATCAACCCCCGGCAGGGAAGCCATGGCTTCTCTGCCGTCTTTGGGTGTAGGGTATGGAAATCGTCACGCGCATTGCCCGAATGCGCCATTTGGCGCCGCGCCTCAAGCAGGACCGGAAAAAACTGGCGCTGGTGCCAACGATGAGCGCCCTCCACGAAGGCCATCTCAGTCTTATCCGCCGGGCGCAGATTCTGGCTGATGCGGTGGTCGTTTCGATTTTTTTCAATCCGATTCACTTTCAGGCCGGAGAGGAGTTTGATGTTCCGGCCCGTGACCTGGCGCGTGATGCCGAGCTGATGGCCAAGCGCGGAGTGGATGTTTTGTTTGCGCCGAGTGTGGACGAAATTTACCCGGAGGACATGCTGACTTACGTCACAACAGACACCCTGGATTGCCGGCTGTGTGGGGCCCAACAGCCTAACTACTTTCGCGGTGTGACGACCATTGTCAACAAGCTCATCAACATCGTACGGCCGGACTACACGCTGGTGGGGCAGAAGGATGCCCAGCAGTCCATCATCATCCGCCGGATGGTACGTGACCTGTCCATGGACACTGAAGTGGTCATCTGCCCGACCCACCGTGAGCCGGATGGACTGGTGACCTCTTCCCGGAATGCACTGCTCAGTGTACCGGAACGGCAGGCGGCCACGGCGCTCTACCGTGGATTGCAGCAGGCGCAGAAATTGGTTGAGCGAAATGGCGTCCGGGATGCGGAAACCCTGATCGGTGCGGTCCGGCAGGTGCTTGACTCAGAACCGCTAGTGCGCCCGGAATACATTGCCCTCGTGGATATGGAAAATCTGGCCCCGCTGACAGCGATTGCAGAAGGTGAGGAGTGCCTGCTTGCCCTGGCGGCATACGTCGGGCAGGTGCGCCTTACGGATAACATCATTCTCGTGGGGAGTACGGAATAACCTGGGTGCAATGGCTTTCTTGCCGCGAACTTTTTGAGAATGTTACTATGCTGTTGGCTGGCTGACTTGTGGCAGACTGGCATCTATGGGCAGCTTGCCCTGAACGGCGATTTGAAGGCACAAAACACCCGGCGACGCTTGGTATGTAGTTTGGGGTGGTATGGGTAACTCGTCATGTTCTGCCCAAAGTGCGGTACTGAAAACCGTCCAAATGCTCGTTTCTGCAAAAGCTGTGGTCACGCTTTCGCCGGGGGTGGAGCCGGTGACTCAGCGCCGCTGACTGGCCCCCCGTCCATTCAGCAAACCTTTGTCATGCGTTCGGTCGGCCCTGATGACCCAGGGCGGACAAACGTCTCCCTGCCGGCTCTGGAAGTACAGCCGGAGACCGCGCCGCCAGCCGGTCAAACCCTGGACAACGGCCATCACGGGGACGGTTTCATTCTGGGAGACATCTCTTCACCCAACCTGCGGCTGGATGCGCCACCACCAAGCGCTCCTATTGGGCCGGAATCCATCCCAGACCTGTTTACAACGAACACTTCCACCCCGCAGTTTCCGCCAACGCTCATCCCACCGCCAGCCTCATCCCCACTGCCGCCACCGGCAAGCGGTTTTTCCGTGCCCGATCCGTTGGCGACCAAGACGGGCACACCAGCAACTTCTCCGCCAACACCATCAACACCCATCCCCCCCCCGCCAGCTTCATCCCCACTGCCGTCGGCAAGCGGTTTTTCCGTGCCTGATCCGTTGGCCAACCGAACGGGTACACCGGCAGGGGGAACACCAGTGGTTACGCCGCCAACCCCGCCGCTCAACCCGACGCCGCCCGGTGGAGTGCCACTTCCGCCAGAGTTGGCGGCTACCCCCTTTCGTCCGGTGGAACCGCCCGTTGGTGCGCCCCGTCCGATGGGGCGACAGCTCACGGAGATGCCAGCGCTGCCGCCCAAGCCACCGGCTGACCTCTTTGCCCAGACCACTCCGGCTGCGGCACCACCCCGCCGTACTGGCTTTCCGCTCTGGCTGGTCGTTGGGCTGTCGGTCGGAGCCATTGTGGTTTTGATTGGGATTGTAGCAGCCATTGCTTACTTTCAGTGGGCTACGCCGTCTGTTCCGACGGGTTCCAGCGCACCAGCAGATACCCCGGTGACCAGCTCGGAACCCTCCACCCAACCCGCATCACCGGTGAAACCAGCCCAGCCGGTCATCCCTGAAAACATGATCGCTATCCCAGGAGGGGAGTACCTCATTGGACGCAACAGCGGTGATTTCCTCGACCCCTATGAAAAACCGCAGCATACGGTGACATTGCGGCCGTTCTACATTGACCGGACCGAAGTCACCAACGCTGACTACCAGAAATTCATCGAGGCAACCGGGCATCCGGCCCCGGCTTCCTGGATTGGTGGGCGGTTTGAACCTGGCAAGGAACTGTTTCCGGTCACAGACATCACCTTGTCCGATGCCGAAGCCTATGCCCGCTGGGCCGGTAAGCGCCTGCCCACCGAAGAGGAATGGGAGGCGGCCGCCCACGGACGTACGCCAACGGTTTTCCCCTGGGGCAACACCTTTGATCCCAGCCGTGCCAATGTCAAAGCCAGTGGTCTTGGTGTGCCGGTACGGGTTGGGACGTATCCGGCCGGCGCCAGTCCCTTTGGGGTGCTCGACATGACGGGCAATGTCTGGGAGTGGACAGCTTCAGAAGCCCGACTCTACCCCGGAAGCACCGAGAAACCACCGAGTTGGGACAAGCCGCTCAATCCCGGCACACGGTTGCAAATCATTCGGGGCGGAGCGTTTACGGAAGACACCAGGCGCTGCACCGTGACTTACCGCAACTGGGTCCCGTCGGACTTCAAGGCCCGTGAACTTGGCTTCCGCTGCGCCCAGGATCAGCCGCCACAGTGACCTGCCAGCCGTGAAATGCTGTAAGTACGTTCGATTTTCATCCCGCACCACGCTTTGACTTGCCACTATGTTCACTGCCAAGGGCTGTGTTCCCGGTTCTTTCGCCAGGTGGTTTGCGTGTTCACAGGCGTCTCTGCCAGCGGCCGGTCTGGTCTGGACGTTTGTTCTGCTGGGGGGCATTGTTTTCCTGGGCAGCCGCAGCGTAGCCCAGATCGGGCGCGCGGATGATGTGCCGCCCGCCTCGGCCAACCCGTCCGCACCTGGAACGCCACCGGGCAAGCGCCCCTCTCCGCCACGTCGCCCGGCCATCGTCAAAACCCCCACGGGCGTTGCCATGCCGCTCGGTCGTCCGGCGGAGTTTTACTTCGAGGAAGGCAACGAGCTGTTTGACAAGGGAGACTTCGTCTCGGCCCGGATGTTTTTTGAGCAGGGTGGGAAAGTGGCGCGTCCCAAAAGCGACCTGGTGGAAGTCCTGCAGCGCCGCCGGGATGTATCCGCCCACATGGCCGTCGGCAGGCAGTTCGAGCGGGAGTCACAACTTGTCGAGGCCCTGGCCGAGTACGACAAAGCCCTGGCTCTTGAGCCGGTCAACCCGGTGGCCAAAAGACATGCCGGGCAAGTGCTTCAGATGCTGGGCAAGGCGGCGATGCTGACCAAAAACTGGCAGGCGGCGATTGGTTATCTCCGCCGCGCCCAGGAGCTTGACCCTGATGCGTCCACACAGGCCGCACTGGTTACGGCTCTGCTGCGGTTGGCTATGGAGCAGTCCGATCCAACTGAAGCACAGCGCACCTACCGGCAGGTGCTGGAGATAGCGCCCGGCAATGAAGATGCCCGTCTGGGACTGCGCCGCATGGAGGCACGGCTCCGTACCCGGCAGGCCGAAGCCGCCTTCCAGGCCGGACGCTATAACGAAGCCCGGAGTGAATACGAAGCCGCGCTTGAACTCGACCCTGAACATGCGCTGGCAGCGGCTGGCAAAACCAGGGTGGAAGCCTATCTGGCCCGCCAGTCGGCAGATGAAGCCTATCGCCGCCGGGACTTCCGCACGGCGTATGCCGACTACCAGAAATTTCAAGCCGTCGTCCCGGATGACCCGCAGGTGACAGAGCGGTTACGGGAACTCTCCCTGCGGCTGGAGCCGCCCCTGCCGCTGCGTGGCTCACTGATTTACAAGCTCAACACGGCCAGCCCCTTTCGGATTCGCCTGCATCGCGATCAGGTGGAAAGCGCCCTGCTCGACAGCGAGAACCCCATCAAGCCGGACATCAAGCTCGAAGGCCGCCTCCCGGCGCAGGATGCCGTCTTCCGGCTGGGCAAGTCTTCCGCCAATGTCACAGTCCGTATCGCTGTGATGCCGGTTGCCGACAATGACTACACGGCCGAGCTGATTGCCACGCCCAAAAATCCGCGTTCGGAAGATGTCATCGTCGTGGCCGAATGGCAGCTTCCCCTGAAAGGTGGGGTTCAGTGGAAAAGGCAGCTCGAACCCGGCGCCTACCGGGTCTATTGGCAGGGACCCTTCTTTGAGGTTTTTGACCCAACCGGCGTCTGTATTGAATCCAGCCGGCAGTCACCCCTGCCGCGCCAGCCTGTCACAGTCAAGGTCAAGCCAATCAAGGGGGTCACGGTGCAGGTTGTCGAGCAACCCAATCCCGGAAACGACTTTACCTTCGCCCTCAACCTGGCTGTCACCAGCCCGACCCTGCTGCTGCTTGACCTGAGCTGGGATGTGGGCAAAAAGTAAAAAAACGCGCTCTTGCGGTTGAAAAAATGACAGCCATACCCGAAGTTGAAGGCAGACCCCGCACGGACACTCCCTAGAAGCTTGGGTATGGCTGTTTTCCTGACAAAGAAACGAGGCAACTTTCATACCAGAGCTGCAACACCCAAAACGGACGGCATCGCCCTTGGTTTCTGGTACTGGATTGACAATTCTTTTTAGTCGTTGGTTGCCAATTTTTGTCATCCTGTCTCTGTTTTGACAGGAAATGGTGACGTTTTTCGTGTCTGACACCCTGCTGCTGCTGGTCTCACTCTTTGGTTCGACGCTCCGCCTCTCGACGCCACTCATCCTGGCCGCCTTGGGTGGGCTGTATGCCGAACGAAGTGGGGTCATCAACATGGCGCTGGAAGGCATTATGCTGGCCGGTGCATTTACTGCCGCCACCGTGACGGCGCTGACTGGCAGCCCGTGGCTGGGGCTGTTGTCCGGCCTGGCGGCCGGGCTGCTCGTGGCGGCACTCCATGCGTTCTGCTGCATTACCTGTCGCGCTGATCAGGTCGTCACCGGCACGGCCATCAACATTCTCATGCTGGGCGTCCCGCCGTTGATTTCGGGGGCCTTGTTCGAGTCCACAGGTTCGACACCCAACCTGGCTCAGACCCAGACGCTCCCCACCCTGCCCATTGTGGCCGCCCTGATCGCAGTACCGGTGACGATGTTTATCCTGTTCAAGACGCCCTTTGGCTTGCGGTTGCGCGCCGTTGGTGAAGTGCCGGAAGCTGCGGCTACGGCCGGCGTCAGCGTCACGCGGCTGCGCTGGCAGGGCGTCCTGCTTTCAGGACTGCTGGCCGGGTTGGGCGGAGTCTATCTCTCAATTGGGCAGAATTCGCTCTACACGCGCAACATGACCGCCGGGCGTGGCTACATTGCGCTGGCGGCGTTGATTTTCGGCAACTGGCTGCCGTGGCGCGTCCTGCTGGCCTGCCTGCTGTTCGGCTTCATGGACGCCGTGCAGATTCGCCTGCAGGGAACATCGTCCATTCCCACGCAGTTCATTCAAATCATCCCGTACATTTTCACCATGGTGGTGCTGGCCGGCTTCATCGGGAAAGCAACGCCACCCCGGGCGTTAGGCACGCCCTACATCAAAGGACGCCGGTGAACCCGCCAGGTGGGCGATGCGCTCCCGGAGCCGTTCGAGCGGGAATTGCCCAACACCCTTGCCCGTCTCAATGGATTCCCGGACAGCCGCCAGCAGGGCGCGGTTGATGGGCGTCGGAACACCATACCGTTCCCCAAGCCGCACAATCTCGCCATTGAGGTATTCGACTTCGGTTTCGGGACGGCGAAAGTGCAAATCCTGCCACATGGACGGATAGCCGCGCTGTTCCGGCGGTACGTCGGCAAACTCGGCCTGACGCGCGGCAAAGGCTTCGACCTGCGCGCGAATATCGAAACGACCGGTCACATCAGCCGGGGAAATGCCGGCCGCAGCCAGCACACGCAGCCCTTCTTCCATAACGGCGCGCATCATGGACAGCATCTCCGGCGTCGCAAAGGCTTTCTGCCAGTAGCAGTCCGTGACGGCCAGCAGCGCGTTGTTGAGGTTCCCGATGAGCTTGCCCCACTTGACGGCCATGGCGTCGGGATGCTCGCGGGTGGGCAGCCCGGCGGCCGTAAAGTCTGCCGCCACCTGGGCCGTCAGGGCATCCGTCCCTTTTGGAAAACGTCCGACGGCGAGAAAGTCCATGATGGTCAGCACGACGCGGCCGGGTTCCGGCAGGACGGCGTTGAACAGCACCAGGACGGGATACACCTGCGTGACGTATTCGGCGACAATGGCTTCGTTGGCAATGCCGTTTTGCAGGCACAACACCGGTGTTGTGGGCGGAACCTGCCGGGCGATGTCGGCCATGGCAGCGGCGGTCTGGGTTGCCTTGACGCCAAGGAGAATGGCATCGCCTTCTCCCGGTGCAGCTTCAGCGAGATGGGAAACGGCCGGGATGTCGAGCGTCAGGGTTTCCGTTGGCGTTTCCAGGCGCAGCCTCCGCGCCCGGATGGCTTCCACGTGGGCTGGACGGCCGACCAGACAGGCGGCATATCCGGCGCGGTGGAGCAGCCCGCCGACAACGCTGCCGACGGCTCCGGCCCCATAGACAATGTACCGTCGAATCGTCATGCACGTAGTTCTTCGGGCAGAAACAGCACGAGGCTCTGCGACACGAGCAGGCTGGTCAGAAAAAAGAAAATAACTTCTTCCAGCGGCACGACGCCCACGTGGATGCCCAGAATCTGATTGGCGTCAAACAGCCAGATGCCTTCGGCAATGGCCAGCGCATCGGCTACGACGAAGTACAGCCCAATGGCCACGACCGGCAAAAACACCGCCCGCGCATTGCGCACCAGGATGCGCCAGCCAATCGCCCACTGGAGGATGACCACCGGCAGCATCCAGCCGAGCAGATGGAACAGGTAGTTGGTTTTCATGCGGCTTTCCCCGTGGCGGTTGAGCTGGAGCGCGGACGCAGCAGCGCCACCGTCAACAGCCCGACGCTGATGGTTTGCAGCAGGAAAAAGCCATATTCCTCGATGGGCAGCCGCCAGATGCGAAACAGAATCTTGTCTTCCGGGAAGTCCCATATCCCCAGTTTGACGGCATGGTTGTCCCACGGGGTGGTGAAGACAAAGACAATGACACAGACAAGACCAAGCCAGCGGGCATGGACACGGGAAAACCTGCCCCGCGCCAGCCAGGCCGTCACCAGCAGCAGGGGAAGGCTGAAGTAAAGGTGAAACTGCAAGTACGTCATGAAAGCCAGCGTTGTGTTGTGAATCGGGGGCGATGACAGCTTATCGAAGTGACAGGCCAGGCAAAAGTCTATGTGTTTTTTTACGTCGGACACGCAGACATTCCCAACCAAGGTGCGGGCGGGCGGGTGAGCGTCCAGTGGCGGTCGCTGGTCTGGGCAAGGGTGACGCCGGTCAGTCCGGCCGCCTGAGCCGCGGCTGCAATTTCATCGAGCGTCAGCGCTGCCCCCAGCGAATCGCGGAAAAGCTTTTGCTGCCGGGGTGATTCGTTCCCGGCGTACTGCCTCACCAGAGCGTCGGCAGCTTCCGGGGTGTCCGGCCGCAGGAGGTCCCGGATGAGCAGCGCTGCCCCCGGTTTGGCCACCCGCGCCATTTCACGCAGGACCGTGACTGGCTCCGGGATGTGGTGCACGATGCTGTTGGAAATCACGGCGTCGAAGGTCGCCGCCGGAAAGGGCAGGTTTTTGGCGTCAGCCAGATGCAGGCTGATGCGGGCTTCGAGCCGGGCTGCCCGGAGATGGGCCGCCGCCAGTTTGAGCATTTCCGCCGACAGGTCCACGGCGGCAATCCCCACATCCGGCAGGCGTTCGGCAATGAGAATGGGAATGCGCGCCGTACCTGTGCCCACGTCCAGCACATAGCCAGCCCGAATGCCAAGCGCCACGACGGCATCCGCAAACGCCGTATTGACTTCGGTGAAGTCCATGGCGTCGTAGTCCTGGGCTTCTTCCGCTGTGTCCATGACTTCGGGTTCAAGAATCCGCTCCATCATCACCTGTTTCGTGGTTGGTTTGCTGCCACAAGGTTGGTCAATGGCGATGTTGTTTCGTCAGGCCAACTGCGCGCGCAGGGCATCGGGCGTTGTAACCGGGGCCTGGCAGGTAAAGTTCTGGCAGACGTAAGCCGTGGGTTGGCCGTTGTGCATCGTCCGCTGCGCCACCAGCGGAACATACTGCGCGTGGTCGCCATCTTCCGGGTTCAGCAGGGCCACGACGCGGTGCGGACGGAAGGCTTCCTCGACAACCCGGCGAAGCTCGCGCGTCTCCGCTGCGTCCGGCGGCCCGACGATGACGATTTCCCGGACACTGGCCAGATAGAAGTCGAGCGCCCCCAGCAGTTGCCCGAATCCAGAGGGCATCTTGGCCATGGAACTGGACAGTGTTTGCAGGATGTGTTCGGCCCGCTCGCGGTAGCGTTGCTCGCCGGTCAACAGCGCCAGGCGCAGCAGAACCTCCACCGCCACCGAATTGCCCGACGGCGTAGCATTGTCGAAGACATCCTTGACGCGCGTGATGAGCTGTTCGTGCCGGTCGCCGGTAAAGAAAAAGCCCCCGCCCTGCGGATCGTCGAATTGCGCCAGCATGGCCTCAGTCAGTTCGCGCGCCGCACAGAAGTATTTGACGTTTCCGGTGGCTTCATACAGCGCCAGAAGCCCCTCGGCATAGCAGGCGTAGTCTTCCTGGTAGCCCGGAAACTTGTTTTGTCCGTCCTTGTGTGACCGGTACAGGATGCCGTCCACATACATCGTGCCCAGAACAAACGCGGCATTGCGTTCTGCTACGGCACGGTAATCATCCCGTTCCAGAACGGCTGCCGCCCGCGCAAAGCTGTAGAGCATCAGTCCATTCCACGCTGCCAGACATTTTTCATCGCGCGCCGGTTTGACCCGCTGTTCACGGGCTTCAAACAGGATGCGCTTCGCGCGCGCCAGCACATGTTCCAAGTGTTCCGGTGTCACTTCCTTGAGACGGGCAACGGTTTCGAGCGGCAGGGGCGTGCTGAGCACGGTTTTGCCGGTTCCCTCGAAATTGCCTTCTTCGGTGACATCAAAGTACCGGCGCACCAGGTCAGCATCGGCTTCATCGAGCAGGGTATTGATTTCCTCCGGCGTCCAGACGAAAAACCGGCCTTCTTCACCTTCGCTGTCGGCATCCTGAGTGGCGTAAAAGCCGCCCGTTGGCGCGGTCATTTCACGCACCACGTAGTCGAGTGTTTCTTCGACGATCTGGCGGTAGCGTGGTTTTCCGGTTGCCTGCCAGGCTTCGAGGTACGTCCGTGCCAGCAGGGCGTTGTCGTACAGCATTTTCTCAAAGTGCGGGACAAGCCACTGGTCGTCCGTCGAGTAGCGATGAAAGCCGCCGCCCAGGTGGTCATACATCCCGCCGCTGGCCATCTTGTCGAGGGAGAGTTCGACCATTTCGAGCGCGTGGAGTTCGCCCGTCAGTCGCCAGTAACGGAGCAGGAAGGAGAGCAGCATCGAGTTGGGAAACTTGGGCGCGCCACCGAAGCCGCCGTGAACGTGGTCAAAGCGCGTGGACAGGCGGCGGTAAGCGTCTGTGAGAATTTCCGGTGACAGTGTCCGTGCGCCGTCCAGCGGTTCGTGTATCCGTCGGAGTTCGGCTGTGATTTCAGCGATGCTCTGCCGCACGTCCTGGCGGCGCTGGCGGTAGGCGTCAGCCACTGAGCGGAGAATACGCGGAAAGCCCGGCATCCGCCCGCGGTCTTCGGGCGGGAAGTAGGTTCCGCCGTAGAACGGTTCGCCGTCCGGCGTCAGAAATACCGTCAGCGGCCAGCCGCCCCGCCCGGTCATAAGCTGGACGGCGTTCATATAGAGCGTATCCAGGTCGGGGCGTTCTTCGCGGTCCACCTTGATGTTGACAAACAGCTCGTTCATCAGGGCCGCAATGGACGGATTTTCAAAGCACTCGTGCTCCATGACGTGGCACCAGTGGCAGGCCGAATAGCCGATGCTCAACAGGATGGGCTTGTCTTCAGCTTTGGCCCGGGCCAGGGCTTCCGGCCCCCACGGATACCAATCCACCGGGTTGTGGGCATGCTGCAAAAGATACGGACTCGTTTCGCTGATGAGCCGATTGACAAACTGCGGACTGGGTTGTGCCGACATGATGACGGGATGATTCCTTTGCTGATAATCGTCGCCAATACACCAAGCTAAGCTTTCTTCTGTCGGGCGTTCAATGGCTGTACCAGAACGGACGCTTGGGAAGCCGCGCCGGCAGACGCTGACCGACGGGCAGCCGGCCGGAGCCGGACTCTAGTTTGCCGTATAGTACGCGATAGTGTATAATAATGCTCATGGAAAGCACTATAAGCACAGGCAAGGCGGCAAAACTCCTTGGTGTCCCGGTCAAGACGTTGCAGCGTTGGGGACGTTGCAGCGTTGGGAACGCGAAGGAAGGCTGATTCCGGTGGCCCGAACGGACAGCAACCGCCGCCTCTACACTGAGACGCAGGTCCGTGAGTTCATCGGTTTGCGGCAGGCCAACCATGCGCCAACAAAGCTTGTCGCCTACTGTCGGGTATCGAGTGCGGCGCAGAAGCCGGACCTGGCGAATCAGCGCAAAGTGCTGGAAGAGTTCGTGGTGGCGAAGGGATTGGCGGGGGTCGGGTTTATCGAGGAAGTGGGCGGCGGGCTGAACTTCAGGCGCAAGCGGTTTCTGGCCCTTATGGACGAGAGCGGGCGACGGGAAGTCAGGATGCTGATCCTCGCTCACCGGGACCGCCTCACCCGTTTCGGCTTTGAGTGGTTCGAACATTACGCCCAAACCCATGGCTGCGAAGTGCTGGTACTCAACCAGGAACGGCTGTCTCCCGAACAGGAAATGGTGCAAGACTTAATGACCATCGTGCACTGTTTTTCGTCTCGGCTATACGGTTTGAGGAACTATCGAAAGAAGTTGGATGAAGCGCTGAAACAGGATGTGAATGACGTCAAAAAGGCCCAACAATGCAACTAACCCACAAGATCGCTCTTTGTCCGACTCCTGAGCAAGTGGACTACTTCAAGCGCGCCTGCGGCACGGCGCGGCGTGTTTGGAACTGGGCGCTCAATGAGTGGAACAGGCAATACGCAGCAGGCGGCAGGCCAAACGCCATGGCGCTCAAAAAACAGTTCAACGCCATCAAGTACACCGACCCGCAGTGGCTCGATGAGAACGGTCGGCCTTGGTTGCGAGACATTCACCGGGATGCCCACGCCCAGCCGTTTGCCCATCTCGCCAAAGCCTGGGAAAGATTCTTCACCGACCTCAAGGCTGGCAAAGAGGCACACGCACCGCGCTTCAAGAAAAAGGGGCGCTGCCGCGACAGCTTTTACGTAGCCAACGACAAGTTCCGTCTGGTCGGTAAGACGATCCGCCTACCCAAGATCGGCGAAGTCGCCATGACCGAGGAACTGCGATTCAAAGGAAAGATACTGGGCGCAACGGTTTCTCGCACCGCGGATCGTTGGTTTGTGGCCATACAGGTCGAGGTGCCTGATGCGCAATTTTATCGGCGTCGCACGTCGCACGAGGTCAACGGCGTCGACCTGGGCATCAAGGCTGCCGCAACGATCTCCAGCGGTGAAGTCATCGAGGCGCCAAAGCCGCTCAAAGCAGCGCTGCGCCGTCTGGAAATCCGTAGCCGACGTCTCAGCCGCAAGCTGGAAGCCGCCAAGCAGACAGCAGGATTTGAACGCCATGCCCGCCTGCCCAAAGGAACGCGCCTGCCGGTATCGAACAACCGGCAGAAGTCCGCTGCGATATTGGCAAGGCTCTATGCCCGCGTTGCCAATATCCGAGCGGATTTCACCCACAAGCTCACGACTCGACTCTGCCGCGAAAACCAAGCGTTAGTGATCGAGGATTTAAACGCCAAAGGGATGCTGCAGAACGAGAAACTCGCCCGCGCCATCTCTGACGTGGGTTTTGGGATGTTGCGCTCGCAGTTGGAATACAAGGCCCGGCGCTACGGTACTCGTCTTACCATCGCTGATCGCTGGTATCCAGGCAGCCGACTGTGCTCCATCTGTGGCTGGAAGAACGAGGCGCTGACATTGAGAGATCGAACATGGGTGTGTGCTCAATGTGGTGCGCACCATGACCGTGACCTCAATGCGGCGCTGAACCTGAAACGGCTGGCAACCGAAACTGCCCTACCCGTGGCGAGTCCGTCCAGCAATGGCGGCGCTGCGGCGGGGACCGTCCCCGCCGTAGTCGGGAAAGTCACGCCTGTCAGATACGACGGTGGTCAACAGGACACGTCGGGGCAGGAAGAGAACCGTGCGCACTTTTGCGCACATTCTTGATAGCAGTTCGTCCATCCAGAAGACCAACTGACCGGCGAAGGCGGTGCCGACCGGCCGTGGCACTGAGGCCGGGAGATCAGGCCGGGGACGGCGGAGAGGTTTCGCCCCCGGAAGCCAGGGGGGGACCTGAAGGCAGGGCCGGTGGCGGCGGTTTGAAATACGTCCGGTAGGCCAGACGGGCAACGTTCCAGATTTTTTCCCATCCGATGCGGACTTCCTCGCCGCGCAGCAGCTTGCCGAGCACCTGGTCGCGGACGTGGGCCGTGGCGCGCTTGAGCAGAAATTCCTTGGCGTGAGGGCGTGCGACCTCGAAAAGGCGAAAGTTGGGGTCGAGACTCTGTCCCATGCCTTCGAGCGTCATCAACGCCCGTACCACGAAGGTAAAACTGCCGGGAATGCGGAAGGGATAGGCGTAGAGCGTACTCGAAACGGTCGCATTGAGTTCGGAAAAGGTCAGTTGGGACAGTTTTTTGCCTTTGTACTGCGCCAGAATGCCCTGGGCTGCTTCCTGGAAGGCAACCGGGTCGTAGCCGGGTTGCAGAAAGCCCAGTGCAATGGCATCGCCGACCAGGCCCATCAAATCGCGGTCAGTGATGTGAAAGAAGGCGTCGAGCAGGCCCATCCGCATCTCATCCGTGATGCGTCCGACCATGCCAAAGTCGAAGAATGCCAGCCGCCCGTCGGCCATGATGCGCAGGTTGCCCGGATGCGGATCAGCGTGAAAGAAGCCATCTTCGAGCAACTGCTTGAGATACGTGCGCACGAGCAGGGTCATCTTCTGCATCGGGTCAAAGCCGGCCGCCCGCAGCCGTTCGGCGTCGGTCGGTTTGACACCGGCAATGTATTCCATCGTGATGACGTGGCGGCTCGACAACTCCGGGTAGATGCGGGG
The DNA here is from genome assembly GCF_000226295.1 of Chloracidobacterium thermophilum B. Taxonomy (GTDB): domain Bacteria; phylum Acidobacteriota; class Blastocatellia; order Chloracidobacteriales; family Chloracidobacteriaceae; genus Chloracidobacterium; species Chloracidobacterium thermophilum. The sequence continues at coordinate 833,435 of NC_016024.1, forward strand.
GAGATAGACTTCCTGCTGCCAGTTGGCAAAGTTGCGCCGGAACTGGGCGGCGTTTTCCATTTCGCGCTCGTAGTCCATTTCTTCGCCGAGCATGGTCTCAAACTCGGCGACGATGCCGCTCCAGTCGGCGCCTTTGACGCCGGCCAGCCAGGTTGGTCGGCGTTCCAGGTAGGCAGCCACAACGCGCAGAATCTGGAAATCGAGCCGGACGATGTCCGCCAGGTTGGGGCGCTGAATCTTGACCACAACCTCCGTGCCATCCGGCAGTTGGGCGCGGTGTACCTGCCCCAGGCTGGCGGCCGCCAGTGGACGCGGCTCGATGCGCCGAAACAGGGCCTGGGGCGGCTGTCCAAGCTCTTCCGTAATCCGCTGCCAGGCGATCTCGGTTGGAAAAGGCGGTACTTCGTCCTGAAGAACGGTCAGCGCCTGGGCGTAGGTCAACGGGAGCAGGTCGGTGCGCGTGGAAAGCATCTGGCCGATCTTGATAAAGGTCGGCCCCAACGCGATGAAGGCCGCGCACAGGCGTTCGGCCTGACCGGCGTGAAAGGCAGCTTCCGTGGCCTGGGCGGGCGTGGAACGGTGCAGCAGACGCCGGAGTCCACGTTTCCACCAGACAGCAGGCGTTTCTCCGGTTGCGGTGAGGGAGCGGATAACGTAGGGCAGCAGGAGCCACAGACCCAACCGCAGGATGCGCAGCAACCGCCGCCGGGCACGCCAGTCGAGCTGGCGCAGGGCCGCCCAGAAAAAGCGGACAGTGCTCCAGAGCGATTCCCGTTCAGGCGAGGTGTCGGTTGGCTGGGACATCAGTCGTCGGCATCCATCAGAGCAAGCCGGTTCATCTGGGCAGCAGGGACGGCAGCCCCGTGCATCCGTGCAACCTATGCGGCTTGACTGTGGCGAGCGAAGGCAGATGCGTCAAGTTTTCTCCACGCCAGACCGGGAGCCGGGCGCTGCTGCATAGGTCAGTCAGGTTGAACGACACGCAGCAAATCCGCCCGCATCTGCTCTGCCAGGTTTGTGGTGAGGTCAAGTCCCTCACGCTTGACGGCCACCGTGCCATCTTTGCGGAGCAGGACAAAGCTGGGAATCACGGAGAGATTGAGGCGCTGGAACAGCAGAGTACCGCGTGGGTCCCGCGCGACAGGGTAGGTCAGGTGCAACTGGTCGCGCCAGGTTTTCAGGTCGGCGTCGCTGATGAAATCCCGGTCGCGAGGCTGGGTGCTGTTGGTAAGGACGAGGCAGAGCGTCACCTGGGGATGGTTGTCGGCAATGGTGTTCATCTGGCGCAGGAGCAGTCGCATCAGGGGCGACCCATGGGCAGTGAAGCACAGAAGAACAGCCTTGCCCCGCAACTGTTCCGCGTCGAGGGGCGAACCATCGGGAGTCGGCAGGAGAAACTCAACCGGATCGCCCTGTTTCTGAACCTTCTGCACCACCGTCGGATTCTTTTCCTGCGGAAGGGCCCCCGGGTCCGTGCCAGAGTGGCCGGCGAGGTTATGAGCCGGAACCGGCTGAACCACGAGTCCGGCCCACAGGAGCAGCGTCAAGACCCACGACCGGCCGGCAGGGAAGGATTTGGTAGGCAACATGATCTTTCTGCGGCTTCGATAAGGATACACCCGAATACCACCGATGAAGGCCCATCCGGGAAGGTTGCGTCAGGCACTCGGCCGGCGTTGAAGACCTCGACAGCAGGAGGCGTTTGGGTACGTACCGAATAACTATGTTACATTCCAAACGGCCCGGTAAGCGATAGGGAGGTTCACAAACATTTTATGGTCACGGTGCTCGCGGCGCTTTGGTGGGGCGCCAGTCTGCTGGCGAGTGAGACGCTCGTCATGCTGGCGGCATTTCTGGTCGTACTGGGGACGACGGTCGTCATTCACGAGTTTGGTCACTTTGCTGCCGCCAAGTGGCTTGGCATGAAGGTCGAGATTTTTTCCGTCGGTTTTGGAAAGCGCCTGTTCGGCTTTCGGTGGAAAGAAACCGACTACCGGCTTTCGCTGCTGCCGCTCGGTGGTTACGTCAAGATTACCGGCATGGACCCGGAGGAAGAAGCCGCCCGGCAACAGCATCCTGACGCCTACCTGATGCGCCCGAAATGGCATCAGTTTTTGGTTCTGGTGGCCGGGCCGGCCATGAACATCCTCCTGGCACTGGCCATTCCCTTTGTCATCGGGCTGTTTTTCTTCAAGGCACCGGCCTATCTCAGCCAGCCGGCAGTGGTTGGCGCCGTGCCGATTGGCTCTTCGGCAGAAGAAGCCGGCATCCAGCCCGGTGATCGCATCGTCAGGTTTGCCGGTATCGAGTCTCCGACCTGGAGCAAGGTGCGCGATTACACGGCCATCAATGACGGCAAGCCCGTTCCGGTGACTATTGAGCGTAACGGACAACGGCTGGAGTTGACCATTATCCCGAAAGCCCGGCAGCAGGCCGGGAACATCGTTGGTGACGCTGGACTCCTGCCACAGGACATCCCGGCAGCACTGCCGGTCGTGGCCGCCGTGCAGCCCGGCTCGCCGGCGGCGCAGGCCGGGTTGCAACCGCAGGACAAGCTGCTGGCACTCGACGGACGCCCCATTCCGAACTTTGACTGGTTCAAGCAGTCGCTCCAGGCGTATGAAAACCGCCAGGTGGTGCTGACGGTCGAGCGCAAAGGCGAAACCCTCACCCTCACGCTGACACCCAAGCGCATTGACGGGGAAATCCGCATCGGATTCGTACCTGTCCCGCCGCCGCCGCTGCCACTGACACGCGAGCGGAAGTCCCTTCTGGGGGCAGCCCAGCATGCCGTCAACGAAAATATCCGCTTCATTGTGCTGACCGGTGAAGCTTTCCGGCAGATTTTCCGTGGGGAACGGAAAGTCTCCGACACGCTTTCGGGTCCCATCGGGATTGCCAAGGCTTCCGGCGATGCCGTGAAGTTCGGCGGACTGGAAGGACTCTTCTTCATCATGGGACTGCTCAGCCTCAACCTGGGGATTTTCAATCTGCTACCCATTCCCGTCCTGGATGGGGGGCACATTTTCCTGCTGGTGCTCGATGTCATGGCGGGCTGGGTTGGCTGGCGGCTCACCGATGACCTCAAGCAGCGTTTCAATCAGGCCGGTTTTGCCGTGCTGATGCTGCTGATGGTGTTTGTGATGTTCAACGATGTCACCCGTTTCTGGTGGAAGCCCGGCGCTGCCGAGCCGCCGCCACCGCCTCCACCGGCGGTTGAAAAGCCATCCCCGGAGAAGGCTCCTCCACGCTGAGTCCGGGGGGCATCTGCCAGCCAGGCTTGGCGAGGAGGAATGTCAACCAGCCTTCAAGTCCGCAGCTTGACGCCTGGCAGTCAAGGCCGTTACGCTTGCCGACTTTCATTGTGGTTCGGGGTGGCAACCGCTGACGGCCGTATTTTCAGAGAAAGGAAGTGATTGGGATGAAGCGCACATATCAGCCGAATAACCGGAAACGGGCCAAGACGCATGGCTTTCGGGAACGCATGAAAACCAAGGGTGGGCGCAACGTCCTCAAGCGGCGTCGGGCAAAAGGGCGCAAGCGTTTGACGGTGAAGCACTACGGTTTCTGACGCAGCGGCGGCCCCGGATGTGACCGATGTTGAACGGCCTGTCGCCCCCGTTTCCTGTCGGTTTACAAAACAGGCGCGCTTACGGACACCCCGCGAGTTTCAGCGGGTGTATCGCCAGGGCAGGCAGTTGCACTCATCACTGTTCACCATTTTCGTGGCTCCCAACCGGCTCGGCCGAACGCGCTTGGGCATCACGGCCAGTCGGAAGGTGTCGAAGTCGGCCGTAGTGCGCAATCGGTGCCGGCGCCGGCTGCGGGAAGTGTTCCGCCGCCAGCAGGCGACGTTGCCGGTGGGCTGGGATATTGTGGTGAATGTCAAGTTTCAACTGACGACAGCAAGCTATGCGCTCATCGAACAGGAGTTTACCCGCCTGATGGAAAAGCTCTCCAAACTGGCAGCCGGTAGCCCGGCAGAGCCGACGGGTGAGGTGAGTGACTGACCCCGTGGCGCCGGCCAGGCTTCGGGAAGCGGGTGACTGTCGCCGGCAGCAGGTTGAAATGCCTATGTTGAAGCAAGCGGTCTTGGCGCTGATTCGTCTGTATCAGCTTTTGATAGCTCCTCTCATGCCCCCGGTGTGTCGGTTTCAGCCCACCTGCTCGCACTACACCGCCGAAGCCATTACGCGGTACGGTCTGTGGCATGGGGGCTGGTTGGGCGTTTGTCGGCTGGCGCGGTGTCAGCCTTTCTGTCGTGGTGGGTACGATCCGGTCCCTGAGTTGACCACGCGGGCCATCGCGCAGGTGTCGCCGCGCACGAAAGGTAGTTCAGGCTGATGGAAAAGTCTCGCGTTGCACTCGCCTTTGCGCTGTCATTGGCGGTGATGTTGGTCTGGCAGTATTTTTTTGCGCCGCCACTTCCGCCTCCCGGCGACGCGGCGGCTCCTCCGGCGGCCGGGCGTCCGGCGGCGTCCGAAGTGCCGGTGACCACCAGCCAAGCCTCCCCGGCCGCACCTTCCGACCTGACCCCCGCCGATGCCCCGGCCCGGGACATCACCGTTGAGACGCCCCTGTGGCGCGCCACCTTTTCCAACCGGGGTGGGGTCCTGACCCGGTTCGTGCTCAAGGCGTTGCCCAACGGGCGTGCGCTCCGCGCAAGCGATGGCAAATCGGAACTGGAAGTGCTGACCACGACTTCCCGCCGGGGCGACCCCGGTGCGCCGACGACCGAACTCGGTGCCGCCTTTGAGCTGATTGCTGCCGGGCAGGACGAGTTGACGGCATTCCTGAACCAGAGTCGCTACCAGGTCGAAGGCGCTGTTGCTGAAGAACTGTCCGTGGGTGAAGGCGAGACGGCCACCCTGACCTTCGGCCTCAGCACGGCCCAGGGCTATCAGATCGTCAAGCAGTACGTCATTCGGGGCGGACGTTATGACTTCGACTTTCTGGCCGATGTGAAAAAGGATGGCGCACCGGTGCCGGTCATGTTTCGTCTGGGGCCGAATTTTGGCGACCAGGTGTTTGCCGAGTATGACGGCTACACGCACACGCCACCCCACGCCGTGACGGTCATCGGCGGAAATGCCACCTTCACGCCCTTTACTTCAGTGGATGTAACTCCGCCTGGCGCGGCCAAACCCGCCTACCTGGCCAAGCCCGGTACGGCCTGGTGCGCACTGACCGATCACTACTTTGCCTTCACGGCCATTCCGCCGCAGCCCGGCACGGTACAGCTCAGCCGACGGGATGCCGTGACGCGCTTTCAGGGGCGCGATGTCAAGCGGGAATACGTCTTTCTGGATGTGCCGACGGTCAATGCGGCGGCCAACATCATTTACATTGGCCCGAAGGATCGGACGTACCTGGCTTCGGTGAGCCGGCTGCTCAAAACGGAGCGCAACCTCGATGTGGACTTACGCGAACTCAACGACTACGGCTGGCTGGCCTTTTTCGTACGGCCACTCATTCCGGCGCTCGACTGGCTGCTCCGGTTTTTCTATGCGCAAACCCAGAACTATGGCTGGGCTATTGTGCTGCTGACCTTTGTCGTCAACATGCTGCTGTTTCCGCTGCGCTGGAAAACGGCCGTATCCTTTCGCAAGGCGGCCGTCCATGCCCCGCGTCACAGGGAGTTGGCCGAACGGCTCAAGCAGTTGCAGGCGCAGAAAGTCAAAATGGATGACCCGCGCATGCTGGAGTTACAGCGCGAGCAGATTCAGCTTATGAAGGAAAGCCTGCCTATCATGGGCTGCCTGCCGATTCTGTTGCAGTTGCCGATTTTTGTCGCCATTTACGTCTATCTTCAGCTTTCGATTGACCTGCGCCAGGCACCGTTCATCGGCTGGCTCACGGATTTGTCTATGCCTGACCCGTGGCATGTGCTGCCGGTGGTGCTGTGTGTGACCCAGATTGGGCAGAGTTACCTGATGCCGCAGCCGCCGGGGCCTGAAGACCCGGCGCTGGCGATGCAGCGCAAGATCATTGTCTGGGTGATGCCGATTCTGTTTGCGGCGCTGTTTTTCTGGAGTGCGCCCAGCGGGTTGGTGGTGTACTGGATGGCCGGGAATATCATCGGCATTACGCAACAGCTCATCATCAACCGCATGTTGCCGCCGCTGCCTGTTGCCGGCACGTCCCCAGGGAGTGCGGCCGATACGTCCGCTGCTGATGGAAAGGATAAAAAGAAGAAATTCAACCCCCGTCCAGCCTAGCCCCCTCTGATGGCTGCACCTTACCGGCGGTGTCACTGGGGGGCGTAAGGTTGGATAGATGTCCTGCCCATGTCCGATGCACTTTTGTCTGAACTGACTCCCGTTCGGGATGACGACAGCCTGACGCCGCTCCTGCACGATTTTCTGGCCAAGGTCATCCGCTACAGCGCCTGGCGAATGACGTTCACGATCAGCGAGCAGGGCGGGGTCTGGCAGGTGAATTTTGTCGGTGAAGATGCCGGCCTGTTGCTGGCCCGTGGGGGGGAAGTTCTCCAGGCGCTGGAGCACCTGCTGGAGCGCGTTGTGAATCATCACGCGCCGGGGCGGTGGGCGGTGCGTCTTGATGCCAACGGCTACCGCGCCAACCGTGAGCGGGAACTGGCGCTGATGGCACGGACGGCGGCTGCGCAGGTCAAAAAGTATCGTCAGCCTTTCACCTTCAGTGCCTTGAATGCCGCCGAGCGCCGGATTATTCACCTGACGCTGGCGACAGAACCCGGAGTGCGAACAGAAAGCATCGGTCATGGAGACGACCGCAAAGTGGTTGTCCATCCGGTATAACCACGGCTGACCCGAGGACAACCTTTCGTGAAAACGGGTGCCGTGCATTGGAAATTTCTCATCCTGCTGTGGTTGGGCGTGCTGCTAAACGGCGGCTGTCTGACTTCGCGTGTGTCCCTGCCACGGCTGCTGCCGCTCCATCCGCCGGTTGCTGCTGAAGAGCTGGTGGGGCGCATTGCCTGTCTTCAACAGGTACAGGCGGTGCGGACAGCCGTCCAGTTGCAGTTTGTGGACTATCGGGATTCGACACGCGGCGTCGGCAAAGCCTATCCTTCGGCCAGCGGGGCGCTGGTGCTGCGGCGTCCACAGTTCATTCGCTTACAGGTGCAGGCGTCGTTGCTTGGCTCGCTGGCGGATATGGCCTCGGATGGGCAGCAGTTTACCGTAGCCGTGTTTTATCCTGCCGACCGGCAGGCTTTCATTCGCGGGTCCAATGCCAAGACCTACAAGCTACCGGCTGCGGAGCAGAAGCCGGCGCCGGATGTGAGCGCGTTTGCCAGCCTGCGACCGCAGCACCTCTCTGTGCCCTTGCTGCCGCCACCCATCCCGCCGGCCTCCCCGGACATCAGTTGGTCGGTGTTTGAGACGCGCCGGGATGAAAGCCTGATGACGGATGCGCGACCGGAGTGGGTGACACGCACGTACTATCTCCTTTATGTTGCCCAGCGCGATCTGTCGGGGCAGTGGCATCCGCGCTTTGCCTATTGGTTTGACCGGACGCAACCGGGGACGCCCCTGACACGGCTCGAAGTCTTTGAAGAAAACGGAGACCTCAGCACCATTTCGGATTTTGGCGGATATACTACGAATGGCGGAACGCCCAAGCTGCTCCCGGAGTGGGTACGGATTTTGCGCCCGGCGGAAGGCTATGCCCTGCGGGTGATGTTTCAGTCGCCGGAAATCAACCCGCCGTCTCTGCCGGAGGACGTTTTCACCCTGACCAATGACCGCAACCTGAAAGTCGTGGACCTCGATGCCCAGCCCTAGCCCCCTGCCCGGTATAACTCCTGCTCCGACTGACACGGCGGCCGCTCCAGTTCTCGTTGCGGTGCAGTCAGTGACCATGGTCTATAAAGTGGGACGGATTGCCGTGCGGGCCTTGGACAATGTGAGTTTTACCGTCCGGCCCGGGGAATTTGTGTCCATCATTGGGCAATCGGGTTCGGGAAAGTCCACCCTGCTGCACATTCTGGGCGGGCTGCTCAAGCCGACGAGTGGTTCGGTCATCTTGGACGGACAGGACCTGGCGGCCGTCAGCGATCAGGAACGAACGGCCATCCGCCGGCAGAAGATTGGCATCGTGTTTCAGCGTTTCAACCTGTTTCCGACCCTTTCCGCCGAGGGCAACCTGCGCCTGGCCGAGCAGATTCGCGGGGTCAACGGGCAGGACCCGACTCATCGCCGCGAGTTGCTCCGGCTGCTCAACCTCGAACAGCGCCTGCACCACAAACCGCTGGAGCTGTCCGGGGGCGAACAGCAGCGGGTGGCCGTGGCGCGGGCCCTCATCAATCGTCCCAAGTTGCTGTTGGCGGATGAGCCGACCGGCAACCTCGACAGCGAAAACTCCCGCATCGTGCTCGACATGCTGCGGCAGCTCAACCGGGAACTTCACCAGACGGTCATCATGATTACCCACAACCCGGAAGCGGCGGCCATCGGCACACGCATCATTTCCATGCGGGATGGGAAAATCATCGCCGACCAGCCCAACGACCCCCAATGAAGCAACTCTTTCGTGGCATCAAGGCGGCTGTCCTGTGGAACTATGAGCGCGGCTCGTGGCAGTACGACGTGCTGTGCTGCCTCATTCTGGCCTTCATTTTCCTGATTCCATCGAGCTGGTTTGATGAGCGTCCCGTGACGCGCCGCCAGGCGGCCGCCCGGCTGGGCAACATTGGAAACCCGGAGTTCATCAGCATGGCGGAACTCGGTCAGTTCCCGCCCACGACGACCTTGCAGTTCGCGCTCGAACAGGTGGGCACGGCCCGCTACGGGCGTCCCGTACGGGTACAACACTTCGAGTATGTCAACGATGTGTCCGGGTGCCAGATTGCCGGGTATCACGTCTGGTTTGAGTGAGCACCGGACACAGCCGCATCAATTTCGGCAACATCTCCCGGTTTAGGCGTGAGTCCGGCGACGGATATGCGATAGCATGGGCGTTTGTCATCCTTCAGCCAAGGTGGAGCAGGGCATCATTATGAGAGAGCGACGGCGACAATGGATCGTGAGCGGGCTGCTGTCCCTGATGGGTCTCATGTGTGCAGGGCTTCCGGGCAGCGCGCGGCCCGGTGGTGTGGACCTTCAGACGGTCATCAGGAATTTACAGGCGGCGAATCAGCGACTCAGTGGCTTGCGCGCCACGGTGGTGCACCAGCGGGTCAACTCACAACTTGGCGTCCGCGAGCCACAGCAGGTGGGCACGCTGCGCTTCAGCACGAAAGGCAATGTCCGGCGGCTGCGGATTGATTACACCGAGCCGCAGTCGAAGACGGTCGTCGTCAACGGCAATGAGGCCATTCTGATTGAACCGGCGCTCAATCAGGCTTTCGTCAGCACGACCAGCGAGATAGCCAAGAAAACGGCCTCGACCAGCCTGCTGACCGTCCTGACCGATGCACAGCAGCTTTCCGACAACTTCGAGGTATCACTTGAAGGCGACGAAAACCTTGATGGGCAGCCCACGACGAAGCTGCTCCTGCGTCCAAAGGGCAAAAGCCAGTACACGCGCCTCGAAGTCTGGGTGTCGCACCAGAACTGGCTGCCTGTCAAACAGGTGCTGCATACCCGGAGCGACTACACCACGATCCTGCTGAGCAACATCCGCTTGCAGTCCATCCCGGAATCCAGCTTCAAGGTGGACTACAGCAAATACAAAGTCATCCGGGGCTAGGGGGACGCTTGGTGGTCAGAGCCGTCCACGCATTTTGACCTCAAGGTAGCGGTTGACCAGGGCGACCGAGAGTTGTCCGGTCGGTACGTCCAGCGCCAGTCCGCCGAGTTCGACAATGCGATTCAGAGCCTGTTCGCGTTGGGTGAGGAGTTCTTCGGCCACCGACTGGGCATAGACCTCATCGAGGGACGCCGGTGGCGGTTTGACGAAGGCGCGCAGGTCGCGGTCGCCGATGGTGACAATGAGCGGCAGGTGGCGCGGAATGAGCGCCGCCGTATGCGCCAGCAGGTCGGCCGACGCATCGGCATCCACAACATCGGTCAGCAGGACAACCAGCGACCGCCGCCGGCAGTGACGCCCCAGATAGGCAAAGGCCCGCGCATAGGACGGTTCAATCATCTGCGGCTGTAGGTCGTGCAGGTGCTCCAGAATGACCCCCAGTTGGCTGGCGCCAGGCCGCGGCGGCAGGAAATCTTCCACCCGGCGGGTGAAGGTCAGCAGCCCGACCTGGTCGCCGCCGGCCACGGCGACGTAAGCCAGCGCCAGCGCTGCATTGACGGCATAATCGAGTTTGGTCAGATCGCCAAGGCGGGCGGTCATCAGGCGGCCGCAGTCCAGCATCAGCAGGATGCTCTGGCTGCGCTCAATCTGATACTGCCGCGTGACCAGCTTGCCCCGCCGGGCCGAAGCCGCCCACGCCACATGGCGCAGTTCGTCGCCGGTGACAAACTCGCGCAACGACTCAAATTCCCGTCCCTGCCCACGCAACCGCTGCCGGCGCTCGCCCTGGCGACCCAGGCGATAGGCTTCGATGACCTGCCGCTGTGCGGCGCGAAAGTCGGGGTACACTTTGACCGATTCCACAGCCGGAACGGATGTCTGCCGCCAGACAAGGCCCCACGGACTGCGCAGCCGCACCGCGATGTTGCCAAATTCGAAGCACCCGCGTGCCGGTGCGAGCAGTTCATAGTGCAGCGTCGCCGTTCCGCGTGGGGGAACTGTAAACTGTCCCTCCCGTCTCGGCGTCTGCATCTGGGGAGGAGGCTCATCCTTGACCCACAGCGTCAGTGGAACCGGGCGGTGGTTCTGGACTTCAATGGTGACGCCATTGCCACTGCCAATGGCAAAGCGTTCCGCACACCGGCGGCGCAGGGTGAAGCTGCCTCGAAGAGGGGTCCGGGCTGCGTCGAGCAGGGCCGCAGCGAGCAGGACGACGTCGAACGCCATCCCGGCCCACAGGAAAGACGGGTTGCTCCAACCCAGTGAAAAGAGACCCAATCCCCCGGCAAAGGCCATGAGAAACCGGGCCGTGAAGACGATGTTCATGGTGCTGTGCAACACCGGAGTAGGTGTTTTTTCCACGCGCAAAACCATAGTATCCCGCCGGTACAGACACAACCGCCAGGTGGTCAGTCAGTCGTTACCTCGGCCGGTGGTGACTTTGAGGACAGGTGTGAAAAAGCTGGCGTGGCCCGGTCATCCATAGCGTACGAAGCTCTCCGGCGGAGGCTCCTGCTGCTTTCCAGGTGGTTTTTGCTGTTGTATGCCGTGCTGGCACCCCACTCGATTGCCGGCGCGCAGGGCAGCGCCTTGGTGCTGGCCCTGCTGTGGGGGCTGGAACGGTGGTTGGCGGCTGGTGACACCTCGCTTCTGGCGCCGGCGTCCCGGCGACAGGAGGCCGCGCAGCGATGGTGGCCGCTGGCGTTTTTTTGGGCCCTATGTACCGTGTCGGCGCTGATGTCCTACGAGCCACGGTGGAGTCTGGATGGGCTGCGCAGCGTGGCCTTTATGGCCACCTGTGGCATTGTGGCGTTCTGGGTGCAATCCCGCGCTCAGGCATGGTGTCTGGCGTGGACGCTGCTGCTTTCAGCCCAGGTCGGGTGGCTTTACACCGGGTATCAACTGCTGGTGGGGAATGGTGTGCGTCTGGTCGAACTCAGCCCTGACTCACCTCTGCATCCGTACTTTCAGCCTGGCGATGTCGTGCTGCGTGTGGATGGTGAAGTCGTCCGTACCCCGGAGGACATCACCCGCCTTGTTCTCCAGAAACCATTGCCTTCCAGCCAACCCGTGAGCGTGACCGGACGGCGCGTTGAGATACCACTTACGGCGCAGCTTGACCGGGCGGCACTTCAGACCCGTCTGGTGTTGTTGGGGTCGGCTGGGCTGGGCATTCGCGCCAGTGCGCCGGCGCGGGACTTTCGCGCCAGCGGTTTCTTTTCACACTACGTCACCTATGCCGAGGTGCTTCAGATTCTTGTTTCCCTGGCGCTTGGCATGGCCTGGTGCACTGTCGGACGCCAGCGCCGGTGGCTCTGGGGGTTGGCGCTGGGACTTATGCTGGCCCTGGGGCTGACGCTGTCCCGCGGCCCGACGGGCGGCCTCATTGTCAGCGTCGGCGTGATGCTGTATCTGCTGTGGCGGGAGGGCACAGTCAGTACGCCACGGGTGGTGATAGGGCTGGTAATTGCCGGCATCCTGCTGTCCAGTGCGTTGGCCTATGCCTACGCCATGCGCCACATGTCCGTAGTGGATGCCCGTGAAGGCAGTCTGTTCTGGCGGTTGGTGGTCTGGCAGGAAGGCATCGGGCTGGTGGCAAAACACCCCTGGTTTGGTATTGGGCGCTACAGCGACAAGCTGCACGCGGCAGAATGGGGACTGTACGCCCATGGCGATTTGCCGCCCGGCCACTTTCACAACACCTACCTGCAGGTGGCGGTGTGGTACGGGCTGCCGGCGCTGGCGGCCTATCTCTGGTTGCTGCTGACTTATGTCGGGCAACTGCTGCGGCGGCGGCGCGATGGCATTGCCTTGGGCGCGCTGGGCGCACTCACCGGCTTTGCGGCGAGCGGCATAGCCCACTTCAACCTGGGGGATGGTGAAGTGGCCATGGTGCTGTGGTTTGTGATAGGGATAGCGTTGGGGATGCCGGTCACAGCGGAGCCGGACTCTAGCTTGCCGTATAGTACGCGATAGTGTATAATAATGCTCATGGAAAGCACTATAAGCACAGGCAAGGCGGCAAAACTCCTTGGTGTCCCGGTCAAGACGTTGCAGCGTTGGGGACGTTGCAGCGTTGGGAACGCGAAGGAAGGCTGATTCCGGTGGCCCGAACGGACAGCAACCGCCGCCTCTACACTGAGACGCAGATCCGTGAGTTCATCGGTTTGCGGCAGGCCAACCATGCGCCAACAAAGCTTGTCGCCTACTGTCGGGTATCGAGTGCGGCGCAGAAGCCGGACCTGGCGAATCAGCGCAAAGTGCTGGAAGCGTTCGTGGTGGCGAAGGGATTGGCGGGGGTCGGGTTTATCGAGGAAGTGGGCAGCGGGCTGGACTTCAGGCGCAAGCGGTTTCTGGCCCTTATGGACGAGATCGGGCGACGGGAAGTCAGGATGCTGATCCTCGCTCACCGGGACCGCCTCACCCGTTTCGGCTTTGAGTGGTTCGAACATTACGCCCAAACCCATGGCTGCGAAGTGCTGGTACTGAACCAGGAACGGCTGTCTCCCGAACAGGAAATGGTGCAAGACTTAATGGCCATCGTGCACTGTTTTTCGTCTCGGCTATACGGTTTGAGGAACTATCGAAAGAAGTTGGATGAAGCGCTGAAACAGGATGCGAATGACGTCAAAAAGGCCCAACAATGCAACTAACCCACAAGATCGCTCTTTGTCCGACTCCTGAGCAAGTGGACTACTTCAAGCGCGCCTGCGGCACGGCGCGGCGTGTTTGGAACTGGGCGCTCAATGAGTGGAACAGGCAATACGCGGCAGGCGGCAGGCCAAACGCCATGGCGCTCAAAAAACAGTTCAACGCCATCAAGTACACCGACCCGCAGTGGCTCGATGAGAACGGTCGGCCTTGGTTGCAGGACATTCACCGGGATGCCCACGCCCAGCCGTTCAGGAATCCCGCCAAAGCATGGGAACAGTTCTTCGCCGACCTCAAGGAGGGCAAAGAAGCGCACGAGCCACGGCTCAAGAAAAAGGGGCGTTGCCGCGACAGCTTTTATGTTGCCAACGACAAGTTCACCCTGGAAGGCAGGACGATCCGTCTGCCCAGGATCGGCGAAGTCGCCATGACCGAGGAACTGCGATTCAAAGGAAAGATACTGGGCGCAACGGTTTCCCGCACCGCGGATCGTTGGTTTGTGGCCATACAGGTCGAGGTGCCTGATGCGCAATTCTATCGGCGTCGCACGTCGCACGAGGTCAACGGCATCGACCTGGGCATCAAGGCTGCCGCAACGGTCTCCAGCGGTGAAGTCATCGAGGCGCCAAAGCCGCTCAAAGCAGCGCTGCGCCGTCTGGAAATCCGTAGCCGACGTCTCAGCCGCAAGCTGGAAGCCACCAGGAAGGCAGCCGGATTTGAACGCCCTGCCCGCCTGCCTGAAGGAACGCGCCTGCCGGTATCGAACAACCGGCAGAAGTCCGCTGCGATATTGGCAAGGCTCTATGCCCGCATTGCCAATATCCGAGCGGATTTCACCCACAAGCTCACGACTCGACTCTGCCGCGAAAACCAAGCGTTGGTGATCGAGGATTTAAACGTCAAAGGGATGCTGCAGAACGAGAAACTCGCCCGCGCCATCTCTGACGTGGGTTTTGGGATGTTGCGCTCGCAGTTGGAATACAAGGCCCGGCGCTGCGGTACTCATCTTACCATCGCTGATCGCTGGTATCCAGGCAGCCGACTGTGCTCCATCTGTGGCTGGAAGAACGAGGCGCTGACATTGAGAGATCGAACATGGGTGTGTGCTCAATGTGGTGCGCACCATGACCGTGACCTCAATGCGGCGCTGAACCTGAAACGGCTGGCAACCGAAACTGCCCTACCCGTGGCGAGTCCGTCCAGCAATGGCGGCGCTGCGGCGGGGACCGTCCCCGCCGTAGTCGGGAAAGTCACGCCTGTCAGATACGACGGTGGTCAACAGGACACGTCGGGGCAGGAAGAGAACCGTGCGCACTTTTGCGCACATTCTTGATAGCAGATGGCAACCGATCATCCGCTGTCCGGGCACAGGGGAGTTTCATCCGGGGAGCATTTTTCGTAGCATGCCGTGCCTATGGCCCCAGGGGCCGCATAACACAAAAACGCTTTTTGAACGGTAGGAGCCAGGCGTGAAAATTCATTCGTGGTGGTTGTTGGCCGGCTGTGGTTTGGGCGTCGGCGCGGCGCTGCTTCCGCTGCCGGGAATGGTCGCTGACTGGCAGGTCGCGGCCCAGGAAGCAGTGGTGATTGATGAAACCCTGGCCAGCGTCAACAAGGAACTCATCACCCGCTCAATGCTGCGCCGGGCTGAGAATGCCCTGCGGCGTGATCTTCAGGAACAGTTCCCCAACGATCCGGCCAAGCAGGAAGAAATCTTCGCCCGTTTGCAGCCACGGCTGCTTGTCAGCCTGATTGATGAACGCCTGATTGCGCAGCGCGCCGAGGAAATGGGACTGCTGCCCGAAATCGAGGCCCAAGTCAACGCGACGATCCTTGAACTGTGCAAGCAGAACAACTTGGAAAACCTCGATGCCTGCCGCGCGGCTATGGAACGGCAGGGCCTGACGATGGAGGACATTCGGATGAGCTATCGCGGGCAGTTCCTGCGCCAGGCTGTCTATGGGCAGGATGTCTACAGCGTCCTCATCGAGCAGGTGACGAACCGCGAAGCCGAGGAATACTACCGCACCCATCCGGCTGATTTCACCGAGCCGGGAGAAATCGAGATCAGCGAAATCCACATTGGCTTCACGCCGGAGACTCAGGCGGCTGCCGAGGCGCGGGCGCGGCAGGCCCAGGCCGAACTCAGAGCTGGCCAGCCCTTTGCCGAAGTCGCACGGAAGTTTTCCGACGAAAAACGGGCGTCGCGCGCCAATGGCGGCAAGCTGCCGCCCTACAAGGACAACCAGTTGGCCGAGGCCTTCCGGGCCGAACTCGACAAACTCAAGCCCGGTGAGGTGACGCCCATCCTGAAGCTGGAAAAGGCGTATCAGATTCTCCGGCTCGATGCCCGCCGTCCGCCTTCGGTCAAGCCCTTTGCCGAAGTGCGCGATCTGGTCAAACGTCTGATTGCGCAGCAGCGCGCCGAAGCCAAAATCCGGGAATACATGCGCGGTTTGCGGGCCAAGGCGCTTATTCGCCTGGCCGAGCCGTACCGGAACGCTCTCATCGAAGCCGAAAAGGCCGAAGAAGCCGAAGCGGCCGAGGGCGGCAAGAAAAACGGCTAGTTTGTCTTTCTGCCAAAACAGACATCTCCCGTTTACTCCGTTGAGAGCAGTGGGGAGACCGTCTCCTTCGCGCATAAGCATTGGCTGTCAAAGTACGTTTGAGTACATTGTTGAGTACCTGTGGCAGGCGGCATAGATTGGAAACATGTCCTCCCTACCTTTGTCATCAAGTGAGCCGCCTATGCCGACTGCGCTCGATCCGCCACCGTCCACGCTGGATAACGCCGCCATGAACAAAAGACTTGGGGATTACCTCAAAGCCTACGGCGCGCCATTGCCATCCCAGGAAGCCCTTGACCTCTTTCTGGGGATGGCGCGCATTGTCCATGGCATGCACGAACAGTTTGCCTTCTATGGTCAGGAGTTGCGGTTTGACAACGTGATCCTGAGCGCGGAGCAGCCGCCACGTGTCCTTGATTGCGGTGTTCCTCAATCCCGGCTGTCCGCCAAGTCACCTACGCCGGAGGATGTCGCCCAAGGTATCCGCCGGGATATTCACCAATTGGGCATGATGCTGTACCAGATGGTGACGGGCCAGCCGGTGCCGGAGCGGCACGCCACGCACAACTTTCGTACGGATTTCGACGAGACCTCTGACCTGCTGCCAGTGCCGGACCCGCGGACGGTCAACCCGGCGGTCTCCGTGGAAATTGCCCGTCTGGTCGCCAAAGCCACGGCCCGCGACGCGCAAAGCCGGGCAAAAAGTATCGGGGAGTTGTTGGCTCTGCTGGAGCCGTCACCGGATGCGACACCGGAGGAGACAGCAAAGGTGCAATCGGCCTCACTCGTGCCGGCCGCATCCGCGCCAGCTGAGCCTGGACAGGCGTCTGAGGCAAGCCCGCCGGTGCGCCGGGAGGCCAGAGTGACCCTCGCCAAGCGGTCTCTGCCGGTAGTTTCCGAACGCACGGGCTTTGTCGTCAATGAAGCCGCCGTCAAGCGGGATACTCCGGCTGTGACGCCAGCGCCGCCGGCCACGCTGGTGGAAGGGCTTGCCCAGGCCTTTGCGGATTTGAGCGGGACAGGAGAGCGTCCAACCGGCAGGGGCTTCAAGTTCTTCGTGGCTGGCATGAGTTGCCTGTTGCTGCTGGTCGTGAGCCTGATCACGTACCGGATCGTCGAGAAGTTCTTTCTGGGTGGCGGGACTGGCGTGGCAACGCGCCCCACGGTGGAAGCCCTGCGGAGTAAGAGCGAAACGTCCAACCGTCCGATCTTTACTCCAACGCCTGCGCCGGATGATACCCGCGCCCTGCTGCCGGCACTTGTGGCCGTCAAAGGGGGATCGTTTGAGATGGGCAGCCGTGATGGGCAGCCGGATGAGCAGCCGGTGCACCGGGTGACACTCTCCGACTTTGAGATTGGCAAGTATGAAGTCACGAACGCCCAGTACAAGGCGTTCTGTGACGCCACCGGCCGTCCCTATCCCGAAGAACCGAACTTTGCCCGGCTGCGCAACTACTTTCTGGACTATCCCCATCATCCGGTGGTGCGGGTGAGTTGGGATGATGCCAACGCCTACTGCGTCTGGCTGAGTGAACGGACGGGAGACCTCTACCGCTTACCGACGGAAGCTGAATGGGAATATGTTGCCCGCAACAGCCCGATTGGCTGGGACAGCTACCATAGTGGCGGCGCACCGCATGAGGTCGGAACCAGCCCCCCCAACGAACTGGGGATTTATGACCTGATGGGCAATGTGTGGGAATGGTGCGCCGACTGGTACGGCTCCTATCCAGCCGAACCGCAGACGAATCCGAAAGGTCCACCGCGTGGCACGCATAAGGTGCTGCGGGGGTGTTCGTGGTATTTTAGCACCGTGCCGTGCCGTCCGACTTCGCGGTTTCGGTTCGACCCGACGTTGAATTACTGGTTCAACGGGGGCTTTCGTGTTGTCCGGGCCAAGCACTGAGCCTTCAGACATCGAACAGAAGGCACTGGAAGCGGCTGCGAACGTCGGGCTGGGGCAGTATCAATCAATCTTCGCTGAAGGGTTTTATGGGACTCTTTGACCACGTCCGAAGTGCGCGGGAGCAGGTGTCGAATATCCAGGATACTTCGGCACTGGTGGCTTCGATTGAGCAGTGCGAACGCATCCTGCAGGCTGATCCCAAGCACCTTCCGACCTTGCTGGAGCTGGGACGGCTCTACCAGGAACACGGCCAGACCCAAAAAGCCTGCGATGTGTTTTGTCGGGCCGGTGAAATTGCTGTTGAGCGCAACGATACGGAGCAGGCGCTGGTCAGCTACCGCAAGGCCGAACGGCTGGCAGCAGGCGATCTGCGGGTTGAGCTGTGGCACAAGCTGTTTTATCTCAGCTACAAGCTGCGTCGCATGGAGGAGGCTTTCGAGCGGGCCAAGCAGATCGTCGAAACCCTTGTGGAACGTGGCAACACGAAGCGGGCTGCCAACTTTGTCTCCGCCATGCCGGACTTGGGAGCCAAGGATGCCGAATACCGGCAAATCCTCGAAGCCATGGCCGGGGTTGTGCCGCGCCAGACGGGTGCAACTGGAACGGCTGTTGGCACCTGGCGGCGGGCAACCTCCGGCCAACGGAGCGCTGATGAGTACTTTCCGGGACAGACCATCCTGATTGTGGATGACGAGCCGGAGTTGCTGGAAATCCTCGAATCATCCCTGCGGACGCTTGGCGCACGCATCATCACGGCCGCAAACGGTCACATAGCCTGCGAAAAGGTCAAGAAGTACGCGCCTTCGCTCATCATCAGTGACCTCGCCATGCCGGGCATGGATGGCAGCCAGTTCTTTGAGTGGGTGAAGTCACAACCCGAACACGCGCGGGTGCCCTTTATCTGCCTGTCTTCGATTGGCTCAGAGGCAGAACGTGTCGCCGCCTTTGAGATGGGCGTCGAGGACTACTGGACCAAACCCTTTCATCCGACGGAAATCCGCTACCGCGTCAAGCATCTGCTGCGGCGTCTGCGGCGGCCCGTGGATTTTCAGGGCAAGCTGTCCCAGGTCAACCTCGCTGAAATCATCCAGATTCTGGAGTCCGGCCGCCGTACGGGATTGCTGACCATCGAATCCGGTGCAGAGCAGGCGTACCTGTACTTCCGGGATGGCTTCATCCTCAATGCCGAGTGTGGAAACCTCGCCGGGGAGCGGGCGGTGTTTCATCTGGTGGGCTGGACCAGCGGTGATTTTGCCTTCTGCACCATGCCGATGATGCGTGAAAAGGTCATTCAACTGAGTCCACAGCAGTTGTTGATGGAAGCCTTCCGGCGCTTTGATGAAGCCGAGCGCGTGTTGTCGTCCCTGCCAAACCAGCATGAAGTGTTCGTCTGTCGGCCGGGATTTGAAAAGGCCCCGGAAGTGGCCGAACAGTTGGCGCAGGGGGGCGAATTCGTTGCCAACCTGGAGACCATTCGGCAGCTTTTCGACGGCACCCGCACGTTGGAAGCCTGTTGTCAAGTGTTGCGTGATGACCTGGAAACGCTGCTTCTCGTGCGTGAACTCATTGACCGCAAGTTACTCGTGCCACGCTCAGGGTAAGGGTAGCTCGTGGCTGCCAGATTGTGGCACGATGGGGACTGATCGTTTCAAAGCCATACCTTCACCTATCCTTTGACCTGTTTTTCAGTCTGTTGACGACCGCAGTGCCGCTTTCCCCGGCGTTGTACCAAGGTGACATTCGAGGTTGCCATGGGACTGTTTGATCGGATTCTGAATGCCCGCGCACAAGTGACCAACCTGCTTGACAATGCCAAGCTCAACAGCGCCATCGAGCGTCACGAGCGTGAACTCGAACGCGACCCCGACAACCTGGGTGCTTTGCAGGAGCTGGGGTTGCTGTATCAGGAGCGCGGTGAGCCGCAAAAAGCCTGTGAGGTGATGCTGCGGGCGGCGACAATTTATTTTGATCGTCTGGATTTCGAGCAGGGAATGCTTCTGTGCCGCAAGGCGGAGCGGCTGGCTTCCGGGGAAACCCGGCTCGATGTCTGGCGCAAGCTGTTCGAGATCAACCATCGCCTGCGTCGGTATGACGACGCCTTCGGACGCGCCAAACAGATTGTCGAACACCTGATGGAGCTGGGCGAAACAGCGCGCGCGGCGGACTTTGTCAACCTGATGCCAGACTTGGGGCCGAAAGACATTCTCTACCGCCGGGAACTCAAGCTGCTGGCCGGTCTCGAAGCCGACAACGTCGCCACGGTCGGACAGGTGTCGAGTACGTGGCAGCGCAAGCAGGCGACGGTACGCGACCCGGATGAATACTTCCCCGAACTTTCGGTGCTCATCGTGGATGACGAGCCGGGGATTTTGAACGTCCTGGAAACCAGTCTGCGCTCCCTCGGCCCGCAAATCCTCATGGCATCAAACGGGCGGGTGGCCTGTGAGATGGTCAAGGCCCACCAGCCAGCGCTCATCATCAGCGACCTCAACATGCCGGAAATGGACGGCAGCCAGTTTTTTGAGTGGCTTCGCTCGCAGCCGGACTGCGCGCATATTCCTTTCGTCTGCCTGTCTTCAGCCGACAGCGAAGCCGAGCGCCTGGCCGCTTTTGACATGGGGGTGGAGGATTACTGGTCCAAACCCTTCCGTCCCATGGAAATTCGCCACCGCGTCAAACGTCTGCTCAAGCGGGTACGACCGCCCGTGGATTTGCAGGGCAAGCTGGCCCAGGTCAGTCTGGCCGAAGTCATCCAGATGCTTGAAGCCGGCCGCCGGACGGGGCTTCTGCTCCTGACGCGCCAGCAGGAAGAAGCCAGGGTCTATTTTCGGGATGGGTTCATTCTGGACATCGAATACGGCGCAGCCCGCGCTGAACGGGCCTTTTTCCGGCTGGTGGGCTGGACGACCGGAAGCTTCACCTTCCGCTCGCTGCCTATCAACCGTGAACCGGTCATCAAGCTCAACCCACAGCAGTTGCTGATGGAAGCCTTCCGGCGCTTTGATGAAGTCGAGCACCTCATTGCCGAGCTTCCCAACCGCGACCAGACCTTCATCTGCGGCGATGGTTTTGAGCGCGCGCCGGAAGTTGCCGAGCAGATTGCCCAGGAAGGCGAATTTGCCGCCAACATTGAGCGCGTGCGGCAGTTGTTTGACGGTTCACGGACGCTTGATCAGTGCTGCGACGAGCTGCGGGATGACCTCGAAACGTTGCTTCTCGTGCAGGAACTCATCAACCAGAAGCTGCTTGTTCCGGGACAGGTCATCGAGCTGTGAGTATCCAAAGACAACTGCGGCGGGCTTACGCAAACGTTCACCGGTTGCTTTGGATGTAGCCGGCGTCAGCCCAATTTTTTGAGCAGTTCCCGGGCCTCACGTTTGTACCCTTCATCCTCGCGCTCGTGGTGGCGGGAAAGTGGCGCGTCCAGAATCCACTGCAGGTGATGTTTGGCCTTCGCCTTGTTGCCGAGTGACAGGTAGCATTCGGCAATGTAGAGGTGATTGAGATAGAACTTGGGGCCGAATTCGAGTGCGGCTTCAAAACACTCGATGGCTTTGCGTTTGTCGCCAATCGAGACGGGCCAGCCGGGCACCTTGTCGTAGATGCGCCCCAGCACCCGCCACGGGCCGCCGTAAAAGTAGGATTCGTCAATTTCGATGACCCGTTCCGCGCATCGCTGAATCGGCTTGATGAGCGAAAGGCTCTTCAGAATCCCTTTCTCGTTGCCATACATGCCATAGTTGACGGCCAGCCAGAAGTTGCCCTCCAGAGAGTTTTCGTTGACTCGGACGGCTTCCTCGCCGTATTCCACGCCTCGTTCAAACAAGGCCAGCTTGTCTTTGGGGGCCGCCATTTCACCGCGCCAGTACTGGATTTCAGCCAGCAGCCCATAAGCCCAGTCGCACTGCCGGTCTTTTTCCAGCAGAGACACCAGCGCGTCTTCCGCCTGGTCGAGGTTGTCAGCGGCCAGTTCCCGCTCATTGATGAGTTTGCGAACTTTGGTGAAAACGGCTTTGTGCTTCATGGGCAACTCCGCACTGGACGCGAGGCAGGTTTTCAAAAAGTATAGGCCAACTATAGCGAAGTTGTGTCGCTTCAGACACGCCTTCGTTGTGACCAATCGCTGCCAACCAGGAAAAGGCCAACGTATGGTTGCTCTGAATGTCGTTCATGCTGCGTGTCCGCATGATTGCCCGGACACCTGCGCCATTGCCGTCACCACAGAAGGCACATGTGCGGCGCGCCGCGCCATCAAGGTCGAAGGCGATGCCCGCCACGCCGATACGGCCGGTTTTCTGTGCGCCAAGGTGTCAAAGTACCTGGAGCGCGTCTATGACCCGCGACGAGTGCTGCACCCGTTTCGCCGCTGTGGGAAAAAGGGCGAGGGCCGGTTTACCCGCATCACCTGGGACGAGGCCATTGCCGAAATCACCGGACGGTGGAAAGACCTGATGGCAACCTACGGACCGCAGTGCATTCTGCCCTACAGCTACGCCGGAACAATGGGACTGGTACAGGGACAGGGCATGGACCGGCGCTTTTTCCACCGCATGGGGGCCTCCCTGCTGGCGCGTACCATCTGCGCCACGGCCGGCGCGGCCGGCTACAAGGCGACGATTGGTGCGAGTATCGGGATGGAAGCCCGGCACTTCGCCGAGTCGAAGTTCATTCTCATCTGGGGAAGCAATCCGGTCACATCGAACGTCCATCTGTGGCGCTATGTGCTCGAAGCCAAAAAGCGCGGAGCGCGGGTCGTCACCATTGATCCCTACCGGACACGCACGGCGGCGGCTTCGGATGAACATCTGGCCATCATCCCCGGTACGGATGCGGCACTGGCGCTGGCGATGATGCGCGTCATCGTGGATGAGCAGTTGTATGACGCCGACTACGTGGCCCGCTACACATTGGGCTTCGAGGCGCTGTGCGAGCGGTTGCAGGCATACACGCCCGCTGCCGTCGCACCGATGGTTGGTCTTGATGAAGCCACCATCGTCAGACTGGCGCGGGCCTATGCCCGGACGCAGCCCAGCGCCATTCGGATCAACTATGGCTTGCAGCGGCATGCCGGCGGGGGCATGGCCGTCCGCACCATTGCCTGTCTTCCGGCGCTGGTCGGGGCGTGGCGACATCCGGCCGGTGGCATTCTGCTTTCAACTTCGGGGACGTTTCCGCTCAACTACGCGGCGCTGGAGCGCCCGGACTGGATTCCGCCCGGGACGCGCACCATCAACATGACGCGCCTTGGCGAAGCCCTGACGAATCGGGATGAAGCCGGCCGCCCGGCCGGGTTTGATCCGCCGGTGATGGCGCTTTACGTCTATAACTCAAATCCGGCAGCCATTGCGCCCGATCAGAATCAGGTCCTTGCCGGACTGCGCCGGGAAGACCTGTTTACCGTCGTGCACGAACAGTTTTTCACCGACACGACTGACTATGCCGACATTGTGCTGCCGGCGACGACCCAGCTCGAACACATGGATGTGGTCAAACCGTATGGGCATCTGTCGCTGATGTTCAACGAGCCGGCCATTCCGCCACTGGGTGAGGCGAAATCAAACTCCGATGTCTTTCGTCTGTTGGCGCAAGCCATGGGCTACACCGAGCCGGAGTTACAGGAAAGCGACGAGCAACTCATCCGGGCCGTGCTGGATGTTCGTCACCCGTGGATGGAAGGCATCACCTTTGAGCGGCTGCGTACGGAAGGCTACGTGCGACTCAATCTGCCCAGCCCGTTTGCGCCCTTTGCCGAAGGTGGTTTTCCAACGCCTTCGGGAAAATGCGAGTTCTACTCTGAAAGCCTCGCACGCCAGGGGATGGACCCGCTGCCGGCCTATGTGCCGCCACGGGAAAACGTGCACAGCAATCCGCCGCTGGCAGCGCGCTATCCGCTGGCGCTCATTTCACCGCCGGCGCATAACTTTCTCAATTCGACCTTCGTCAATCAGGATTCGCTCCGCCGCGTCGAAAAGGAACCCATCGTCGAGCTGCATCCGTCCGACGCCGAGCCACGGGGTATCAGCGACGGGCAGATGGTCCGGGTGTTCAACGACCGGGGGGCCTTTTGTGTCCGTGCGCGGGTTTCCGGGCGAATCCGGCCGGGTGTGGCCTATGCTCCCGGCATCTGGTGGGCCAAGTTCAGTCCCGACGGCCGCAACGTGAATGCCACCACCGGGCAGGCGCTGACCGACCTTGGCGGCGGTGCTACCTTTTATGATGTCCTGGTGGAAGTGGAACCGCTTGACGCTCAGGGGCGAACCTTGAGCTGAACGTTGCGGGGCGGAAATACGCTTCCCTATCCCGGCTTTTGAAACCGGTCTGAGGAAGCTAGTCCGCGATTACCGTAAGTTGCCAGAGGTGGATGAGGGCATCCGCTCCGCCGGAGGCCAGATGCTGTCCGTCCGGCGCAAACGCCAGGGACTGTGCTGCGCCATCGTGGGCCTCGACGGTGACAAGATTGGTGAAGTCCTGGGTGGCCCAAAGCTTGATGACACCATTCCAGTCACTGGAGGCGAGCCACCGGCCATCGGGCGAAAGCGCCAGCGCCCGGATGGCTTCGAGATGGGCTTCGACCGTCTGGAGCGGGCCGGTTTCAGTGGTGTGCCAGAGACACAACTGCCCGTCCCGGCCGCCGGAAATCAAGCGGCCGTCGGGCAAATAGACCAGTGACGTTGGCGCATGGCCGGACAGCCGCAGCATGGCTTGTTCGGTTTTGGAAATCAGGTCCCAGAAGTGAATGGCGTCATCGGCACCGCCGGAAGCCAACGTATGTCCGTCCGGGGAGAGCGCCAGAGCGTCAATGGTTTTGATGTGGCCAAGAAAAGAGGCAATCTGGCGTTGCCGCAGGGCGTCCCAGATTTTCACTTCCGTGTCAAACGCCGTGATGAGCCAACGGCCGTCAGAGGCAAACAGCAGGGCGCGCACGGCTGTCCGGTGCCCGAAGGAAGCAATCTCAGTGGCATCGCGCAGCGTCCAGAGCCGGGCTGTGCCGTCGGCCCCGCCGCTGGCCAGGCGGAGTCCATCCGGGGCAATGGCTACGGCATTGACCGAGTATTCGTGACCGCTGAAGAGTCCGATTTCACGGTTGGTCCGCAGGTCCCACAGGCGAACGCTCCCATCGCCGCTGGCCGAGGCCAGCCAGTCGCCGCTGCCGTGGTAGGACAGACTCTTGACGATGTGCTCATGCCCGGTCAGGGTGGCGACCAGCTTTAGCTCGACTGGCTTCATCTGCGACAGATCGAGGGTCGGAAACGTAGCCGAAATCTTGGCAATGTTGAGTGCCGCGGCCGTTTCCTCAGCTTCGCGCAGCGCCTGTTCAAATTCCTGGTAGAGCCGGAGCGCTGTTGGCTGCCGCTGTTCGCGTACCTTGGACAGGGCCCGGAGTACAACGCGCTCGATTTCTTCGGGAATGTCCGGGCGCAGACGCCGCATCAGCGGCGGCGGGTCAACCGCATGCTGGATGATGACGGCCGATGGCGTCGGCGCATCGAAGGGGACGTGGCCGACCAGCAGTTCGTACAGCGTGACGCCGAGTGAGTAAATGTCCGATGTCCGGTCGAGTTCTTCGCCCCGGCACTGTTCCGGCGACATGTAGTGCGGTGTCCCCATCACCAGTCCCGGCTCGGTGAGGTTGGAAACCGTAGTCCCGGGCCGTTCCTTGAGCTTGGCAATGCCGAAGTCCACGACCTTGACGATTTCTTCGCCGGTTTCGGGCTTGCTGAGCAGGATGATGTTGTCCGGCTTGATGTCCCGGTGGACGACGCCGGCTTCGTGCGCTGCATGGATAGCCTGGCAGACGGGCCGCAGGATGGACACAATCCGCTGGGGCGACAGCCGTTCGTGGCGTTCCAGTTCTTCGCGCAGGGAATGCCCGGTCAGCAACTCCATGGCGAGGTAGGCCTGGCCGGTCGGCAGGATGCCAAAGTCATACACACTGATGACGTTGGGATGGTTGAGCCGCGCCGCCGCCCGCGCTTCCTGGCGGAAACGCTCCAGAGTTTCGTGGTTGGAAACGAAATCAGGCAGCACGATTTTCAGGGCAATCGTGCGGTCGAGTTCCAGGTGCGTCGCCCGATAGACCGATCCCATCCCGCCCTGACCGATGAGGGCGTCGAGACGATACTTGCCGCTGATGATGCGTGCTCCGGGGAAGGCTTCGGCCAGAAACGCTCCATCTTTTGTGCAGCGCAACTCGGTGTCGTCGTAACACTGCTTGCAAAGCGGACAGTATCGCATGGTGCTATCCGAAGAAGGGATCAGACCGTGAACGCAGCATAGGCAGGCTGCCGGGCCGGTGTCCAGCATTGTCTTTGGGCAATGATATTGATGCACAGCCGGGTTGGATTCAACACCGGTCGCAGTCGGAGCCTGCCCGGATGGTCGTTCAGTCCGGGGGCAGGGTGTCGTCTTCGGCCGTGATGGCGGTTTCGGGGTTCACAGCCTCTTCTTCCTGCGCGGCCAGCTCAAGCTGAATGAAGCGCAGCTTGACGGCCGCCACATTGAGCGCCTCACAGGCTGCCTCAAACAGTTCAGCACCGGCCCGCCCGGTGAGCATGTCCTGCACAAGCTGCGTGGCTTCCTGCAACTGCGCATGGGCTTCGACCATGAGTTGTCGGTGTGCGGGGCTAAGGGACATCTTTCACCGGCATCAGGGGGTCTTCGGCCAAAAGCTCCTCGGAAAGCCGCTCGTAGAGTGTTGCCGGCGCTGTGACGCTTTTCGTTTCCGGGACGGCCAGCACGCGCACGACAAGCCGCCGGCGGCGCAGGTGCAGCGTCAACGTGTCGCCGGGCCGGACCGGCCGTGAGCTTTTTGCCGAAAGGCCATTGACGAGCACGGCCCCTGCTTCACACAAATGCTGCGCCACAGTACGCCGTGGCACGAGCCGGCTGACTTTGAGGAACGAGTCAAGGCGCATGGGCGGTGGCTTCCGGTCAGTGGTGTTTCCAGTTGGGTTTCCGTTTTTCCCGGAACGCCAGCAGCCCTTCCTGCACGTCGCTATAGCTCATCAACTGGTTGAGATACTGGTCTTCGACGGCCTGCATGGCCGCTTCGATGTCGTGAAAATACGCCGTGTGCAGCGCACGCCGGGCGGATTCCAGCACCGGCGCACTCCAGCCGCGCAGAACGGCCAGCAGTTCTTCGGTTTTGACAGCGAGTTGCTCCGGCGGCACGACGTAATCCACCAGTCCCACGCGCTGGGCCTCCGCGGCGTCAAGCACTTCCGACAGCAAGACCATCCGCAGGGTGCGGTGCCAGCCAATGATGCGCGGCAGGAGCACGCTG
Organism: Chloracidobacterium thermophilum B; assembly: GCF_000226295.1. Lineage (GTDB taxonomy): Bacteria > Acidobacteriota > Blastocatellia > Chloracidobacteriales > Chloracidobacteriaceae > Chloracidobacterium > Chloracidobacterium thermophilum. Next base: position 860,514 of record NC_016024.1, read on the forward strand.
GACGTGGCGGGATATAGCCCAAACCGGATTTCCGGTTGCCCAAAGGTTGCCGTCGCCACCGCGATAACCAGGTCACAGTACGCCACAAGTTCACAGCCCATGCCGAAAGCCTGCCCCCGTACGACGCCGACCACTGGCTTGGACAGCGTCCGCAGGTTGCGGTAGATGGTGTGAAATTCCTGAAGCGTCTGGTAAGCCGTGGAAGGCTTGTGGTCTTCGACCGAAATGCCGGTCGAAAAGGCGGTGCACTCCGGTTCGGTGGTGATGACGATGGCGTGAAAGCTGTTGGCTGGCTTTCGCGCCAGCGCATCGAGAAGCTGGTTGATTTCGCGCATCATCGCCAGGGTCAGGATGTTGAGCGGCGGGGAAGTGAGCGTCAGGAAGGCAATGTGGTTTTCGATAGCAAGGCGTGCAAGAGGCATGGCAGTCACCGTGACATCAAGCGTTTTTGTGCGCCGGCCAGCAGGCGTTCGACCGTGACGATGGCGCGGGTGTGTTCGCCTTCGCCGATTTTACCGGCCGGGTCGAAAGCTTCGACGCGAAACCGATGAAATTTTCCATCGTTTCCAAGATAGGTTGCCGTGGCCGTGACGGTCGCGCCAACCGGTGTCGGAGCCAGATGGCGTACGTTGACTTCCACGCCGACGGAAAGTTCACCCGCCGCCTGGATACGCTCCAGCATCCGCCCACAGACAAGTTCCATCAGGGCAATCATCCGAATGGTGGCGAACACGTCAATGTAAGCATCCTGGTAGCGTTCATCCTTCCACTCGGCTGACAGGCCGTGCGCGGTATCGTGTTTGGTGACGACATAGGTGACGGTTTCGGTCTGTCCGACGGCAAGCATTGACAACTCCCTGCACCGGGCGGTTTTGGGCTACTTCCAGTAACTCCGGTCAAGACTGCGGTACTGAATGGCTTCGGCCACGTGGTGCGCGGCGATGTTGGTTGCGCCTTCAAGGTCGGCGATGGTCCGGCTGACCTTCAGGATGCGGTCATACGCCCGCGCCGAAAGCCCCAAGCGTGCCATAGCCGTCTCCAGCATCTGCCGGCCGGCACTGTCGAGCCGACAGTAGCGCCGGATAGCCTGCGGCGTCATGTGCGCATTGCAAAACATGGCTGGCTTTGTCTTGTCGCGTGTTCTGAAGCGTTCGAGCTGGCGTTCGCGCGCCCGCACCACCCGCGCCCGGATGGCGGCTGAGTCTTCGCCGGGCGCATCCGTGGCCAGTTCCCGGAAATGAACGGCTGGAACGTCCACGTGAATGTCAATCCGGTCCAGCAGCGGGCCGGAGATTTTGGCGACATACCGCTGAATCTGGGCCGGCGTGCACTGGCATTCGCGGGTGGGGTCGTTGAAAAAACCACATGGGCAGGGATTCATCGCCGCCGCCAGCATGAAGCGCGCCGGAAAGGTCAGCGACATTGCCGCCCGTGAAATCGTCACCTTGCCGTCTTCAAGCGGCTGGCGCAGCACTTCGAGCGCATTGCGGTCGAATTCGGGGAGTTCATCGAGAAACAGGACACCGTGGTGCGCCAGACTGACTTCCCCTGGACGCGGAGCCGCTCCGCCGCCGATGAGTCCGGCATCCGAAACGGTGACGTGGGGATTCCGAAAAGGACGCTCGCACACCAGACCCTGCCGCTGGGTCAACCCGGCGACGCTGTGAATGCGTGTCACGTCAAGGGCTTCCTCGAAGGTCAACGGCGGCAGGATGGTTGGAATCCGGCGGGCGAGCATCGTCTTGCCCGAACCCGGCGGCCCGATCATCAGGATGTTGTGCCCGCCAGCGCAGGCTACCTCGATGGCGCGGCGCACGTGCAGTTGCCCACGAATGTCCCGGAAGTCCGCGTGGCCGTCGGTGGTTGCCGCCAGCATGGCCGAGACATCCACGGTGAACGGCGGCGGCAGCGGATCGCTTTCCAGCAGGGTCAGCACATCCGCCAGGGAATCCACCGGATAGGTGGCCAGACCGCTGACCACGGCCGTTTCGGGAGCGTTGTCGCGGGGGACTACCATGTACCGCAGACCGCTTTCCCGTGCCTTGAGCGCCATGGAGAGCGCACCTTTGACAGGGCGCACCTGGCCGTCCAGGGACAGTTCGCCGACAAACAGCGTCTCTGCCACATACCGGCCGCGCCACCCGCCGGCTGCCCCAAGAACGCCAACCGCAATCGGCAGGTCAAACCCGGAGCCTTCCTTGCGCAGGTCGGCCGGGGCGAGATTGACGGTCATCCGCTGGTTGGGAAACAGATACCCGCAGTTGGCAATGGCCGCGCGAATCCGTTCGCGGCTTTCCCGGACGGCGGCATCCGGCAGACCAACCATGGTCACAGTGGGCTGGCTGTCGCCCATGTGCGGCGTAAGGTGGACTTCGACTTGTACGAGGTGTGCGTCAATGCCAAAGACGGCCGCACCGAAGGTTTTGAACAGCGCCATGGGTGCAACGGATATGACCAGACTGCGAGACCTTGAAACTAGGTTTTCCACGGCCGACGCGCAAGCCAAAAACTGCTGTTGTCAGCCGGTTGCACTTGGCAGCCCGACTTGATTGAATCGCGGCTGTCTGGTGTATCCCACCCGGGTGCTGCTCATCCTGCACCGTGTGTCCGTCAAGTGTTTCCTGATGCTGCCTGCACTTCTTTCCGACAGCCTGCGCCGGGCAACGTCCGGGGCGAAGTGGGCCCTGCTGCTGACGCTGGTCAACCTGGGGCTATCGGTACTGGCGCTGCTCCCGGTCATTCTCTGGCTCAATGCGGTCAACAGCGCCTCGTTGTTTGCCGAACGTCTGCTGAAGGACACCCTCGACATCGAATGGCTGTTCGTGGCGCTCCGCATCGGGAAAAGCGCCTTTCCCATCCGTCTGGCCATCACCTCTGGACTCGCCCTGCTGATCGGCTACCTCATCATCACATTCCTGTCCGGCGGCATCATTGCCACTTTTGCGCCACGCGAAGCGCCGCGCGCGTTCTGGGCGGACTGCCGCCGGTATGTGCTGCCGTTGCTGGCGGCCGGGCTGCTCACGGGGCTGCTGCTCGCCATAGCCGGCGGTGTGCTGGTGCTGTCCTGGGGGCCGCTGTACAGCCTCGTGACCGAAAACCAGACGACGCCGTGGCGCGCTGACCTCATGCAGTGGCTTGGCCTTGGCACCGGGCTGGCGATGTTCTGGAGCATTCATCTGGTGATGGACTACCTCAAGCTGGCGCTGGTGGTGCATGCGCCGCAGCGGTCGTGGAAGGGCCGCCTCCGGGCGTGGTGGGGGCTGTTTGTCCACCGTCCGGGCACGACCATCGGGTTGTATCTTGCGACGACGCTGTTGTGGCTGCTCGTCATCGGCAGCCTGCTGTGGCTGATGGGACAGGTGACGCCGGTGACCTGGTTTTCCGCGGCCCTGCTGGTGCTGCTCAGCCAGATGCTGGTGTTTGCCCGGCACTGGGTGCGGCTGGTGTTCATCGCGGGCGGGTGCCGTTTGCTGGAAACCGTGCCGTAAGGTGTGGAATGAAACAGGACAGACGCCGGTTCCTGTGGCGGTGGAGTTGGGCTTGTCTGACCGTTGCCGCTGGCTGCTTTCCCAGACCGTTGCCCGCACCGCAGCCGGCGTCAGACGTGGGAAAAGGTGTCGTCATGAAGCGTTACCTGGCTCTGGGGGATTCCTACACGATTGGGGAAAGCGTGAGCGAAGCGGAGCGTTTTCCCGAACAGCTTTGCGCCGCCCTGCGCCAGCGCGGGCAGAACTGGGACGCGCCACACATCATTGCGCGTACCGGCTGGACGACCGATGAACTGGCAGAAGCCATTGCTGCCCATCCGCCGGCAGGACGCTTCGATCTGGTGACGCTGCTCATCGGCGTCAATGACCAGTACCGGCGGCAGACACCGGAAGCGTACCGTCCCCGGTTTCGTGCGTTGCTTCAGCAGGCCATCGCCTTTGCCGGCGGACAGCCCCGGCAGGTCATCGTCCTTTCCATTCCTGACTGGTGTGTGACGCCGTTTGCCGCCGAACAACACCGGCAGGGTGAAGGCCCCGTCATTGACCGGTTCAACGCCGTCAACCGCGAGGAGACGCTTGCCGCCGGGGCACACTACGTGGATGTCACAGACATTTCGCGCCAGGCGGCGCAGGAAACGTCCTTGCTGGCGGCTGACGGACTGCATCCTTCGGGCAACATGTACGCGCTGTGGGTGGCGGCCATCCTGTCATCCGTTGTGCTGGAGTAGCTTCCGTCCTGCCGGAGTAGCCTCGGCGGCGTGATTCCCGATACACTTTCCGCACCACAACGACTTTGATCTTCTTCCCGGAGCCAGCCCATGCGTACCATTCGAGACCTTGACCTGCACCAGCGGCGTGTCTTCATTCGCGTAGATTTCAACGTTCCCGTCAAAGACGGTCAGGTAACGGACGACACGCGCATCCGCGCTGCCGTGCCCACGATTCAACTGGCGCGTGAAAAAGGCGCCAAAGTCGTTCTGGCTTCGCATCTGGGACGCCCCAAAGGCGCGCCGGAAGCGAAATACAGCCTTCAGCCGGTTGTCAGCGTGCTGAGCGAACACCTGGGTGCGCCGGTACGCTTTGCCCCGGATTGCGTCGGCCCGGAAGTCGAAAAGCTGGTGGCCGAACTCCAGCCGGGAGAGGTGCTGCTGCTCGAAAATCTCCGTTTTCACGCTGGCGAAGAAAAAAACGACGAAGCCTTTGCCCGTCAGTTGGCGGCGCTCGCCGAAGTCTATGTCAACGACGCCTTCGGTACGGCACACCGGGCACACGCCTCAACGGCCGGCATGGCGGCTTTCATCCCGGAGCGGGGCGTCGGGCTGCTGATGGAGCGGGAGCTGGAATACCTTGGCAAGGCGCTGCATGCGCCGGAGCATCCTTACGTGGCCATTCTCGGCGGCGCGAAGGTGTCGGACAAAATCGAGGTCATTGACAAAATGCTGGATGTGGCCGACGCCGTACTGATTGGCGGCGCAATGGCTTACACGTTTCTGAAGGCCCGGGGCGTCGAGGTCGGCCGCTCGCTCGTTGAGGAAGACAAACTCGATGTGGCGCGCGCGCTGGAGTCCAAAGCCCAGGCGCGCAACGTCCGGCTGCATCTGCCGACCGACCACGTGGTGGGCGATCTGGCGCGTCCTGAGCTGGAACCCCAGACGGTTCCGGTGACGGCAACGCCGCCTGATCTGGCCGGATATGACATCGGACCGGAAACCATTGCCGCCTACCAGTCCGAAATTGCCACGGCGCGCATGATTGTCTGGAACGGCCCGATGGGCATTTTTGAGCAGCCGCGCTATGCCGCCGGAACGAACGCCATTGCAGCCGCCGTGGCGGCCGCTGAGGCCATCAGCATTGTCGGCGGCGGTGACAGTGTGGCCGCCATCAATGCTGCCGGTCTGGGCGACCGGATTACCCACGTCTCCACGGGCGGCGGCGCCAGTCTGGAGTTTCTCTCCGGCATCGAACTGCCCGGCGTGGCCGCGCTCCGGTAAGCCGTTGTCGGGTTGCGTACAGGGAAGGGCATGGAGATCACATCCGTCACGGTAGATGGCTTCCGCAATCTGGCCGGAACGTTGTCGGCTGCGCCGGGGCTGAACGTTCTGTGGGGCGGCAACGGACAGGGCAAAACCAACTGGCTGGAAGCCATCTACCTGCTGGCGACGACAAAATCCTTTCGGACGCACCAGCCGCAGGAACTCATGGCCTTTGGCGCGGCCGCCGCTCATCTGCGCCTGGAATTGCAACGGCGCACGGGCAGTTCCGTCACGCTGGATATGCACCTTGAAGCCGGGCGCAAGGTCATGCTGGTCAACGGCAAGCGGGCGGCTCTGCGCGATTACCTGGGACAACTCGTGGTGTTTGCCTACGGGCGCGAGGCGCTGGATGTCGTCTGCGGGGAGCCGGAGCAGCGCCGGCGGTTTCTCGACCGGGGCATCCTGAGCCTGAAACCGGCTTATGTGCAGACGCTGCTGGATTACGCCCGGGTGCTCAAACAGAAAAATGCCCTGCTGCGCGTTGTTGCCGAGCGGCCTGAGCACCGCGACTGGCTGGATTCCCTGGACGCATGGAATGCGCAACTCGTCGAACTGGGGACGGAACTGCACGTGGAGCGGGCGCGCTACGCCGAACAGCTCGATGCCCATCTGGAACGGCAGCTTTTCGGGGCCGAACGGGTCGCCATCCGCTATGTGTCGTCGCTGGAGCCGGACCTGCCGCCGACGGCGGAAGCCTTCCGTGCCGCGATGACCGAACGGCTGGCGCGCCGCCGCGCGGCTGAACTGGCCGTCGGGCATGCGCTCGTCGGCCCGCACCGGGACGATCTGGCCATTCTGGTGGATGGCCGGGAAGTGGCGCGCTTTGGCAGCGCCGGGCAGCAACGCAGTACGCTGCTCGTCCTCACGCTGGGGCAACTGGCGCTGTACCGGGCGCACTGCGCCGAGCCGCCGGTGTTTCTGCTCGATGACCTCGATGCCGAACTTGACCCGCGACGGATCACAACCCTGCTGGCGTATCTGGAGGACAAAGCCCAGACCTTTGTCACCACGACCAAACCGGGGCTGGTACGCTGCGCGGCCCGCTGGCTGGAGCTGCGCGCCGGGCGGTTTGTCTCCGCCCACGATGGGGACTACCAGCCGCCAGCAGATGTTTTCCCGGAAGCTTGTCTCGAAACACAAACTTCCGCCGCAGGACTGATACCGGCCGATGGTTTTGGCTAGGGTCAAACCGGTATGGATGTGGGTACATTGGCCTGGGTTACGGGCGGGGTTCTGGTTGTGGCAATGCTGTATGCCGCCGTCGGGCATGCCGGAGCTTCGGGTTACATCGCCGTCATGACGCTGGCCGGGTGGGCGCCGAACGTCGTCAAGCCAACGGCCCTGATGCTCAACCTGCTGGTGGCAGCGCTGGCCACCTGGCAGTTTGCGCCGTACTTCGAGTGGCGGCGCTTCTGGCCGTTTGCACTGCTGGCGCTGCCGCTGGCGTTTATCGGCGGCTACCTCACCGTACCGCCGGAGGTCTTCCGGCGGTTGGTTGGCGGGGTGCTCTGGGCATCGGCGGTCAGGATATGGCTGCCGCGACCGACTGCGGCTCCCGTGGCACTGCCGCCGTTGCGGTTGGCGCTTCCGGGTGGCGCGGGCATCGGTCTGCTGTCGGGACTGACCGGCACGGGTGGGGGCATCTTTCTGACGCCGCTGTTGCTGTTTGCCCGGTGGGCCGAGACGAAAACGGCTTCGGCCGTTTCGGCGGCGTTCATTCTGGGGAATTCGCTGTCCGGGCTGCTGGGGTACGTGGCCAGCGCGGCGCCTCTTCCGCCTTTCGTCTGGCCGCTGTTTGTGGCGGCGCTGGTTGGCGGCTGGCTGGGGGCGCACGTCGGGAGCCGGTATCTGTCGGCGCGGGGTGTCGAGTACGCGCTGTCGGTGGTACTGCTCATCGCCGGTGGAAAACTGCTGTTTGGATGAGATTTCGTGTTCCTTCGCGCACGGGTTTGTGCTAGACAGGGCGCGCAATGTGGCAGTCGTTGACCGGTTGCCGATACTGACGTTGCAAGGAGGTGATCCATGAATGCAGGAACACTTCCGGGGCCAGCGTCAGCCGACACCTCACGTGTGCGCTGACATCTTCCGCTCCGGTTTTCAGAAACCTTGTGCTTCTGAAACGCCAACCGCCGCCACGACACTGGCTTTATATGCCACATGCCGGGCGGCGGTTGATGTCTGCCGGCGCGGAAGGCTCATCGTAGACGGTTCTGCATCTACAAGTTTATCCGACCATGGAAAAAGCCCCCAGTGGGGGCTTTAGAGCAAGACCTACATCCGCCACTATAGACGGGTTTGGACCCGCACAACTACTGTGGTAGATAACTGATACAAAGTCAATCTGGTGAGAAAAACCTTATGCCCAGTTCCTTCCCAACCGTTCAGGGCGCGTTGAAAGCACTGGGCAAAATGCCTAATGTTAGGACAAAAAACAAAGCTACCTGACAATAACCACACTTCTCCTGATGAACTGACGAACATCCTTGAGCACTTGTCTAATGCCGATCCGTGTGTTTAGCCTTTTTGTCTCATGGGTGCTTTGAAGATAGGTTCTGACATCGCGTGTTTTGCATCGGTACTTGAAATTAGGTGCAATCTACGTTTCTGTCCGGGTAACATGTGCTATGTTGGGCAAGTGTCAAGGTAGATGAGATTCTCGCCGAAGTCGGACAAAAAGCAGGATATTTGCTTTGTCTCAGCTTGACTGGCGACATCTCCATGGCAACAGTGCCTGACAGATGGTGTGCTTTGAGCACGAATCAGCAAGAGAGTCTCGTGTTTCTGCAAGAGGCACTTTGTGGATTGGATTGATTGTCAAGGGAATTCTCCCGAAACTGATCTGAGGGAAGCGGAATTGGCATAAAGCTCAACTCTTACCTACTGCGGGTAACTCTTCCCAGATGTAACGGACCAGATGTACTGAAACCCTGAAGTGGTGCAGAAATGAATAGTTTCGAGAAGTACCAGGAAATTAGCCAACTTGCCCCAGAGTTTGCGAGCTTTACCAAGCAGGCTGCCCAGAAGGCGCGTAACGAGGCGGAATTTGGACGACAAATGAATAACGAAATTGAGCGCTTGGCAAGGCAGTTGGGTACACAATCAGACTTTCGTGAGCAGTACACCCTGGCCACCGGTCGCGCCGATGCGGTCTATAACCGTTTCATTATCGAATACAAATCGCCTGGCTCGCTACAGAACAATCTGCGCCACAAGCCTACGGTACGTGCTGTTGGGCAAGTGAAAAAGTACATTAAGGGTTTGGCTGAAGCCGAGCGCCATGACCGCGATCGCTTGCTGGGCGTGGCCTTCGATGGCATCTACTTCATCTTTGTGCGCTACCATCAAGGGCATTGGATTGTCGAGCCGCCACTGGAGGTCAACGAGTCTTCCTGCGAGCGTTTTCTGCGCTCGCTATTTTCCCTCTCTTCCGGCCGCGCCCTTATCCCCGAAAACCTGGTCGAGGATTTCGGCAATCAGAATGTCCTTAGCCAGCAGGTGACCAGCGCCCTCTACTGCGCCTTGGAGCAGCATCCCGACGGGCTGACAGCGCGTCTGTTCAAACAATGGAAATTATTTTTTGGCGAGACCGCCGGTGCCGATGCTGCCGCCGGCAAAATAGCCCATCGCTCCGAGCTACGTGCATTTCTCAAAGGCATGGGGCTTGAGCCCGAAAACGCTGACCTGCCACGCTTCTTCTTTGCCCTGCAAACCTATTTTGCCTTTATCGTCAAAAACATCGCCCGCCTGGTGCTCCAGGCATACGCTGCTGGCGGCCTGGACACCATGCCCCTGACCACTGTTGCTGGGCTGCAGGGCAAAGGGCTGCAGCAGGAACTGCAAAAATTGGAAGAGGGAGATTTTTACCGGGCTTTGGGTTTGAAGAATCTCCTGGAAGGCGATTTCTTTGCCTGGTATCTGCATGCTTGGGATGCCAACGTGGAGGTCGCGCTGCGCCAGGTGTTGCAGCGCTTGGCCGAGTACAACCCCGTCACCGTTCAGGATGACCCGCTTTCGGCGCGCGACCTGCTCAAAAAACTTTACCACTACCTCCTGCCGCGCGAGATCCGCCACGATCTGGGCGAGTTCTACACGCCCGATTGGCTGGCCGAACGCCTGCTCAATCAACTGGGCGAGCCGCTCTTTCAGATGCCCAAACCCGGCGCGTACATTCCTACACCCAACAAGCGCCTGCTGGATCCGGCCTGTGGCTCCGGCACGTTTCTCATTCTGGTTGCCCGCGCCCTCAAAGCCAACTGCTTCCAAGCTAGACTGTCCAAAGCCGACACGCTGGAGGTCATCCTAAGCGGCCTGGCCGGCTTGGACCTGAATCCCTTGGCGGTGATGGCCGCCCGCGTCAATTTCCTGCTTGCCATCGCCGATCTGCTCCCTTACCGCCGCCGCGAGGTGGAAATCCCCATCTACTTGGCCGATAGCATTCTCACCCCTGTTGAGGGCAAAAAATTCTTCGACCAGGGCCGCCGCATCCTGGAGACTGCCGTCGGCACCCTGCCCATCCCTGTCGCTATTGACACCCACGCCGAGATGGAATGCCTGACCAATCTGCTCGAAGAGTACGTACGCGGCGGCTTCGCAACCGAGGCCTTCTTGAAACGCTGCCGCGCCGAATTACCTGACCTGAGCGACCAGGATGAGGCAACATTGCGCGAACTGTTTGAGACCCTGTGCAACCTGCACCAGCAAGGACTGGACGGCATCTGGGCGCGCGTGGTCAAGAACGCCTTCATGCCACTCTTTTTGAAACCTTTTGACTACGTGGTTGGCAACCCGCCCTGGATCAACTGGGAGAGTTTGCCGCAGGGGTATCGCCAGCGTGTGGCTCCGCTGTGGCAACAGTACGACCTGTTTCAGCACAAAGGCTTTGACGCCATCCTGGGAAAGTCGAAAGACGACATTTCAGCACTGATGACGTATGTGGCTGCTGACCGCTACCTGAAACCCGGCGGCAAGTTGGCTTTTGTCATCACCCAGAGCGTGTGGAAGACCAGCGGTGGCGGACAGGGTTTCCGCCGCTTCCGGCTCCCCCCTCCCAACGGGAGAGGGGCTGGGGGGAAGGATGTCCATTTGCGTGTGGTACACGTAGATGATCTCAGCCGCCTACAAGTCTTTGAGGGAGCAAGCACGCGCACCAGCGTCTTCGTGCTGCGCAAAGGCGAGACCACCCGCTATCCCGTTCCCTACACCTACTGGCAGAAAACCAGCCGAGGTCAGAGCCTGGATTACGACAGCACGCTCGACGAAGTGCTGAAGCAAACCCGCCGCCTGCAATTCCAGGCTGCACCGGTGGACAAGCATGACTCCACCAGCGCTTGGTTGACCGCCCACTGCAAAGCCCTCACAGCCATTCAAAAGGTACTGGGGCCCTCGGCGTATCAGGCTCGTGCCGGGGTCTGCACTTGGGCCAACGGCATCTACTGGCTGAAGAAAGAAAATGCCCTCCCCTATGGACTATGGGTGGTGCGCAACCTGACCAAGGGAGCGAAACGGAAAGTTAAGCCGGTAACGGTGAAACTTGAACCCAACCTGCTCTACCCCTTGCTGCGCGGGCGGGATGTGCGGCGCTGGCATGCCCAACCATCGGCTTATATCCTGGTAACTCATCTGCCAGACGCTGGACTGAATGCGATTCCTGTCAAGGACTTGCAGAACTGCTATCCCAAAACCTGGTCTTACCTGAAAAGCTTTGAAAAAGAACTCCGCGAGCGTTCCGGCTTCAAGCGCTACTTCACCCGTAAGCAGGGCAAACAGGTAATTGAAACTGGGCCGTTCTACTCCCTCTTCAACATCGGCAAGTACACCTTCGCCCCGTGGAAGGTGGTGTGGCGAGAGCAATCAGCTTGGTTTACTGTTGCTGTGGTTAACGAACAGGAGCAAAAGTGTATCGTTCCTGACCACAAACTCATGCTGATAGGCTGCCAAAGCAAGAAAGAAGCCTTTTACCTAGCAGGTGTTCTGAACAGTGCACCAATAACGTTAGCGGTATGGGCATTCTCAATCTCCATTCAACAGACAACGCATATCACTGATCAAATCGCTGTTCCCCACTTTGACGCCCAAAACCCTACCCACACCCGCCTGGCGGCGCTCTCTCAGAAAGCGCATCAGATTGCTCCGGAGGTCTATGCTGGCGATGCCAATGCCCAACGCCGCTTGGCAGCCATCGAGGCCAAGATTGACGGCCTGGCCGCTCAACTGTGGGGACTCACTCAGGCCGAACTGGAGGACATCCGTCGCAACCTGGTCGAACTCAAAGGCGAGAACTTAGAGGCCACACCTGCTGATGGAGAGGAATGAATATGCCCAATCCCTTCGCGCCTTTACAGCCCGCTTTGCGTATCCTGGCTACCGAGGGGCGCGTTTTGCCTGCTACCGGCCAGGCTATCGTGGATATGGTCTCTCCTGACTTGGAAGAAGCCTATGACCGCGCCACCGGCGGCCCGGGCGAAAAGGTGACCAAGGTGTGGGAAACACGCCAGGAACTTTATCACCAGGTGAAGCCTATCCACCGCAGTCAAGAACATTGCCTGCGTTATTTTCTCGACGGTTCAGCCAAAATCTACTTTATCGGCACGTTGCTCGAACATGAACGCTCCAGCCCAGTGCAACTCGGTCAAATCGGTGCGGCGGCAGTCTATCGTGAGGACGATGGCCGCGTGAGGCGGGCTGCTTTCGAGCACAAAATCTTGCTCTTAATGGACAAGCAGGCCCTTTCCGAGACTTTGTGGAGTGAGGTAGAGAAGGCTATTGCTGAGCAGGCTATTGCTGGCCATTCTCACCTGCTTCTGCGTTCTACCAACGACAGCCAAGACCGTTTCAGCGAAGCGCTGGGTGTTGTCGAACCCCGGTCCCGCGGCGCCCATCGCGCCAACTGGGCTATGCGTGAAATGGAGATCGATTTGGCGCGGAATGGCTTACAGCGCAGGGCAGATACGTGGTTGGTGTTGGACGGCACGCTGGGCACGGAATATATGAATTGGAACGGACCGCCGGTGATTGGTGTGGCCAAGTCTTTCCGCCGCGACACTCAGTTCCACATAAGTGGCCCGCGTGCCGAGCAAATGAACTTGTATTCCCTGCTTGCTGGATTAGAACTCAATCACCGCACTGCTGTGTTCTCCCGTTGGCCTGGACAGGATCGGGAAGGCGCCATCCTGTTCTGGTATGTGCGCATCCGCCCCCAGCGCGGGCTGGACTATCCGCTGATGGGCGTGGTGAAAGTCGAGTGGCCCAATCCGAGCCGCAATCCGAGCCGCGAACCCATAGACAGCGACTTGGCTGACCAGATCAGCGGCTGGCTGATCGCCGAACGCTGTGTCACCCCACACGGGCGAGATAACCGCTGGCACGCCCATCTGTACGCGATCAGCCTGGCTGAACGAGTTATCAAGGATCGTTTCTACTCGGAAGAAGTTCTCAAAGCTGCTATCCGCTGGCCGCAGGCGGGTGCACAAATCTAATGTTTGGAAGGAATACGATGGCCTCAGAGAACCCGCAAATTACTCACTCGGATTCACCAGCCGACGCCATTGGCCGTGCTTCGGCCACCGAACGCGAACCGAACACAGCCGATCGCTTTTCGTTCTGGATTCGCCCAAGTGCGCGCTTGAATCCTTTTGACATCGTCGCTGCTGAGCATCTGGAGGGCAGTCACACCTATGGGTTGGTCACCAACATTCGCCACGTCACCGACGCCGCCGGTCATCTTTCCAACTTTATTTCCAACGACTTCGGCGAACTGGTGGAGGAACCCAATACCCCGCGCCAAGGTGCTAATGTGGCTGATGTCTCAGTTCTCTCGAACGACAAAGAGATTTACATGCCCGTCCAGAGTGAAGCGCGCGTCCGCTTTGCCGATGAAGCCGGCATCCACAATGCCTTGGGCATAGACAGTATGGCCGAGAAAGAACAGCGCGAGAGGCGTCGTGTGCGCATCCCGGCCGGCCTGATTCAAATGAGCAATGGTTCCGAGGCCGTTGCGTATCTGGATGTGGATTACGTCCTGGGGCCGGAAGCCGGGCACGTGAATATCAGCGGCATTTCTGGCTTGGCCACCAAAACCTCATACATCACTTTTCTCATACAATCCATTTTGCAGACTGTTTCAGCAGAAAACATCGCCGTTATTTTGCTCAACGTTAAGTATGATGACTTGCTCCACATTCACGAGGCACGCACTCTGACGGAAGATGAAGAGTCTTTATGGAAGAAGATGGGCCTGCGGTCAGAGACATGGCAGCCTGATCATGTCCACTACCTGTTGCCTTGGAGCCAAACCACAGGCCGCCCGAACAGTTTTGGGGAGAGTATTCCGCCGCATAGAACCTATGCCTACGATTTGAAGACCACTGCCCCCAAATTGGATTTGCTGCTCTCCCATGTACCCGATCCATGGGATACGCTGGGTGCACTTATCGGTGAGGTCAGTCAGGGATTGCAGAGCAACGAGCCTAAGTGGCGGGAGATCGAAACCTGGCAGGACTTGCTTTCCAAACCGCCGCTTTCGGAGAATGGAACGCCAAAATCATTCAAGAACATAACCGCCTCTTCTGTTGGCCGCTTTCTACGCCTGTTGGGTCGCGCCGTGCAGACCCGCCAGAGTGGCGTGTTTGTGTCTGATCTGGAGAGGATGAAGGTGGAAACCAGCGGCACATCCACACTTAGTACGGACATGACCACTATTGAGGCTGGAATTGGCAAAATCAAGGGCGGTCATACTTACGTTGTGGACATTGCCCGTCTGACCGATGTCGAGCAAACCCTGGTCTTTGGGGATGTGCTACGCACTGTGTACGCCCTTTATTCCGGCGAAACGGGATTGGCAAGGAAAGATAAGTTGCCGGAAAAGGTTATCATCTTTGTGGATGAATTGAACAAATACGCTCCTAGCCGGGGCGAAGCTGCCAATTCACCGATTGTGGAGCAGGTTTTGGACATCGCCGAGCGCGGACGTTCCTTTGGCATCATCCTGTTCTCAGCGCAGCAATTCCTGAGTGCTGTCCATCCGCGTGTGACCGGCAACGCCGCAACCAAAGTCTTGGGCCGCACTGACAGCGCCGAGGTCAACGAAGGCAACTATCGTTTTCTGGATAAGGACATCAAGATGCACCTGACCCGGCTGGATAAAGGAGAACTGATCCTGTCGCATCCGATCTACCGTCAGCCAGTCAAAATCCGCTTCCCGCGCCCGCCCTTCCAACAGGGTCGTGTGAAGAAATGAGAGCAAGCGACCTGCCGCCTCTGCCAGAAGGCTTTGAGTACCGCTTGAACCTCAAGCACCATGTCACGCCACGCTTGCTGCGCAATCAGCCTATCCATCGCTGGTTCTGGTTTCCGCACAGTTTCTCTCCCCAACTGATCGATGAAATTCTGTGCGCCTTCCCAGTAGCCGCTGGCGGACGCATCTTCGATCCCTTCCTCGGAGCCGGCACAACCGTCCTGCGTGCCTTGGAATTAGGCTATGCTGCCACAGGCAGCGATCTATCGCCACTCAGCCTGTTTGTCAGCCAAGTCAAACTGGCGAACTACGACGGAGTAATGCTCCGGGAATGTCTGGAAACCATTCTGAACCACTACCACCCATCCTATGGAAATAGCAAAGTGCCTGAGCGTATCCGCAAAGCCTTCACCCCTGGTGAACTGGCTCATCTCAACGGCCTCCGTCAACAGATAGATACTGCTCCCCAACCGGCGCTGGACTTCTTCCGATTGGCACTTTTGCGCGTTCAGCAAGGCATCAGCCGTGCTTGTCCCGATGGCGGCTGGTTTCGATGGGTGCCAAGGGAAGATCAGAGCCAGCTCATCAAGCATCTTTTTGCTCAACAAGCCAATATGCAAATTGCAGATGCGAAGTCAGTCCGATTTCCCCCTTTTCAAATTCTACTTAGTGATGTGCGCCAGCTAGAAAATCTTCAAGGAATCTGTGATTTGGTGATCACATCTCCTCCGTATCCCAATCGACACGATTACTCGCGCATCTTTCACATTGAACTTTTATCGTTGGGCATCTCTGAACGTGAGGTGACTGAACTTCGTCGCACATCTATTCGATCACATGTAGAAGCAGAAGCACCGCCGTTGAACGCCGATGGCTATGTTATCCCATCGAGGTTGGCCAAAATCTTGGATTTACCGGCCAATGCCGATCAGCGGGTGGTTCCACTGATAAAGGGATATTTTGAGGACCTGTATTTGACCCTAAGATCAATCAGCCGTTATTTGAAGCCTGGGGGAATATGTGCCTTCGTTGTTGGGAATGTACGCCATGCTGGGGTGATGGTACCAGTAGATGAAATTCTTGCCGATGTGGGGCAGCAGGCTGGATATAGGTTTATCACTGCCTGGGTTGCCAGGCTTCGCGGAAATAGTGCCCAACAGATGGGACGCTTTGGACGTGAGCTGTCAAGAGAGACCGTAGTGTTTTTACAGAAAGTGAAAACTACAACTTCCCGTCTCAAACAGCGCCTTCCGCTGTCTTCTCATCTAGCACTTGAAAAAAACAACCTTTCTACATCAGGGGACCAGACCAATGCTTTGTGATATTTGTCCAATCCACTTTTGTAATGCGTTGGATTTTCTGCCGTAACCAGTTTTGCGGCGGTTGATGTCTGCCGGCGCGGAAGGCTGAATCTACAGACCGTTACGCATTCACCCACGTCACCCACGCCGGGCCGGGGGTCAGTGATGAAGCGACTCGTGCGGTTCCTGGCTGTAGTGAGCCGCCAGATCGGCCGGAGCCGGTTCGCCCAGAAAGATTTCCCGCAGCTTGTGCCAGAGCGCCAGCCGGTTCCAGTCCGGCGTTTGGCGGACCTTCATCTCATCCGTCAGATAGGGATTGGGCAGAAAGACCGTCGTCATCTGCTCGCCCGCGCCGTTCCACAGGCGCAGGCCCCAGCTCCGCCCGCCGCCACAACGCTGCCCACGCTGTAAAAAGAAGGCTATTTTGGAAACCTGCCGCTGCCGGGCCACTTCGGGCGTCGGCGCCTGCCGGTGAATGCCGGTGCACAGGTGAAAGTGCCAGTAACCCAAATCCACCGTGAGGTAGCCGTCGAGAAATGTCACTTTGGGCGCTTTCTCAAAGCGGATTTCAAAAACCGCGCCCTCGATGCACGGCCCGACCACGATGTCCCGCCAGTGTTCTTTGAAAAGCACGTCGGTCAGGCGTTCCATGGTCGCCGGGCTGGCGTCGAAGTAGTCGTATTCAAGGGTTCTACCGCCGGGCAGGGCGATGACTTCCCGTACCAGACAGCGGGGCGAAGGAGTAGCGGCAGTTTCGGATACAACATCGGGCAGGGTGACAACGGTCATGGGGTCTTTTCTCCGTGGGGTGTTTTCTGGTGGGCAGGTGATGCCCGCAGCATCTGGGTCGTCAGCCGGGCCGGGCTGAGGTAGTGTAGGCGGCCGGTAGGCTGTCACCAAAGGGCTTTTCGTGCACAAGCAGGAATTTTGCGAACACTGTGGCTTTCGGCCACAGTGGCACTTTCGTCAGCATGGCTTTCCATGAACTCATCGGACAATCGGCTGCCAGAGCCTTTCTCCAGCGCGCGCTTGTCACCGGACGCCTGCCGGCCAGCCTGTTGTTTACGGGGCCCTCCGGGGTGGGCAAGCGCCAGTTTGCCCTGTCCCTGGCACAGGCGCTGAACTGCCCGGAAGCACCGGACACCGGCTGCGGCATCTGCGCAACCTGCCGGCGCATCGCGCAGGGGGAGCATCCCGATGTGAAGCTGATCGTCCCGGATGGCGCACACATCAGGATCGGGCAGGTACGCGAAGCCATCCGCTTCGCTACCGACCTGCCTTACGAAGGCCGGCGGCGCGTTGTCATCTTCGAGCGCGCTGATACCTTCAACACGGCGGCCGCCAACGCCTTTCTCAAAACGCTTGAAGAACCGCCCGCCCATGCACAGCTCATCCTCATCAGCGCCCGCCCGGATGCCCTGCCGGCCACCATCCGTTCGCGCTGCCCGGTCGTGCGGTTTGCGCTGCTGTCACCCGAAGAGGTTGAGCGTTGTCTGGAGCGATATGCCCGGCGTCCACCGGCCGATCAGCGGCTGCTGGCGCGGCTGGCACAGGGACGCCCCGGTACGGTTACGGGGTTGGACCTGGAAGTGTACCGCCAGCAGCGCCGCGCCCTGCTTGAACTGTTGACGTTGCTGGGGCAGGGCAATGCCATCCCACGCCTGCTGAAAGCCGCCCAATACTTCGGAAAACTCGAACGCCCGGATTTTGAATTCGCACTGGACATCCTGGCCAGCCTGGTACGCGACCTGGTATGCCTGAAGGTTGCACCGGCGGCCGCGGAAACGTCCCGTTCGCTGGAAGACCGGCTCGTTCACAGCGATGTTCAGCCCAAACTGGCGGAACTGGCCGACCTGTTCCCGCTGGAGCGTTTGCACCAGACGCTCAACCGGTTCGAGGCCATCCGGCGCGATCTTGACCGCAACATCAACCGCGTCCTGGCGCTGGAGGCAGCGCTGCTGGAACTGAGCGCCAGACCGTGAAGCCGTTGGCGCGGGGGCTGGCGCGGCAGCATCGGTTACCTGGAGGATGGCGATGTGTGGGTTAAGGGTGTCTGCCCGTTGCTGCGTAAACATCAGCCGCCCCACTCTCCATTCGCCACTCACCACTCGCCACTCGCTACTCGCCATTCCTAACCCCGGACAGCCATGAATCCTTCGACGACGGGACACAACTTCGGTTATCGTGAGGCGCACCAGCCACACAGGAATCATCCCACAACGAGCTGAACAGTCATGGCACTGACGACTTACCTTGAAGCCATCCGGCAAGCCCTGTTCGAGGAAATGCGCCGCGACCCCAACGTGTTTTGCCTTGGGGAAGACATCGGAGTGTATGGCGGCGCGTTCAAGGTCACGGCCGGTTTGCTGGAGGAATTCGGGCCGGAGCGCGTCATTGACACGCCCATTTCAGAGGCGGCCATTGTCGGCGCCGCCTGCGGTGCGGCGCATCTGGGGCTGCGTCCGGTGGCCGAAATGCAGTTCATTGATTTCATCTCCTGCGCTTTTGACATGCTGACGAACTATGCGGCGACGAGCCGCTACCGGCAGGGACTGGCCGTGCCCATCGTCGTACGCGGCCCGTCCGGCGCTGGCGTGCGCGGCGGACCGTTTCACTCGCGCAACCCGGAAGCCTTCTTCATGAACACGCCGGGGCTGAAGATGGTTGAACCGGCAACGGCATACGATGCCAAGGGGCTGCTCAAGGCGGCCATCCGCGATGATGATCCGGTACTCTATTTCGAGCACAAGTACCTCTACCGCCGCATCAAGGAAGACCTGCCGGAAACGGACTACATTGTGCCGATTGGCAAAGCCGCTGTACGCCGGGCCGGGACGGATGTTTCCATCATCACCTTCGGGGCCATGGTTCACGTCGCCCTGGAAGCCGCCGAAACCCTTGCGCGCGAAGATGACATCCAGGTGGAAGTGCTCGATATGCGGTCGCTGCTGCCTTACGACAAGGAAGCCATGGCGCAAACGGTACGGAAAACCAACAAGGTCATCATTCTGCACGAGGCGACGTTGACCGGCGGAATTGGCGGCGAATTTGCTGCGTTTATTGCCGAAGAATTGTTCGAGCACCTGGATGGCCCCATCGTGCGCGTGGCTTCCATTGACACGCCAACCCCCTACAGTCCGCCGCTCGAAGATTTTTTCCTTCCCAACGCCGGGAAAGTCATGGCAGCCGTGCGGCGGCTGGTAGAGTATTGAAACGAACCAACCGGGCTATGCACTCTGCACGTGTGGCCCACAAGTCATCTTGGTAAAGGATTTCAGTTATGCGTTACGAAGTTGTCATGCCTCAGATGGGCGAGTCCATCACGGAAGGCACCATCATCAAGTGGTTGAAACAGATTGGCGACCGCGTCGAGCGGGATGAGCCAATCTTCGAGATTTCAACCGACAAGGTGGATGCAGAAATACCGGCCCCGCAGGCCGGTTTTTTGGTGGAAATCCTCGTCGGTGAGAACCAGACCGTGCCGGTCAATACGGTGGTGGCCTACATCAGCGATGAAGTCCCGGCTTCCGCGCCGGATACCCAACCGGCACCGGCCGAAGCTCCGGCGGCGGTCAGCGCCGCCGTTTCCGCGGCCACGCCTTCGGCAACCGCAGCCCCCTCCAACGGTGTGACGGCCGCCACCCGGATTGATGAAGCCGATGTCGAGGACGCTTCGGAAACCACCGACGCTTTTGGCGTGCGGTCTTCACCGCTCGTGCGCCGGATGGCGCGCGAACATGGCATTGATTTGCGCCAGATTCGCGGCACGGGCATCGGCGGACGCATCACCAAGCACGATGTTCTGGCCTTTCTGGAGCGGCGCCAGGCCGCGGCTTCGACGGTAGTTGCGCCACCCGCCACACCGGCCGTGACGCCGCCCGCGCCACCGGCTCCGGCAACGCCGTCCGTGATGCCGCCGGCCACACCGGCAATGACTGCGCCGGCTGTTGCCGCGCCGCCCCCGGCCGCCCTGCCGGGCGATGAGGTTGAAGTCGTCCCGATGACGGCGATGCGCAAAAAAATTGCCGAGCGCATGGTGCTCAGCAAGCATACGTCGCCGCATGTCACTTCCGTCTTTGAAGTGGACATGACGCACATTCACCGGCTGCGGGAGCGGAACAAACGTGAGTTTGAAGCGCAGCATGGCGCCAAGCTGACGTTTTTGCCCTTCATCGTCAAAAGCGTCGTGGATACGCTCCGCGCCTGGCCGGCGCTCAATGCCTCTATCGAAGGTGACAACATCATCTACAAAAAGCACTACCACATCGGGATTGCCGTTGCGCTTGACTGGGGCCTGATTGTGCCAGTCATTCGCCATGCCGAGGAGAAAAACCTCATCGGGCTGGCGCGCAGTATCAGCGATCTGGCGAACCGGGCGCGCGCCAAACAGCTCAAGCCCGATGAAGTCGTGGGCGGAACCTTCACCATCACGAACTACGGGAGTTTCGGCAGCCTCATCGGAACGCCCATCATCAACCAGCCGCAGGTGGCCATTCTGGGCGTGGGCGCGGTGGTCAAACGGCCGGTCGTCACGGAAGACGATGCCATTGCCATCCGCCACATGTCCTACCTGTCGCTGACGTTTGACCATCGCCTGATTGACGGCGCGGTGGCGGACCAGTTCATGTCCCAGCTCAAGCGAACGTTGGAGACGTTCCAGGCGACGGAACTGAGTTAGACACCACCGTGACTAACCCCGGTTGTGCGGGCGTGGAGGAGGCTGTCCACCCTCCACGCCCACCCAGCCGATGAAGTGCGCCTGATGACGGAAGGTTCGGCAAAAGCCGCTGCCAAAAGCGAGCCGCTGCATCTGTCGGCCAATGCCATTCCTGCCTGGACGGATGAAGCCCGGCGGGCGGACCGGCTGGCGGGGTTGCTGCTGGCCGGACTGGCGGCGCTGTTTGCCTTCTTCGTCACCCGGCGCATTGGCGCCATCCCAGCGCCGACGGCGGCCGAAGGTTTCCTGGCCCATGAGGCTCTGACGGGCGGACTGATGCTCTCCCGTCCGGCGCTGGACTGGACGCTATGGGCGGCGCTCGTGGCCTTTGGCGATGGCGTGGCGCAGGTGCGCGTGTATGGCGTCCTGCTGGCGCTGGCGACACTGGTCATCATCTATTCCATCGGGCGCAAACTCCACAGTCGCGCGGCCGGGCTGCTGGCAGTGGCATGCCTGATTGGTGATCCCAACTTCTTCAACAGTCTGCGCACGTTCCGTCCCGAAACCGGTGCTGTTACCTTTGCCCTGCTCGGCTTTTATCTGTTTTTGCGCGCCCAGGCCACCGACCGCCTGGGACGCAAGTGGCTGTGGGGACTGCTGGGCGGTGCGGCCTCGCTGCTGGCCGGGTGGTTTGATCCGATTGGATGGAGCGGTTTTCTGTGGGTGCTCGCCTGGGGACTCATCCAGCGCGGCGACCTGCTGGGGAGCACCTCGTGGCGCATCTTTCTGCTTGGCGCTGGAGCGTTGCTGCTTCCCTACCTGCTCTGGATTGGAACGCACTGGGCCGAATACCAACGGCAGGCCGCACAGGTTGCCGCCGTCCTGTATGGGCAGCCCGGTCTGTCCCTGTGGGAGAACCTGCTGGCCGAAGGACGGCGCTATGCCGGTTGGTCTAACGGTATCCTGCTGATTCCGACCCCGGACAGCCTTAGCGTGCGGCTTTTCCAGGGGATGACCTTGGGTGCGCTGGCCTATCTGGGCGTCCGCACCGCCCGGACGATTTCCCACATGGTGTCCCACTGGCAGTTTGTCCGCGAACTGCGCCGGCGGTTTGGCGGGATGCCCGCTCCAGCCGAGCTGAAAGAGCTGTATGAGAGTGGGGAAGTCCGGCTCCCCAAGGTCGGCACGCTGGAAAGCTGGATGTTTGAGCGTGGGGGGCTGCTGCGTCGGCTTTCGCTCATTGTGCAGGAAATTGAAAAAGACACGCGCCCCATCACCCACTGGCTTCAGGTGTTGGGCGCACCGTCGCACCCGGACTGGCGGATTCCGCGCACAGGTCTGTTGGTCGTCACCTTGACCGGCATCGTGAGTCTGGCGCTGTTTGACAGCTATAAACTCCCGGCCTCGTTGCCCATACTGACGGCCTGGTTTGCCTTGTGCGTCGGGGTGTTTGTGGTGGATGCGCTGCGCTGGGCTGTGGAGCAGCGGCGGCGTACCGTGCCGCGCGTCCTGCGTGGTCTGGCAGTGGGGGTGACGATGCTGGCGCTGGTCACGGCCACGCTGGGTTCAGGCGGGCGGGCTGTCTGGCGTTTTCACCGCTGGACACGAACCTTCACCCCGGCGCCCTATGCCGATCTCGCCTTGGTGTTGCGGCAGGTCGTTCCGCCGGGCGCAACGATTGTGGCCAGCAACACCCACCGCTTTGCTTTTCCACTGGGCACCCGCTACGTCGCCCCACTTGATGAGGAGCCGTTTCCAGCTCAGATTGCCGACGAGAATCAGCCGGTGGTGATGATCACTGATGAAACACGGGCGTCCGCGCCTCTGCGGAAGCTGGCCGCTCAGTCCCAATGGCCGCTCATTGCCGAGTTGTCAGGGACGCTCTACGGTACGGTGCGCGTGTACCGACTGACCGGAACGGAAAGCGCCCCGTCACTGCCCGCGCGGTACTACTTCATGGGAAGCACCAATGGTTATGCCCGGCGTGGCTATTACACGGAGCAGCAGCGCCAGGAAGCCACGCTCGTCTGGCTGGCCGAGCCGACTGAGCTTGAACGCCTGACAAAAAACCTGCCGCATGCCGGGATGCGTCCGCCGGAAGTGCAGCGCGACGGCAGCCAGCTTGCCCTGCGGATTGTGACCGATGTCTCCAACTACACCACCCGCCTGCGGCTGCCCTTGCCCCCGCTCAAGCCAAACGTGATGTATCGCCTTCAGACCGCCGTGCGCGTCACGCAGGGCGGGGCGGTGATTGGCGTCCGGGATCAAACCGGGTTGTGGCTCAACGAACCCGTGGCGCTGAGCGAGAGCCAGACCTACGTGCCCATTGACATTCTGTTCGTCACCAACGGACGCGGCGATGCCGAGCTGGCCATTGGCAACCGGCGAAACCAGCCGGCCGCTTCCGCCCTGTATCTTGGGCGGGTGGAAGTCCGGGAGATTGGCGCCAATCCATAGGGGCCCGTCTGCTAAGCTCGACGCGCCATGGCGTCCCGTCAGTCATCACCTGTCTGGATTCTGTTGATGATTGGGCTTTCGTTGTTGGGTCTGTTGGTATCGGTCGCCTGGGGCGTGGCTATTCGCTTGGGCTACCTGCCGCGCTGACGGAGAACGGCGCTGCTTTCGGGCTTCAAAACCGGCTTACAGAAAACGATGGATTGATTCAGCAGGGTGCCACACTCACCGGCCGCCTTGGTTGCCACCTCAGTGATGGGCCGAAAGGCGCTGATTTCTTCCAGCAGGTCGCGCGGCGGTTCGGCTTCATGGGCAAAGCCGATCAGCCACCGGGGGAAATGTGGAAGCCGCCGGAGCAGGGAACGAAGCGCAGCGCGGTATTCACGGCGCGAGGTGAGATAGCCGCCAAAGCGTCCGGCGTGGGCCCGCGTCAGTGACCCAAGTGCATCCGGGTGATGACTGACCCAGATTTCGCGCCAGCCATCCCGGTGTCCGGTCACGTGGTCGTAAGGGGCAAGCGGCGGCAGACGCAGGTACACCACATCGGCAGCCGTCTGCACGGCAAATACGTGCGCCGGAAGGCAGGTGGCCTGGTTGTCCAGCCGGTTGTCCACGGCACGGTTGAGCCGTGGCAGGGCTTCGGTGGCCGCTTCCTCCAGGCTTTGGCACAGGTGACGGACAGACGCATCAAAGCCCAGCCAGTAATCCCCAAGGTATAGCCCCAGACTCATCCCCAGCGCCTGCGTGATACGGTCCGGCGTCTGGAGGACGGCCTGCCGCAGTCCGGCCAGCCACCGGACGTGGGGCAGCGGCAGCCAGCGCGTCAGGGCGGGATTGATGGGCGTTGCGTCGTCCTGGGCGGCATCGCGCGCCGCCCCCAGCCAGGCATCCACCTGGCTGGCCGTAAGCACATAGCCGTTGTTTTCAACGGTGGCAATGGCCCGGCAGGTCTCTGCCTGACGCGGATCATTGGTCAACACCTGTTTGCCAAGCAGCTTGAGCCGCCAGCCCAGGCTGCCATCGCCGCCAAAGGGCAGGGCAATGGAGTGGAACGGTTCTTTCTGCAGGGCCGCCACCTCAAAACCGAGCAAAGGCGCCTGGTGCAGGGGGCTTTGGGAGACTGTCCAGGGCATCAGCCCAGAGATACCCACAACACCACTGCCGGACGGGTTATGGTCCGTTGTTGGGTCGGCCAGCCAGCAGGCCGTCACCGTTGGGTCAAGCGCCGTCCCGGCCATAGCGCGCAGGTGCGCCAGAGCTTCCGTTTCCTGATAGGCACTGCG
This sequence comes from Chloracidobacterium thermophilum B, assembly GCF_000226295.1. Taxonomy (GTDB): domain Bacteria; phylum Acidobacteriota; class Blastocatellia; order Chloracidobacteriales; family Chloracidobacteriaceae; genus Chloracidobacterium; species Chloracidobacterium thermophilum. The sequence continues at coordinate 884,962 of NC_016024.1, forward strand.
GAACGGGCGGTCCTGCGTCAGCGCACACCACACGTCAGCCAGGCGTAACAGGCGCGCCGCCAGCGGAATCTGCTCGCCACGGAGGCCGTCCGGGTACCCGGACCCGTCCCAGTTTTCGTGGTGCCAGCGAACCAGCAGGCCAATGGCTTCAGGAAGGTTGCGGTCATACATCACCCGCTCGCCGACGACGGGATGCCGCCACAGCATCTGCCGTTCCCCAAAGGTCAGGGGCCGGGAAGCCGTCAGAAAAGGCAGGTCAAGCTGGCTTTCGCCGATGTCGTGCAACAGCGCCGCGATGCGCAGGTCACGGCGGCCACGCTCGGAAAACCCAAAGGCAACCGCGAGTTTGTCCGCAACGGCCGCCAGACGAAGGGCGTGGGGTGCCGTGTAGCCTTCGACAAGATCAAGTCGGGTACTTTCAGCTTCGTACTCGGCAAGACGGGCGGCCCAGGTGTCCGGCGCGGAAGCCTGTTTGGACATTGCGCTCAAAACGGCGTAGGCCGCCGACGCAATGGATGATCAACCGGGATGAGTACGCTGAGAACCGCGCCGATAAAGCCGCCGCCCAAGGCAAAGACCAGCCCCCCAAAGGTGCAGAACGCCAGAAACCGCAGAAAGTCCATCCCGTCGAGATCGGGCGCGGCAAAGCGGAGCAGATAGAGCAGACCTGTCAGGATACCTCCGAAAATGAAGCCCAGTGCGGCATTGTGGGCGGCAATCCGGGGCGTCTCAGCGTGGCCGCCGTGGCGGAGCACACCGGCAAAGGTTCCGATGAGAAACCCGATTTCGGCAAACATCGCCCCGTTGCGGATCGGATGGGCATCGGGAAAGCCAAGCTGTCGCCAGACCAGATACAGGGCAACCATCACCAGACTGCTTACCGCACCGACGCGGCTGCCGGCCAGCAGCATCGTCCAGAAATGTTCGAGGGAATCAAACGTCGGTTGCCGGAGCGGCTTTTGCGGCGCAACCAGATGCAGCACGTCCTGACAGCGGCTACAGGTGTTTGTCACCGGATCATAGCAATCGCTCTGGTGACAAATCTCGCACCGTACGGCAAGGGAAACCGACTTAACTCGCAACGGCTGGACTTCCGCCATGACGTTCAACCTCAGCAGAACAAGTCTGGAATTTTGGGGACGCCGTGGTGCCGCGTCCCGCGCTGACCTCCACGGTCTCGGCTGTAATGGATGGGGCAAATGCCGTCAAATGATTCCGCGATGATGATGGCGAGGGCGCGTTGCTGACTGTGCGTCCGGCAACGCTAGGTGCCATTTTCCACGGGGTAGTAGCAAAAGTCTGACCAAAGATGTTGGCAAACGGGAAAAAGTTGTGTTTCTTTATTGTCACCTTCAACGTCCAAGCGATAATCTGCCGGTATCATTTTTGAACTACCCTATACGGCGGTTTGGGCAACCCCCCCCTCTTGCCCGGATAAGCCTGCCTGCCAGAGAAGGCTTATGAAAGCACCGGTGTTGCTGGTTGTTGACGATGATGAACTCGTTTTGGAGTTGCTCAATGACATCCTACAGGACGAGTTTACGGTTGTCACGGCGACGGATGGCCCATCGGCCCTGGAGAAGCTGCGCTTACTGAGCGAACTTGATGGCGTCATCACGGACTTCGACATGCCCCGCATGAGCGGCCTCGAACTGATGTGGCGGATTCGCCAACGTTACCCAACCCTGCCCATGGTTGGGCTTTCGGGGACGCTCCGCTCCCACCATCAGATTGCGGGCCGCTGCCCGGAAGGCGCTGTCTTCCTTCAGAAACCCTTTGAGGTGTCAGAATTGCTGACTTTAGCCCGCCGGCTCTTCCAACCGCCCGGCAATCAGGACTATGCTGGGCGCACACAACTCTGAACCTGATGACGGGTAAACACATCTCGCATGTCACAGAAGGTACTCGATCTGTGCCGCCTTCTGCCCGGCCCGCTGGCCGGGCGGATGCTTGCGGACCTTGGCTTTGAAGTCGTACGTCTGCTGCCGCCGGCTGGCGACCTGACGCAGGCGCTGTCACCACAGCTTTACAACTGGCTGGCAGCCGGAAAGCAGACAATCACCCTTGATCTGAAAACCCCCGATGGCGTCGGGCAACTCAAGGCACTCGTCGCCGAAGCGGCCATCCTGCTGGAAATGAACCGTCCGGGTGTCATGGAGCGTCTGGGCGTCGGGCCGGAAACACTGCGCGCCATCAACCCAAAGCTGACCTACGTACGGATTGCCAGCTACCGCGAAGCGGCCCTGTACGAAGCGCCGGGCCATGATCTGACCTATCTCGCGGGCGGCGGTTTCATCCCCCGCTTTGGCGACGGCTGGAAGTACCTGCAAATTGCGGACGGGGCCGGGGCCTACTGGGCGGTCATCGCAGCGCTGGACGGGCTGCGCAAGGGCGGCGGCTTCTATGAAGTGTATTTGTCCGAAGCGGCAGCCGGGCTGGCCTATCCGCCGCCCGTCAAGCTTGATGGAAGCATCGTCTGCTACGGTATCTATCCGACCCGCGAGGGGCAGTTGGCGCTGGGGCTGCTGGAGCCGCATTTCTGGCAACGCTTCTGCGCTGCCGTCGGACGCGAAGACTGGAAGGCTTCGGCGTTCTCGCCGGCTATTGAAAGCAATCCGGTGTACGTCGAAATCAGAACCCTGCTTGCCGAACGGACGGCGGACGAATGGGAAGCTCTGGCGCTGACCCACGGTTTTCCCGCCCGCAAGGTGCAACCCTACGTTCCGCCACCGAGCACCATTCCCTGGCGCGAAGTGCGCTGACGCCCATACCCTGGAGCCGAACCCATGGCGACTGACCGGCAGCATTACCGGACGTGCAACCTGTGCGAGGCCATGTGCGGTCTCGAAATCACCGTTCGCGGCAATGACATCGTACGCATCGAAGGCGACCGGCAGGACCCTTTCAGCCAGGGGTATATCTGCCCGAAAGGGGTTGCCCTGCAAGACCTGCACACCGATCCCAACCGGCTGCGGCATCCGGTCCGCCGCACCCGTGGCGGCAACTGGGAGCGGATCACCTGGGAGGCGGCTTTCGATGAAGTGGCCGGGCGTCTGCGCGACATCCAGGAACGCCATGGCAACAACGCCGTGGCGACCTACCAGGGCAACCCGGCCGTGCACAACTTCGGCACGGTGCTTTCGTTCCCGTCCTTTGTGCGGACGCTGAAGACCAGGAACATCTACTCCGCCAGTTCAGTTGACCAGTTGCCGCACATGGTCGCGGCCCACGCCATGTTCGGCCACGGACTGCTTTTGCCCGTGCCGGACGTGGAGCGGACGCAGTTTTTTCTCATCATGGGGGCGAATCCGGTGGTCTCGAACGGCAGCCTCATGACCGCGCCCGGCATGTCGCGGCGGTTACAGGCGTTGCGCGCCCGTGGCGGCAGGGTGGTCGTTGTGGACCCGCGCCGGACGGAAACGGCCGAACTTGCCGACCAGCATCTTTTCATCCGGCCGGGAACGGATGCCTACCTGCTGCTTGCCATGCTGCACGTCCTGTTTGCCGAAGGGCGCGTTCGGCTGGGGCGGCTGGCGGCATTTACCGATGGCGTCGAAACGCTGGCGGCCATCGTGCGTGATTTCCCGCCGGCGCGCGTCGCGCCACTCACCGGCATTGCCGCTGAGACCATCGAGGCACTGGCCCGTGAGTTTGCCACCGCGTCGGCGGCCGTGTGCTACGGCCGCGTCGGGCTTTCCATCCAGACCTTCGGGACAAGCGCCCAGTGGCTTGTCAACGCACTGAACATCGTCACCGGCAACCTTGACCGGGAAGGCGGAGCCATGTTTCCCAAAGCGGCGCTTGACCCGCTGGAGCGGTTCACGGCCGGGCATCTGGGAGCGTGGAAAAGTCGCGTCCGCGGCCTGCCGGAGTTTGCCGGTGAACTGCCCGTGGCGGCGCTGGCCGAAGAAATCCTGACGCCGGGTAAGGGGCAAATCCGCGCTCTGGTGACGATTGCCGGCAATCCCGTCCTTTCGACGCCCAACGGTCGGCAACTCGATGCGGCGCTGGCCACGCTGGAGTTCATGGCGGCGGTGGACATCTACATCAACGAGACGACCCGCCACGCGCACATCATCCTGCCGCCGACGGGTTCGCTGGAGCACGAAAACTACGCGGCGATTTTTCACCATCTGGCCGTTCGCAATACGGTCAAATACTCGCCGGCCGTGTTTGCTCCGGCGGACGATACGCGCCACGACTGGCAGATTTTTCTCGAACTCGAAACGCGCCTCGCCAGCCGGACACCACTGGAAGCCATCCGGGCGCAACTGCGGCGGGGTGTCCGGTTGGGGCTTGGCCTCGATGGCATGCTGGATTTGGCATTTCGTTTCGGTCCTTACGGAACGGGACTGTTCGGCGACGGCTTGACATTGGCGAAAGTCAAGGCGGCTCCGCACGGGATTGATCTGGGGCCGCTCCAACCGGCGCTGCCCGGACGGCTCTGGACAAAAAACAGGCGCATTGCTCTTGCGCCGGAGATGTTGACGCAGGATGTGCCGCGTCTTCAGGCGCAGCTTCAGGCCCAGCCGATGCCGCCTGCTGCCAATGGGATGCTGCTGCTCATTGGCCGGCGTCAGCTTCGCAGCAACAACTCGTGGATGCACAACAGTGAACGGCTGGTACGCGGCAAAGCCCGCTGCACGCTGTTGGTGCATCCTGACGACGCCCGGCGGTATGGCATTACCTCCGGGCAGATGGTGAAGGTTATGTCCCGTGCCGGGGAAATCACCGCCCCGGCAGAAGTTTCCGATGAGGTCATGCCCGGTGTGGTCAGCCTGCCGCACGGTTGGGGGCATGACCGTCCCGGCGTCCAGCTCGACGTTGCCCGGCGCTATCCCGGCGTCAGCATCAACGACATCACCGACGAGCAAATGGTGGATGAAGTCAGCGGAAACGCCGCCCTCAGCGGCGTGCCGGTACGCCTTGCCCCTGTCGCCGGGAAAGCCGTGTCGCGCCCGGCCTGAACCACAGGTTTGAACCAGTCCTTGCCTTCCGGTGACCGGTCAGGCTGCTTTTCTCCAGGCGGTCACGTGAGAACCCGTATGCACGGTTGACGCAAAAAAAAAGTCCTGTAGGCTTGCAGCATCCTGAATGCTTTTCCAAGGTGAGGTTGTGGTGATGTCTTTTGCCTGTCGTCGCTGGTGGTGTCTGGGGCTGGTGTGGCTGCTGGTGGTTGCCACACCAGTCGGGGTGATGCGTGTGCCGGCGCAGTCGCCGGTGCTTGGCGGGAGTGCCGGGCAGGAAGCTGGGGCTTCCGCGAAGTCGGCAGCTTCCCCTGAGCCGTTGGAGATCGTTGTTTTGCGGCGGGTTGACGACATTGACCGGCCGCCGACGGCAGAAGAGGTGAAAGACTTTCTGAAAAAATCGCCGGAGTACGGCATGGTGCTGGCGTGGCGGGTGTTGACGCGGCAGGCGCTGGCGTTCCGGGCTGGGGCGGCTTTGCTGCGGCGGAGCGGCATTGGCTTTAATCCATACCTGCTGCTGGGTGGGGAGTGGTATCCACGGCTGCGGGCGCAGTTGGAGCGGGAGGCTTTGTTCCGGGCGGTGCAGCGGCTGGGCGGGCAGGCGCAGGGGGTGTGGATGGGAGACACGGTGGTGGTGCCGGAGCGGGTCGAGGCAACGGGGGATGTGGTGATTGTTGCGCGGCAGATGGTGGTTGAAGGACGGGAGGTGGTGTTCGAGGGGTCACATCACATTTACCTGTTTCAGGCAGAGCCGCCCCGGTTCATGGGTGCGCAGGCAGGGCGTGTGATGATAGTTGTGAAGGGTTTTGGGCGGGATGAATGGCGGGAAATGGTGCGGAAAGGGAAGTGTCCGCCGAACTGTGATGAACTGCCGGGGGCCGATGGGGCGGATGGGAAGCACGGTGCGAATGGAGCGGATGGGGCAAATGGGGCCGATGGAGCGGATGGAACCTGTGACAGTGCCGATACGATAGATGGGCGGCCCGGAGAGGCCGGTCAGCGCGGGGGCGATGGAGAGCATGGGAGTGACGGACAACCGGGCAGGGATGGAGAGACTGCGCCTTCTATCACATGTGATATTCCTGCCAATGATACGACTGACTACATTTTTACTGCACGGGGTGGTGATGGCGGTAGCGGTGGCAGAGGTGGTGATGGCGGGCGTGGTGGGCGCGGTGGCAACGGTGGACGGGGCGGAGATGGCGCCAGTTGTAACTATCAGTATGGACGCGGCGGCTGTGGTGGGAATGTCGGGGCGGCTGGGAGGGGTGGTAATGGTGGTAACGCTGGGAAAGGTGGTAAGGGGGGCAATGGTGGCAACGGCGGTGATATTACCGTGACCTACTGCGGCCTCGCCAAGATCAGAATGTACAGTGGTCCCGGCAGAGGAGGCTATGGTGGAAATTTAGGTCATGCTGGACATCTGGGTTCGGCAGGGCACCCAGGTGCCAGACCGGGACACGACAGCGCTCTTTGTTCTGTCAGGAAAGATAAGAAATACCCGGAGTTTCCGGGCCACGGGAATTACGGTCAGCACGGAAAGTATGGTGAACCTGGTGAACATGGGGCTCCCGGCAGTACCCTTGGTGTTGCACGAGCAGAGTATAGTGGCAGTAACAGCGTATCCGACGATAAGGATTTCAAGTTTTGCTACTACGTTTCCACTGATGGCGGTCGGACGTGGCAGCTTCTCGGCGTAACCATGTTGGCTGACGGACAGCCATCGGGCAGCAGTGCTACGCCCGCCACCGAAAGGTAAGCCAAACCAAGTACCTGTGATGCGCGATGCGGTTGCCAGCCGCGCCGGTCAACGCATCTCTGTGGGGCGCAGAAAACGCCGTGGTTCGCGGCCCAGCGGAACCTGCCACTCGCCATACACGGGATTTGGCAGAATGAACCAGTCCGTTCCGAACCGGTAAGCATGTTGCTCAACCGCCATCCGGCGCTTTGCCAGCGCCTGCCGCCGGGCGTCGTCCGTCGCGTCGGGCGCGAGTTCGGGCGTGACGAAGATTTCCGAAAAGTCACGCAGGTTGTCACCGATGTAGAGCAGGACGCGGTATCGTTCCTCAACGGCCTTGCGGCGGGCGGTTTTGTCGGCCGTATCCGTACGCAGCAGGAGGCGGTCGGCAATGCCTTCCACAGACAGCCCGTTGTGGCGCAGGGCGGCCACCGTCGCTTCCCGGTCGGTACGGTTGGAGATGTACACCACCGTCACGCCAGCGCGTTCGGCTTCCTCAATGAAACCTTTGGCTCCGGGAACAAGGCGTGTTTCTGTAGGAAAATCCCGCTCCCAGCGGTCCCAGAGGGCTTTTTCGTAGGACTTGCTTTCGCGGTCAAGAAACGACTGGAATCCGGCGTTGTCCAGAACGGTTTCATCGAGATCGAGGATGACGGCCGGCGGCCGTTCCGAGGGCGCGAGTGCCGCGAGGCGCTGGCGCAGCCGTTCGCTGGCCCAAGCGTAGGTTTGCAAACAACAGGCGACATACTCCGCTGAGGTTTGCATAAACAGGTTGGCGTCGAGCGTCCGTTCCTGTGGGTTGAGGCGCGGTGCCGCTTCCCGCTGTCCCCACACGGCGGTGCCGGTTGAACCCAGGCCCAGACCCAACAGCAATCCCACCACGAGGGTGATGCCGGTGTGAGCCGTCGGCTTCAGACGTGCCATGATGCTTGCTCCCTACTGCGATTCTTTTTCGAGTTTTTCGAGCGCCCACCGGATTTTTTCGCCGCCGTCCGTGCGGTCCAGCGGGTCCTTGCGCAGTCGGTGGCGAAGAGAGAGCGTCGCCACCGCCCGGATGTCATCGCGCGTGACGTGGGCGCGGCCTTCAAATGCCGCATTTGCCAGAGCGGCATTCAGCAGGGTGATTTCGCCCCGGTGGCCGTCCACATCGAGCGCCACGCAGAGCCGGGCAATGAAGCGCAGGATGTCATCGGGTACGTCCAGCGTATCCAGCCGGTCGCGCGCCTGAACCAGGCGCGTACGGAGGGCCTGCTGGGCTGGTTCATACTCGGCGCGAAACCCGATGGGATCGCGCTCAAAAGCCAGTCGCCGTTTGACGATGGCAATGCGCGTGTCAATGTCGGTAATCGTGCGGATTTCGGCCATAAGGCCAAAGCGGTCAAGAAGCTGCGGGCGCAACTCACCTTCTTCCGGGTTGCCGGAGCCGATGAGCGTGAACCTGGCCGGATGGGCAATCGAAATGCCTTCCCGCTCAACGATGTTGATGCCGCCGGCGGCGGAGTCGAGCAGGACATCCACGAGGTGGTCTTCGAGCAGATTGACTTCGTCAATGTAGAGAAAGCCGCGATTGGCCTTGGCCAGCAGCCCTGGCTCAAAGGCTTTCTGCCCCTGGCTGAGGGCCCGTTCGATGTCGAGTGTGCCGCACAGACGGTCTTCAGTTGCGCCCAGCGGCAGGTCCACCACCGGAACCCGCCCAACCATCGTCGGCAGCTTGGCACGTGGTTTGGCATTGCGGCAGGTGTCACACAACCCGGCCGGTTTGTCGGGAGGGCAGCGGTAGGGACATTCGGCGACGAATTCGATTGGCGGCAGGACATCGGCCAGTGCGCGGATGGACGTGGATTTGGCCGTGCCCCGGTGGCCCAGCACCAGAATGCCCCGAATGTTGGGGTTGACGGCATTCAGCAGCAACGCCCGCTTCATTTCTTCCTGCCCCAGAATGGCCGTGAAGGGAAACACCGGCTGGGCATCCGCCAGCGACTGGGGCGCGGTGGCATCGGATGAAGTCCCTTTTCCGGTTTTGCGCGTGGTTTTGACGTTGGTGGCCCTAGCGGTTTGCGAGGTGCCGGCGCGCGTCGCAGACGCCGCAGATGTGGATGATGAAGCCATTGAGTGCGTATCAGTTGCAGATGGAATCGAGGGTTGCTGTCTCGAACATACCTTGAAAGCAAGGCGAAAAGCGAGATATTGAGCAGCCTGAGTTGGTACAGCCTTCCCCGGATGAAAATGAACGCTGTGTTGTCCTGGACGTTGCCGCCGGTCTATCCCATTACTTCGCCGCAGGTTGGGCTTTCCCTTCGGACGGTGGTCGAAGCGCTCATCGCCGGCGGTGCAACCATGGTGCAGATTCGGGACAAGCAGGCCGCTGCCCGAACGCTCTACGAGGCGGTCTGTGCCGTTATGGAGCTGGCCCGTCCGCGTGGCGTCCGGGTGATTGTCAATGACCGGGTGGATGTGGCCCGGGCTGCGGCGGCCGATGGTGTTCATCTCGGACAGGACGATCTCGATCCGGTGGCAGCCCGCGCCATTCTGGGGCCGACGGCCATCATCGGCTACTCGACGCACAACGTCGCCCAAGCAAGAGCCGCTGACCGCCTGCCCGTGGATTACCTGGCAATCGGGCCGGTTTTCGAGACCCAAACCAAAGAACAGCCCGATCCGGTCGTTGGGCTGGAAGGCGTGCGCGCTGTCCGCGCTGTCACGACGAAACCCCTGGTGGCCATTGGTGGCATCACCGCCGACCGGATAGCGCCTGTCCGGGCCGCCGGAGCCGATGCCGTCGCCCTGATTTCGGCGCTCTACACCGGGCCGGATGACATTGCCGGACGGATGGCCGCGCTGCTTGCCCTGGCGCGCTGATGGCGTCGGCTATCAGGCGGTTTCTTTGGGATAGCCGTCCGGGTGGCGGCTGTGCCACTGCCAGGCCGAGCGGATGATGTCTTCCAAATCCGATTGTGCCGGCCGCCAGCACAGGTAGTCCTGGGCGGCGCGTGGATCGGCCACGAGCTGCGGCGGGTCGCCGGGCCGCCGGGCGCGGATGCGGGTCGGAATGGCGTGGCCGGTGACGCGCCGGGCCGTTTCAATCACTTCCAGCACGGAGTGTCCCCGTCCAGTACCAAGGTTGAGAAAGGCTGAAGGTTGACCATCCGCTAAAGCGTCAAGGGCGGCAATGTGGGCAGCGGCCAGATCGCTGACGTGGATGTAGTCGCGGATGGCCGTGCCATCGGGTGTCGGATAGTCGTTGCCATACACTTCAACGGCTTCGGCCCGCCCGCCGGCAACCCGCAACACATTGGGAATGAGATGGGTTTCCGGTTCGTGGTCTTCACCGTGGATGACTGTTGCGCCGGCGGCGTTGAAGTACCGCAGGGCCACAAACCGCAGGCCATAAGCCCGGTCATAATCGGCCAGAATGCGTTCCACAAACAGCTTCGACCAGCCGTAGGGCGTGATGGGCTGCTGCGGATGGCTTTCGGCCATCGGGATGGATTGCGGCAGGCCGTACGTGGCACAGGTCGAGGAAAAAACAAAGCGCCGGATGCCAGCTTCCAGGAGCGTGTCCAGCAGTATCTGGCACTGGCCAACGTTGTTGTCGTAGTAGCGCGCCGGGTTGGCAACTGACTCCGGGACCAGCGCCAGCGCCGCAAAGTGGATGCACGCCGTGATGTTCTGTTCCCGGATGACCCGGCGAACCAGGTCACGGTCGCCGATGTTGCCGACATAGAGCGGCACCGCTGCCGGAACGGCCGCCCGGTGGCCGCGCGAAAGGTTGTCCAGGATGGCCACCGGACGTTTGGCCCGCTGCAGGTGTTCCACGGTGACGCTGCCGATATACCCGGCGCCGCCGGTGATGAGAATCGTCATAGGGAAGACGAAAGGGTGAGGCCGGAGTGACGCTTTCCTGCGGATGTTGTCACCCGACAGGCTGTCGGCTATCTTGCCGGGCTGTGTCGGGAACGACAAGTTACCGTGTGCATGAAGGTTATGACAACGCTCCCGGAAGTACGCATCGTGTGTGACGGTTCAAGTCTCGGCAACGGACGTGACACGGCTTCAGCCGCTGCCGCGGCACTGCTTGAACACCGGGGGCAGAAAGGGCTGACGCGCAAGTTTGTCGTCGAGTATCTCGGCCCGGCCACGAATCAACAGGCGGAAATCGTGGCGGCCTGCATCGGGCTGGAGGCGCTGCGGCAGCCCTGCCGGGCGGCCGTTGTGACGGATTCGCGCTATGTCGTTGAGACGATGAACGGCCGCTTCCGGCGGCGGGCCAACCACGCGCTGTGGGAGCGGCTCGACCGCGCTGCGGCCGCGCATGAAGTCACCTGGCAGTGGACGCAGGGCCACGCCGGCCACCCGGAGCAGGAAGCCTGTGACCAGGCGGCTCGCCATACAGCCGAACATCGCGGCCGGGATGACGCCTTCCTGAATCGCCTGCTGGCGTCCCTGCCGTCAGCGTCTTCGGCCTGAGCTGGCAACCGAGATGGCGACCCGTCTGTTGCTTTTGCGCCATGGCAAAACCGACAACCCCGAACAACGGTGTTATGGCTGGCGGGATGTTCCGCTGCATCCCGAAGGACACCGGCAAATGGCCCGATGTGCCGCCAGACTGCGCCGGGTGACGCTGGCCGCTGTTGCTGCGAGCGACTTTACACGGGCAATCACCAGTGCCGACTACTTTGCCCGGCCGCGCGGTCTGCCGGTGCAAACCGACCCGGCCCTGCGGGAAATCCATTTCGGGGCCATTGAAGGATTGACGTTCGCCGAGGTCGAAGCCCGCTACCCGGCGACGGCACGGGAGTGGGTCGCCACGCCAGCCACGGTACGCTTTCCCGAAGGCGAGTGCTTTGCCGATGTACAGGCGCGGGTCATCCCGTGGGTCACGTCCTGGCTGTACGACTGGCAGGACAGAACCACGCTTCTCGTCATCCACAGCGGCACAATTCGCGCACTGCTTCAGTGGATGACCGGTTGTGACCCACAGGCGACACTCAGCATCAGGATTGCCTACGGAGATGTCTTTCGGTGTACCCGGACAACCCCGACGGGGAACTGGCAGCTTGAACAGTTGCCGTATGGCGGGACGGACTGGACACCCGTCCCGCTTTGAGCATTTGGTCAGGCTGGCATCAGGCCCTGGGCGGTTGCCCAGGCTTCAAAGGATTGTTCGAGTTCATCGAAGGAAGCAATCTCGAAGAGTTCTTCCTGCATGTGGTGGATTTCGACCGGCGTTTCCGTTATGCGCTCGATGTCGAAGGGAATTTTCCTGACCCGGTCGGAGAGGGCGTGTTCGATTTCCCCCACGGAGGAGCTGATACCGGCCCCGTAGATTTTCGTCAGCCGTGGATCGCGGTCAGCGCCGGCATGCGCCGTGGGGTTGATGAGACCGAATTCGACTGTGTACCAGTAAATCCGTCCCAGCCTGACCGTATCGGCTTCGTCCCGCGCGTTAATTCCGGCCTCGCCAAATTTGCGGAAAAACGAAGCAAAACGCGGGTTGGTAATCATCGGCAGGTGCCCCATCAGATCGTGGAACATGTCGGGCGCCGGCGTGTATTCGAGTTCGGTTGGATGGCGCAGGAAGTCCGTGCAGGGAAAGAGCTTCTGGGCCAGCAGCAGGAAAAACGTCGCTTCTGGAACGTAGCCTTCCACCCGAATGCACTGCCATCCGGTGCAGGCGCGGAGGCGTTCGCTCAAATCCGCCAGCCGTGGCACCCGTTCCCGTTCATACTGGAGCTTTTCACGCCCGATGAGATACTCCTCGCACACCCGTCCCTGAATGGCGGCCAACTGGCGGTCGTAGAGCATGCGCCACGTCTCGTGCTGAATCGGCGCATAGATTGGCGGTTGGATGTCGCGGCCAATGGTGCCTTCAGGCGATGGGCTGGGCGCAATGGGTGGCGATGGCTTGGCTTTGAAGACGCCTTCCGTGGAGAGCTTTTTTGGAAGAGGTCGAAGGGCTACCGCGGCAGACATAACAGCTCTCCTCCTGACAGGATGTGCGACTTGGGGACGCTGACCCGAAGTTAGTGGATCGGCCGGGCCAGACCAACGGCCATCTCGGACAAGTTGCCCCAACCAATCTTTATCGCTGCACGCCAGCTGAAGTGCCGGATTTTTGGCTGAGCCATAGCCTGTTGCTGTGCGCCAGGGATTTGCCGGCTTTCTGAAAAGCATCAAAAAAACGTGCCTGCCGCTTCGGCAGGCACGTCCATTGAGAACCATACAGTCAGGAAGGTTACTTGAGCGTGTGAATCCAGTCGGCAATGGCAACCCGGTCGGCAGCCGAAACCTGGGGCATAGGCGGCATCTTGGAGGCACCATAGGCCGATGGATTTTCAATCAGCCCGGCAATCTCTTCCTTGCTGCGTCCGGGTTTTTTCGCCACACCGACGAGTTTGGGTCCGGCCGGCCCACCTTCGCCCTGTTCACCGTGGCAGACGGCGCAGTTTTTCACAAAGGCTTCCGGTGCTGGAGCGACCGCAACCGCCGCTTTCCGGCTGATGTCCTTCGGCTCAAAGGGTTCCTTGAGGAAACGGGCGCCTTCTTCTTCCTGCGCCTTGAGCTGGGCAGCGAAATTCTGCTCATCATCCCGCTTGGCCAGCAGGTGCAGGGTGCCCATGGCGACGAGCAGCCCAATCGTGCCCAGCATGACGAAGGGACGCTTGAGCGGATGCCGTTCCGGGTTGCGGTCAAGGAACGGCAGGAAGGTAATGATGGCCATCACAATGCCGGGAATGACCAGTGAGCCGATGATCGCCGTCGAACCGGGGAAGTATTTCAGAAGCTGGAACAGAAACAGGAAGTACCACTCCGGTCGGGCAACATACTGGGTCTGGGACGGGTCGGCTTTGGGTTCAAGTGGGGCCAGGGTCGTCAGGGACAGATAAGCCAGGATGGCGAACACCACCAGCGAAAAGACGGCATCCTTGAAGACCTGTCCGGGCCAGAAGGGTTCAACCTTGAACATGGCTTCCTGCTCGGTCATGTTGAAGGGCCCGGCCGGCTGTGCTTTGCGGAACAGGTAGAGATGCGCCGCGATACCACCAGCCATCAGCGCCGGCAGCAGAAAGACGTGAACCATGAAAAAGCGCGAAATGGTGATGGTGCCCATCTCGGTGCCACCAATGATGATGCGCTTGATGGTATCCCCGATAATGGGAACTTCACTGGCGATTCCAACCGTGACTACCGTCCCGTAGTACGCTTTCATATCCCACGGGAGCAGGTAGCCGGAAAGTGAAAACGCCAGGACGAGTTGCAGCAACCCGGCCCCGACCAGCCAGAGCAGTTCACGTTTCTGTTTGTAAGCACCCCAGATGACAATCTGGAGAATGTGCAGCACCACCATGATGACCATGGCGCTGGAGCCATAGTGGTGCATACCGCGCATGAAAGCCCCAAAGGGAACTTCCTTCATGATGTACTCGACCGATTTGTGCGCATCTTCAGCACTCGGTACGTAGTACATCGCCAGAAAAACACCGGTAATGGATTGCAGGGCAAAAATGAACAGGAGCGCACTGCCAAAGGCGTAGGCGTATTTCGTCCCACCTGGAATCGGCTCATCAAGCAACTCATGCATGATTTCGCTGATTCCGGCGCGCTCATCAATCCAATCGTAGATTTTTCCCAACGTACCGTTTGACTGTGGAATTGCCGGAGAAGCCATAGTTGGAAAACCTTTCTTGTCTCCTGTAGTGAGCAACAGATGCCGATGCGTGGGGGCTATCGCCGGCTGAAGTCTTCAGGAATACTGTGTGTCTTCACGAAAAGACCTCTTTGGTCGGAAGCAGGTTTTTGAACTTCTGGAAAACGATCTGAAGTTTGCCATCCGTAACGCGGTATTCGAGCGTGTCCAACCCACGCGCCGAAGCCGAACCAGGTTTTCTCTCACCGTTGATATCAAAGGCGCTGTTGTGACAGGGGCAAAAATACTCGTTCCGTTCGGGAATCCAGTTGACTTTGCAGCCCAGATGCGGGCAGGTCGCCGTAAAGGTCAGAAATTCATTGCCCCGCTTCACAACCCAGATGGTTTCGTCCGAAGAGGACTTCACCCATCCATCACGAATTTCAATGGTAATCTTTTTGGCAGTTGGCTTACCTTCTTCAAAATCGGCAACTGAACCGAGGTCAATCCAGTTTTTGTCTTCACCGCCTTCGCCGGTTTTGAGTGCGTTTCCGACAGCAAATTGAAAAATCGGATAGGCCAGTGCGCCACCAATGCCGGCACCGATCACAATGGAGCCAAGCCCCATAAACAGACGTTTGGTTTTGTCCACTTCGGACAGTTCAGACATAGAGACTCCTTGCTCGTGAAGCCGGAATTCAAGAGATCATTGTTCCAGAAAGCATGTGCCGGGGAAGAAGCTGCCACGCCTGTGGAGGGGTTACCGGCGCCAGTATAGTGAGAGGTAAAATCAGCATGTGTAAGTAAGCTTACAGTGTGTAAGGCTTTTACCCAAGTTTTCCCCGCCCGGAGACAAACCGGAGATCAGCCTGCTTCCGCAAAGACACAGACCGTTTCGCCGTCGGGTTCAAGGGTGACATAAAGCACGTTTGGCTGACAGCAAACTGTACAATCCTCGATGTATTGCTGCCGGCGGCCACCGCTCCAGTCGGGAAAGGTGACGTTGGGTTCACCACAGTAAGCACAAGTGTAGGTGGCAGTATCCTGCATGCGCGCCGGATTCCCTGTGAAGTGATGTGAAGTTGTGGGGGGCTGTTCTCCGGGTTTGCTGCGCGCCGCCGTTCACTCCGCCGGTGGGAGTTCCATCCGGTCTTCCATCCGTTGCAGACGGCGGAGCGGTTCGAGGAGGGTTGGCTCATCCTCGATGAAGCCCATCTCGCTTACCGGCCAGTAACGATAGACGGCCTTGCCATAGATGTACATTTCCGGGACAAGTCCCCAGTTGCGACTGTCGTTGCTGGCATCGCGGTTATCGCCCATCACGAAGTAGTGGTGGGGTTCAACGACCCACGTCCGGGGCGGGCTGACAATCGTCGTGTAGTCACTCGACAGATAACCTTCCGGCACGAGCTTGCCGTTGATGTAGAGCTTGCCGTTGGCCAGGGTGACTTCATCGCCGGGCAGGCCGATCACGCGCTTGATAAAGCTTTCCTGGGGATTTTTGGGGTAGTAGAACACGACAATGTCGCCACGCTCGATTTTGGAAAAGTTGTAGATAAAGCGGTTGACAAACAGCCGTTCCCCCTCACGCAGGCGTGGCAACATACTTGTGCCTTTGACATAGACCGGCTGAATGACAAAAAGCCCGATGAGCAGCGCGATAACAAGCGCCAGAAGCACGTCCCGTCCAATGCTCAACCCTTCCCGAACCCAGTGTTTCCAGGCTGGCGGTGGCCCGGTGAACGTCGAAATGACCACGCCAGCTTCGTCGCCGAGTCCGGAACCGGATGACGACCCTTGGCTGTCCACCGTCCACAGTGGTCGAAAGACAGGTTGTGACCAGGTATCCGCCTGAGAGGCCGCTATGGCCTCACTGGTCAGGCACGGTGTGGCAGTTTCCTGTTCAGTCCCTTCCCCTCCGTCTTGAGCGAGGGGCGTTTCTGGGGCCTGCGCCAAAGGTTCAGAGCAGGTTTCTGTAGCGACAGCATCCGGTAGAGCAGTTTCCGGTTGCGGGAGCTGGCCTGTGTCCAGAGCAGCCGCTGACGTCGTCGCTTCACTGTTCACGGCTGCTTCGACTTCAGACCCGAATGAGCTGATTGGTGCCGTTTCATTCCAAGGGCTATCCGCAGCCCGCATCCCCGAAGATGCTTCTGCTGCCCTGTAGTCAGAAAACGGGTATTCGGGGAGCCGATGGTTGGAGAACTGATCATTGTGGAAATCGTCGTGCATCATCATCCGCTCTGCCTCATCCTGAGGTACGCAGGTCAAGCCGAGGGGGCAAGACGTAACATTCTTGAGCCTACTCTAGCACGCATTGGTCACGGCTGGATGGTTTCGACGGTTCCAAATTTGGCCAGGGTGGCCTGTAACGAAGCCGCCCCGCCATAAACGACAATCAATCGCCCCCGCCCCAGCATCTCACGCGCCAGTGCGTGGCAGTCTGCCGGCGTTACGGCTGCCACGCGGTTGAGCACCTCGGCTTCGGCCGTCGGGCTGCGGCCGTAGGTTTCCAGTTGCGCGAGGCGCCGTGCCAGATCGCGGTTGTTGGGTACGCGGTCACGGTATGCTGCTGCCACAGCGGCCTGTGCCGCACGAACATCGGTCTCACCCGGTGGCGCATCCCGTAACTCACCAAGAAGCTGGAGTACCCGTTCGAGCTGTGCCGGGGCCGTTTCCGGGGTGCATACCCCGCTGAGCATCCACGGGCTGTCCGGGAGCCGGCGGTGGGAGAGCATCAGTTGCCAGGGCTGACAGCGGCGCTTGAGCAACTCCGTCAGCACCAGCCACGTGGCGCGGGTCTCAGCCGTGGCTTCAGGTAGAATTCCGCCCAGCCGAAGGTGAATCGGCCCGCTGGCAGGTCCGGTCTGAGGTTGGTGTACCAGGCGAAGCTGCTCTGGAGGGTTAGGCGGCAGGAAGGTGGCCGGTGCCGGCTTGCCCTTTGCCCAACCGCCAAAGGCACGGCGCGTGACACTGCGTACCTGGGAGGCGGTGATGTCGCCGACAATGATGACGGCCGCATTGTTGGGGAGCCAGTGCCGACGGTAAAAGTCAGCCACATCGGCCGGCGTAATTGCGGCGAGGCTCTCTGGCGTCCCCAGCAGGTTGTGATGGTAGGGGTGGGCCTCATAGAGGGTCTGGAAAAACAGCGCATCCGCCGCAGCTTCCTCGGTTTGTGCCGCACGGGCGGCTGTGATGGCCGCTTCCTGAAAGGGCTTGAAGCGGGCTTCGGCAAAATCGCGCCGGGCCAGGTCAGGCATTGTCACCAGCCGTCCCAGCAGATCAATCAGGGGCGCTGCCTGGCGTGCGGGGCCAGTCACCAGGAGGCAGGTTTGGTCCCAGTCCACATCAACTTCAAGCTGGGCTTCGGCTTCTTCCAGTTCAAGCCGAACCCGTTCGGCGTCGTAGCCGCCGCCTCCGCTACGGATGCACTCGGCCGTCAGGCGGGCCAGTCCTGCTTTACCCACCCGGTCAAACGTCGCGCCTACCTTGATGACGACCGCGACGGCGACGGAGGTCGAGCCGGGACGTTCCACCACCAGGATGGGCAGCCCGGTCAGCAGGGTGTCCCGTTGAACCGGGGGAAGGTCACTGTCCGGCGGGGCTTCCGGCTTCAGGACGGTTGGCTGTGCTTGTGCGTTGGCCACAGGGTTCCCGGGCATTCCAACCAACAGCAGCCAGCCGGTGAGAAACCATAGTATCCAGCGGCGGGAACGCATTGGCGCAAAAGACATGGCTGGTAAATGACGACGGAAACCAATAGGAAAATGTCGGCGGCACTGCCGCAACGGACTATCGTAGCCGAACGTCGCCTTTCAATCTACCGTTCTGATTCTTCCGATGGACGTGGAAAGCGCAACTCGCTGATGGGAATTTCCCGCTTCCACTGCTCATCGCCGTTCTCGTCAAAGCAGCGCATGGTGAGCAGCCGGTTGGCGCGTGGGCCGGAAAACTCCAGAATGCCGAAGTTGTGCTTCTCAACGAGTGTCCCCGGCACCCGGCAGGGGTTGTCCTGCTCGGCTTTGGAGAGCTTGGCCACACCGGCGGTCAGGGAACTCGATGTGAAGTCGTAGAGCGGATAGAGATTCGGTTCCAGGCGCCGGTTGAGTTCGGCCAGGTGGCGATCTCCCGAAATGAAGACGACACCGGGGATTTTCTCCGAACGGATGAAATCGAATATCCGGGACTGTTCAACCTTGAACCGGCCGAAGCACTCCCAGGGAGAAACAGGGTTGAGCACCTGTCCGCCGCTGGCGACCACCTTGAACGTGGCCTCGCTGGAACGCAATGACTCCAGCAGCCAGCCGAGTTGCTCCGGCCCCAACATGGTTTTGTCTGGTGCGTCGTCGGGCAGGTGATTGGGCATCCGGTGGTAACGCCCGTCGAGCATGAAGAACTCAACATCAGCCCAGTCAAACCGGAAAAAGCAGCCCGGCGTTTCTGGTGTGCCGTGGGTCGGGTTACACCAGTAGTCCCGGAAAATGCGCAGGGCCGTATCCCGACGGCGGAACGTGCGATCCGAATCATTCGGCCCGTAGTCGTGGTCATCCCAGATGGCGTAGTGGTGAACAGCCGCCCACAGCGGTTGGAGTTCCGCCTGGGCGCGGGTGTGGGCATAGCGATACCGCATCCCGGCTTCTGTCTGGTAGTCCGCTTCGCGGTAGTAGCAGTTGTCGCCGAGCCACAGCATCAGGTCCGGCTTCTGAGCCAGGATGGCGGAAAATACCTTGGGCGAATCGCCATAGGGTCGCCCCGGACGGTCAAAGGGCGGGTCATTGACGTAGTGGCACGAACCAAAAGCCACTTTGAAGGGCGGTGGCTCCGTCCGCCATTTCCACATCGGCTGGGTTTGAAAGGTCATCGGATAGGGCCGCTCAATGCGCGCTCCATCCACATAAACTTCGTAGTCATAGCGTGTGCCAAAGGTCAGCCCGGAAAGGGTGAATTTGGCGATGCCGTCTCCGGCGTGGGTTGTGCGGTATTCCTCACTGAGCCGGGTCGTCTCCGGCTTGCCCTGCACCCAATAGCGTACCTGGACGCGGGCCGGCCGCCGGGTTTGCAGCCAGATCATCGTTTCGGTCATTTCGCTGTAACCAACCAGCGGACCGGAAAGCAGGGCATCCGTCTCTGCCCCTTCCGTCTGTAGCCGCAGGAGGGACCAGGCCACCGGGGAAAAGGCCAGGTGGCTGAGAAAGGAACGTCGCTTCACAGGGAGAAGTCCTCACACGTGGAATCACACGACACGCCTGGCTGCGGTGAAATACGACAGGGAAGGCACGCGGCATGTCGTCAAAAGACCGTTGGCTAACCTCGCAGGGACCACCAAATGATGCTGCCCAGAAGCACACACGCTATGACGACAGCCACAATGATGACTGTGCGCCAGGTTGCGCTCCGCCGGGGAACTTCACGGGCCACGACTGTCTGGGAGGCCATGACGGTATCAACCGGAAGGCTTGGCGGCGGCGGTGGTGGTTCAACCACTTCCGGCGCACTGGGAAGTGCCGGTACGGTGATGACCGGTGTGCGCTCTGTCTCCCGCTTGGTCATGGTGGCTGCCAGGCGCACTGCCAGTTCCAGTTCACGGGCAAATTCACTGCCTGACTGCTGCCGCCGCAGGGGGCTTTTCTCAAGCGCCCGCATGATGACGCGCTCGACATGCGCCGACAGGTCGGGCCGCAGCCGGCGGGGCGAAGGGGGAATCTCGTTGGCATGCTTGCTCAGGATGACTTTGGATGGGCCGCCGTGAAATGGGGTTTTGCCGGTCAGCATTTCGTAGGTGATGATCCCCAGACTGTAGATGTCTGACCGGGCATCGAGTTCGAGTCCCTTGGCCTGTTCGGGAGACATGTACTGCGGCGTGCCCATAACCATGTTCTGCGCCGTGAGTGGAGCGCTGTCCGTGGTGTCTTCCTGTACCTTGGCGATCCCGAAATCAAGCACCTTGACCCGTTCCCGCTCGGCTTCTTCCGTGGGCAGGAGCATGATGTTTTCCGGTTTGAGGTCGCGGTGAATGACATTCTGGGCATGCGCGGCATCCAGGGCGTCCCCAATCTGCCGTACGATGTGCACCGTCCGTTCGAGCGTAAACGGCCCGTCGGTCTGGATGGCCCGCTTGAGTGTCGAGCCTTCCAGATACTCCATAACCAGATAGACGTAGCCTTCCTCGCTCGTCCCGAAGTCCGTGACCTGAATGACATTGGCGTGGTCAATGCGGCTGGCTGCCTGGGCTTCTTTCTGAAACCGCTTGACCGCACGGCGCTGGGCCGCCAGTTCGGCGTGGAGAATCTTGACCGCCCAGAGTTTGCGCGTCAGGACGTGAGTGCCACGGTACACCGTACACATCCCACCTTCACCAATGCGCGCCGTGAGGTGGTAGCGGTCTATGAAGACCCGCCCTACGAGCGGGTCTTCGCCCAGTTCTTCTTCATCGGACACCTGGGACAGTGGCCTTCCGTCGTAGGGACAAAAGGCGATGTCTGCCGTGTACGTGCGCCGACATTGCGGACAGGCTTTCATGACTTACACACACTGCGAAAACCCATAGTACAGCAGACGACGCTTGACAGACGAGATGGTTACTTGAGGTAAAGCTCCTCGAGATTCCACGTGGCAGCGGGGTCGAATTTCGCCAGGCGGATGTTCAGCACATTGGAGCGGGCCCCGGCAATGGTGTGTTCCGAGACAAGGTGCAGAACCGGCGTGACCTCATTCCAGCTTCGCTGAAAATCGTTATAGAGTTTGCGCCGCTCTTCAATGGTTTTCTGGCGCAGTGCCAGGTCGAAGTTTTTGGCTATTTTCTTGAACCAGTCGTAGCCCCGCAGGTCCGTTTGCGCGTTGGTAATAACCGGTTCGGCAAAGTAGGGGCGGCTGCCGGTCACAAAGGGCTGAAGGAAGATGGGGTCGGGAAGTTCCGGCTGAATTTCGACCAGAATCATGTCGAAAACCCCGGAGGTCAACGCTTTCCACCACTTTTCCAGGGGTTGTTCGTCCAGCACGATGTCCAGTCCGGCCGCGGTCAGGTCCTGTACGATGGACTGCCCGATGGCAACAGCGGTTGGCTCTTTGGGAACAGTGAACTTGAAGCGTACCGGCGTCTTGATCCCGTCAATGAGTTTGCCGTCCCGGTAACTGTAGCCGGCGGCCTGCAGGGCCGCTTTGGCCGTTTCCACATTGGGTTCATAGCGGGGTGCATTCGGGTCATACCAGGTGGTATTGCCGGGGGTGATGAGACCAAAGCAGGGGTCGGCGTTGCCCCCCAGCACGGACGCGGCCAGGCGTTTGCGGTCAATGAGCCGTGAGACAGCTTCCCGGAAGTCATCATTGAGAAAATGCTTGGCGCGGTTCCGGTCCACCTTGGTCTGGTCAATCCGCGTGTTGCCGACCAGCGTCCACACGCGCAGCGAGCCGCCGGCATTACGTACCTTGGCCTGTCCCTCCACGGCCTTGGCCTGCTCTGGCAGCAGGTAGTCAATGACATCGTACTTGCCTTCGACGAACCGCTCCGACTGGGTCTTGCGATCCACCCCCAGGTCATAGACGACTTCGTTGAGGTAGGGCAGCACCGTACCGGCATTGTCCACTTTCCAGTAGTTCGGATTGGCTGCCAGCCGAAGCTCCTTGTTGGGTGAAAATGATTTGACGACAAAAGGCCCGGAGCAGGCGATTTTGGTCGGGTCATCCGCAACCGTCGGGAAGTTGGTTTTGGAGACAATGGGAATCCGGGCAAAGACAAACTTCGCAGCATCAGCCGAGATGGCATCGTTGAATTGAATCTCTACGGTTTGGGCGTCAACGATGCTGAACCTGGCTTCCCCGCGTTCATTGCCCACGCCGGTTTTGAGCAGGTCGCTCAGGGCAGAGCCAGCCTTGAGAGCTTGTTCGTACGAGAAGACCACATCATCCGGCACCAGGGGAGAGCCATCCGAAAAAAAGCACTTGCGGAGCGTCACCCGGTAGGTTTTCCCGTCACCGGCCAGGGAGACCGCCGTGGCCAGACCGCTGTCCTCGACAACCTGTTTTTCAAAGTCGTAATCCAGCAGCGTGCCGTAGAGCTTACGCAGGACAGCCAGCGTATCGGGGGTGGAATCCACGAAGGGGTTGAAGGTCAAAGGTCCAAAGGACAGCGCCAGCCGGAGTGTCCCGCCTTGTTTGCCCGGCTCACATTTGGCCGGCTTGGCATCTGTGCCGGCCATGAGTTTGCGGGAGGCCGTTCCACATCCCGTCGCCAACGTCAGACAGAGGGAAAGCGCCAGCGAAAGCGCTGTCGCCGCTCGAGTTGTTGTCTGCATGTGTCATGGTCGCCGACCGCCCAGCCACCTGAGAACAATCGCGCCAGCTTGGGGCAGGCGGTGGTGTGTCGAAATGAAATACGGGTACTGCCCGTACCTTTATCAGAGTAGCCGGGAAAATGCCACGCTTTGCTTTACAAACCACTTATGCGCCGTGGCAGTTTTTGTACTTCTTGCCAGAGCCGCAGGGGCAGGGTTCGTTGCGTCCGATCTTGGGTGTGCGGCGGACGACCGTTCCGCCTTCACCGGCCCGGGCGGCACCGGCGTTGGCGGCCGTGTACACCTGCCCGGTCGCCGGGCGGGAGGTTGGCAGGGAAGCCGTTGGGGCACGTTGTGCAACCCGGCGCGGAAGCGTGGGAGGCGCAGGCACTTCGCCGGCAAGTTCACCAGCAACTTCAAACTCGTCACTGGCAGCTTCATCGCCGGCGACCAGTTCATTCTCGAAGTCAAGCGCTGAGGCTTCAGCGACCTCAATACGCATGTTGAACAGGATGCGCACGCATTCCTCATCCATCCGGTCAATCATCTCTTCAAAGAGCCGGCTGGATTCTTTCTTGTATTCAATCAGAGGGTCTTTCTGCCCGTACCCGCGCAGGCCGACGCCTTCCTTGAGATGGTCGAGCGTGGCGAGATGCTTTTTCCAGTGAGCATCAACGATATTGAGCATCACGTGGCGTTCGAGTTGGCGCAGATTTTCAGCTCCAATCTTGGCTTCCCGTGCCCGGTATCGCTCAAGGACGGTCTGCCACACCTTGGCGCGGATTTCTTCCCGGTTCAGGTGCTCGAAGTCGAGCTTTTCGGCTTCGCAATCATAGGCATAGAGATCGAGTAAAGCCACGCGCAGGCCGTCCACGTCCCATTCTTCCGGGCGCCCGTGGAGGTAGCGCCGGATGACATCCGCGAGCAGGTCCTCGGCCAGGTGAATGAATTGCCGCCCACCTTCTGCGCCTTCCATCAACTCGCGCCGCAGGTTGTAAATGGTTTCGCGCTGAAGGTTCATCACATCGTCATATTCGAGCAGATGCTTGCGGATGGAAAAGTTATGGGCTTCGACCGACTTCTGGGCGGCTTCCACCCGCCGCGACACCATGCGGCTTTCGATGGCGACGCCTTCTTCCATGCCCAGCGTCAGCATGATGTTCTTGAGCCGTTCGCCGCCGAAGATGCGCATCAGGTCGTCTTCGAGTGACAGGTAGAACCGTGAGGAACCGGGGTCGCCCTGCCGGCCGGCGCGGCCGCGCAACTGGTTGTCAATGCGGCGGGATTCGTGGCGTTCACTCCCGATGATGTGCAGCCCGCCGAGCGCTACGACTTCGGCATGCTCCCGGTCGGTCTGGGCTTTGATCTGCTCAAACAGGGCCTGGCGCTCTTCCGGCGGCACTTCCGCCGGATTGCGTCCCTGCCGGCGCAGTTCGGCGTCAGTCAGAAATTCGGGATTGCCGCCAAGCAGAATGTCCGTACCGCGGCCAGCCATGTTGGTGGCAATCGTGACCATCCCCTTGCGCCCCGCCTGGGCAACGATTTCCGCTTCCCGTTCGTGGTACTTGGCATTCAGCACGTTGTGAGGAATGCCAATAGCGGAAAGCTTCCGCGAAACGAGTTCCGAGTTGGCAACCGAAGCTGTCCCGACCAGGATCGGCTGACCGGTCTGGTGCCGTTCCTTGATTTCTTCAACAATGGCGTTCCATTTCTCTTCGGCCGTCCGGTAAATGAGGTCAGGATAATCCTGCCGAATCATCGGCCGGTGCGTCGGGATCACGGTGACTTCCAGGTTGTAAATCTTGGCAAATTCCGCCGCTTCGGTTTCAGCCGTGCCAGTCATCCCGGCCAGCTTTTCGTACATGCGGAAGTAGTTCTGGAGGGTGATGGTCGCCAGCGTCTGGGTTTCGGCCTCAATTTTGACGCCTTCCTTGGCTTCCACTGCCTGGTGCAGACCATCTGACCAGCGCCGTCCGTCCATCGGACGCCCGGTGTGTTCATCCACGATGATGACCTGCCCATCCCGCACCATGTATTCCTTGTCGCGGTGATAGAGGGTATGGGCCTTGAGCGCCTGATTGACGCAGTGCAACAGCTCGAAGTTGGCCGGATCGTAGAGGTTTTCAACCCCAAGCAGCTTTTCAACCCGTTCGATGCCGCTTTCGGTCAGCGCCGCCGTGTGCGTTTTTTCATCCACCAGGTAGTCGGTGGCCGGGTTGAGCTTGGGAATGACATCGTTGGCGAGGTAATACTTTTCACTCGATTCGTCCGAGGGGCCGGCGATGATGAGCGGTGTGCGGGCTTCGTCAATGAGGATCGAATCCACTTCGTCCACGATGGCGAAATAGTGACCACGCTGGACGCAGGATTTGACCGAATACTTCATGTTGTCGCGCAGGTAATCGAAGCCGAACTCGTTGTTGGTGCCGTAGGTGATGTCGCAGGCATAGGCCGCGCGGCGTTCGTCATCGTAGAGATGGTTCTGGATGACGCCGACAGAAAGGCCCAGAAACCGGTAAATCTTGCCCATCCACTCGGCGTCGCGCTTGGCCAGGTAGTCATTGACGGTGACGACGTGCACGCCGCGTCCTGTCAGCGCGTTGAGATACACCGGCAGGGTGGCCACAAGGGTTTTGCCTTCGCCGGTACGCATTTCGGCAATGCGTCCGTGGTGGAGGGCGATGCCGCCGATGAGCTGGACATCAAAGTGGCGCATCCCGGTCACACGCCGCGAGGCTTCGCGGACCGTGGCAAAAGCATCCGGCAACAGGTCATCCAGAGACTCACCCTGGTCCAGCCGTTCCTTGAAACGTGCCGTCTGCGCCTGCAGCTCGGCGTCGGACAGTGCCTGGAGCCTGGCTTCCCGGTCGTTGATGGCCGACACAAGGGGGCGAATCCGCTTGAGGTAGCGTTCATTGGCGCTACCAAAGATTTTGGCAAGAACCTTGTCGAGAAGCATGAATGTGCCTTGGGCTGGAAGGAAATCGGGAGAGGTGAAGTAAAATCAGCGTTGCCAAGACCGCTTGCCTGACGTGCCGGACGCTTCAGCGGAGAAGTCAGGCCCGGTGGGGGATACTAAGGAATCACCTGGGTGGCGTCAAGAAAGCCTTGGTTTTGTGATTCCCTTGGGAAGCTGCGGTCGCACCTGCCCGGTTGGTGGTTTGGCTTCCGAGAAATGCCCTTGAAAGCGTTTTTTCGCCTATGCTATGAAACTGGTCACTTCAGGCACATTGCTGCGCTGGTGCGGGACTTGGATGGCGGATGGCAATAAAATGGAGTTTCAGCCTGGTATCCAAGCCGCGCCTTGTAAGCCGCCAACGTATGAATGACGGAGCTGATGCTTCGACCGCGTCCACTGGACGAGAGATTATGGCTGCTGATGTAATATGGGAATAGCCAAACCAGGCAGCACGCGCTACCTTTCTCGACGAGGATGGTAAAACATGTCAAGTGCCGCGCTGGTGCTCTACGGTGAAGAGTATCAGCAAATCAAGAACATCATTGCCCGCCTGTGTGAAGACGCCAACGCCCGGATGGTGTTTCTGATCGACAAGAACGGTCAGAAGATCGCCGACCACGGAGATGTTGGCGCCATTGACACCACGAGTCTGGCTTCACTGACCGCCGGCAATGTCGCTGCCACGGATGCACTGGCGCATCTGGTTGGCGAGAAAGAGTTTCCGGTTCTGTCACACGAGGGGGAACGGGATAACATCCACATCTCGATTGTGGCACAGCGGGTGATCCTGGTCGTCATCTTTGATGAGCGGTCGAGTTTGGGGCTGGTGCGCCTCCGGGTCAAGCGGGCCGCAACCGATATGGCGGAAGTGCTGGAAGCCATCGCCCGCAAGGTCGAGGAAGAAAAGGCCCGTGGCGTCAATCTTGAATCACCCTTTGCCGAAATCACCGAGGACGATATTGACAACTTGTTTTCTGATTGAGAAGGTGTAGAGGAACAACATTTCTACGCCCAAGCGCTTTTTCAGGTTCTGTCTGTAGTGCGAGGAGTGGCTTGCCTTGACGTTCATCAATTACGCTGCCCGTGAAATCAACTGTAAGCTCGTCTATTACGGCCCCGGTCTTGGCGGGAAGACGACGAACCTGCAATATATTTACGACACGACTTCTCCGCAGGCGAAGGGCAAGCTGATCAGCCTGGCCACGGAAACCGACCGGACGCTGTTTTTTGACTTTCTCCCGCTGGAACTCGGCACCGTACGGGGCTTCAAGACCCGTTTCCACCTCTACACCGTGCCGGGACAGGTCTTTTACGACGCCAGCCGCAAGCTGATTCTCAAAGGCGTGGATGGTGTGGTCTTCGTGGCCGACTCGCAGGAAGAGCGTATGGATGCCAACATCGAGTCGCTCTGGAACCTGGAGCAGAACCTCAAGGCACAGGGCTATGACCTGATGAAAATTCCGTACGTCCTGCAGCTCAACAAGCGTGACCTGCCCAGCGCCCTGCCGGTCGAAGAACTCAAAAAAGAACTCATGCGCAAAGGCGAGCCGGTGTTTGAAGCTGTCGCCTACAAGGGCACGGGTGTTTTCGATACGCTCAAGGCGGTGGCCAAACAGGTACTGGTCGAACTCAAGAAAGGCGGCGGTTAGTCCTGATCCAATCCTGATCTGTGGTACGTCCGGCCCTTCACCGGCCTGGCCGCAGGAAGCAGCGACAGACACAACGGGCATGCCCGTTTGAGGCTTCGGTAGTCAACCGAAGCCTTTTTCCATTATGGTTGGCAGTGGTTTGGCCCGGCCATCCATATCCTCACTGTGTGGTAGGACCCCTCATCATGCTTACCGGTAAAAAAGGTGTGATTCTCGGCGTGGCAAATAAGCGCAGCATCGCCTGGGGGATTGCCCAGGCGACGGCACAGGCCGGTGCAACGCTGGCGCTCAACTACCAGAACGAACGTCTTGAAGCCAACGTCCGTGAACTGGCGGCCACGCTGGACAATCCGTTCGTCGCCCCCTGTGATGTCACCAGTGACGCCGACATTGCGGCGTTCTTCGAGGCTGTCAAAACCAACTTTGGTACGCTGGATTTTCTCGTGCATGCCGTGGCCTACGCGCCCAAGGAAGACCTGGAAGGAGCGTTTGTGGACACCTCCCGCGAAGGCTTCCGCATCGCCCATGACATCAGCGCCTACTCGCTGACGGCTGTGGCGCGGGCAGCACTGCCCCTGATGAAAGACCACGGCGGCAGCATCGTGACGCTGACGTATCTCGGCAGTGAGCGGGCTGTCGTCGGATATAACGTCATGGGCGTGGCCAAGGCGGCGCTCGAAGCCAGCGTACGGTATCTGGCGGCCGACCTGGGCCCTTATGGCATTCGTGTCAATGCCATTTCTGCCGGCCCCATCAACACGCTTGCGGCACGGGGCATTCAGGGATTTACCAAAATGCTCAAACACCATGCCGCCGTGGCCCCGCTGCGCCGGCCCACGGAAGTGGCCGAAGTCGCCGACACGGCCCTGTTTCTGGTGTCGCACATGGGGCGTGGCATCACCGGTGAGGTCATTTACGTGGACGGCGGCTATCACTGCATCGGCCTTGTGCCCAAGGATGAGCCGGCCTAGGTCGCGTGGATGTGTTGAGAACGTGGCTGGCCCGGACGCGCACACCCATTGATGAGCCGTCCCTGCCCACCTGGGATGCCCTGCACCCATCCGTGCAGGCCGAGTTGGGCGTGGCGGGGGTGACGGCCACTGACTTTGCCTGGTTTGGTCGGCGGCGGGGCGACCTGCTCAACTTCTACTGGGCGCTCAAACGCAAGCATCTGTGGCAACACGTCGGGTTCGAGCAGCCGAACCAGGAAGTGGGCTTCAACGGTCTGCGCTTCCATCCGCGCTACGGAACGGCATCCCTGCTTTCTGATCTGCGCGCTGACGCCACTTTTACCGATCTGCGCCAAACCTGGCGTGGCCGGTTCAACAGCCGTCTGCATCCAGAGCGATACAACTTCTCGGAAAACGACACGCCCGTGGCGTCGCTGCACTTCAACTTCGACGACGCCGACACAGCCGACGTGCATTTTGATTACTTCAATGCGCATGCACCGGGCGGCTGGCCGCTCATCGCCCACGCTTTCTGGGAGTACCCACTCAAATTTCTTGTGGACTACTCGAATGCCGAAGACATCCGGCGCTGCCTGCACGCGCGGGACGGATATGATCCCTGGCAGGTCGTCCGCCGGAACTGCGCCCGAAATTTGCTTGCCTGAGCTATTTGAGGGTGGACGCCGCTCACAAAGTCCCTGGCGGGGCCGATTGAAACAGTTTAATCACGCTTTTTTGGTTTTTGTGTCACAAAGTCCATCAAGGTCAGACTTGGGTCATGGCAGTTCGTGTTCCCTGGATTATCAGCTTGTTGGTTCTGGCGCTGTGGTTGTTTTCACCGGTGGGCTACGCCCAGAGCGGTTCAACAACCGGCACGATCACCGGGCGGGTCTGCGACGCTTCCGGGGCGGTCATCGGCGGCACGGAAATGGTCTGCCTTCAGGTGGGAACCGGGATACAGCGTACGGTTCAATCCCGTGAGGACGGCACGTACGAATTTCTCAACCTGCCGCCGGGGGACTACGAACTGCGCGCCCGGGCGGCCGGCTTTGAGGACAGGCGGCAGACCATCCGCCTTTCGCTTGGCACAACGGCGCTGGTGGTTATCACACTGGCCACGGCTGGGACGACCGACGTTATCGAAGTCGTGGCCGATGCCCGCAATGCGGCTGAATCGGCCACGAACATCCGGCAGAATGAAATCCCGGCACTCCCCATCAACCGGCGTGACTTCCTGCAATTTGCCATTACAGCGGCGCGAACTGTCCCGGACAACCTGCCCGACCAGGGCGCTACGGCAACGTCGGGCATTTCCTTCAATGCCCAGTCACCACGGCTGAACAACCTCACCATTGACGGGCTGGACAACAACGATGCCACGTCCGGGAGCATCCGCTCGACATTTTCGCAGGAGGCGGTGCGTGAGTTTCAGGTTGTTTCGGATGGCTATTCCGCCGAGTTCGGACGCGCGCTGGGCGGCATCATCAACATCATCACAAAGTCCGGCGACAACCAGTTTCGCGGGTCACTCTTTGGCTTCTTTCGCAACGCCGCCCTGAGTGCGCGGGAATCCCTCACGCCCGGCAAGCCGCCTTTCGAGCAGTACCAGTATGGCCTCACGGCCGGGGGCCCGCTGTGGCGCAACCGGGCGTTTTTCTTTGTGACCGGAGAGCGGCTCAACATCAGGCAGAACACCGTCGTGACCATTTCCGACACCGTGCGCGCTGCAGCGCTGCGCAATGGATTTCGGTTCGAGACCGGAAGCATTCCCTTCAGCACCGGTGGCTCGACGGCCCTTGTCCGGGGGGATTGGCAGATCACACCGGAAGACAACCTCACGGTGCGCTACAACTACGGGGGGCAGGTGAATACGGCTTTTGAACCCTTCGGAGGGTTGACCGCCAGCACCTTCACCGGAGAGCAGCGGCTGACCGATCACAACCTGGCCGTCAACAACACATTTGTCAGCCAACAGGCCTTTGTGGTGGAAAGCCGCTTTCTCTACAGCACCCGCCTGCAGGACATCGGTGCC
The DNA here is from genome assembly GCF_000226295.1 of Chloracidobacterium thermophilum B. Lineage (GTDB taxonomy): Bacteria > Acidobacteriota > Blastocatellia > Chloracidobacteriales > Chloracidobacteriaceae > Chloracidobacterium > Chloracidobacterium thermophilum. The sequence continues at coordinate 915,151 of NC_016024.1, forward strand.
ACCGATCCGGGGCCGCGCATTGCCATCAATGCCCCGGAAGGACAGGTCATTTTTGGGAAATCCCTCGTTCTGCCCCAGTTCCGCGACACCCAGACCTACCAGTTTTTCACCTCGGTAGGGTTGGTGCGTGGCCGCCACCAGATGAAATTCGGCGGGGATGTCCTGCGGGTGGATTCACGGCAGCGCCAGCCGGCCAGTGAAGGTGGTCAGGCTATCTTCTCAGCCGTCAGCCTTGCCGCCTTGGGCGGTCCGCCCGGCTCGCCGTCCATGTCGGCGCTCCAGGCTTTTGACCCGACATTGCGCACACCCCAGCAGCAGGCGGTGCTGGCACTCATCGGGGCTGGTCTGCCCAACCGTTTCCCCGGCTTTCCGGTGCTGCCCCTGGATGTCCTGCCCATCACGAATGACTACCGGCAGGGCTTTCTTGACCCACAGCCGACGCGGATACCGCAAACCGCCTGGAGCCTGTTTGCCCTGGATGATGTTTCGCTGCATCCGGCCGTAAGGCTCAATCTTGGTGTGCGCTATGACCTGATACGCGCGCGCAGTACGCCGGAAAACAAAGGCTTTGTATCACCCCGCATCGCCTTGGTCTGGCAGCCTCTCCAGAAACTGACCGTACGGAGCGGCTACGGCCTGTTCACGGCCAGCAATCTGACGTTTCCGATTTTTACCATCGTCCCGTTGACGCGCCGGACACTCGTTTTGCCGTTTCCCTTCAGCATCCTGCCCTTTACCCAACCCAACCGGCAGCTTCCTCCGTCGGGCGATTTCCCCTTTGGTATTCAGCCTGTCCCCCAGTTTGGACTGGAGTTTCAGTTTGCCCGGCGCCTGCCGGTCAGTTACACCCAGCAGGCCAGCCTCAGCCTGGAGTCCCAGCTTGGCTCAACGTTGTTTTCGGTCGTTTATAACTACGTGCGGGGCAACCGCATTCTGTCGCTGCGCAACATCAACCCGGTCGTCCGTCCGGGTGTCGATCCGCTCGACAGTGTCATTAACGGCCGTCTCGATCCCCGCCGGGGAACGGTGAATGAATATGCCGCCGCCTATGACAGTTACTATCACGGCGTCACCTTTGGCGTAGAACGGCGGGTCGGACGCTTCACCGGTCGCGCCAGCTACACGTTGTCGAAAGCCATTGACAACTATGTGGATTTCCGTACGTCTTTGCAGGAATTTGCCGAGCCACTCGACGTGCGTCAGGAGCGTGCGCTGTCCATTCAGGATGCCCGCCACCGGCTGGTGATGTCCGGGGTGTGGAAGCTGGACTATTCCAAACACCTTCTGCTGCGGGATTACACCCTGTCCTACATCTTCACGGCGGTTTCGGGGCGTCCGTGGAATCTGCTGGCCGGGGTGGATTTGAATCGGAACGGCGATGCCAATGACCGGCCGGCCGGGCTGGGGCGCAACGTCGGGGTGACGCCAGCGTTCTACAATCTCGACGTGCGCCTGGCGCGGCGTTGCATCAACCGGGACCGCTTCAAGCTCGAAGGCATTGTCGAAGCCTTCAACCTTTTCAACCGAACCAATGTGCGCGAGTTCGGACGTACCTTCCCACCGGTGAATCCTCCGCTCAACACCGAGTTCAATCTTCCGCCGCGCCGTGGCGGGCGGTTCATCGTCACCCCTGATCGCTACCGGCGCGCTTTTCCGCCGCGTCAGATACAGGTCGGGTTTCGGATGACGTTTTAGCGGCGCTGCCCGGACGGGCAGCCGGGAAAAAGCGTCGTTCAGAGATGCCATTCAGAGATGGCGGGCAAGGATGTCGAGGCCGGCCCGGAGCTGGTCGGGTTCTGTCAGGCAGGACAGCATGAGGTGAACGCCCTGCTCGCAGCCGTAGAAGTAGCCGGGATGCACGAGGACGCCATGTTCGAGGAGTTCCAGTACAAGGGCTTCTTCGTCCTCCCACCCGGCAATCCGTGGAAACAGGTAGTAGCCGCCATCCGGCGGGTGGACGGTCACCTGCGGGCAGCCGCGCAGCCGGGCAAGCGCCAGATCGAGCGCCGCCCGCAGGCGGTCGCGCATGTGCTGTACGAAAGCCTGCCCCTGCTCAAACAGCGTCGGCAGCATGAACTGGGTCAGGGCATTGGCGCTCAGAAAGGCATCGTTGAGGATTTCCAGCCGCGTCCCGAATCTGGCCGCGGCTGGTTCGTTCAGCGCGATCCAGCCCAACTTCAGATCGGGCAGGGCCAGGCGTTTGGAAATACCGTCAAGATGAAAGACCGGAAGTTCCGGGTGCAAGGTTCCCAGCGGCGGGCTGGTTGAGGCCCGGTAGGTAAAAGTGGCAAACACCTCGTCACAGATGACGGGCAACCCAAGCTGGCAGAGCGCCGGCAGTGGTTGTTGGACGATCATCCCGGTGGGATTGTGGGGCGACACCACCAGAACGGCACGGGTCTGCGCATCAGTTGCCGCGAGCAGTGAATCCTCATCAATCCGCCAGCCGTGGGCTTCATCCAGCCGGTAGGTACGCAATTCCACGTGGTGCATGGCCGCCAGATGCTCAAACAGCGGATACGTGACATCGGGACCCAGCACGTTGTCGCCCGGTTCGGTGAGCAGCGCAAAGAGCAGGCTGTAGGCTTCACTCGTGCTGGCGGTGATGAAAATGTTATCCGGTGCTACCTCAAGCGGCGGTGTACGGCGGGCGTAGTCCGCCGCAATGACCTCCCGCGCTGGCGGCCAGCCGTGCGGATCGGGACAGTAACACCGGCTGTTCCAGTAGCCGGCCGCCGCCGCCCGCAGCACATCCGGCGGAAACAGCAACCCCTGGTGGGTTGGGTTGCTGCTCGTCAGGTCAATGTAGTGCCCCTTGCGCTGGCGTGCCTGTTCGATGCGATTGGGTGTCAGGTCGGCGTCAGCGAGAAAACCGGGCATGGGTCAATGTTCAGGATGTGGCCGCCGCGTCACGGCTGGCCGGCGCTTCGGCCATGAGCCGTTGCCCGGTGGCGCGGAGGCGGGCACAGGAACGCTCGCGGCCAATGAGGACAAAGACCTCAAACATGCTTGGCCCTACACTTTGTCCCGTGAGCGCCACCCGCGCCGCGTTGATGAACAACCCGGCCTTGACTTCCCGGGCCGCAGCAAAGTCCCGGAGCGCCGCTTCGACCGCTTCTGCCGTCCAGTCCGGGAGCGGTTCGAGCGTGTCGGCCAGTTCCGGCAGCCACGTTGCCAGGCGGGGGTCACGCAGGTTTTTCCGGGCAGCTTCCGGGTCAATGTCGAAGGTGTCGTCAAAGTACGCCCGCCCGTAGGTGGTGAAGTCCACCAGCGTGCGGAAACGCTCACGAATGACATCCACCGTACGGGCAAACCACGCCTGCCCGTCACCGGTAGCAAAGGCAGGCTTCCAGAGTCCGGCCGTCTCAAGCTGCGCCTGCACCATGGGGAGCAACCGGTCGAGCGGCAGAGTACGGAGATATTCTGCGTTGAGCCACAGGGCTTTCGGGTCGGTGAACTGCCGTGGGTCGGCCAGCGGCTGGTCCGCTGGCGGAAGGTTGAAAATCCCGTTGGTGCGGCTCACCTGGGCAAAATCAAAGGCGGCGATCATGTCCTCCCGCGAGAGGATTTCCCGGTTGTCACCGGGGGACCATCCGATCAGGGCAATAGCATTGAGAAAGGCGTCCGGGATGAAGCCCTGCGCCTGATAGAACTGCACCGTCGCCCGTTCGCCATGCTTGCGTTTGGAGAGTTTGGCGCGTTTGCCATCCAGAATGAGCGGCAGGTGCGCAAAGGTGGGTTCCGGGACGCCCAGCGCCCGGTAGATGAGCAGTTGTTTGGGGGTGTTGGCAAGGCCGTCCTGCCCACGTATAACGTGCGTCACCCGTTCGGCAATGTCATCGGCCGCGTTGCTGAGAATGTAGAGCGGTGAGCCGTCCGAACGGAGCAGGGCAAAGTCCTCGATGTCGGCATAGCGCTTGGTCTGCTCCCCGTGAACCAGATCGTGGAACGTCACGGCGCCGTCCGTCCGGGGGACGCGGAACCGCACGACATAGGGTATTCCCTGGGCCGTGAGCTGCGCCTCTTCTGCGGGGGACAGGATGCGGCCGCGAAACACAAAGGGCTGTTTGGCTGCCTCGGCCGCCTGCCGCATCGCTTCCAGTTCCTCTTTGGTTTCGTAGGACTTGTAGGCATGGCCGGCCGCGAGCAGGTGTTCGGCAAGCTGGCGGTGGGCTGCCAGCCGTTCGGACTGGTAAAAGGGACCTTCGTCCCAATCGAGGCCCAGCCAGCGCAGCCCGTCCAGAATGGTCGCCACGGCTTCCGGCGTGGAACGCTCGCGGTCCGTGTCTTCAATCCGCAAAATGAATGTACCGTGGTGTTTACGGGCAAACAGCCAGTTAAAGAGCGCCGTGCGCGCCCCGCCGATATGCAGGTAGCCAGTCGGAGAAGGCGCGAAGCGGACGCGGATGCCTGAGTTCATCAGAGGTTGGTGTCCTGTGGGCGTGAAGTTCCGGCGTCGGGCGACCGGTCGGCCAAGTCTTAGCAAAACATCCGGCCGTTCGTCACGTCCGACGGTCTATGAACGACCGGGCTGGCAACTGGGACCCCACGGCCCGCCAGGTGTATCGCATCGTTGCGTTGGAACTGCGGCAACGATAGCATCGCCATTGTCAACCATCACCCTAAAGATACATCCCATGGCACTTGGCATTACGGAAGACATCACGGAACTCATTGGCAAAACCCCCCTGCTTCACCTGCGCTCCGTTGTTCCGGCGGGAGCCGCCAATGTGTACGCCAAGCTTGAATACCTCAACCCCGGCGGAAGCATCAAAGACCGCGCCGCGCTGGGCCTCATCACCGATGCTGAGCAGCGTGGGCTGCTCAAGCCCGGCGCTACCATCATTGAGCCAACTGCTGGTAACACCGGAATTGGGCTGGCGCTCATCGGACGGACGCGCGGCTACCGGGTGATCCTGTGCGTCCCGGAAGGCTACAGCCGTGAAAAAATGCAGGTTGCTGAGGCGTTGGGCGGGACGCTGGTCTATACGCCTCATGAAGAAGGCATCCCCGGCGCAATTCGCAAGGCGCTGGAGTTGGCAGAATCCATCCCGAATGCTTTTGTGCCACAGCAGTTCAGCAATCCGGCCAATCCACGCATTCACTACCTGACGACCGGGGCCGAAATCTATGAACAGCTTGGCGGCAAAGTGGATGGGATTGCCATTGGCTGCGGCACGGCCGGGACCTTTTCCGGTGTGGCCCGCTACATCCGGGAACGCAACCCAAACGCGGTTTGTATTGCCGTCGAAACGGAAGGCTCGGTGCTTGGCGGCGGGCAGCCCGGCCCACACAAGGTCGAAGGTATCGGCACAAGCTTCATCCCGGAGAACTTTCACCGCGAGTTGTGCGATGAAGTGGTTGCCGTCACCGACCGTGACGCCTTCGCCATGGTGCGCCGCCTGGCCTGTGAGGAAGGTGTCCTGTGCGGTGGGTCGGCCGGTGCGAACGCTTTTGCCGCCATCCAGCTTGCCCGCCGGCTTGGAGAAGGGAAGAACGTCGTCACGATTTTCCCGGACAGCGCCGAACGCTACATGAGCAAGGGAATTTTCGACGAACTGCCCTGACAGGCGGTTCCGGCTTGTTCCCCGTTACCTGCTCTTACCCCCATCCCCTTCAGAAGTCCTGCTCTGGATACCGCTGACAGCAATCTGCCACAGCGTAGGGCAAGACTTTTTTCGCATGGGACGGCACGCGCATGCGATAGTGGAAGTGGAACCACCACGGAGGCTCTACCCCCACGCCGGCCAGCAGGCTGTGGTTCATCTTGCCTTTGTGACACCCGAAGCCATGGATATTGCGGAAGCGCGCGCTGCCAATGTACGCGGCAACGAACATCTGCAACGTGGGGACTATGCGGCTGCCATCGCTGCCTACCGGGAAGCCATTGCCTGTGACCCGCATGCGCGGGCTTATCCACGTGAGCGGGGTATCATCCACGCCAATCTCGCCTACGCCTTGTTTTTGGCCGGAGACCTTGACGCGGCCTGCGAGGCGTACCACACGGCAATCCGGCTGGAGCCACGGCGGGGCACCTATCACAATGAACTGGGCGATGTTCTGTTTCGCCTTCAGGATTGGTCAGCCGCGCTGGCGGCCTATCACCGGGCGGCGCAGTCGGAAACGTTTTTGCGGGCTTACCCGGACGCGCCGGGACTGATTCAGTACAACTTGGGTCTCACCTACTGTCAGCTTGGCGACCTTGAAGCCGCACGGCGGCATTTTGCAGAAGCCCTGCGCCGCGAACCCAAAAATGAAACCTACCGTGCGGCTCTGGAGCAGCTTGGCCCGTTGCCTTCACCTGCGCCTTCATCGGCATCAGTCATCCAATCCAGAACACAACCCGGCGGGCGTCCGACCTTTGCCCACGTTGGGGGATACCAGGAAGCCAAGCAGACCATTGCCCAGGCCGTACGCATTGTGCTCGAAGCCGAGCGGGCTGCGCAGTATCGCATTCACCTGAACGGCATTCTGCTCATTGGCGGGCCGGGCAGCGGCAAGACCTTTCTGGCGGAAGCGACAGCAGGTGAGTTTCAACTGCCGCTCGTGCGCGTCACCCTCAGCGAAGTGACCTCGAAATGGTCGGGAGAAGGCGTCGAACGTCTGCGTCAGGTCTTCGAGCAGGCGGCGCAGCGCGCTCCGTGCCTGTTGTTTTTTGACGACTTCGAGGGCCTGGCGGCCAACCTGCGCGATACGGAGTCCAACATCGAGCATCGCCGCTTTCTGGAAGCCTTTCTTCAGCACATCGAGCAGATTCGGCAGAAACCGGGCGTGGTGCTGATGGCGGCAACCTCCCAGCCGGATGTACTGGATGCAGCAATGGTCCGTCCCGGACGGTTCGACTGGCGCGTGACGCTGCATCCACCGGAAGTTAACGAACGCCGCGCCATGCTCGAAAACCTGCTGCATGCGCGCCCCATTGGAGACATCAACTACGAGCACTGGGCGCAGCGCACGGCCGGGTGTACGGCGGCTGACCTGGCACGGCTCGTCAACACCGCCGCCCTGGAAGCTTTTGCTGCCAATCAGCCGATTGCCGACCACCACCTGGCGGCGGCGCTGGCGAAGTTTGAGGCCGATGAGCGTTTCGTGGGCGTGCGCCGCTCCTGGTCAGACATTGTATTGACAGAAGAAGTACGGGCGGCGTTTCGCCTCATCCAGCATCTGCTGGAAAACCCCGAGGCCGGGCAGTCCTTTGGGCTGACCCCGCCCCGTGGGGCCATCCTGTACGGCCCGCCGGGAACCGGTAAAACTACGCTGGCGCGTGTTCTGGCACACGAGGCGCGGTGTAGCTTCTATGCCGTGACGCCGAGTGACATCTACGCCAAGTGGGCCGGTGAATCGGAACGTCGCGTCACGGAGCTGTTTCAGCGCGCCCGGGCGCATCGTCCGAGCATTATCTTTTTTGACGAAGCCGATGCCTTGTTTGGCGCGCGGTCTGCCGCTGCGGCTGAGGCTGCCCCCCACGTCAACCGTGTCCTGAATCAGTTTTTGGCCGAGATGGACGGGCTGCGGGCCAACGACCGCCTTTTTATCCTGGCGGCAACCAACCGGCTTGACCTCATTGACCCCGCCATGCTGCGTGCCGGGCGCCTGTCAGAAAAAATCCACGTTCCGCTGCCGGTGCAGGAACAGCGTCTGGCGCTCTTCAGGCTGTTTACCCGGACCATGCAGCTTGATCCGTCCGTGCGGCTGGAGGAACTGGCTGCTGCAACAGCCGGGAAATCCGGCGCGGACATCGAGGAACTCTGTCATGCGGCGGCACGGGTGGCGTTTCTCCGGTATGTGGACCGGTCCGTGCCGTCACCTCAGCCGCTTGTGACCGGAGAAGACTTCCAGGCAGCGATGTCACTGCTGGGAATTGCGGCTTCTCCTGCGCCATCTCCGCCGCCCCCGGGAAAACAGCCGGACCTGACATCGCCTCTGCTGACCGAAGAAGCGGCCCTGACACCTTAAACCTCACAAGTCACCATGTTGACTGGCACTGGTGAAACTCTCCAGATGGATTGGGCATACTCCTGGATTGTCCGGTCACTCGAAAACTTGCCCATTTTGGCTGTATTGAGAATGGATTTCCGTGTCCATTGGTCCTGGTCAAGGTAGGCCTGTGCCACGCGCTCCTGACATTCGACGTATGCACGATAGTCAGCCAGAACGAAATACTGATCGCCCCCTTCGAGCAGGGAGAACAGAATTGGGTGAAAAAGCTCTTTGTCCAAGGGGCTGAAGTATCCGGCGCCGATCATGTTGAGTATTTCGTTCAGCTCTGGATCGGAGTGGAAGTAGTCCCAAGGTGAATAGTGTGGCTTGAGCTTAGCGATCTCCTCAACGGTGAGTCCAAAAATGAAGATGTTATCACGTCCAACTTCTTCAGCAATCTCAATATTGGCTCCGTCGAGTGTTCCAATAGTCAAGGCACCGTTGAGAGCAAACTTCATGTTGCCAGTGCCGCTGGCTTCCATACCGGCCGTTGAAATCTGTTCCGAAAGCTCAGCTCCCGGCATGATTTTTTCTGCCAGAGAAACACGATAGTTTGGAAGGAAAACAACCCGCAGGCGGTCTCTTGTGACCACATCGTGGTTGATGATGTCAGCAACAGCATTGATAAGGCGGATGATGAGCTTTGCCAGACGGTAACCTGGAGCTGCTTTTCCTGAGAAGAAAATAGTTCTTGGCACTATGTCGAGATTCGGCTGGTGGCGGAGGCGGTTATACAGCGTGATGGCGTGAAACAGGTTAAGCAGTTGCCGCTTGTACTCGTGGATTCTCTTGACCTGGCAATCGAACAGAGATTGTTTGTCTATACGTAGCTTGTGTTTCCACGTCTGGTTGACGACTTCAATAAGAATATCCTTACCGTCCTGCTTGACTTTTTGCCAGGCCTGCCGGAAACCCGGATCATCGGCAAAGGGAATGAGTTTTTCCATCTCATACAGGTCGGTCATCCATTTGTCGCCAATGGCTTCTGTGATGAGAGAGGCAAGTTGAGGGTTACAGCATGCCAGCCATCTCCTTTGCGTGATGCCGTTTGTCTTGTTTTCAAACTTTTCAGGAAACATCAGCGCAAAATCCCTGAACAGGTCGCGCTTGAGAATTTCAGTATGCAGTGCTGCCACACCGTTGACCCGGTGTGAGCCAACAATAGCCAGATTGGCCATGCGTATGGACTTGGGACGAATGCCGGGCACCGGCTCTTCAACAAGAGAGACTCTTTGGACAAGCTCTTCATTATTGGGGTACCTGACTCTGACGTCCCGGAGGAAGTGGTAGTTGATGTCGTAGATAATCTCCAGGTGACGTGGCAGAACCTTGCCCAAAAGTTCAACGGTCCATTTTTCCAGTGCTTCGGGAAGCACTGTGTGGTTAGTGTAAGCGATTGTCGCCTGGGTCAGCTCCCAGGCTTTTTCCCAGGGGATATTCTCTTCATCAAGAAAAATGCGCATCAGCTCGGCGATAGCAATGGCTGGGTGTGTGTCATTGAGCTGTATGGCTACTTTGTCAGGGAATTCGTCGAAAGTTTTTCTTGTCTTCTTGTAGCGTCGGATAATGTCCTGAAGTGTGGCGGCAACGAAAAAGTATTCCTGTTTTAGCCGAAGTTCTTTGCCTGAGTGCCGGTTGTCATTTGGGTAGAGAACCTTTGAGATGGTTTCTGATTCTGTTTTGCTCCTGACGGCGCTTATGTAATCACCTTCATTGAAGTGGTGGAAGTCAAACTCGCGTGATGCTTTCGACGACCAAAGCCTTAGTGTGTTGACATTTTGGACACCATATCCGGGAATAGGCGTATCATAAGCCATAGCCAGAACCGTTTCGGTTTTGATCCATTTGTGAGCAATTTTGCCGTTCCCGTTTGGAAATTGGACTACCTCCCCGTAGTAGTGGACGGGATAGAGCACTTCCGGTCGTGCAATTTCCCACGGGTTTCCGTACCGAAGCCAGTTGTCTGGCTGTTCGACTTGCTCACCGTCCTTGATCTCCTGGTTGAAGATACCGTACTCATAGCGAATACCATAGCCGTAGCCGGGCAGTGCGAGTGTCGCCATGGAGTCCAGGAAACAGGCCGCCAACCGCCCAAGCCCCCCATTGCCAAGTCCCGCATCTGGTTCAGTTTCCTGAATGTCTTCGAGCCGGTAGCCAAGGTCGAGCAGCGCTCTCCGGCATTCTTCCTTGAGGTTGAGATTGACAATGGCATTGCCCAACGTGCGTCCCATAAGAAATTCCATGGAGAGGTAATAGACCCGTTTGGCATCAGCCCGGTAGTAAGTATCCTGAGTGCGCAACCAGCGTTCAATGAGCCGATCACGAACGGCATAGGCCAAGGCGAGATACTGATCCAGATGGGTCACGGTAAAGCGGTCTTTGGCGAGTGTAAATTCGAGGTGGTCAAGAAAGCTCCGCTGTATGGCTTCGGCGGTCAGTCCGTGATAACTCTCATACGCTGAAAGATTGGCAGCCGATTCTGAAAGTGATGTTTTTACTTCGGACATAACAGTTTCTCCCTTCCTGGATTGAAAAATGACTAACGTCCGCCTGAAGCCTGTGCTGGCAGAGGAATCAATCTTGAGAAGACGAACCTTCCCAGACAGGCCAGAAAGATACAGGGAATGGGTGCTGTAAACAAGGCAACTGTGCGTGGAATCAAAGCCCTATAGCCAATTTCCGTTCCTTCCTTGATATTCAGTGAGTCCCAGTGCAGGAAATATGAGTTCTGCAAATTTCCTATCAGGCTTGCAAAAGTCATTATCCAGATGAGAATTTCTGCAAATTCAGCGATGATGAGACCAATGAGTACGGTTTCTGTCCAGCTAAATCTGCCAACCGGTGACGACAATGCCCCGAAGTAGAGTGAACTGAGTAGCATGGTGTTGACGATGGAAAACATGGCATTTCCACGCGGTGCATAGGGGACGCCTGAAATTCCAATGATGGAACGCCCCATTGCAATCAGAAAAATCACAATGAGTGGCATCTTCACAAAGCTGAAAACTTTTAGAAACATAATGTTTTTGCCTTGACCGACTTACACTGTCTTACACTGTTCCGTCACTCTTCTGTGTTTGCGTTGGATTCTGTGTGTCTCATAACGGCAAACCGGCTTGAAATCACAAAACCGGCATTCTTCCGGTCCACGTGACGGGAGCACCTGAAAATGCCCTTTTTCGATTTTCTCTTTGTACTTCCACACATAACCCAGGATTGACTCATAGGTTTCCCTGAATTCTTCTTTTGAAAGGTAGTAGTGCTTCTGCTCCTTTGGCAACAGTTCTTCGCCATCGATTCGGTAGAGTCCATTACTGCAGCGGGGAGTTTTTGTGATGGAGTAGTATCCACCTCCAATGACAGGTTGGAGCGATGGAAAACACTTCTCTATTGATGCCAGGTAAATTGCAATCTGCACATCACGTCCTTTCCTCATTTCATCAATGGAAGTTCCTTTTGAAAGCTTGTAGTCATAGACAATGAAAAATTCCTGCTCTTTTTCTGCCTGAGGCAATTTTGCTTTCAGCACATCAATTCTGTCAATCTGGCCCCGGAGGAGAATTTTTTGCCCCTGTTTGTTCATGAGTTCCAGAGGTTGCGAGACAGAGGATTCATCAGCTCCGGTTATCTTCATACCGAAAGCCAGCTCTGTGATATGTCGTGTCGCTTTTTTGTCGTAGGATAGTTCCTCAGCAATCAACTGTTCCAGAAAGGTGATCAGGATACGTTTTTCAATTGCCCATATTTTCATGTTGAGGGGCGGAATGTGTTGCTCATACTGTACAAATACTTTTTCAGCGATTTCTCTGAGACGGGTGAGTGCTGTTTCAGAGCCTGTGCTCTGGTGTGGCAGGGGCCCGGCCCGGTAAAAGTCGCGCAGAATGTCGTGGAGAAGCCGTCCGCGTTCTGAAGCTTGCAGATCGAGTGCGGTGCTGACCCTGGGGTGCAACCGGAGGACGCGGTGGGCAAAGAAACGGAAGGGACAGGCGGCATACTCATTGAAGGCTGTGGCGCTGAAGACGTGCTGTTCCCCGAACCGTTTGTTGAGTTCGGCCTGCAAACCCTGGTCTTCAATTTGACCGTCAAAAGGCGTCCAGAGATGACTGTACCGGTCTGCTTCCACCTCCTGGCGCTGCCGGAGATTGTCCGACAGCCATTGTTGCTGCTGGACATATTCCTGCACGGCTTCCAGTTGTTCGGTCGGGGATAACACCAAGCGGCCATTTCCTTCCATTTGGGCAGCGGAGTCCGGTTCTGAAACAAGTTGCGTGGTCGTCTGTCCACGGCGCAGTCGGGCCTCTGCGGCGGCGGTCTGGCGGAGCAGTTCGTGGCGCGTGGTGGCTTCCAGAAACGTTGCGCCGTCGTAGCCCTTGGCAACCAGAATGCGGTGCGGCTTACTGGAGTCTGTGGCTGACTTGGAGTTCGTGGCCAGCTCGAAGTCCGTGGCCGGCTCGGGGGCCGTGGCCGGCACGAGACGCTTGATTTCGGCCAGAAACGAGGACGGGACAAGTTCCTGGTCTTCCGCGCCGACGGTCGGATAGGAAAGGTGGACGGCCTCAGTTGCCCGGCACACAACCTGGTAGAAATAGTGTTCTTCCTTGACCATGGTGGCCGGGGAGATGTCTTCCAGAACAAGACCGTCTTCCTTGAGGCGTTCGCGCTCGGCGGGCGGATACAACCAGTCGCCCGGCAGCCGGGGCGGAAAGCCGCCCTCAACCATGCCGGGAACGAAGATGATGGGAAAATGCAGGCCGCGAATGGTGGTGACTTCGAGAATGTGTACTGCGCCAAACGTTTCCGGCTCGACGCGCAAGGTCAGGTCATCGAGTGCCTGCAGGATGTCCGACAGAAAAACCGCCAGTGTCATCCGGGCCGGCTGGCTACCGTCAGCCGTGGCTGGCTCACCCAGCGTGGCGGCAAGGCTTCGGGTCGCCAGCCGTTCGGCATCGGCCACCGCGATGGCTGCACGGCGGACTGCCTGAAGCCCCCGCAGGTCAAGGGTGGCCTGGAGACGTTGCTGTGGTTGACCGATGGCTTTCTGGATGTTGGCTTCAAGCGCCTTTTCGTAGGAAAGCTGGCTCAGGGCCTGCTCAATGGCTGCGTTTAGCTCGCCAGCCGGGCCTTCGATGGGAATTTCCGCCAGGATTTGCCCCAACTCCCGCAGGCTGCGCCCGGCTTCCTGCAACTGCGTGGCCGTGACGGCATCCGGGCGAACCATTGGCTCGCCTGACTCCACATCGCTGCCTTCGCCGGTTTCTTCTTCGTCTGCTGTGGGAGAACTGCTGTTCGCTTCCGTCGGCGGGAGAGCTTTTGCCAGGCATTCGGCACGCTTCAGCCAGTCGGCAAGGTGGAGTTGTTCACCAACAAAAGCCACGACGTTTTCAATGTCGTCGGCAGACATCTGGTGTCCGGGAAGCGTGAAATAGTCACTTTTGAGAATGTCGATCAGCCGGCTGACCGGTATCCGGTCGGGCGTTGTGTCCCCAAGGGGACGGTCGGCGGCTGCGGCGACGAGCTTGAGCCAGGCACGTACGGCCGGGATGTCGGTCACGGGCAGGCGTTCGTCAAGGGCATAGGCAATTCCTTCATCACTGAGCACCCGCCGCAGGTGCGCCCCGTAGGTGTCCCGGTCGCGGAGTACGATGGCGATGTCGGCCGGCGACCGACGCTCTTTACGGACATACCGCTTGATGGTTTTGGCAATGTGGCGAAGTTCGCGTTCGATGTCCGGCGCCACGGCCAGAAAAACCGGCACTGGTGTGTCCGGTGGGGGCGTAAACGCCGGGTTGAACAGTCCCAGGCGCAGAACATCAAGACCCGGAGCCGTGGGCAGGCGCGTCACCGGCTGGCTGCCAGTGCGTTCGTGAAAGATGACCTCCCGGCAACCATCACCCATCATTTCCCGAATCTTGGCGATGGTTTCGTGGACGGCAGCAAAAACGGCGGGATTGTCGGCGTCGTCGTCGAAGTTAAACGTCACGCGCGGTATCCGTTTGATGAGGCGGCGCAGAATTTCGCCCTGTACCGGCGTGAGGTCGAAGAACCCATCCACGATGAGCCACTCAACCCCATCCAGCAACGGGGTCTGGCAGGGAAGTCCATCGAGGCTGCCGTCGAGGGCGGCCATGGCGCGCAGGTAATCGGCATCACTCTCGGTGAACTTTTCTGTGGCGGCCGGGAACTGATCCGTATGGGATGGATGCGGGCTGTTTTCGGGTATGCCGCCATTCAGCGCCGTGGCATAGCACCGCATGATCTGCGCCACATCCCGTTCATAGCCATAGATTTGTTCGGCTGACTGCGGAGAGGGAGGGGGCGGTAAGCTCTCTTTGAGGCGTGCAATCCGGTTTTCGACGATGTCCGTAAACTCGGCAGCGGTTTTTCCGGCGCGGGTGATTTCACCGATAAGCCGCGTGACAGAAGCCACACAGCCGCGCGCCGTAGCCAGTTGGCCGAATGCCGGAAGCTGTCCACGCCGGGCAAGCTGCCGCATCAGTTGGGCGATGAGCGGACGGCGCAGCGGATAATCCTCTGCGCTGATGTCACGGCGGTAAGCCACCTTCTGCCAGCCGATCCCCTCGTGTTTGACGCGCGCCGTCCGCAGCAGCCGCCGGAGGAGACCGTTGAAAAGATACACCGGTAGCCCATCGAAGACGCCCTTTTGTCCAGCGAGGATTTCCAGGGAAATGGCCTTGAGCATGGGACGCGAGGCCACGAGATAGATCACGCTGTGGCCGCCGACCGGTGCGCCCGACCGTGACCCCTGCTGAAGGTACTCCCTGACTTCTTTCAGCAATTCCTGACGTTGGTTGCCCAGAAGCGGGCCACGCCAGATGGTATGCCCAACCTTCGTCGTGCTCATCGTTGTCACTCCTGTGCCCGGTACGGCTGGAAACTGACAGCCAGGAGGATGGCTGTCAACTCACGACCGGGCAGAGGCTGTTGTTTTGACCGCCACAAAGGCCAGGAATACGGCGGCAGCCAGCGCCGCAACGGATGCCCCGGTGACGAAGGGGGACGCCACAGAGACGTGTTTCATCGCATAGCCGCACCAGGCCGGGGCCAGAATGCGCCCCAGGCTGGCAACGGAAGCGGCCACCCCCAGCACTTCCCCGCGTTCGTCCTCGGCAGCGCGGTTGGTGAGCAGGGCCAGCAGGGTCGGGTTGGCGAGCGCCGTCCCAACGCCCATGCCGCCACACAGCCAGACGAGTCCCGTAACGGTATCGGCAAATGGGGCAACAGCCAGCGTCACTGTCAGCAGTCCGATACCAACCGCAAAGATGGTGCGCTCTCCGAAACGGTGAACCAGCGGACGGATACAGCCACCCTGCACCACCGTCATGGTGAGACCGAGAAAGGCAAACAGGTAGCTGTTGTCGCGTTCCCCAAGGCCGAAGCGGAGGTTGGTGTAGAGCGGAAGCATCATCTGGTAGCAGGATGCCGCCACGATGAACAGAAAATTGATGATGAGCAGGGACCCAAGCTGTGGGTGCCGGAACCAGTTCCCCAGCGAGGTGATATGCCCTTCCTGGTGCTGGAGGGTGGCTTCGGCGCGCTGTTCGGGGGACAGACTTTCCGGCAGCAGCCACCACATCACCAGCGCATTGCTGAGTGCCAGTCCGGCGGCGACATAAAACGGCGTGGCCGCATCGGTGTAGTGGGCAATGATGCCGCCCAGTGCCGGGCCAATCGTGTAGCCCAACCCAATGGCCGCGCCGATGAGGCCCAAGCTCTGGGCGCGTCGCTCCGGGGGGCTGACATCACTGGCGTAACTCATCGCCAGCGCCGTGTTGCCGCCCGTCACCCCATCCAGGGCCCGCGCCAGAAACAGGACGCCCAAGGCAAACGCGCCATCCGTCAGCAGCGAAGCTGCTCCGGTGGCGGCGGCTGCCACCGCCGAGCCGCCCATACAGGCCAGCAGTAGCGGCTTGCGCCCTTTGCGGTCTGAAAGCCGCCCGATGGCTGGCGCAAAGAGCAACTGGGCAATGGAATACGAGGCCAGCAGCCATCCGACGACCACTGCCGAGCCGCCAAAGGTGCGGGCATAGGTGGGAAGAATGGGGATGACCATTCCCCAGCCAATCTGGTCAACCAGTGTAACGATAAAAATCAGCAGCGATGCCCGCCGCGCCTGGTCTGGACTCGACATCATAAGCATCCACTCTTACGCATTGTCTGGTGCCTCACCGTAGTAGTGGCAGGCCGAAGTGCAGGTTTCGGCAATGCTCACCCGATACAGACAAGGTAAGGCCGGCGCGAGCCGTTCCCAAATCCAGCGGGCGAGGATTTCACTGGTGGGATTTTCGAGTCCGGGAATGTCATTGAGGTAGTAATGGTCCAGTTGCTGGCGGATCGGCTCAAAAGCCTGCCGGATGGCGTCGAAGTCCATCAGCCAGCCCAGTTCGGGATCGACTTCACCGCGCACGACAATCTCCACACGATAGCTGTGGCCGTGCAACCGCCGACACTTGTGGTGGGGCGGGACGTGAGGCAGATGATGGGCGGCTTCAAACGTAAAGGTTTTCGCCAACTCGACACGCATAGTCCGCTGTAAACAACTGGAAAACTGAAGGTGATCTTACGCACAATGCCTGTGGCGTCAACGTACGGCCGAATGTCGGCAACAGCTTGACGTGGCCCGACTGCGGCCCATACCGTTTAGGGCGCGCACACTCAACGAAACCCTCGACTCGTTATCTTTCACCGTGATGAGCTGCATCTGAAGCCACTCCAGGATGTAGGTGATCACGCCCTTGGCCTGCACATGACCGAACGCGAGTCGCCGCCGATGGAAATGACCGATGACCAGCCCGACCCGCTGCTGGGGATGACGGTGGACGGCAAGTACCGCATCGAACGGGTGCTTGGCGTGGGCGGGATGGCCACGGTGTATGCGGCCGTGCGGCTGCAAATTGGCGACACGGCTGCCATCAAGGTGCTTTCACCGGAGTCAAAATCCGTTCCGCTGGCGGTCGCCCGTTTCCAGCGTGAAGTGCGCGCTGCGGCCCGGATCAAACATCCCAACGTCGTGTCCATCTATGACTTCGGGACGCTGCCCGATGGCCGCGCCTACATGGTCATGGAGTACATCACCGGGGAGTCCCTGCGGGAAGAACTCAAGCGGGCGGGGCGTCTGTCTCCCGAACGCGCCGTGGCCATTATGACCAGCGTGTGCGCCGCCATTCATGCTGCCCATCAGGAAGGGATTCTGCACCGCGATCTCAAGCCGGAAAACATCATGCTGGCGCGCATGCGGGATGGGAGCGAAGTCGTCAAAGTGGTGGATTTCGGCGTCGCCGAGCTGCATGAGCAGGCGGCTACGTCAGCCATGACAAAGCTGACCGAATACGGGCTGATGGTGGGGACACCCCACTACATGTCGCCGGAGCAATGCCGGAGCGAGCCGCTCGATGTGCGGTCGGATGTGTACAGCCTGGGCATCATTCTCTACGAACTGCTGACCGGCAGTGTACCGTTCAATGCCCGGACGGTTTCAGCCGTCATCATCCAGCAGGCGACGGAAGCACCGCGCCGTCCGCGCGATTTGAACCCGGAGCTGAGTTGGGCGCTGGAGCATGTCGTGCTGCGGGCGCTGGAGAAAGACCCGGCGCGTCGGCCGCAGACGGCAGCCGAACTGGCCCAGGACCTGCAGTTGTCGCTGACCAATGTGAGGGCCACGGGGTCGTTCGGTTTTTCCGCCCCACCGGCCCGTGATACGACCGGTTCACTGCCGCCGGTGACGTTCGGGAGCACTTCCGAGCACCTCACGCCGCGCTCCCTGGTGGTACGCCGGTCGGGAACACTCCGCTACGACAGCCTGACCGGGATTCGGAACCTGACCTTTCTCAAGCAGGAGGTGGAAAGTCTCGTTGCCGCCCGCCGGACGGCTTCGCTGCTGCTGGTGGGGGTGGATGGCATGAAGGCCGTCAACGACCGCTTCGGCTACACCGTGGGGGACAGCCTGTTGCGGGAACTGGCCCACTGGCTGCGTGAGCACGTGGGTGAACTGGGCATTGTGGCGCGGCTGGGCGGGGATGAGTTTGCCATCCTTCTGCCTGGCAACACGGCGGCCGACGCCATCGTGTTTGCCGACCGGATGAAGCAACGCCTGGCTGAGCAACGGTTCCTGCGGGCTGAAGTGACCGGGGGACTGCCGGTGCAGGTGACGATTGCCGTGGTGGTGTCGCCGGATGATGCGGTCACTGGTGTTGGCCTGCTCGATGTGGGTGGGCAGGCACTGGCAGCGGCGAAGCGGCAGGTGCCGGGGGGCATTTACCGGCAGGGGCTGGATGAATCCACCCTGCGCGCCCACCCGAACTTCAACGCCTTTGTCGGTCGGGAACGGGAACTGCAACGGCTGCGGGAAATGTTTGACCGGACGGTGGCCGGGCGCGGACAGCCGGTGCTGGTGCTTGGCCCAACGGGAATCGGCAAAACCCGTCTGCTCCAGGAATTTCGCCGCCAACTCGCCGGTCAGGAAGTCACCTTTCTGACCATGCCCTTCTACGAGGCTGGTCAGGGGACGCCGTACAAGTCCTTCTACGACAGCCTGCGGGGAAGCTTGCAGTTGCTGCTTGAAGCCAATGAGCCGCCGGTCGTCCAGCAGATTCTCGGTCCGCTGGCCGAGCGGGTGTCGCTGGAGTTTGCCACCGAGGACGGGTTTCTGCACTTCTGCGATTCCGTACAGTCGGAAAACCAGCACGAGCGCTATCTGGCCTTTGACTATCTGGTGGCGCTGTACGCGGCGCTGGCGCACCAGCAGGTCACGGTGCTGTTTGTGGATGACGCGCATTTTGCTGATGAGCTGAGCCTGGATTTGCTGGCGTATCTGGCGCGCTCAACCGTTGGGCAACGACTGATGCTGGTGCTCACGGCGCGGACGGAAGTGCTGACCGAGCAGCATCCCCTGCGCAACTGGATGCGGGCTGTCAATCAGTCGGTTGGGTATCAGTCCCTGACGCTCGAACCGTTGTCTCTGGAGGAGTCCACGGCGCTGCTCCACACGACGTTTCCCAATCTGAAGGTTGCCAGCAGCACTGTGGCCCGTCTGCATGCGGAGACCCGTGGCAATCCGTTCTTTCTGGCCGAGATCCTGCGCCACCTCGTGCAGACCCAGCATATTGTGCGTCAGGAAGACAGTTGGGTGTTTCCGCCACTGACGGATGTCTCCCTGCCGCCGTCGGTCGTAGAGGTCGTTGAGGCTTCCTTTTCGCGTCTTTCTCCGACGGCTCTGGAGTTGTTGTCCCAGGCAGCGGTCATTGGCATGGACTTTACCTTTGACCTGCTCGTGGAAGTGACCGAGCGCCCGGAACGGGAAGTTCTGGCGGCGGTCGAGGAGGGCCTGGCGCAGGGCATCATCACCGAGTTGACCGAAGCCGAGGAAGACAGTTACCGCTTTCGCCACGGAACGGTGCAGAAGGTGCTTTACAACCGGCTCAACCGGCGGCGGCGGCGCACAACGCATGCCGCGGTGGGATATGCGCTTGAAAAGGCGACGACCGTGACCGGGCGCAGCAGCCGCCTGGCGGGTGAACTGGCCTTTCACTTCTACCACGCGGCGGAGTATCTCCCCACCCTGCGCTATGCCGCCCTGGCCGGAACTCATGCCTGGCGGAGCTGGGCCATTGATGAGGCCCTTAAGTTTTACGGCTGGGCCGAAGAAGCCGAGCGCCGGTTGAACATCCTGGTGGATGTCATCTTTGATGAGAAGCAGGCATCATTCGACAACGTGCCCGTAGAGCAACTGCGGCTCATTGCCGACTTCAACCTCAACTACGGGCAGATGCTCATTCACATCGGCCGGCTGGATGAGGCTGAAAAAAAGCTCCAGCTTGCCCAGACCCTGGCGCGTCCTTCCCAGGACGAGCACCTGCGGGGCAAGACGCTGGCGGCGCTTGGTGAACTGTGCGAGGCCCGGAGCGAGTACTCCTCGGCGCTGCTCTACTGCCACCAGTCCCTTGAAATCCTGCGGCGCAAGGGCGACAAACGCGCCGAAGCCCGAACGATGGCAATGATTGGTACACTGTACGACCGGCTGGGGCAGTTGGCGCGTGCGGCTGATGCGCAGGAAAAAGCTCTGGCGCTGGCGCGCGCCATCCGGGACCGCCAGATTGAAGCCATTGCCCTGCGGGAAGGGAGCTTCGTCCGCGCCCGGCAGGGATTGTTTGCCACGGCGGTGGCGCTGGCCAAAGAAGGCATTGCCGCTGTGGAGCGGCTGTCTGACCCGCTGGCCCTCTCGATTGCCACCAGCATCCTTGGTTTTGCCCTGCGCTCCCAGGGCGACTACGAAACCGCCATAGGGCATTTTCAACGGGCGCGCCAGCTTACCCAGGAACTGAATCGGCCCCG
Source organism: Chloracidobacterium thermophilum B (assembly GCF_000226295.1). Lineage (GTDB taxonomy): Bacteria > Acidobacteriota > Blastocatellia > Chloracidobacteriales > Chloracidobacteriaceae > Chloracidobacterium > Chloracidobacterium thermophilum. The sequence goes on from NC_016024.1 coordinate 935,479, forward strand.
CAGTGAGTGCATTGAACTCATTAACATCGCGGAATGCCACATCGGGTTGGGAGAATCCTCCCTGGCGCTCGAAAAGGCCCAGACGGCGCTGGATATTGCCCTCAGGATTGGCAACCGTCAGCTTGAAGGGCTGGCAACGCTGACCATTGGCCGCGCCTATCGCCAGCGGGAGGAACTCGGTGCAGCCGTGGTGTGCTTCCAATCAGCCCTGAAGCTGCTTTCATCCATCAGTGACCGGGCGGCCGAGTGTGATGCGCTGCTGGCGCTGGCCGATTGGCACTGTCTGGACCGGCATCCGATTGAAGCTCTCGAACTGATGCACCAGGCACTGGCGGTACTGCCGGATGAAACCGCCCGGCCGTGGCAGTGGCGGATTGCGGTGATGTTGGCCCGTTGCCACCGGCTGTTGCGGCAGGTGGATGTTGCCCGGACTGATCTTGAGAAAGCGCGCGCCATCATCGAGGCCCTGCGGAGCAATCTTGATCCAAGTGTGCCTCCCGACCGCTTTGCGCGGGTAACACGGGCCTTTGACGAGGAATGGGCGGAAGTGTACGGCCAGTGAGGCCCGCCCTGCCTTCACCAGCACGCCGTGAGACAACAGGGGCACCCTGCAAGTAGGGTCGGCTTTCCGGCGGCTGTACCTTGTCTGGTTTTACGCCGTCCTGCCTTTGGCTGGCTCAATACCGCTCCGTAACCAGCAACAGTTTGCCCATGACAGTACGGCTTTCCAGTTGTTTGTGGGCGGCAGCGGCGGCAGCAAGTGGAAAGGTAGCCGCAATTGGCACTTGAAACGTGCCGTTGGCAACCTGCGCCAGAATAGCTTCAAGGTCAGTTCGTGCCTCCGGGTAGCGCCCGGCCGCCATGAGGTTGCCCAACTGGAAGCCGTAGATGTGGGCATTCTTGGGGTAGAAATCCCGTACGTTGATAAGCGACGGTTCGAGTGTCACATTCGCCAGTGCGGCCACTCGTCCAAAGGGAGCCAACGCCTTGAGTCCATCGGCAAAAGTCTGCCCGCCGACCGTATCGAGAAAGGCCGTCACGCCCTTGTTTTCAGTGATGTCCCGGAGGGCTTCAAGGAGGTTGATTTCGGCGTAGTTGACCAGAATGTTCGCGCCGAGACGGGCGGCAAAGGCCAGTTTTTCCGCGCTGCTTGCGGCCGCAATGACCGTCGCCCCGACGTGGCGCGCGATCTGGATAGCGGCTGTCCCGACGCCACTGGCGGCAGCCGGAATGAGCAGCGTGTCATCCGGGCGCAGCCGGATGAGGCGGTGCAGGCAATACCACGCCGTGAGCCAGTTGACGGGCAGCGCCGCGGCCGTCGTCGTGGTGACCACTTCGGGAAGCAAAGCGACTTCATCCTCGTGCACGACGGCTTCCGTCACATAGAGACCCTTCCGGTGGCCAAAAATGACAACCCGACTGCCAACCGGTAGCCGGGCGGCACGTGACTCCACCACCACGCCAGCCGCTTCGAGTCCCGGCCGCGCCGGAGGCTGCGCACCATGGTAAGCTCCGGTGCGGAGCAGGATGTCAGCCCGATTGACGCCAATGGCCTCAATCGCCACACGGATCAAACCGGGTTCAAGGGCTGGGGTTTCTTCCGTAATCAGGTGGAGGACATCAGGGCCGCCAAAAGCTTCAACGATGATGGCTTGCCGTGTGGGCATACGGGTTGGAGATGTACCTTTCGTCAGGTGATGCTGTGCTGTGGCTGCAAAGTGTATGTTCCCGCACAACCATGCCACGGCTGCACCGGATTTGGCTACTCGGTCTGTGGTGCGTGCTGGCCGGGTTTGCCGGGGGGATAAGAGCTGACCCACGTCCTGTAACAGACGTTTCGGACGGGCCGCCGGTACGTCCGTTGACGCGCCTCTTCACCGGGAAAGACGGACTACCCCAGGTTTCCGCCATGAGCCTGGCGACTGACCGGGAAGGGTATCTCTGGGTGGCGACCCAGGATGGTGCCGCCCGGTTCGACGGACGCACCTGGAAAACCTTTGCCATGCCCAACCGCCAGCGGTCGAACTTCCTGCGGGTGTGCCTGCCCACTGGCGACGGACGCCTGTGGTTCGGACGCCAGGATGGCGGACTCGCCTGCCGCCTGCCCGATGCCACTTGGGAAAACGCGGATGAAACCACCGGGCTTCCGGCCGGTCGGGTCAATTGTCTGCTGGAGCGGACGGAAGGTGAACTCTGGATTGGCACGGAACGCGGGCTGGCCGTCTGGCGGGCAGCGACACGGCACATCGAAGTCCTGCCGGGTCCGCTTTCCGGCGAGAGGGTGCTCTGCCTGGCCAAAACTCCCGACGGCAGCGTGTGGGTTGGCACACCGAAGGGACTGGTTCGGCATGACGGACACACCTGGGAAACCATAACCGCTGGCCCAACCGGAAGTGTCTCGGCAGGTTACGTGGACGGGACAGGGGCGCTCTGGGTGGGGGGCAGCGAGGGACAGCTCTGGCGCCGGGAAAACCGTACCTGGCGGCGCTGGCCGCTGCCGATCCGCAGCCGCATCACGACACTGACCGAAACGACGCCGCCCCAGGGGGCACGCCGCCTGTGGGTTGGAACGGATGGTGACGGCTTGCTGTACCTGCTCCCGGACAATCCGCCTGACCTTCAGGCTGTACGGGCGTTCGATGCGGCGTATGGGCTGCCCAACGTCAGTGTCTGGAGCCTGCTCGCCCTGCCGTCCGCCACTCCGGGGCAGCACGTCGGGCTGTGGGTCGGCACGGATGGCGGCCTGCTCCAGGTTTCATTTACCGGCTGGGCCACACTCGACAACATCCCCACCCTCGCCGGTGCGAGTGTCTATGGGATGTGCGCCGTGCGGCGTCCCGATGGCGGAACCAACTACTGGTTCGGGACACGCGGCAACGGACTGGTTGGCTACGCGGATGGGCGCTGGCAGCAGCTCACCGTGGCCGACGGCCTTTCGACCAACACGGTGTTCAGTGTGCATGAAACCTTTGCGGCGCAGACCGGTCGTTCCCTGTGGATTGGAACGCAGGCCGGACTGTTCCGCCGACCGGCCGGGGGGCGGGTCGCGCCGGTGCGTGCCGTGCCCAAACTCGAACGGGCAAGTGTGCGCGGCTTTCTCGAATCGGATGACGGTCTATGGATTGTCACGGCCGGCGCCGGTCTGCTGCGCTTCGAGGCGGAGCGGTGGACGGTTTTCGACACCGCCAGCGGTCTGCCGACCGACAACCTGCACGCCGTTTGTGAAAGTGTGTCGCCCGCCGGCGAAAAAAGTCTCTGGGTGGGAATGGAAAACGGCGGACTGGCGCGGCTGGTCAACGGGCAATGGCAGGTGTGGCAGGCGCCGGTGCTGCCCAATAACACGGTCATGACCGTCCAGGTCATGGACTTTTCCGACGGACGGCAGTTTCTGTTTGCCGGGACGGAGGGCGGCGGCCTCGTTACGGCAGAACTCGATGGTACGCCACTTCACTTTCAGGTGTGGTCAGAGACGACGACGCCCGGCTTTCCCAACGACACGGTCTATCAGGTGCGCTTCGATGCGCAACGGCGCGCCTATGCACTGACCAACAAGGGCGTGGCGCGACTGACCTACCGGGGAAATGGCAACTTCACCATCGAAACCTTTGACACCGAAGACGGTTTGCCCAGCGGAGAGTTCAACGGCGGCGCTTCGATGGTGGACCCGCTGGGGCGCATCTGGGGTGGAACCCCCAACGGCGTGGCGGTATTCAATCCGGCGGCGGAGGCGCTGGCGTTGCCACCCCAACCGCCGAGGCTTCAGGCCGCAACCGCCGATGCCAATCCCCAAAGCTTTGCCGACGGACTGACGCTGCCCGCTCGTGTGCGCAGTCTGGTTTTTGAAATCTCAGCCCCGACGTTTATCGCCGTCTCGCGCCTGCGCTACCGAACCCATCTTGAAGGCTTCGATGAACAGCCAACTGACTGGGGTTCCGAGTCCCGGCGCACCTTCACCAATCTCCGGCCCGGCGAGTACGTCTTCACCGCCTGGGTACGTGACGGATACGGACGCGAGAGCCAGCCCACCCGGATACGTTTTCGGATTGCCACGCCGTGGTGGCTGACGTGGTGGGCGTGGGTGGGGTACGTGGGCTGCGGGTTCGGAGTGGTCTATGCCGGGGTGCGGTGGCGGCTGCGGGCGCTGGAGCGGCAGAACGCGGAACTGGAAGCGAAGGTGGCCGAGCGGACGGCGGCGCTGGCCGCCGCCAAGGCGGAGGTGGAGGCGCAGAATCAGGCGCTGGCGGCGGCCAAGACCGAAGTGGAGCGGAAGAACGCGGCGCTGGACGAGAAGGTGGCGGCGCTGGAGGCGAGCCAGCGGCGTGCCGACCGGATATTTTCGGCATTGGCGGAGGCGTTGCCGGGGACGGTGCTGGACGGGAAGTACCGGTTGGGGCGGAAGCTTGGGGCAGGCGGGTACGGGGTGGTGTTTGTGGGGGAGCATCTTGGGTTGCAGCGCGGGGTGGCGGTGAAGGTGTTCAAGCCGGTGGCTGGGAATGACAGTGCGGAGGCTTTGGAGCGGTTTCGGCGGGAGGGGTTGCTGGCGGCGCAGATACGGGATCGGCACGTGGTGGAGGTGGTGGATGCCGGGGTGTCCGGGGAGGGGATGGCGTATCTGGTGATGGAGTTGCTGGAGGGGTATGCGGTGCGGGAGGAAATGCGTGGTGGTGGGATGGGGGTGGAGCGGGCGTTGCGGGTGTGCGGGGCGGTGTGTCGTGGGTTGGCGGCGGCACACGCGGTGGGAGTGGTGCATCGGGATGTGAAGCCGGAGAACGTGTATGTGGACTGGTCGAGCGGGGAGGAGGTGGTGAAGGTGGTGGATTTTGGGATAGCGACGGTGCTGGAGCGTGGAGGCGTGGGAGGATTGGAGACATTGACGGGGACGGGGGCGGTGGTGGGGACGCCAGCGTATGTTGCGCCAGAGCGGGTGGTAGGGGGTGAGTATGACGGGCGGGCGGATGTGTATGCGGTTGGGGTGATGCTGTACGAGATGGTGTGTAGGGTGTTGCCGTTTGGGGGGCGTGGGGAGAGTGGGATACGGGTGTTGCTGGCGCACGTGCATGAAGTGCCGGAGCGTCCTGGGGTGTTGGTGGCGGGGCTGGACGAGGAGGTGAGCGGGTATATGCTGCGGCTGCTGGCGAAGGATGCTGGGGAGCGTCCGGCGGCGGCGGAGGCGGCGGTGGAGTTGGAACGTCTGGCCGACAAGGTGGCGGGCGGGGCAGATACAGTCCAGTCCGCGCCCTTGGGACGGTCAGCCGCGTTGTCGGACACGATGCGGGAGATGGTAGGTGGGAGGGTGGTGTCCGATGAGGCACCGACGTTGGCGGCTGCCACGTCGCCGGGGTTGCAGCCGGAGGCGACGCTGACCGAGGCGCCGGGGTCGGTGACTGCCCCGGCAGAGGGTGAGGACACCGCCGACACGACAGGTCAGCCACAATGACGGAATGGACACCGGAGACGGTTATAGCAGCGTCAGTAGCCGGGGAAGCTCCACAGACAACACCGGAGGCTTTCTCGGCGCTGGAGCCGGAAGTCATTGCTCTGTGGCGGCTCAATGGGGGTATTGAGTGGGCCATCCTGCTGTCCGTGACGTTCGTCATCATCACGGTGGGCAGCATCATGCTGTCTTTGGGACTGTGGTTCTGGGCGTTGCTGGCGGCCTGGGTGCTGGCACTGGTTGTGGCGGTGGTTCAGACCATCTGGTATCCGCCGCTGGCCTATCGCTATTCCGCCTACCGCATCACTGACCGCGTCATTGAAGTCCGGCATGGGGTGTGGTTTCGGGAGAGCCGTCTGATACCGCTGTCGCGCATCCAGCATATTGACCTGCGGCAGGGACTTTTTGAGCGGTCGTACGGCCTGGCAACCCTTGTCTTCCACACCGCCGGCATGCACGAGTCGAGTACGCCCCTGCCGGGCCTGGCTGCCGGCAAAGCCGCTGCCCTGCGCGACCAGCTCATCGGACAGCTTCACCACCGGCCGCTGCCGGCTTCCGTGACGCCACCTGATGCCCCGGAAACGACCAACGGAGACGCCACACTGTGAACGCCGAAGCCGCCTACCGGCTGCCTTTGGCCGGGCGACTTCATCCCTGGACGCTCGTGTTCGGCCTGTTTGCCGTGGCGCGCCAGATGTTGATTCCGCTGCTCTACTGGGTCTTTTCCGGCTTCAGTGTCTTTGGCACGTTGCTGGTGCTGACGTTTGGCATTCCCAACCTGTTGCTGGTTGTTGCCCGTTACTGGACCTTCCGCTACCGGGTGGAGCAGGGCGAGCTGGTCGTCGAGCAAGGCATCCTGCGCCGTCAGGAGCGGCACATTCCCCTTGCCAACATTCAGGAAATCCGCCTCGAACAGAACCTCATCCAGCGCCAATTGGGGGTTGCCCGGGCCGACATCGAAACTTCAACCGGCGGCGGCGTTGAAGCCTCACTGGCCCTGCTCTCCGTTGATGACATTGCCCGTTTGCGCCGGTGTGTGTTCGAGCACCGGAGCGAGGGCGTACCGCAAGCCGGAGCCCTGCCAGCCGAAGCGCCGGCCATTGCGGAAGTGCCGCTGGTGAGGCTGGGGTGGCCGGAACTGCTCATTGCCGGGCTGACCTCAAACGGCATTTTCACGCTGTTTGTCATTCTCGGCGCGCTGCTCCGGTTTGCCGAAGAATGGCTGCCGGACGCCGGACGGCGGGCTTTGCTCCGGGGGATCGAAGCGGCGGTTCGCGCACTTGGCGGCCAGAGTACGACCATGATGCTGACAACGGTCTTCCTGTCAGTGGCATTGCTCATGCTGTTGAGCGTGGCAGCTTCGGGCGTCATGACCGTAGTGCGTTTTTACGACTTTCGGCTGACCGAACAGGGAACGGCCCTGCGGCGTACCTACGGGCTGCTGACCCGTCACATCAGCAGTCTGTCACCGGCGCGGATTCAGTTGCTGGCCATTGAGCAAACCCCGCTGCGGCGGCTGTTTGGCTGGGCATCGCTGCGGGTGGATGTCGCCGGTGTGGCTTACGAGCGCCAGGAAGAGCAACAGGGGCGGGGGGTGCTGGTGCCGCTGATCCGCCCGGCGGCAGCCGAAGCCCTGCTGGCCCGGTTTATGCCCGGTTGCGTCATGGCGCCGGGTGCGTGGCGCAAGGTGTCGCCGCTGGCGGTTCGGCGCGGCATCCTGCGGCGTTCGGTGTGGCTGGTGGCGCTGACGGCCGCGGCGCTGTGGTGGTGGTCATGGCCGTATGGACTGTGGCCGCTGCTGGTGGGCTTGCCGGTCATCGGGCTGGTGAGCTGGCTGGACTACCGCGCCCGTGCCTATCTTCCCGGTGCACGCTACTGGTTCGTGCGGCAGGGATGGGCCAGCCACGCCGTGTATGCCATTCCGGTCAACAACATCCAGGCGGTGGTCGTGGCACAGACGCCTTTCGATCTGCGGTTGGGCTTGGCCACGCTCATCCTCGACACAGCCGGACAGACGCCGGTCATCATCCGGGACCTCCCGGTTGCCGAAGCCTGCGCGCTGGGGCGGCAGGTGGCGCGGCAGGTTGAAGACACATCAGGTCGCAAGGCAGTAGGTTTCTGACCTTCCCCTTTTGTTGTGATTGTTGCCGTGTGGACGCTTTGTGCTTGACAAGCTGTTTTTTTTTGCTCTCATGCAATAAACCCTTATGAAGTACAGGAAGCAACCCCAATGCCATCCAAACGTGCGCTGCTGTCTGCCCTGCTGCTTGCCCTTACTTGGGCAATGCTCCTGCCATCGCCGTCCCTGGCACAAAAGGCATGCATCAAAGGCGAGACGGGATCGCCTGAATTCCGGTACTTTGAAGTCCTCCAGCTTTGCCACAACTGTCAATGCCACGTACGAATCTGCCTGTCCGGTTGCTTCAGGTGGAATTGCTACTGTGATGCCACATCATTGCGTGTGATTGATTGTGGTGACTGCGATGCGTACCCACTGCTTCATCCCTGAGGTCCCAAAACATGTAAGGAGAAGATAGCCATGTTCCGTTTCACCCTGAAGTCTGCCTGTCTTTCCTTTGCTATCCCTGGTGTGGTTTTGGGTGTCTTCGCGCTGACCCGGCCTGACCTTTGGAGTTCTCATCCGGCCGAGGCATCGGCCTCCACCTTGACCTATGAAGAGTTACATCGGGAGCGGGAAGCTTTTCTGAAGGTAGCCTGCCTGGAAGACATCAGGAAGATCGGTCTGCTGGGCAATACAGCCTCCCTGGATTTCGACACCATCAGGAAAATAAAGCTCGATGGTCGGAACAATCTCTATGTTTCGGGAGCGGTTCTGAGCGGGAATGTCAGTGCGCTTGGTCTGAAAAGGATTTCACAGGGAAGTGGCCAGGTTCAAAACCTCATGGAGGGCCCACTTGCAGAATATATATTGATGGATGCAGATGTCACGAGTCAGGGAGATGTCTATCTGCTTCTTGGCAAGTTCAAGGTTTTTGAGAACTGGATTGCGCATTACACAGCGGATGGGGTGCTGGAATCCATTGTCCCTCTTCATGACTTTCTCGGAGGGTACATTATGGCTGACCAGGATGGAAGTCTGTGGGTCTTTGGGGTAGAGAAGTCACTGGCCAGCAGGTTCGGCATGGCACAGACTGCCGAGATCAGAAACATCGGGCGGGATGGAAAAACCATTGCCACGGTTGTCAAAGACATCCCGACTCACGAGACTCTCGAAGGCCTGTTTGTACGAAACCGGGGCAGAGTCAACTTTGTTTCCAATACCTCTGGAAAGCTTTATGACTTCGACAAGCAAAGGCTTCTGGAAATTTCACCCATGCCTTTTGAAAAGTATCCGGCGGTTGTCAAACTTATCATAACTGATACCGTAAATCTGGAAGACGGCACAACCCGCTGGATTGGTCTTCTTGAAGGCCGAAAGGGAAAAATCTTCAGAGGCTTCGTTGCTGTGACTGATGCCAACGGAAAGGTTATCTTTCAGAAGCCCATGCCAGCCGCCCAACCCTACGTCGTCGCCCTTGATGCGGAGGGAAATCTGGTTATGCGGAACAAGGACCGCCTTGAGCAGTTGGAGAAGTTTGCCTTCAGTGTGAGCCAGTGAGCACCGGGACGAAATTGTGCAGCCGCAGCCGCGGATGCAGCGGCCCAAAGGTAATGACGTTGAGACAGCCGTGGTCCTGTTCGAGTCGGACGAGATACTCATCCGGCAGACCAAGCGCCCAGCCCAGAATGATGCGGTTGACGCCGGAGTGCAGCGCCATCGCAATGGTTGCTCCGGCATGTGCGCTGAGTAACCGCTCGACGGTCGGCAGGACCCGCTGTTTGACTTCCTGAAAACTCTCCCCGTTGGGAAACCGGCAGGTTGCCGGGTTGCTCCGCCACGCGGCAACCGTTGCCGGAAAGCGCTCCGGCAGATCATCCACCAGGCAACCTTCGAGGTCGCCAAAGTTGATTTCACGCAGGGCGTGCACGGCCGTTGGGCGCAGGTCCTGCCCTTCGGTCAGAATGTCCGCTGTCTGGCGCGAACGCTGAAGGTCGCTGCTGTATATCGCCGCCGGTTGCCCATCGCGCAGGTAGGCGCGCAGGTACTCGCGCAGCCGCTCAATCTGCGTCCGGCCCGTATCCGAGAGCGGCAGGTCCGTCCAGCCATGGCAGCGGGGGGCCGGGCCGTCAATTGTTTCCCCGTGCCGAATCAGAAGCAGGGTCGTCACCGGTGTTTCAAGTGACATCGGTCAGGTTGCTTGCGGGCTGCCCTCACGGAGCATCTCAACGTGCGGCAAGCCGTCCTCATCGTAGGGTGCGGAAACCGTCCGGTAGCCAAAAGCCCGGTAAAAACGTTCCAGATACTGCTGGGCCGAAATCCGGTTGCCCCGACCAGGATATAGCGCCTCGTGCAGGGCCAGCGCCTGCTGCATGAGCGCCTTGCCAAACCCCTGTCCACGTCCGGCCGCTGTTGTGATCACCCGCCCAATGGATGGCTCGGCATACTTGACGCCCGGCGCGACAAGCCGACAGTAGGCTACCAGCTCGCGTTCCGTCGCCGTCTGTCGCCAGCCCAGGATGTGGTGCGCCTGGCGGTCAATGCCGTCAATGTCCTGATAGATGCACTGCTGCTCAACGACAAATACCGCGGCCCGCGCCTGAAGCAGGGCGTACAGCTCATCCACCGTCAGTTCCGTAAAGTGCGCCGCCCGCCAGATCAGTGCGGGCGCAGAAGAAGAGGTTTCCGCCGTCATAGGTGGAAAACTAGCTTGTCGGCGGATGGGACGCCAGTATAGTCTCTGGTGAGTAAGTGAATACTAACTTTGTGAGCAAGCATACCTTGGCCGCCATGACCAGCGCCCCACCAACAACTGCCCGCCCGGCAACCACGTCCCGTCGCATGTCGGGTGAAGACCGCCGGCGGCAGATTGTCCGCATCGCCATGCAGCAGTTTTCCGAAAAGGGCTTCAATGGCGTCACAACCAAAGAAATTGCTGCGCGTGCCGGTGTGAGTGAGGCCATCATTTTTCGGCACTTTGCGACCAAGCAGGACCTCTATGCTGCCATTCTCGACCAGAAGATGAAGGACGCCGACGCCCGGAGTTTCTGGGAGCGCATGCGTGAGCTGGCCGCCCGGCGCGATGACCAGAACTTCTTTGAAACCATCATGCGGCACGTCATCGAGCGGCACCGCGCCGATTATTCCTTCCAGCGGTTGCTGTTTTTCAGCGCCCTCGAAGGCCACGAACTTTCCGATATGTTCTTCCGGCTCTATGTGCGCGACATTTTTGACTTCCTCGCCGATTACATTGAAACCCGCATCCGTGAAGGCGCGTTCAGGGAAGTCAATCCCCATGTGGCGGCGCGTTCCCTCTTTGCCATGCCCTTTCTGCAAACGATGTTCGAGCAGCTTCACGGCGACCAGACCGTGACCGGATCGCCCGAAGCGCTCGCACGCGCCTACAGCAGCATTTTCTTTGAGGGCATCCGGCGGCCGGCAGCCGGGGCCCGGGTTCATCCTGCCAGCGAAACCGTTGTACCGTCATGAAGAAGCTGCTTTGTTGGAGTCATGTCTGGCGGGCGGGACGCCCGCCTTCCCAGGGAGGCGGAAGCCCGCACTTCCAAGGGGTGCTGGTGCTGCTGCTGGTCAGCCTGCTGAGCGGCTGCTCACACAAGAAAGAAACAGTCAGCGCCGCCGCTGACAATGCTGCACCGCCGCCAGTGCTCGAAGTCCGAACGACTCCGGCCGTCGAACGGCTCATCAGAAAGTCCATCGAAACCGTCGGTTCGCTCGTGCCTGATGAGCAGGTGGTCGTCGCCGGTCAGGTCGGCGGCGAAATCGCCGAACTCACCGTGGATGTCGGCAGCCCGGTCAAGGCCGGACAGGTCATTGCTCGCATTTCCCCCAGGGAATACGAACTCAAGCTCCAGCAGGCTGAAGCTGCCCTGGCGCAGGCCCGCGCCATGCTCGGCGAAGCCGGACGGCGTGACCCCATAGACATCGAAGCCGTCCCCACGGTGCGCCAGGCCAAAGCCGCGCTCGATGACGCCCGCGCCCAGATGGAACGAACCCAGCGCCTCGTCGAATCGGGGGATGTCCCCCGGCAGCGGTGGGATACTGTCGAAGCCAACTACCGCGCGGCCGAAGCCCGTTACCAGGCGGCCCGCGATGAAGCCGTCATGCGCATCGGCATGGTCGAACAGCGCCAGGCCGAAGTGCGGCTGGCCAGAAAAAAACTTGAAGACTCCGCCGTTCGCGCCCCCATCAGCGGGTTCGTCAGCGTCCGCCACAAGTCACGTGGCGACTTCATCAACGAACAGGGCGGCAACCGGGACATCGTGACCATTGTCCGGCTCGATCCCATCCGGTTGCAGGCCAATGTCGCCGAAGTCGGTGTGTCCTACGTCAAGCCCAATATGCCAGTGCGCTTTACGACCGATGCCTATCCGGGACGCGATTTTCCGGCGCGCGTGGCACGTATCAGCCCCGTCCTCAACCAGCAGGCGCGGCTGCTGATGGTCGAAGCCGTGGCTCCCAATCCGCAGGGGCTGCTCAAACCGGGCATGTTTGCGCGGGTGTATGTGGACATCGCCAGTGATGTCCCGGCGGTGTTCATCCCGTCCCTGGCCGTGGTCAGTGTGGCCGGCGTCGAAAAAGTCTTCGTGGCTGTGGACGGCAAGGCCGTGGAACGCAAGGTACGCCTGGGCAAACGCGATGGCGAATCGGTCGAAATCACCGAAGGTCTCAAGCCGGGCGAACAGGTCATCACCACGGCCCTTGACCGCCTCACTGACGGCACGCCGGTCAGAGTTTCCTGACGCTTCCAGCAGCGTGGAGCCACTTCCTATGAACATCAAGGATCGGGTCATCGTCATTACCGGCGCATCGAGCGGCATTGGCGCAGCCACGGCCCGGCATCTTGCCGCACAGGGCGCCAAAGTTGTCCTCTTTGCCCGGCGTGAAGCCCGACTCCAGGAGCTGGCCGCGGCCATCCGGGAACAGGGCGGGCAGGCGCTCGTGGTCGTTGGCGACGTGACCCAAAGCCACGACGTACGCCGCCTTATGCAGGAAACCATTGCCACGTTCGGAAAGCTGGAAGTGCTTGTCAACAACGCCGGCACCGGCGGCGGTCTCAACCTGTGTGACACCCGCGATGAACTGCTCCGGCAGGTGCTTGAAGTCAACGTTCTGGGCTGTGCGCTGTGTGCCAAGTACGCGCTGCCACACCTGCCGCCCGGTGGCGTCATCGTCAACATCGGCTCGGTGGCCGGGGAAGTCGCCACGGTGGGGATGTACACCGCATCGAAATTCGCCGTGCGTGGCTTCAACGATGCCCTGCGGCGGGAAGTCAAAGGCCGCGGGCTGCACGTCGTACTCGTCGCGCCGGGATTCATTCGCACCGAGATGACCGCCGGACTGCGCTATGCCATGCCGGGGCCGGACATCGTCGCCCGCGCCATTGAAAAAGCCATCCGGTCGCCCCGGCGCAAAATCGTCGTGCCGTGGTGGTACCGCCCGTTGATGTATCTCGGCAAGATTCCCCCGATTGCCGATGCCATTTTTGGCAACCCGAAGACACAAGCCCGTTACCGCGACCGCGACAGCGTGAAAAAGTTGACGACCTAGCGCCGCTGCGGGCGGCTGGTCCCGCACTCTGCCGTTATGCAAAAACTCGCCGAACTGTGTATCAAGCGTCCCGTCTTCGCCACGATGCTCGTCATGGCGCTTATCGTCGTGGGGGCGTTTTCCTACTTCAAGCTGGGTGTTGATCTCTTTCCCAAGATTGACCTCCCGACGGTGACGATCACGACACGCCTCGACGGGGCCTCGCCGGAGGAAGTCGAAACCCAGGTCACGAAGCGCATCGAGGAAGCCGTCAACACCATTGCCGGGGTGGATGAACTGCGTTCGGTTTCAGCCGAGGGCGTGTCGCAGGTGTTCGTCGTCTTTGTGCTGGAGCGCGACATAGACGAAGCCGCCCAGGATGTCCGCGACAAGGTCAACCGCATCCTTGGCGAGCTGCCTTCCGATGTCAAAGCGCCGGTCATCGAAAAGCTCGACCCCGACACCCAACCCGTGCTGTCACTGGCCATTTCCGGCAATCGTTCGGCGCGCGAAATCACCGAAATTGCCGACAAGCTGGTGAAGCAAAACCTGGAATCGCTCAACGGCGTGGGGCGCGTGTCCTTCATCGGCGACCGCAAACGGGAGATTCAGATTGTTCTCGATGCGTCGAAGATTGCGTCCTACAACCTCAGCGTCGAAGCCATCAAGCAGGCGCTGCGCGCACAGAACGTCGAAATTCCCGGCGGGCGGCTCGAAGATGGTCGCCGGGAGCTGTCGCTGCGTACCCTTGGGCGCGTCACCAGCGTCGAAGACTTCAACCGCGTCATCGTTGGAACCGCCAACGGACTGCCGATCTACGTCAAAGACATCGGCTATGTTGAAGACGGCGTGGAAGAACCCCGTTCGCTGGCCCGCCTCGACGGAAAGCCGGCGGTCATTCTGGAAATCCGCAAGCAGTCCGGGACAAACACCCTTGAAGTTGTGCGGCTCGTCAAGGAGCGCATGGCGGAAATCCTGCCCCAGCTTCCGGCGGACTTCCGGGTGCAGTACCTTAAGGACCAGTCTATTTTCATTCAGGATTCCTTTGACGCCGTACAGGAGCACCTGCTGCTCGGCTCCATCATGGCGGCGCTCGTCATCCTGCTGTTTCTGCGCAACTGGCGCTCGACGGTCATTTCCGCCATCGCAATTCCCGCCTCGGTCGTGGCGACGTACGGATTGATGTACGCCATGGGCTTCACGCTCAACCGCATGACGATGCTGGCGCTGGTGCTCAGCGTCGGGATTGTCATTGATGATGCCGTCGTGGTGCTCGAAAACATCTACCGCTTCATGGAAGAGAAGGGGATGTCAGCCTTCGAGGCCGCCAGGGAAGCCACGGCCGACATCGGTTTTGCCGTTCTGGCGACGACCCTTTCGCTGGTCGTCATCTTCGTCCCGGTGGCGTTTATGGGTGGCATTGTCGGGCGCTTTATGTCGTCCTTCGGCTTCACCTGCGCCTTTGCCATTCTGGTCTCGATGTTTGTCAGCTTCACGCTGACGCCGATGCTGTGTTCGCGCTTTCTGCGTCCGCCCAAGGCCGACGGCGTACGGCACAGGTCATCGCGCGCCACAGGCTTTTATGGCTGGCTGGAGCGGGGCTACACGTGGTTGCTGGAGTGGTCGCTGCGGCGTCCGGTGGTCATCATCGGCATTTCGGTGCTCACGGTGCTGTCAGTTGTCCCCATTTTTTCCGTGATTGGCAAAAACTTCATTCCCTTTGACGATGTGGGTATGTTTGAGGTCGCCGTCAAGCTGCCCGAAGGCACGTCGCTGGAAGAAGCTGAAAAACAGATGGCCAACCTCGAAGCCATCGTCCAGACGACGCCGCACGTCACCCACTGTCTGACCACACTCGGCGGCGATGAACAGCGGCGGGTCAACCGGGGCAACATCTTCGTCCAGTTGACGCCGCTGACAGGGCGCGCCCTGACCCAGGCAGACCTGATGCAGATCGTCCGCGACAAGCTGGCCGACCAGCAGGGGAAACACATCTCAGTGCAGTATGTGCAGGCCATTACCGGCGGTGGAAACTCGGCTGCGCCGGTGCAGTATGTCGTCCGGGGGCCGGACATTGCCAAGCTCACGGACGCTTCCCAACGGCTGATGGACTTTTTGAAAGGCATGCCGGGGGTGGTGGACGTGGACACAACGCTCGAAGTCGGAAAGCCTGAACTGCGGGCGGTCATTGACCGCGAAAAGGCTGCCAACCTGGGTGTGAACGTGGCCACAGTGGCTTCCGCGTTGCGGACGCTCGTGGCTGGGGAAATCGTCGGCACGTACCGCGAAGGCGACGACCGTTACGACGTACGTTTCCGACTGCGCCAGGAAGACCGTACGGGACCGGAAACGCTGTTGCGCTTGTATGTGCCCTCGACCAAGCTCGGCAATGTGCCCATTGCCAACTTCGTTTCGTTTTTCAGTGGCGTTGGGCCGGCGCAGATTGACCGGTACAACCGGCAGCGCCAGGTGACGATCTCCGCCAACCTGCAGCCGGGCTATTCGCTGGACCGCGTCCTGCAGGCGCTGGATGAGAAGTCCAAACAGCTTGGACTGGGTCCGGAGTACCAGGCCAGCAAGCTCGGCCAGAGCAAGGAACTGGGGAAGGCGGCCGCCAACTTCCTGATGGCTTTCGTCCTGTCGTTCGTCTTTATGTACATGATTTTGGCGGCGCAGTTTGAAAGCTTCCTGCATCCGGTGACGATTCTGCTGAGCCTGCCCATGGCGGTGCCCTTTGCCCTGCTGTCGCTGATTCCCTTCGGCGAGACGCTCAACATCTTTTCGGCGCTGGGGATTCTGATGCTGTTCGGTGTGGTGAAGAAAAACTCCATTCTGCAGATTGACCACATCAACGTGCTGCGGGCGGCCGGGCAGGAACGATACGCTGCGATTGTGGCTGGCTGCCGCGACCGGCTGCGGCCGATTCTGATGACGACCCTGGCACTGGTGGCCGGGCTGATTCCCATGGCCGTGGCGCAGACACCCGGCTCGGCGGCGCTGCGTTCCGTGGCGATTATCGTCATCGGCGGGCAGTCGCTGTGTCTGCTTCTGACACTGGTCGCCATACCGGTGCTGTATGAGCTTTTCGATGATCTGACGGATGGTTCGTGGTGGCGGGCGCGGTTTGGCACCCTGCGCAACCTGTGGCGTCCGGTGCCTGCCGAAGATGCCCCGGCGGATGTCTCAGCCGCAGCGCGCAAGCAGGTCCCGTGATGTTGTTCCGAACCTGGTCACGTCTGCTGCGCCCACGCCAGACGGTGCCACCGGCACCGGCGGGACAACCGCCGGACTCCGCGCCGTCTGACAGCATGCTTTCCGCCGTTTCGTCGGCCGGGCTTGGAGCCACTCTTGGTGCGGCAGCCATGGCTGCACTGGAGCGCACACGTTCCGCTCTGGAACGGTCGTCGCCGCAGTTGGCGGCTGAGTTCAGCACCCGGTTTCCATCTTTGGCGGCCCAGCTCGGAGAACCCGTGGTGGTGGGTCTCTGTCACCTGCTGGAACAGGCGGCAGCATCCCGGCACACGGCGCGCCTGGCGGACATCGTCCGGGAAACCTGTCAGTCGGCGTTGGCGCTCAGTGAGGATGAGCCACGCTGCCAGGGATTGTTTCAGAGCGCCGCGCCGCTCTATGCCAGTGTGCCGCTGCTGGGGGCGGCAGCGCTGCGCGTTGCGGCCCAGCACCCGGAACTGACGCCGGAGCGGTTTCACGCCTGGTTATCCTGTGGTCTGGAGCGCCATGGAGCGGATGCTTCGCGGCTGGCGGCGTTCATCCGCCTGGAAACAACCCAGGCGCGGGAAACTCTGGAGTCCTGTTTGCCGGGGTTGCCCCTTGGAGAGGCCGCCCCGACGCTGCGGCACTACCTGCGGGCGCTGACCGGACATCATTTTCAGTTGGTGGCGGCCACGCCTGTCGCCGATACGGTGGAAGTCGGAGGCCGGGTCACAGTGGACGGGCCGGCCCGTCATCTGGCCTTGCCCCGGCGGGTGGCCGTCTTCGATGAGCGCGAGCGGAACTTTGTGCTTTACAAGCTTCTGGCGGCGCAGGGAGCGGGCCGGTTGCTCTTTGGCGGAGATGTAGCGGACAGCCCGGCGCTGCGGGCGGCCTACGAAACGACACGCGCCTTTTTTGCCGATCTGGGCGCGGGTGCGGGCGGACTGTCGCACGTGGATTTTGCCCTGATCCGCGAACGCGCCGTGGAGTATGTCCTGCCGCCGCGCCCGGAAACCATCACCGTCGGGGCCACACTGGCGCTGTTTCCTGATGCCGAAATGGCCACGGTGCTGTTTGATGTCATCGAAATGGCCCGTGTGCTGCGTGGTATGCGCCGGGCTTACCGGGGTGTGGCGCGTGATACCGAGACACTGGCCGAACCGTTGCTGGCCAGTCGGCGTTCTCTGGCCGGTGCACCGCTTGGGGCCGCGGCCGTCGAACTGCTGTTCCGCCTGGCGCTGGTGGGACAGGTTGGCCCGGCCGTGCAGGCCGAATACGCTGCCCTGACCCACACGCTGACCGAGGCCCTGTCGCCCTGTCTGGCAGAAGGCGCAACGGTGGCCGACAGCCTCCGGGTGACGCTCGACATCTACCGCCTGCTTCCGCCGCCGACGCAACGCCGCTGGCAGCCGGATACCCGCCCGGACGAAGAAACCCTGTCTGGTCGCCACACTCCGTCTGACACTTCAGCTACAGCGGCGGCGCGGTCGTCGTCGGCCCTGGTCAGCATCCCGATGCAAGGGGAACAACCGCCGGCGGAAGGCACCGCTTCGGATGCCGGAGAACGACCGGTTGTGACGCCCATGCCGGACGAAACCGACCACAACGGCCCGACCCCGGTGGTCTGGCAGGCAGCGGAGGTACAGCCTTACCCAGAGTGGGATGTCCGTCTGGGGGACTACCGTCCGAACTGGTGTCGGGTAGCGACGCTCCGCCTCGCCCAGGCGCCGGCACTTGGGTCGCCGCCGTGCGACGAAGCGGCTGTGCGCCGTCTGCGGCGAGCCTTTGAACGCTGGCAGCCAAGTGACCTCGCCTGGGTGCGCCCGACAACGGACGGGCAGGAACTTGTCGTCGAAGCCCTTATCGAGCGTCATGTCGAGCGGCGAACCCAACCGTGGGCTTCGGATGCGGTCTATGCCGTCCGCCAGCGAACGACGCGCTCGGTGGCCGCCCTGCTGTTGCTGGATGTCTCCCGCTCGACCGGTGAACACCTGGCCGGTGGAAGCCGGGATGCGTCGCCACGGCGGGTGCTGGACGGGGAAATCGAGAGTGTCCGGTGTCTGGCCGCGGCGCTTGAGCAGCTTGGGGACCGCTTTGCCGTCTATGCGTTCAACAGTCAGGGACGCCAGTCCGTGCGGTGTTTTCAGCTCAAGGCGTTTGTGGAACCAGCGCACTGTCTGCCCTCCCGCCTGGCGGCGCTGGCGCCGGCGGCCAATACGCGCCTGGGGGCGGCTGTGCGCCACGCCACACAGTTGTTGCTGCGTGAAGCCGCGCGGTCGCGCCTGCTGCTGGTGGTGACGGACGGGCTGCCGCAGGACAGCGACTACGGCGATGTGACCTATGCCGTCGCGGATACGGCGCAGGCCTTAGCCGAAGCGCAGGCCGTTGGGGTCAAGCCCCTGGGGGTGGCGCTGGAAGCCGGGCAGGACGAAGCCCTGCTGGATATTCTCTTCGGGCGGGGACGCTACGCCCGCATCCGCGAGGCCGCGCACCTGCCCGAAGCCCTGCCTCGTCTGTACCGGCGGTGGGCCAGGTAAGTGTTGCCGGGTGAAGCGGGTTGGTTTTTTGAGCAGCGGGCAGGAGTCCAAAACGGTGCTTGACACTTCTGTGAACCCGGCACATCATCGGCGGCTTGACGCCCTGGGAGGTGCCCGTTGACGGTTGCCATTCACGTCGAACATCTCAGCAAGACCTTCAAACGCTACCAGCCCCGCCGGTATCGGACGCTCAAAGAGTCCATTATCAATGGCGAAATGTTCGAGCGGCGGCTGTCAGAACGGATAGAGGCGGTCAAGGATGTTTCATTTTCGGTTGCCGCCGGTGAAACCTTCGGCATCATCGGGCGCAACGGGGCCGGAAAAAGCACGCTGCTGAAGCTGCTGTGCGGCATCCTCAAGCCGACCACAGGGCGCATTGCCGTCCGGGGCCGGGTGGCGGCCCTGCTGAGCCTGGGCGTCGGCTTTCACGAACAGATGTCGGGCCGCGAGAACGTCTTTCTCAACGGGCTGGTGCTGGGGCTGTCGCCACGTGAAATCCGGGCCCGCTTCGATGACATCGTCACCTTTGCCGAACTGGAAGATTTCATTGACGCGCCGGTGTGGACGTACTCAACCGGCATGCGCATGCGACTGGCCTTTTCAGTGGCCGTCAACGTCGATCCCGACGTTCTCATCATTGATGAAGTCCTGGCTGTGGGCGACATTGCCTTTACGGAGAAATGTCTGGAGCGGATGCGGATGTTTCAGGAAAAGGGCAGGACCCTGCTGCTGGTCACTCACGACACAGCCACGCTGGCGGCCTGGTGCCAGCGCGCGCTGTGGCTTGACCAGGGGCAGGTGCGGGCGCTGGGGGACCCGGCCGAAGTGGCACAAGCTTACCTCAGTGCCTTTTCTGAATCCGTGGCCGTTCCGGCCATGAACGCCGTTGCATGAAACCCGTTGTCTTCTGCACCATCGCAGCCAAAAACTACTTTGCCTGCATCCGAACGCTGGCTGATTCCCTCCGGGCGCAGCATCCCCAGGCGGATGTTGCCGCCTTGGTGGTGGACCGCGACGAACTGCCGCCCCTGGCGGCAGATGAGGTGACGCTTCAGCTTCACGGGCCGGCGGACTTTCTGCCGGAAACCCGCTTTCGCCCGATGGCTTTCAAATACGATGTCACTGAGCTGTGCACAGCGGTCAAACCGTTTTACCTCAGCCATCTTTTCAGGCAGGGCTACCGGAAGGTGGTCTATCTTGACCCGGACATTCTCGTGCTGCGGCCGCTGGACATCGTTCTTGACGCGCTTGACCAGTCCAACATCGTCCTGACGCCCCATCTGGTCGAGCCGCTGCCGCTCGACGACAAAATCCCGACTGAAGTCAACATCCTCCAGGCCGGTGCATACAACCTGGGCTTCATCGGACTGGCAGCCGGAGCCGAAACCGAACGGATGCTGGCGTGGTGGAGCCGGCGGCTGGAAGACTTTTGCTTCAACGAAGTCAGCAAAGGGCTGTTTGTCGATCAGAAGTGGATTGATCTTGTGCCGGGGCTGTTTGACGGCGTGCAGGTGCTGCGTCATCCGGGTCTCAACGTGGCGTACTGGAACCTGCGCGAGCGGGACATCACGCAGCAGGACGAACAGTTTTTTGCCAAAGGTGAGCCGATCCTGTTCTTTCACTTCAGCGGCTACGATACGTCCCACCCGACCGTCATCTCCCGGCATCTGTCGCGCTACACGCTGAAAGAGTACCCGGTGGTTGCGCCGCTGTTTGAGCGTTACACGAAGCTGCTGGCAGCCAACGGCCACGCGCGCTACCGCCGGATTCCCTATGGTTTTGCGACGTTTGACAACGGCTTTCCCATCGAGCCGGCCATGCGCCGCCAGTACGCCGAAGCTCTCCGGCAGGGCCGGCAGTTTGGTGATCCTTTTGCAGCGGGTGGGCGGCGTTCCTTCTTTCAGGAAATCACCGGCATTGAGCCGGTTGAGCTGCCGATGGGTGTCAACATTGCCGGTTACTTTCGGGCCGAACTGGGCATCGGCGAGGCGGCGCGGGGGTATGTCCGCGTCATTCAGAAGCTGGGCTATGCCACAAGCCTGTATGACTTTTCCGATACGGCTCCAAGTCGAAAGCTCGATACCACATTTGGTGAGTTTTCACGTGACAACCCCTTTGGCATCAATCTTATATGTGTCAACGCCGACCAGGTCGAGGTGTTTGCCAGCCGGGCGACGGAGGATTTCTTCCGGGACCGGTACAACATCGGTCTGTGGGCGTGGGAACTGCCGGACTTTCCTTCCGAGTGGGTGCCATGTGCGCGCCGCTTTGATGAAATCTGGACGGCCAGCCACTTCATCCGCGCCAGCCTGGAAAAAAGCCTTGAAACGCCGGTGTACACCATTCCCCACGTGGTCGAGCCGGGGGCAGTGACGCCGCGCAGCAAGTCGTATTTCGGGCTGCGTGAGGATGAGTTTTGTTTCCTCTACTCTTTTGACTTCAACAGCACGTTCGAGCGGAAAAACCCACTGGCGGCAGTGGCAGCCTTCAAGCGCGCCTTTCGCCCCGACGAGCCAGTGTGCCTCGTGCTCAAGTGCATCAACGAGCACCTGGCGCCGGAGTCTTTTGCCCGGCTCACGGCGGCCGTCCAGGGAAGCAACATCCGTATTCTGAATGGCTATCTCTCGCGGGAAGACAAGCATGCGCTGACGCAGGCCTGTGATGCCTACATTTCGCTGCACCGCTCGGAAGGCTTCGGGCTGACGATTGCCGAAGCGATGTATTTTGGGAAGCCGGTCATTGCTACAGGCTGGTCGGGCAACATGGACTTCATGACACCGGACAACAGCTTTCCGGTCGAAGTCGCGCCGGTGGTCATTCGTGAAACCACGCACGTCTATCGCGCTGGGAACATCTGGGCGGAGCCGAACATCGAGCATGCGGCGCGGCTGATGCGGGAAGTCTATGAGCACCCGGAAGCGGCCCGCGCGCGCGGTGAGCAGGCGGCACATGACATGCGGGAATACCATTCGATAGCCGCCATCGGCCGTGTGGTGGAAGCCCGGCTGCGTGAGATTGAGCAGTGCCGCCGGGCGAAAGTCATCCAGCGCACCCTGGCCGCACGCCAGGAGACAGCGCCAGCCGCACCGGCTACCCCGCCGGTTGCCAGCCCATCGGCGGCCATGCTCAATGGCCATCGATCAGGTCAGGGGTGGCAACTGGCACTGCGCTCGCAGCCCGAACTGGCGCGGCAGATGTTGCCGCTGCCCGGTGAGGCATACGTGGAAGATTCCAAAGTGGGCACGCTGGGGCGTCTCTCAAAGCGCCTGCTGGCGCGACTGTTCCGGTTCTACATCTTCCACCAGAACAAGCTCAATGTGCACCTTCAGGGACGGGTGATGGAGTTGACGGAGGATGTCCACCGTCTGAACGAAGCCCTGGCGGAGTTGCGCGCCCAACTCTTTCACCTGGAAAAGCACTGAAGGGAAACGTCCTGAACTGCGCCGGACGGGAAGGCTGTGAAGTCACTGCTCGATTACTACCGTCGCCATCCTCATCGGATTCGGCAGGCTGTGCAGACGGCACGCCGCCTCTGGCAGACCGAAGGCGCAGGGGGCGTGTGGCGGCACATCCAGATGCGCCTTGCCGAAGAAGCACACACTGCGCCGCCGCGTTGCCCGTACCACAGGTGGGTGGCGCGCTACGACCGCCTGACCGATGTTGACCGACGGCGCATCCGGGAACGTCTTGCCCGGCTGACCCATCGCCCGCTGTTTTCAATCCTCATGCCGGTGTGTGATCCTGAACCGCGATGGTTGCAGGCCGCGCTGGATTCCGTCACCCGTCAACTGTATCCGCACTGGCAGCTTTGCATTGCCGATGACGCCTCGACCCGCCCTGAAGTACACCGGTGTCTGGCCGAAGCGGCCCGGGCGGATGACCGCGTACGTGTCGTCTATCGTCCAACGCGCGGCCACATTGCCGCCGCTTCCAACAGCGCCCTGGAACTCGCTACCGGCGATTTCATCACCTTTCTCGACCACGACGACGTACTGGCCGAGCACGCGCTGGCCTGCCTGGCCGTGGCCCTTGATGAACAGCCTGAAACCGATGTGATCTACACGGATGAAGACCAGATCGACATGCGGGGGCAGCGCTTTGCCCCACACTTCAAGCCCGGCTGGAGTCCAGAGCTGTTACGCGGCTGCCACTACCTTTCCCATCTGACTGTCTATCGTGCAACGAAAGTGCGCGAAGTCGGCGGCTTTCGACCGGGCCTGGACGGCGCGCAGGATTATGACCTGTGTCTGCGCATCACGGCGCAGACCGAGCCGGCGCGGATTCGGCATCTGCCGCACGTGCTCTACCACTGGCGGGTGACGGCCGGTTCCACGGCCGGGCGGCACGAAGCCAAACCTTACGCCATGGCGGCCGGAGAGCGGGCGCTGGCCGAACATCTCGCCCAGGTCGCGCCGGGGGCGGAAGTGACCCGGACGCCGACCGGACGCTATCGGATACGTTATCCGTTACCAGCACCACTGCCGCGTGTCAGCATTCTGATGGGCACGCGCGACCAGGCGGAACTGACCCGTACGGCACTTGACGGAGTGCTGAACGCTACGGATTACGCGAATCTCGAAGTCGTCCTTGTGGACAACGGCAGCCGCGAAGCTGAAACACTGGCGCTGTTTGAAACGCTGCGGCATGACGCGCGGGTACGCATCGTGCGCTATGACGCGCCGTTCAACTTTTCGGCCATCAACAACCTGGCCGCGCGTCATGCCACTGGAGACGTACTCGTGCTGCTCAACAACGATGTGCAGGTCATCCACGCGGACTGGCTGCGGGAAATGGTCTCGCACGTCGTGCGCCCGGAGGTTGGCATCGTCGGTGCGAGGTTGCTGTACCCGGACGACACGATTCAGCACGTGGGCGTCGTGCTGGGAATTCGCGGCGTGGCCGGACACGTTCACCAGGGCGAGCCACGGACGGCACGCAGCATCCCTTCCAATGTCCAACGGCTGTGGAATGAGGTTGTACGGGAAGTTTCAGCAGTGACGGCTGCCTGTCTGGCCATCCGCCGGACGGTGTTTGAAGCCGTTGGCGGCCTCGATGCCGAACACCTGCCGGTAGCCTTCAACGACGTGGATTTGTGCCTGCGGGTGCAGGAACAGGGCTACCGCGTGCTGGTGACGCCGCATGCCGAACTCTACCATCTGGAATCGGCCTCGCGTGGTTCCGACCAGCGCCCGGAGCGGCGCGCCGCCTTTCAACGGGAGTGCGAGTACATGCTGGCGCGGTGGGGGGCGCGGCTGGCCGATGACCCGTACTACAATCCAAACCTGACCCTGGAACGTCTGGACGCCTCACCCGCCCGTCCACGCCGACCCTATTTCTTTCGGGAGTCATCCTAGCCATGCCGCTCCGGGCGGTGGTGTTCGATTACGGCAAGGTGCTTTGTCAGCCGCAGCCGCCGGCCGTTCGGGAAGCTCTGGCGACGCGGTTGGGTGCGCCACGGGAAGCCTTTGAAGCTGCCTATGCGCGGTTTCGGCCCGAATATGATCGCGGCACGCTTGATGATGTGGCCTACTGGCAGGCCGTAGCACAGGCTTGCGGACGGACGCTCGATGCCAAGACGGCGCAGTGGCTGGCCGATGTTGACGCGCGTGGCTGGTCATATCCCAACCTGCCGCTTGTGAACTGGGCCGGGCAGGTGCGGCAGGCTGGCTTCCAGACAGCGATTCTCTCCAACATGCAGCGCAGTTTGCGGCAACGGCTGGCCGAGTTGTGTCCCTGGCTGCCGGAAGTGGATGCTGCGGTTTTTTCAAGCGACATTGGCTTCGTCAAGCCGGAGCCGGAAATCTACTGCCAGGTGGTGGAACTGTTGGCCGTTGCGCCGCAGGAGGCGCTGTTCATTGACGACGTGGAAGCGAATGTTGCTGGGGCGCGGCAGGTGGGACTGTCTGCGTTGCGGTTCACCGATGTTCCAACGCTGCGGCAGGCGTTGACCGCGTTTCCCGAACTACCGCCAATCCTGTGAATGGTTCGCCGTGGGTATGAACTTCAACTTGAGTCCACTGGATGAGCCGGACATGACTTCCCGCCGCGTCTGGCAGCAGCGTGCCGTGCTGGCTGTCCTGCTTGGCGTATTGGCCGGGCTGACCTGGCGCAAGTGGGGCGATCCGGTGGTGGACTTTGGCTGCGAGTTGTATGTGCCGTGGCAAATCACGCAGGGAAAGCACCTCTACCGGGATATGGTCTGGTTGGGTGGGCCGCTGGCGCAGTACGGCAACGCGCTGGCCTTTGCCGTGTTCGGCGTTTCCCTGACAACGCTCATCTGGGTCAATCTGGTGCTGCTGGCCCTGTTGACGGAACTCATCCGGGGCTATTTCGCCCGCTGTGTCTCGCCGTTGGCCGGGCTGGTGGCCGGGCTGCTGTTTCTGAGCCTGTTTGCCTTCGGGCAGTATGGCCCGCTGGCCAACTACAACTACCTGACACCATACCGCCACGAGCCGGTTCGCGGCGTGTTGTTGGCGGTTGGTGCGCTGTGCGCCGCGACCCATGCCTGGCAACTCCGGGCAGAAAATGGTACGCCTGCTGCCCGGCGCATGGGTTGGTGGCTGGGTCTGAGCGGGCTGCTTTTTGGCGGCGTCTGCCTGACGAAGCTTGAAATTACCCTGGCCGCAGGGCTGGCGTTGCTGGCCGGCTTTGTTGTCGGGATGGCGCGGCTTGGCATTCGTGGTCAATTCCTGTGGAAGCTGTCGGGCTGGTTTTTGGGTGGCACGCTGGTGCTGCCGGTGGGGTTTGTGGCCTACCTTGCGCTGCACATGCCGCTCACGCTGGCCCTGCGCGGTGCGCTGGGCAACCTGGCGACGGTTCTGACCGCCAACCCGGCGCAACAGGCATTCTACCGGCAGGTGCTTGGCCTCGATACCTGGGCGCAGCACGTCACCGACATCACGACCGGCTGTGGCTTTGTCAGCCTGGCCGGTCTGGTGGTGCTGGCCGGGGAAAGGTGGCTGCCGCACCGGTGGCATCGGGCGGGTGCGTTGGTCGGCGCATTATCAAGCGGCTGGCTGGCTTATCGTTTCGTGCCGTGGGAGCGATTTGCCAAGCCTTTTCCGGTGCTTCTGGCGCTGACGGCCGTGGGACTCATCTATGCCGTGCGGCAGGAAACCGACCGTGACCGTCTCGGCCGGCGCTGGCTGCCGCTGCTGATGTGGAATCTGCTGGCGCTGGTGCTCATCGGGCGACTCGGACTGGCAGCGCGCCTGTATCACTACGGCTTCGTCCTCGCCTTTCCGGCTTTTCTGTTGCTGGCGCTCATGGTGCTGTTCGTCCTGCCGGCTGTGTTGCGCGGGCAGCCGTCCGGCACGGGTAGGCTGACAAGTGGTGTGGCAGCCGGTTTTTTGCTCGTTTGCGTGACGGCACACCTTCAGTTTGCCTTCTATCACTATGAGAAAAAAACACAGCCGGTAGGTTTGGGCGGCGATCATCTGCTGGCCTACGGCCCGCGTTGGACGCGCGTGGGACGAGTGCTGGCCGAAACAATAGCCGGCTTGGACCAATCACTGCCGCCGGAAGCGACGCTGCTGGTGCTGCCGGAGGGCATTACCCTCAACTACTGGCTGCGGCGCACCTGTCCAACCTCCTTTCTGGTTTTCGACCCGTACTATCTGTCCGCCGGAGGAGGAGAAGCCGCCGTTGTGGCGGAACTCGAACGCCACCCGCCGGATGTTATTGCGTTGATTCGGACTGACATGCGGGAGTATGGTGTCGGCTGGTTCGGTGAAGACCCAAATTACGGACGCCAGGTCATGGTTTGGGTGCTCCAGCGCTACGAAGTTGCGCAAGTGTTTGGTAAATGGGAAGATTTTGGCGTCGTGCTGTTCCGGCGGCGGGCGGCTGATCCCCCACCCGTGCCAATGATGGGTTCTCCGGCGGTGTCACCAGGGCAGGTCAATCATTATGAGTCACCCCACAAACGATTCTGTCGCGCCAGAGCTGTTTGCCGCGGTCTTTCAAAGTCTTGACATCCCCATCGTTGTTGTGGACTACGCCACCCGCCGCGTTGTCGCCGTCAACCAGGCCTTTACCAACGAATCCGGCTACACTGCTGAACAACTCATCGGGCGGGAAACCAGGGAGCTTTCCCTGTTTCCTTCGGAAGCGGCCCGCGACCAACTCTACGCAAAACTGGCCGAGCAGAAGCAACTGACCACAACCGTGGTGAGGCAGGCCCCGGATGGCAATGTGGCTGAACTGACCCTGTGCCTGTCGCTGGCCGAGGTTGGCGGCCGGCGCTACATGGTCATTTACACCAAGTTCATGAACACCCTGCTGGACGAGACGCATCAGGTGGAGCAGCGCCTGCGGGATGTCCTGGCGGTGGTGCCGGGCGTGATTTACCAGTACCGCTACGATGCTGCCGGGAAAGGACGCTTTACCTACCTGAGCAACAAGACGGAAGCCCTGTGGGGGATCACAGCCAAGGACATCGTGATGCATGAAGGCTGTTTCTGGGAGCACGTGCCGTACGAACATCGGCGCGAGGCCCGGGACAGCTTCGCAGCGGCAGCCGCCAACCGCAGCCCGTGGGAGTGGAAGTTTCCGCTCCGCCACGTGCGCACGGGTGAAGAACACTGGTTTTACTGCATTGCTTTTCCGAAGATGCTGCCTGACGGCGGTACGCTGTGGACGGGTTTTGTTTCTGACATCACCCAACTGCACCGCCTGCAGGAAGCGCAGCAGGCTGCCCAGACGCTGCTCCAGGAAGAGCGCCTCCAGAAAAACAAACTGGAGTCACTGGGGACGCTGGCCGGCGGCATTGCCCACGATGTCAACAACCTGCTGGCCGTGCTCACCGGCAATCTGGGACTCATCAAACGGGATACGTCCCTGGGAGAGGAGAGCCAGCGCCGGCTGGAATCCATCGAGCGCGCTACGGAACGCGCCAAATTGCTTGCCAAACAGCTTCTGACCTTTGCCAAGGGCGGCGACCCGGTTCTGGAAAATGTCTCGCCGGAAGTGTTCGTCGTCGAACCCATGCAGTGTATCTTGGAAGGCCGCGGCGTGGATGTCACCTTCCATCTCGCTACACCCCTGTGGCGTGTGCGGGCGGATGTCGGCCAACTGAGTCAGGTGTTTCAGAACCTGGCCACCAATGCGGCGGATGCCATGCCGGAGGGCGGGCAGGTGCGGGTGCATCTTCAGAACCGCACTCTGGCGGGACAGGATGTGCCGGGCCTGGCGGCGGGTGATTATGTACACATCAGCGTCACCGACACCGGCTCCGGGATTGCACCGGAACATCTGTCACGGGTTTTTGATCCCTACTTTACGACCAAAGCCGAGGGCTATGGTCTGGGGCTGGCGATTGTCTATAGCGTGATTTCCAAACACGGCGGCCACATTTCCGTGACTTCAACCTTGGGCGTCGGGACGCGCTTCGATATCTATCTGCCGGCCAGGAAGACCATGGAAGTCACGCTTGAATCGGCGGCGCTGACCGGGGATGAAGCTGACCGGATTGCCAACCGCCGCCTGCTGGTGATGGATGACGATGAGTTGGTTCGGGAAATGCTCGGCACGGCGCTGGAAACCTTTGGCTATAGTGTGGTGGCCTGTCGGGCAGGTGAGGAAGCCATTGAACGCTACCAGGCTGCTCTGGCGACTGGTTGCCCGTTTCTGGGGGTGATTCTCGACCTGCACATCAACCGTGGAATGGGAGGGCGGGAAACGCTGGAGCGGTTGCGGCAGCTTGATCCGCAGGTGACGGCCATTGTCTGTAGTGGCTATCACGACGACAGCATCATGGCGAACTACCGGGCCTATGGCTTCGCGGCCAAGTTGCCCAAGCCATTCGACATAGATGCCCTAGGCGCCATTCTCAGCCGGCTGTTTCCTGATTCACCCAAACCATGAGCCTTGCCCAGCGTACCGTGCGCCTGACCAGTTGGGGACGTTTTCCGGTGGCCACGGCAAAGGTGGTGCGTCCGGCCCGGCAGGGCAACCTGGTGGAACTGCTCGGTGACGACACCCACCCTTCACTCATTGGGCGCGGTTATGGCCGCAGCTACGGCGACGCTGCCCTCAACACGTCGGGCGTCGTTGTCGAACAGGTGCATTTTGACCGCATGCTGGCTTTCGACGAGACCGCCGGGGTGCTTGTCGCCGAAGCCGGGCTGCGGCTTAAGGACATTCTGGAAGTTTTCGTTCCACGGGGTTGGTTCCTGCCGGTCACGCCGGGAACAAAGTACGTCAGCCTGGGTGGGGCGCTGGCCTGTGACATTCACGGAAAAAATCACCACGGCGACGGTTCGTTTTCCAGTCACGTGGAATGGTTTGACCTGCTGACCGCTGACGGCCAGGTACGCCGTTGTTCCAAAACCGAACAGTCCGACCTGTTCTGGGCCACGGCCGGGGGCATGGGCCTGACGGGCATCATCCTGACGGTGGCGCTGAAGCTGCGCCGCATTGAGACGGCTTACGTCAGCGTGGATTACCGCCGTACCCGCGATTTGGACGAAACGCTGGAACGCTGTGAAGCCGAAGACCATCACTACCGCTATGCCGTATGCTGGATTGACTGTCTGGCCCGGGGAAAACATCTGGGGCGCAGCGTCCTGATGCGCGGCGATCACCTGCCGCTGGCCGACCTGCCGGCCCGCTACCGGACACAGCCACTCCGGCTGCCGCGCAAGCCCGAAGTGACTGTGCCCTTTTCCTTTCCCAACGGCGTCATCAATGCCTGGACGGTCAGAGCCTTCAACACCGTCTTTTACCACAAGCACCCGAAGGCAACGTCGGGCGTGGTCGTGGACTTCGATTCGTACTTTTATCCGCTGGATGCCGTGCTGGAGTGGAACCGGGTCTATGGCCGACGCGGATTCATCCAGTACCAGCCGGTAATTCCGTTGGAAACCAGCCGCGCCACACTCGTCGGGCTGCTGGAAGAACTCAGCCGGGCCGGGATTGCTTCGTTTCTGGCGGTGCTCAAGCGGTTCGGGCCCCAGGAAGGGCTGCTGTCCTTTCCCATGCCGGGCTACACGCTGGCGCTCGACATTCCGGTAAGCGGAGACGCCATGTTTGCCCTGCTCGACCGGCTGGATGAACTCGTCGTGCAGTCCGGTGGACGGATTTATCTGGGCAAGGATGCCCGTCTGAAACCGCAGCATCTGGAGGCAATGTATCCGCAGCTTCCAACCTGGCGACGGATCAAGCAGACGGTTGATCCCGAAGGCCGGTTTTCGTCCGATCTGGCGCGGCGCGTGGGCCTTGTGCCGCCGGACTAGGCGGCGTCAGGGCTGTTTGTCCGGGCGGAACGGACGTTCCTTTCCGGCCACAGCTTCGGCGTAAGCACCGCCCCGTACGTCGCCAAGGGCAATGGCCCGCTCGTAGGCAGCCAGGGCTTCCGGCCGCCGGTCGGCGAGGTCGTAAATCTTGCCGATGGCGACGTAGGCCCGCGATGCCAGCCAGCGTTCTTCGGGCTTGGCCAGCCGGGCCGCGCGTTCGTACAGCTCGACGGCCTGTTCGAGCCGTTCCTGGAGGGCGGCCAACTGTTCGCTTTCATCGGCGGCAGGGTCCGTTTCCACAGTGGTGGGTTGTTTGGCCGTGAGTTCCGCGAGGCCGAAGGCGGCGCGGGCATCCTGGGGGTCTTCACGCAGCAGGGCTTCGAGTACCTGCCGCGCCTCGGCGTATTTTTTGGCGCGCAGGAGGGCGTCGGCCTGCTCGATGCGCGAAAGGTTTCTAGCCGCCGGGGCAGCGCGGACAAGCTGCCGGCGCTCTTCGACCCGGGCGCGCAGGGCGGCCAGTTCCGTCGGGCGGCGGCGTTCGCGTTCAGCGTCAAAACCCGACACCATGCGCGGAAGCCAGTCGAGAATGTCCACGCCGGTTTCATCAAGTGCGGCAAGCTGCTCGAAGAAGTGCAGGGCCAGAACGCCGCCACGCTCCCAGACGCCCAGCAGTTCGACGCGCGCTTCTTCATCGGCAAGCTGAAGCTGGGCCCGTTCGGTGTCATCGTCCGTCTGGCGCGCGGCCTGCCGTGCCGCCTGAATGGACAGGCGGGCCTCGATGGCCCGGCTCAGAGATTCCCGGACGATTTCAAAGACGTTGCTTTTCAAGGCCGGATCAGCATTGGGGAGGCTGCCGGCCAGTTTCACAATGGCAGTACGCCGGTCGGCGATGAGTTTGCCCGAACGGGCAATGACCGGCTCCAGAAGAAAGCGCAGCAATGCCCGCCGGATAGCCCGGTTGGGGGCTTCCCGAGGGGCGCTGACGACGAGAAAGAACTCGTCTCCGGGCCGGCGGTAGGTACGCCGGTCTGCACCGTTCAGAATGTCATTGCGCGTGACAACCCGCCCCACCGGGCCCAGCAGGTCAGGCAGGATGAACATCCGCCGGGTACGTTCGCGGAGTTCACCGGCCGGCAGGTTGGCACTGGTCAGGGTGTCGAGATCGGCAATGGGCGGCGCGTCCCGGGCCGTGACGATGGGCTGCGTGTGCAGAAACGTCAGCAGGCGGAGGGTTTCTTCATCAGCGATGGACTGGAGCCGTTCGGTAAAGGCCGTGTAGTTGGCGGCGTATTTGGGAAATGCCGTCCGCACCGGGGAGCGGGCGGCAAATTCGGCCACCAGTGGCGCCAGACCGGCCAGAGGACGCACATCTGGCGGCAGGGTCTCGGTGGGCGGCAGGGTGAAATCCGGCAACGGGCGCGCCAGCAGGGCCAGTGCCACGGCGCTGCCCAGAAGGGTCGGGCGGTGGCGTTCGGCTTCAGGTAACTGTTTCCAGAAAGCGCGCAGCTTTTCGGCGATTTCCGGTGGGGTGGTTTGCTGGAGATCGCGAAGCAGTTGTGCCCAGACTTCATTGGGCGGGGCGTCCGGCGTTTCGGCGTCGAAGCCGGCCAGATTGAGCGCAGCGAGCGTCACAAAGAGCCGCTCATCCGTTCTCACGACGATGTTGGCCCGGGCGGATGGCGACTCGGTTTGCGCGGTGACGGCTCCGGCTGTCCAGGCCAGGACCAACCAGACCACAAGCCTGACGGGCCAGAGGTGGTGTCGCATCCGTAAGAAGGGCATAGAAGGTTGCATCAGCGGGGAAAGGGACAAGCTGCCGGGAGTACCCGAAGGCTTACCGGTTGGGTTTATACACCTGCCGCATCCAGTCGGCCGTCAGGCGCAGGCCTTCTTCAAGACTGTAGGTGTTGCGGTGGTCAAGGTCACGCACGGCTTTGCTCGTGTCCACCAGCTTGATTTTGGTCGTCAGCGGTTCGGCGTCGGCATAGCGTACCAGGGTGGGTGAAGCGCCGGTCACTTTCAGCACCAGGTCGGAGAGTTCCTCGATGGTGTGAAGCTGGTCGCCGCCGATGTTGTAGGTTTCGCCCGGCTTGAAGTGTTCAACCAGGTTGGCCACCGTGCGGATGGTATCGGCCAGAAACGTGGAAGTCCGGGCATGGCCGCGATAGACCGTCCACGGCAGGCCGTGCAGAGCGCAGTAGAGAAAGCGGCAGTTCACCGAGCGGTAAGGGCTGTAGTACTCACCCGGACCGTAAGTGTTGAACAGGCGCACGACAACTGTTTCGACGCCATGCTGGGCAATGGCGTTGCGGATTTGTATCTCGTTGACCCACTTTGACAGGGCGTAATCGTTGAGTTGCTTGATTTCGACTTCGTCCGTGATGTGTTCGGCCATCAGGTGGGGATAGTCGCCATAGACTTCCGATGAAGAGAAGTGCACCATCCGGAACCGCTGGCTTTCCTGGAGGCGCAGCAGGTGCTTGGTGCCAATGACGTTCGTGCGCCAGAGCGTTTCGTAGAAGTCTTCTCCGTTCCAGCGTCCAAACTCGGCGGCGCAGTGGAAGACGTAGTCGAAACGGCCGAAGTGCTCAAACAGGCGGACGAGTTGGCGAAACTCGCTGATGTCGCAGCGGGCATAGCGCGGTTCGCGGATGTCTCCGTGCAGCCCAAACGCGACTTCGTCGGGCTGGTGCGCGAGGTCACAGGAGATGACATCGTGATGTCGTTCACGAAGCTCACGGACGAGCCAGGTGCCAACGACACCCAACCCGCCCGTGACCAGAATCCGTGCCATCGTTACGTGTGGCGTGAAGGGACCGTTTCAGCCAGCAGCCCTGGAGATTGGGATACCGGCGCCCACTCCAGCGAGGTCGAGGAGACTGAAAGGCCGGAAATGCAAACAGGAAAGCCGCTTCAGGAAAAGCTGGCAATAGCGTCGGCTTCGTTGTCGAACGTATCGAACACCGTCAGCAGCTTGGTAATCATCAGCAGGTCCTGAATCTTCTTCGTGAGGTTCAGCAGCTTGAGTTGCCCCTGCTGATTTTTGACCGTCGTGTAGCTATGGACGAGTTCACCAATCCCGGAGCTGTCCACGTAGCTCACATCGCCCAGGTTGAGCAGGATGTTTTTGTTGCCATTTTCGAGCAGGGACTTGACAGCTTCCCGGAGTTGGACGCTGCCTTCACCAATCGTGATTTTGCCGCTGAGGTCCAGGATGGCGACATCGCCAACAGTACGATGGGAAATGGTCAGTGACATACGGACGCGGGACTCCTTCGCTGAAAAATATCGGCTGGTGCGCCGGTGTGATTCAAGTCTGTTTGTCGGTGGCAGCCTATCATTGCTGTCTTGAGGTTGGTTTTCAAACTTTGTTCCGCCGCCGGTTCGGGGGCAGGTTGCAGGGGGGAATGGACCCCACAGATGGCTCCCCGACCTGCCATCAGACATCTGTCCCGGCTGCTTTCAGTCTCGGCTGCGGCTGTGGCTGGCGCTACTGCCGTTGCTGCGGGCCTGGCTGGTCGGGCGGTACTTCACCATGCGCACTTCGAGTCCGCCCTGCTGATGGGGCAGGAATTCGACGGTATCCATGAAGGTTCGCATGTAAAAAATGCCCCGGCCATTGGGGTTCAGCAGGTTCTCCGGGTCACGCGGGTCAGCCAGGTGATCGGCATCAAAGCCTTGGCCACGATCACGTACGACGACGATGAGTTTTTCATCCGTCAACTGAAAGCGAACCTGAACCGGTTTGGAAATATCGAGTTGGTTACCGTGCTTGATGGCGTTGACGATGGATTCCCGAACGGCCAATCCAACCCAGTCTGCATTTTCAGCCTCGAATCCCGCCAGTTGTGTCAACTGGTCGGCAACGGCCCCAACCATTTCCACGAACCGGTAGTGACTTGCAATCGTGACTTCAATGACCGTATCGGCCGCACCCTGAATGTCATCTGGCATTGCTTTCACGATTGTTGCCCGCCTGCACGCCGACTGAAGTTGAATCCCGCTGAAGTTGAATCCCGGTACATCCCCAACAACTTGAGCGCCACTGGCCTTGAGCGCCACTGGCTCGGCTAGATAACACGCGGTGAAAACGAGCGTCAAGGCAGGGGGCGTCATGGCCGTGGGCAATTCGTGCTATGATTTCCGACTGAGGGCGACCGTCCTGTAAGATGGTCTGCCGGTTCCGGTGTGGTGGGCCGGCGCCGTATGCCGCTTTGAGCATCTGCCTGAAGACTTGGTGGAAAGGTGGACAACGACCCGTCACGACCCGTGAACGTCTGGTGCTGGGACGGTTCACAGGCGGGCTTCAGGTATGGGGCTTCTGAGCTTGTCGTTTTTGGGGGAAGTGATTTCGTGAAAGCAAAACAATGGTTGGCAGCGCTGGGGGGAGCCACCCTGGCCGGTGGTTTGGCCTGGCAGTATCTCAAGCGTCCGCGCGATGTGCGCTGGATTGATTACGTGGGTGAACTACCGCACCCGGATGCCAGTCGCTTTACGGTGGTGGATGGTGTGCGGTTGCACTACCAGGAATTTGGCGCCCCGGACGCGCCGGTGCTGCTTCTGCTCCACGGCTACTGTTCATCCAACTACACGTGGAAAGATGTGGTCGAGCCACTGGCGGCGGCTGGCTACCGGGTGATTGCACCCGATCTGAAGGGGTTCGGTTTTTCGGAAAAACCGGCCGACCGCCGCTACCACGTGCAGGACCATGCTCAACTCGTGATTGGGCTGCTTGACCGGCTGGGTATCGAGACCGCCACCTTTGTGGGCAACTCCTTTGGCGGTGCAGTGGCACTGGCCTGCGCCCTGATGTGGGCCTCGCGGGTGACGGGACTGGTGCTCATTGACGCGGCCTACAACGATGCACCCTTGCGGCAGTATCCATTCAGTCTCTATGCCCGGATTGCCCGGACCTGGCTGGTTGGGGAAGCGGCCGTGCCCTTGCTGATGGCAACCCGGCAGACTTCGGAGACCCTGCTGCGTGGGTTCTTCCACGATCAGCAGGTGGTGACGCCGGAGCGGATCACGGCATACTTTCGTGCGTTGCGAACCGTGGAAGGACAACGCGCCGCTCTGACAACGGCCCGCCAGTGGGACCTGAACTGGATCGAGCAGGAGTTGTCCGGCATCACCGTCCCGGTGCTGATCATCTGGGGAGAGTATGACCGGTCCATTCCGGTTACGCTGGGTGTTCGTCTGCGCGCCCGTCTTCCACAGGCCGAATTTGTGGTCATTCCCGATTGTGGACACATCCCGGAGGAGGAACGCCCGGAAGAAACCACGGCTCTGATCCTTGACTTTTGCCGGCGGCAGGCGGTGCGTCCGGTGCCGTCTCTGGCGGCTTCAGCCACGGCGGCTCTGGCGGCAGGTGCATCCTCCACTGGAGCCCCGGTCAACCTGGCCGTGGCTGTTCAGCCCGACACGTCCGCTTCGGCTGACACCACGCCACCCCATACCACTTCACCCCAAGCGGCAGAGGAATCGCCGGCGGAGTAGCCCGTGGGTGGTGTCGGGCAAGGCACAACTTTGGCAGCACGCCCTGGCCCTTCAGGCAGGGGGCGCTTTGGGAGTACACCAATGGCGATTCAGCAGCATGACTGGAGCCTTCAGCGCAAGGGCGTCATTGACCAGGAGCGCCACAAGGAGCGCGTCAAAGAGGCCATCCGTAAGAACCTCAGCTCGATTGTTTCCAACGAGGCCATCATCCTTTCGGATGGACGCAAGACGGTCAAGGTGCCCATTCGGTCGCTGGATGAGTACAAATTCCGCTTCGACCGCAACAAGCAGAAGCATGTCGCCCAAGGGGACGGCAACTCAAAAGTGGGCGATGTGGTGGCGCGGGAAGGCCAGTCCGGCAGTGGGCCGGGCAAAGGCGGCACGGGGCCGGCCGGCAGCGATGCCGGGCAGGAATACTACGAAGCGGAGGTCAACATTGACGACATCGCGGCGCTCATTTTTGAGGACTTGGAACTGCCGTTTCTCGAAGAGCGTGCCAACAAGGCGATGCCGGCCCGCACCACCCGCTTCACGGAAATCCGCCGCACCGGAGCCTTTTCCAACCTCGACAAGCGCCGCTCGATTATCGAGAACATCAAACGCAATGCCATCGAGAGGGGACGCGCCCAGGTGGGCGGATTCAAAAAAGAAGACCTGCGCTTCAAGAGCTGGGAGGAAGATGTCCGTTTCGAGTCCAATGCCGTCGTACTGGCGCTGATGGATGTCTCCGGCTCGATGGGTGAGTTCAAGAAATACATCGCCCGCAGCTTTTACTTCTGGATGGTGCGTTTTCTGCGTACCAAGTACGACAACGTCGAAATTGTCTTCATCAGCCACCACACCGAGGCCAAGGAAGTCACCGAGGAGCAGTTCTTCACCCAGGGGGAATCCGGCGGCACGGTGGTGTCCAGCGCCTACAAACTGGCGCTCGACATCATTGACAAACGCTACCCTCCGAAGGACTGGAACATCTATCCGTTTCACTTCTCGGATGGTGACAACTACTATAGTGACAACGAGGAAGCCGTCCGGCTTGCCGACAAGCTCATCACCACGTGCAATCTCTTTGGGTATGGCGAAATTGGAGATGAAGGGGCGTCCAGCTACCGACGTTCGTCGGGGGCGTTGCTTTCGATTTTCAAGGAACATCTCAAGCACCAGAAACGCTTTATCGGAGTGCGCATTGACAGCAAGGAAGACGTGTATCCGGCGCTCAAGGAGTTTTTTGGTGCGCGCAACATCAAGGTTTGACCTGAACCGCTGAAGCCCACTGGGTGGCGGCCGTCGGCCGCCGCGGGTGGTGACGCCGAAACTCCGCTCACGGCCCACAAGTTTCAGGCCAGACGAGCTGGAGCGGGTCTTAACGTAACCGACGGGAAGAGCAGCAACGTGAAGTGTCCGTACTGTGGCAACCTTGAAGATAAGGTTGTGGACTCGCGCGAAAGCCGTGAAGGCGATGTCATCCGCCGTCGTCGTGAATGTCTGAAATGTGAACGACGGTTCACATCTTATGAACGGATTGATGAAATCCCCTACATGGTCATCAAGAAAGACGGCCGGCGGGAACCTTTTGACCGGCAGAAGGTGCTGGCGGGCTTGGCCCGGGCCTGCGAAAAACGTCCTGTGCCGGCCGCCAAGCTCGAAGCCATTGTGAATGCGGTCGAGAAATACGTTCAGGAATCGCGTGACCGGGAGCGGTCAACACAGAAGATTGGCGAACTCATTATGCGCCGGCTCAAGGATTTGGACAAAGTGGCCTACGTCCGCTTCGCTTCGGTGTATCTGGAGTTCAAGGATGTGACCGAGTTTATGTCCGAGTTGAAATCGCTCGTGAAGTCAACCCCGACCACGTCCCGCCGGAGACGTGGCACGAATGGGATTTCCGCCTGAGTTTAGGACTGGAAGCGTGCGGCCGCACGGCTGCGTCGCCACCGTTGTTTCAACCAGGTTGCCGCTTGCACCCGCTGCGGTACTGGTATAGCGTGCCGGAATCACAAGGACCGGTTTTCGGACGGGGCTACAACGACCTGCCTGACGGCAGGCCATGGTTGCTGCAACCACAGACCACAGCCGCGAGAAAGGGCGGGGAACAGGGAGTACAGGCGTATGAGTTACTTTGACCTGCCACCGATCATCGAACGCATGCTGGCGGTAGATGACAAAATCAGTGACCTGAACTTTTCCGTCGGGCGTCCGCCGCAAGTCGAACTCAACGGCAAGCTCGTTCCGGTGGACATCAAGGGGCTGCGCAACCTGACCCCCTACCAGACCGAAATCATCGCCATGGCGCTCATGGCCGGAAACCACGAAGCAGCGGAGAAGCTGGTGCAGACGGGTTCCGTGGACCTCTCCTACAGTCTGCCTTCCCGGACGCGCTTCCGTGTCAACATCTTCTCGCAGCGTGGGACGTATTCCATCGTCATGCGCGTCATTCCGACGGAAGTCCCCACGCTTGAGTCGCTGGGGCTGCCGCCGCAGTTGGGCGAGATTGCCAATCTCAAAAATGGGATCGTGCTGGTGACGGGGCCGACCGGCAGCGGCAAGTCTTCGACGCTGGCGGCGATTCTGCGCAAGATCAACGAGGAAAAGTTCTACCACATCGTCACCATTGAAGACCCCATCGAGTTTCTGCACACCCACAAAAACTGCACCATCAATCAGCGTGAACTCGGCAGCGACACGCCAAGTTTTGCGCTGGCCTTGCGGGCAGCCCTGCGGCAGGCACCGAAAGTCATCCTTGTGGGTGAAATGCGCGATCTGGAGACCACCGAAATCGCGCTGGAAGCTGCCGAAACGGGTCACCTGGTGTTTTCAACCCTGCACACCACAGACGCTTCCAAGACGGTGGACCGCATCATCGGTATCTTCCCGAAGAATGAGGAACACGTCATCCGTGTACGGCTGGCGCAGGCTTTCCGCTACATCATCAGCCAGCGTCTGATCCCACGGGCGGATGGCAAAGGGCGGGTCGCGGCGGTGGAAATCCTGAAGTCCACGCCCCGTACCCGCGAGTACATCGAAAAGGGTGAAAGTGAAGGGAAGTCACTGCTGGATGCCATGGAAGATGGTTCGCTCGACGGCATGCAGCACTTCGATCAGGTGATTGAGCGGATGATCCGGGAGGGCATCATTACGCAGGAAGATGGTGTGGCCTTCGCCACCAATCAGAACAACCTCCTGCTGCGCCTTTCCGGTCTTGGCTCTTCCAGCGATTTTGCCGGTGCCGGGGGCAGCGAGATCAACCGCATGCAGAAGGAGCAACAGGGGTTGCGTCCAACCTTGGGGGGCATGCGTCCGATTGCGCCGCCGGTGCGCAACACGACCGAGACGCCGCGCCCGTCCATGCTCGACATCATCGAACGGTGACGGCGGGAAACTGCTGCCACCTCCCTTCGGCCTGTGGATGACGACTCATGAAAGTTGTCTGCACGCAGTGTCGCGCGAAGTTCGACATTCAGGAAAAGAACCTGCCGGACAAGCCGTTTCAGGTCAACTGCCCGAAGTGTCGCTTCGAGATGACGGTCAAGCCACCGCCAAAAGCTACTCCCACGTTGCGCGGAGCACCAAAGCGTATGCAAGCTAATCAGGATGCCATCATGCAACTTGTGGCCCTGCTGACCGGGCAAACCGCCCGCAATGCTGATGGTTCGACGGGACCACTGGCCAGTTGGCAGCGCCGCCAGACACTGCTCTGTCTGGCAGACCCGGCGCAGGCTCAACACGTGCTCGAAAAACTCGACCACCAAGCGTATGCCCCG
The DNA here is from genome assembly GCF_000226295.1 of Chloracidobacterium thermophilum B. Taxonomy (GTDB): domain Bacteria; phylum Acidobacteriota; class Blastocatellia; order Chloracidobacteriales; family Chloracidobacteriaceae; genus Chloracidobacterium; species Chloracidobacterium thermophilum. The sequence goes on from NC_016024.1 coordinate 974,754, forward strand.
ACAGTTTGTACCGAAGTATCCAAAGCCATTGAGCTGATGCGGGACTCAAGGGTGGACATGGTACTGCTTGACCCGCAATTTGACAGCGCCAACCAGGGCGGCATCACTATCCTTCGGCATATCAACTCACTGCCTCCGAAGTACCGGCGTCGGACGTACCTCGTTCTGGTCTCACCGCAGGTCAAGACGCTTGACACGTACATGGCGTTTCTGAACGGCGTCAACCTCACCATCAACACCTCTGACATTGACACCATCAACCAGATACTGGAGCGCAGTATCCGTGACTTCAACGAACTGTATCGCGGTTACAACGCAGCAGCGGGGCTAAGCCCATTTTAGCCCCGCCTCCCGTTGGAAGCCGCAGGGTGCGCGATGCCTGAAGGGTGGGCAGGCTTGGAGCGTGTCCAAATCGCTGGCGTCATGGCATGCTAGGGCGTGCCGAAGCGTGCCCGGCGCACTTGGATTTTCTATGGCATTGTTGTTGAGGTTGAAGCCAACGTGATGCAGGTCAAATCACGTGTGAATAAGTTGCTTGTAGCCCTGTGGTTGCTTGTCGGGTCCGTTAGTCACGGCGGGGCCGGGACACCGGCACCAACGGTTTTGCGGTTTCGCGATCTGGATGGTGTGCAGGTCAACGGTCGGGAAGTCGTCTTTCCGCCACGCGCCCAGCAGCTCAATGGCAAGCAGGTGGAAATCAACGGCTTCATGGTGCCGCTTGGCATCAGCGATGGGAAAATCCGCCGGTTCATTCTCATTGAAGTTCCACTGGCCTGCTGCTTTGGTGATGGGCCGGGCATCGAGCAGATGATTTTCGTGACCCTCGCACCGGGACAGGAACTCAGCGCCGCCAGTGACTACCCCGTGGCGGTCATCGGCACACTTCAGGTTGGGGTGCAGCGCCGGGAGAGCGGAGCCGTCGAAAGCCTTTACCGGATTGTCAATGCGCGGGCGCGGAAGCTGGTGTGAAAGCCCCCACGCTCCCGGTCTGTCGGTGCAACCGGAAACGGCCTGAAACCATAGGCTTGTCACGTCACGCCGGTTTTGTCCGGCTGATGCTCACCGGGGTGCCGCGCTGGGCAAGTGAGGTCTGAATGGCTTCGAGCGTACGCACGACAGCCAAACCGCTTTTGCCGTCGGAAACCGTCAGACTTCCCCGCCGCAGCCCGTCGAGGAAGTAGCGCGCCTGTGCCTTGAGCGGTTCTTCAAGCTGAATGCGTGGAATGGAAATGTCGCCTTCACGGGCAAGTAGTTGGAATTGCCCGTAATCCTCGTAGTACGGCTCACGGATCACACCCTTGTCATAGACACAGATGGGCCCAATGGTGGCCAGGTCATCCCAGATGAGCATTTTCCGGTCGCCCACAATGGTAATCTCGCGCACCTTGCGCGGGTTGAGCCACGACACATGGACGTGCGCCAGCAGGTCGTTGGGATAGCGCAGGGTGATGAACGCCAGGTCTTCAATGCCGGGCTGGAGATAGGCCGCGCCCGAAGCCGAAACTTCGAGTGGTGTAGCGCCGGTCAGAAAGTCAAAAATGGCGATGTCGTGGGAAGCCAGGTCATAAACGGCATTGACATCCTTGCGAATCGGCCCCAGGTTCGTGCGGGTCGAAACCATGGTGTAAATCCGCCCCAGATCGCCAAATTGCAGGTATTCCTTGAGCTTGAGAATCCCACGGTTGAACAGGAAGACTTGCCCGACCATCAGCAATCGGTTCCGTTCAGCCGCCAGGGTGACGAGTTCCTCGCCCTCTTCCGCTGTGCGGCAGAGCGGTTTTTCGACCAGAACGTGCTTGTCGGCCAGCAGGACATCCCGGACGATGGCATGGTGTGTACTTGTCGGCGTGGAGATAACGACGGCATGGATGTCGGTTTCAGCCAGCATCCGGCGGTAGTCCTCAAACAGGGTGAGTCCCGGATAAGCCCGGCCGACCCGTTCCAGGTTCTGGCGGCTGACATCGGCTGCCGCGACGACCTTGGCTTCGGGAAAGGACGAAAATGTGCGGATGTGGTTTGGTCCCCAGTGACCACACCCGATGACGGCGATATGAAAGGTGGTTTGGCTCATAAAGGTCTCGTCAGGTTTTTGGATACAGGTTGGCCGGCCGGTGGCGTCCGAACATGCGCCGGGGTTGGCCAAAAGCGCAGCCGTCCAAGTGCAATCGGGCTTGCTCCCGAATATACATCGTTCAGTGGTGGAGCGGGTCGGTTTTGGTCATTGGGTCCGTCAAGCGGGATGCCGGGAAGGGAGCCAGTCACCGGCGGCACTGGCATCCTTTGTCTGTGGAACCGGCCTCGCAGGTGTTTTGCCGGACTGACCCGGTGCCACTGAAGCCTGCGACATGCTGCTTACCCTTGCCATCTGGACACTCATGATTGTGCTGGCGGGCCTGATCGGGCGGGTCTGCCTCTCCAAGGTTGTCTTTTCCAGCACGTCTGAGCAGTTCACGATCAGCCTGTGGTTTGGGGTCGGGGTGTTGTCCAACCTGTGGTTAAGCACGGCCTTCCTGCTCCCACTCGCGCCCTGGGTCGCCGCCCTGACGGCTGTCATTCTGCTCCTGTGGCTACAGCGGGTGAAGCCAGCCCATCGCCGTCTGTCCGAGTGGGGGAAGCGGCGTCTGTCGGCGGCAGCCGGACTGTCTGCACTGGCCCTGCTGGCAGCGGCGGCGGTTGCCGTTTCTCCCGTCACACTGGTGGACACCGGGATTTACCACTACCCCGCGATGCGCTGGTTGGCCGAGTATGGCGTGGTGAAAGGCACGGCCCTGCTCGATGTGCAACTGGGCTATGCCTCGTCGTGGTTTGCCCTCTTTGCGCCCTGTGTGCACGACGGCCTGAAAACACGCGCGGCGGGGCTGTCCGGTGGTTTTGCTCTGGCGCTGTGGTTGATCGGGGCTGGACTGGCCGGCTGGCGGCTGTATCGCGGAACCGGCCGCCCTGGCGACTGGTTTTTCGTCTGGGCCACGACGCTGGGGGTTGGGGCGCTCAGCACGGTGGAAGGACTGCTGGCATCTTCATCGCCGGATGTGCCGACGGCGGCCCTCATCATCGTTGTGCTGTGGATGATGCTCGACTGCGAAGCCCTGCCGCTGCCCGCCCGCCGGGGCCGGGACTGGGCAGTGGCCGCCCTGGCTGGAATGGCGGCTGCCATCAAGCTGACGGCCGTCCCGTTGCTGCTGCTGTCCGGCTGGCTGGTGTGGAGGTCGGCCGCCCGCCGCCGGTGGACGGCGCTCATTGCCTTCGTTGCCCTTGAAAGTGTGGCGCTTCTGCCGGTGACGCTGGCGCGGGTGCTGACTTCCGGCTGTCCCTTCTTTCCCTCGAAGCTGCTGGCGCTGCCGGTGGCGTGGCGCTATGAGATGAATCCGTGGCAGTACTCGACCGGCATCCCCCGGTCACTGACCACGGTGATTCGTGATCAGGCGCGCTGGGACTGGGGAGCTTTGGCCGTGGCCCGCTACAGTACAGGTCCGCTCAACGGCTGGTTGGACTGGCACTGGCTTCCAGGTTGGCCGACGCACGAACCCGTCGCCGCCGGGTTGCTGGCCGGGAGCGGTCTGGCGACACTGGTCTGTCTGGTGCGGTGGCAGACCGTGCCTGCGAGTTGGCGGTGGGCGCTGGGAACCGGGTGGCTCGGAAGTCTCTATGTACTGCTTCAGGCTCCGTCGCTGCGGTTTGGTGTCGGCTACTTCGTCGTCCCGCTGGCATTGGGGCTGGCGCAGCTTTCGAGGACGTTCCCCCGGTGGTCTCCGCTCCTGGTCTGGAGTGTGGAGCTATGCCTGCTCCCCTTTCCTTCGCAGTTGCCGCTGGTGCGTCCGCCGCGTCTGACGCCGGTTCCGGTTGTCCTCACTGATGTCAACGGCATGAAGCTCTACCAGCCGGTGCCCCGGCCAGGCATCTTTCCGCGCTGTGGTGACAGTCCGCTCCCGTGTGGCTCGAACATTGATCCCACCGTCCGCCTGAGCGATCCCCGGCGCGGCGTTGCGGCCGGTTTCATCCGGGGGCCGGTGCCGGAAAGGGAAGCCTTCTGATGGCAGCCATGACGCTGCACCGCTGGGCGCTGCTGGGGCTGATCGTGGCGAATGCGATCTGGGGCAGCACATTCGTTGTGGCGCAGGATGTTACCAATCCGGCACATCCCGGCAGTCTCGCGCCCATGCGCTACATCATGGTGCGGTTCGGGCTGGCCGTGGGGCTGATGTTGCTGGTGTGGGGCGGGCGATTGCGGCGGCTGCCGTCGCGGACACTGCTTCATGGGCTGTGGCTCGGCGTCTTTCTGGGGCTGGGCTACGTCCTGCAGGCGCAGGGGCTGGCCTGGAGCGGTAGTCCCTCCAAAGCGGCATTTATCACCGGGTCCAGTGTGTTGCTCGTTCCGCTGTTCGGAGTGTGGTTTGGAAAGCAGCGTCCGACGGCTGCGAATCTACTCGGCCTGATGGTGGCGTTCATCGGTTTTACCCTGCTGTGCTTTCCCGATGATGCGTCCCGTGGCTGGCGTTGGAGTGATGCTGTGTCGTTCGGATGCACCGTCCCGTTTGCTGTTCACATCGTCCTGATGGAGCGTTATGCCGGGCAGTCGGATGTGGACAGCCTCAACCTCGTGCAGCTCGGTGTCTCCGTGCTCGTGGCCGTAGCCGGATGGCTGGCGGTGGCCGGCTGGGTGCAACTTGCCCTGCCGCTGCCGGATGTACTGACCCCGGAACTGCGGCCGTTGTCCCTGACGGCCAACCAGGTGTGGGAACTGCTCTACCTGGTCATGTTTGGAACGATTCTCTGCTATCGCCTGCAAACCTGGGCGCAGCGGCATGTTTCCGCGACGCAGACGGCCCTGACATTGACGCTCGAACCGGTTTTTGCCGCGCTTATCGCCTTTTTGGCCGGCGTTGAACGACTTGGCCCCCGTGAACTGGTCGGCGGCCTGCTGACCATTGCTGGAGTCGTGATTTCCGAAGTCCTGGCCGGAACCAAAAAGACTTGACCCACTTCACCAAAATGACGACACTCACTGGCTTCAGTTTTGCTCCCGGTTTCTTGAGTCAGGCACCGAAAGGAGGTCCCGCCCTATGGCAAAGGCAAGCAAGCGCATCAACATCAAGTTGCAGAGTTCAGCCAGTTCACATTGCTACTACACGGAAAAGAACAAGCAGAACACCAGTGAGCGTCTCGTGCTGAAAAAGTATGACCCCATTGTGCGGCGGCACGTGGAGTACAAAGAGTCCAAGTAGCGACCTCAACGGTACGGTGGAATGTGGGCAGGGCGCGAGTCGGCAGGCTGGCGCCCTCGCTGTTTTCTCTGTCCAGGGCGCTGCGGCGGGTTCACCGACGCCTTTTTCCTGCTGAAAAGGTTGACCCAGCGCATTACGCTCGCTAGTGTAGCAGTACACAAGCGAGCAACCAGCCAAGCTTTTCAAGAGCCGAACAGGGGCGTTCCCAGTTCTCCCCAACGGCACGCAAGTCATGAAATCTTCTGAAAGCGACAGCGGAGCAGGACGCCCGATTGCCCGGCGTCCGACACGTTACCGTCTGGAAAAAAAGGTCAACGGTGTGTGTGTCCTGGAAGTCGTGGGACGCCTTGCCCCCAGTACGGCGCAGGAAGAACTGACCACGCGCGTGGATGACCTCATTGCCTCCGGCCACACCAACTTTCTCATTGACCTGCGTGGCGTGAGCTACATCAGCAGCACCGGCGTTGGGGCACTCATCGAGTGCTATCACCATGCGGAACGCGCCGGTGGCAAGCTCAAACTGCTCAATCCATCGCAGGCTGTGCGGCAAATTCTCACCGTTTCCAAGCTGGACAGCGTGTTTGACATCTGGACGGACGAGGAAGCCGCCATCCGCAGCTTTGGAACAACTGGCACTGAGACTGCGCACCCGGAGGAAGACGACCCGCCGACGCTTGTCCCTGAAGCTGTCAAACGTCCTTCTGCTGCCGCTTCCGCGCCGGCGACGTCAGCCGCTTCTACCCCCAAGGCGTCTCCGGCAGCACCGGAGACGCCAGATGTCAAACCGGCACCGGCGGCTCCCCAACCACGGATTGTCAAGGCCGCTGATGCCCCGCCACTGAAGAAAAGCCGTTCACGGCGCGCCAAGCCTTCCTCTTCCTAGAAACACGGCCTAACCTGCCGCCGACAGGCCGATGACCGTGCCAAAGGCCAGGGAGTCGCGGCTGCGCAGCGCCGTTCGGACGGCCTGCTGCAGGCGGATGACTGGGAAGGTGGGGGCCCGCCCCTCGGCCAAGTCCCGGAGAAAACCCTCGAAACAAGCCCGCTGGCTGGCAGGTGACGGCGTAAGGTCTTCGCGCTCAAGGTAGCCAGCCGGTGTTTGGACGGCCAGCCGTTCACGCGGGCTTTCTGCCCCGAACGTGGCGCTGATGTGAACGCTGCTCCCGTCGGCGAGTGCCAGCGTCAGGGCAAGCGTCGTCAGGCGTTCATAACTGACTTCCTGAGCATAGAGCCGCTCCGGGACGCTGTCGGTGAAGCTCATCGCCAGCAGAATGGCTTCAGCCAGCCGGAATGTCGCCTCGGCAGAAGGTGCCGGGCAGGTGGCGTGGAAGTCATACCGCAGCCAGGACGGAGCATTTGTGTACAGCCGTTTCAATTCGGCAAAAGCCGGCGTCGTCAGCCGGGCAAAGCCAATCATCAGCGGTACGTCCTGCGCCATGGCCAGCCGGAACACTTCCTCCAGTTCGCTTTCCTCATCCGCAGGCAACTGGGTCAGAAAAAGCGGCAGCCGACCCTGCAAAACCTCACAGGCAAGACGAAAGGCGTCTCCGGTGCGTCCCAACAGCACCACGTCGGTTTTGCCGTCAGAACCCAGGGGCGACACGTCATTCGTGCCGTATTCGGCATCGAAGGCTTTCACAAGCTGCCGTGCCTTTTCCGGGGTGGGTGCCACAACGCCCGTCACGCGAACCTGTCTGGAAGGGATGAGTTCCCGCAGCGCCTCCTGTCCGGTGTCGGCAATCACGGCCAGCCCGACCATGCCGCTGAGTTTGGGGCGCGCAACGCCGACATCGAACCGGACGGTTGGACTTCCCTCAACCGTGGCCGGATAGGTGACGGCCACGGCCCGGCCCGGCGCGGCGTCGGTGCGGAGCATCTCCCGTACGGCGGCATCAATGGCATCGAAGTCATGGCGCTCGATGTCCGGGCGTCCCGGCGGAGGCAGTGCCGTCACAAAACGCAGAAAGGACTCCATGGCTGGAAGAGGTGAGGCTGCCGTCGCCAGCGGGTCCTGCTCACCGCGTCCGCCAAACCAGGTAAACTGTATCTGCATTTCCTGGGCGCGACAGGCGGCCCAGGCCGCTTCGGGCAGCATCGGCAGGCTGGCAATCAGGCGCGCCTGTGGCTGGGCCAGACTGGAAAGCCACGGCGTCAGGCGTTCGGCGGCGGCTGTGTCGGTGACAATCAACACCGGGAGGCGTTGCGCACGGGGCGGCGCGGCGTTCAGGTCACAGAGGTCGGCTCCGGCAAGCTGGCACAGCCCACGCGCCAGTCGTCCGGCCAGGTTTTGCCCGCCGACGCCTACCGGCAGTCCCAGACGCACTTCAGCCGCCTCAACGGCCCGCCAGGCAATGCCGCCCGGAAGCGCCAGCAGTGCCAGATCGTCGGGCACGTCTTCCGGGATGGCCACCAGGCGGTTCGTGGCGACAAAAACCAGCGGGCCCGGAAGGTCCTGCCCGTAGCCAACCCAGGCCACCCGCTGTCCAATCTGGAAGCCACTGCGGGGTGCAACGGCCGTGATGACGCCGACGCCGCCGTGCTCGATGCTGAAGAGCGTCACCTTGCGCGTGACGAAGGTTTCGTAAGCCTTTTTGAAGCCTGCCTGCCGAAAGGAAGACCACACCCGACGGACGAGTCCAGGCTTGGCTGCCGGCGCCAGCGCCGTCGTTTCCGTGCCGGTGCGCGCTTCAGACGCGGCCGGCCTTTCATTTGCCGCCAGCGTCGCGGCGGCGTGCAGCAGGCACTGGCTGACGCGAATCACCGCGCCGCCCGGCGCCAGACGTGGGACAGGGGTTTCAGCATAGGTGAAGCGCCCCGTGCGGGGGTCCTGAACTGGTCGTTTCATGGCAATCCAGCGCGTCAGACCTCCATCGCCGGCAGGATACGTGCCCCTCTGCCGTCAGGCATCGTCTTCGCCATTTGTGGGGTTCTGGTCGGCAAGGTAGGCTGCAATCTGCCGGGCAACTTCACTGTCCTGGAGTGCATAGCGGAGCGGTGCGTCGAGCGTCGTCAGACAGTCCGGGCAGAAACGCACGGCCAGCACGTCCAGCCGTTTTCCGCAACCGGCGCAGTGTTCCGCCAGAAAGCGCATCGTCTCGTTGGCGACGGCCTCCCACTGGGGATGGGCGTCGAAACGGTCACTGGCCAGCGCGCTCAACTGCCACACCAGCAGGGCCAGCTCACCGACTTCATGCCAACTGTCGGTGTAGCTCATGGCTGGCTCAAAGATGGATGGAAGTGTGATGTCCCGGGCGGTCACTTCGCGCAGCGTCCGCAAAAGCGCCTGCCGGTATTTGTACAGATGCTGCTTGGCCACATAGACCTGGGGATTCACGACGGCTCGGTTCCTTCTGCGAAAGGAACGGTCTCACCCGCCCTGGCCGGCCTGACGCTGTACAGGATGTCGTAGGCAAGTGGATGTTCAAGCAGTTCCCGGGCCGATTCCTGGAGGGCAGCGATGAAGGGAGAGGCAAGGTGGGTACGGAAGTTTTCCAAGCTGGTCCACACTTCATAGGACACAAAACTGGCTGGGTCATCAGCCCGCACGTGGAAGTCATAGTAGAGGCAGTGAGGATGCTGGCGGATGGGTTCGATGAGCGCGCTGACCGCACCCCAGACCTTATCCTCACAGCCTGGGCGAGCCGTAAGCCGCACCATGATGGCAACCGGGCCGTCGGGTGTCATGTCGTCTCCTTTGTGGCCTTGGGGGAGTTGTAAAGGCCCTGCCTGACCAAAGCCGACCGCCATGATGCCGTGAGGCATGAAGCCAAGCAAGTCATCAGCCATCGGCCAGGCACAACCAGTACGTCCTGGGATGAACTTTCACACTCTGATTCGGTTTTCCGACCGGCCGTGTTATACAGGAAAAACGTTGCTTACCTCACATTTGTCAAATCAAGGAGTTCTGCGATGTCTGCTGCTGCACCTGTTCCGGTGGCGTCACCTGTCCCCGCGCTGACCACCCTTTCCGAAGATGAGCGCATGTTTCGTGACAGTGTTGCCGATTTTGCCCGTGAACGCATCCGTCCGCATGTGGCCCGCATGGATGAAGAAGGCGTCTTTGAACCTGCGCTTCTCAAGCAGTGTTTTGAACTGGGTCTGATGGGCATTGAGATTCCGGTCGAGTACGAAGGGTCGGGCGGAACGTTTTTCATGGCCACGCTCGCTGTTGAGGAACTGGGCAAGGTGGACGCCTCGGCGGCGGTCATCGTGGATGTCCAGAACACGCTCGTCAACAATGCGCTGCTACGCTGGGGAACGCCGGAGCAGAAAAGGCAATACCTGCCCAAACTGGCTACAAACATGCTGGCCTCGTATGCCCTTTCTGAAGCCGGTTCCGGCAGCGATGCCTTTGCCCTGAGCTGCCGCGCCGTGGACAAGGGTGACTTCTGGGAACTCACCGGACGCAAGCTCTGGATTACGAATGCCGCCGAAGCCGGGCTGTTCATTGTCTTTGCGACGGTCAACCCGGAAGCTGGCTACAAAGGCATCACGGCCTTTCTGGTCGAACGCGACATGCCGGGCTTTTCCGTCGGCAAGAAGGAAAACAAGCTGGGCATCCGGGCGTCCTCGACCTGTGAGCTGATTCTGGAAAACTGCCGCGTGCCAAAGTCAAATGTTCTGGGAGAGGTTGGCAAGGGCTACAAGGTCGCCATCGAAACGTTGAACGAAGGGCGAATTGGCATCGGTGCGCAAATGGTTGGTGTAGCTGCCGGCGCGCTGGAGCACGGCATCCGCTATGCCAAGGAGCGGGTGCAGTTTGGCAAACGCATTGCCGATTTTCAGGCCATTCAGCACCAGATTGCCGAACTGGCCACGCACATCGAGGCTGCGCGCCTGATGGTGTACAATGCTGCCCGCCTGCGGGATGCCGGACAGCCCTTCGTCAAGGAAGCCGCCATGACGAAATGGTTTGCGTCACAGGTGGCGGAGAGTGTCACTTCCCAGGTCGTCGAAATTTTCGGCGGCTACGGCTTCACCAAAGAGTATCCGGTCGAAAAATACTTCCGCGACTCCAAGATCGGAAAGATTTACGAGGGCACATCGTTTATGCAGCTCAACACGATTGCCAAGCTGCTGCTCGCCGACTGAGCTGCGTCAGGGAATCTCACAATGGATAGCGGTGCACGGTCTGACCTGCTGATTGTGGGCGGTGGCCCGGCCGGCATTGCCGCCGCCCTGTGGGGCAAGCGGCTGGGGCTGGACCCGCTGCTGCTGGAAGCCGGTTCCCAACTGGGCGGGCAGTTGCTGCGCAGCTACAACCAGTCGGTGGACTGTCCGGGATTTTACGGACTCGTTGGCACGGACATTGCCGAGCGGCTGACAATTCACCTCATACGCGAAGGCATACGTTTTCGGACAAATGCCTTGGTGACGCAGGTGGATTGTGCCGCCCGGAAGGTCGTCGTCAATGAGACGGAAACCCTCACCGGACGCGCTCTGGTGCTGGCGCTTGGCGTCCGCAAGCGCCGGTTGGGCATCCCCGGCGAGCGCGAGTTTGCCGGCCGCGGGGTGAGTACCTCAGCCACCCGCGACAAGGGGCGCTACGCCGGCCGGGAAGTCATCATTGTCGGCGGCGGGGACGGTGCATTTGAAGAGTCCCTCATCCTCGATGAAGCCGGTTGTCGGGTGACACTCGTGCATCGCTCCGGGACGTTTCGGGCGCGTCCTCTCTACCGCGATCGCGTGTTGACGCATCCACGGATTCGCGTCATGACGCACACGCGGCTGCTTGCCATTGAGGGAAGCCAACAGGTTGAGCGCGTCATCGTGGAGCGCAGCGCACCGGGTGAAGCCCCGCGTCAGCAGGTCATCCCGGTGTCTGGCGTCTTTCTGGCGCTGGGAGTTGTGCCGGCGACCGAACCCGTTGCCGGCCAGGTAGAGCGTGACGCCGAAGGCTATCTCATCACGGACCGCCACGGGGCAACCTCCTGTCCCGGCGTCTGGGCCTGTGGCGATACAACGCGACCGCTGCTGTCGAGCCTTTCGACGGCTTTCGGTGACGGCGCTACTGTGGCCAAAGCCGCTTTTGACTGGCTTATGGCACAAAAGCAGTAGCGGCCAGGGCTGACTTTGTTTATCGTCGGCCGCATCCCCCCGCCCGCGTCCCGATTCTGCTTCTTCATCGTGGTGAGCGATGCTTTTGTATGAAATCAATGCCCGCCTCAACGGGCAACGCTTTGCCGACATCAGCGAGAGCCAGTTGGAGGAGTATGCTGCGCTTGGCTTCGATACCCTGTGGCTGATGGGCGTGTGGGCCATCGGCCCCGAAGGGGTGATGATGTCAAAGCGCCATGCCCCGGACTTTGTCGGCTCGCCCTACGCCATCAGTGACTACCATTTCAACCCGGAGCTTGGCGACGAAGCGGATTTTGCGGCGCTCCGCCGGCGCGCTCACCGCCATGGGCTGCGGCTGGTGCTCGATTTCATCCCCAATCACTTTGCCCGTGATACGCCGCTCATTCTGACGCACCCGGAATACTTCATGCACAGCAACCCGGAGTGGCGCGATGAATACCGGGATGATTACTACTGGCATCCATCAGGGCGCTGTCTGGCGCATGGCAAAGACCCCCACTTTGCCGGTTGGGAAGATACCGTGCAGCTTGATTACACCGTGGCTGGCACACGCGCCCACATGCGCGACACGCTTGTTCGGCTGGCGACCATGTGCGATGGCGTCCGATGTGACATGGCTATGCTGCTGCTGCGTGACCAAATCCGTCGGCAGTGGTATCCGCGACTGCCCCAGGAAGTCTTTGACCGCGCCATGCCGGGTGAGTTCTGGGATGAAGCCATTGCAGCGGCCAAGCGCGCCAATCCCGATTTCGTCCTGATTGCCGAGGCCTACTGGGACACTGAGCTGAAACTGCTCTCGCTGGGTTTCGATTACGCCTACGACAAGCGGCTGCTCGATTGTCTCGTGGCGCATGATGCGCCTCGTGCTGTGGCTGAACGGCTGCGCTCGGTCTCCGAACTTTTTCTCAAAAACACGCTCCGCTTTACCGAAAATCACGATGAGGAACGGGCGGCGGCGCGTCTGTCGCCGCTGGCCAATCGGCGCGCGGCAGCGCTGGTGTGCCTGCTGCCGGGTGGCGTTCTGATTCATCAGGGACAGATGGAGGGCGTCACGGAAAAAATCCCCGTTCAGCGTATCTGGCCGCTGCACCACCACAAGCCGGATGTGGCCCTTCAGACGTACTTCAAGGCGCTGCTGGACCTGGCACGACGGCCCCTTTTCCGCCACGGCCGCTATGCCCGCGCCGAGTCCAATCTGCCCCACGTGGTGAGTTTCTGGCGGGCCCACGGCACTGCGGCCGAGCTGGTACTTGTCCCCATCGGGGACGCCCCTGTGCACCTGCCCGTCACACCGTGTGTCACGCTGCCGCCACCGGCTTACCAGGTCAATCCCTATGCAGCGCGGATACGCCAACGCCCGGAACAACGGCTGCCGGTTGTAACCCGGAACGACTGCTGGGAACTGAACGCTGCGGTGCTGGCCACGGCGTTTGAAGCATTCCCGTTCGTAAGCGTCACCTTTGACGCCGAGGTTTGAATGTGAACGCCCGGCTCACGACGCTGCTCCACGCCCTGCGCTGCCCGGTATGTGCCGGCGAAGCCCTTGCCTTTGAAGGTGAGTTTGAAGGCGTGCGCCGCACCGGGACGCTTTCCTGCCGTCAGTGCAGCGCCCGGTATCCGTTGCAGGATGGAATTGCCGATTTTCTGCCGACGGGCCACCCGGCGCTGACGCTGGCCCAGTTGACGGGCCAGTGGAAGCTGACGGCAACCGTGTATGAGCGCCTGTGGCGAACCCGCGCCCTGTCGCTGCTTTCCGGGGAGGCATTTCCGCCGGCGCGCGAAATTGGCTTGCTGCTCGATGCCCTTGAACCCACTTTTGCCGAAGACGGGCTATGGCTTGATGCCGCCTGTTCGACGGGCTACTACGGACGCCCGATAGCCAAACGACTCCTGGAGCAGGGCCGGACAGCTTCGCTTGTAATTGGGATCGATCTTTCGCTGGCAATGCTGGAAGAAGCCCGCGCCTACGCCAACCGTGAGGGCGTCGCCGAAGCCATGCTCTGGCTGCGGGCAGATATGTCCGCGCTGCCGCTGGCGGAGGCCACGGTGCGGGGCATTGCCTGCGGCGGCTCGCTCAATGAGTACCGCGATGCACTGGCTGTGTTGAAGGAAGGGCGGCGCGTCCTGCAACCCGAAGTCGGACGGTACTTCGTCATGAACCAGCTCGACCCACCGCTCATCGTACGGGCGGCGCTGTCTTCCATGGGCGGGCTGACGTTTTTCACGCGCCCCAGGCTGGATGCGCTTTTTGAAGCTGCCGGGCTGCACAAGGTAACGGCCGCCGATTACGGCAAACTGGCCATCACGGTTCTGAAAGCCTGAATACAGGCAACACAGGTTTCAGGAAACGCTGGACGCCACAGCGGACTGCACTGCCACGGCATCAGGCGGAACGGAAGCAAAAAAGGCGCGCCAGTCGCTGACCGGAGGCGTGTCGTCAGAAACGATTTCCAGTGTCCTGCCGTAGGCTGTGTCCGTCCACAGCGCCTGAACGCAGACTTCGGCCACGTCAGCACGTGGAATGGAACCGCTCGAAAGGGCATCGGCCGGAGCCACCCTGATGCCTTTCTGGAGCGGAGGCTGGTTGGTCAATCCGCCCGGTCGCACGATGGTGTAGCGCAGTCCCGACGTACGAACGGCCTTTTCGGCCTTGTCCTTCATCGTGAGGATGTCGCCAAAGGGCTTCATCATAAGGCTGAACGGATTGAGCGGTTGGTTGATGAGCATCGAGGTGACGATGACGATATGTTCGGCGCCGACCCGCTTCATCGCTTCCAGCACATTGACGGTGCCACGGTTGTCCACGGCGTCAGCGCCATCCTCACCAAAACCGAAGAAGTCGGCGAGACCCTTGCCCGTATTGGCAAAGCCAACGCGCGTGCCAACACAGTTGATGACCGCCCGGACACCGCGCAGCGCGTTTTCCAGTCCGGCCGGGTCCCGGACATCCGCCACGGCCGTTTCAACACCCGGCCCGGCGACTTCTTTTAGTTTGGCTTCCGACCGGGCAATGGCGCGCACCTTGATGCCGTAGTGCTGCAACCGCGCCACAGCTTCCCGTCCAGTGCCGCCGTTGGCGCCCAGAACTGCCACGATACCTTCGCAAGTGGGCATGAACCCTGTTCCTCACACACAAAGTACGGGGGGAGGAGAGGATTGATTTCACGGGGCTGTGACCGGCGCAACCTGTGCTGCCGGAGATGGCGCAGGTGTCACGGCACGCACGACCGCTTCAGCCACGACTTCCGCCGCAAGCGTTCCCAGGCAGCCGACATCCGTTACCGTCGCCGGCAGGTCAGGCGCGGCGACGGAGACAGCAAAGAGGGTGTCACCGTCGAAGGGGGTGTGGACGGGCGAAATCGTCCGGGCCAGCCCGTCGTGGGCCATCTGGGCGACTTTTGTGAGTTCAACCTTGGAAAGGGGAACGTTGGTGGCCACGACCCCGATGGTCGTGTGGCTGGCCGGCGGCAGCGGCGAAAAACGGGTGATGCGTCCGTCGCGGATGCATGCGGCAAGGTCGGCAAAGCGGCCATCCTCCAGCCGTGCGCCGGCGATGATCTGCTGTGTTTGAGGATGCCGGACGTCGCCGACAGCATTGACAGCCAGCAGGGCAGCGACGCACACGCCGTTGGGCAGCGTGCGCTGAAAACTGCCAATACCGCCCCGTGAGGCGCGGGCAAAACCGAGCAGCTTGCCGACCGTTGCCCCTGCGCCGGCCCCAACGTTCCCTTCGGCAACCGGAGCTGTCGTGGCGGCCAGGCAAGCCTGGTAGCCCGCTTCAGCATCGGGATATATCGCCGGATCGCCGGTGTGCAGGTCAAACAGGATGGCCGCCGGGACAATCGGCACCCGCGCCACACCAACGTCAAAACCAACGCCCTGCTCCCGCAGGTAGCGGACGACGCCGGTCGCTGCTTCCAGACCGAAGGCGCTGCCTCCGGCCAGAACGATGGCGTGCACCTGGGCAACGAGGTTGAGCGGCGCCAGAACATCCGTTTCACGGGTGCCGGGCGCGCCGCCACGCACGTCCACGCCGGCTACAGCCGGGCGGTCGAAACACACGACGGTACAGCCGGTCGGCCGGCGCGTGTCGGTGAAGTGTCCGACGCGCAGCCCGGTAATGGCGGTCAGGGTCAGGTTTTCCATACTGCCAGACTTTCAGCCAAAGCGTCGCGCCAGTCGCGCAGTACCGGCAGCCCACGGGAAGCGTCCGCCGAGTGCGCCAGGACGCACGACATCGGGCGCTTTGCCGGGCGACGCAACTCGGCTTCCGTCACCCCAACCAGTGTGGCCTGGACGCGGGAGCCGAGCCATGCACGTGCCAGAGCGGCAAAATCGTACCAGCTACAGGGTTCTCCGGCGCTGACGGCATGAAACAGCCCGCCAGCGCGGGCTTCCGCCAGACAGCGCAGGTACAGAGCAACGTCGGCTGCGTAGCTCGGAAGAATGCGGTTGTCGGTGATGCCTTTGACGACGCCGGGACGGGTGAGCAGGTCGCCGATCACGCTGGCAAAGTTCTTGCCGCCGCGTCCAAAAAGCCCGGCTACCCGTACGACGGCGAAATCCGGTGAAACGCTGTGCACGGCCTGCTCTCCCGCCAGCTTGGACGCGCCATAGACCGAAATGGGGTTGGGGGGACTCGTTGGCTGGTAGGGAAGTGGGCTGGTGCCGTCAAAGACATAGTCGGTGCTGATATGGATGAAGTAAGCCCCGATGGCCCTGGCGTTTTCGGCCAGATGGCGGGGGCCATCCGCGTTGTAGAGAAAGGCGGCGGCGCGGTCGGTTTCACACGCATCCACGTTCGTCATGGCGGCGCAGTTGATGATGACAGCCGGACGGTACTGCTCAAGGCAGGCTTTCACGGCTGCCGCGCCGCTGATGTCCAGCTCGGAGCGGCGCAGAGCGATGACCTCGTAGTGCTGGTGGCAGGCTTCAGCAACGTGGCGGCCAAGCAATCCGGCTGCGCCGGTGACAAGCAGGCTGGGCATGGCGGTTGTCAGTCACGCGGACGACGTTTGTCCTTGTCGTCCTTGCCGCGCAGTATCTTCCAGACCTCCCAGAAACGGCGTTTTTCGCGCTTTTCCTCACGCCTTTCAGCTTGCCGCTCCTCAGCGCGTGGCGCGCGCGTACTTCCAGAGCTGGGTTCTGCGCGAGGTGTGGGCGGCGGCTCCGTGCGCGTGGTTTCCACAGGTGGTCGGGAAGGTGGGGGAGCGGGTGTTTCGGCGGGTGGTTGGGCTGGGCGCGCTACAGGGGCGGGCAGGCTGCTGTTTTCGTCCGGCTTGCTACGCGGGGGACGGGCCGCTTCATCCCTGACTCTTTCGGCGGCTGGCGTTGGACGACGGGCAGGGGGGGATACCACTGGTGAAGCCGCTGGAGCTGTTTCCACGGGCGGGTCGGCAGGTACAGGTGATAGCGATGGTGGAGCCGTTGGAGCAATTCCCGCTGATGGAGGGGTGGCAGGCGTGGTGGCTGGGGGTGGTTCAGTCGCAGCCGGTGGTGTGACAACGGGTTTTTCGAGGGGAGGTGTCACCGGGGCGGCAGAACGCAGCCAGCTTGTTGCCGCCAGCACCCCAAGAAGCAGCACCGCCGAAATACCGCCCACAATACCCAGCCGCTGAACTGCCCTGGAGCGCGATTCGGGGGCCTTGGCCGTGGTCACGGTCTGAACCGTGACCATCTCCGGCGCCGGTGTGGACGCCGCGCCAATGGCCAGCGTACCCGTGCCTGCTCTGGGTGTGGGAGGCGCAGCCGCCTGGCTCAGATGGGATGACAATGGGGCAGCTTGTTCGTTCGTGTCTGATGGCTTTCCGAAAACCGCTGTCCCTTCCATGGAGACTTGTGCAGCTCCAGCCGATTGGAGGCTGTTGTTTTGGAGAGTGGCTTCCCGGGAAGGACGGACCTCCTGCGCCGGGGCGATGTTGCCATCTGGTGCCTTGAATGGCGCTGGCGCCGGCAGGGACAGCGGAATGGTCGGGCTGGGCTTTGCACCGTAGGCTGCGACATACGCGGCTTCAAGCCGGTTCCACCATTCAGCCACTGAGGCCGGGCGGTCGGAAGGCTTTTTGGCCAGCGCCGCCAGGACAGCTTCTTCCAAAGCCGGGGGCAGATCGGGATTGACTTCACGCAGTGGCGTTGGCGGTTTCTGAATCTGCGCCGTGAGAATGGCGGCAACCCGCCCCCGAAACGGTGGTTGCCCAACCAGCATCTCGTAGGCAATCACGGCCAGACTGTAGAGATCAGACCGCGCATCCAGGTCCTCGCCGCTGCAATGTTCGGGTGACATGTAGGCCGGCGTGCCGACCAACTCGCCTGTGCGCGTGATGCTCGACGAGGTTTCAGCCTCTTCGAGCGTTTTGGCCAGCCCGAAGTCGAGAACCTTGACCGTGGTGCTGCCGTCATCCCGCCGCTTGAGCATGATGTTGTCCGGCTTGAGATCGCGGTGGATGATGTTGCGGCGGTGGGCAAATTCAACGGCGGCACAGACTTCGCGCAGAATCGGGAGCGCCAGCGGGGGTGGCAGTACCCCCTGTTCCAGCAGGATATGGCGTAGTCCCTTGCCCTCGACAAACTCCAGAATCAGGTAAGCGCCGCCGTCAGGAAGCTTGCCGAAATCATAAACCGTGACGATGTTGGGGTGTTCGGTGGCAGCCGCCGTGCGTGCTTCCCGGAAGAAACGTTCGAGTGAGCCTTCAACCGTCAGAATTTCCGGGCGCAGGACTTTGACGGCTACGGTCCGCTCCAGGAGCAGATGGCGGCCGCGATACACTGCACCCATGCCACCCTGTCCCAGGATGGCTTCCAGCCGAACCTTGTTGTCAATGATGCTCCCTACCAGGGATGACTCGGACGCCGTATCGGGCTGGGGCATAGGTCTGGCTCACATGTTTGGTTGGGGTTGCGTGACTTTAGCCCATCTGGGCCTCAGCAAAGGTCACCATGCCTACGTGCAGGCTACATGCTGCATCGAGAATTGAAAATGCCAAAGCCGCACCGCTGGCTTCACCCAGACACAGGTCAAGCTGCAAGAGCGGTGTCACTCCGAGCAAATCAAGCAACACCTGATGCCCCGGCTCGGCCGAACGATGCCCAAACACCATAAACTCCCGCGCCGCCGGTGCCAGAGCGACGGCCACGGCGGCGGCGGCCGTCGAAACGTATCCGTCGGCAACGGCTATGAGTCCTTCAGCCGCGCACCCCAGAAACGCCCCACACATGGCGGCCAGATCAAGCCCCCCAACGTTCACCAGGATGTCGTACGGAGCATCGGGGCGCAGGCGATGGCGTTCGAGGGCATGCCGGATGACATCCGCCTTGTGCGCGACGCCTTCCGGTGAAAGTCCGCTGCCACGGCCTGTCACCAGTTCGGGTGGCTTGCCGGTCAGGGCCGCCGTGACCGCGGCCGCCGCCGTCGTGTTGCCAATGCCCATTTCACCAATCGCCACGGCCCGGATGCCCCGTTGACGAAGTTCGGACACCGTTGTGTAGCCGGCGTGCAGGGCGGCGTCGCATTCCTCCGGCGTCATGGCCGGTTCGTGGGCAAAGTTGCGCGTCCCACGGCGTACCTTGCTGTGCCGGATACCGGACATGTGCGAAACATCGGCGTCAATGCCGACATCACAGATGACGAGTTCACTGCCGGTGAGTCTGGCGAGAACAGCAATCGCTGCCCCGCCGCCGATGAAGTTGTGCAGGTGCTGGTGGGTGATCCGTGTTGGAAACGCATTGACGCCTTCGGCACAGATGCCATGGTCGGCGCAAAAAACCACAATTGCCCGTGGCCGGGACTGTGGGGTTTCCGTCGCCTGAATGGCAGCTATCCGGGCTGCCAGGGTTTCCAAGCGGCCGAGACTGCCCGGCGGTTTGACAAGGCTGGCCTGCCGCACTGCTGCCTTTTCTGCCCAGACCGGCTGCGGTGGATGGATGTTTTCCAGAAGACTTTGCCACCAGTGCGTCATGACAGCGTACCGAAGGCCCGGCGCAGCGCGGCTGCCGATTCATCGAGGGCGCGGGAAGCGTCGTCAAACAAGCCCGTCAGCGCGAAAAAGCCGTGCAGCATGCCGGCATAGCAGGAAACCGAGGTGGTCACACCGGCGGCTTCAAGGCGCCGGGCATACGCTGTGCCTTCGTCCCGCAGGGGGTCGTACTCAGCCACGATGATGTGCGCCGGAGGCAGCCCGGACAGGTCTTTTTCAAAGAGCGGTGAGAGATAGGGATGCCGCCGGTCCTGGTCGGCCGGGACGTAGTGGCGCAAAAACCACTGCATGGTTTCTTTCGTCAGCAGGTAGCCTGTGCCGTAAGCCTCATAGGACGGTTGGCTGTGGGTGGCATCGGTCACAGGATAGACGAGCAACTGGAACACCGGCAGCTTTCCCTTGCGATTGCGCGCCATCAGGGCGGCCACGGTGGCCAGGTTGCCGCCAGCGCTGTCGCCCGCAACGGCAATCCGCGCCGGATCGCCGCCCAGTTCGGCCGCGTGGGCGGCCGTCCATTGCAGGGCGTCGTAAGCGTCAATGGGCGCTGCCGGGAAGGGATGTTCCGGGGCCAGCCGGTAGTCCACCGAGACCACCAGCGTCGGAGTCCGGTTGGCCAGAATGCGGCAGACGTTGTCGTGGCTGTCGAGATTGCCAATGACGAACCCGCCGCCGTGGAAGTAGAGCGTGATAGGCAACGGCTGGTCGCTCGGCGGCGCGTACAGGCGAACGGGAATTTCAGCCTGGCTGCCCGGAATGCGCCGTTCCTCGATGCGGGCCACAGGTTCCGGCGGCCCGGCCAGGGCCCGGAGCGCGAGGAACGACGCCCGCGCCTGCTCCGGCGTCAGCGTCCACATGGGCGGATTGCCCAGCGCCGCCATCTGGTTGAGAAAAGCTTCTGCCTGTGGATGCAGGGGCATCGGATACACCTCCGCTGCCAGGCGTGCGCGTTGTTCCCGCCCGGCTCAAGTCAGCTCTCACGTCAGCCGCACCGTCTGATCGCCGGCGATGATCTGTCCAATCGTGAAGACTTCATAGCCGCGCGCGCGCAGGTTTTGGGAAACGGCCTCGGCGTCGCCTGCGGCCACGACCAGCGCCATGCCAATTCCCATGTTGAATACCCGGTGGCTTTCTTCTTCAGGAAGCTGCCCCAAGGCGACAAGGTGGGAAAAGACCGGCAGGATGGGCCAACTCCCGCGCCGAAGTTCCACCGCACACCCTGCGGGCAGGATACGGGGCAGGTTGTCGAGCAGACCGCCACCGGTAATGTGCGCCAGCCCTTTCACCTGTCTGCTGCCGAGCAGAGGTTCGAGCGCCGGCAGATAGCACTGGTGCGGTTTGAGAAGTTCTTCGGCCACCGTACAGCCTAGGGCTTCAACTTGGGTATCGGTTTCGTAGCGCGCCGTCTCAAAAAACAGTTTCCGCGCCAGGCTGTAGCCATTTGTGTGCAGTCCCACTGAGGGCAGTCCCAGTACGACATCGCCGGGGCGGATGGTTTTCCCGTCAATGATGTGGGGACGGTCCACCCAGCCGACGATGAAGCCGGCGATGTCATACTCGCCATCGCCGTAGAAACCGGGCATTTCGGCCGTTTCGCCGCCGATGAGGGGGCAGCCGAAGTTGCGGCACGCCCGGGCCAGTCCGTCCACAATCGCGGCCACAATGCCAGGGGCCAGCCGCCCGGTGGCAATGTAGTCGAGAAAAAACAGCGGGCGCGCGCCCTGAACGAGAATATCGTTGATGCAGTGGGCCACAAGGTCGTAACCCACGGTGTGGTGAATGCCGGTCAGAAAGGCGATTTTGAGCTTCGTGCCAACGCCGTCGGCGCTCGCCACAAGCACCGGGTCAGTGGCGCCGGCAAAGGTCGGGCGAAACAGTGCGCCGAAGCTGCCGATGTCACTGAGCACCTGGGCGTTGAACGTCGTCTGTGCCAGGTGGCGGATGCGGCGCTTGGCTTCCTGAGCGGCCGCCAGATTCACGCCGGCGTCACGGTATGTCACCACGGTGGTTTCTCCATTCAGAGATAGAAATCTTTCTGGTCCGGGTCCTGGCCCTGGGTCAGTTCGCGGAGCAGAGCTTTGACTTCGGCCTGGGCGCGCAGACGGGCGTCCTCATCGAGCGTGAAGGTCACACGCAGGTGATCGCCTTCGCGCAACCCGGCCGGAAGCAGGCTCACCGGACAGTCGAAATACACCCGGTCGTTGTCGTGGAGCACAAGCCGGGCAAGGCCCTCGGTCAAACTGTCCACGACGAGGTGGCAGGCGCTGGAAGTTGCCGGATCGTCCATGGGTATCGGCCTTTCAGATAATGGCTTAGGCGGAGAGTTTGGCGCGCACGAGGTCATTGACGGCTTTCCCGTCGGCGCGGCGTCCGGCCAGCCTGGCCATGACAGCTTTCATCACCCGGCCGATGTCCTTGGGTGAACTGGCTCCGGTTTCGGCAATGACAGCCGTGACGATGGACTCCAGTTCGTCAGCGCTGACGGCCGCCGGCAGGTAGCTTTCCAGAAGTTCCAGTTCGGCCTGTTCCCTGGCGGCCAAATCTGCGCGCCCGCCCTTGGCAAAGGACTCGGCGGCTTCCCGGCGCTGTTTGATCAGGGTCGAAAGCAGCGCCATGACTTCGGCATCGTCAAGCTGGTGCTGCACCTCGATTTCCTGTTTCTGGAGCGCCGCCTTCACCATGCGCAGGGCTTCGAGGCGGGCGGTGTCCTTGGTTTTCAGCGCCGTGGTGAGGTCGGCAAGCAGGCGTTCACGAAGCGTCATACAGGCTCAATCAGACTTAATCCGCCAGCAGGGTAAGGTCATGCAGTTCGATGGCGCGAACCGTCGTGATGCCTTCCTGGTTGGTTTCGATGATACGGATGAAAGTGGGCAGGTGGATGCCGCCAACGAGCGCGTAGTGTTCCGTGTACTGGGCCACGCCCGAAAGCCGGCCGGTTTCGGGATCGAAGTAGGTCACAACGTAGTGCCTGGGCAGGTTACGCCCGTCTTCAGTGATGACCACGTCAAGCGTGGTGATGGTGAAGCGCGAGCCGTGCATCTGCCGGCAAACTTCGGTGATGACGCCATCCTGAATCCGGTAGCTGGAGCCGAGCGGGTCGCCCTCGAACACGATTTTGACCCCCAAGGCATTGTCCTCGCCTTCGGCAATGAACACGGGATAGTTGGTCGGCACGGGCATCCCGCCGCTGCGCTCCAGCCGGTGCGCCAGGTTCATCGCCAACACCCCGCGCAGCCACTCCAGGCTCTCCTGGCTCGCGCCGGGAAGGTCAAGGGTGATGTCGCGGATGGTTTTCAGCGTGACGTGGCCGGTGAAGGTCTGGCTGCCTTCACGGAAGGTCACGGCTGCCATAAAACCGTGAAACTGGTCATCCGGGAAGGTGGCCCGGCGGGCACGCGCGTCTTGCAGCAGTGTTTCGGCCGTTGTGGAAGTGGCGTCGGGTACGGTGACAGAAACAGCCATGGTACGTTATCTTGAAACGGGTTCAGGTTTTTGAGCCGGCGAAGGGAGATGCGTCCAACAGCATACCCAGCACGGCCGTGGTCGTGCAATCCCGCGTGCGGTCAGGATGATGGATGCAAGGTGTGTATTTTGACAAACCTTCGGCGGATTGGCTACGGTAAGCGAATACGGTTTGATGTTGGTTGTCCATGGTTCCCCAACGGCGTCCCCGTGACGAGGAAAGGACTGTGTTTCTATGGCGCGACAGTGGAAAAACTACTGTGAGTTCGAGCCTATCGTGCAACGCATCGAGCACATGCGGGTGCTGGTGCTGGATAATCTCATCGCCTGCATGTCTGACCTCAACGAGAAAGCGAAGGACGAACCCAACTTCGATGCCGAGGCGTGGGTTGCCGAAGAACGCAAGATCGCTGGATTCGCCATCGGAAACATCACCCAGAACATCAACAACCTGGTTGTCAAGCCACACTGGCTGGTGGTCCGCCTCAATGAGCTGACGGATGCCCGGGTCGCCGATTTTGACCCCGATGCCATCATCATCAGCGGCACGCTGCGCGACTTTGATCTCTACAATCCGAAACTCATTGCCAACCTGGAGTCCTTTCTGCAGCGCACGACGGTTCCCGTGCTGGGCATCTGTGGCGGACATCAGATTATGGGGCAGGCGTTTGGCGTCCGGGTGGTGACGTTGGACGGTTTGAACCCGTGGGAAAAACGTACCGAGCGCATGCGGGAGTACCAGTATTACCTCATCCACGTCCTGCGCCCACAGGACCCGCTGTTTGCCGGTATTTTGACCGAACGTGGGCGGCGGCTGCCGAAAAACACCCTGCGGGTGTGGCAAAACCACGGGCTGATGCTGGAGCGCGTGCCGCCCGGATTTTCGTTGCTGGCCAAAAGTGAGCTGACCCGCAACCAGATTATGGTCAAGCGCGGCGACGGGCAGTTGCTCTATGGCGTGCAGTTTCACCTCGAAAAATCCTTCGAGGACTGGCGCAAGCTGCCCAGCCCGTGGGAACACCGGAACGAAAGCCGGGACGGACGGCGGATGTTTGAGAACTTTCTCATCGAGGCGCTCAAACACCGTGGTAAGGCGGATTTGGTACACGAGAAAGCCATTCTGCCGGCGCCGGTTGTCCAAACCCAGCCTGCCCAGCCGGCCTATGCGGTTGCGGCGAGCGGGCAACGGCTCAACGGGTATGGCAGTTCCGGGAAAGCGCTTCCGCCAGCGCGTCCGGCGGCGGAAGTCCCCACGCCGGAAGCTGAAGGCGAATACATTGCCGACCGCCTGACCGGCCTCTGATGCCGGCCATTTTCCTGACCCGGTTCCTGATTCCGGGTCATCGCTGCCCAAGGCATTTCCACGCCGGGGCCGAAAGCGGTATCTGCACCGTTCCTTCCCGTGTGCGTACCGGCCACACGTTCAAGCTGGCTCTTGCGTCCGTCTGTTTCTCTTGCGTCCGTCTGTTTCAGGATATAGCTTGTCCGCAGAGTAAGGTTCTTTTGGTTTTGGGTGCCCGTTGCTTCAAGCAAGCGAACGGGATAATAGGGAAGCGGGTGCAAATCCCGCACGGTCCCGCCACTGTGACGCCAACATCAGGTTTCGCGCCATTTCCTCAGTGAGCCACTGCGCACCAGCGTGGGAAGGCGCGGCGCGAAACGGCGAAGTCAGGAGACCTGCCCAAAGCCACGCGCACGGAAAGCTTCTCGCGGAAGGAGCTGCGCGGCCAACAGTCTGCCGACCGGCGTCCGTTTCGGGCGCAGGTTCTTCGTCTGTTTGCTTTCCAGTGCGTGCGACTGAAGTTGCCGGGGCTTTGACGCCCTGACTGGCTTGGCCCGTCTTGTCAACGTGGGCCACGGAAGCGTTGATGTCGCCGCTGTTCCTGATTGCCGCTTACACCCTTGACCGCCTCATTGGCGATCCGCCGTGGCTGCCTCATCCCGTACGCTGGATGGGACGCTTCATTGCCATCGGCGAGCAGGGACTGCGCCCGTTGGCCACAGGGCCGGCAAGCCTGTTTCTGGCCGGAACCGGCTTGTCACTGGCGCTGGTGGGTCTCAGTTATGGCGGCAGTTGGCTGGCTTTGCGCAGCCTGTGTGCCTGGTCGCCGACCTTTGGCGCCATGGTCATGGTCTATCTGGCCGCCACGACGCTGGCGACCAAAGACCTGCTGGATGAAACCGCCACGGTCGTTGACCGTCTGCTTTGCCATGACCTGCCCGGCGCGCGGGCGCGGGTGGCACGGATTGTCGGACGCGATACTGCCGAACTCAGTGAAAGCGAAGTCTGCCGGGCAACGGTGGAAACACTGGCCGAAAGCGCCTCGGACGGCATCATTGCGCCCTTGTTCTATCTGGCTGTGGGCGGCGTTCCGGCAGCGCTGGCCTACAAGGCCATCAACACCCTCGATTCCTGCATCGGTCACAAAGACGAACACTACTTCTGGTTTGGCAAGTTTGCAGCGCGGCTGGATGACCTTGCCAACTGGCTTCCGGCGCGGCTGACGGCGCTGCTGCTGGTGGTGGCCGCTGCACTTGGCGGCGCGGACTGGCGCGGCGCGCTGTCCACGTGGCGGCGGGATGCGCACCGCCACGCCAGCCCGAATGCCGGACATCCCGAAGCCGCCATGGCCGGCGCGCTCGGCGTCCGCCTGGGCGGCCGCAACACCTACGCCGGCGTTCCCCACGTCACACCTTTTCTCGGTCAGGCTCTCCGTCCGCTGGATATAGTCGCTGTTGAAACGGCGCGGCGGCTCGTGGCCCGGGTCTCCTGGCTCGGCTTCGCAGCGGCGCTCATCTTCAGCTTGGGAGGGCCCCGATGAATCCTTCTCCGTGGTTACTCGCACATGGTGGACGTGTTTTCGAGGCGGCGCAGCGGTGGGGCATTGCGCCGACGGAAGTGCTGGACTTCAGCGCCAGTCTCAATCCCTGGGGGCCGCCGGCTTCCGTCAGGTCGGCGGTGGCGCAGGCGGACTGGACACATTACCCCGACGACACGGCGCTGCGCGCCAGCTTTGCGCAACGCCATCGGCTCGATCCGGCAGCCGTCGTGGTTGGCAACGGCGTATCGGGACTGCTTTTTGATGCCTTGCGCATCTGGCGTCCCCGGCGCGTCCTGCTGCTGGAACCTTCCTTTACCGAGTACCGCCGGGCGCTCGTGGCCGTCAACGCCTGTCTCGTCACCTGGCCGCTGCGTGCTGAAGACGGTTTTCAGCCCAACTTCGGGCAGCTTGGGCCGTTCATCCGCGAAACGCGCGTGGATACGGTCCTGCTCAACACACCGCACAACCCAACCGGCGTCGCCTATCCGCCGGAGCACCTGCTGGAGTTCGTCCGTACCGTGGCCCAGCACAGCGTACGGGTCGTGCTGGACGAATCCTTCGTGGATTACCAGCCCGAAAACTCGCTGATTCAGAAAGCCGCCAACCTGCCCAACGTCGTCGTCCTGCGTTCGATGACAAAGTTCTACACGATGCCGGGCTTGCGCGTCGGGGTCGCCGTTGCCTACCCGCCGCTGGCGCAGGAGTTGCGCCGTCAGACGGCCGCCTGGCCCGTCGGCGTACCGGCGCTCGAAGCAGCCCAAGCCGCCCTGGCCGATGAGGATTTTGCTTCCCGGACGCGCCTGCGTACCGAGTGCGCCCGGCGCACCTTTGCCCACGCCCTCGATGAACTCGGCTGCACGGTGTTTCCCAGTGCGGCCAACTTTTTGCTTCTCCGCCTGCCACGCGGCACAGGGACGGATTTGGCCCGCTGGCTGGAACCACACCACGTCCTCATCCGCCGCTGCACGGATTTTGTCGGTCTGGACGACCGCTATGTGCGGGTTGCCGTCCGCGACGATGCCGCCAACGCGCATCTGGTCGCCCTGCTGGTACGCTGGCTTGAGGAACGACGGCAGGCGGAGTTGACCAGTTCACAAGATTCCCGGTGAGTACCGGAAATGAAATGAAAGGAAAAACCTGCCATGAGTTCCATCTTTCGTGGTCTGATCCTTGGCGCTGCCTGGTGGCTGCTGCTGGTCAGTAGCGCCGCAGCCCAGTCCAATGCCATTCGGGGACGCATCCTGGATGAACAGGGAAGCCCTGTTCCCAATGCCAGAGTGGCCCTGCAGGGGCGTGATGTCAGTGTGCGGCTCACGACGGTCAGCAGTGCCAACGGCGAATATGCCTTTGAAAACGTGGCCGGACGCGAATACCTCATCGAGGCCGAAGCGCCCGGCTTTGCCCGGACGACGCGCCGCGTCACACCCGGCGAGGCTGCCGACGTTACTCTCAAGGTGGAAGGAATTGCCGATGTCGTGGTGGTCACGGCCGCTGGTGCGCCCCAAACCGTGGATGAGGTCTCCAAGGCCATCACCGTCATTGACCGCCAGGAAATCCTCGACCGCAACGAGTTTGCCCTCTACGAAGTGTTGCGCACCGCGCCGGGTATCCAGATTCTCAACAACGGCGGTCCGGGCGCCTTTACCCAGCTTCGGACGCGGGGGCTGCGCCCGGATGCCACAGCCATCCTCTACGACGGGTTGCGCTTCCGCGATGCCTCAACCACACAGGGTGATGCCACATCGTTTATGTCCAACCTCAACTTTGTGGATTTCGGACGGGTGGAGTTTCTGCGCGGGTCGGGTTCGTCGCTCTACGGGACGAATGCCGTGGGCGGCGTCGTCAACATCGTCTCCAATCCCGGCGGCGGCCCGACAACCGGCTCACTGCAACTCGAAGGTGGCGGACTGGGACTGTTTCGCGGACGGTTTCAGCTTCAGGGCGGACTGGCCGGCGACCGTTTCACCTACAGCTTTGCCACAACGCACCTCAACGTCACACGCGGCGTCAACGGCTGGACGCCCACGCGCAGCACGGGGGTTCAGGGAACGCTGCGCTATGACTTCACGCCCAACATTTCGTTGACCGGGCGCGTCAATGCCTCAGACGACTTTGTGGCGCTGCAAATCAGTCCGACGACGGCGGGCATTCCGGCGGCCAACTTTCCCACGGTCGGCGTCATTCCGGCGCGGTTTCTGCCGGCCGACCAGGTGCGGCGGCTGATTGCCGGTGTGCCGTCCTCCCAAATCATCTGGGGAGATACGACCATCATTCCCAACCGGCAGGACCCGGACAACCGCCGGTCGTCTGACTTTGCCATGGGAGCGGTCATCTTCAACCACACCATCAACCCGACGGTAGGCTACCGGGTGGCGTGGCAGCGGGTGCATACGGCGCGCGTCTTTCAGAACGGCCCCGGCGGCTTTGGCTTCCAGCCGGTTACTTCCAACTTCCTCAACTATGTCGGCGACATTGACACCGTGGATGCACGGGTCAACTGGCAGCCGGCGCGCTGGTTCACCTTTACGGCCGGCTACGAGTTTGAACACGAAGCCTACTTTGACCGGCAGGACAACCGCCTGCCCGATCCCCGGCGGCGGGTGAACGTACAGACCAACATCAGCCAGAACGCCCATGCCGGCTACTTTCAGGCGCAGTTCCGGTTGCTCGAAGACCGGCTTCAGCTTTCCCTGTCGGGACGGACGCAGGGCTTCCGGTTGAATCGTCCCACGTTTGTGGCGACCGGGACGACCAGTGCCTACGCCAACGTGCAGCTCAAAGCACCGCCAACGGCCTACACCGGAGACATTTCAGCCTCGTATTTCGTCCCGACAACCAGGACCAAGCTGCGCGCCCACGTGGGCAATGCCTATCGCGCGCCGGCGCTCTATGAACGCTTCGGGGGTGGCTTTTTCAACAATCCCGTCACCGGTCTGGTCAACTTCACGCCCTATGGCGATCCGTTCCTCGCCCCGGACCGGTACAACTCGTTTGACGCCGGAGTGGACCAGTATTTTTTCCGCGACCGGCTGCAAATCGGCATCACCGGCTTTTACACCCGCGTCGTGCAGATTACAGCCTTTGATTCGAGTGGCGTGCTGAATCCGGCCACCGATCCTTACGGGCGCTCTTCGGGATACATCAACGGTTCGGGCGGTATTTCACGCGGCGTTGAGGTCAGCTTCAATGCGCGTCCCACGACGACGCTGACGCTGAATGGTTCCTACACCCACACCAGCGCCGGCACGGACCGCGACGTATCGGTACGCGGCTTTTTCCGCATCTTTGGTGTTGCCGAACACACCTTCACCTTTGTGGCCAATCAGGCACTCGGCAAGCGCGTCAATATCAACTTTGACCTGGCGGCCTACAGCCGCACCTATGCGGCGCTGTTTGCCGTCAACCGGTCACGGGCGTTTGAAGTGCCGGGCTATGTCAAGGCCGATGTCATGGGCAGCTACACCCTTCCGGTCGGCAATGACCGGACGTTGCGTTTCTACGGTCAGGTTGAAAACCTGTTCAACCGGCGTTACTTCACCGGAAACGGCTGGCTGGCGCCGGGTGTCGTGGGGCGCGGCGGTGTGGCCTTCCAGTTCTAGGTGGCAGCCGAAATGGAAGCCGGGCCGCCAGACCGTTTTCTCGATGTGGTGCGCGCCGATGGCGTCGTCAGGGAACTGCGCGTCATCGAGGGGCAGCTTTTCGTCTGCCAGGGCTGCTGCTGCGGACAGACGGAGCGGGGGATTCCAGCCGTACCGCTCGACGCCTACAAGCGTGAGTGGAAAGGGCGTGGGCTGCGGTTGCGCGTGCACCTGACAGTCACCGGCTGCCTGGGCCCGTGCCCACTGGCCAACGTCATCCTCATTCTCTTTGGCGGGGAAACGGTCTGGCTGCACTCCGTCAACGATGAAGCGACCGTGATGGCGGTGTTTGACTACCTTGAAGCCATGCTGGCCGCCGGGCGGTATCTCCCTCCGCCCGGCGCGCTGGCGGCGCGGCATTTCAACCGCCACATCTTTGATTCCGCTTCACCCGGCGTCTGGCGCAGTGAGAAGCGGAGTGACCTGACGCAACCGCCTTCAGCAGACCCGGCGGCAGGACAGGTGACAGCTGTCGGAAAGGTGTCCGGGTAAGCCTTCATGACACGACTTCTGGCCAATCTGGGACTGGTGGTATTGGCGCTGGGGCTGTCAGCGCTGGCCGGGAAGTACGGCTTTGCCTGGCAAAAAGCTGCGCTTTCGATGCCGCACCACAGCGACAACACCGCAGCGCAGCGCCCATCACGCATCATTTCAACCGAATACAATGTCAATGAAATCGTCATGGACATGGTTGCGCCGGAGCGGATTCTGGCGCTCAGCCAGGATGCCGACAATCCGGGCCTATGCAACATCTTGGAACGCACCGCGCAGATTCCGGGACGGGTGGCGTCCAATCCGATCCGGGTCGAGCAAATTCTGGCGCTCGAACCGGATGTGGTCTTCGTTGGGGCTGCGTGCCCGGCAGAAACCGTGTCGTTGCTTGAGCTGGGCGGTGTGCGTGTCGTACGCATCAACCGTGGTTATACGATTAGCGAAATTCAGGAAAACATCCGGCTTATTGGCAACGCCGTTGGCGAACCGGCGCGGGCGGAAGACCTGATTGCCGGGATGAATCGTGAACTGGCGACTATCCGCCGCATTGTGGCTGATGCGCCAGCGCCACGGGCGCTCTACATCGGAAGCGGTTATGGGTACACCGCCGGGATTGGCACCTACACCGATGAGTTACTTCATGCGGCCGGCGCGCGCAATGCCGCACGGGAAGCCGGCATCAAGGCGTGGGGCAAAATCGCCCTCGAAACGGTCATTGAGATGGACCCGGATGTGATTTTTGTACCCGACACCGGCGGTCGCGCGCACGGTGCCGTCGGTATGCGGCTGGTCATTCCGCCAAAACCACTCGAACAGGACCCGGTGTGGCAGGACGTGCGGGCCGTCAAATCCGGCCGGGTGGTGACGTTGCCCTCAAGCCTGCTGCTCTGTAACTCGCACTACAACACGCGGGCGGCGTGGGCTATGGCACGGGCGCTGCATCCTGACCGGTTTCAGCAGAATTCGCCATGACGCGCCGTGACGCATGGATGTTGACCGGATTGACGCTGCTGCTGACCGGGGTGGTCATTCTGGCAACCGCTCTGGGGACAGCAAATGTGCCCCCGCTGCGCGCCATGCGCATCCTGTGGGATGTCCTGACCGGCAACGAAGGTGACTATCCGGCGTGGCAGCGAACCGTCCTGTTGTGGGTACGTCTGCCGCGCGTCCTGACAGCGGCGCTGGTCGGAGGCGGGCTGGCGCTGACCGGGGCCGTGATGCAGGCGATTTTTCGCAATCCGATGGCCGAGCCGGGCATCATCGGCGTCTCGGCGGGGGCGGCTTTTGGGGCGGTGACGGCGCTGTATCTTGGCGCGACGACCTTCTCGATGCTGCTGGCTCCGACAGGCGCTTTCATCGGCGCGCTCGGCTGCACGTTTGTCGTCTATGCTCTGGCGTCAAGCGGGCGCGGACGGCTGTCGGTCACGACCCTGTTGTTGTCGGGGGTTGCCGTGGGCAGTATCGTGTCGGCCCTGACCTCGTTTGTGCTCGCTTTGTCGCTGCGCCAGTGGGAGGTCGGGCGGCAGATGCTCTCTTGGCTGATGGGGGATTTTGAAGGGCGCTCGTGGGGCCACGTGGCGCTGGTATTTCCGCTGACCCTGGTGGGGAGTGTCTGGCTGGCACTGCACGGCCGGGAACTCAACCTGCTGCTGACCGGTGAAGAATCCGCGCTGTCGCTGGGGATTGACGTGCCGGCGCTGCGCCGCAACCTGATTGTCTGGGCTTCGCTGGTGACGGCGGCGGCGGTCTCGGCCGTGGGGGCCATTGGGTTTGTTGGCTTGATTGTGCCGCACCTGTTGCGTCTGGTGATGGGGCCGGACAACCGCCGTCTGTTGCCAGCGGCGTTTCTGGGCGGAGCGGCCTTTCTGGTGGTGGCTGACATGGTGTGCCGTCTGGCGTCTCTGTCGGACTTGCGTCCGGGTGTCGTCACCTCGCTGGTCGGTGGGCCGTTCTTTCTCTACCTGCTCATCCGGTCGCGGCGCACGTGGGCGGCCACGGTGTGAAGCTTTTATGGCATTTCTTGAACTCAACGACGTGTGGTTTGAGGTGAATGGCAAGGCGATTGTACGCGAAGTGTCCCTGTCGCCGCCGCCAGGCAGCTTTCTGGCCCTGATCGGACCGAACGGCTCCGGGAAGACAACGGTGATTCGGTTGCTTGCCGGGCTGCTGTTACCAACCCGTGGTGTGGCTTATCTGGAAGGCCGTGACCTGCGCCAGTGGTCGCGCCGGGAAGTGGCGCGGAAAGTGGCAGTCGTTCCGCAGGATACGCATCTGGATTTTGCGTTTACCGTGCGCGACATCGTCGCCATGGGACGGCACGCACATCTGGGACGTTTCCAGCCGGAAGGGGCGCACGACCGCGCCGTGATTGAACAGGCCATGGCGCGGGCCGACATCCTGGATTTGCGCGCGCGGCTGGTCACAGAGCTTTCCGGCGGAGAGCGCCAGCGCGTCCTCATTGCGCGCAGCCTGGCAACCGAAGCGCCGACGATTCTGCTCGATGAACCCACGGCCAGTCTGGATGTGGCGCACGCGCTTGAAACCTACGAGCTGTGCCGAAGGCTGGCCCGCGAAGGCAAAACCATCGTGATGGCCGTCCACGATCTCAATGCCGCCGCCCGTTATGCTGACCGGGTGGCGGTGATGCAGGGGGGGCGGTGTGTGGCGCAGGGCCGGCCCGAAGAGGTGATGAACGAACGCCTGCTGGCCGACGTGTTTGGCGTACAGGTGGAAATGTACCGGTCACGCGGCGGGTGGATGAGTTTTGTCTTTCACCTGGGGCCGGTTGCCGCTGAAGTGGCGGAGTATCCGCGCTAGTCCTCTGAACAGACCCGTGCATCGTGCAGGCCTGTTTTTGCCGTAAGTGTCTGTGGGAGCGTCGCCCGGAATGGCCGGGCTGATCGCCACAGAGGGCTGGCTTTGCCGTGGACATCATGGCTAAAAGCACGGTGGTTCTCTTTGGCAGCCCACTTTTCGGGACATACCCGGACAGACGCAGACAGAGGAGGTGTTCACCATGCCGGCGCGGGCGCTGATGGTGCTGGGGACGGCATCCCATGTGGGCAAGTCGCTGCTGACGGCCGGGCTGTGCCGCATCTTCAGACAGAACGGCTGGCGCGTTGCTCCGTTCAAGGCGCAGAACATGGCACTCAACTCGGCGGCCACACCCGACGGCGGAGAAATCGGCCGGGCCCAGGCGCTTCAGGCCGAAGCCTGCGAACTGGCCCCGACGACCGACATGAACCCGATTCTCATCAAGCCGTCGTCTGATCAGACGGCGCAGTATGTCGTTCAGGGGAAGGTTTGGCGCAACCTGACGGCGCGCGATTACTTTTCTTTTCGGGTACGGGAACTGTTCCCGCGTGTTCTGGAAAGCTACACCCGCCTGGCTGAACAGTTTGATCTCATCGTTCTCGAAGGAGCCGGCTCGCCGGCGGAAATCAATCTCCGCGACTACGACATCGTGAACATGCGTATGGCACACGCGGCCAATGCCGCCTGCCTGCTGGTGGGGGATATTGACCGGGGCGGAGTGTTTGCCTCTCTGGTGGGGACACTTGTGCTGCTGGACGAAGCCGACCGCGCGCGGATTCGCGGGACGGTCATCAACAAGTTCCGGGGCGACCGCAAGCTGCTCGAACCGGGGCTGGCTATGCTGGAAGCCCATACGCAGCGGCCATGTGTGGGCGTTGTCCCATACCTGCCCAACCTCAAGCTCGATGAGGAAGACAGCGTGGCGCTGGAAGACCGCCAGACACCGGCCCGCATCTGGAAGAGCTTGCCAAACACGCCGGAGCGACCGCTGCGCATTGGCGTCATCGCGCTGCCGTGGATGTCGAACTTCACGGACTTTGATGCCCTGGCTGCAGAGCCTTCCGTGGCCCTGGCCTTTCTGGAACGTCCTGAAGACGTGGCGGCGGCAGATGTCATCATCCTGCCCGGAACGAAGCAAACCCTGCACGACCTGCGCTACCTCCGCGAACGTGGCTTTGTGCCGCCGCTGCTGGCGCATGCCCGAACCAGGCCGCTGGTGGGCATCTGCGGTGGGATGCAAATCCTTGGGCAGCGGATTGAAGACCCGACCGGCGCGGAAGGCGGTGGCTGGGATGAGGGGCTGGGATGCCTGCCCATTGTGACCGTGCTGCGGTCCAGGAAGTGGACGACGCCAGCCACCGGGCGTTGGCGGCCGCCGACCCTGTTTGGCCAGCCGGCGCCGAACCTGCGCGCCGAAGGCTATGAGATTCATCTGGGCGAGACCGTCTATGCCCCCGGCGCTGAAGGGCTGTTCGACGTAGTGCGCGCCACCGGGGAACAGGTCGTGGATGGCGCCGTTTCACCGGATGGACGAATCATCGGAACGTACTTGCACGGACTGTTTGATGACGACAATTTCCGGCATCACTTCATCGCGGCTGTCCGCCGCATGTGTCATCTGTCGCCGGCCGAAAGCCTGCGCAGCTACCGGTCAGAGCGACGGCAACGCCTGGACGATCTGGCGGCGGCCTTGCGTACGGCGCTGGACGTGACCCGGATCGAGCGTTGGCTCGCAGCCTGATCGCCCCCAAGCTTTCCTTCCCCTCGTACGTATGAGATTCCGCCTCACCCGCCATCCATTTACCGTTGTTACCTGTGGCCTGGCGGCCGTGGCGTTGTTTTACATCGTCTTTGCGATAGTTGTTCTGGGGCGCTACGGTGGGTATGAAAAGGATTTCGGGTGGCAGTACAAGGTTGAAGCTGACCACTATGCCCTGGCGGCCAGGGATGAGTCCTTGCGCGAGGTGGACGGCTGGCGGCTGGTGGCCATCAATGGCGACACGCGGCTGTTTCCCATCGCCCGCGACCGGATGATATGGCTGCACCTGCGTGACATCGCACCGGGGCAGACCTACACCCTGCAGGTTTCCCGGGGGGCGGAGATGCGGGAACTGACCCTGACCTCGTCTCTGCGCTGGCAGTGGCAACTCGTGTGGCACGCGCTGGCATACGGCCTCGTCACGCTGTCGTTTGCCGGTTTTGCGCTCTTTCTGGGGTTTCTGCGCCCGGAAGACGGACTGGCGCGGCTGGCGGCGCTGGCCGCTTTTGCCACATCCGCCATTCCCTGTTTTCGCATGCTGGAACCGGTCGCGCCGTTGTTCTCAACGGTGGAGTTGACCCTGTTCTATGCCATGGTCACGTCGTACCCGATCTTCCTGGCGCTGGGGGTGCACTTCTACGCCCGTTTCCCGTCGCGCGCACGGCTGGCTGCGGTATGGCGTCCGGTCATTGTGCTTGGCTACGTACTTGGGGCGCTCATTGGGGGTGGGTATCGCTGGCTGGACTGGGTGACGGTACAGGGGCGGCCGCAGGCCATCGAGTTGATGATTCGCTTCGGGACGGTTTTTTATGCCCTTGACCCGCTGGCGTTGGTGTACCTGCTGGCCGGGTTTGTCGTGCTGGTTGTGGTTGTCACCGGGAACTACCGGCGTTTGAAGGAACCAGACGACCGCCGCCGAATTCAGTGGGCCGTGTATGGGACACTGGTCGGTATTGCTCCCTTTGCCGTGTTGACCGCCGTCGAGGTGGTTTTTGGAGCGTATCGCGGGGCGCTGGCCGCCAATCCAACCTACCAGCTTCTGACCTTTTTTTCCGAGATAACCTACATCGCCATCCCGGTGACACTGGGTTACACCATCGTGCGCCACCGGCTGTTCGATGTGAAGGTCATCGTCCGGCGGGGGGTACAGTACGCCCTAGCCAAACGCGCCCTGACCGCACTGGTTGTCGTCCCGCTGGCCTGGCTGGTGTTGATGGCCCTGCTCAACACGCATCTGACCGTCCGTGAGCTGTTTCTGACGAATCCGCTTTCAGTGGCGCTGGGCATCTTTGCGGCACTGGCCCTGCGTTTCCAGGCGCCATTGCAGCAGTGGATCGATCGCCGTTTCTTTCGTGACCAGTATGACCGTGAGCGGTTGCTCATCGAGCTGCCCGAACAGCTCAAGCAACAGACCTCGCTGGACGAGCTGACTGACCTGGTGACGCGGGAAATCACGGCGGCGCTGCATCCGAAAACCTTTCGGCTGGTGTTTCTCTCTACAGCGGCAGGGCAGGAAACCCTGGCGGAGACCCAGAGGCCAAGCCGGTATCTGTCGCTGCCAGAACGCTCTCCGCTGGCGGACTACATGCAGTTGGCGACCGGCGCCCAGGATGTGCCGCTGCCCCCGGAAGCACAACTCAGTGCGTTTGAGCAGTCTATCCTTGAACAGGTGCAAGCGGCCCTGCTCGTGCCGATGAAGAATGCCGATGGGCGGCTCGTCGGTTTGATGATGTTGGGGGAAAAACAATCGGAAGAACCCTATTCGGCGCTTGACCGTCAGACCCTGCAGGCGATTGGCGCACAGGTTGGCATCATTCACGACAACACCCGGCTTCGGGCACAGGTGGAGCGGGTTGAACGGATGCGCCGCGAAGTGCTGGCGCGCCTGGACGAACAGGAAATCAACCTGGTCAAGGAATGTCCGGTGTGCGGCCGGTGCTACGATGCCAACGTCAATCTCTGCGCTGATGACCGGGCGGAACTCACCCTGTCCCTTCCGGTCGAGCGGGTCATTGAAGGGAAGTACCGCCTGGACAGCCTGTTGGGAAAGGGTGGGATGGGCGCGGTCTATCTGGCCCACGATCTGCGCCTCAACCGGTCGGTGGCCATCAAGGTCATTCTGGCGCACCTGTTTGGCGATCCGGCGGCACTGCGCCGCTTTGAACGCGAGGCGCGCACGGCGGCGGCGCTGCGCCATCCCAATCTGGTGGCCGTGTATGACTTCGGGCGCACGGGTGCTGGCGGCGCATACCTCGTCATGGAAGTGGTGCGGGGACGCTCCCTGCGGGCCGAGCTGCGCCAGCGCAGACGACTGGACGGCCCGACGGCGGCGCTCTGGTTCGACCAAATCTTTGAGGGGATCAAAGCGGCGCATGCGGCCGGGATTGTCCACCGCGACCTGAAGCCCGAAAATGTGGTCATCTGCGATGACTGCTCCGCTGAAAGCCGCCAGCCGGTGATCAAGGTGCTTGACTTTGGGCTGGCCAAATCCAGCCTCGAAGACGAGCAGACCATCACGCGCCCCGGCATGGTGATGGGAACAGTGGGGTACATGGCGCCAGAGCAGGCCATGGGGCGTGAAGCCGTCGCGGGCAGCGACATCTTTTCACTGGGCGTCATGCTGGTTGAGGCGCTGACAGGCGATGTGCCATTCCCGCGCCGCAACTTCAGCGAATACGTCGTCGCCGTCAGAAATCAGACCATGCATTTGTCTCTGGGAACGACCCCGGAGGCGAAGACGCTGGAGCGCATCGTGCGCCGTGCCCTGTCGCGTGAGCCGGAAGAACGGTATGCGTCGGTTGCCGAGTTTCAGGCGGCAGTCATCCCGGCCCTACAGTTCTATGCGGTGCATCCAGCCGCTGCGCCAAAACCTGCGTCAGCCGACGATATGCCAACTTTGCCCGCTCCCCGCCACCTGGAAGGCTCCGCCCACGCCCCCACCCTGGCCGAACCGGCCGCGCCGGACATCAAGCCATAAGGCGGATGTTGCCATAGCGCCGGGTGACGCCGGTTTGGTCAAGCCATTCGAGCAGGGGAATGGCGTACTTGCGCGGCAGGTCGAACAGCACCTTGAAAGCCCCCACATCGAGGGTTTCACCTTTCGTTTTTGCCTGCCGCAGGCGCGCCAGCAGTTCGGACGCGGCTTCAGCGTGCAGAAAAAAATCCCCGACCCGCACCAGCCGCCCTTCGATTATGAGCAGTTGAACATCGGCCAGCACCTGTGTCGCCGGGCGGTTGGTCAGACGGCACAGGTCAGGCAGCGTCGGCATGTGCCATCCGGCCTGGCGGCAGAGTTGTTCCACGGTCTGTTTCTGCGCCGTATCGGAAGCAGAAAGTTGTACCTGGTGGCTGGCCAGGCGCATGGCATGCGCATCAGCCACAATCCGTTGCTCGTGGACAAGCCGGGTGACGGCATGCTGGAAGACTTCCGTTGGCAGGTTGTGGGCCGTCCGCTGGCGGATTTCCTCCCGTGGCAGGTCAGGTTGGCGGGGCCGTTCCCGGTGGAGCGTTTCGAGCGTGGTGGTGATGTTCTGACAGAGCTGGTCAAGGGCCGTCTGTGCGACCAGACGCCGGGCCGGGCCAAGGAAGACACACTCCGGGGTGCGGCGGGCAAAGGCTTCCAGTTCGGCATCGCTGTCGCCGGTCAGGCTGGCCAGTTCGGCAAGCGTCAACCCGGTCGCGCCAGTGCGCCGGACAAATGCCATCCGCCGCTGGTCGCCGCCAGCCGCCAGTTGTTTTAGAACGTCATCCGTCTGCCGCGAGCGGCCGCGCCGGCGCGGTGGATGGACATCGAGAATCTTGCCGCCGCCAATGGTTGTCGCCGGTGAGTAGCGCCGGAGAATGAACCGGTCATCGGGCAGGGCCAGCAGAGGCGCTTCCAGCCGGAGTTGGGCAAAACAGACGTTGCCGGGGGGCAGCTCGTGCCGACCGTCGAGCAACGTCACCCGCGCCATGACTTCGCTGGTGCCGTGGTGCAGGCGTACGCGGGTGTTATCCGTCAGTGGACCGGGTGCGTCGGCCAGCAGTTCAAGCTGTACGTCAAGGCGCGACGTTGGATGGAAGCGGTGCAGCGGTGTGACGACATCGCCCCGGCGCAGGTCGCCAACCTCCAGAGACGTGAGATTGAGGGCCACCCGTTCCCCGGCGTGGACTTCCTTGCGCGCGACGCCGTGGACTTCAAGCCCGCGAATCCGTGTGACAATTCCGCCCGGCTCAATGCTGACTTCTTCCCCAACGGCGAAAGTTCCTGAAATCAATGTTCCTGTGACAACCGTTCCAAAGCCCGGCCGGGTGAAGATACGGTCAATGGGCAACCGTGGTGGACAGGCGACCGCGTGGGGGCGGACAGCGGCTGCTTCGCCGGCCAGCGCCTGAAGCAACGCCTCACATCCCGCGCCAGTGTGGGCGCTGACGGCAACGACCGGTTTGCCGGCCAGAAAGGTGCCCTGGGTGAAGCGGGCGACATCATCGCGGATGAGTGCCAGCCAGTCGGGTTCGACCAGGTCGCACTTGGTCAGGGCAATGACACCGTGGGAAAGTCCCAGCAACTGGCAGATGGACAGATGCTCAACGGTCTGGGGCATGACGCCTTCATCAGCTGCGATGACCAGCAGCACCAGGTCAATGCCGTGGGCTCCAGCGAGCATGTTTTTGATGAACCGCTCGTGGCCGGGCACATCCACGAAGGCAAACCGCCAGTCCCGGTAATTCAGGTGGGC
The DNA here is from genome assembly GCF_000226295.1 of Chloracidobacterium thermophilum B. Taxonomy (GTDB): domain Bacteria; phylum Acidobacteriota; class Blastocatellia; order Chloracidobacteriales; family Chloracidobacteriaceae; genus Chloracidobacterium; species Chloracidobacterium thermophilum. The sequence goes on from NC_016024.1 coordinate 1,013,729, forward strand.
AAACCCCAGATCAATCGTCATGCCGCGCCGCTGCTCTTCGGGCAGCCGGTCCGGGTTGGTGCCGGTCAATGCCTGGACAAGCGAAGTTTTGCCGTGGTCAATGTGGCCGGCTGTGCCAATGATGACGCTGCGTTCCATGCCGACTGTCCACGCCTGCCAAAGAGGCAGGGGGCTTATCTGAATCCGGCCTGGCGGGACGGAAGGCGCAGGGAGTTGGCAATGACCCCAACCTCCCGGTCGTAGCGGGCGCGGTTGTTCACCGGATAGACAAACTCAAAGCCAACCTGAAGCGACGGGCGGACAATTTTTCTGAGGTAGAAAATCCGCGTGCCATCCGATTCGTAGCCCGACACGACGAAAAAGCCCCTGCCGACCGTACGGTATGTGATCTGCCGCCGGTTTTCCGCGCAGCGGCGGAGTTCTTCCCGCAGGGCGCTGGCAGGTGTTTCCCCAAGAACGTTGTACCCGCCCCAGACGCGCAGTTCGGCATCGTCTCCGCCGGTGAAGACTTGCCCATCGCCGTTGTCGGATTCACCTTGGGGGGTGAAGTCGGCCGGGTAGGCAATACGATAACCAAAGCGGGCATTGGTGTAGGTCTGAAAACCCGCTTGTGCCGGGGTAAGTGCGGTTGTTGTGGTGGGGGCCAGCGTCAGGACCCAGCCGAACCACACCAGCCCGATGAGCCAACGCGCTGACTTGATGGCTGATTTCATCATGGTGACTCCGGTGAGTTCAAAGAGGACGGCGGTCCCGATGCCACGGCCCCTTGAACCGCATGGCATTGGCGATGCTCCGTCCGGGGTTGAGAAAACTGCGCACGATTCCACGCCAGAACTGATTTCGGACGCGCTTCTCAAAGCGTTGGATGAGATGCTTGTCCAACGCATCTTCGCCCATCAGCCACAGCGTGCCCACTGTGGGCGTAATGATCAAATCCACATAGGACATCGGACTTTTCCCATCCGGCCGGGGTGCCCGTCCGACGTTGCCCAGCGAGGCTTCGCTGATGGGGCCCAACTCAAACTGCGTGCTGTAGGCGGCTGACCAGACCATCGCTTTCAGGCGGCTTTTCCAGTAGGTCTTGCGGGTGGGTTCGAATTCGAGGTAGCGGCCGCGCGGATCATTCTGAATCTGGATATATCCCGACGCCGCACCCATGATGGGGTGTCCGATGTAGTTGACCAGAAACGGGTCCCCGTCCCGCCAGCCGCGCAGGTTGCGAACGGACTGGAACCAGTCCCGGAAAAAGGGGCCTTTGATTTCCTTGCGCGTCCCGTCCTCGGTGGCAAAGCGCAGAATATGTTGCAGGCTGTTGAACAGCGCCGCCTGCCGCAGGGCCTCACCCCACTGAAAGCGGTCTTCCGGGGCCTGTCCATCACCTTTTGCCGGGGCCTCATCCGGGTCCGTTGCCGGGGATTCATCTGTCGCTCCCTCACTGGGGCCTTTGGGGTTGGAAGCCGGTGGCTTCAGGTATCCCCTGGTCTCCGGGGATGGCTCCAAAGACTTCTGAGGGAAGCTGGCGACAGGAAAGACCAGCCTTGTGGGCGGATTGGAATGGGCGTCGTACGAAGAAGCAACCGGTTCAGGCGTGGAAGGGATGTCTTTTGGCGACCAGCCGATGTGCAGCGGCTTGATGTCGTCTGATGTCTCCGAATGGGGCGGACTGTCCTGTGCCAGCGCTGAGGGCGTCAACACCAGACAGCATGCCATGACGAACCCCCGAGCACACCTCCGGGCTCGTCGTTTGGATGCTCTATGTAAGACAGAAGTTACATAAGGGTAAGACTTCAGTTTCACGCCAATGTTTCCCTCCACGGCTTGTTCTCGAACTTTTCGTTTTGGCATCAAAGGAGAAAAAGACGCCTATGCCGTCTTGCAAGCGTTCTCCCCGGAGACATCTTTTCTTCGCGCGCCTTCATCACACTTCGCTTTGCTTCTGGCTGGTTGGGATGCTACTGGGATGCTTTTCAGTTGTCAGCGCCCAGTCGGAATCCGGTAGTGCCGGCATCGAAGGTATCGTTTCGGAGGCATCTGGTACGCCTGTCGCTGGGGTCAGGGTAGTCATCAAAAATAAAGAAACCGGTTATACCCGAACTGTGACGACAGACGCCAATGGGCGCTATGCCGCGGGCGTACTTCCCGTAGGATTGTATGAGATTGAAGCTGCCGCGCTGGGTGGTGGTCAACCCGGTCGGCAACTTGTCAAGCTGACGGTGGGCAATACCGAGCGGGTGGACATCACGCTCGAAACGGAAAACGTCCGGGAGTTCATCGAAGTCACGGCTGACCAGGGCGTTGTGGACGTACAGGAATCCGCCTCCGGTCTCAACATCAGCGAGCGGGCGATTCGTGACCTCCCGGTGCGCGGACGCAACTTTGCCGAGTTTTTTCAACTCCAGCCAGGCGTGATGCAGGAGCAGGACCGGAGTGGGCTGGTGGTTGCCGGGCAGCGTTCAATCAACTCCAATGTCGCCGTGGATGGCGCTGACTTCAACGACCCGCTTCAGGGGAATCAGCGCGGCGGCAATGAAGCCGTGTTCTTTTTCCCCCAGTCGGCTGTTCGTGAGTTTCAGGTGGTGCGCGCTGGCGCCAGCGCCGAAATTGGACGCACCAATGCCGGCTTTCTGAATGTCGTGACCAAAAGCGGCACGAACGAGTTTCACGGCGAAGCCTTTTACTTCAACCGCAACCGGTTTCTGACCTCACCGGACGCCTTTGGGCGTGACCTGGACAACCTCCAGAATCAGTTTGGCGGCAGCTTTGGCGGCCCGATCAAGCGCGACCGTGTCTTTTTCTTCACGGCCATCGAGCAGAACTTTCTGCGCGTACCGTTTGTGGTGAGTTTCAACGTCCCGACCGGGCAGACGCTGCCGCAGGTGCTGCGCGACCTGGAAGGCGAAAAACGCGGCAGCAACAACCCGACGGCGCTGTTTGTCCGGGGCGATTACATTCTCAACAGCCGCAACACGCTCAACACCCAGTACAACTACACGCGGCTGCAAGGTGACAACTTCAATTTTGAAAACGCCCGCCAGACCAGGGCCGAATCGGTCAACTACTCGCGCCAGAACCGGAGCCACGGCTTCAAGACAAGCCTGGTGACGGTGGTGACGGATCGGTTCGTCAATGAAATCCGGGGGCAGATCGCCGGTGACGACCGCGACGAAGTGCCCAACTCGCTGGATTCACAGATTGACATTTCCGGCGTTGGGACAGTGGGAGGGGACAACAGCCGGCCGCGGACGTTCCGCACGCGCCGTTTCCAGCTTTCCGACAACGTCAGCTTCAACGGCGGACGGCATCAGTTGCGCTTTGGTTTCGATCTGAACATCAACCGCGTGCAGCAGCAGCGCGCCGCCGCTATTCAGGGGCGGTATGGTTTCACCGGGGGGAACGCCCTGCTCAACTACACCCGCGCCCTGGCCGGTGTGAACACCATCAACCGCTACCGGGGCTTTCTGCCGGGAACGCCGCAGGAACCGGCGACCTTCCGGGGCGTCCAGCAGGAGATTGCCGCTTTTATCACTGACAAGATTCGGGTCCTGCCAACCCTGACCATCACCTTGGGGCTGCGTTGGGAAGGGCAGTTCAATCCGCAACCGGCCTCACCCAATCCCGACATTCCTGAAACCCAGCGCATTCCCAACGATCTCGAACAGTGGCAGCCGCGTCTTGGGTTGGCCTGGAACATCAACGGCGACAAAAAGACCGTCGTCCGCGCCTCGGCCGGGTTGTTTACGGCGCGCACGCCGGCGACGCTGTTCCAGCGCGTCAACACCGAAAACGGCATTGCCAACCTGGCCATAGACACCAACAACATCCCTTCCGGCTCACGCCGCAACGCGCTGCTGGCGGCCATCTTCCCGTCCTTCCCGCGTGCGATCACGACGCTGCCGGCCGGTTTTGCTCCGATTGACTTTCCGCAGCGGGTCTATGGCTTTGCCCCGGACTTCCAGAATCCACGGTCCTTTCAGGCATCGCTCACCATTGAGCGGCAACTGTTTCAGCACTGGAATGCGACGCTTGGGTTCATCCGCAACTCAACCTGGGATTTGCAACGGCGCGTCAACCGCAACCTGCCGCCGCCGGGCAGCCCCGGCTACGTTGTTGTTGGAAACTCCGGCTATGTGTTCTTCAACACGGCGTTCCGTCCGATTCAGATTCTGAACGGACGCAACTACGGCCCGATTCTCATCAACGAGTCGTCGGCGCATTCGAGTTACAACGGCGGCATGCTCACTGTCACCCGACGCTATGCCAACCGCTTCCAACTGACAGCCAACTACACGTTCTCACGGACGATGGACGATGACTCCAACGAGCGGAACTTCAATCAGGAGTTCGCCATCAACCCCTTCAACCTCAAGCTGGAGCGCGGGCCGTCGAAGCAGGACATCCGGCACAACTTCAACCTGAGCGGACTGGTGGACCTGCCCTATGGTTTCATCGTAAGTGCCATCATTGTCGCCCGGTCAGGGCTGCCCTACACAGCCATCATCGGGGATGATGTGAACAATGATGGCAATGACAACGACCGCGCCATCATCAATGGCGTCGTTGTCGGACGAAACAGCTTCCGCCAGCCCAACTTCTTCAACCTCGACCTGCGGGTGGCCAAGAGTTTCCGGCTCGGCGAAACCAGGCGGCTTGACTTTCTGGCTGAATTCTTCAACGTGACGCGCAACACCAACAAAAACTACGACGTGGATGCCATTGCCATCGTCGAAGGCCCGCGGCCGTTATCCAACGGCACGCTTTCGACAGCGGCGCTCAATCCGGCTGGTTTTCTGCCCTACAGTGCGCCCTCGACCGCGCGTTTTGGCGGCCCACGGCAGGTACAGCTTGGCGTTCGCTTTACGTTTTGATTCCCGTCTGGCAGGAAGGGGCGGCTTTCCGTTCAGTTTGACGGTGGCTGCCTCTCCTGCTCCAAGGCGTGCATGACGCGCAGCACAAGGTCTTCCCGCCAGTGGCGCGCCACGACCTGCACGCCAACCGGCAGGCCGGCGCTGTCACGCTCAACCTCGCGGGCTGTGCGCTGGGTCAGATCAACCGTGTCCGGCCGGTCGCTTTCTTCGTTGGGTCCGACGGCTGTCCACGGCACAACGCCGGCCGGCATACCAAGCAGGTTGTAAAGCGCCGTGTAACTGACGGCTTCTGTTGTGTAGGCGCTTGCCCCGTGCGTCAGGGCCGGCAATCCGTCGGCCGGGCAGAGCAGCACGTCGCAGCGTTGCTCATCGAGTTTGGCCAGAAATCGCTCGCGGTATCGCTTTTGGGCTTCGACGAGCTGCCAGTATCCGGTGGCCGTTCGGGAACGCGCCGCCCGCAGCAGCCGGGCCGTGGCGCGCTGTCCGGCAACGTCAGCGATGCGGGCCAACATGTCACGGGCCACGTTTGGCAGCCGCACCAGAAGCAGGTAGGGCCAGAGAGGCGTCCAGATTGGTTCGTCCGCGAGCAGGTCGCGCGCGTAGCGCAGGTCATCGGCCAGCAGGATGCCGATAAACAGCCCAAAGGCTTCGGCAACGTCCGGCGGCTGCCAGGGGATGACCTCTGCGCCGCGCCGCTCAAGGGCATCGGCGGCTTCCCGGATGGCGCGCCGGATGGCCGGCGCGGGACGGAACAGCCCGTTGTCAAGGTAGTAGCCGACGCGCAGCCCCTGAAGTGTGGAGGTGGTTTCCGGCTCTGTCCAGGGAACGGGTGGAACGGCCGGGTCGCGGCTGGTGTCTTGTCCGTTTGCGGTCAGGACGCGCATGGCCAGTATCAGGTCTTCCACGTGGCGCGCCATGGGTCCCGGCTGGCAGACAATGGCTTCCATGCCGGGGAACACCTCGGCGTGCCCCTGCATCGTCAACCGGTGAGCGGTTGGCTTGAGTGAAGCGATGCCGCAGGCATGGGCCGGCAGGCGCAGGCTGCCGCCAATGTCACTGCCCAACCCAAGCGGCGAGCCGTAAGCGGCGATGATGGCGGCCTCGCCGCCGCTGCTCCCGCCGGGTGCCCGGCGTGCGTCAAGGGGGTGTACCGTCCGTCCGTACAGTGGATTCTCACACTCATTCGCCATGGCGATCTGCGGCAGGTTGGTCTTGCCCAGGACAATCGCCCCGGCCTGACGCAACCGGGCCACAAGTGGCGCATCCTGGTTAGCCTGGCTGTAGGCGCGTTGTGTCAGTCCAAGTGTGGTTGGCGTCCCGGCCAGATCGAAGGATTCCTTGATGGTGATGGGCAGCCCGTGCAACGGCCCGAGTAGCGCGCCTTGGGCGCGGCGGGCGTCGGCTTCGTCAGCCGCGCGGCGGGCCTCCTCAAAGCACGTCACCACGACCGCCCTGAGCTGTGGGTTGACTGCCTGGATGCGTTCGATGTGGGCATCCACGACGGCGCGTGCCGAAACCTCGCCCGACGCCAGGCGGCGGACAAGGTCGGTCGCACGCATCTGAACAAGTGGATTTTCCGGCTGGGGAAGTCGTTCGGTCATACTGCATACCTCACTCTTCATCCGCCGGTTCTCATTTTAGCGCGGAACGTACTGTGGCGGTGGTGTTGCCGGTGCTGTCGGCACCACCGTTCGCGCTGGCACTGGGGGCTGGGGTGAGGGCATCGCAGGTGAGGGAGCCGCGTTGTTGCTGTCACTGCTGAAAATCTCCTTGAACATCCCGACGGATGACAGCAGGCCCGAGGCTTCGACCGGCATAAAGATCACTTTGCTGTTGGGGCTTTGGGCCATTTCGCGCAGGGACTCAATGTAGCGTCCCATGATGAGGTAGTGGGCTGGATTGCCGGCGCCTCCCAGCGCCTGGGCCACCATCTGAATGGACCGGGCCTCGGCTTCTGCCGAACGCAGGCGTGCTTGGGCGGCACCGTCGGCGCGGAGAATCTGCATCTGGCGTTCCCCTTCGGCGCGGGCAATGGCAGCTTCGCGTTCCCCTTCGGCGCGGGTGATGGCGGCCTGCTTTTCACCTTCAGCTTGCAGCACGAGGGCCCGGCGGTTCCGTTCGGCCGTCATCTGCTTTTCCATTGTCACGCGCACATCTTCCGGCGGGTTGATGTTGCGCACTTCGACGCGCGTCACCTTGACGCCCCACTTGTTCGTCGCCCCATCCATCACCGTCCGCAGTTTAGTGTTGATGATGTCCCGTGAGGACAGGGTTTCATCGAGGTCCATTTCGCCCATCACGCTGCGCATGGCCGTGAGGGTCAACTGGATGATACCGCCAGAGAGATCGGAAACTTCATAGACTGCTTTGTAGGGGTCGGTAATCTGCCAGTAGATGACTGAATCCACGCCGACCGTCACGTTGTCTTTGGTGATGACGGGCTGCATCGGCAAGTCCGTGTACTGCTCACGCAGGTCAATGTAACTCATGCCAATCGGAAATCCCGTCCAGTTGACGGTACGGGGGGAGTCAATAAAAGGCGCGATGATGTGGGGTCCGCTGCTGAGGATGCCGGCATATCTTCCCAGCCGTTCGATAATGACAACCTGCATCTGCGGCACAATGCGAATGGACTTGGCCAGAATGATCAGAATGGTAATTGCCACGAAGAGGCCGATAAACACGAGAAACCCTTCCATATTCTGCTCCTTCCTCAAAAAGCTCTGCTGACGGTTTCAACGACTGAACTTTTCACGAACGAAACTTCGCGTAACGCCCCAGCAGCTTTTTATTGTCGCTGGGTTTGTCTGGCAGCTCTCCAGTCTGGCAGGGGGTGTAGCGGGCGCACATAGAGATGGTTGCCTTCAATGCGTACCACTTCGCATTCTTCACCAGGTTTCAGGTGATCTCCGCCCAGGGGCAGCGCCGTCCAGACGGTGCCATCGAGTTCCAGTTCCGCTTCGCTGCGCGGCCCCCGGCTTTCCGTGACGACGACGCCCCGTTTTCCAATCAGGCTGATGTCGCCCAGTGCCGGCAGCGCCGGTGTGGAGCGTTCCAGCCACCGCTGGAAGATGCGCCGTGTGCTCACCGTCAGCAGGGTTGAAACCACAACGAAGGTGAGCAGTTGGAAGGGGAAGCTGAAACCAAATGCAGCCACCAGGGCAGCCCCAGCAGCTCCGATGCCGAACCACAGGGCTATGAACGTCACCGTGGAGACCTCTACCACAGCAAACAAAGCTGCGATCACCAGCCACACCGCCCAAAGGTAGTCTGTTATGCCCTGCATCATCACCTGACCTCTTCTTTGCCTGCCCTATACGCCGGCACTCAGCAAAATGTTTTTGTTTTTGCGCAATCCAGGGAAGACTAAGGAATGTAACACGCTTTGGCGAGTGACATCACCAAAACACGGCATTGGTGTGACCAGGCAAAGAAAAAACCCAAAGCCGACCGCCCGAAAATCCCCGGAAAACGCCGGAAGCCGGGCGTCCGTGTGAAATCACACTTGACGTTTCAGTCGGTGGGGCGTAAGACTTGCATTCAAACGAATGTTTCAATCAAGTGATTGAAATGGTGAACTTATGAACATTCCTCGTTACTGCACATGGGTCGGGCTGGCATTCATTCTGGCAGCTCTGATGACATCCCTGGTACGCGCCCAGGACGAGTTTCCGGTTTCCAGTCCTGCTTCCGACGAACCGGGCCGCCCGGCCATCGCTGGGATTGTGCGGACGGCAGCCCAGACGCCGACAGCCTCCACAACGACTTCCGATCAGGACCTCATCGAGCAGGCACGTCGCCAGATCGCCATCGAGCCACGGGTGGGGGTTGTGCCGGGGTTGAGCCGCCCGCTGGCGCTGCGCGAGGCCATTCTTATGGCGTTGCGGGCCAATCCAGACGTGGAAATTCAGCGGATTGCCGTACAGCAGGCGGCATTTGATGTCAACCGCACCAAGGGGTTTTACGACGTGGTGCTGACAAACCAGTTTGCCTACTCGGCGCTCCGCAATCCGGCCGTCAATCCCTTTGCCGGAGCCGATGAAAACGGAGCCGTCGAGATTCGCGCGGCACAAAACACCTTTGCCTTCACCAAGCCGCTGATGACCGGCGGGCGCGTCGGGGCCGAGTTCACCGTGGCGCGGCAGGACACAACCAACATCTTTGCCGGGGTCAATCCGCTGTTCAGTTCCCAGTTGACCTTCACCTTCACGCAGCCGCTGTTTCGCAACTTTCGGACGGATGAATCCCGCCGCCAGATTGAACTGGCCAAAAAGCGTCTGACGCTGTCGGATTCGCAGTTCCGGCAGCGCGTCATAGACATCGTGGCGCAGGTGCAGTCGGCGTACTGGGATTTGGTCTTTGCCCGCCGCGAAGTCGAAATCCGCGCCGAAGCTGTGGCGCTGGCACGCATCCAGCTTGAACAGAACCGGCGCTTCGTCGAGGCCGGTACGGCGGCTCCAGTGGAGATCGTATCGGTCGAAGCCCAGCTCGAACAGCGCCAGGAAGAGTTCCTGCTGGCGCTGGAAAATCTGACGCGCGTGGAAAATGCCCTCAAGTCCCTCATCCTGGACCAGCGCCAGGCGCCCCTGTGGCAGGAAGCCATTGTGCCCACTGAACAGGTCAACCTCGAACCGGTCAACATTTCGCTTGATGAAGCCGTGCGAGCCGCGCTCGCCAGGCGGCCGGAAATGGAGCAGTTCGACATTCAGAAGACGGCCAACGAGATTGACATCCGGTTTTTCCGCGACCAGCTCCGTCCGCAGTTGGATTTCGTCGGTTCCTACAGCTTGCAGGGGCTGGCCGGGACGCCGCTCCCCATCACGACCAATCCTTTTGCCGGTGGTTTCAATACGGCCGTGCTGGAAAGGTTGAACCTCCTTTCGGCACAGGCTGGACTGGGGCCGGTCGTGATTCCGCCGCCGACCAACCAGACACCGGGCGTGTTCATCGGCGGGTTTGGGCGCAATCTCAGCAATCTGTTCACCAAGAACTTTTATGGCGTGCGGGTTGGCGTCAACCTGAGCTTCACGCTCAACAACCGTACGACCCAGGGCGCACTCGGCCGGGCGTTGGCTCAGGACCGGCTCATTGCCGCCCAGCGCCAGCGTTTTGAAACCCAGGTGGAAACGGAAGTGCGTAACGCGCTTCAGTCCGTGCAGACGGCGTTGCGGCGGGTGCAGGCGGCGCGGGCCTCACGGGTGGCAGCCGAGGCGCAGTACGCCAGCGAAATGCGCCGCTATCAGGTGGGTGAGTCCACGAACTTCCTCGTGCTTGACCGGCAAAATGCCCTGTCTGCGGCGCGGGGACGGGAAGTGCGCGCCCTGACGGACTACAACAAGGCGGTCGTAGCCCTTCAGCGGGCGATGTCCACCACGCTGGATGCCAACAGTCTGACGGTCAAGCCGGCGGATGGGTCACGTCCGGCGGATGTACATCCCGATGTCGAGCCAACACCCTGAGCCACTTCCAATGAACACCATGCGTGGTTGGCTTCAGCGCCCGTTTCTGCGCCAGTGGGCGGCCGACTGGTCGCCGCTGCGGAGACGTGCCTTCCGTCTCTACTTTGGTGGACAGGCGGTGTCGTTGCTCGGCACCTGGATGCAGATCACGGCACAGTCGTGGGTGGTATGGGAACTAAGTCACTCGATGCAGTCCCAAGGCGTTGTGGCGCTGCTCGGTTCCTTGCCGCTGATATTGTTGGCGCCGTGGGCCGGCGCAGCGGCTGACCGTTTCGACCGCCGGAAACTGCTCATTCTGGCGCAGGTGGCCGCGATGCTGCTGGCCTTTGCGCTCGCCCTGCTGGTGCAAACGGGGTGGATTCGGCTCTGGCACGTCTATGGACTGTCGTTTCTGCTTGGCGTCGTCGCGGCGGTTGAAATGCCGGCCCAACAGGCTTTCATCGGCGATCTGGTCGGGATGTCCGAAGTTCGCAAGGCGTTGGCGCTCAACGGCATTATCGTCCAGCTTGGACGGACGGTGGGACCAACGCTTGCCGGCTGGGCGATTGCCCACATCGGCGTGGCCGAAGCCTTCTGGGTCAATGGGGTGAGTTTTCTCGCGGTTATTGCCAGCCTGCTGGCCATCCGCAGCGTCACCACGGAGCGGGCTTCCCAGACCGGCATCAGTCGGGGTGGCTTTGGTGAGGCCGTCCGGTATCTGCGCTCCCAACCGCGCCTGCTCGACCTGCTGGCCTTCACCATGCTGGCCGCCTTTTTCGTCCTGTCGAACCTGACGATTTACCCTGCGCTGGCCACAGTTGTTCTCCGTGGGGATTCCCGCACCTTGGGCTGGCTGCTGGGGGCTTCGGGGGTAGGGGCGCTCATCGGTTCAGTACTGGTGACGCACCTGAGCCGGGCCATTCCACGGGTGGGGGCGGCGCTGGTTGGGTGTACGGTGTGGGCCGGCGTCATGGTGGTGTGCAATTCCTGGAGTCGTACGCTCCCGGCGGCGGTTTCGTGTATTGTGGCGACAGGGCTGGCCGTTCCCTTCATTTTCACGACGGCCAACGGATTGACGCAGATGCTCGCTCCAGTGCAGATGCGCGGGCGGCTGTTGAGCATCCTGCTGATGGCCGGCTTCGGTCTGCAACCGGTTGTAGCCATTGGCATTGGTTGGATTGGCGACCGGTTTGGCCCGTCACAGGCTCTGCTCATCAACGGTCTGTGCCTGATTGGCGGCGGACTGCTGATGATGGGGCGTCCCGGACTTCTGGGTTGGCAGGTTGGCGTGGCGACGACGGGGGAATCTACACCGCCGGGCGTGGCACCGGCTCAACCGGCATAAATACCCTGACTGGTGTCAGCCTTGGGGTCAGGTGCCTGAGACAGGCTGACCCGGAAACCCGATTTTGAAGCGCAAGCACAACGCAGGAATGAAACCTATGGCTCAAGCCAATGCTGGTCATCAGGCGGCGGCTCCGGCAGGTGAATCCAAGCTGCCAAAACGCAAGGCAAAACGCGCGGCTGAGGGCGAAACAGCCGATGCCAAGACCCGCCTGCTGGTGGTGGCGGAGCGGATGTTCGCTGAGCGGGGCTTTGCCTGTACGAGCGTCCGCGATCTGGCCGCCGAAGCCGGCGTCAACATTGCGGCTGTCAACTATCACTTCCGCAGCAAGGAAGAGCTGTACCTGGAAACCCTGCGTTATGCGATGCGGCGCTCAAAGGACATCACTCCGCGTTTTGCGCGCATTCTGCGGCAGGCCCAGCAGGTGGGCACGCCAGAGGCCGCACAGCAGGGCATTGTGCACTTCATCGAGACCTTCATCAGCCATCTCTATGGTCAACCGGCCGGAACAGACTACTCGGCAGCGTTGATGTCGCACGAGATGCTCCATCCGACCGGCGCCCTTGACATCGTGGTGCAGGAATTCATCCAGCCCCGCTTCGAGATTCTCATGGCGCTGATCCGGCTGGCGCGCCCCGATCTCAAGCCGGACCTCGATGTAGCTTTCCATGCCTTCAGCATCGTTGGGCAGTGCCTGCACATGCACTTCTGCCGTCCCATCGTTCTGCAACTGACGGGAGAAGGGAAGCTGACGGCGCGTTTCCTGCGTCGCATGGCGCGTCACATTGCCGGATTTTCCATCAGGGGGCTGGCGGTGGCGGCGCCGCGGCCGGTGGAGACGCGGCTGGCGGGGACTCCGGGCGCAGGTGGGGAAACAGAATCACATCCCGAATCGAACGCTGATTCGTCAGCAGCATAACCAGCCGGTCAATGCCGATGCCTTCGCCGGCCGTGGGCGGCATGCCGTAGGCCAGCGCCCGAATAAAATCTTCATCGAGCGGCATGGCTTCGTCATCTCCCGTGGCGCGCGCGGCCAGTTGCTGCTCAAAGCGCCGCCGTTGTTCGTCGGGATCGTTGAGTTCGGTAAAGGCATTGGCGCATTCCATGCCGCCGATGAACAGCTCGAAGCGATCCACAAAGTTCGGGTCGTCGTCAGCGTGGCGGGCCAGGGGACTCAACTCGGTCGGAAAGCGCGTGATGAAGGTCGGCTGGATAAGGTGCGGCTCGGCGACGTGTTCAAAGAGTTCGCCCAACCGTTTGCCATAGCCAGCCGTCGGGGCCACGGGCAGATGGAGACGTTCCATGGCGCGCGTTACGCCATCAAGGTCGGCTAAGTCGGCCAGTTGCGGCCGGTCAGGCGTTGGCCAGTAGGCGATGATGGCTTCCTGCATCGTCAGGCGACGCCAGGGACGGGCAAAGGAGATCGTAGCGTCGTTGTAGGTGATGGTCTCTGTCCCGCAGGTCTGGGCGACGACTTCGGTGATGAGTTCTTCCGTCAGCGTCATGAGGTCTTCGTACGTGGCATAGGCTTCGTAGAACTCCAACATGGTGAACTCCGGGTTATGCCGCGTCGAAAGCCCTTCATTGCGGAAGTTGCGGTTGATTTCATAGACCTTTTCAAAGCCGCCGACGATGAGCCGCTTTAGATACAGTTCCGGTGCAATGCGCGCATAGAGCGGCATGTCCAGCGCGTTGTGGTGGGTGATAAAGGGCCGCGCCGTCGCCCCGGAAGCGATGGGCTGGAGCATGGGCGTTTCCACTTCGAGATACCCACGGGCATCAAAAAAGCGCCGGATGGATTGAATAATCCGGGCGCGCTTGACAAACACCGCCCGCACGTCCCGGTTGGCCATCAGATCGGCGTAGCGCCGCCGGTAGCGCAGCTCGATGTCGTGCAATCCGTAGTGCTTGTCCGGTGGCGGGAGCAGCGCCTTGGTAAGAAAGGTAAGCTGTTCGGTATGAACGGACAACTCGCCGGTTTTCGTCCGAAACAGTTTGCCGGCAACGCCGATGAAGTCGCCGAGGTCAAGCCGTTTGAAGAGCAGCCATTCGTTTTCCGGGAGTTCGTTCCGGCGCAGGTAGGCTTGGAGCGTGGCCGCGCCGTCGGTAAAGCGGATGAACGCCGCCTTGCCCATAAGGTTGATGGCCTGAATCCGGCCCGGAACCCGGACGGCAATCGCTTCCTGCTCCAAGGCTTCAGCCGGGTAGGTTCCGTAGGTGGCAACAATCTCACTGACGCTGTGCGTCCGGGAGTAACCTGCCGGATGGGTGGCAAAACCCAGCGCGGCAATGTCGGCCAGATGTTGGCGGCGTTGTCGGGTGTATTCGTTGTCTTCCATGGTGTGTCGTCAACCGGCGGGTGGGCGGGGCTAAGTGCCAATCACTTTCATCCGCCGCAGGATACGGGCCAGCTCGATGCGCCCCCGGTTGATGCGGGATTTGACCGTGCCTTCCGGGATTTGGAGCTTTTCGACGATTTCCTGGTAGGTCATTTCTTCAATGTCGCGCATGATGACGCACTGCCGCAGGTCGGGGGAGAGCTTTTCAATGGCCTGCATAATCTGAAGCGACTGTTCCTGGCGCTCGATGCGCTGCTGGGGATGATCCGTCCGGCTTTGCAGGCGGTGAACATGGGCTTCCAGGTCCTCGCCGCCTTCGACAGGTTGCCGCTGCCGGCGGCGGTAGTCGTCAATAATGAGATTGCGCGCCAGGCGTAACAGCCAGTTTGGGAAATCGCCGACCTCCGGGTTGTACTGATCGAGCGAGCGGTAAATCTTCAGAAACACTTCCTGAGTCAGGTCTTCCGCCTGCTCGTGGCGTCCGACGAACTTGTAGGCCAGTTGATAGACCCGCCGGGAGTACTGGCGGACAAGATACTCCCACGCGGCGGGTTCGCCAGCGCGGCAGCGTGCGGCCAGCTCAACGTCCGCCGCCCGGTTGCGGGCCGCCTGAGCCGGTGCTGGCAGTACCGCTTCCAGTGCTTCCAGCGCCTCACGCTGCTCCGCCGGAAGATCATTCACGTCATCGGAAGCATCTGCGGCCGGGCCAGACGGCAGGGCCGGATGGGTCGTCTCTGGCGAGGACATCAGACAAAACCGTACGGCGCTAGGTCAGGAGTTCAAAGGTCATGGCGAAGTTACGCTTTTTGGGGGTGCAAGTCAAAACCCCGGCGCTTGGACGGAGGGCTTCCGGCAGGTATTGCTGGCTGAAAAGCACACGAAAAAAGGCGATGGGGAATACCCATCGCCTGATCGGAAAGCTGACGTTGTTTGGCCTTCAGAAGGTATAGCGCAGGGCAAACTGCATGATGCGTGGTGGGCCTTGAGTCCGGGTGAAACGCCCGAAGCCCGGACCTGGCGCGCTGGTCGTCGAATCCTGTGGAATCTGATAGTTGACCGTCTGCGCTCCGGTCAGCGACGCCGTATTCGTCGCGTTGAAGACTTCCCACCGGAACAGCAGCGTCTGTTTCTCGCTCCACGGCATGCGGAAGTACTTGCCCAGCCCGAAGTCAAGCGACACAAAGCCGGGATCGCGCAGGATGTTGCGTCCACCCGTTTCGCCGGCGCGCGGGTTGCGGAAGGACTGCGATGCTGCTACCGGATCGCGGAACAGATTGGGGCGCCCACCGACCCCGTTGCGGGTTGGGGAGGAGGAAATGGGACGGATTGGCACACCGTTGCTCTGGACGTTCCAGTTGGTCGCCCACCGGCGCCCGTCAAAGGGAGCATCCACGGGCAGCCCGGAGTTCCACCGGAAAATTGTCGTCAACTGCCAGCCGCCGATGAAGGCATCGGCCCACCGGGGAATGTCAGAAGCGAAGGCGCGGCCGCGTCCCACGGGGATGTCCCAGATGGAGTTGAAGTTGATGATGTGGCGGGTATCGAAGTCCGAAAACGACCGGTTGTCGCGGGGCCGAATCGGGTTGAGGATGAAGGCGCTGCCAAACTGCCCAAAACGCTGGAGACCGGAGGCCGTATCGAGTGATTTGGACAGCGTGTAGTTGAAGTCCCAGGTAAGCTGGTCCTTGTACCGCTGGCGGACGGAAACCGTGAAGCCGTGGTAATCCGAAGTGGCGACACTGCTCCAGGCGGAAAGCGTCCCATACTGGGGCTGGAAGAAGATGGGCGAGGCCGGGCGGCCGTCGGTGCGGAAGAAGAAGTTGGCATAGTCAAAGGCCAACTGGAGTGTTGTCCAGTCACTTCCGGCGATTCCGTCAATGACGCCAATGCCGGGGATGGGAATGCGCGCAATCGAGGCATAAACGGCCTGGGTTGGCGTCAAGCCCCGAAACGCATCTTCATCGCCGACGAAGAAATCGCCCAGCGCACCGATGAGGTCCACCCCCCGGAACAGATTGGTGAAGTAAGGCAGGTTGGGGACGGCCGACAGTGGTGCGTTGCGGTCACGCAGATCGGCCAGGATGCCGGCCACGGTGTACCAGTCCTGCCCGGATTGTGGGTCGCGCAGGTTGTTGAGCGCCGCAATATCCCGTGTCGCCAGAAGGTTGCGGCCAATGCGCCCGATGTAGGAGGCTTCAACATACAGCCCGGCCGGCAGCTTGCGCCCGATGGTCGCGTTGAAAACGTGGTTGTAAGGGGCACGCACTGTGGCATCCAGGGATTGCTCGATAGCCTGAAGGCGACCGAACGTGGAGGGCTGCTGGCGCGGGAAGGTGAGCTGGCCCGGAATCGTGATGAGTGGCAGCCCGCGTACCTGCTGACCGATGCCGGTAATGAGCGGTCCGGGGCGCGTGGTGACGTTGAACGAGTTGGCCGGAGTCAGCGATTGTGAGGCAAAACCCAAGGTATTGTTGCTGTCAAACTGGAAGGCAATCTGCGTTCCGTAGTAGTCGTTGACCAGTCCGTAGCCACCCCGCAGGATGGTATCGCCTTCATTGCCCAGCAGGCGCTTCCAGAAGCCGCCTTCGGCGCGTGGCGACCAGGCAACGGCGAAACGGGGTTGCCAGTTGTTCCAGTCCGTGTCGTAGTTGCCCGGCTTGCCGTTGGCCGGCCCGGCCAAATCCACCACGATCCGTTCGTTGAAGGGCACGCCGGTTTGCATCCCCTGCAACCGCCCGCGGAAGTAATCCCCCAGCGGAACGGTGGTGCGGGCCTGGAGGCCGTTCTGTTCATAGACCGGACGGCTGACGCTGTAGCGGATACCGTACGTGAAGGTCAGGTTGGGGCGGACTCGCCAGGTATCCTGCAGGTAGCCTTCGTATTCTTCAGTCGCAATGTCGCGTCGAACCGGGACGCCACTGTTGAGAAGTGAGCCGTCGCGTGTGAAGTTGAAGTTGGCCGAGTACTGCGAGGCCCGTCCGATGAGCGCCGACATCGCCACCTGTACCGGGCTGCGGAAGCCTGTGCTGATGGGAAAGCCGGCCGCAATGATGGGGTTCGACAGAACTGCGCCGCTCTGTTGATAGAACGAGAAGTTCGCAATGATCGAATCAAACGAGCGGGTCGCGTTGTTGACTTTGTTCCGAATGATGCGGACGTTGCCGCCAAACTGGAACGAGTGGCTGCCCTTGATCAGGGTGAAGTCGTTGACCAGGTTGTACACCGGCGACACCCGTGAAAGTGACCGCAGGAAGGCGAATGGCTGGAACACATCGCGCAGGTTGAGCAGGTTCTGGTTTGAGTCGCCGCCCAAGGTAAACGAGTTGCGCGTGATACCAAAGCGGAACACATTGATTTTGTTGCCGGAAATCGTCCAGGTATGGCTGGCGGCGAGTCCGGTGGGGTGTTGCCACGCGGTTGGCGTTGGCGTGTCGGGGAACTGCTGCGTGGCACGGGCGCTGTTGTCGTACTGGTAGTTGAGGCGCACCGACACCACGTGTTTGTTCTGCCGGTCAACGTTCCAGTCGAGCCGCGCAATGCTTGTGTTTTGCCGGACCGGCTGTGGGGCGTTGAAGGTAAACCCGCCCGTGTTGAGACCATCGCCGACCTGATCATTGTTGACCGGATAACGCTGCGCTGCCTGTGCCATCAACTGGAGTGTGATTGGGTTGAGTCCGACCGCCGGGAAGATGGCTTCCAACTGCGGGCGGGTCAGGGTGGTGATCCCACCGCTGGGATTGATGAAGCGCAGGATGCCCTGTCCCATCGTGGGCCGGGGCACCAGCCGGGTCACAGGCGTCCCTTTGGCTTCGCGCAGTCCCTCGTAGGTGAAGAAGAAAAAGAAGCGATCCTTGACGACCGGGCCGCCAATGGCGCCGCCAAACTGGTTCCGAATGAGCTGCGGACGGGGCGTTCCAGCCAGGTTGTTGAAGAAGTCGTTGGCAGTTGTGACCGTGTTGCGATGGAAATGAAAGAGCGTGCCGTGGAACTCGTTGGTTCCGCTTTTTGTCACCAGGGAGATTTGGGCGCCGGAGGAGCGCCCCTGGTTGGCATCGGCATTGACCGTCGTGACCCGGAACTCGCTGACTGAATCGGGTGTGGCGCGCAGCACCGGGGTAAAGGCAAAGCCGTTGACCTGATCGTTGACATCCACGCCATCGAGCGTGATGTTGGCCTGATCGCTGCGTCCGCCAGCCACATAGCCATCAGCCGTGACCCCTGGCTGCAAACTCAGGAGCGCGGCCACGTTCCGCCCCTCCAGGGGGAGTTGTTTGATCTGCTGTTCGACGAAGTTATTGCCCAGGCTGGCATTCTGGCTGTTGATGACAGCATCCAGTGAACTGGCGGAAACTGTGACGACTTCATCCGCTCCGCCAACTTCAAGGGCAACGGAGACATCCGTGGTCTTGTCCACGAGGCCCTGGATGTTCTCGACGATTTTCTTTTTGAAGCCACTGGCTTCGATGGTCAGGTTGTAGCGCCCGGTAACAAGGTTGCTGAAGCTGTACGAGCCGTTGTTGTCGGTGGATTGGGTGCGGGACGTTCCACGGTCAGCGTCAGTCAGTGTGACCGTTGCGCCGGCAATGACGCGCCCCTGTTCATCCCGGACGGTGCCGGAAATGCCCGTGGTGCCGGATTGCGCCAAAGCCGGAACCAGGCTCCATACCAAAAACGCGCAGAGCAAAGCCACTCGTTGCATCCAGGCATCGGCGTAGTGAGGTTGTTGTGACATGCCCAGACCACTCCTCTTTCAATGTAAAGTCATCCAAGCCAGCCAGCCGCCCAGGACTGGCGCAGCACCTGTCCCCATGCGAGCTGACGTGGTTTTCCAACTGTGCTGATTGGTTTGTCTTGTAACACACGTTTCACGCGATGGAAACCGAAAATATGGCGGTGTCGTCGCACCGGGTGGCCGTCCGAAGCCTGCTCAACCACCCCTGCCATGGGGGCTGACCGTCGCCGCTGGCAAGGCGTGGCGGCCCGTACCATGTCCCGGCGTCTTCCAAACCGCATTGGATTGAAGCCGAAATGTTCTGGATTCAAGGGGTTTGCCTGGGCGTACGGTTGACACTGGCAGCCCATTGTGAATAGGGTTGGCCACATCATCGGTTGCCCACCGGATTTCCATTGTTTGTCTGTCACATCCCATAGCCCCACCAATCCACAGCCCCATCAATGGATTACTTCCTGCATTGCACTCACCGGATTTTCAAAACCAGCCGGAGCTGTGCCCCTGGTGTTTCGATGGAGGCCTCCAGCCAAAGGCGCAGAAAATCGCTTTCAGTACCATGAGTTTTGGGTTCGTCATTCTTTCCCATCGGGCGGAGGACTGGGACTTACTGGCACGGCTGTTGCCGCGCCTGCGGGAACTTGGCGATGTGGAGATTGTCCTCCACCACGATACCTATCAGTCTCCGGCCGACCTGTCGCTGGTGAAACGGTATGGGGTCCGGCTTCTGCCGCCCGTCCGGCAAACCCGCTGGTCACACATCAGCAAGGTCTTTGCCATCATCCGCGGTCTGGAGTGTTTGTTTCGTTTGCCGAAACCGCCCCGGTGGTATGCCACGCTGTCCCCCACCTGCTATCCCATCAAACCGGCGTCAGTGATCGCCAACCGGCTCAATCAGCTCACCGCCGATTTCTACGTGGATATGCGCCGGGTGGATTTTCAGTCCAGTGGTATCGAGCTTGACAAACATGTTGAGGATGCCGTGGCCCGGCGCACCATTGGCGTAATACCCTTCATCTCCCGGCGCGGGCAGTTCTACTGGCGTCCGCTCCGGGTTCGTCGCCCGCGTGCGGTCATTCCCTTTGGGGAGAATTTCCGGCTTTATCACGGTTCAGACTGGTTTGTGCTGGGGCAGCGGGCCGTTGCCTATCTGCTCAACCTGAATGTCTGGGAACACCCGGTCGTGCAGTTTTACCTGACGGCCTACCCACAAAACCGCTCCCAAGCCCCTTCACCCGTGGAAACCGTCATCCAGAGCCTTCTGGGAAATGCCAGCCAGCTTCGTGGTCAGTACCGTAACTGGCACTACATTGACTGGCGGGGAACGACCGATTGGCATCCCCGGCTTCTGACCGAGCAGCACTGGCCTGAACTTCTGGAATCAGACGCGCTTTGGGCGCGGAAGCTGGACGTTGAACGCAGTGCCAGGCTGCGGCAGCTTTTGGATACCCACATTCTCGGCAAGGAATGATACGCGCCACCGGCTTTCCATCCCTTGTTGGGATGAAAGCTGCATCCGGGCATTGAAGCAGCCGTTTTGTCTTCCCTCACTTGGCAGGCAGACATAGATTACGGCCGGCAAGCTCTCCGGGCTGAGGAAGACAGGTGTCAGGCGACGTGCTCCAACTTGAAAATGTGGTTCTGGCCGGGCGATACCGCATCCGCTCGCGCCTGGTGACAGGGAGCCGCTCCGGGATTTTCCTGGCGCTCGATGACGTCAGCCAGCAGTTGGTCGTGATCAAGGCTTTTCCAACTCCATGTTCTGCGCCAGGTCTTCCGGCGCCCACGGCCGATGGGCCGGATTGGCGACAGACGCGGTTTCGGCTGGAAGGTGTCTGGCTTGATCGCGTCAGTCACCCGTACATCGTGCTGCGGCTGGACAGCGGGAGTGCCCACGACCCGGCGGGCTGCCCCTTTGATTACCACGTCCTTGAGTACCTTGCAGGCGGCACGCTGGCTGCGCTGAGCCACGCCTGGCAGGGGCTATCGTTGCTCAAGACCGTGAACCTGCTGCGGCAGGCTGCGGCCGCCCTGACCCACTGCCATGCCTTGGGCGTCATCCACGGCGATGTCGTGCCGGAAAATCTGCTGCTGACCGGTGATCACCGGACGCTGAAACTCGCCGACTTCGGTTCCGCCACTGGCGATGATGAGTTGGTGGCCATGAACGAAGGGAAGTTCACCGGGTGGCTGTCCCGCTATGCGCCACCGGAAGCCCGGCTGGGGGCTGGCCTCCCGCTTTCGGCTGCCGCCGATGTGTATGCGCTGGCCAGAACCTTCCATGCCACGCTGACAGGCGATCCTTTCCTCGAAAGCCGGACGCCAATCCAAACACTGCCTCCCAAGCTGGCGACGCAACCCGGCGCTGAGGCGCTGTTGCAGGTTCTTCAGCGGGCCACGGCGACGAACGTCACGGATCGCTACCCCACGGTGGCGGCATTCTGGGCGGAAGTGGAGCACGCCGTAGCCGCAATGCCAACGACCGAGATTCCGCTGACCACATCCACTGCGGCGGTGGCTTCCGTTCAGGCGGTTCCTGACAATCCGCTGGCTGCTGCTGACGAGACGGACGATGCCTCCATCGCGACCGGTGCTGCCGGGGAAACGTTATGTGATGTCGCCTCTCCGGTGGAGCTACCGTCGCCGCTGACGACCCGCCTGATTGGCGTCGGGGTTGTCGTAGCCGTTGTGGTCTTGTTCATCAGCGGTCTGGTGGCACTGTACCGGCTGGCGCGTGCTTCCGCCCGCGCGCACTGGTATGGACAGTCTCCGCCAGCCGCTTCTGCGCGCCCGCTGTTTCAGGTCAAGGTGTTGCGGCCGACCAAGGCCTACGCGACGCCCACCGAAAACCCAACCCCGCGTGACTGGCTGGGCGAACTGCCAGCCGGGGTCGAAGCCGATGTTCTGGAAATCAGCGGCCGGTTTTACCGGGTGCGTCCGCAGCGGTGGGGACGACGCAAGTCCCCGGCGGTGAACGAAGGCTGGGTGTTGCGGGAGTACGTAGATGGTGGACTGTGACGGCAGGCTGAGACAGGGTGGAAACCGCTCCCGGCCTGCCGTGGATGTCCAGGTGCGCTGCGACCGGCCGGGAAGTCAGCTTGTGACGAGGAACTGGCGCAGTTTTTCGACGTGCGGACTGACTTCACTTCGCCGGTAGTCAATCAGCCCCTCCTCACGAAACTGGTTCATGATAGTGGTGATGATTTCACGGGAGGTCCCAACCATCTGTGCCAGTTCTTCGTGGGTGAGGCGAAGCCGCTCCAGACCGGAATCGCTGCTCGATTTGAGCAGCACCCGCGCCAGGCGGCGCGTCGTGTTGTCAAAGGCCAGCGTTTCGATCTGCTGCTGGGCTTCTGACAGCCGTTTGCAGAACAGGGACAGCATATCCAGCAGCGCTTTTGGATTTTCACGCAGCATGGCCAGGAAGTCGTGGACCCGAATGGCCAGCACGCGCGTTGGTTCCATGGCTACAGCCTGATCGCTGCGGCGGTCATCCACCTCACAGAAACACAACTCGCCAAAAATCTCACCGGCGCGGTGAATGCTGATGATCTTTTCCTTGCCGTCATCCGAGACGCGCGTGATCTTCACGCTGCCTGAGAGGATGTAGAAGATGTGGTCGGCTGGATCGTCAAGGTGATAAATCGTTTCATTCCGGTGATATTCCCGCTCGCCGCTAACGACGCGGATTTCGTTGAGCTGGCCCTGAATAAACTCCGCAATCGGGTCAATCGTGCTCATAGCTGAACCACCTCGGCGCTGGTAGGCAGGGACGTACCCGCCGGGGAGCTTCAGCTACCCGGCAGGACTGACAACTCGGTAAACGACTGTGAATGTGCGGGGACGGCTAAACTATTGTCACTGAAGGAAACCTGGAGTCACAGCGACTCTTTTTCCTTGGGGGGCAGAGCGGCAAGCTCCTTACGCTTGGCTTCGTCCGGGTCCTCGTTGAGAGCTTTCTTGAAGTTGCGGATGCCTGTGCCCAGCCCGCTGAAGAGTTCAGGAATCTTCCTCGTCCCGAACAGCAGCACCACAACCAGGCAAATCAGGAGGATTTCGGACGTACCAAGATTCATAGCGTGGCCAACTCCTCGCGCTGCCGGAAACCGGCTAGAGTAAGTGCATACTAAGAGTGTGTTGGAATACTGTCAATTCAACCATGACAGTTGTGTAACAGGTGCGCCACCGCCTGCACCGGCGGTCATAGGGGTGCCGGAAGGTAGCCGGGGACGCCGTGACCACACCACACAATGCCTGTGGCGGATTTTCACTCGCACGGTCCGGGCGGATTGGCGTATCGTCAGTGAACACCAAAGCTGTTTCAGGGCTTGTGTCCCACATCGTTGCCGACCGGATTCGGAAACTGGCGGCCACTGACTCGCTGAGAACCATCACCATGAGGAAAATCCGTAAAGCCATCTTTCCTGCCGCCGGGTTGGGGACCCGTTTTTTGCCGGCGACGAAAGCCCAACCCAAGGAAATGCTGCCGCTCGTGGACAAACCGCTCATCCAGTACGGCATCGAGGAAGCCATTCTGAGCGGCATCGAGCAGGTCATCATCGTCACCGGGCGCGGGAAGAACGCCATTGAGGACCACTTTGACATTTCCTTCGAGCTGGAACATCTGCTGCGCGAGAAAGGCAAACTCGATCTGCTCGAACAGGTTCAGGAAATTTCCAAGATCAACGTCTCGTACGTGCGGCAAAAACAGGCCCTGGGATTGGGCCACGCCGTGCTCGTCGCCCGCGAACTGGTGGGCGACGAACCCTTCGCCGTGATTCTTGGGGACGACATCGTGGACTCCAAAGTGCCCTGCCTGCGCCAGATGATCGAGGTGTATGAACGTTACGGGCGCTCCGTCATCGGAACCGCCCGCGTGGAAGGCGAGGCCATTTCCCGCTTCGGCGTGCTGGCCGTGGACCCTATCGAAGACCGGGTCTATAAAATCCGCGACATGGTTGAAAAGCCACCCTTTGCCGAAGCGCCATCCAACCTGGCCATCATCGGTCGTTACATTCTCATGCCGGAAATCTTCGACGTGCTGGAAAAGACACCCAAAGGTGCCGGCGGAGAGATTCAGCTCACCGACGCCATGCGCCTGTTGCTCAAAGAGCAGGCCATGTATGCGCACGAGTTCCACGGCGTCCGCCACGATGCCGGCGACAAGCTCGGTTTTCTCATCGCCACGGTCGAGTTTGCGCTTCAGCGTCCAGACCTCGGCCCGGAGTTCCGCGCCTATCTCAAGTCACTCACCCTGTAACCCCGAAATCCTGAAACTGGTGTGCCCGGCGGGTTGCCTGACGTAAACCGCTGCGGGCAACGCCGCGCTCTGTCGCCATGCCACTGTACCGAACCGTGAACTGGAAACGAATCGTCAGAACCGCCCGTCCCACACTCCGACGGAGACTTGCCCTGTGCGGCATGGCTTTCGTCGCAGCGCTCATTGCCCCGGCCCGGCTCTCCGCACAGACACCGCCGGCAGCGGCCAAGCGCCCCATCACCCACGAAGACGTGTGGCTGATGAAGCGCGTCGGCGCGCCGGTTCCCAGCCCCGACGGGTTGTTCGTCGTGTTTTCCGTCGTTGACCCGGCCTACGATCCCAAAGACCAGTCCAGTGACCTGTGGCTGGTACGCGGCGATGGCAGCGCTCCGCCCCGGCAGTTGACGTTCACCAAAGCCGCCGAGTCGGATGTCACCTGGAGTCCTGACAGTCGCCGCATTGCCTTCGTCACCAAACGGGAAGGCGATGAGGTCAACCAGGTCTATCTCCTGGATGTGGTCGAAGGCGGAGAAGCCCGGCGGGTGACATCCCTTTCGACGGGCGCGAGCGCCCCGCGCTTCAGCCCTGACGGCAAGACCCTGCTGTTTTCGAGCGTGGTCTTCCCCGGTGCGCTCACCGACGCCGACAACCAGCGCATTGCTGCTGAACGAAAAAACCGGAAGTACAAGGCACGGGTTTATGACGGCTACCCGATCCGGCGCTGGGACCACTGGTTGGACGATACGCAGACCCACCTGTTCGTACAGCCACTGGAGAAAGGCGCGCCAGCCCGGGATGTGCTGGCCGGGACAAAGCTTGTCGCGGAACCCGGCTTTGGTGGGCGTGCGACAAATGCCGCCGACACGCTCGATGCCATCTGGACGCCGGACGGTGCGGCCATCGTGTTTACGGCCACCACCGAGCACAAACAGGCTGCCTATGCTCCCGTTGAAACACACCTGTATGTGGTGAGCGCCCAGGGCGGTGAACCGCGCCGCCTGACCAGCCCCGGTCACACCTACAGCCGCCCGCTGTTCGCCCCGGACGGGAAGAGACTCTATGCCTTGTGTTCGCCGACCACTGACGGCAAGGTGTATCACCTTGACCGTCTGGCACGCTTTGACTGGCAGAATGGCCAACTGGTGAACGAGTCGCGCCCGGCAGAAGGCTTTGACCGTTCCGTGGAGTCTTTTGGTCTGACACCGGACAGCCAGACCGTGTACGTGACGGCGGAAGAGGCCGGACACGAAAAGCTCTTTCGCATCCCGGCACGTGGCGGCCCGGCACAGCTTGCCTTTGAGGTGAAACTCGGCTGCTACACGAACCTGTCCATTCCCCCGCAGGCCGCAAGTCCACTGCTGTTTGCCAACTGGGAAAGCGCCGTCAATCCGGCCGAAATCGTACGGATTGACCCCGACGCCGGGCGGCACGTGGCGTTGACCAGCTTCAACGTGGCGGCGGCGGCGCAAATTGACTGGCAACCGCTGGAGCACTTCTGGTTCACGAGCCGGGCCGGCAAGCGCATCCACAACATGCTTGTGCTGCCGCCGAACTTTGATCCCAAGCGGCGCTACCCCATCTTTACTTTCATCCACGGCGGCCCCCACACCATGTTCCGCGATCAGTTCTTTCTGCGCTGGAACTATCACCTGCTGGCGCAGCCAGGCTATCTCGTTCTGCTGACGAACTACACCGGCTCGACCGGTTTTGGGGAAGCCTTTGCCCAGGCGATCCAGGGCGATCCCTTCGGAACCTGCGGGAGTGAAATCACGGAGGCCGTGGACGCGGTGGCCAAAGCGTTCCCCTATGCCGATGGCGAACGGGTGGCGGCCGGCGGCGCCAGCTATGGCGGCCATCTGGCCAACTGGTTGCAGGCCACGACAACCCGCTACAAGTGCCTCATCTCCCACGCCGGGCTCATCAATTCCGAGTCGCAGTACGGAACGAGCGACACCAGTTACTTTCGCGAATTGGCCAACGGCGGGCCCGTCTGGGAACAGAATGAAACCTGGCGCAAACAGAATCCCATCCGGTACGCGGCTAATTTTCAGACGCCAATCCTGCTGACGATTGGCGAGAACGATTTTCGCGTCCCGCTCAACCAGACCCTTGAAAACTGGACGATTCTCCAGCGCCGCCGTATTCCCAGCCGGCTCATCGTGTTTCCCGAAGCCAACCACTGGATTCTGCGCGGTGAGGACAACCGGTATCTCTTCCAGGAGGTGCATGCCTGGCTGGCAAAGTATCTGCGCTGAAATGCTTTACACGGTGTTCACGCGCCAGTGATTATCTGGGGGCTATGAAGTTGCTGGTGTCACGTATCCTGTCGGATGTCTTCAACCCGCTCGTCAATGCGGTGGTGGCGTTTCTCGTCATCATTGCGACCGACCCGAATGCTCAGGGGGCGAGTAAAGTCCTGGCAGCGGTTGTGTCTGTGGTCTTTGCGGCGGCTCTGCCCCTGTCTGCCCTGCTGGTGATGAAGCAACGGGGACTCATCACCAACGTCAACATTGACCGCCGGGAACAGCGGACGCGCCCCTTCATCCTTGGCATCCTGTGCTATGCGGTGGGTTTCTTCTTCCTCAAACTCTTTCACGCGCCACGGCTGGCCCAAGGGTTGATGTTTTGCTACGCGGTCAATACGGCGGTGATTCTGGCCATCACGCGCTACTGGAAAATCAGCGTCCACGCGACAGGCATCAGTGGCCCGCTAATGGCGCTCTACTACCAGCTTGGGGCGGTTGTGCTGCCGTATTTCAGCCTCATTCCCCTTGTTTGCGCCTCGCGGGTGGTGATGAGAAAGCATACGGTCGGGCAGGTCGTGGCTGGCACGGCCCTTGGCTTGACGGCAACCGCCGCACAAATCAATCTGCTGTTCCGCTGATGGGCGCTCTTCCGCTGTCTTTTTTGGCGCTGACCGGGACCGTTCCGGGACTGAGCCGGGCGCGAAATCATGAGTTTTTTTCGGAAAGCCTGAACAACGATGAAACGCTGTCACAATTTCAATGCCGGGCCGGCCGTATTGCCCGTGCCCGTACTCGAACGCATCCGGGAAGAAATGCTCTGCCTGCCGGGCGTCGGGATGTCGGTTCTGGAAATCAGTCACCGTTCCAAGACCTTTGAAACCATCCTGTCCGAGACCGAAAATCGCCTGCGCCGTCTGCTGAATGTGCCGGAGACGCACCACATTCTGTTTCTGCAGGGTGGGGCCAGCTTGCAGTTCAGCATGGTGCCGCTCAATTTTCTGACCAGGGACGGTGTTGCCGACTACATTGTGACCGGAAGCTGGTCGGAAAAGGCCGTTGAGGAAGCCCGGAAAATCGGGCGGGTCAATATCGCGGCCACAACAAAGGAAGAGAACTACGCCCGGATTCCGAACCAGAGTGAACTACGGCTCGACCCCCAGGCGGCTTACGTTCACTTTACGTCCAACAACACGATTTTTGGCACGCAGTGGCCGACGGAGCCGGAAGTCGGGACGACGCCGCTCGTGTGTGATGCCTCGTCGGATTTTCTGAGTCGTCCGCTGGATGTCAGCAAATACGCCCTTTTGTACGCCGGGGCCCAGAAAAACGCCGGCCCCGCCGGAGTCACGATTGTCATCGTACGCGAGGACTGGCTGGAGCGTATTCCCGGTGGGTTGCCGACGATGCTCGACTACCGCACGCATGTGAAGCATCGGTCGCTGTACAACACGCCGCCCGTCTTTGCCATTTACGTGGTGGGACTGGTGCTGGAGTATCTTGAAGCCCAAGGGGGGCTGGCCGCCGTTGCGGCAGCCAGTGCCGAAAAAGCCGGAAAGCTCTATGCCGCCATAGATAGCGGAAGCTTTTACCGGGGCACGGCTGAGCGCAACTCCCGTTCGCTGATGAACGTCTGTTTTCGGCTGCCCAATCCCGATCTGGAAGCGGTTTTTCTCAGGGAAGCTGCGGCCAACGGGTTTGAAGGGCTGCCGGGCCACCGTTCGGTGGGTGGCATCCGCGCTTCGCTCTACAACGCCCTGCCGATGGAAAGCGTCCTCGCACTCATAGACTTCATGCGTGACTTCGCCCGTCGCCACGCATAGGCTGGCAGCGGAGTCAGTCAGGAATCCGGCGTGGGGGAGGGTAATCTATTGTATCTTGACGGCTTGCGGTTGCCCGTTTACGCTTCGCAACTGGGAATCTTCTGAATTGACCGCACCTGTGACGGCACTGCTGCCGACCGGCCGGACCGCCCGATTTCAAGCGAGGTACAAGCGATGACGTTTGATGAGGCTCTGAGCATACTCAAGAAACGTGGGCAGAAGATGACGCCACAGCGGTCAACGGTGTTGCGCATCCTTATGGAATCGGCCCGTCCGCTGACGGCCCAGGAAGTTCACCGCGAAGTGACCAAGATTCACCCGCACGTCAGTCTGGACACGGTGTATCGCAACCTGACCCTGCTGACCGACGTGGGGCTGGTTCACCAGTCCAATCTGCAGAACCGAGACGTGGCGCGTTTTGAGTTCCAAGGCAATGAGCACCGGCACTATGCCATCTGCCTCAACTGCCACAAGACCATCCGCCTCGACTGGTGCCCGGTCGAAACCAAGCTCATGACGCAGGCGCTGCGCAAGCAGTTTGCCATTGTCAAGCATGCGTTCGAGGTCTATGGCTACTGCGCCGAGTGCCACTTTGCGCTTTCGGCTTCCGCCTGAGTTGCCGCCGCCGGGGTTGCTGCGTCACCGGTCCGGCCGTTCCCGGCTACTCGATGTCGCGGTCGTCGGCCAGGTCGCGGATAGCTGTGGCCTGAAGCCGTAACAGGCTGGTGACGTAACCATCTTCCCATTCCGGCCCAACCGACAGGGTGCCCCGGACAAGCACCGGCTCTCCATAGTTGTTCAGTTTCATCTTCCCGGCGCGAACCAGAATCATGTGCTGGAGCATGGGTGGCGCGCCAAAGCAGCAGCCATTGGCCGACTGGGTCAGGAGAAACTCGGTCTCTCCGGTAGGGCTGTACAGCGGCAGGGCAAAGCCGGCAATTTCGACCTGCTTGCCGTCAAGCGCCTGAAGTGCCGCCGGAGGCGGCGTTGGTGTCGTGGCGCGTGGGTCAAAGTCGTAGTTGAGGTTTTTGATGTAGTCGAAGCGGAGACGGATGACATCCCCCTGAACGTCCAGCGGCCGGCTTGCGCTGGATGACGGCCGAACTGCCGGTTGTGGGGCCAGCAGGCTACCGACAACCATCAGCAACAGCAGCCCGCCCAGCCCAAAGTAAGGCGCATGTGCGCGCAGGTATGCGGAAAAGCGAGACATCCGTAATCCGTAAGGCACAGAGGATAAAGCCACATCCAGGGAAGCTGGCAGGTTCCGGCACGACCGGCATCAATGGTACGCCAGTTTATCCAGCGCCCGCTCTGCCGCGGCCAGCGTCGCTTCAACAACTTCATCCGTGTGGGCCAGGCCCATAAAGGCGGCTTCGTATTGTGACGGCGGCAGGTAAACCCCTTCGTGCAGCATGGCGTGGAAGAAGCGCCCGAAAAGCGCCGTGTCGCTTTTGGAGGCCGAGTCCCAGTCGGTCACTTCGCCGTCGGTGAAAAAGATCGTAAACATCGAGCCCACCCGGTTGAGTGTCGCCGGAAGGCCCGCCTTGCGGATAAGCTGGAGCAGCCCTTCAGAAACCTTTTTGGTCTGCCGGTCAAGCTGTTCGTACACGCCAGGCTGCTGGAGCAGGCGCAGCGTGGTCAGTCCGGCCGTCATAGCGACCGGGTTCCCGGACAGCGTGCCGGCCTGATAGACCGGGCCGGCCGGGGCAACGCAGTCCATGATGTCGGCCCGTCCGCCATAGGCTGCGGCCGGCAAGCCCCCGCCCATGACTTTCCCCAGGCAGGTCATATCCGGCAGGACACCGTAAAGCTCCTGCGCGCCGCCGCGCGCCAGCCGGAAGCCGGTCATCACCTCATCAAAGATGAGAACCGCACCATGCTTTTGCGTCAGGTCACGCAGCCCCTGCAAGTAGCCTGGCCTGGGTGGGACGCAGCCCATATTGCCCACAACCGGCTCGACGATGACAGCCGCAATGTCATCGGGGTACGCCGCAAATGCCGCCTCGACGGCTGCCAGGTCGTTATATGGAACCGTGATGGTCTGCTGGGAAACTTCAGCCGGCACGCCTGGACTGTCTGGCAGCCCCAGCGTCGCTACGCCGGAGCCGGCCTTGACCAGAAAAGCGTCTCCGTGACCGTGGTAGCAGCCAATAAACTTGACGATTTTGCGGCGTCCCGTAAAGCCGCGCGCCACGCGGATGGCCGCCATCGTGGCTTCCGTTCCGCTGCTCACCATGCGGACTTTTTCGATGGAAGGCACGAGGGAAACGATGAGTTCGGCGATTTCGACTTCGAGTTCCGTCGGCGCGCCAAATGAAGTGCCGCGTTCGATGACCGAGTGGATGGCTGCCAGAACTTCCGGGTGTGCGTGTCCCAGAATCATCGGCCCCCACGAGCCGATGTAGTCCACGTAACGTTTGCCATCCACATCGGTCATGTAGGGGCCGTGGGCCGAGCGGATGAACAGAGGCGTCCCACCCACGCCCCGAAAGGCCCGAACAGGACTGTTGACACCGCCGGGAATCACGGCGCGGGCTTGCTCAAAAAGGGTTTCGGAACGGCTGGGACTCACTTTTTCAGTTTCCATCGTGATTGGCATGGTCGCTTTGCATTGAGGAACAGGAAAAAGGTCTTGGGGTTCAGCGTGGTTGTGGTGAATCCGAAAGGGAGAGCACCGAATGGCCACGGCTACCTTATGACCGTGGCGCACATCAACCTTCACCGTTGCTGACAGCTTTTAGCGCCAACCCGTGTGCGAGTCAAAGGGCGGACGAAGAGTGGCTCCGGCTCACGGAGGGGGCGCCATGGTCGCCTCAAGAGCGTGCAGCAGCTCTCTGGCGCTGGCGTCCCGCCCCTCGGCCAGTTCCAGACCGCGCCGCAGTTCGTTGCGCGCCGCTTCGGCCTCTCCAACGGTAATGTACGCACGCCCGGCGCAGTAGCGCACGTCGGGCTGCTCCTTGAGCGCCTCTGGCAGCCCGGCGTACCGTTCGAGCAGTTCGAGCAGGCGGTCCGTGCCCGGCTTGGTGGCTGTCTGGTTCACCGGGCGCAGGTTGCCGGGGTTGTCACTCCGGGTGAGTTCGTTTCCGATCAGAAACTGAGTTTCATCGGCCAGGGTGGTCAGCAGGTTCTCGAACGTGTCCGCCGAGGCACCTTCATACTGGTCAAAAGCCGTCCGGTAGGCCGCCAGAGCCGCCGGTTTGTCACCTTTGAAACTGAGCGCAATGGCCAGGTTTTCATACGCCAGCGGGTAGAGTCCCTGGCGGAGAGCAATGGCTTTCCGAAACGCCTCAATCGCCGCATCGAGTTCGGGGGTGCCCTTGAGCTGACTGCGCAGCAGGCGGACATTGCCCAGGTTGAGGTAGGCCTCCGGGAAGTTTGGCTGCTGCCGGACGGCTGTCTGAAATTCCCGGATGGCCGCATCGTACGCCGCCCGCTTCTCGTACAGCCGCCCCAAGTTGTAGTGCGCCAGGGCGTAGCCTGCTTCCGGCTCCCGACCGCCCGGCACAGGTTTACCCAGGGCGGCCCGAAAGGCCTGTTCGGCGCGCTCCAGATCGCCCAGCGCCTCATACAGCAGCCCCAGGTTGTTCCAGGCTTCACGAAACTGGGGGCGGAGCTTGATGGCCGTCTGATAGCTGGCTATAGCGGCTTCCAGCTCGCCACGGTGCGACTGCGCCATGCCCAGATTGAAGTGGGCGTTGGCCAGCCGTGGGGAGATGGCAAGCGCCGCCTGGTAGGCCTGGATGGCACGGTCAATGTCGCCGGTGCGATAGCAGGCTACCCCAAGGTTGACCTGCGCGGCCGCATCCCTGGGGTTGAGAGCCAGAACGGCCAGGAACTTGTCCCGTGCGTCCGCTTCCCGGCCCAGCTCCAGAAGCACACGTCCCCAGCCGGCAAGGGCTTCGGTAGCTTTCGGGTTGGCTTGCAGGGCCTGCTGGTAGAGCGGAATGGCCTCCTGATACCTGCCTTTGGCAGCCAGGACAGCGGCCCGCTCCGTGAGCGTCGGCTGGCGTTTCGGCAGGGTGATGACCTGCTGTTCGGTACGGGCCAGTGCCTCACCGACCTGCTGGATGCCGCGTTTCTGGGCAATTTCGATGGGAACCACCCGCAGCGCCGAAGTGCGGGC
Source organism: Chloracidobacterium thermophilum B (assembly GCF_000226295.1). Classification (GTDB taxonomy): domain Bacteria; phylum Acidobacteriota; class Blastocatellia; order Chloracidobacteriales; family Chloracidobacteriaceae; genus Chloracidobacterium; species Chloracidobacterium thermophilum. Next base: position 1,045,894 of record NC_016024.1, read on the forward strand.
GCTGATGGTGGGATCAATCCGCAGCGAGGTTGTCCGTGACCGTTCTGCTGTCGGATCAATCCGCAGCGAGGATGGGTTTTGGTCGGGCCCCCGGACCCACCAGAACCCAAAGGTTTCGTAACCTCCGGTGACGGCAAGAAAGCACAGCGAGGCGACGATTGGTGTGGTCCGTGGTGCGTAAGGCATACCGCATCTTTGCCCGAACGTTGTCTTGCAACGCCAAGGTGCAATATAGTTTGGCAGGACGTAGAGCAACAAGTTGCATACTGGCCTGGCTCAGCGTTTCTGTCCGTTTCCGTCTGCATGGCTGCGATGGGTGTGTTGTTTTCGTATGAATGTCGAAACTGCGAGTCTGCTCGAACTCGGCGCTGTGATTGACGGAAAGTACCGGATTGATGCGCTGCTTGGGCAGGGCGGGATGGGGAAGGTGTTCCGTGTCACCCACCTTCAACTGAAAAAGACCTTTGCGCTGAAGGTGATGCTGTTCGACGTTGTCCGCAACGCCGAAGAGCGGCAGCACCGGCTGGCGCGCTTCCGGCGCGAGGCAGAAGCGCTGGCCCGGATCAGCCACCCCAACATCGTCATGGTGACGGATTTCGGGACGCTGGGCGAGGAACAGGTGCCCTACATCGTCATGGAGTTCATCGAGGGGACGACCTTGCGCGAACACTGCCGGGAACTTGGACCGGCACCCATCGAATTTGCCCTCGAAGTGACGTGCCAAATCTGCGCCGGTCTCCACACGGCGCACACCCAGGGCATCATTCACCGCGACCTGAAACCGGAAAATGTCATCCTGCAAACGTTGCCCGATGGGACAACCATGGCGCGGGTTCTGGATTTCGGCATTGCCAAACTTGCTCGTGAAGGCGGGGAAAAAAACGAAACCCTCACGCGCGAAAGTCCGGGAATCGGCTCGCCCGGCACGCCGAAATACATGGCGCCGGAACAAATCCTGGGGCAGCCGAGTGATCCGCGCACGGACGTGTTTGCCATCAACCTCATGCTCTACGAGATGCTGGCTGGTGCGCCGCCCAGTGTACCGGTCATCCTCGCCGAGCCAAAGCCGCTCTCCGAGCTTCGGCCGGACGTACCGGTTGAACTCGACGCCATCATCAGGCGGGGCCTGTCAAAGCTCCCGGAGGAGCGCCAACCCTCAGCGCTGGAGTTGAAACGCGAGCTGGAGGCGCTCGAAAAAACCTTGACCTTGGAAGCCGCACTGCGCGACCGCACGACGCCGCCGGATGTGCTTACAACAACGCCTGGCTTTTCTCCGGTCACCGGGCAGAACCGTCCGGTACTCCCGACGCTTCAGTTGGGGACGCTGTCGCCACCAGCGCGCACGGTGAGCGTGTGGCCCATCGCCCTTGGGTTGCTGCTGCTCGTGGCTGGGGGCGGCTGGTTTTTCTACCCGCAGATCAGCGCCGCGCTGAGTGGTAAGCCATACCTCTCACCAACGGCACTGCCCGCCGACCTGCAACCCAAGATGGTCGTTGTTCCAGGTGGCGAGACGCTGATCGGGACCAACCGGGGCGATAAGCTCTCCATCCCGGAGTTCAAAACGACCATTTTGCCCTTTCGGGTGTCGCAGACGCTTGTCAACAACGCTCAGTATGCGGAGTTCGTCAGGCGGACGAAGCATCGTGCGCCCACGACCTGGAACGGACCGTCACCACCGGTAAGCGATCTGGACAAGCCCGTGACTGGGGTGAGCTGGAATGACGCCGATGCCTACTGCCGGTGGCTTTCCCAGGAGACCGGTACGCGCTACCGGCTCATCAAGGAGTTTGAATGGGAATACCTGGCGCGCCAGCGTGACCGCAAGGGCGTCCGGGATTTGCTCGATACTGGTTTTCTGGAGTGGACGGCCGATAGCCTGACGGTCTATCCCGGCGGAAAAGGATTTGCGCCAAACCCCGACCTGCGTATCTTTCGTGGCCGGGATGACCGTGAAAATCCAAACGAAGGTGTCACCTACCGCTTTCCTCAGAAACCGGACTTTACCAACAATCGGCTGGGCTTCCGGGTTGCGGCCGATCCCAAGGGGGGAGGGGAATGATGTCCACGTCGGGCACGGTGGAGTCCTACAAATCCCTCATCGGACAAACCCTCAACGACAGCTACCGCGTCGAGAAGATGATCGGAAGTGGGGGGATGGGGGCTGTCTTTCTGGCCACCCACCTGACGCTGGGCAGCCCGGTGGCGATCAAGGTGCTTTCCCCGGCGCTGACCTCCGATCCTTCGCTGGTCAAACGTTTTCAGCGCGAGGCCAGGATTGGCGGCCAGCTTACACACCCCAACATCGTCCGGGTGCAGGACTTTGGCAAGACGCCCGACGGGCTGCTCTTCATGGTCATGGAGTACGTTGCCGGGGAAACCCTGGCAGCCCGGTTGTCCCGGGTCGGGAAGCTCTCGCTCGAAGAGTGCCTTGCCATTCTGGAGCCGCTGTGTGACGCGCTCGAACTGGCCCACGGCAAAAACCTCCTGCATCGTGACCTCAAACCAGCCAATGTCCTTGTTGGGGAACTCAACGGCCGCCTCACTGTCAAGCTCCTTGATTTTGGCATCGTCAAGCTGCTCCAGCCTGACGAACAGGTTTCCCAGTTGACGGCCGTCGGACAGGTCTTTGGGACGCCCCTCTACATGGCGCCCGAACATCTCATGGGGATGACCCTGACGCCCCAGGCCGACCTCTACAGCCTGGCCGTCATGACGTATGAACTGCTGACCGGGCAGCCCCCAGTGCAGCACGACGATCTGCGAAAGATGCTGGAGCTGAAAATGAAGCCTCCGCCTTCGGTGACGACCTACGTTGCGTCCCTTCCTGCCGGGTTGGATGGCGTCTTTGCCAAAGCACTCCACGCCAATCCCGAACAGCGGTATGCCACGGCTATGGACTTTTTCCGGGGCTTGCAGTCTGTTTACAAGCAAAAGACCCAGGAAATGCTTTCAGCCGCTTTTGCCAAACAATCCAGTTCGGTGACAGATGAGACCTCGGACACCACACGCCCCTCCAAAAGTTGGTTGGGAGGCTGGTGGAACAAGGTCTTTGGCAAGAAATCCTGAGCTTTGACGAAATCTGCCACTGGCAGTCAGGGGCACTGCCTGCCGATAAGGGGGAAGTATGTTTGAGAAAATACTCTTGGCAACCGATGGCTCTGAGACGGCGTTGAAAGCGGCCCGGGCCGCAGGTGAATTGGCCAGCAAAACCAACGGCTCCATCACACTGCTGTTTGTGATGGAGCCATTCAATGAAATGGCCTACATCAGCCTGCCCGGTTATGAGTTGGGTATTGACCCGGAAAAGGTCGCCCGTTTCCAGCGGGAATCCGCCAATGCGGTTCTGGAGCGCACGGCGGAAGTCCTGAAACCGTTTGGCGTGCCCTTTGTCACGCGCTATGAAATCGGCACTCCTTCCGCGACCATCGTTTCTGTGGCGGAAAACGAAGGGTTCGAGGTCATTGTCGTCGGGAGTCGTGGGCGTGGGCCGATTGCTTCGTTTTTGCTCGGCAGCGTGTGTGATCGCGTCATGCATCGGGCACACTGCCCGGTGTTGGTCATCAAATAGACGGCCGTAACCCGGTTGGTTTCACCGTGCCGGATGTGCGTCGGCAGTGTGTGTGTGGCTGGAAGTCAGCTCATGGTGATTGAGTCTCCGCCGCAATCGAAGTCGTCACCGGTACGGCCGCACGCGCGGACTTACCACCGGGCCTATCTGAACAACCTGCTGGCCAATCATTTCCATACGCCCCTCGTGGTCATCGAGGCGCCGGCCGGGTACGGCAAGACGACCCTGCTGAGTGCCGTGACGCATCGCTCCGGGGCACAAGTCGGCTGGTTGGCACTGGATGCTGCCGATGCTGCCCTGAATACCTTCATAGCCAACGTTTGCGCGGCGCTCTACCGCCTGCCAATCGTGCCCGACTACCAGGTTCTGGATACTCAGGACATTCGTTCGGCTGTCAAGCTTGTGGTGAGCAGCATGCGCGAGTTGGGTATCGAAACCCTGGTGCTGGACAACTTCGAGCACGTTGCCGATGTCCCGGCCATCAATCAGTTGATTGAGCAGGTGGCGGCTGAGTTGCCGCCGCCTGTGCAGCTCATCATTGCAACACAACGTACGCCGATCTTCAAACGTGCCGGTCGCAGCCGGGTGACACGTCTCGATGTCACCGAGTCGGATTTGCGTTTTGACCCGGAAGATGTCGTTGGTTATTTCGCCCAGGTGGCACGCTATGAGGTTAGCGCCGATGAAGGCGGGCTGATTGTCGAGCGGACGCAGGGACAGGCTGCCGCTGTCAACCTTGTCTTGCAGGTGGCTTATGGTCTGCCGTCGTATCTGCGCATCAACTTTGAGATGTTGTTGCCTGCTGCCAGCCAGGCGGTGATGGTGTCACTGTTGCGAGAATGTCTGCGGCGCGCGCCCGTGGCCTTTGATGAAGCCATTCACCTTCTCAGGAGCGGCGCGGACACGCCAGCGAGCCAGGCACTCTATCAGTTCCTGGCGGCTGCCAACTGTCTGGTACACACCCTCGATGATGAAGCGCGCACACTGGTCATTCATCCACTGCTGCGGGAGCTTTCCACCCGCCTGTAAAAGCTGACCGGGGGGCCGGTAAGCCGGCTGGCAGTTCACTTCCCTTGCTTTGGACAAGCACCTTGAACCGGTCGCCAAAGCCCCCCGGTACGAGAAAGTGCTTGAGTGCCAGACGTTCCTGGAGCGCTTCCCGTCCAAGTTCCGGCCGGGTTGCGGCAGCGAGCCGGTCAAGCAGCCCAAGCTGGATGAGGTAGTCGGCCTGCCGCGTCAACTGTACGCATCGCAAACCGTGGCGGATACCGTGGTTGACCAGCGCCGAAAAGTTAACGTCGGCGGTGAGGTCCTGTTGGCCGGGAGTGGCCAGGAGGTCTTCAGCGAGGCGATGGCGCGTGAAGCCCCGGATGGTGCCGGTTAGCCGCCCTGACAGATGGGGGCCTGTGTCACCGTAGTCAATGGTGATGAGATAGCCCCGCCCCAAGGCTGCGGCGGCCCTGGTGAGCCAGTCCAAAGCGTCCAGCGCGACTTCGCACTGCTCATCTTCAGCAAGCTCGATTTCACCCAAGGCCAAGTAAGCCATGAAGTCCTGGGGGCGGGTGGGCGTTCCCCAGACGAGACAGAGCTGATCCTGGCTGACTGACACCAGCCCTTCGAGATGTTGTCCCCGGCGGCAGGTGAGCAGGTGAACCGGCAGGGCATCCACAAGTTCATTCGAGAAGATCAGTCCGGTGACAGGAGTGCCTGACAGCTCATCCAGCGTCTGCCACCTGACCTGTTCCCGGAAAGCCGCCAGCCGTGCCGCCTGGGCGGCCCGCATGGCGGGGCTGTGTTCGTCAATGACATAACGCAGGTAGTGCAGGATGTGGGGCGCGTCCGTCGCCAGCGCCGTCAGAATGTCGGCTGCCAGGTCGCCCGTACCAGCGCCGCATTCGACGACCGTGAAATCCCCCGGCTGCCCCAGGGCCTGCCAGATGGCCTGTATCTGGCACGCCAGCAGTTTGCCGAAATGGCCCGCAATGCTGCTGGAGGTGTAGAAGTCGCCAGCGCGTCCGATGCGGTGGCTGGCGGTGGTGTAGTAACCGTCTGCCGGATCGTAGAGCGCCAGCGCCATGAAGTCACGAAAGGGCAGGGGGCCGTGATGGATAATACGGTCACGAATGAGGGCTTCCAGGCGGTTCATCGTCGTGTCCGGTTAGGGTGTACCCACCACCCGCAGCAGGTGATACGTACGCGCCCCTTTGCGCAGAACGCCATACTGCCCGCCAATCAGCCGTTCGCGGGTAATACGGGCGTGGACGGACTCGACCCGCTGGTTGTTGAAGTACAGTCCGCCCCCTTCGATAAGACGGCGCGCTTCGCTCTTTGAGCTGACCAGCCTGGCGGCTACAGCCAGATCGGATGGCAGTGCACCGTCGTCGGCAAACAGCGCCGCCGGGACCTCAGTTGAAGGTGCATCGTGAAAGACGGCAAGCAGGGTGTCCGCATCAATGTCCGTGATGGGATCCCCGCCGAACAGGATGTTGGTGGCCGCCAGCGCCGTCCGCAGGCCGGCTGCGCCGTGGACAAATTCCGTGACGGCTGCTGCCAGCGAACGTTGGGCCTCCCGTTTTTCCGGCGCTGTCGCCACGGCCGCTTCCAGGTCGGCTATCTCTGCAGCCGACAGAAACGTGAAAGCTTTCAGGTAGTTGATGACACTGGCATCTTCGGTGTTGAACCAGAACTGGTAAAACTCATACGGGGATGTGCGGTCATCGGTCAGCCACACGGCACCCTGTTCGGTTTTGCCGAACTTCGTGCCATCGGCCTTGGTGATGAGGGGCATGGTCAGCCCGTGGACGCTGCTTCCGCGCAGGCGACGGATGAGTTCAATGCCGGCCGTGATGTTGCCCCACTGGTCGCTGCCGCCGATTTGCAGGGTGCAGTCATAGCGGTCGTACAGTTCGAGATAGTCGCGTGCCTGAAGCAGCATGTAGCTGAACTCGGTGTAGGAGATTCCTGTCTCCAGGCGACGCCGGACAGATTCCTTGCCCAGCATCATGTTGATGGAGAAATGCTTGCCGGTTTCGCGGAGAAACGTCAGCAGCGGCAGGTGGCCGAGCCATTCCAGGTTGTTGACGAGGCAGGCGGCATTGGTGCCGGAGAAGTCAAGGAACCGGGATAGAAGGCGTTCAATAGCCTGCACGTTGGCCGCAATGGTGTCTGCATCCAGAAGCGGGCGTTCGGCCGTCTTGCCGCTGGGGTCGCCGATGAGACCTGTGCCACCGCCGGCCAGCGCTATGGGGCGGTGGCCGGCGCGCTGAAAGCGCACCAAGGTCAGAAGCGGCAGAAGATTGCCGACGTGCAGGCTGGGTGCCGTCGGGTCAAAGCCGGCATAGACAGTGAGGGGGTGGTGCTCCGTCAGGTGCCGGGGGAGATCGGGCGTGTAGTCTTGAACCAGTTGCCGCCAGGTCAGTTCATCGAAAAGTGTCATCATTGGGTTCAGAAAAACTTCTTGTGGCCAGGTTCACTGGCGAGTGAGCATAATCAGGGATCGGCTCCAGTCAGCCGGTAGGTCTGTTGCCCAGAGGCATACTTTTCGGCTTGTTTTGCCGATTTGAGCGTATGTATAGTCCATCCCACGGGGAGATTCAGGGAAACACACGCTTGGGGAAAGCAAGAGCTTGCCGAGGTGGTGTATCATATCGCTGGCCATCCGTCAGGTTTTTACTCCGAACCAACTGACCGAGATATTTTGAGACTGTGTGAGACGAGCATGACACTCAACACTACGGGCGAAATAGCCTGCTCTGTATGTGGCGCATCAAATGCTGCGGACTGGTTGTATTGCCAGCAATGTGGCTCTCCATTGAAATCTGAGCCGGCTTCCGTAGCGCGCTCGGCTTCTCCAAGCAGCGGAAAGCCGGGGGAACCTCCGGTTGATATTCCGCCGACGCTTGTGGCGCCACCGGTTGTTCCGCCGACTGTGGTTGCCCAGCCAGCGGTACCGCCGCCCGTGCCGCCGACAGTCGTGGCCCAGCCGGTTGTTCCGCCGACTGTGGTTGCCCAACCAGCGGTACCGCCACCCGTGCCGCCAACCGTAGTGGCTCAACCGTCTGTATCCACGCCCGTGCCGCCGACAGTCGTAGCCCAGCCGGTTGTTCCGCCGACTGTGGTTGCCCAACCAGCGGTACCGCCGCCTGTGCCGCCAACCGTAGTGGCTCAACCGTCGGTGCCCCCGCCTGTGCCACCCACGGTCATCGCGCGTTCCCCGGCAGCCGGTGGCGCGGCTGATACGGTTGTCTGTGACCAGTGCGGCAAAATCAATCCGGCGACCAACAGTTTCTGTGCTGGCTGTGGAGCACCTTTGCCCTCTCCGCTGATGAAGACCATCGTCCGTACGTCGGAACGCCCCCCAACGCGGGTAGCGCGTCTGTGTCTCATCCAGGAAGGCGGCGGAGACGGGGAAGTTTATGAAATCAAGGGGGATGAGCTGACGATTGGACGCAACTCAGGCGATATCCGATTTCCGCATGATGGCTACATGTCCGGCCGGCATGCCCGCATCATTCGCCGTGGCGATGAATTTATTCTTCAGGATGACAACTCGCGCAACGGCACGTTCAAGAAAATTGACGGCCCCGTGACACTTAAGTCCGGTGACATCCTGCTGATCGGAAAACAGTTGTTTCGCTTTGAGGTGTAGGGTGCCAAAATGCGGGACTATCCTGGTGTGGCAGTAGCAACCTAAAGGCCTGCGGGATTTTTCAGCCTTGTGAGGGGTGAGTGGCGGCTTCTGTATCCAGTCGGACAGAAACGTGGGTCTCGATTTCAGTGCGCACGGATATTGGCCTGCGGCGGACTGGAAACGAAGACAATCTTCAGGTGGTTGATTTGACCAATCAACGGCTTGGTTTGGCGGGCCGTGATTCATCCCTGTCTCCTGAAGTGGCGCAGCACCGGCTGGGTAAGCTGGGCACTCTGCTGATTGTCAGTGACGGAATGGGCGGCGCGGCCGCCGGGGAAGTCGCCAGTGAAATGGCGGTGGACATTGTCGCCCGTGAAATGCTGCGCCAGGTACACGCGGGTGTGCCCTCACGCGAAGCCATGCGCAGGGCGGCCGATAGAGCCAACGCGGCCATCTGGGAGCGATCGCAGAATGAAAGCGCCATCCGCGGGCTGGGGGCAACGCTCACGGCTGTTCACTTGTGTGGGCAGGAGGCGACGGTCTCACAGGTCGGAGACTCACGGGCATATCTCATTCGTGAGGGGACGATTCGGCAGCTTACAGAAGACCAATCCTGGGCCAATGCTGTCAAAAAGTCCGGTGTCAGTCAGGTAGTCAATGTCCCAAACAACATCATCCTGCAGGCACTTGGCACCCAACAGGTGGTCAACACGGAAATCACCACAGAAGTCATTCACCCGAACGACATCTTGCTGCTGTGCAGTGATGGCCTTTCCAACAAGGTCGAGGAGCACGAACTGTTGAGTTATGTCGTTACCTCCAGTTCACTCGACGCTGCGGCTGAAGCCTTGGTCAAGCTGGCTAATGACCGGGGCGGTGAAGACAACATCACCGTGGTGATTGCACGACTTTCCACTGTGGATGATCCCGATACCATCTCGGCATCCCGTGCGACCCAACTTCTGGTTTCTGAACCATCAGGGGAGAATGTGATGCCGGTTGGTGTTGGCCGTGCCACTTCTGACCTGCCTAGCGGGCACCCAACGCTTGCCAATTTCACGGTCACAACCGAGAGTAACCGCACGACAACGACGACGGCGCATCCAACCACCGGCCCCGCCGCCAGCACCTCAGCGGACCGATGGCCGTCCCTGCCGGCATCGGAGTTGCCATCGTCACCCACCGCGTCGGCTGTGGAAACGCCGGCGTCACCGACGATGCCTTCGCCCCAAAGTTTGTCAAGGAACGGCAAGCTCTTTGTCCTGTTGGCGCTGGCGGCCGTGGGAGTGATTATCTTGGCTGGTGTTGCAGCCATGATTTGGGTCTTGCAGTCGCGGGCCGAGAAAGAGCGGACTGGCAGGACAGAACCACGGCCACATCCGGTGCTGGCACCCATCGGTTTGCCATCGGCTACGCCGGAGACGCCACCACTGACTCCGCCGTCAGTGGAATCGGGCGGTGCCGATGGGATTGGACGGGCTGATGGCCTATCGTTGGATGACGTCGAGAAAGAACTGGACCAGATCGAGCAGCAGGTGCGGAGTGTCGAACGTCGGCTTGACCAAATCGCAGGCCAGGATGCTGAGCGTCAAAACTGCAAGAAGAGAGGCGAGCAACTGGCTGCGCTCAAAGAAGCGCTGAAGCGTCACCGCCAGAAGCAGGCCAGAGCGGATGATCCTTCTGTGAATGACATTCAAAAAGAGATGCAAGCTATCGCACAGTGGCTTGATACGTTGCCTGCGTCGCTCCGTGAAATGAAAACACCCGATAACAAGTTGCCGTCGCCTCCCGGCACCCGTCCGGTTGACGAACTCCGGCGCACGGTCGAACGAACGGTTGAAGGGCTGACAAACAACGCCTCGCAGTTCATCCGGCATCCCTGAAGCCCCGAACCCGGTTGACACTGGCAGAAGCTATTGATTGCGCTGGTGGTCCTTGGGTTGGCATCGGAAGCGCAACTCCAATGGCCGGACGGCTCCAATGGCCGGACGGCTTCGGGCGCGGTGTGAAAACCGGGAAGGGTTTGTGACTTTTCTCTGAGGTTGATGATTATGCGAAACCGTAGGTTATTGGTAGTGGTTGGTTTGGCCTGGCTGCTGAGCAGCAGTACGCTGTGGTGGTCAGCCGTGGCACAGACGCCCTCCGTGCCGGCGCATGTGCTGGGAACAGACGACAAGGCCGCCTTCGCCATTCACTTTTCCGGCGAAATGCACGCCAATCTCGATACCTGTGGCTGCCCGGCCAATCCCAGCGGCGGACTTCACCGCCGCGTGACCATGGCGCAGGCGTTCCGCGCAAACTTTGCCGAGACACCGCTGCTGGAACTCTCTGTCGGGGCTATCTTCAACGACCAGGGGGTATTGCTCAATCCCCCCTTCAAGGATGTCCTCGTTCAGAACGACTATGCCCTGCGCGGGTATAGTGCCTATCCCTTCGACGCCGTCAACCTGACCTATCAGGATTTGCGGGTACTGCACCAGTATTTCACCACCCAGGCTGCCAAGCAGGCGGCGGCGAATTTTCCCGTGCTGAAAGCTTACGTTTCGGCCAATGCCACGCCGGCCGTGAACGAGAAGACGCACATTGCCCTGCCGCGCTTTGTCATCAAGGAAGTGAAATCACCGCACATTCCAAAGAACCACAAGCTGCGGATCGGGATTACCGGGGTGTGCGAGCAGGCACCCAGCGAAGGTACCGGCTATGTCTGGCGTGACCCCGCCACGGCGCTCAAGGAAGTGCTCCCGGAGCTGAAAAAGCAGGCGGATGTGGTGGTTGTGCTGGCCTACCTGCCCCTCGACCAGGCCAAGACACTGGCGGCGGAACTCGAAGGGATAGATGTCATGATTGTCGGGCACACGCAACCTTCACTGCTCACGCTGGAGACCGTGGGAAATACGGCCGTGGTCGTCAACAACTATGAAACCAAGGCGCTTGGGGAGCTGCGGGCCTATATAGCCGACGACGGCAAGCGGACGTACAGCAGCCGCTTCATCCTGCTCGATGCGACGATTCCCAGTGAGCCAAACGCCCTGAAAATCGTCAGAGAAGCCAAGGCGGCCATTGAGGAAGCGCGGCGCAGCATGGTGCAGGCTACGCCCTGACGCTCTGCCGGAGCGCAAACGTGTCAACCGGCGTTTCCCGGTCAATCCTTCCAGGGAACGCCGGTTTTATTGTCCCGGTTTGGTCCCGGAGTGGCTCACTGGCTCGGAAGTTCATCGGGTCGCAATTCAACCAGAGTGGTCTGGTAAAAGCTGGAGCTGATATGGACGGCGCGGTGCACCCGCAGCGAGGTTTCCTGCGCCAGGCGCGCATAGAGCCGCCTGGCTTTGATCTGGGCAATGGCAGGGGATGTGTTGCCTTTGGGAAAGAGCTTTCCGACAGCATGCATCACCTTGAAGAAAGCCGTGCTGGGCGTGAAGGTGAAGTAGAGTGCTTCGCGGGTGTGCGTCCCCAGATGCCGCAGAAGTTGCACCAGGTCATCTTCCTCGTAGTAAATCAGGCTGTCCAGGCACACGATGGTGTCGAAGACCTCGGTGACGCCGTAGAAATCCGCTTCGTGAAACGTGGCTTCCGGGACCCGTTCACGGGCGGCCTGGACTTCACGGGCTGAAATATCCACACCCGTGACGCACGCGCCGGCGTCCACAAGGCGACGGGCGAAGGCGCCGGTGCCGCAACCTGCGTCAAGAACAGTCCGCCCCTGCCAGTTGCCGCCCCACGCCAGAATCGTGGCCATGGTCTTCTCACGACCGGCGACAATGCTCGCCTGAATCCGATTTTGCGCTTCACCGCGCGCAAAACGCTGCCATTTTTCAAAGCCAACGGTATCAAAGTAGTGGCGAATGCGATCCTGCGCCGTCGCGTATGAAGATGGCATCGGGGTTGCACTCCACAGCTCAAACGGTTTGAAATACACACCTCCCTTCCAGCGTCCAATCCGGGCCCCGGAAAGTCAAGCCTGTATTCAGGCAGGTCAGCTATGGAAACCATCTGGATTCTGGGCGATCAGTTGGTGCGCTGCCATCCGGCTTTTGAACGGGTGGAACGCTCCACAGCCAGGGTGCTGATGATTGAGTCAGCCGCCCATGCACGACGGGTGCGCTACCACAAGCAGAAGCTCGTCTTTCTCTTTTCAGCCATGCGGCACTATGCGGAAGAACTGCGCGCCCAAGGGTGGACGGTGGACTACTACCGTGAACAGCCCGATTTTGAAGCCGGTCTCGTGGCCTATCTCCGCCAGCACCGTCCAAGCCGCATCTGGCTCATGGAACCCAACGAATACGGGGTTGCCGAACTACTGAAACGCCTTGTTGCCGCGCATGGACTGTCACTTGACATCCTGCCGACGACCATGTTCATCAGCGACCGGGCATCGTTTGCCGCCCGGGCGCAGGGAAAGAAAACGCTCGTTCTGGAAAACTTCTACCGGCGCATGCGGCAGATGACGGGGCTGCTGATGGAGCCGGACGGCGAACCGACGGGCGGCACGTGGAACTATGACCGGGAAAATCGCCAGGTGCCGCCGCCGGACCATCGGTTTCCGCCTCTGCCCCGCTATGCCCCGGATGCCATCACCCGTGAGGTGATGGACTGGGTACGACGGGATTTCCCCGATGGTTACGGCGTCATCGAACCCTTCCACTGGGCCACGACCCGCGCCGAGGCCGAAGATGCCTACCAGGATTTCATCGAACACCGGCTTGATCTTTTTGGCCCCTATGAAGATGCCATGGTGCGCGGGCAGGCTGCGCTGTACCACACTCTGGTATCACCTTATGTCAATGTCGGCCTGCTTGATCCGCTGGTAGCGGCCAGGCAGGCCGAGCAGGCGTACCGTGCCGGAAAAGCCCGGCTCAACTCCGTGGAAGGCGTCATCCGGCAGTTCATCGGCTGGCGGGAGTTCATCTATCAAATCTACTGGCTGCGCATGCCGGAAATGGCCCAGGCCAACTTCTTTGGCGACACCCGTCCACTGCCGCACTACTACTGGGATGGCGAGACGCGGATGCAGTGTCTCCGGGAAACCATCACCCAACTTCAGCAGACCGGACACACGCACCACATTCAGCGCCTTATGGTGCTGGGCAACTTTGCGCTGCTGGCCGGAGTGCTGCCACAGGCAGTCAACGAGTGGTTCTGGTTGGCGTACATAGACGCCTATGAGTGGGTCACGCTGCCCAACGTGTTGGGCATGTCACTGTACGCCGACGGCGGCTTTCTGGCCACAAAGCCTTACGTGGCCAGTGCTGCCTACATCAACCGCATGAGCGATTACTGCCAGGGCTGTGCCTACAACCCGAAGCAGCGCCATGGAGAAGGTGCTTGCCCGTTCAACAGCCTGTACTGGGACTTTCTCGACCGACACCGTGCCAAGCTGTTTCCAAACCAGCGCATGCGCATGATGTACGCTGCCTGGGACAACATGGACCCACAGGAACGCACCGCCACACTGGCCTGGGCCGCCACGCTGCTCACCCGTCTGGAAGAGCTTTAGTTTGAAATGAACAGGCCGTGTGACCTGCGCCACATCGCTACAGGTGAATACACCGTGCCTTGAGAACCGCCGGAATCTCGTGCAGCTTGGCCATGACTTCATCGGGCACGGGTGAATCCACCTGGATGAGGGAAATGGCCGTCCCGCCGACTTCCTTGCGTCCAAGGTAGAGCCGGGCAATGTTGACGCCGCCATCGCCGAGTGTGGAACAAATCCGCCCCAGCACGCCGGGCTGGTCCCGGTTGGCACACAGCAGCATGTGCCCTTTCGGGATGGCTTCGATGGGAAAGCCGTTGACCCGGACGATCCGCAGATCGGACTCACGGAAAATGGCGCCGGCCACATCGCTTTCCCCTTGGTCAGTCTCTGCCCAGAGGGCGATAAGGCTGGCAAAGTCCTTGGCGACGCGATTTTTGGTTTCCGAGACGACCATGCCGCGTTCTTCGGCAATGAGCGCCGCATTGACGAAGTTGACCCGATTGCTCGTCCCTGAAAGCAGCCCGACCAGAATCGCCTGGGTGATGGGACGCACGTCCAAGTCGGCGACCTTGCCACTGTATTCAATGACCAGACGGCGTACGTGACTGCCGAAGGCCTGCCCCTGAAACATGCCGAGCTTAATGCCAAGGTCCACATAGGGCCGTAGTTCAGACATCAGCTCAGCACTCACCGAAGGCGCGTTGACGGCACCAAAGATGACGCCAGTTTCGAGAAAATCCACAATTTGTCTGGCAATCGAGACGGCCACGCTCACCTGTGCTTCCATCGTTGAAGCGCCAAGGTGCGGAGTGCAGGTGAGGTTGGGCAGTGCCAGAAGCGGATGATCGGGCGGCGGCGGTTCTTCCTCGAAGACATCGAGCGCGGCAGCCGCCACCGTGCCGTCCTGCAGGGCGGCGGCAAGGGCGGTCTCATCCACCAGTCCGCCACGGGCGCAGTTGATGAGCCGGACGCCACGTTTCATCTTGCGGAAGGCGTCGGCATTGATGATATGCCGGGTTTCATCCGTCAGCGGGACGTGCAGGGTGATGAAATCGGCGCGCGCAAACAGGGTATCGAGCGCGACGAGTTCGATACCCAACTTGGCTGCGGCTTCCCGCGTCAGGTAAGGATCATAGCCAACCGTGTGCATGCCGAAGGCCGCCGCGCGCTGGGCCACGAGGCTGCCGATGCGTCCGATCCCAACGATCCCCAGGGTTTTGCCAGACAGTTCGACGCCGACGAGCTTCTTCCGTTCCCAGCGGCCCTGCTTGAGGCTCATCGTGCCCTGGGCAATGTGCCGGGCTGTAGCCATCAGCAGGGCAAAGGTGTGTTCGGCGGTGGTGACACTGTTACCGCCGGGGGTGTTCATCACCACGATGCCGCGCTTGGTCGCGGCCTCGACATCAATGTTGTCCACACCGGTGCCGGCCCGCCCGATGACCTTGAGGTTGTCCGCCGCCGCGATGACTTTGGCCGTCGGACGGGTATCGCTGCGCACAATGAGCGCGTGGTAGGGGGCAATGAGTTCAGCCAGTTCGTCTTCTTTGAGTTCCGGCTTGACATCGAGGGCAATGTTGGGTGTCTGGCGCAAAATGCTGAGACCATCTTCGGCCAGGTTGCCACAGACGAGAACACGGTGGATGGTCATAGCAGGCTTGAATCGAAGGAAGTGAAGTCCGGGGGCGTACTGTGTGGGGGCTTAACGGCGTGACTTGAGTGCCGCGCGCGTTTCACGCTCAAGGTCGCGGCGGCGTTCGGTTTCGCGCTTGTCATAGGTTTTCTTGCCTTTGGCAATGGCAACTTCGACTTTGGCGCGTCCGCGCTTGAAATACAGCTTGGTTGGGACGACCGTCAATCCACGTTCCTGAGTGGCTGCCGCCAGTTTGGCAATTTCGCGTTTGTGGAGCAGCAGCCGCCGGGTGCGCCGGGGATCGTGGTTGTACCGGTTGCCGTGTGAATATGGACTGATGTGTGCTTCCATCAGCCAGGCTTCACCGTTCCGAATGACGACGTAGGCATCCTTGAGATTGACCCGGCCTTCGCGCAGGGCCTTGACCTCCGTGCCGACGAGTTCAAGCCCCGCTTCATACGTCTCGCGGATGAAATAGTCAAAGTAGGCTTCCCGATTGGAAGCGATGAGTTTGATGCCGTCAGTGGCAGACGCGGTCATGAGTCCGGGTATCCTTCACTGCCTTGCAAAATCTGGTCGTCCAGCATACCACCAGTGATGAGGCCCTGTGCCAGATAGTAGGTCAGCATGACCCAGAGATGGGCCAGCGGCAGGGGTATCAGGAAGCGGTCCCAGGCGAGGAGACTGTCCGAGACCGTAAAGGCCAGCGCTCCCAGAAACACAAGCCGGCTTCCCTGGCGCAGCGCCGCCGTGACACCCATACTGGTCAAAACAACAGCGTAGAGCAGAATGGGAGGCTGCCAGTTGGTGGCCTGCCCCAGAACCGCGCCCAGCGCCATCCCGTAGGCCGCCACGCCGCCTGCCCGGAACAACCGGGCACGCTGAAGCTGCGCCTCCGGCCCAAAGGCGGCTATGTAGCACAGGTGCGCGATGAGAAACGCTGTCAGCCCGACCAGAAAGAACCGGTCATCCAGGGCCAGCGCCACATCGCCGAGCGCTGACCAGAGCAGTCCGTAGCCAACGCGCCGCCCGCCGGTGGACCGGGCGGTACGCAGCAACCACCCGGCGGCGACCAGCACCGGCAGGGCCTTCAGAAGAAAGCTGCCCGGATATGGCAGCCAGGGGAGGGTTCCCAGGTAAGCCAGTGCCAACAGGCTGAAAACCGCCGGGAAGCCACGTTGACCGGGATGCGAGCTGGGGATGGCCGGATACCTCCGCTTTATCCAGCCTTGTGCCCATTGTTGGACGAATTACCGGCTGGTGACGCATCAGGAGCCGGTGGCACGCGGTCGTCCGCCGCCTGCTGCTCATCCAAGGCTACCTTGAGCTGCTCAAAGACCTCAGAGGCCGACGGAGGCGGTTTGGGGCCGCTCGCCTTGCCATCGCCATTGACAGTTACGGCCTGACTGTAGCGGTAGTAGGAACTGTAGCCGTAATAGTCGTAGCCATAGTAGCTGGATTGTTCCTGGGTCATCCCGTTGAGAACCACGCCCAGGACGCGGGTGTTCGTTTCATCCAGCTTCCGGCAGGTGCGTTTCACAATCTCCCGTTTCGAGCGTTGGCAGTTGACCACCAGAATGACGCTGTCGGCCATCGCCGCGAGAATTGTGGCGTCGGCAAAGGAGAGCATGGGCGGCGTGTCCAGAATGACGTAGTCGAACTTTTCGACGGCATACGCCAGCAGCGACCGCATGCGTTGTGAACCAAGCAGTTCGGCCGGGTTGGGCGGCATCTGCCCGCAGGTAATGAGCGTCAGGTAGGGAATCGGGGAAGGCGTGAAAATTTCGCCAATTTTGCACTGCCCGGAGAGATACCGGGACAGCCCCGGCTGGAAAGTGCGTTCCTGTCCGTAGCTGTCAAACAGCTTCTGGAGTTGCGGACGCCGCAGATCGCAGTCAATGAGCAGGACCGAAGCCCCGGTTTGGGCCAGCGAGATGGCCGTGTTGAATGAGGTCGTCGTTTTACCCTCACCTGGCTGGCTGCTGGTGATGAGAATGATGCGGTTGCGAACATCCTCGGATGAAGAAAGCAGGATGGAAGTCCGAAGCTGGCGGTAGGCTTCCCCAATCGGCGAAGCCGAGAGGGCAAAGGCGCTGAGACCGACGTTGAAATCGGCCGGCAGCGGGCGTCCATCGGCCAGTTTGGCCAGCGCCCTGGTTTCGCCGCCATAGCTGTAATACCCGCTGCTTTTGCTGAGTTCTTTGGGCGAAACCTGGGGAATCAGCCCCAGCGTCGGGAGGTTCAGCAACCGATCCACGTCTTCGACGGACTTGATGCGGGTGTTGAGATATTCCCGCGCAAAAGCAAGACCGACACCGCCAAAAAGGGAGAGGAAAAAGGCAACGCTGAGGGTGTAGCTCACCCGTGGGCTGATGGGCGCGCCAGGAGTGCCGGCGCGGTCCACGACTGTGATGTTGTTGAGGTCCATGCGCAGGTTGATTTCGGTATCCTTGGTGGTTGCCTGCAACGCCTGAAGCATCTTCTTTTTGTTGTCAATGTTGTCCTGCATCATGCGCTGCATGACGCCGTCGCCATTTTGGGTGACGACCTCATTGCGCTGTTTTTCAACCCGTGCACGCAGTTCTTCTTCGCGTCGCTTGGCGTTTTCGTAGGCCGTTTTGATGCGAACCAGCGTGTTCGCTTTCGCTTCCTTGAGTTCGTTTTCGGCCTGGGCCAGCACCTGATCAATCTGCACCACATCGGGGTGCAGTTCCGTGTAGGTTCCGAGCAGTTCGAGACGGCGCTGTTTCAGTTCGGAGATTTTGCCCCGCAGCTTCTGCAGCTCCGGATCCGATTGCATTTCGTCGAGGGAGTCAATGGGCTGAGTCAGACTGGCCTGGTAACGTTCTTCGGCGCGCAGGCGCTCTTTTTCGGCTTCGAGCAGAGCCTGGTTGAGTCCGGTCAGCCGGGCCACTTCCGGGTTGTCTTCCGGTTTGAGCGAGACAATTTTCCGTGTGCGCAAATACTCCGTCAGTTTTCGTTCTTCTTCGAGAATTTCCTGCTGGAGGCGCGCGGCCGTCGAGGACAGAAACTCCTTCTGGCTGCTGCCCTGCTGGAGGCGGTCGGAAACATTGCGGCGGGCGAAGACCTCGGCCACAGTGTTGACCACCGCCTTGGTTGTTTCCGGGTCGTGGTGCTGGAAGGTAATGCGGACGAGGCGTGTGCGGGGGACATTGTAGGCTTGTAGTCCACTGGCCAGTCGCCCAATCTGCGGCGCATAGCGCTGAAGCTCATCTTCAGTGGTGGCAGGAGTGGGGCTGGCCTCC
This sequence comes from Chloracidobacterium thermophilum B, assembly GCF_000226295.1. GTDB lineage: Bacteria > Acidobacteriota > Blastocatellia > Chloracidobacteriales > Chloracidobacteriaceae > Chloracidobacterium > Chloracidobacterium thermophilum. The sequence goes on from NC_016024.1 coordinate 1,064,461, forward strand.
GGCAACTCCGCAGATTTTGTTTCACTCTGGGGAGGCTTGCGCGGCCCACGGGGAGAGCGGATGAGATCGAGCAGCGCCGCGCTGAGCGTGGTCGGCCCAGTAGCCAGAAACTTTGGGTCACGGTCGAGCTTGAGGGTCTTGACGACTTCAACAAGCAACGAAGGACTCGAAATTTTACGAATCTGCGTGTTGAGGTAATCCGGGTCCACCGAATAGGGCACAAAGGCAATGCGCCCGCTTGAGGAATAAAGTTCTTTTTCCGGGGCAACTTCAATGTGGCTGGACGCCTCGTAAACGGGCTGCATGCGCGAAAGCGCCAGCCCGGTGACGGTCATCGTCAGCACGACACAGAGAATGACCGTAAACTTGTACCGCAGAATCGTCAGGAACGCCTGCCGGATTGGCTGTCCGGCATCTTCCTGCGGCAGGGTGTACTGATAGCTCCCACGCCGGCGCATGCGATCCTGAACGGTTGGCGTGGCGAGGTCCAGCTCGGCCGCCGTCGGCGCAAGCATGACGTTGTTGTTCGGATGTTCTTGTGGCATGGCCGTTATCTGGGGTGACGTTGCGTGTGCGGACCAACGTCTGAAAACACAAGTGGAATGCTTGTGGCGAACCGGTCGCAAATCCAATCTTCAAACCAAAGTCAATACGAGCCAACGTTGATATGGGCTGGCCAGTGATGTCCGCAGACACACCGCAAATCGTTGCCGCTGGCCAACCTGCCCCCACTATATCGCGTTTACCCTTGGCTGAACAGCAAGATACCAACGCTCTGGCGAGCCGCTGAGGAAGAACGTTGTTTGGCCGGTGAAAATTGGTCTAGTCTGCCCGTGTTTCTCATCCCTGCCAACACTGAGAGGTGGATATGCCTGAAGTAGGTTCGCCTGCGCCGCCCTTCACCGCGCCCGACATGCACGGCAACCCCGTGAGTCTCGAACAGTTCCGTGGTCAGAAAGTCGTGCTGTACTTCTATCCCAAAGACGATACGCCAGGCTGTACCAAAGAAGCCTGTAGCTTCCGCGATGCCTATGCCGACTACCGGGAGAAGGGGATCGTCGTGCTGGGCGTGTCGCTCGATGACGAAGCCTCCCACCGGGCCTTTGCCGAAAAGTACCAGCTTCCCTTTACCCTGCTGGCCGATACCAACCATGCGGTTTCAGAAGCCTACGGCGTGTATGGCGAGCAGGAGTGGCAGGGCAAAAAGTTCATGGGCCTTGCCCGCAAGACCTTTCTCATTGATGAGCAGGGCATTCTGATCAAGGTATTCGACAAGGTTGACGTCGAAAATCACAGCCGGGAAGTGCTGGCTGCCTTTGGGTTGGCTTGATGCCCCTGTGCCTTCGGCTGGGTCTGAGAGGAGAGTATGCGACTCTGTCTGTCTGTTCTGAATGGTTCCCTGAACGGTCAGGTCTATCGGCTGCATGAGGGTGCGCTGCTTCTGGGGCGTGGCACGGATGCTGGAATCCGGTTCAACCCAGCCGTGGACAGTATGGTGTCGTCCCGCCACTGTCTGATTCAGGCTGAGCCGGACGGATTCTACGTGGTGGACAACCAGAGTACGAACGGTACATACGTCAACGGCCAGCGGATTCAGCGCGCCCGCCTCAATCATGGAGACATTATCGAGCTGGGCAACCCCGGTGTTCGTTTGCAGGTTGCTTTGGAAGCGCCAGTGACCAGCCCGGCGGCCTTTGCGCCGGGGGCGCCCACCTTCGGTCATCCGGCGGCTGCTGACGGAGGCACGGCGCGCCTGCGGGAAACGATTGCCGGTTTGGGGATGTACAACCCGGAGCGCAAGCCTATGGCGCCCGAAGCAGAGGCTTCGCCAATGGGGGTGTACATTGGCGCGGCGGTGGGCATCCTCGTCTGCCTGGTGCTCACCCTTGTTGTGGCGCTCATCGTGCTGTCCGAGTTGGGGATTGTCGTTGCCATCATTGCCACAGTAGTGGCGTTTGTCCCAGCATTTTTCTACATGCTGCCCTTTCTGTGGCTGGACCGGTATGACCCGGAACCGGTTTGGGCCCTGGCGGCGTCCTTTGCCTGGGGCGGTCTGGTGGCCGTTGTGGTGTCCTACATCCTGAACTCACTCTTTGGAGCCATCGCTTTCAGTGTGGGGGGCGAAGTCGCCGGGAACATCGTGGGTGGCGTGATTTCGGCGCCCATTGTGGAAGAGGGGTCGAAGGGACTGGGGCTGCTGCTCATATTGCTGTTCCTCCGCCGGGAGTTCGACGACATCGTGGATGGGGTGGTCTATGGCAGCTTCATTGCCCTTGGTTTTGCCACCGTGGAGAACATTCTCTATTACGGGCGGAGCCTGCTCGGTGGTGGGCTGGAGAGACTGCTGATCGTCTTCATCATGCGGGGCATCATGTCTCCCTTTGCCCACGTGACCTTCACGGCAATGACCGGCATCGGGTGTGGTCTGGCGCGGGAGTCCCATAATCTTGCCGTGCGCATTCTGGCGCCGCTCGGTGGCTACATCCTGGCGGTCATCCTGCACATGGTCTGGAATGGCATGGCTACCTTTTTAGGCGCTGGCTTTCTCATTGGCTACGCCCTGTTTGAAGTGCCGTTCTTTCTGGCTTTCATTGGCTTTCTCATCTATGTTGCGCGGCGCGAGGGGAAGATTCTCCGGGAGATGCTGTCTGTCGAGGTTGCCCGCGGCCTCATCACGCCGGAACAATTGGCTATTGCCACCTCCACCCTCCGCCGTACCCTGTGGCCGCTCCAGGGGAACTTTGCCGCGCGCCGCGCTTTCCTCCGCAACGTCTCGAAGCTGGGACTTTCCTACTGGCACGTTCAGCGGGCCGTGGCCGCCCAAAGTGAAACCCGTAGCCTGCCGCAGATTCCACGGCTGCAAGCTGAAATCCTCCGTTTACGGGAGCAGGTCTGAAGCGTCCGAATGGTGGGCGCATGTGGCTTCTGCTCCGAAAGACTGAGCCATGAACACACTGGAGTCTGCCCCCCGGCGCCTCGATTCCGGCATCCGTGCCAACCTGCGCTACGACTTCCCGGCCGGCGTCGTGGTCTTTCTCGTGGCCCTGCCTCTGTGTCTGGGGATTGCCCTGGCGTCCAATGCGCCTCTGTTTTCCGGCATCATTGCCGGCATCGTCGGGGGGATCATCATCGCTCCGCTTTCGGGTTCAGCCCTGTCGGTGAGCGGCCCGGCGGCCGGGCTGGCCGTGATTGTGGCCCAGGGGATTGCCACTGCTGGCGACTTTCGCGCGTTTCTTGCGGCGGTCGTGCTGGCCGGACTGTTTCAGATTGTCTTTGCCCTGATACGCGGCGGTGGGTTGGCGGATTACATTCCGAACTGCGTCATCAAAGGCATGCTGGCCGGCATTGGGATCGTCATCATCCTCAAGCAGATTCCCCATGCTTTGGGACGCGACCAGGACTTTACCTTCACCGATACCCTCAGCTTTCTCAATTTCGAGGAAAGCTCAACTATCGGCGCCATCATTGCCGGCATCTTCAGCGCCCAGCCGACGGCCGTCGGGATTACCCTGCTGTCTCTGGTGGTTCTCCTAGTCTGGGAGCATCCCCGGCTCAAGCAGATTCCATGGCTGATTTTGCTTCCCGGCCCGCTGGTGGTGGTCGTGTTGGGTCTGCTCATCAATGAGACACTGCGCTGGAGTGGAAGCCAGCTTTATCTCCGCGCTGAGGAAGCGCACCTGGTGGCCCTGCCGGTGGCAACTGACCTCCAGAGCTTCATCGCCCAGTTCACCTTCCCGGATGTACAGGCACTGCAACGTGCCGAGATCATCAAGTTGGCCCTGACCTTGGCCGTTGTTGCCAGTCTCGAAACGCTGTTGTGCGTTGAGGCAAGCGACAAAATGGACCCCTTCAAGCGGATTTCCCAGCCCAACCGGGAACTGTTTGCGCAGGGCGTGGGCAACATGGTGAGCGGGCTGATTGGCGGTCTGCCGCTCACGTCGGTCATCGTCCGCACCACGGCCAACATTTACGCCGGTGGACGAACCCGCATGTCAGCTTTCATCCACGGCCTCCTGCTGTTGTTTGCCGTGTTTTCGATTCCGGGGCTGCTCAACCGGATTCCCATTGCTTCTCTGGCGGCCATTCTCCTGCTCGTGGGCTACAAGCTGGCCAAACCGGAACTGTTCAAAGCGATGTATGCCCAGGGCTATGCGCAATTTGCTCCTTTTGTCGTTACGGTGGTGGCCATCGTGGCGACAGACCTTCTGGTGGGTATTGGTATCGGTCTTGTCTTTGGACTGTTCTTCGTCATCCGCGCCAACTACCGCTCAGCCGTCACGCTGGTCAGTCACGAAGACGCCTACCTGCTGCGCTTCAACAAGGACGCCACGTTCATCAACAAGATTGAACTCAAGCGCAAGCTCCAGAGCATTCCCGATGGCGCAACCCTGTTCATTGACGGCACACGTGCGCTCTACGTGGATCAGGACATCCTCGACGTGGTGAATGAATTTCGAGCTGCCGCCAGGTATCGGAATATCACGGTGAGCACAAGTAACTTCGACGAAAAGGCGCCGCGTCTGGCGCAACCACAACCGGCCCACTGACCAGACACCTCAAAGCGAGCACCCCTATGACTGAACGTTTGCCAGAGTCGTCCGTCAACGGCATGAACGAGTACCGCAAGCTGTTGCTTGCCAACAAAGCCTGGGCACAGGAAAAGCTTGACTTGCGTCCCGATTACTTCATCCGCATGAAGGATGTCCAGTCGCCGGCCTACCTGTGGATCGGGTGTTCTGACAGTCGTGTGCCGGCCGAGGACATTACGGGCACGGAGCCGGGCGAACTGTTTGTCCATCGCAACGTGGCGAATCTCGTCATCCACACGGACATCAATCTGATGAGCGTCGTCGAGTACGCCATTGATGTGCTGGGCGTGCGCCACGTCATCATTTGCGGGCATTACAACTGCGGTGGTGTCAAAGCTGCCATGTCGCGCAAGAGCTTTGGCCTCATCAACAAGTGGCTGCGCCACATCAAGGACGTGTACCGTAACTATGCCCGCGAACTGGAATCATTCACCGACCCGGAGGCCCGCTTCCGCCGACTCGTCGAACTCAACACAATTGAACAGGTGCGGAATCTCGCTGAGACTTCCATCGTCCAGAAATCCTGGCTCAAGCATGGACGCCCATGGCTGCACGGATGGGTGTATGACATCCGCACCGGTTTGCTTCAGGAACTGACCTTGATTCGGCCGGGCGATTTGCCCGACGATATTTACCGTTACGAATTTCCGCCGGAGTCGCTGTAGGTCTCTGTCATGTCATCCGTCATGCTGGTGACCGGTAGCGCCAGTGGCATCGGTCGTTACGTCGCCGAGGCATACTACCGCGCCGGTCATCGGGTTGTTTTTGCCGACCGGGCTGCAGCGCAGGTCCGTGACATCTGTGCTGCCCTCGCTGCGGAAGCCGGCGGGGAAGCCGTCCCCTGGGCGCTGGATGTTCGGGATGAGCAGGCCTGGGAAGCCGCCATTACCGACACCGTCAGCCGCTGGGGACAACTCGACCTGGTGTTGAACATTGCCGGGTATCTCCACGTGGATGCGCTGCTGTCCGCGCCGCTGGCGGCTGTCCATGACCATCTGGACATCAACGCCAAGGGCGTCATTTTCGGGACCCTGCTGGCGGCCCGCCAGATGGTCCGGCAGCCCCACGGCGGACACATCATCAACGTGGCGTCGCTGGCAGGGATTGCCGCCGTGCCGGGATTGACGCTATACACGGCATCCAAGTTCGCCGTGCGCGGTTTTTCGCTGGCTGCTGCCCAGGAACTTGCCCCCCACAAGGTGGCCGTAACGGTTGTCTGCCCGGATGCCGTTCAGACCCCGATGCTCGATTTGCAGGTGCATCGGGCGGAAGCGGCTTTGACCTTCTCCGGGGGGCGCATCCTGAGCGTGGCCGAAGTGGCGGCGGCTATCGAGGAAGCGCGGCAGCACCGACCGCTGGAAGTGACCCTGCCGCGACATCGGGGCTGGCTGGCGAAACTGACCAGCCTGTATCCTCCGCTGACCACCTGGGTAGCCCCCTACCTCCGCCAGCGTGGACAGCGCCGGCAGGCCACATGGCAACAGAAGCCAGGATGATGACTGCCTGATGACCGACCGGATGATGAGCTGCGCACCTGCCCGTCCAACCCTTGCCGACATCGTATCCGCCCGCCGCCGGTCTGTGGCCGCTCACCGCCCGGTTTCGCTGTCTGAACTGGCACCGGCACAGGGGACGTTCCTCCCGGCTTTGTGCCGCAATGCACCTGCCATCATTGCCGAAATCAAGCCTGTGTCACCGGCCGAAGGTGTCCTGCAGTCCACGCCCGATCTGGCGCGTGTGCTGGCCGCTTATGACGCCCACGCCGTCGCGCTTTCGGTTCTGACTGAGCCGGACTACTTCGGAGGAAGTTTTGACCTGCTGGCGGCCGTGGCGCACCGTTCCAGCCGCCCAACCCTGTGCAAGGACTTCGTGCTCGATGTGCGTCAGATACACGCCGCACGTGCCGCTGGCGCGGAAGCTGTACTGCTCATCGTCAAAATTCTCGACGACGAGCAGCTCTGCCGGCTCTCCGCTGAAATCCAACGCTGGAATATGACGCCGGTTGTGGAAGTGCAGACCGAAGCCGAACTGGAACGCGCCCTGGCGCTGGACCCGTCCGTTATCCTCATCAACAACCGCAACCTGGAGACCTTTGACATCTCTTTGGAGACCACGCAACGTCTTGCGCCGCGCGTACCTTCCCAGGTTGTGACCATTGCAGCCAGCGGTATCCGGTGCCGCGCCGACATCGAGGCGCTGCTTCCGTACTGCCCGCGCTTTCTCATCGGGACGCACCTGATGCGCGCGCCGGACCTGGAAGCTGCTTTTGTCAACCTTCTTGGAAAAGCGTATGCCTAAGCATCGTCCATCCAACCATTTTGGTGAAGTTTTCCCTCCTGTGCCTTTTGACGCCGAGCGTTACGCCAAACGCCGCCGCCAGGTCTTCCGGCAACTCGGCGAGGATGTGCTGCTGCTGTACAATCCGCCGGAAGCGCACCGCACCCATGACCTGTTCTACCGCTACCGGCCGGATAGCGACGTGTATTACCTGACCGGCTTTGAAGAGCCGGAGGCGGTCGTGTTGCTGGTGGGGGGACCCTGTCCCAGGTTCATCATGTTCGTCCGTCCGCGTGACCCGGAACGCGAAATGTGGGATGGCCTCCGGGCCGGCGTTGAAGGGGCCGTCACCTGCTACGGCGCGGACGAAGCCTTTCCCATTGAAAGCTTTGACGCTGAGATTGGGCGCTACCTTGAGCACGCCCGGACGCTCTACTTCAAGTTCGGTCGGGACGAGCAGTTCAACCAGCGGGTTCTGACGGCCTTCCGCGCCGCTGCACGGCGACGGCATCGCCAGGGGCCGGCGCCGGGCATCATCCGGGACACCCTGCCGCTGCTGGGCAGAATGCGGCTGGTCAAAGATGCCGATGAACTGCTGCGGATGCGCCGGGCGGCAGACATTGCTGCCGAAGCCCATCTGCGGGCCATGGAGCGCGCGCGTCCGGGGCAGTACGAGTTTGAAGTCGAGGCGGAACTGGAGTACGTCTTCCGCAAACGTGGCGCGCTGGGCAGTTCCTACACCTCGATTGTCGGCAGCGGCCCCAATGCCACGATCCTCCACTACAACACGAACAACAGCCGGCTCCGCGACGGCGATCTGCTGCTCATTGATGCCGGGGCGGAGTATGGCTACTACGCCAGCGACATCACCCGGACGTTTCCCGTCGGCCGCCGTTTTACCCCTGCCCAGCGCGACATTTACGACCTGGTGCTTCAGGCGCAAAAAGCCGCTATTGCTGCCGTCCAGCCGGGGGCGCGCTTCAATGCCTACCACGAGGTTGCCCTCGACACCCTGATTGACGGCCTGCGTCATCTCCGGCTGCTGAGCGGTTCGCACGACGAAATCAGGGAACTGCGAACCTATCTGAAGTACTACATGCATCGCGCCGGTCACTGGCTCGGCAGCGATGTCCACGACGCCTGCACGTACTTCACCGCTGAAACCCACGACGGCCAGTACCTGTATGAAAAGCTGCGCCCCGGTTGTGTCGTCACCGTTGAGCCGGGACTTTACTTTGCGCCGGGCGTCAATGACACGCCGGAGCACTACATCGGTATCGGCGTCCGCATCGAAGACGATGTGCTGGTGACACGGACCGGGAACGAAGTGCTGACGGCCGCCGTCCCCAAGGAAGTGGCTGACATTGAGGCCATTCGCTGTGCCGCGCTGACCGAGGAGGGAAACCACGCATGAGTGAGCCTTTGTTTGACCGGGTGAAGTTTTGCAGCAGTTGCAGCCGTCGCGCGACGGACGGCGACGTGGCCGCCCTTGGGACGCGGATTCGTCCACTGTTCCAAAAACAGCTCGAAAAGGATGGCTTTGGCACCTGTGTGGGCATCAGCAGCCGTCCCTGTTTTGCCAAATGCCCGGACAATGGCATCACCGTTGCCCTGAGTACCAGTGACGACAGCCTGCCGCGGGAAGTGTATATCGTAACCTCGTTGCGCGACCTGGATTACGTGTATGCCCGCCTGCTGGGTGAAGTGTAGTCTTTGTGTGAAACTCCTTTTTCCCAAAACCCCACGTGATGCGACAAACCATTTTCTGCCTGCTGCTTTCCCTGTGTCTGGGCTGGACACTGTGGGAAACCCCGGCTGTGGCGGTTGCCCAGTCAAAGTCCAAGCCCAGCGACAAGTTCCGCCAGCTCGATGAAGTGTTGCCCACGCCCAACGAATACCGTACGGCCTCCGGCGCGCCGGGACACAGGTACTGGCAAAATCGCGCCGACCACGTCATCAGTGTTGAACTCGATGACGAGCGCCAGCGCATCCAGGCCAGCGAGACCATCACCTACACAAACAACTCGCCCGATGAGCTGCGCTACCTCTGGTTGCAGCTCGACCAGAACATCTTTGCCAAGGACAGTGACGCCTTCCGCGCCCAGACTTCGGGCGGACTGGACCGCGTGCCCTTCTCTGTTCTCGACAGCCTGCTGCGCCGGCCCGAATTCGACGGCGGTTACAAGATCACAGCCGTAAAAGACGCCAAGGGGCAGCCGCTCCGGTACACCGTCGTCAAAACCATGATGCGTGTGGATTTGCCCACGCCGCTCAAGCCCGGCCAACAGGTGAGCTTTGCGGTGGACTGGAACTACAACATCAACGATGCCGTGAAGCTCGGCGGGCGCTCCGGGTACGAGTATTTCCCAAAGGACAAGAACTACATTTACGAAATCGCCCAGTGGTTTCCGCGCATGTGCGCCTACACGGACTACCGTGGCTGGCAGCACACGCAGTTTCTTGGGGCCGGTGAGTTTACGCTGGAGTTTGGCAACTACCGCGTGTCCATCACCGTGCCGGATGACCACATCGTGGCGGCGACGGGCGTCCTTCAGAACCCCAGGCAGGTGCTGACGCCGGAGCAGATCGCACGGCTGGAGCGCGCCAAAACGGCGGCGGCGCCGGTGCTCATCGTGACGCCGGAAGAGGCCCGGCGGGCGGAGCAGGGGCGTCCCACGGGCAGGAAAACCTGGATTTTTCAGGCGGAAAACGTCCGCGATTTTGCCTTTGCTTCCTCGCGGAAGTTCATCTGGGACGCCATGGGGCACAATGTCGAGGGCAACCAGGTCATGGCGATGTCGTACTATCCCAACGAGGGCAATCCCTTGTGGGAAAAGTATTCCACACACGCCATCATCCACACGCTCAACGTTTATTCGCGCTACACGTTTACCTATCCCTACCCGGTGGCCATTTCGGTCAACGGCCCCGTAGGCGGCATGGAATACCCGATGATCTGTTTCAATGGTCCGCGTCCGCTTGAAGATGGCACGTATTCGGCGCGTACGAAGTACGGTCTCATCAGCGTCATCATTCACGAAGTCGGCCATAACTTTTTCCCGATGATTGTCAACTCCGATGAGCGGCAGTGGACGTGGATGGATGAAGGTCTCAACACCTTTTTGCAGTATCTGGCCGAACAGGAATGGGAAGAAAAATATCCGTCGTTCCGGGGTGAACCACAGTACATCGTGGATTACATGAAGAGCGAAAACCAGGTGCCCATCATGACGCAGTCGGATTCGCTCCTGCAGTTTGGCAACAACGCCTATGCCAAGCCGGCGACGGCCCTCAACATTCTGCGCGAGACGATTCTGGGGCGGGAACTCTTTGACTATGCTTTCAAAGAGTACGCCCGGCGGTGGAAGTTCAAACGCCCGGAACCGGCTGACTTCTTCCGCACCATGGAAGACGCTTCCGGCGTGGATTTGGATTGGTTCTGGCGCGGCTGGTTTTATTCGACCGACCACGTGGACATTTCCATTGAGAATGTCCGCTGGTATCGCCTCGACACCCAGAATCCCTACATTGAAAAGGGGCTTCGCCGCCAGGAACGTGAGTCGCGTCCAGTAACACTTTCCCAGGAACGCAACAAACCGTTGCCAAAGCGGGTGGATCAGTACCCTGACCTGAAGGATTTTTACAACCGGTATGACGAACTCGATGTAACCGAGACTGACCGGGAGATGTATCGGCAGTTTCTGGCGACGTTGACCGACCGCGAGAAAGAAATCCTCAACGCCGGACTGAATTTCTACTTTGTGGATTTCAAGAATATCGGTGGTTTGGTCATGCCCATCATTCTGGAAGTGACCTACACGGACGGCACAAAGGAAGAAATGCGCTTTCCGGCTGAAATCTGGCGGCTCAACAACTTTGAAGTCTCCAAGCTCATTGTGACGCCGAAAGAAATTGCGAGCATTACGCTAGACCCGCGATTAGAGACGGCGGACGCTGATTTTGGCGAACAACTTTTTCCCGCGCCGTCCAGTCAAGTCACGTTTCCAGGTTTTCAAGGAGCAGCGTCAGGGGCCGCCCAACCCGATGCAGTTGGAGCGCAAGGGGCAGAGTAAACCCCAAGGCGATAACCCACGGCCGTAAGCTTCCTGATAACAGCTTCTGGCCTTCACAGGAAGGTGAGGCTGAAAAACAACCCAGGTGTCACCGCTACCCTTTGTCGAGGCGGATGGATATACTCAGTCCATCATCTGTGAGCGTACCGGCGGTTTATGGCTTCCAGGGTTGGGTTTGTCATTCTTTCCCACCGCGGCACTGATTGGCCGCTTCTGGCCCGCTTGTTTCCCGTTTGCGCGAACTGCCGGAAGCGAGCATTGCACTTCACCACGACACTTACCAGTCACCGCTCAACAGGGAACTGATTGAGCGGTACGATGTGCAGGTTGTCCCGGCAGTAGGTCGCACCAGTTGGTCAAATATCATCAATGTGTTTGCAACCGTCGCCGAACTTGAAGTGCTTTTCCGGCAGCCAAGGCGTCCCCGCTGGTATGTGACACTTTCTCAAAGCTGCTACCCCATCAAGTCAGCATCGCACATTGCCAAAATTCTCGATGGACTGACAGACGACTTTTATATTGACATGCGTCTGGTCAATTTCCAGGCAAGTCATTTATTGCTTGATAAGTATGTTGAGGATGCCATCAGGAAGTACACGTTGTGTCATATACCGTTCATTTCCAGATATGGTCGTTTCTACTGGCGCCCACTCAAGATTTATCGTCCGAGAAGTGTTATCCCGTTCAGAGATAGCTTTTACGTTTTTCACGGATCAAACTGGCTGGTTCTTTCCGAATGCGCAGTAGAGTATTTGCTGAGACAGGACATTGCCTGTCATCCGGTAACAGAATTTTACCTGACACAGTATGACCAGCAAGATGATCGTCAGTCACCTTGTCCCCAGGAGATTGTGATACAAAGCATTCTTGGTAATGCCAGGGAGCTGAAGGGAGCTTATCGCAACTGGCACTATATTGACTGGGAAGGCGCCAAAGATTGGCATCCCAATGTCTTAACCGAGCGCCACTGGTCAGCCATCATTGCTTCAGACGCTCTTTGGGCACGAAAATTTGATCTTGAGAAAAGCGCCACTTTGCTTAAGCGCATTGATACTGAAATTCTTGACACCTGAACTTTACCTGCCTGGTTTTTTCTTACACTATCCTGCAATCTTTTCCAGTTCACTTTTGAATTTCCTCCGTATCACGACAGGATTCAATTCACCCTGGTGCAAGTGCATCGCAGCTTCACTTAATCTTTTTTGCTCGTCCCGATTAGTAGTTAATTTCTCCACAGCATCGCAGACGGATTGAGGGGAAGGATCAGTGACAACCAAGGCGCTGCGACGTTGCTGAGCAAATTTTACGACCGTGCAGTATTCCGGGCCCCAAACGATAATGGGCTTCCCAAAGGCGCAGTAGTCGCAGAACTTCGTCGTGAACGCTGTCTCAACAAAAAAGCGCACACTGGGGTCAAAACTCATGACAACGAGAAGAAAGTCCGCTTTGGCAAGGTGCTTCACGAGTTCACGATTTGGTGTGAAGCCGTGGTAAGAACCATCTGCCCGTGCTGCGGCCTGCTCTTCCGCCGGCCAGTCGCAAAGCCCGTAGAGGGCAATTTTTGCCTTTCCACGCTGTAGCAGGGCCCTTCGTAACTGAGCCAGCATGCTTCCGTATGTGCCTTCAATGTTTCCCGCATAAACCAGTGTTGGTTGGTGCTTCGCTGGCTGTTCACCATCTGTAGCGGGCGAAATCACCTCCAAGTTACCTAGAGGGTAAATGACATGGGCATTGGGGTGCGGCCCGAGTGCTTCACGCATACCCTCACTTGTGCAGAAAGCTACGTCGCTTTGTTGATAAAGTTCTTGCCACCTACGCTCAAGCATGGGGCGTGTCGAGGCCAGAGCTGGAAAGTAGCGTGGTTTCCAATCAGCAAAGTACGTTGCCAGCGGAATTTTTAACCGGCGTGCCAATTTTCGCGCCAGGTGGCTCAGGCTGTTGTCAGCCAAAGCAACGATGACTTCCGGATTGAAAGCGCGAACCTTCTGCCACAACCACGGCGATATAAAGCCGGTTGCCACGAATTGCTCGTATGCCCAGGCCCATTCGTAAAAGCGGCTTCTTTTCAAACGGCGAATGAGTTGCGGTGACCGGAAGGGTAGGAAAGTTACCGACGGAGGCAACGAGGGTAAGGTGATGCCTGGAAAAGTGTCATCCAGTGGCGGGGAAATCACAAGGACTTTCATGTCGCTGGGTTGAATAACCAATCGGTACATCACGATTGGTGCTCCACGCCACTCAACCGGCGGCTCATTGCCCATATAAAGGACGCGCATTGACCTTGCTCCGGGAAAGGAGTTCACCTTTTGGGAATACAATCACACACCTTGCCCGGTTTCACAAGGTTCGGTTTACGCCAGAACTCTGAAGCCGAGTCAGGCAGGTGTTTTGGGGCACGCAAAAACACCTGCCAGGCTTTCTTGCTCAGTAACTACGGGACTTGCACCACAGACACTCAGAAAAACCGCATCGTGTAGGTAAACCGCACCCCACGTCCAATCTCCGGCGCGAACGCTTTGATAAACGACAGGTGGTTGCGGTAGAGCCGGTCGCCCAGATTGAACCCGGTGACGGAAAACACATGCGCGGTGTGGGACGTGGTGACGGTATAGGACCCGACAAGGTTGACCACTGTGTAGCCGGCCGTTGGTTCTTCCAGCGTGAAAACCCGGTCCTGCCGGTTGGCCATCAGCAACTCCGGCATCAACCGCAGCCCCTTGAACGTTCCTTCCAGTGCCACCCGCGCGCGCAATGGCGGAATGCGGGGCAGGGGAAGGCCGGTTTTCAGCTCAGCGTTCGTATAATCGAGCTGGCTGTAAAACCAGAGATTGGGATGCAGGTTGATGTCGAGCTGGGCTTCCGTTCCCAAAAAGCGTGCGTCACCCTGGGTAAACACACCCACTGGCAGCCCATCTTCAAACTCACCCGTCAACACAGGAAAAACAAACGAGCGGATGTCGTAGTAGTAAAACCCGGCACTGGCCCGGACGCGCCGTGACTGGTGCCGGACACTGACCTCGATGCCATTGGTGAGTTCCCGGCTCAGGTTGGCATCGCCAATTTCAAACAGCAACGTCCCAGGATGCGGCCCGAAGTTGTACAGCTCTTCCAGCGCCGGAGCGCGGTACGAGTGCGTGTAGTTGGCCGTCAACGCCCCGTTTTCCCACAGCCCCACCCGCAGCCCGACGCCACCTGAAAAGCCGGTGAAACTGCGCGCCCGGTTGCCGCCGGTCGGTGCGTAGGCATTGCGCTCGATGCGTCCGCCGAACTGGAGGGCCGCCCGTTCAAACGTCACCTTTTCCAGCCCAAAGAAAGCAAAGTTGGTCTGGGTCGTCGCCGGCGTCAGCAGTTCCTCGCCCCGGGTTGAATAGTCCCGATACAGGCCCGAAGCACCCCACGTTCCCTGAAAGCGTCCAAGCGGACGGTGGTCAGCCAGGATACGGTAGGCGAAGGTGTCGTTGCGGAAGGCCGTTTCGACTTCGTTGGTTTCAACCTTGATTTCGTCGTGGCGGTAGCGGTTGTACTGAAGCTGTACCTGCACGTCAGTGAAAAAGGTGTCGAGATTCCGGGCGCCTGTCAGGAACCGAACCCCGTGCCGCCGGGGATTGAGACGAACCAGTTCACCCGGTTCGCCACCCTTGGGGCGCAAGGCGCGTTCCCGAACTCGCTCATCGTCATCGTTGTCCGGCAGTGGCGGCACGCCGTAGTTCTGCCCGGCATAAGTGTAGGCAACGTTGAAAAAGCCGCGTTGGCCATAGTAGCCCCCACCGCCACTGGCGTTGCCGCTCCGGGCAAAGGAGTTTTCGATGACCCCCAGCGGTGTGCGGTAATCACCTGCCCGCTGCCCGCCACCGTTGGCAAAGACCATCCACGGGCCGCGGCCGTATTTGATGCCTCCATTGCCGCCGCCAAGCGCATTGCCGGTACCGCCAAAGGCCGTAACGTAGCCTTGCAGCCCAGGATGGGACTCTTCATTGCCGGTCACGGCATTGACAACACCCCCTACAGCCGTGCTGCCGTAAAGCAGCGTGGCCGGCCCCTTGACCACTTCCAGCCGTTCGACGCCCTGCAAGTCCACAATTTCGGCGTGGTCTCCCGATTGAAAGCCAATTGAGCCGGTTGTCAGTCCATCCTGTGTGATGAGGACGCGGTCGCCATCGAAGCCCCGGATGACCGGACGCCCTGTGCCGGGACCGAAGGAGCGTTTGGCGACGCCGACTTCCCGTTCAAGGGCATCGCCCAGCGACACCGGCGCCCGCTCGGCCAGATCAAAGCTGTTGACGGTCGTGACCGCCTGAATGGCATCGCGGGTGGTTTCTTCCCGAAGCGTCGCCGTCACTGTCACCTGTTCGGTTTCGGCGCGGAGTTTCAGCATGAAATCCAACGTCGTTGGTTCTTGGACAATCACTGACTGGACGACATCCGGGATGCGATCCAGGTGGGCAAACACCCGGTAGTTGCCCGGTGGAACGTTTTCAAAACGGTAATTTCCGTTTTCGTCCGTCACGGCAGAACGCCGCAGCTCGATGATGGTCACAACGGCTTCCGAAACGGGGCGGTCATCCCGTTCAAGTACGACCCGTCCCTGAAGCGTTGATCCCGACTGGGCTGCGGCACTGGCAACCCAGAGCAGACACCAGCCCAGGAAGCCGAGGGCCCAGCGCCATCTGAGCGGGGCAGAAGAGAAACACACTGGCATACAAGTCCTCCGAAGATACGTGTTTCACAGCTTTTTATTTTCACGAATTTTCCTAACTACCCAAGATGGCCAGAAGAATGCAACCGCTCGCCGCTGGTCGGGCGTGAGAAAGGATACTTGACTTTATGCTTTTATAGTTATAAAAGTGCGATAGCTTGCAGAACGAGGTGCTCTTGCCGTGATGTCCAGCTGGTGGAAGCGAATCGCCGTCGTGGTTGGAGTTATTTTTGGAGTGGCTGGACTCCTGTGGCTGGGCAGTCGGCTGGCCTCCCATAAGCCATCGGCGGCGGCTGAAAATCGTCCCGTGCTGACGGCGAATGTCAGCCGGGAAGTCGTGCGCCGGCAGCCCTATCCGCGAGTGTGGCGGATTGCGGGGACACTCCGGCCGCGGGAGGTCGCCAGCCTGTCCGCTGAAGTGACGGCGCGTGTGACATCCGTTGCCGTCAGGCTTGGCGACAGCGTCCGCGCCGGGCAGCGTCTGGTGACGCTCGATGCCGCCCTCCCGACAGCCGGACTGGCAACCAGCCAGGCGGAAGTCGAAGCCCTGAAAAACGCAACCGAGGCCATCCGCCGCCGGATTGAAGCGGCTGAAGCCAACGTACGCGGGGCCCGCGCCGAACGCGATCTGGCCCAGACCCTCTACGAACGGCAGGAAAAGCTCTTTGTCACTGGCGATGTGCCCCGGCAGAGCCGCGACATTGCTGAAGGCCGGCTCAAGGCGGCTGAGGCTGCCCTTGAAGCTGCCGAGCGGCAGTTGGCGGCCGAGCAGGCGGAACTGGCCCGCGCCCAGGCGCAGGTTGCCGTCGGACAGCAACGCCGCCGCGAAGCCGAAACCCAGGTGGCGCAGACCCAGATTGTCGCGCCTTTTGCCGGACGTATTGCCGCGCGCCTGGTTGATCCTGGTGCGCTGGCTGCACCCGGCGTGCCACTGCTCGTCCTGGAATCGGTTGGCCCGTTGCGCGCCGTCGCTGAAGTCGAAGCCGAACCGGCAGCGGCCCTGCGCCTTGGACAAACCCTGCGGATTGAGCTGCCCGGTGGGGAAGTGGTGGACGGAACGTTGGTTGAACAAAGCCCGGCGGCTGATCCGGTGACGCGCACCGTCACCATCAAGGTTGAACTGCCGCCGTCGGCCAGGGCCTCCAGCGGCATGTTTGTCCGCGTCCTGATACCGCGTGACATCCGCGATGTTCTGACCGTTCCGGCAGCGGCCGTCGCTGAGCAGGGTGGATTGCAGAGCGTCTTTGTCGTGGACGCAGCCAGCATCGTCCGGCGGCGCATCATCACCGTCGGCGAGCGGCTTGACGGCCGGGTGGAAGTGCTGACGGGACTGCGTGAAGGCGAAACCGTGGTGTTTGGCCACGCTGAGTTGCGCGATGGCGTCAAGCTGTCAGCGCCATAAGTTTGCTTGTCATCCAAGGAGGAACATTGGTTATGCCTATGGAACGTATCCTGTTTGTGATTGCCGGTGTTGTGGTCCTGGCGAGTCTGGCGGCCGGCGTATGGTGGACGCCCTATGCCCTGCTGCTGACGGCTTTTGTCGGGCTGAATCTCATTCTGGGCGGGGTGGCGGATTGGTGTCCGATGATGGCCATTCTGCGCCGCCTGGGGGTCAAACGCGCGGCTGAAATAGCCTGCGAGCGGTAATGGGTGCGCGTCGCATCCTGTGAAGCAACTCCTGTGACGCAGTTCCTGCGACGGAAGTGGAGTTTGTTATGTCGGCTGAAACGGACAATCTCATGTCGCGCATCGTGCGCTTTTTCATTCTGTCCAGGCTGACGCCACTGGTCATTCTGGCCTCGGTGCTGGTCGGATTGGCGGCCGTGTGGGCGTTGCCACGCGAGGAAGAGCCACAGATTGTCGTTCCGATGATTGATGTTATGAGCCGTCTGCCCGGAGCCTCGGCAAAGGAGACCGAGCAGCGGCTGACAACGCCGCTGGAGCGGCTGGCGTGGTCCATTCCTGGTGTGGAGTATGTCTATTCGACAACAACGCCCGGCGAGACCCTCGTGGTCGTCCGGTTTTTCGTGGGTGTGCCGGAAGAGGATGCTCTCGTCCGGCTGCGCCGACAGCTCGATGCCAATGCTGCTGCCCTGCCACCAGAAGCGACGCCGCCACAGGTGGTGGCCCGTTCAATAGATGACGTGCCCATCCTGGCACTGACCTTCTGGAGCACCACCCAGGACGATCTCGCCCTGCGGCGCGTTGCGACCGAAGTGGAAAACATCGTCAAGCAGACGCCGGACGTTTCTGAAACCCAGGTCATTGGCGGAGCGCGGCGGCAGTTTCGGATGATCGTTGATCCGGCACGGATGGAGGCCTACGGCCTGACGGCTGATGCACTGGCAGCGCGCCTTGCGGCTGCCAACCGGGGGCTGTCGCCTTCCGAAGTGGCCCGTGACGACAAAGCGTGCGTTGTCATCGCCACAGCTACCGTGGACAGTGCGGCGGCCCTGGGAGAGATTGTCGTCGGCGGAAGCCCGGAGCGGTGGATTCGCCTGCGCGATGTTGCCGACATTCAGGATGGCGCTGAGGAAATGACGCACTTTGTGCGTCATGCAGCACGTGACGAGACAACCGGGCAGCCCATCGGTGAATATCCGGCTGTGACACTTTCCATCTCCAAGCGGAAGGGGGTCAATGCGACACAACTGGCCGATGAAATCCTCAAGCGGGTTGAGGCACGCCAAGGGGATGTTATCCCTTCCGATGTACACATGACGGTGACGCGCAACTATGGTGTGACCGCAGCCGAGAAATCCAATGAGCTGCTGTTCCACATGTTCATTGCTGTCGTTTCCGTTATGGTGCTCATTGGCTTCATGCTCGGCTGGCGTGAATCGTGGATTGTCGGCGTTGCCATTCCGGTCACGCTGGCGCTGACGCTGGCTACCTTTTACTGGCTGGGCTTTACACTCAACCGCATCACACTGTTTGCCCTGATTTTCTCGATTGGGATTCTGGTGGATGACCCCATCGTGGATGTCGAAAACATCGTGCGTCATGCGCGCATGGCCAAAAATCGCCGGCGGTCGGCGCTGGACATCACGGTGGAAGCCGTCAACGAAGTGCGTTCACCGCTCATTCTGGCGACGCTGGCCGTGATGGCTGCCATTTTGCCCATGGCATTTGTCGGCGGACTGATGGGGCCCTACATGCGCCCGATTCCGATTGGGGCTTCGGCAGCAATGGCCTTTTCAATGCTGGTGGCTTTTGTGGTTACGCCCTGGGCCGCTTACCGGATTCTTTCCCGCAAGGCCTCTTCCGGGGACAGCCACACAGGAGATGGCGAACATGGAGACGAACCAGAAGGCTTCATGACGCGGCTTTACCGGCGCGTTATGAAGCGCATCATTTACGAGCCGAAATGGCAGTGGTCGTTTCTGGGCGGTATCGTCGGATTGCTTCTCATCGCTCTCCTGCTGGTGCCGCTCAAGGCCGTCATCGTCAAGATGCTGCCCTTTGATGACAAGTCGGAGTTTCAAGTCATCGTGGACATGCCGGAAGGCACACCGCTGGAGCGTACCGGTGCGCTGGCGCGTGAGTTGACCGATTACCTGCTGACCCAGTCCGATGTGCGTGATGTCCAGTCCTACGTCGGGACGGCCGCGCCCTACAACTTCAACGGGTTGGTGCGGCATTACTTTCTGCGGCGCGGGCCGCTGGTGGCTGATTTGCAGGTCAACCTGACAGACCGGCACAACCGTGCGGCCAAATCGCATGACATTGCCAAGCAGGTGCGTCCGGGGCTGACGGCACTGGCGGAAAAGTACGGTGCGCGCATCAAGGTCGCCGAGGTGCCGCCAGGCCCGCCGGTGCTTTCCACACTGGTTGCCGAAATCTATGGCCCGAATGACGCTGAACGGGAGCGCATTGCCCGTGAAGTGCGGACGGTTTTTGAGCGAACCGAGGGCGTTGTGGATGTGGACTGGTACGGTGTCGAGCCGCAGCCCCAAACCGTTTTTCGGCTTGACCGTGAGCGTCTCGCCTGGCATGGCGTTTTGGAGCAGGACGTGTTGGGTACGCTGGAGTGGGCGCTGAGCAAGCGGGTCATCGGTCTGGCTCATCTCCCGACCGAGCGCGAGCCGACACCGATTGTGTTGGAGACTCCCCGTGCCTTCCGGTCGGATGCCGATGCCCTGGCGCGCCTGCGCCTGTCCGGCCGGCAGGGAAGTGGTGTGGCGATTGAGGAACTCGTGCGGCGTGAGGATGGACTGGCCGAGCGTCCGCTGTATCACAAGAATCTGATGCCGGTGGTGTATGTCACTGGCGACACTGGTGGGCGGACGGAAAGCCCGGTGTATGCCATTCTCAAACTCAACGCGGCGCTGGACGAACTCAAGCTGCCGGACGGAACCGTGATGGAGCGCTACGTTGCCCGCCAGCCGGAAAGCGACGCCCGGTATGCCATGAAATGGGATGGCGAATGGCACATCACTTATGAAGTCTTCCGTGACCTGGGGCTGGCGTTTGCCGTCGTACTGGTGCTCATCTATGTACTGACAGTGGGTTGGTTCGATTCCTTCATCACGCCGCTGGTCATCATGGCTGCGATTCCCTTTTCGCTGGTCGGGATTTTGCCGGCCCATGCCGCCTTTGGAGTGTTTTTCACGGCAACTTCGATGATTGGCTTCATTGCCGGAGCCGGCATCGTGGTACGCAACTCGATTATCCTGGTGGATTTTATCGAGCTGCGGCTGGCAGAGGGGATGCCGCTGGAAGAAGCGGTGATTGATGCCGGCGCCGTCCGTTTCCGCCCGATGGTGTTGACGGCTGCGGCCGTGATTGTCGGGGCCGGGATCATCCTTCTCGATCCGATTTTTCAGGGCTTGGCGCTGGCGCTGATTTCAGGCGAAATTGCCAGCCTGTTCCTGTCACGTTTGGCTGTTCCAACGCTATATTATCTTGCGCACCGCCCGCGGCCGGTAGCTGCACGTCCATTGCCGGAGGACCGTGCAGAAGCGCCCGTGGCTGATGTGGCTGAAGTTGAAACTGCCTTGAAATCCTAGTGGTGACGTTTATGCCAATCTCCTCCCACCGTTTGAGTGACGAAGCCCTGGAACTGGTAGCGGCCCGCTTTCGTGTGTTGTCCGAACCGACACGCCTGAAGTTGCTCAACCTCCTGCGGGAGCATGGGGAACTGAACGTGACGGAAATCGTCGCCGAGACAGGCTACGGCCAGGCCAATGTTTCCAAGCACCTGATGCAGTTGCTTGAAGCTGGCATGGTCGCCCGCCGCCGGGACGGGACGAGCGTGCGGTACCGCATCGCCGACGAGAGCATCTTTGCCCTGTGCGAACTGGTGTGTGCCGGTATCGAAGCCCAGTTGCAGGCGCGGCAGGCGGCGCTGGCTGCGAGTGCCAACGTCCCCGCGGCGTGATCAACCTGGTTTGCTTCCCTGTAGCGGTAGGTCAGGGTGATTTCTTCACCGGCTTTCAACAGAAATTCCCAGGTCAATTTCGAGGTCGGGTTGACGGTCGAACGGCCTTGGCTGTCCGCTCGACCTTTGCGTTCGGGGTGGTCGTCAGCACTTCACTTGTGACCCTCTCGGTGGACAGCGATTTGCACGCCGTGCAGTTTCCTTGGATGAAAGGAAAACTCTGGCTACGTAGCTGAAAGCTGCCTACCTTGTGAGCTACAGATGTTCAGGAAAAGCTGGGTTGCTTCGGTTCACAGTAAAAAGCCGGTGGGCCAAGGCAGCCCACCGGCGGCTGAAGTCACAGGCAACGGCTCCGGTACTGCGTCAGAAGTTGGTTTTGCCGGCCTGGGCAATGTGGCCGGAGCGGGTTTTGACGTTGTGGTTGAGGATGGCATCGAGGTAGTCCGCCAGGGCCTCGATCTCATCCGGCGTCCCGACCAGCGGCGGCATGTAGCTCCGGTAGGGTGAATCCGGCTTGTTTTCGTGAAGCGTTTTCAGAAAGGCCATAATAGCCTGCCGGTCGCGGCCCTGAAGCAGACGCGCCATGGGGCGGTAGCCCTCGACCGTATGGCACGCCAGACACTGCCCGCGAAACATGAGTTCACCCCGCGCCAAGTTGGCCGTCGTCTCCGGCCCAATCTCACGTCCAAAGGCCACCTGCCGCAGGGAGACCGGTGGCACATCGGTTTTCAGCCACATCGAATTCGCCAGATAGCCTTCGCGGTTGAAGCGCTCGACTTCCTGCTTGCGGATGCCGTTTGAATACATGTGCTCGCCAATGACAAACGGCTTGCGCAGCATTTCCCGCGAATGCTCGGCCGAGGCCGTGGCGGCAAAGGCCAGAAACAGGACACACAGCGCACGTCCCAGGTTGAAGTGCCGTGAGTTGCGCCAGGCCGAAAAGTACACAAAGGCCAGAATCGTCGCCGAGGTCATGACAACGACCGTGGCGGCGCGCGTTACCTGCGTGAACGTGCCCTGTCCGATGGTGGAAATCCCCAAGTTCAGCAGGGCGCGCTGGGATTCCGGCACACTGGCCAAGTACCAGAAGAAGCAGACCGGCACGAGGATGAACGATGGCAGGAGCCACTTGGCAGACCAACGGATGAGTTCATCCTTGAGCTGCGGTTCGGCAATTGGATCAATCCGGCTGGCGGTGATGAGGGCATACACCCCAGCCATAGAGATGCACACCAGCGTCCGCAGCACGAGGCTGGGGAAGTAGGTCGGGTTGAAAAACGCCTGCCAGAAATAGGCCGCTTCCTGTCCCGTGCCGGCAGCACCAAGCCAGCTCGCGCCGGGCGTGAGCATGAAGGTCAGAATGCCGTTGATGATGACCAGACTCATCCACGCGCAGAAGGCATAAATCCAGCCTACGATGAGGTGGGTGCGGCGGGGAAGCTTGTCCCAGCCGTAGTAGTACACGGCGGCCGCGGTCAGCTCGACGATGAAGAACACCCACTCAATCGCCCAACCGAAAACAAAGTTGTGGATGAGCGTGCTGGTGGACTCCGGGTGTGCCAGCCCGATGGCAAACCAGATGCCCACGCCCGACATTGCACCAAATACACCGGTCAGAATGATGAAGAACCGGGCATGGTCGCGCAGCGCGCGCAGCCAGTCTTCGCGGCCTTCCCGCAGCGCCTTGGCTTCGGCCATCGGCAGGTAGAAGCCCCCGCCCACGGCGAAGTGCGAAATCATGACGTGGAAGATGGCAATGAGTCCGATGACCCAACCGCTACCGATGAGGGGAACATCCCAGAACGGATAGTTCATAACGCAAGGCTCCAAGGGGTTACTTGAGGTCGAGATAGCCCCAGATGCTGAAGACAATCATGCCCAGCAGGGCAAAGTAGCCAAAATACGTCGCCATCTGCGCCCGCCGTCCGCCGGCGGTGCGGGTGTCAAACAGTGGAATCGCGGCCCAGATGACAATGGCGAGGGTAAAGAGGGAAATGCCCAGCGCCTCACCGGCTGCACCGGGAAACCAGCGCCCAAAGACCTTGAGCACCTGAAACTGGCTCATGAAGTACCATTCCGGGTGAATGCCCACCGGCGCTGGGGCCAGCGGGTCGGCCTGCGGCCCCAACTGCCACGGGTACAGCGACGCCAGAATCGAAAGCACATTGAGGGCAATGAGCCACATGCCCAAATCGAGCGAGAAGAAATCGGGGAAGAAAGGAATCGTCCGCCGTTCGCTTTCCGGTTTGGCTTCTTCACTGGGCGGCAGGGCATTCCCGTGCTTCTGCACGAGCCACAGGTGAAAGGCCAGGATGGGCAGGTAGATGAGCGGCAGGATGACGACGTGCAGGGCAAAGAACCGCTGGATGGTCGTTTCGCTCACTTCGGGGCCGCCGCGTACGATGTCCGTCAGGAAGGTGCCCACCAGCGGCAGGGCGGCCGGGATTTCCAGCCCGACTTTGGTGGCAAAGTAGGCCAGGTCATCCATCGGGAGCAGGTAGCCGCTGAAGCCAAACAGCAGCGTCAGGGCCAGCAGGGCCATGCCGCTCCACCAGCCAAACTCACGGGGCTTGCGGTAGGCCTTCATGAAATAGACTGAAAACATGTGCACGAAGACGGCAAACACCATGAGGTTCGCCGACCATGAGTGCGCCGAGCGGATGAGCCACCCGAACTGGATGTCGTAGGTAATCTGGCGGACGGATTCATACGCCTCCGCACCAGGCCGGTAATAGACCAGCAGCAGGACGCCGCTGAAAACCTGTACGAAGAAGAAAAACAGGGAAATGCCGCCCCAGTAGTACCAAAACGAATGCTTGTGGTCGGGGACGGTTTTCTTGCGCGCCAGTGCCAGGATTTCTTCCAGTCCCAGCCGTTCGTCCACCCACTCGTAAACGGCGGTGGCGAGCGAGCGGGAGCGCGCCACATCAGGCTTTGGTGACCACGATGCGTCCATCTTGAACCTCCACACTGTAGCGGGTCAGGGGTTTGGGGGGCGGGCCGGCGACGTTCTGGCCCGTCTTCGGGTCATACACTCCGCCGTGGCAGGCGCAGTAAATCCGGGATTGTTCCGGTTCATAACTCACCGTACAGGCCAAATGCGTACAGACCGCGCCCAGCGCGACCCAACTGCCGTCCGTGTGGTGAATGAGCATGGCGGGCGTCGTTCCGAACTTGAACATCAGGGAAGAACCCGGCGGAAGTTTGTCTGCCCCATCCAGGACGGCCTGCGTCACCGCCCCTTGAGCGGCGGCCTTGCGGGCCGGTGTGGCGAGATACTGGTACACCGGATAGCCGATAAGTCCGGCATAACAGGCGCCCAGCGCCCCGATGCCAAGGGCGACAAAGGTACGGCGGGTGGCATCCGTGGTGACTTCAGTCTGTTCCAGGGTGTGTTCCGTGGCAGGCACATCAGGCATGGTGGGCAACTCCTTTGGCTTTGGCCAGTACGTGGATCATCCATCCAATCGCGCCAAGTCCGGCGACGAACAGCACAAGAAAGAGCACGACGACTTGCCAGTTGGCGGCGACCGGCTGCTGCCAGACATCAAAACCCTTGGCGAGCAGGGTCAGGTCACGAATTCCATCCCGGGCGATGACCGCCATGACCGTGGCCAGGAAGCCGGTGGCGGCCGCGCCAATGGCAGGTATCCAACCCGTTACTTTCAAGGACAGGAACCCAAACAGGGCCAACAGTCCGGCACAGGCCAGAAAGCCCGGCAGGCTCCAGGCGTAAAAGGCATGGTCAGCTAGGGCGGCTTTGACAACCGCCGGTTGGGTCGCATGAACCCAAACGCCTGTACCTATCGCCAGCAGTCCACCCAGCCCGGCAAGCCAGCTTCCCCAACGGTGGAGCAGTGCCCGGACATCCGTTTCAGCCTGGCCAAACTGCGCCAGCACCAGCAGCGCCGCGCCAGTGACGGCAAAGGACGTCAGCATCATGAAGAGGAAACGGGGCAGCGTCGTCGGGTCGCCGGTCGGGAGCTGCGCACCAAGCGGGTCAGCGCGGTACAGCTCCAGCCAGACCTCGGGCCGGAGCATCAGGGTGAGGTTGGTGGCGTAGATGCGTCCGATGTAGGTCACACCAACCAGTGACAGCAGGCTCAACCACCAGAAGGTGCGCCGCTGGTCCGCCCGGCGGGCCGCTACATAGAGCAGGTAGTAAGCTGCCGTAAGAATAAAAATGACGGCCAGCCAGTAAACACCAATGAGAATGCTGCTTGTGTAAAGGGCGCGCCCATACAAAACCTGCGCAAACAGCAACGGCGGGATACCCAGGTTGACCAGGTAGGTCATCACCACGGGCAGCCGGCGGGCCAGATCGGCCGAAGCGCCATACAGCGGGGTGTCAGCGTCGTTTCGGCTGCGGAAGTTCCACAGCGCAGCCAGCGTCAGGCCGCCGACCATGAGGTAAATCGTCACAAAATGCAGTGACAGGGTGACGATGTGCAGTACCTTGAACAGCCATACCGGGGCCGGCAGGGGGATGGGATCAAGCGTTGGAAACGGCATGCAGTGTCTCCTCGACAGACAGAGGAAGAACGCTTGGGGACGTTCACCTGCGAATACATAGAGGGTGAAGGCTGCCGCGACAGCAAGGGGGGATGACCTTCCGTGAACCAACGTACAATTCAGGCTGTGCTGGGTCAAAAAAATCAAAGCCGCTTCTTCTGGCTGTTGCCTGGAAAAATGTGCGGCAAAACGGTAATCTGCTCTGGCTGTGGATCGAGCGGAGGAATGGCCGCCGGAAGTGTAGGCTGATTCAGGTGTGTCGTTTCAGCAGTGCAACGCCGCCAGCAGCCGGTTGACCGTGCTGACCGGCAGCCCGACGACATTCTGGTAGTTGCCTTCGATGTGGGTAATGCGGGTGCCAGCCCGTCCCTGGATGGCGTAAGCGCCAGCCTTGCCGAAGGGTTCACCGGAGGCGATGTAATCCGCAATCCAGTCTTCGGAGAGGTCGTCAAAGGTTACAATGGTGCGTTCGTAGGTGACGAGGCACCGTTCATCCGGCGTCCGGCGCAGAGCCACGCCGGTCAGGACTTCGTGTTGCCGTCCGCTCAGGCGGCGGAGCATCTGCGCTGCCTCGGCCGCATCGGCTGGCTTTCCCAGAAGCTGCCCATCAAGAACAACCGTGGTATCCGCGCCCAGGATGAGCGCCGGTTCGGAGATATTCACGGCTTTGGCCTTGGCCAAGGCTACCCGCTGGACGTACTCCGCCGGGGTCTCCCGTGGGTCCGGCGTCTCATCAGCGTCGGTGGGACAGACTTCAAACGTATAGCCCGCCAGCGTGAGTAACTCGATGCGCCGGGGAGAAGCCGAAGCCAGAATAAGCTTCATGGGATGCATCGGGAAAACGTTGTTAGGGAGAGGTTTTGTAGTAGTTGGTCTGACGAATGGCACGCCGCAGTTCTTCCCAAGTCAGGATCCGTCCGCCGTGGGCCTTCCGGGCCGCTTCGGCGTCATCCCGAACCGCAAAGGACGCTGTGACGGGGGGCATGGCTGCCCGAACTTCAAGCTTGGATTCGTAGAGGTGAAATGCCGTCTGGGCCGGGACGAGGGTGTGGCGCTGGTAGTCGAACACGTCTAGGCGCGTCACTTCGGGATGGCGGTCGGTGTAAACAACCGCGCACAAGGCCGAACAAAGCAGGACAGGGGGTTGATTGGGGATGGTCGCTTCAAAGAAGTTTTCGCTTTCCTCCCGGATGACCGGCATACCACAGATGGGGCAGGCAGGTGGTGACGGTTTGTTATCCGGGCGCGCCGTTGGCTGAGCCGCTGCTGGCTGGCTGGGGGGGGAGCCCGGTTGGCAACCGGTCAGCAACAGGCCCAGCAGGACGGGAAGGGTTTGCAACAGGTGGCGGCGTGTCTTGTCCGTTGTTCCGTCAGGCTTCATGACGTAGCTCCTTGGTTCAAAGTGACTGCAACGCATCGGCTGCCTGGGTGACGGCTGATTTGACAGTCGCCGCGCCGCATGACTACCATCACTGAGAATAGGCGTAATCAGGGGCATGATTCGCTTAAATGACACAAATGCTTGCGCCAAAAAAGCCCGGCACTTAGCTTTCCAAGCCCAGAGCAGGACCCCGCCATGGCAACGCTAGGGCAGGAACTCAGGCAGCAACGCGAAGCGCGTGGCAAGTCACTCGAAGAAATCTCACAGGTGACAAACATTGCCATCCGTTTTTTGCATGCCATTGAGCGCGATGACTACCGGGAGTTACCGGGCGAACTGTACAACCGGTCTTTCATCCGTCAGTTCGCACGGGCAATTGGTTATGACGAGGCCCGTGCCCTGCAGCTTTATGAACGGCAGTCGGGCAGTCCACGAATTCCGACGGATGAGGAAGTCAGCCGCACGCCGGAGTTTCTTCCGTCACCCAAAACCGGCAATGCCCTGTTGCTGACGTTGACCCTCTCCATAGTGGTCATTGTCGTTGCCGGGACTTCGTATGCTTTTCCCGGCTGGTGGAAGTTCCTCAGCCATCCGCTACTTTCGTCGCAGAAGACTTCTTCGCCCCAGGCACCGCCCACCCCAAGCGCCGAGCCGCCTCCAGTCGCTACGACCACACCGGCTTCGCCTCCCGACCCGGCGTTGCCGCCGCCAACGGACGAATTGGTTTTGGAACTGCGTGCCACGGGAAAGTGCTGGACCAGAATCCAGGTGGACGGCGGCAAGCAGGAGGAATTCATCCTGCTGCCGGATGACGTACGGCTTTATCGCGCCAAGGAAAAAATCGTGCTGTCGCTCGGTGCCCGGCAGTTCGTGTCGGTGACGGTCAATGGTCGCTCCCTCGAACTCCCCTCACGGGATGGCATTACGGTCAAGCGCGCCGTCATCACACCGAGTACTGTCGAAACCGGATTGATGGGACAGCTCAACCCGGCTGCTGACCTGCGATGATCCGTTCACACGCGGGACGCGACACGTTGCGAAGGGGCCTGTGCTGGTTCATCCATCTGTGCTGGTGGAGTCTGGTGTGGGGAACCGGTGATGCACGGGCAGCGGTGGTCTGTTGCGCTGTCCATCAGGACCTCACCTGGCTCGCCAGATACCCGGTCGTCTCCGAGGCGACGACGTTCCCCACCCGGTCAGGTCCCGTGCGGGCACGCCTGTACCGGCCTGAAGGGCTGTCCAATGCCCCAGCGCTCGTGCTGGTGCATGGCATTCACAAAGACGGCATGGATGAAGCCCGTTTGAAAGCCTTTGCGCAGTCGCTGGCGGCGACGGGCTTGCTGGTGCTGACGCCCCATGTGCCTTCGCTGGCCGATTACCGCATTGAAAAAAGCGCCGTGGAGCTGATTGGGTGGTCGGCGGAGGCGCTCCACCGGCAGACCCGCCGGCGGGTAGGCGTTATGGGACTGTCCTTTGCCGGCGGACTCTGCCTGGTGACAGCCGCTGACCCGCGCTTTGCTCCCAGCATTGGCTATGTTCTGGCCGTCGGCGCCCACGACGATCTGGAGCGGGTGGCTAACTTCCTGCTGACGAATGAAATCCCGACGCCCGGCGGCGAGCTGCTCCGGCTGCCGGCCGATCCCTATGGCGTCCTGCTGTTTGCCTATGAATATGCTGCTGCGCTGTTTGCGCCGGCGGAGGTCGAACCCGGACGGGTGGCCCTGCGGTACTGGCTGTGGGGGGAGACGGACAAAGCCCGTGAGCAGGCGGAACGCATGTCGTCGGAGGGAAAAGCCACCCTGCAGGCACTATGGAATGGCAACAATACAGCCGTCCTGCCGGTGCTGCGGCGGCAGCTCGCACAGCGGCGCGCGGCGCTGCGCAGCGTTTCTCCGCATGATGTGCTGGCCCGGGTGCGGTGTCCGGTGTTTCTCGTGCATGGGGCGCACGATGCCGTTGTGCCCTGTTCCGAAACCCAGTGGCTGGCGCGGGGACTGCAGGGGCGTTGCCGCGTTCTGATCAGCCCGGCCGTCGGGCATGTGGAAGTGGCCGCCACGGCCACGCCGGCCGAAAAGCTCGAAGTGGCACAGTTTCTGCGCGAATTTCTGGAGTTGGCGCATCGCCTCCGCTGAGGTTGCGCCGCCGCCCCGGCCGTTCAGAACCGCGTTCAGAACCGTTCCAGCATGGTGGTGACGACACTGCGCGCAAAATCGCGGGCCAGACGTTCCACCGCCGGGTCTTCTTCGTTGAAGAACGAGCGTGGATCGGAAGAAAACTCGTATTCGCCGCGAAATTCGAGGTTGGGTTGGTCAAACAGCACCCGGTTGCGGGTCTGGTCGCGGAGGGTGACACGCGACCGGATGGCCACCTGAAACAGCCGCACCGTGCCGCGATTGTCCACCAGCGCCTGGCCGGTCGTCACCGCGAGGATGTCGCCGGACAGCACCGCGTCGGACTGCTCCGGCTTGTTGGTCAGAACAACAGGCAGGCGGCGACGCAGGATTTCCTCAATGACGGCCTGGGTGAACCGTTGCTCGATGCGGTAACGCAGGGTTTGGTTGGTAAAAGGCAGAACCGCAAGGGTTTTGACTTCCGGCGGAAAAGCGCCCCCGGCGTCCAGCCGGCGGTAGCCGCAGGGGCCCGCCCCGACACAGCCCAACAGCAAAAGCCAGACCACCAGCGGCCGGCCCCACCAGCGGACTGGCTGAAGACGGACGGTGGCATATTCGGTGGATGTTGGGCGGTTTGGGACGGTGAAGCGTGTCATCCTCATGCGCGGGAGACCCCGGCCTTCAGGCCGGGGAGGGATAGCGCAGCGGCGCAAGCCGCCCTGTTCCCGCATCTCCTTTCTTCAGATGGCTATCCTTGTCCACGAATATCCATACCCGTCTGCACGCTGGAGCAGTGTGCAAAATCGGTGATGGATGCCTTGTACCAGCCCGGTTGCGGACTGGATGTTGAAACTGCCGCTGGCTCGAATGGCGACACGACCCAGGTAGTTGCCTGCCTTTTTGCCGGTCGTCACGACCACACGCACCAGGTCCCCGGTCTGAAACCCGAATGCACTCTTGCTGCGGGTCAGGTCTCCGCGTGGAAACCCATGCTTCGTCAGGCGCGTGCGTTGATAGCTCCCGCGTCCTGTGCACTGGATGTTCAGCGTCGGAACCCGCCAGTTGGTAACAGCGTGGACTTCGCCCACACAGGCTGCATCCAGCGCATGCGCCTTTGGAAGGTTGAGCCGATGTCGGTTCCACTTCGTCCGCCCGCCCGTTCCAGCCTCGACCGGCAGGGCTGTGGCCGTCAGGCGGCGCCACAGTTCCCATCGCGTGCTGTTGACGGCAGCCGCATCGCGCAACGGCGCTTTTCGCTGGGCCTCGATGCGGGCCAGTCGCTTCGGGTCTTTCGCCAGAAAATCCTCAATGCCTTGCGCGCCCTTGCGCCGGTTGCAAGGATGACAGGCCAGCGTCAGATTGCTCACGCGGTCACTTCCGCCCTTTGAGCGCGGATGAATGTGATCGATCCCCAGCGGCACGTTTTCTGCATCGCAGTAGGCGCACTTGCGACCCCACTTCTCCAACAGATACTCCCGCACTTCGCAGCCAGCCAATGTTCCTTGCTGGTACTCGATGCCGGAGATTTCCGGGTTTTGCAGCGCCTGGGTGTCGAACCGCACCAGTTCCTGCGACAGTGACGAAACCGGCGCCCAGCGGCACAGCCGCCGCACCCAGGACGTGATCGTGTCCACGCGGTGTTGCAGGCTGGGCGGCAGCCAACCATTCCGCCGGGTTCGGTTATCGAAGCGGGACTGGCGGTGGCGCAGGTTCGCGCAGCGCCGACGCCGACGAAACGCCGCGCGCTGTCTGAGTGCAGCGCGGATCGCGTGCCCGCGGTGAACGAGCTCAGCCAGGAACAGCACGTGGGCGCTGCGCTGCACTTCGCCCGTGTCGGCACCGACCTCTTGCGACTCTCGAACCAGGGCCACACCCGTTGCCCTGCTGCCGGGATCGAGCTTGAGCCGCACGGGTTGCAGGGCGCAATCTTCCTGCTCACGATCGAGCAGCCGGATGGTGAATGGCACCAGCCGATGCACCCGCGCCCGCCCACGTTCCAACAGCAGCCGCGCCCGCTTCTCCGAGCACGGCATCAGCGGTTTTTTCCTGCGATCCAACACGAAAACTGCCAAGTTCAACTCCTTTCAAACCGCCCTTACGGGCCTTGTGGGCATTTCTGCCCATCTCCCCTCGGAAATGTCTGCAACCGGCTCCTTCCTTGCGGAAGCGATGAGAACCTTCGGCGCTTTACCTTTCACCAGCATGATCCCCACCTTCCAGTGTCCGGGACTGAGGAAGCATCCCGGAGTGGGTCTTGACGACCTGTTGCAAACGTAGCGGGTTGGATACCGCTTTTCCTGGTCAACCCGGCTTGCTCCCAAAACTCCGGCCTTTGGGCCGGGGTAGTGAACAAGCTCCGCCCTTCAGGGCGGGGTAGTTGACAAGGTGGATTCCTGACCATCAAAGGTAATGACGGTGTCGTCCGGCAGTCCGGCCAGCCACTCGGCAAACCGGGCCGCCAGGTCAGCCTTGGTGGCGGATTCTCCCGGTGTAAAGGGAAGCGGTACCGGGACCGGAACTACCGGACTGCCGGCCACCAGCGCCGCATTGATGGCGTCAATGGTTTCCGGCGCGATGACCAGTTCCTTTGCCGGAGTTGAAGACGACAGTGCTGCCAGCGTCGCCGTGACGAGCCGCTCTTCCGATTCTGTAAGGCCCAGCGTCCGCAACCCTTGCTGGATGAGGCTCCGGTTTTGCAGCACACACTGGCGAAAGTGCTGAATGCCCTGGTTGACCGTCGTGGTGAGTTGTTCAAGCTGCCTGGAGAGAGGAGGCATGAACCGGCGCTGGATGAGTCCGCTGACCAGCGGTTGGTGGTCGAGAAACTCGCGCAGGTGCAGGTTACGCCGCCGGGCGTTGATGTCCGAAAGAATGCGGTTGGCACGGGCAGCATACTGCCGGTCGGCAATGGTCAGACGGGACAGGGTCTCGAAAAGCCGCCAGGTCGGGCTGCCCAGAAACTCCGTCAGCGGTGTGAGGTCAAGATGTTTCGTGGCCTGTTCGTCGCGGGCCACACAGTCTTCGATGTAATGCTTCTTGAAGCGTTCAAAAACCTGCTCGAAGCGCAACCGTTTGTCCTCGTCAAGCAGCCGGTGTGGATGCTCGAAAAAGTTACCCAACTCGCGCCGCGCATTGCGCGCGTCGGCATCGGCTGCCGGCAGGGCGCTGAGCGTGTACGCCTTGGCCATGACATAGAACGGCAGCCAGTCAAGAAACTCGACCAGAACGCGCAGGTCAATGACGGCCCGCTGATAGATCGTCGGGTTGGCGGCAAAAATGTCCACAATGCGCGCCAGCCCCATCTCCAGGGAAATGCGCTCGAACAATACGGCTTCGACAGCCGCCGCCGTGGTTTCAAAGTAGCGTTTGCAGGTGATGATGAGTTGCCAGGTGCGCGTCGTCAGCATTTCTGGCGGCAGGGACGCAAACCGTTCCGTCAACCGGTAGTTGAGCCATTTCTGGTACCACTGCGCCAGACTTTCCCGTACCTGCTTCCGGTCGGTAGCCAAATCCGGCAGGTCAAAGCGTTCGGTCAGCAGCCGACACCATTCGGAGAGGGTTTCTGACGAGTAGGTAATCGCCGCCGTACGGCGGACGGACCCATACTGCCGGAAACTCACATCCTGGGTGAGTTCGGCAGCCGTGAAAATCCGCAGCCCGGAAACATCCACCAGCTCGATGCGCCAGCCGGCAACGAGCGCCATCATGACGATTTGCTGGGCCGGTTCGAGCAATCCATAAGGCTCACGGCGCAGCGTCTGGTACACCACCTGAACCGGGACGGCATCTGAGCCGGCCGCTTCAACCAGCCGCAGGACCTCGCTGATACACGGTTCGCCCAGCGCCTCGTCGCGGTCCATGGCAAGCTGGTAGAGCCCTTCCCGTTCGATGACAATGTGAAAAGGCAGCGCAAAGTGCCGCGCCATTTCCTGTACGGTGGGGTCCGTCGGATTCAATCCGCCCAACAGGCCCAGCACCAGGCGTTTTGTCTCACGTTCCGTCAGCGGGGCCGGAAAGACCGGATGGGCCGGAAACCGCAAGTCAAGGGGTTTGCGGATGATGGTGCTGAGAAACTCGCTGAACGTACGGGGAAGTCCGCCCGGAAACAGTTGTGTGAGACGGTAACAGTCGCCATTGGCGGACAGCAGTTCGCCCTCTTCGACGTAGTGGCGCAGAAACAGCATGCGGGTTTGGGCTTCAAGTGCGGCAACCCGCTCCGCAATTTCATCGCCAAACACGTCTTCGCCCCGCGTGTAGGCAATCCACAACGACTTGAGGACTTCGGCCTCGCCTTCGGTAAGAGGCGCCGGCCGCCAGTAGAGCAGGCTCGGCGTGGTCGTACTGCCATCGGGTCCGCCCGGCGACTGGCTGCGTTCAATGCACAGTTGCCAGTCGTATTCGCAGAGTTCGTCCGCCCAGTGGTAAATGATGGACGGCTTGGCGTCAGATTCATCCTCGGTCGGAATGACAATGGCTGAGGGGGTAAACAGATCGCCGCTGCGTTCGATACCGACGGGCGGATTGGTGAAGATTTCCGATGGCATCCCAAAGCTGACGATGCCCCGCCGTCCGGTGTTGCGCCATGGCACGGTTAACTCGTCGCGGTAGGATTTTGCGCCGCTGAGCAGCAGGGCATCGAGAGTGAAGGGAAAGTCGTGAAACAGCGCGCTGCCGCCCAGTGTGACGAGCAGGGCATCAAGGGTGTCGTCGTTGGGGGTTTCGGCCAGGGCGACTTTCAGACGCGCTTCGGGATCAAACTGCTCGACGACGGTCAGGCTGTAGCGACAGGTTGCCCCGATGCCTTCCTTGACGATTTGCCCTTCACTGTGGGTGTAGAGGTCATCCAGCAGGAACGCTGCCTGGTTGTAGCCAATATCACCCAGCATCATCGCGTTGGTGAGTTCATCGGCGCTGACCGAACGCCCGACGAGCGAGTAGAGAAACAGGCCCTTGAGCAGGAGTTTGGCCGGGATGCGCTGCTCGAAACTCAGCGCCGGAAGCCGCATTGTCGAAAGGTAGTCATAGACGGCGACGGCGCGGGCCAGGGTCGGATGGCGTTTCAGCTCGAAGTCGTACTTGTCAAACAGGTCATCGAGTGAAATGAGCTGCATCGGCCGTCGCCGCAGAGCGCCGCCGATAATCCCGTTGATGAAACTGAACAGGGAAAAACTTTCGCAGTAAGTGGAAAGTCCGGGGGCGACTTCCAGCACGGCCGGGTGAACCGGGTAGAGGCTGCAAAATTCTTCTTCGCTCCAGTGAAAGCGCGGAAGTGCCTTGAGGGTTTCCTGGTAGAGTGCCGCCAGTTCGGCCCGTTGCTGGGGGGTTTTGCGAAACACCGCCTGGTCGGTGATCCGGCGCAGGTTATCCAGCGTGAGGGTATCCGTCTGGTAATCCGCTGTCAGACGGGCCGCTGTGCCGGTATGCGCAGCCGTGACATCGCTATCGAGCGCCAGCAGCAGCGCAAAGGGCAGGCTGCGGGATTTCTCGGCCAGTTTCGTCAGCCAGTCGAGAGTTTCCTGCACCAGGGCCCGCCGGGGCGCGCGGAAGACATCGGAAATGTCATCCACGACAAACAGAAGCGCCATGCCGGGAAACAGCTTGCTGGCCAGAAGTTCACAAACCTGTTGGCTTTCGAGGACGGAAAACCACTGCATGTCGTCAAACGCAATGGGGCTGTCCGGGATGTTGGCCAGCGCCGTACGCAGCAGCGTGGGAAAATCCATCCCTTCACTGAGCAGTCGGGCACCGGAGAGGTACACCGGCAGAAACGTCGTGCCTTCGAGGCGCTTGACCGCGTTGGCCAGCGGTGGGTTGCCGGACACGAGATGACGGGTCTTGGGCGTACAGGCCAGGGCCCGCACCACAGCCAGCGTATGGCTTTTTCCGGTACCCCGGGGTCCCGTAATCAGTCGGGCGGCTTCGGAGGTTTTGGGTGCGGCAATACCCTCGATGAGCCGCGCCGTGAGCCGGGACAGTTCTGAGGTGAAGTGGTAGGACCGGATGATGCGCTCCGGGTTGACCTCCAGGAAATTCACCAGTGGATCAATTGGCTGATAATCGAGATAGGCGCGGATGTTCTGTAACATGGTTATTCACAGGACACAGAGAATGCCTTCATATCATCAAACCATTTTCTGAAGCGCGCCACTGTCCGGCGGTGTGGCACGGGTTGTGCGGAGCGCCGCTGCCACAAAATCTTCACCCGTCATCCCGGCCAGATGGACTTCCATGCCGAGTCGCTGGCCGACATCCGCCAGCGTCAGGTTATCGAGGAACAGATGCCGTTCGCCCATCACCATTTCATTGGGGATAAGCAGATGCTCGCCTTTGAAGTGGTCCCGCATGGCGATGAGATCGCTGCCCGTCACCAGTCCGGCCACGTTGACTTCCGGGCCAAAGTATTCGTTCCGAATGGCAACCACGTGCAGGCGGGTGCCGAACTCCGCATTGAGCTGCTCCGCCAAGCGTAAGAGATGTGAAGCAAACAGGGCGCCGGTCGCCACTGTGACCGGCAGAAACGGCCCCTGCAGCGGACGTTTCCGCAGCCGCCGCACGGCCTTCTGGAAGCTGTCCAGGAAGCGCCGGACCATCCCCACCCCGTCTTCAATCTGGGGGTAGTCGCCATAGTGCCGTGCCGGGGGAATGGGCACTCCGGCACGGATGTAAAACTCATCGCCCAGAAAGGCAAAACTCGTCCCATAGCGACGTTTGAGTTCGTGCTGAATGGGCGTGACCAGCTCGATGATGCTGGCTTCCCATTCATCGGTGGGTGCTACGAGCAGGTGGCGTTTCCGGTGGTGTTTGGTCAGCCCGACCGGCACGATGGCTACTGAACTCACCCCTTCGGGATGGAGTGCTGCCAGGTCATAGATGGTACGGCGCAACACATCGCCGTCATTGATGGTTGGACACAGCACGACCTGCGCGTGCAGTTCGATACCGTGAGCCAGCAGCCGCCGCATGGTGCCGAGAATGTCATCCGCCTGCTTGCGCCCCAGCAGGTGCCGCCGCACTTCGGGGTCGGTGGCATGGACCGAGACATACTGAGGCGAAAGGCGTTGCTCGACAATCCGGTTGAATTCTTCCTCGGTGAGCGTCGTCATCGTGGTGTAGTTCCCGTGCAGGAACGACAGCCGGATGTCTTCATCCCGGAAAAACAGCGACGGACGCGCATCCGGCGGGTTTTGCTCACAGAAGCAGAACAGGCATTCGTTGCCACACTGCCGGGGCTTGAACGCTTCAAAGTCCAGTCCCCATATCTCGCCTTCGCCGATCTCGACGTGAAGCTGGCGGGTGGTGCCATCCGGGTGGATGACCGTGAGTGTCACCGCATCTTCCGAGCCGGTGTAGAACTGAAAATCCAGATAGTCCCGGACTTTGCGCCCGTTGACGGCCAGAATGCGGTCGCCCGGCCGCAGACCCACGGCCGCGCCGAGTCCATCCGGGTCCACTTCCGTCACGGTGACGCCTTTTTTGGCCTTGAGTTCGACAATCGGGTAAATGGTTTCAAATTGCAGGCTGTACATCGGTCATGCATCCCACCGGACAGAAAGCCGGGATACGCAGGTTGTGCCGGCTGGCAGGCACAACGCTGGTCAAGCTTACGAAGCACAAAGCCATGAAAGGCTAACGGCCGGCGGTCACGACGGCAAATCATTCCCGTACCCGGAAGGTGAATATCGGTTGGGTGTAAGCGATATGGGCTCTGGGGTGAGACCTGGGTCAGGGCCAGTCTGGTGCGGGCTTTGCCTGAAAGGCAGCTTGCCCGTGGCGCATGGCATCCACGAGCAGAATGGTCATCATGGTTTTGGCATCCACGATGCCTCCCTGATAGACGAGGTTTCGCGCTTCGGCAAACGGCAGGCGGACCGTGCGGATGTCCTCATCGGTGTCCAGGCTTTGCGGGCCGGGAGTCAGTCCGGTGGCAAGGAAACAGTACAGGATTTCCGTGCTGTAGCCGGGCAGGGCGTAAAACTTTGTCACGAACGTCAGGGTGGAGGCCTGGTAGCCGGTTTCTTCCCGGAGTTCCCGGTGCGCAGCCGCTGCTGGCGCTTCGCCCGGTTCGAGCCGTCCGGCCGGGGCTTCGAGCAACACTTGCCCGGCCGGATGGCGATACTGCCGGATGAGCAGAACGTCGTCGTTTTCAAAGAGGGGCAGGACAGCGGCTCCGCCAAGGTGGTGAATCACATCGAGCTCGAGCCGCGCGCCGGAAGCCAGCTCAATGGCGTCGTGCGAAGTCTCAAACACGCGCCCACGGTGAAAAAAAGTGCGTGACAGCAGCCGAACGGCACCGACATCAGGCTGATTGGGGTTGGTTGGCATGGTTTCCGTGGCCGGGCGCAGTCCTGCTGTACAGCTTGGCCGACGCCGGGAAAGGCGGCAAGTCAGTCTGCCGCCCGCTCCGCCGGAGGTGGCGAAGCCGGTGGCGGACCCTGCTACCAGAGCATTTCAAACTCCATGTCGGTGGCGCCACTTCCCCGGTCAACAATGCGAACGACGGCTGTGAAGTTGTTGTTGGCAGAGGGTTGCTGAAAGACCTCGACCCGTCCGCGGCCGCGCAGGCGGTTGACGCGCACGGTGAGTGGCCGCCGGGGAAGGGGACTCGTAAAGGTGAAGCGTTCGTTGAGCGTTGGTTGCCCGGAGATGAGTTGCGTCCGGGCAGTGGCGCCTTGGACGTAAATGTAGATTTCATCATCCACCCGCCCGAACCATCGCATGCGTCCGCTGACCTGCCCATCCTGCCAGTCGCCATTGTTGCGGCGTCCGCCCTGGCGGCCATCTCTGGGGTCGAAGCCGGGGTTGCCGCCACCAAACCGCAGTTCGCGGCTGATGTCGTCGAGCGTGCTGCGCAGACCGCTCCAGCCCGTTTCAAAGTTGGCCTGGCTGCGGAGAAAATCAACGGCTTCGAGCAGTTCGGCTTCGGAGCGGCCTTCACGGGTCATCTGCGCCAGGAGTTCGGCCCCGGCGACAAACATCCGCGCCTGGTAGAGCCGCTGGAGGTCGCGCCGGTTGTTGTTGAAGCTCCGGCGGTAGTCGCGTTCGAGGCGGTCGGCCGCATCCCGCGACTGGCGGACAAGTTGCCCGGCCAGGTTGTCAAGGCGGGCGTTGAAGCGTTGTCCTCCAAACGCTGGGATGACCGTTGGGAGGAGGAACATCAGCGCGAGCAGCAGCCCCCAACCTGAACCGGCAAAGCGGGTGTGAACCTGTGTTTGCATAGGTGCGAAATCCTGTGTGTCGTCAAAGTCTTGAGGTCAGTGCCAGCCGACCTGTGTTGTGGCTCAAGATGTGTCCGGTGTCCTTCGTGTTGGTTGAGGCAGGCCGGAAAAACATTTATTTCGCAGGAACTGCCGGCGATGGGGCTGCGGCTGCGCTTTCAAGCCAGTCTGTCGCCATGGCTGCCATCACAGCGACGCCAACCGGAAGGCACTGTTCATCCACATCGAAATCAGGCGTGTGGAGCATCGCCGTGATACCTTTGGTTTTGTTTCCAACGCCGAGGAAGTAGAAAAAGGCCGGCACGCGGTTGGCAAAGTAGGAAAAATCCTCTGCTCCCATCTGGGGACGGGTCGGCACGAGATGTCCTTCGCCCACGATGCGCCGGATGGTGGGAAGCATCTGGGCGACGAGCGGAGCGTGGTTGACGGTCACGGGGACGATGCGTTCGTAGTCGAGTTCATAACTTGCGCCGTGGCTTTCCGTGACGCCCTTGAGAATCTGCCGCATCAGCGGCTCGATGCGGGCGTGTACGTCCGGGTCAAGCGTACGCACGGTGCCTTCCATGCGGACTTCATCGGCCAGAATGTTGAAGCGGTTGCCTCCGTGAATGCTCCCGATGGAGAGCACCAGGGGCGACTGGGTATCAATCCGCCGGCTCCGAATGGTTTGCAACTGCTCGATGACCGCTGCTGCCGTCACGATGGCGTCAATGCCTTCGTGGGGATATGCACCGTGAACTTTTTTGCCGTGTATGGTGATGAGAAACCGGTCGGCGCTGGCCATGGCGGCCGTCTCACAGTACCCGATGGAGCCGACTTCAATGGTGGGCATGCAGTGGAGACCGAAAATGGCATCCGGCGTGGGCGCGTCAAAGGCACCTTCTTCGAGCATCATTTTGGCTCCGCCGCGTTCACCCCGGGGCGGGCCTTCTTCTGCGGGCTGGAAAATGAACTTCACCGTGCCGGGCAGTTCAGCGCGGTACCTGGCAAGCACTTCGGCCACGCCCAGTGCCACGGTTGTGTGAACATCGTGGCCGCAGGCGTGCATGACGCCTGCATGCCGCGATTTGTAGGGGGTGTCGCGGATTTCCTCGATGGGCAGGGCGTCCATGTCCGCGCGGATGGCAATGACCCTGCCCGGCTTGCCGCCGCGCAGTACACCAATGACGCCGTGGTGGGCAATCCCGGTCTGGACTTCCAGCCCCAACGCCCGCAACCGCTCGGCGACGATGCGGGCGGTGCGTTCTTCCCGGTTCGAGAGTTCGGGATGCTGGTGCAGGTCGCGCCGGATTTCGATAAGCTTGGGGGTCAGATCGCGGATGTCAGCCGCGTAGCGCGCATCCCGCGCCAGAACGGCGGCCGATACGGGAGGAGAGGAAGGCATGGCAGAAGATGCAGTGACCGGACGAAAGAAACAACCGCTCCAGAAGCAGCAGGTCGGGGACGGCCGCGCCGGGAGAACACCCAGCGCCACCATCCCCAGCAGAATGAGGCCCAGTCTTGGAAGGTAAACCCGCATGGGAGAACCGAGGCTGGCCAAGTTCAGCCTTGGGGTTGCCGGTTGCGCCGCGCCTGAATGCGGCGCAGCACAACGCCTGTCAGAAATGCGCCGACAAACGCCGCCAGCAGGTTGAGGAGCAGCCCAAGCCCGACAACGGCCCAGCCCAGGGCTGCGCCTGACACCTGCATCACCAATACCGTTGTGCCAAAGAACAGACAGGCCGAGGCGAGGCTGCCCGGCAGCGAAACGAAGGTGGGCACCCGGCCGGCATACTTGGCCTGAATGGCGGCATTGCGCTGGGCGCGCTTTTCACCGGTCGGGTCGAGTTGCCGGTTGAGAAAACCGATGATGAACGCCAAGGCAACGGCCATTCCCACGTGCAGCCCAAAGGCCAGCGCCAAGTGGGTCAGGTTGAGGTGGGTCCGCAGCAGGGCAGCCGCAAGCTGGAGCGCAGCCAGGGCCGTCATGAAGAAAAACGACGACCAGAGCAGGGTGACGCCCAGCCAGGTGCTGTAGCCAATCCGCCGTGGTGCCGGGTCATAGGCGACCGGCTTCGTGGTTGGCTTGGGGTACAACACGGAAGCTGTTGCATTCATAAGCAAGGCCCTCACGGCAGGGACGGAAAAAGCAACCTGCAATCAACCAAGGTCAAAGACATTCATCCGCAGAAACCGTTGCACGGCCAGGTTGAAGGCTGCCGGCGTTTCATCCTGGGGGCAGTGTCCGGTATCCGGGATGACAACGGATTCGGCGTGGGGAATCAGCTCGCGGAAGGGTTTGAGCAAGCGTGGCGGGAGCAGCCGGTCGCGTCCTCCCCAGACAAGGAGTGTCGGGGCGTGGATGCCGTTGGGGGCTTTGACAAAGAAATCATCCGGGTGACGGGCTACCGCCAGGTAGGAATACTTCGCGCCGGGCTGCCGGAGGGGGGCCACGAAGGCTTCAACCAGGTCGGGGGTAATGGCTTCCGGGTTGAAGTAGGCCGAGGTCAAGCCCTGCCGGGCGATGTCCGGTGTGGCAAACAGCCAGTAGGAGACATCGCGGAGCAGCGGGTTTTCGGCGGCAAAGCGCAGGATACGAAAAAGCGCATCAGAGGGCGTCCGTGGCGGGTAGCCACTTGGATCGACGAGAACAAGTCCGGCTGTCCGCTCAGGATAGTCATGGGCGAACTGTGCGGCGACCAGGCCGCCCATCGAGTGACCAAAGATTGTCACCTTCTCCAGCCGGCGGGCATCGAGAAAATCACGTACCTGCTCTCCCCACAGCCGGGCGCTGTAGTGCACGTCAGGCATGTCGCTTTTGCCAAAGCCCAGGAGATCGAGGGCATACACGGTGGCGTCGGCAGCGAGCACCGGGATGTTCTTACGCCAGTGTTCAACCATGGCGCCGTAGCCATGGAGCAGAACAATGGCCTGGCCGGAAGGGTGGGGATCGGTTTCCCAGACCCGGATGCGGCCGTGCCGCCAGTGCCAGAACGTTTCGGTGACGACCACAGTGGCGGTTTCTTCTGTGGCGTCCGCTGATGGCGTACCGGTCGTTGCTTCCGCCGGGAAGTCATCCACAAGCAGGGCAGACATAGGGAAAAACAGGACAAACGGTGAACAGGAAGGTTCGTGGGGCGCTCAAAGTATGCGCCGAAACGCCGTTTCTGAACAACCTTTTTTGGAATCTGCCGGGGCGATGCCGTAGCTGTCCTGTCCACGCCATGGCTGACGATGGCGGCTGTCTTTGCGGCGCACGGGGTAGCTTCAGCCGCAGTGCGGGCGCATCAACTGGTTGCGTCAACTACAGCCGCAGCATCACGGCCTGTATTCTGCCGCCACGTTGGCGACAGGCTTCAAACTTTTCCGCCCATAAACCAACCAGCCTGCCGCTTGGTTTGAGAAGCTGCTTTCCGTCACGTGTCTGGATGCCAATGCGCGCGTGAATGGAGGTGAATGTCCTGTTCTCCGGCAGGCTTTTCCCTCCATTACCTCAACCTGTGTTATCTCTCCATTCCAAATTCAAGGCTGGTAAAAGACATCGAGCACAGGGTTGAAACATAGGGCAGGCCCGATCGCAGTGCCGGCTGTAGCGCCCAGGATGGCAGACTTGAAGGCGCCACCGTGCAGCCCAGTGACATCGAAAAATGCCGATACAAACCAGATTGCCCTGCCGAGTCGTCAAAACGATATGTTCCCTCACCTGGTGAAACCAATCGTCACGGGTCAACACCAGGAA
Organism: Chloracidobacterium thermophilum B; assembly: GCF_000226295.1. Classification (GTDB taxonomy): domain Bacteria; phylum Acidobacteriota; class Blastocatellia; order Chloracidobacteriales; family Chloracidobacteriaceae; genus Chloracidobacterium; species Chloracidobacterium thermophilum. Next base: position 1,106,413 of record NC_016024.1, read on the forward strand.
GCACCAGAGGCGAAGAGGCTGGCCGAAAGCAGTAGCCCGGGTCCTGGGTTTTTATTGACTACTCCATCTTTTGCAATAGCAATAGCAATAGCTCCAATCAATGTTCGCTTCGACTTGTACGACTCCACAGCACTGACCACATCACTCATGATGAATCACAAGCGACTTCTCATCCTGTCCTGTTCGCAGCGTAAGAGCCACAAGGAAGGTCTCTTGCCAGCGATTGAGCGCTATGATGGCCCATTGTTTCGCATTTTGCGGCGTTATCAGAAAACCCAGGACACCAGGAACAGGGAAGCAGAACCGAGTCTGAGTACCTATATCCTTTCAGCCGAGTTCGGACTGATTTCTGCCGAATACCCAATTCCATATTATGACTGTTGTATGACGAGACACCGTGCCCAGATGCTTCATCCGGTCGTTATGGACAAGCTGAAGAATCTTCTCACTGGTGGTTGCCGTTTTCAGGAACTCTTCATCTGCCTGGGACAAGCTTACTGGCCTGCCTTGGAAGGATGGGAGGCATTTGTTCGTCGGGATATGGCTGTCCACGTGGCCTGGGGTGCGATTGGAATGAGGCAGAGTCAGCTCTACGAATGGCTGTATGGCACACCTCCGTCTGCATCTGCTCCAAGCAAATCAGGGCAACCCAGTCTTCGTGGGATGGCTGTTGAACTCAGCCCACAGCAAATCTTTGAGATTGCACGTCAGGGACTACGAGGAAGCAGCAGAATGACAACTTTCTGTCACATGTGGTATATCCCGGTTGACGGCCAACGGGTTGCACCCAAATGGCTCGTCAGCCGGTTGACCGGCTTGCCAGTCAGCACCTTCAGAACAGATGATGCCCGACGACTTTTGGCCCAACTGGGGATTGAGGTCAGGCGCGCATGAAACCAGACCAGACTCAAGATCATCACCTGACTGAAAAGGGTGTTCAGGAAGAGATTCAGCGCCAGCCAAGCCTGATGACGAGGCTGGTTGAAAATTCTCTGACAGTAGCGACGAGTCTGCGAGACAATTACTTCAAGAACACCGCCAGGTTCGTTGCCCATCTGCGTCAGGCTATGGATGAGGCAAACAAGGGAGAGCGACCAAACTCTCCGCTCAAGGTATTTTCAGTTGGAGAAGTTGACTGGTCTCAGTACCAAAATGAGGTGGTCACGTTCATTGATGGCGGGATAGGTCGCGTGCAGTTCTCCAGCCAGGTACCTATCCTGCTCCGGGTGGGGTCGTATTGTGTGCGCACTGGCGAGAGATGTCTGGCGAAGCGGGAGCAGTTCGGCTACTACCCTGTGATTCTGGGCGATCTGGAAGGCGGCAGCAAAGAGCGAAAGGACTTTCCTGATATTGTTAGGATCACGGCTGAGCTGCTTGGCGGACTGTCGGCACTGGAGCGTACCCCTGACCTCTCGGTGCTGATGTTCCACGGCCCACTGGTTTATCTCATGGGGGGATACGCAGGTCACACACCTTTCACAGAAAAAGACATCGATCTGTTCCTGCACCATTACGCACGCGATACCGCAACCGCCAGCCGGCTCAAAGATGAGTTCCTCCAAGAGGCATTTGTCAACATCTATCCACAGATGACAGGGAACCACAAAGAATGGAAAAGGCGTCGCCTGTTCGAGCCTCTGGCCTGGATGGCTTTTCTGTATCGGCGGTTGATACAGGAGGCGCGCAAGAGAAAGCCTGTTCCAATCATTGCGGGTGTTGTCGAGCGCGGTGACCTCCGTGAGTTCAGCGAGTGCATCCTGCTGGATCGAGTCTTTCTTGGCCTGCGTGAGAAGGGGAACGATGATTACTTCAACAAGATGTACGGACGATCTGATCTCGATTCGTCCAAGTCGCTTCTGGACAAGCTTGGCTATACCGATACCCTTCTCCTGGCGATGTTGCTCAGGCCTGGTGAGTACTCTGAACCCTGGAACATCAGCAAATACGATGGGCTTCGGAAGGGTGAAATCTCCCTTCCAGGCGAACCCGGTACCAGCATGGTGAATTTTGCGCCACTCAAACCGGGCCCCATTGGGTTCCCAAAGGTTCTCGGTTGCTATGTCCACGTTTCGGAAACAACTGAGCCGATCCGTGTCGAAATCTTCGAGGAGCTTGGCCGTGATCAAATTGCTGAGGCTGCGCGTCGCGTGTACCTGTATTCGCGATTGTTGCCGGGCTACGGCTTTCCCGTCGGTCTGGATATTGCCGACAAGTTTGTACGTGTGCCGAACTGGCTGACCGACGCATATAGCAAGTTGATCCGGCATCACTTGGGGGTAAGCCTGCAACAAGGCGAAATCAGCGATGCGGAAATGCGGCGTATCCTGATTCAGGCAATCTACATGACCCATCGGGACTGGCTCTTCCGTCCCTCCAGCTAAAACCAGCCAAGAAGGGGTAAGCCATGACTGCTCCCGCAGGTTCACAACCGGGAAACGATCACTATGTGGGAACTCTGGTAGGCGAAAGCACCAGCCGTGAGTTTCGCCTGGCGGTGGCCCATGAGACCATTCGGGAACAAGACATTATTGCCGTGGATGCGCAGTTGCGCCGGCCGGGGGCGAGTGAGACGCCTGAAAAGATTCGCATTTGGGCCAAAGTACAGCGTATCGAGCGGGTGAACCCTCTGTTTCCATCCGAAGCTGGCCACGAGCTAGCTGCCACTCGCACTGATCCCTTTGATACGGTGCTTTCTCTCAGCCGGGAGATGGTGACGGCGGTCTGTCAAGTCCTGGGCGCCGAACCGCTGGACGGTAACAGAGAAGGGAAGCTCGATCACTTGCGCTATCCACCTCAACCGGCCTCCAGTGCCTACCGGCCGGAAGAGAAGGACATCGCCCGTGTCGTTTTGGGTGAACTCCAACAGAAACAACAGCGCGCCTTGGACATCGCCACGCTCTCCAACCGCCCTGAAGTGGATGTCAAGGTAGATGGCCACGCCATTGTTACCCGCCATCTGGCTATCCTGGCGATGACAGGTGCCGGCAAGAGCTGGACAGCCCGGCGGATCATTGAGGAGTTAGCGAAGAAGAACTATCCCATTGTGATCTTCGATCCGCATGGGGACTATACAGGACTTGCTGATGTGCCAGAGCTGCGAGAACGTGTCACGCGCTACTATGCTCGTTTCCCGATATTTGAGGAAGATGGCGAAACCATAGCGGAGATCGTCAGTACATTGGGATATTTATTGACTGATACGATGCGTGCCCGCTTCGACGATGTCTTTCGTGCTGCAAAGAGTTTCATTGTGGATGATGAGAAAGAAATGCAGGAACGGACGCAGTGGTTGGCTGAAACACTCAAGAACCATGAGTTGCTTACCAATGGGATCAAACCAGATTTATGGCTTCTTGCGATGTTGGCTGAAGCTGGCGAGACGGTTCTGCGCAGCGAGGACACAACTGGCAAGCAGAAACTGACGGACTGGGGTTGGCCCAAGTTTATGGGAGGGTACTCCAAAACTGACTGCCGGACACTGGAAGGCATCAAGAAGCGCTCACGCCGGGCGGCGAAAGTACTCCACCGCATGGAGCTTACCAACCAGAAGATCGCTCGCAGCGCCCAACCGATCCCGACGGATCGAAAGCAACTGGTAAACTACGGGAAAATCAGTGTGGTTGCATTGGCAGGTTATACCAGCGATTTCCAGGCAACCATCTACAGCATCATCGCTGATGACCTCTTCGAAGCCCGTGTCAGTGGCGAAAAAGCCCGTGTCAGTGGCGAAGAAGCCCGTGTCAGTGGCGAACTGAAACTGCCGGTGCTTCTTCTGCTGGAAGAAGCACATAATTTCGCTCCTGCACGGGCCATGACACCCGCTGAACTGCGTGCGATTAGCATCACCAAACAGATTGCCCAGGAAGGCCGCAAGTTCGGCGTCGGATTGATTCTCATCAGCCAGCGTCCCTCGCGCCTCGATGAGACAACCCTATCCCAGTGCAATTCCTACATCATCATGCGCATGGTCAATCCAGCCGACCAGAAGTTTGTGCGGAACGTTGTGGAAACACTGGCCGAAGATGAAGCAAAGCTGCTTCCCGATCTGGATGTTGGGGAAGCGATTCTGTCTGGCCAGTTGATAAATTTCCCCGTCCTGGTGCGGATCAAAAAGCCGGAATCGCAGGGTGAGCGTGAAGAAAAGGATGCGTTTGAGGCACTTGAGGAAGCCCACAGAGAAGCTCAGAACGCTGTGGGAAGACCATAGCCACAATGGAAATCGTTGCTGGCTTGAGCCTCAAAAACCTGAAGCCCCGTGTATGGGACCCGGATTCGCCTTACTATTTACCCGATCTGAAAGCGGTCATGGTTTCCTATGCTGACTTCGCCAGTAGCCCGGCGCGTCGTCAGGCTGCCATGCGCCACGGATTGCGCGCCTTCCTGGGGGTGCCTCCGGGGGTGATGATCTATTTGGACAATGGTTCCTTCCAGCAGTTGACAAAGGGAGGAAGCACCTCGCGCGAGGACTACGAGGAATTTGTTGAACAGGCAAAACCCAATTGGCACGCCATTCCACAGGATTTTGTCCCCACACCTTTTATGACGGATGCGGAGCAGCTCAACTGCTTTCATCAGACGATGGAGATAAATCGAGAGTATCGGCACGATGGATATGTACCGGTCATCCACATTAGCCGCTACCTGTCGGACTACTTGAAAGCATTTCTTACAGACAAGCACTTGTGCCGGAAAGGGAAAGTCGCTTTGGGAGGAATTGTTCCTAACCTGCTGCGTGCGCCGAAGGCCATACCGTATGCCAATGTGCTGGATAGTCTTCATCGGGTACGTCACCAATTGGGCAATTGGCAACTGCATGTTTTTGGCTTGGGAGGGACGGCAACCATGCACTTGGCTATCCTTTTGGGAGTGGATTCGGCTGATTCAGCCGGCTGGCGAAATCGGGCAGCACGTGGAATCATTCAGTTGCCCGGACGTGGGGATCGCTTGGTAGCCAATCTCGGAAAATGGCGCGGACGAGAACCAAATGCTGAAGAATGGGCTATGCTGGCAAAATGCCCCTGCCCAGCCTGTCAAGCTGACGGCCTGGAGGGTTTGAAAGCCAACGGGCTAAAAGGTTTTTGCCATCGGGCTACCCACAACCTCTGGGTATTACTCACCGAGGTCAAAGAAGTTGAGCTGCGCCTGTCTGACGGAACGTATCGAGACTGGTATCAGGGGCATCTTGATAACTCGACCTATCGCCCATTGGTCGAGTACGTTCTCAGGTTGTGCGCGGTAAAGATGACTTCCAAACCTGCCAGGAAGATGCAGAGCGACTTTGAGAAGCGATAGGGGTCTGGTTCGCCAGTGTTGCACCAAGTGCAGCACAGACTTACTGGGCCTTGCCCTTGGCCGCCAACAGGGGACTGGAGATGTTTTCCTTGGCTTGGGGAGGCATCTCCAAGGGCAAGGCCGAGTAGGGCACTTCAGAAACCTGCAAACACGAGCAGTCACCTCGGCTGTTTTTCAGCCGGCCTCAGTGCAACGTTCTGCCCAAAACTCCATACAAGGTGCCGTGCTTCCGGCCCAAAGCTGGCTGCTTCCGGTTCGACGCCAAAAACTTTTGGCCGCAGCCCGGGTCAGATGTAGGTTGATGTCAGGCGTCGCACAAACGCCACGTCTCGCGTCGTAACGTTGCAAAGCGTTCTTCCCCACACGCTCAAGACGCATAGCCTTCCCTGTGGAGGATGCTGCATGTCGGCACGTCGCGTTGTTGCCATCTATGGTAAAGGCGGAAGCGGAAAGTCTTTCATCACCTCGAATCTCAGCTACTACCTGGCGAGCAAGTCGCACCGGGTGTTGCAGATTGGCTGCGACCCCAAACACGATTCCACGGCGCTGCTGTTTGGCGGCAAGTCGCTCCCGACCCTGCTTGAAGCCTGGGCGCTGCGGCAGGAAGCCAAAGCTGCCAACCCCGTACCGCCCATCAGTGAAGTCGTCTTCAAACGCCATGGCGTCTTTGCCATGGAACTCGGCGGCCCCGAAGTCGGGCGCGGCTGCGGGGGACGGGGCATCACCCTCAGTTTCGATCTGCTGTCACAGATGGGCTTCGCCGATTGGGAGTTCGACTACATCATCTATGACTTCCTGGGCGATGTCGTGTGCGGCGGGTTTGGCACTCCCATTGCCAAGTCCATGGTGCGGGACATCATTCTCGTCGGCGGCAATGACCATCAGGCACTCTATGTCGTCAACAACCTGTGTGGCGCCGTGCGCTACTTCGCCGAACAGGGCGGAACGACGCGCGTCCTGGGGATGATCATCAACCGGGATGACGGCTCCGGCTGGGGTGAGCGGTACGCCCAGGAAGCCGGCATTGACATCATCACCCGGATTCCCCTTTCAGACGAAATCCGTAACCGCAGCATGGCCTTTCAACTGATTGCCGATGACCCCCGGCACCGTGGTTACTTCGAGGACATCGAGTGGGCCATTCTGCACGGCACGCCAAAACTGCCCAAAGCCGTGGACTTCGAGGCTTTTTCCAGCGACATCATGCGTACGCGCAACCTCGGCGGACTGGACCCGGCCCTGGAAGAAGACCTCATGCCCTCCCAGTTGGAATGCATGGTGATCTAGGCGATCCCGCTGCGCTGGCGGCACCCTGCACGGTGGCGCACGGGCTTCCCTGGCATCCAGGAAGCAGGGAAATCAAACGCGGATGGCGCCGCCATGCTTTGGGCTATCCTGCTTTTCAGCGCACTCTTTCTGCTCGCGCTCATCGTTCCTGTTTTCATCATCGTTTCATGGCTGCACCATCTGAGAGATTTCAGCGGGATTGTCGCGCAGGGGGTGCCCACGGAGGCGATGGTCGAACGCAAATACAGCCACCATCGCGTCGTCATCACCTACCGGGATGCGGGCGGCTGGATGCACCGGCACTACCGGAAGCTTCTGCCCAGTGATTTCCATCGCCTGCAGGTAGGCCGCCCGGTCCGTATCCTGTACCTGCCACATCGCCCGCACGTCTGGGCCTTTGCCGAAGATGTCGAGCAGGCGCGACGACTTCAGAGCCGCCAATAGGCAACAGGGGTGCAGAGCCACAAGGCCACTCACGGCATTCGCCAGCCGGGCTTTGGAGGGCACTGCATTGAAGCCCGTTTGTGTCTTCGGCTAGGCTGCCTCTGCTGCCGTCTTTGCCTGGCAGCGGCACTCCAGAAACACACCCAAAGGTGAGGTATGGCGGCCGAAGACTTTGTTCACCTGCATCTGCACTCCGATTACAGCCTTCTGGACGGCGCCATCCAGCACGAGGCGCTGGCCGAGCAGGCGCAGCGCCTGGGTTTCAAAGCCATTGCCGTCACCGACCACGGCAACATGTTCGGCGCGATGGGCTTCGCCAACGCCATGAAAAAAGTCGGCGTCAAGCCCATCATCGGCATGGAAGCCTACGTTGCCCGTGGTTCGCGCCATGATCGTGGCAAACCCGACACCGACGGCGAACGCGGCACCAATCACCTCATTCTGCTGGCTCTGGACGAAACGGGATACAAAAACCTCGTCCGGCTCGCCTCGCTGGGCTATACCGAGGGCTACTACTACAAGCCCCGGATTGACAAGGAAGTGCTCGCCCGGCACGCCGAAGGGTTGGTGGCCCTTTCGGCCTGTATGTCCGGCGTGCCCGCGTCGCTCATCCTGCGCGACCGGGTTGAGCAGGCCCAGTGTGAGATTGGGGAATACAACGAAATCTTCGGCCGGGGACGCTACTTTCTCGAACTTCAATCACACCGTGGGCTTGAAGACAACCAGACCAAGGTCAACCGGGCGCTCACCGAACTGGCAGCCCGGCTTGACATACCGCTCGTTGTCACCAATGACGCCCATTTTCTGACTCAGGATGACTACGAAGCCCACTGCGTGCTGATGTGCCTGCAAACCGGCAAGGCATTGCGTGAGGGCAGCTTTCACTACTCACCTGACCACTATGTGAAAAGCGCCGCCGAAATGTGGGCCCTGTGGGGCAACGAAAACCCGCAGGCGCTGCGCAACACACTCAAGATTGCCGAGATGTCCACTTTCGAGTTTGGCAAAGCACCAAACTACCTGCCCATCTTTCCTGTGCCGGAGGGGTTTACCCTGACGAGCTACTTTGAGCACGTAGTCCGTGCCGGTCTGGAAGAAAGGCTGCAGCGCCTTGCCCCGTCCAACCCGGAACAATACCGCGCCCGCCTCGACTACGAAATCAGCATCATCGAGCGCATGGGCTATGAGGGCTACTTTCTCGTCGTCTGGGACTTCATCCGGCATGCCCGCGAGCGGGGGATTCCGGTCGGACCCGGACGCGGCAGCGCCGCCGGTTCGCTTGTCGCTTACAGCCTGCACATCACGGATGTTGACCCGCTGGCGCACGATCTGCTCTTTGAGCGGTTTCTCAACCCGGAGCGCGTCTCCATGCCCGATATTGACGTGGATTTCTGTATGCGTGGGCGCAGTGCGGTCATCGAGTACGTCAGCCAGTTTTACGGGCGCGAAAACGTTTCCCAGATTGCCACTTTCGGGACCATGGCTTCACGGGCGGTCATCAAGGATGTCGGGCGCGTGCTGGAAATGCCCTACCCGGAGGTTGAGAAAATCGCCAAGCTCATTCCGCCGCCACAGCGTGGGCGCAACGTCTCCATTGACGACGCCCTCACCATGGTGCCTGAGCTGAAACAGGCTTACGAGAAACGGCCCGAAGTCAAGCGCCTCATCGATCTGGCCCGCCGACTTGAGGGCGGCGCCCGGCACTCCTCCATCCATGCCGCTGGCGTGGTGATCTCACCGCAGCCGGTGGCGGAACTCGTGCCAGTGTTCAAAACCAAAACCCGTGACCGCGAGCGGGGTGAAGTCGAGGTCATTGCCACGCAGTACAACATGAACGACCTCGAAAAGGCCGGCATGCTCAAGATGGACTTCCTGGGGTTGACCGCCCTGACCATCATCGAGGACTGCCTGACGAGCATCGAGCGGGAAACGGGCCAGCGTCCTGACCTGACGCAAATCCCCACAAACGATCCGGCAGCGCTCAAGCTCTTTGGAGAAGGCGAAACCGATGCCGTGTTTCAGTTTGAGGGGGACGGCATCAGCGAAATTGCCCGGCGGCTCAAGCCCAGCGGGCTGGATGACATCGTGGCGCTCAATGCGCTCTACCGTCCAGGGCCGCTCGATTCCGGGATGGTGGACGACTACATCGAGCGACGCCACGGCCGGCGGCGGGTGACGTACGACTTCAAGGAACTCAAGGACGTGCTGGAAAACACCTACGGCGTGCCGGTTTTCCAAGAGCAGATCATGGCGATTTTCCAGCGCCTGGCCGGGTATTCCCTGGGCGAAGCCGATCTGGTACGGCGGGCGATGGGCAAGAAAAAGCGCGAGGAACTTGACGCCCACAAAACCAAGTTCATCGCCCAGGCCATGGCGCGCGGACACGACCGCGCCAAACTCGAAAAGCTCTGGCAACAGCTTGAAGGCTTTGCCGACTATGCCTTCAACAAGTGTGTCACCGGCGAGGCCACTCTGCGGGATGCTGTCACCGGTGCGGCCGTTTCAATTGCCGAACTGGCCAGCCGTGACGTGGAGGCGGCCGGCGCACCCTTCATCACCTGGAGCTGGAACGGCCAGGAAGTCGTGGTCAACGAGTTGGTTGAGGTGTTTCCCACCGGCGAAAAGGAAGTCGTCGAAATTGAACTCGAAGACGGGCGGACGCTGCGCTGTACGCTTGACCACAAGTTTTACACCCGTGACGCGGATGGGCAGGGCTGTTTTCTCCCGTTGCGGGAGATTCTGGCGCGGGGGCTGGCACTTTACACCTGCGATGAACCTGCGGCTGAAGCCAATACGCCGCCGACTGGTATGGAGAAACCGCATCCTGGACAGCCCTGCGTTCAGGACACACAAGCCGGTGCACAGGGCCTGTGCAGGTAAGACTGGAAGACGATGCCAACGAAACGCAGCATTCTCATTGTGGACGATGAGAAAAATCAGCGCGACATCCTGGACATGATTCTGTCGGCGGAGGGCTATCGGACGGCAACCGCGCCCAGCGCCGAAGCTGCCCTGCGCATGGCCCGCGCCGAACGGTTTGACGTGGTGCTTACCGACCTGAAGATGGGAGGGCAGAGCGGGCTGGACTTGTTGCGCGCCCTGACCCAGGCGGATTCGTCCCAGTTGGTCATTCTCATGACGGCGCACGGCTCGATTGAATCCGTCAAGGACGCCCTGCGGCTCGGCGCGGTGGATTACCTGGAAAAACCACTCGACCGTGAGCGGCTGCTGACCGTTCTGGCGCAGGCCCTTTCCCGTCTGGATGCGCTGGATGCCGACCTCATCGGCAACAGCGAGCCGATGCAGAAGCTCAAGAAAATCATTCTGAAGGTGGCGGCTTCGGATGAAACGGTGCTTGTGCGCGGCGAAAGCGGAACGGGCAAGGAACTCGTGGCGCGCGCACTCCACCGGCACAGTCCGCGGGCGGCCGCCGTGTTTCACGTCGTCAACTGTGCCGCCATCAATGAAAACCTGCTCGAATCCGAACTTTTCGGACACGAAAAGGGAGCGTTTACCGGCGCGGTGGCCGAGAAGAAGGGGCTGTTTGAAGTCGCCGACCGGGGCACGCTGTTTCTTGACGAAATCGGCGAACTCAACGTGGCGCTCCAGGCGAAGCTGCTCCGCGCTCTGCAGGAGGGGGAAGTGCAGCGGGTTGGCTCGACCAGGGTCATCCGGGTGGATGTGCGGGTGGTGGCCGCCACGAATCGTCCGCTCGAAGACATGGTGGCCGCCAAAACCTTCCGCGAAGACCTCTATTACCGGCTCAATGTCATTCCCATTCACCTGCCGCCGCTGCGCGACCGGCGGGAGGACATTCCGCTGCTTGTCGAGCGGTTTCTGGCCCGGCAGTCGCGTGGCGCAACGCATTACACCATCACGCCGGAGGCGCTTCAGGTGTTGCAGGCTTACGACTGGCCCGGCAACGTCCGGCAGCTTGAATCGGCGCTCAAACGCGCGGCCCTGCTGTGTGAAGGGGATACCATCGGGGTGGAAGACCTGCCAGTGGAAATCCGCCAGGCGACAGGCGTTCCGGCATCCGCGCCGGCGCCGCCTTTTCAGTTCCGCCTTCCGCCCGAAGGTATTTCCTTCGAGGAAGTCGAGCGGTCGCTCATCGTCCAGGCGATGGAAAAAACCGACTGGAACATCACCCGTGCCGCCAAACTTCTGGGGCTGACCTTCCGCACGTTACAGTACCGGCTCGAAAAGTTCGGCCTGCGGCGTCCGAGCGATACTCCGTCCGACGACGCTCCGGCGGCGGAGGCTCCGCCGGACAGAACCGGGTAAGGGATTGTCTATGGCTTCTGCTTCCGAACCGCCTGATGAGCCGTCATACCTCAGCCCGGAGGCAACCGAACGGCGTGTCCGGCACCTGACCCTGATCATCACGTGCGCTATGGCGGTTGGGGCCGGTCTCGTCTGGGAAGCTGGAGTGGGGGCCGGGGTCGCTGTTGGCGGCGGACTGGCCTACCTGAACTTTGTGTGGATGCGGGCGAGCCTGCAATCCATCGTGGCGACGGCCGCCGCCGGTGATGCCGGCCCTGCCCGGCGGCCGTCACGTCTTCAGATGGCCAAGTTTTTTCTGCGCTGGATGGTCATCGGCGTGGTCATCTGGCTGTCCATACAGGTTGCGTCCGGGCTGGTGGTTGCCATAGTATGCGGCCTTTTCGCATTGCCGCTGGCCGTCGTGGTGGAAGCTCTGGTGCAGGTCTGGTATGGGCTGAACGACGAGCCGGTCACGTAACTTCCGGGGTGTGTGCCAGTACGCCCGCTCACTATGGCTTTGACTATGGCATCGTCCATGACCTTTCTCCCGTTTCCGCTGGTGCTGGCCGATGAAGGCGCAGCGCATGCCCATCCCTGGCTTGTGGAGCAGGTGTATCACCTGACCGGCCTTTCAGACCGTGAGTTGCCGCCCCACGTCATCATGCTGCTCATTGCAGCGGTGATCTGTGTCGTCGGTTTCAAGCTGCTCGTCGGCAAGCCGTCGGTGGACAAACCGGGCTTTGGGCAGCAGATCGTCGAGATCATCGTGCTTCAGGTCCGCGACATGGTGGAGCAATCCACAGGGAAGTACGGGTTCAAGTACCTGGGCTATCTGCTTCCGTTGGCGGCGCTCATCCTGACCTCAAACCTGATGGGCCTGTTTCCTCTGTTTGAGTCTCCCACGGCCAACTTCAACGTCACCCTTGCGCTGGGGCTGATGACGTTCGTGTACTACATGTTCATGGGCTTTGCGCAGCAGGGGCTTGGCTACCTGAAGCACTTTACGGGCGGACTGACGGCCGGGTTGATGGCCATTATGGGCGGCATCATTTTCATCTTCGAGATGTTCAGCAATGCCATCCGGCCGGCGACGCTGGCGCTGCGGCTCATGATCAACATGTTTGTGGACGAGCAACTGGGCATCGCTTTCGGGAGCATCTACCAGATACTCGTGCCCGTGCTGCCCATGCTGCTTGGCACGTTCGTCGCCGTGGTGCAGACATTTATTTTCGTGCAACTGTCCATCATTTATCTGAGTGAAACCGTGCCCCACGATGACCACGGCCACGAAGACGAACACGCCCATGCCTGAGTGTGTTGACCGGCCAACTCCCGCTGTCGTTGCGTGGGCCGGCCGGTCATTTCTTTCCCTGGCGCCTCACGTTGCCTTTGGTGCTATGCCAATGCCCTTTTTCGTGTGTTGCTGGAACGCTGTACGTCCCAACGTCACAGGCTGCAATCCCGGACACACGGCACTTATGATTAGGCGTAGGCCGCGGGCAGGTTGGGCGTCGCTGCTGATAACCTTTTGATGTTCCCTGACTTTTCTGGAGACACACCCATGACGAAAAAACTGTTCCTGAAAACACTGGCGACGGCATCGTTCCTGATGGCGATGTCCCTTCCTGCTCTGGCTGCTGAAGGTGGCAGCGGTGGCGGTACGTACAAAATTGCCTTGGGGGCGCTTGCCGTGGGCATTGCGGCCGTTGGTTGCGGTCTGGGCGACGGCAACGCCATTGCGGCGGCCTGTGAAGGCACGGCGCGCAATCCGGGCGCGGGGCAGCGCATCTTCACCACCATGCTCATCGGTATGGTGCTCATCGAAACCCTCGTGCTGTTTACCTTCCTGGCGGCCTACCTGGGCTTCTAAGGCGGCCGTCACCACAACCGGAATCCCCGGCAAGCCACCGTTGGTCACCGATAACCGGAGGCCGGCGGTGGCTTGCTTTTGTGTTTTAACAAACCAATTGACGGATGCCGTGACACGGGTTACTTTCGCGCTGCTCACATACAAACCGTTGCTTGCCAATGCTGTCCAAGGCCGTCACTACCTGCAAGGGCAGGGGTATGTCTGGACACAGGGCGCCGGGAATGTACGTCGGGCCCGGACCGTGTCTGACCGACACGGACGGCAAAACAGTATTTCTTTTCGGGAGGAGTCCCCCATGTCACGCACCACAGGCAAAGTCAAGTGGTTCAATAACAGCAAAGGTTATGGCTTCATCGAGAATCCGGGTGGGCACGATGTTTTCGTGCATTACTCAGCCATCAAGGAAGACGGTTATAAATCCCTCAGCGAGGGGCAGATCGTCGAGTATGAGATTGTGAACGGCCCGAAGGGGCCCCAGGCGGAAAACGTCGTCAAGACAGCCTGAACACTCGCTCTTTATCACCCTTTCCCCTATTGTTGTGCGCCTTGCGGGGCAACCGGCAAGGCGCTTTTTTGGCGCTATTGCCGGGTGATTCTGTGGATTTGCCGGCCCCAGTGGGCGCGGCTGGCGACTGACAGCGCACCGCCCCGGCGGATGCAGTTTGAAATGCGGCGGCTGCGTTGCCTGCCAGATGCGAATTGGCCGTGGTTTCGGGCTTTGGCAGGGCGCACCGTCATGTCAAGATGCAGCCAGTCAACTATTCTCACAGCTCCCCCAGAACAGGCGTGAACATCGTGGATGTGCTGGAAGGTCAGATTACGATTCGGGCCCGGCCGGAAACCATTTTCCCCTACCTGGTCGAGCCGATGCTTCTGCCGTTGTGGTCGCCGACCGAAGCGCGGGTGGCCCGGGTCGGGCGTAAGAAGCACGGCGTCGGCGCCAGACTGCGCGTGGAGTTCGTGGCCCACGGGCTGGACCCGGTGGAGTACGAAATCATTTGCCAGGAAGCCACCCGTCTGGTCAGCCGCTTTACGGGCACGATGTCCGGCGAGGACATCTGGACGCTGACGCCCGACGACAGACGGACGAAAGTTCACAACCGGATGGTTTTCCACCAACCGGAGGATTTTCTGACCCTGGTGGGGTGGAAAACAGTTGGGCGGATGATTGCCGAACGTGACGTGCGCAACAAAATGCCGCTTCTCAAACGCGCTGTTGAAGAACAATGGCGTCCGGCCGGGGCCTGACTGGGCCGGGCAAGCCTGAGCTTTGCCTTGCCCACGTGCCACGGAGGGCTTTCTGCCCGTTGTTTCCGGGGAGTTGTTTTTCGGGAAAGGGAAAAACAATGGCAAACGCAAGTGGAGCGCCGGATACGCGCGAAGCAGTCTCTGAAACGAATAGCAAGCCCAAACGTGCGTCGGAACTGGTTCGTCCTCCGATTCTGCTGGCTGAAACCCAGGCGATTGTCCGGCGCATTGAAGCCCGGATCGGGGAGACCTTTCTGGTGTACTGGAACTCGCCTGGTGGTTCGGTGTGTCAAAACGACGTGGTGGGCTTTTATGAACTGCTGCGGGGGATCGGCAAGCAGGACCGGGTGACACTGTTCATCAAATCCGACGGCGGGGACGGCACCGCCTCGCTGCGCATCGTCCACCTGCTGCGGCAGTTTGCCGCGCATATCACCGTGGTTGTGCCGCTGGCCTGTCTTTCAGCCGCGACGATGATTGCGCTCGGCGCGGATGAAATCCGCATGGGGCCGCTGGCGCACCTGTCGGCTGTGGATACGGCGCTGACCCACGACCTCTCACCCATTGACAAGGACAACCTGCGGGTGCGCGTCAGCCCCGATGAACTCAACCGCATTCTGGCGCTCTGGCGACAGGAAACGCGCGGCGAAACGGTCAACCCGTACGAAAACATCTTCAAATATGTTCACCCGCTTGTCATCGGTGCGGTGGACCGGGCCAGTTCGCTGTCCATGCGGTTGTGCACGGAAATTCTGTCATACCACATGAAAGATGCGGAAAAAGCACGGGCGATCAGCCACACGCTCAACGCGGAATATCCTTCGCACGTCTATCCCATCACCCTGCGCGAGGCGCAGCGGATTGGCCTCAACGCCCGTGAACTCGACCCGGAACTCAATGATCTGCTCATTGAACTCAACGAGATGTATTCCGAAATGGGGCAGAAGGCAATTACGGACTTCGATGAGCAGAACTACCACGACAACGGCATTCTGAACATTCTGGAATGCCGCACGAGCCAAATCTTCTACCAGAACGATACCGACTGGCACTACATGATGAACGAACGGCGGTGGATTCGGCTCAACGACAACAGTTCCTGGCGCAAGGCGGAGCTGGTCAACGGGGAAGTCGTGCAGAGCGTCTTCCACATCCGCTAGGCACATCCGCCAGGCCGCATCCTGCGGGCCGCATCCTAGCGGGCCGCATCCTAGCCGCGCTTGAAGTTTTGTTTGAGCAGGGCATTGACCTGGCTGCGGGTCATCTGCACGGTGGCGGTGAGGCGCTTGCCTTCAGCCTTGATTTTGGTGTTGTTGAGAAAGGCGGCCGTATCGCCCCGGCGCGGCACCAGCAGCAGTCCGGCCGTGATGAGGTTCTGCAACCCGCTGGCTTCGAGCGGTGAAGCCGCAAAGCCGGCGATGCGCAGGGTGGTGAACTGCGGGCCGACATCGAGGGTCAGCGTCGTCGAGGTCAGAATGTGCAGCGGGCCGAGCGCCTGGGATGCACTGACCGCCTGCGCAATGTTCAGTGCAGCTTCATCCACTTCGTCAATGCCCGACGATTTCACAATCCGAATGCCCGACAGCCGTCCGCTGGGTTCCACCCGGAAGGCCAGCGTGATGCTGAAGTTCTGGTTTTCGATGTCGAGCTGCCCGGTCTCGCTGAGGCTGTAGAGCTTGGTGACGATGGCCTTGATGGGCCCGATGTCCACTTTGCCGAAGCTGGGCGGCCCGCCGGGCTTGGCTGGTTCGTCCGCAGGGCGTTCCCGGTTTTCCCGTTCGGCAGCGCGGCGCGCTTCGGCTTCCCGTTCAGCTTCGCGTCGCTGGCGCTCGGCTTCCGCGCGGCGGCGGGCCTCTTCTTCCTCGCGTTTGCGGCGGGCCAGCGCGGCAGCGCGCGCCTGGGCATCCGGTTTGGCCGGCTGGTCAGCCGGGGGCGCCACCCAGCTCTCCGGGTTGGGCAGGGGCTTGTAGCGTGGGTCGGTGAGCGTGATCCAATCCACGTCGTATTCACGCTCCACCACTTCGACTTCAAACGGAGCGATGAACGTCCGGTATGCCAGATAGCCCAGGAACGAAAAGTGCAGCAGCAGGGCCAGCATCAGTCCCAACCGAAACCCGTGCCGGACCCACCAACTGGGTTCTCCCTCGAAGTCGAGCGTATGCGGTGTGGCATAGATGAAGCCGCGCAGAATATAGGCTTTGGGCGACGGCACGGCCGGCGCTGGCTCATCTGAAGCGGGCGAAGCTGGGCGTTCATCATTCATAGCGCAAGTCAGGACGTTGCATCGTGGAAAAAAGTTTCCCCCGTTGCAAGCGCGTTACCGGCCCGCCAGCCCCCGGTGTCGGCGTTGATATTCGTCCCTTGCTTGTCACACTGCACCTGCTTTCGTACTATCGGCGTGTCCGTGCAACAACAACCCCGTATGCACGACCCCGTATGCACGGCGCGTCCGGCTGTAATTATCGTTTCACGCCATGCCATGTTGTCCGACGTGACGCTTCAGGGTTCTCCGGTCAGTCCCGCACTTCGCCCGTCGTCTTCCGTCCCCACGCCCCGTTCGGTATCCGGGCGCTACCAGGTTGCCCGACGGGCAGCTCAGGTCGTTGGGGCGGCCACGCCGCTCATTCTGGACTACTGGCGCGACGAGCAGCGGTTTTTCTTCTTCGGCGGTGCGCGTGAGGTGAGTGAGGCGACGCACCAATACCGGGCGCGCCGCATCCGGTCGGAAATCGAACGCCTGGGAATTGGTTTCATCAAGGTGGGGCAGGTCATCAGTACGCGCGGGGACCTGCTGCCCAAGCCCTACCTCGACGAACTGCGTACGCTCCAGGACAGTTTATCCCCTCTGACGTTCGGGGAAGTCCATGCGACGCTCGAAGCCACCTACGGCTGCCCCCTGGAAGATGTTTTCGAGCAATTCGAGCCAACACCCATTGCCACGGCGAGCATCGGGCAGGTTCACCGGGCGCAGTATGCCGGGCAGTCGGTTGTGGTCAAGCTCATCCGTCCCGGCATCCAGCATCAGCTCGCCACCGACTTCCGCATCGTAACGGCGCTGTTGCGCTTTCTCGATGAACAGCTCGTGCGCTTCCGGCAGGAAAACTCAGATGTCCACGTGCTGACCCGCCTGTTTTCCCAGATTGTGACTGAAGTCAATGCCGGACTGCGCGAGGAAATGGATTTTGTCTTCGAGCGCGCCAATGCCGAGCGGCTCGGCGCCCTGCTGGCCGATAACCCGCTGGTTGTCGTCCCACGGGTGATTGGGGAACTGTGCCGCCCGAACGTGCTCGTGCTGGAATACCGGCCGGGCATCAAAATCAGCGATGGCGACGCTCTGCGGGCCGCCGGTTTCGAGCCGCTGAAGATGGTCGAGCGGCTGGTTGAGGTCTATCTCGAAATGATATTGGTTCACGGCGTGTATCACGCCGACCCGCATCCGGGAAATGTCGCCGTGGATGAGCGCGGACGCATCATTTTGTATGATTTCGGCATCGTACGCACGCTATCGGCACGCATTCGGGAGAGCCTGCTCAAGATGACGCTGGATGGCCTGCGCGGCGATGTGCCGGCCATCGTGGATGAACTCTACCGCATGGGCGTGGTGGACCCGGCGGCAGACCGGGCGACGGCGCTGCGCGTTGGCGAGAAGTTCCGGGAACTGTACCTGCGGGACATGCCGACGGCTGAACGAATCGAAGCCGTTGGGCGCTACATGCGGGATGCGTTTGGCTATGTTCCCCTGCGCATGCCGAAAGAAATGGTGTATGTCTTTCGTGTCGTTTCCATGCTCGAAGGGCTGGGAACGTGCTTCAAACCTGGTTGGAACATCATGGCGGACGCTTCGCCCGCCGTTCAGCGAGGCATTCGTAAAATGATGATGGCCAGTGAAACCATCCGGTGGCCGGAACTCATTGCCCAGTGGGTCGGGCGGTGGTTCCGGGCACTCTTTGCACGCCCCGCCTAGAGACCGTGGGCAACTTGGCTGCGCCCAGATAAGCGCCAAGCCCAGTCCGTGGTCGGGTAAGTGAGGAGGACTTTGTCATGCGGCATTATGCGAAGCAGTTTAGGTGTGCCGGTCTCCGTCTGTGCGGGCTGGCGCTCTGTGTGGGATTGCTGGGAACGGCGGCGTGGGCCCAGAACGGGGCGATTCGGGGAACGGTGTATTACCAGGAAAATGCCAACGCCAAGCCGGAGCCGCGGCCGGGCGTCGAGATTCTTATCCTGCGCCAGGACATCAAAGGACAGCTCAAGACGAAGACCGATAAAAAGGGGACGTATTTCTACACCGTTCAGGCGTTTGGAACGTACGTCGTGGTGGCTCACGGGCCCGGCTACAAGTACCAGGTGAAGCCTCCCGTGCGCATCACCAGCACGGAACCGGTGCAGATTGACATCACGCTAACACCGGGTGATGGCCGCCTCCCACCAGTGGAGCAGTTGCTGGCCGAAGCCCAGGGCGGCGGGACACCAGCAACGCCACCGCCTGCCGCCGCTCCGCCAGAGCCAACAGCGGAAGAAAAGGAAGCCGCCGCCAAACTCAAGGCCGAACGGGAACGCATCGAAAAAGAAAATGAGCGCGCCCGGAACATCAACGAGCAGCTTCGCACTTTGATGGATTCCGGCAATGCCGCCTTCAACCGGGGCGACTACGAAACGGCAGCCAGCGATTACCGGAAGGCGTTGGCACTCGATGACAATCAACCGGGCTTTCTGGGCAACCTGGCTTCAGCCACCCTGCAAATCGCTGTCAAGCACTTCAATGCCAAGCGGCGCGATGAGGCGCGGAAGGCGTTTCAGGAATCAGGTGACGCAGCCGCGCGCGCCGTGGCGCTCAACGACGCCCAGCCGCCTGAACGCCGCGATCCGTCTTATCGCAGCAAAGCGGCTGAAGCTTACCGCTTCCTGGCCGAACTCTATGGCGATGCCGAAGCCGGCGAAAAGGCCGCCAGGTTTTACATCGAACTCGCCGACATGCAGACCGATGCCAAGAAGCGCAACGAAATGCGGGTTCGCGCCGGTGATTCCTACCGCTTTGCCGGCAAATTCAAGCAGGCGGATGAGTTTTACCGCGCTGTCCTGCAGGAGGATGCCAACAACATCCCGGCTATGAACGGACTTGCCATGTCGCTGCTGTCGTCTGACCCGGAGTTGCTTGACCCGAACAAAGCCGGGGAAGCCATTGCCCTGTTTGAGATGGTCGCGGCCAAGGCCACCGATCCCAACATGAAGCAATCGGCGCAGGCCAGCGCCGAGTACATCCGAACAACCGCCAAGGAAATTGTCCGTCCCAAGCCGGGGCGGAAGAAAAACTAGATGCGATGGTTGCGCAGCCTGCTTGCGCCAGGCCGCGCAGCACACGCGAAGGATCAGCCTTATGCCTGTTGCCCCTCGTCGGCGCTCAGTGCCGGTCAATGTCGGCGGCGTCATCATCGGCGGCGGCGCGCCGGTTGTCGTCCAGTCCATGACGAACACGGACACGGCCGATGTAGCCGCCACCGTCGAGCAGGTGGCGGCCCTGCATGCCGCCGGTTCGGAAATCGTACGCATCACTGTCAATGACCGCGATGCAGCGGCGGCGGTCCCGGACATTGTGCGTGGTCTGCGGGCGCGTGGCGTGGAAGTTCCTCTCGTTGGCGACTTTCACTACAACGGCCACACGCTGCTGCGCGACTTCCCGGAAACAGCCCGTCTGCTGGCCAAGTACCGGATCAATCCCGGCAATGTCGGTTTCGGGAAAAAGCACGATGAGAACTTCAAGGCCATTGTCGAACTGGCGATTCAGTATGAAAAGCCGGTGCGGATTGGCGTCAACTGGGGATCGCTCGATCAGGCGATGCTGGCGCGCATGATGGACGAAAATGCCCGGCGCGACCCGCCGCTTTCCGCGCGTGAGGTCATGCTGGAAGCCATGTGCGCCAGCGCCCTGGAGTCGGCCGCGCTGGCCGAATCCATCGGCCTGCCGCATGACCGCATCATCATCAGCACGAAAATTTCGGAAGTGCAGGACCTGGTTGAAGTCTATCGGGCCATTGCCGCCCGGTGCGACTACCCGCTGCACGTCGGTTTGACCGAAGCCGGCATGGCCATGAAGGGCATTGTGGCCAGTGCCATCGGTATCGGTTTGCTGCTTCAGGAAGGCATCGGGGACACCATCCGTGTGTCCCTGACGCCGACCCCCGGCGGCGACCGGACCGAGGAGGTGCGTGTCGCCCAGACGATTCTGCAAACGATGGGCATCCGCAGCTTCACGCCGCTGGTCACAGCCTGTCCGGGGTGCGGGCGCACGACGAGCACCCTGTTTCAGGAAATGGCGCAGGACATCCAGACCTATTTGCGGGAACAGATGCCCGTCTGGAAAACCCGCTATCCGGGGGTTGAAACGCTCAAGGTGGCCGTCATGGGGTGCATTGTCAACGGCCCCGGCGAATCCAAGCATGCCGACATCGGGATTTCGCTGCCGGGCACCGGAGAAGACCCCAAAGCTCCGGTCTTCGTGGATGGCGTCAAAGTCACCACGCTCGAAGGCGAACGGATTGTCCCGGCGTTCATTGACATTCTCAACGACTATGTCGCGCGGCGCTTTGGGGCGTCTGCGGGTGTAGGTCGCTGAGCCTCATCTCTGGAGCGGAACGGCACGCGGCTCAGGTGTCGGACGGCTCAGGGCCTGAAAACGCAGGAAAAACAGGACAGCCGCCGTGGCCAGCCCGACGACATAGCCCATCCAAATCCCGACTTCCCGCCAGCCCAGCCGGAACGCCAGTCCGTAGCTCGTCGGCAGTGCCACCAGCAGGTAGGCAATGAAAGCCAGAACGGTGGGCAGCAGGGCATCGGTCATGGCACGCAAGGCGGACAGGAGCACCACCTGTAGCCCGTCGAAAAGCTGAAATACCGCCGCGACCAGCAGGAGCGTGGCGGCGATGCTGACTACCGCCGGGTCGGTGGTAAACAGGGTCGGCAGCCAGTGCCGCAGCGCGACGAAGACCAGCGCTGTAAAGCCCATGTACACCAGGACGATATGCATGGCCGCCAGTCCGGCGGCCCGCATGGCGCGCCGCTCGCCCGCGCCAAGGTAGTAACTGACCCGGATCGTTGCGGCCGACGCAATCCCCGAAGCTCCCATAAACGTCAGCGAGGCCAGCCCAAGGGCAACCTGATGTGCGGCCAGTTCGAGCTTGCCGAGCCAGCCCATCATGACGGCTCCGGCCGCGAACGCACCCACTTCAAGCACGAACTGTCCGCCCAGCGGCAGGCCCAGCCGCAGATAGTGCCGGATGGCGGCCCCGTCCCACAGCGTCCGGCGCAGGGTTGCGCGATAGGGGGCAAACAGGCGGAGGCGGATGAAACACAGAGCGAAGGTTCCCGCCAGAACCAGGCGCACGAGCAGGGTAGCCACTCCGGCCCCCACGATACCCAAGCGTGGAAAACCTCCGTGCCCGAAAATCAGCAGGTAGTTCAATCCCAGATTGAGCAGGACTTCCAGAACCGTGATGAGGGCCGCGAGGCGCGTATTCCCCAGCCCTTCCGTAAACTGCCGGAACGTCTGAAAGACCATGACCGGCAGCAGCGAAGCCGTCAGCAGCAGGTAGTAGGGCCGGGCCGTGGCCGTCACCTCCGGCGTCTGTCCGAACGCATCGAGCCATGGGTAGAGCGCCAGCAGTACAAAGGTGATGAGCAGGGCCACCGCCACGTTGACCGCCAGCCCGTGGCTGAACCACTGCGCCGCCGCGCCGACATCATTGGCCCCCCGCGCCGCGCCGACAAGGGGCGTCATGGCCAAAGTGAAGCCCACACCGAAAACCAGCCCGATGACAAACACGCTCTGCCCAAAGGCGGAAGCCGCCAGGGCGGTCGTGTCGTAGTGACCGAGCATCAGGCTGTCTGTAAGCTGCACGATGAGGTGGCCCATCTGGGAAAACATGACGGGCAGCGCCAGTTTGAGATGGGCGGCGTAGTGACTGGCCGGGCGGTGGTGGCGCGTGTCGGCCGGCGCGCAGCCGGAAGCAACCGGGACGGAAGCCATAACCAAAGGCGTCTGAAGACTAACGGCTGATTCAATGGCCAAGGGTGGCAGCAGGCATCATCCCTGACCACGTACCGTGCGTCTAGCTCGCCGTAGTGAGGTAGTGGGCTTCGGCGGGTGAAACAACAGCCGGAGCCGAAGCAGCCGTCGGCGCAATGATTGTCTGACGAACCGCCGCCAGCAGGTTGGAACTGGGTTCGCGTCCGATGACCACCAGCGAGCTTTCCGATGCGGCAGCGCAGGGGTTGAGGCTCATCGCCTGCCCGGCGTATTCCAGCCGCAGCCAGCCGCCGGTGGTTTTGAACACACCTTTGGCGCGGGAGATGTCGCCAAAGTCTCCGGCCGTCATTGCCTCGAACACCTGCTGTAATCCGGCCGCGTCAAAGACGGCCGAGAACGTTTCCGAGATTTGCCGGAAGGCCAGGCGTGGGGCAAGGGTTTCGCCCAGGCAGGCGTCGTCCTGCGTGTCGCTGAGGTCGCGGAGATCAAGCCGCCCAAAGCTTGTGTAGATGACCTTGGCCGCAGGGTTGCAACCGGCAAGGCGCTGCTGGAGCCGGGCCAGTTCCGCCTGTGAGAGACTGTCGCACTTGTTGATGACGACCGTGGCTGCCGCTTCAACGTAGGCGGCAATGGCCATCTGTACGGCACGGTCGGCCAGCAGCCACTGCTTGCCATCCACAACCGCCACGACGCGAATCGGGCCGAGCAGTTCCCGGCAGCCCGGCTGGTGGAGCGTACCCAGCAGGTCACTCAGGGCGGCCGCGCCGGAGGGTTCGATGAGGATGCGTTCCGGCGCATGCTCCCGGATGATGCGTAGCAGCGTGGCCGCGACATTGCGCGACAGTGTGCAGCACAGGCAGCCACCGGCGAGTTCGACTACAGGGGCATCTTCGGTGCTGCCTTCGCGCAGGCGTGCACCGTCCAGTCCGACATCGGCGAACTCGTTGACGAGCACCACGGTCTTGTCGCCAAGTTGCGGCAGCAGGTGGCGCAAAAGTGTCGTTTTGCCGGAGCCAAGAAAACCGCCGATGACATCCACGGTGGGTTTGACTTCCGGCGCGCGGCGCGACAGCAAGCCCCATGCCCAGACGCCAACCGGCTGCGGCAGGATGAGCCACCAGTGCTCCAGAATCGCCAGTGCCATCAGGACGCTCGCCAGCCCGTAGGCCGTGGCTGTAAACCTGTCGGGCGCCTGCAGGGCGCGGTAAAACAGCCAGTGCGCCCAGGCGGTCGAAATCGTGACCGAGAAGGGGAAAAACCAGTTGATGGGGCGTTTGGAGAAAAACTGCGTCATCCGGCGCAGATGCTCCGGCAGGTACTCCTCATTGAGGTTGCGGACGCCAAAAAACACGTTGAGCTTGGCTGACTGGTGCATCCACCAGTGGATGGTGAACGTCCACAGCGCGACCTGGTTCGGCCCGGGTGTGGCCCACCAGACGAGTGCAAAGCCGACAAAAATCGAAAGCTCGTGGTAGAGGTTGGCTTTGACGCCATGGATGAAGTGCCGCCAGCCACCGCACTGTGGCGGACACGGCGGCACTTCCATGCCGACGACATAGCCGGTGTAGTAGCTCGTCTCAAACCATCCCCAGGCGACAATCCCGGCCAGAAATCCCAGCGCCGCGCCCAGTGGTGTCGTCATGTGGCTGATGGCAGGCATCCCGGCCAAGGCTGCGACGGACACCAAGGATGACAGCACGATGACCGCCCGCCGCCAACTGCGACGCCCGCAGGCAAAAATGATGATGACCGTGGCCGCCCACCAGACGGCGACGGCAAACAGGGAGAGTCCGAGCCAGAACAGCCAGGGAGATTGCAGCAGGGTGAAAGCCATGAACACGACCGGGGGCGCATCAGGTTCGTCGGGCGCAAGCGCCAAAACCTGTCACCAACCTACTTTGCCCCTGGCACAAGCCGCAATGAAAACCCTTGTGCAGAACCGGCTGCCCCGCTGCCGGCGCCGTTGACCGGCTAGGCAGACGGCGTTCCGGCGATGAACCGGACAATGACCTGGGCGAGTTCTTCGCCTTTGTCTTCCTGCAGGAAGTGTCCCGCGCCCCGGATGGTCGTGTGCGGCTGGTGGCGCGCGCCGGGCACGAGCTTCTGAAACACGGCGTCACCGCCCTTTGTCACCGGATCGCTGTCGCTGAACGCCGTCAGAAACGGTTTTTCCCACTGCTGAAGGCGCTGCCATGCCTGGCGGTTGGCCGGGGCTTCCGGGTCGTCGGGCGTGGTGGGCACCAGCATAGGGAAAGCGCGCGCGCCGGCCAGGTAGCGTTCATCGGGGAACGGCGCATCGTAGGCCGCGATGACTTCCGGGGCGAGTTCCGTCACACAGGCCCCTTTGACGATGCCGCCGGCGTGAAAAACCGGCGTGGTCTGCGAGTAGTCCCGCCAGCGAAAAAAGGCTTCCGGCAGGGGATGATCGCCGGTTGGCAGGCCCGTATTGCCAACGACAATCCGGGCAAAGCGTTCTTCCAAGGCAACGGCCACGCGCAGCCCGATGAGTCCGCCCCAGTCCTGGCCAAAGAAGCGTGACCCGGTGCAGATCGAGCGCCTCAACAAAGCGCATCATCATGGCGACGTGAAACCGGTAGCTGTAGTCTTCCCGGTGGGGCAGCTTGTCCGAGCGCCCAAACCCGATGAGATCGGGTGCTACGGCGCGGTGGCCGGCTGCCACAATGAACGGAATCATTTTTCGGTAGAGATAGCACCACGACGGTTCGCCATGGAGCAGCAAAACCGTTTCGGTGGCGTCGCGCGGGCCCTCATCCAGATAGTGCATCCGCAGACCGTCGAGTTCGACGTAGTGCGGCGCAAAGGGAAAGTCCGGCAGGTTGGCGAAGCGTTCGTCGGGGGTACGCAATACGGAGGCAGCAGACATGGCGCTGTACCTTACGGTGTGGAGTGTGACCGGCAAGACGGCATCAGACCGCAACCGCGGCCTATGGTGTGAAAACTGTAATGTCAAGCCGGCTGCGGAGCGCCGGGCGCAGGTCGGCGGAACGTTCCGGTTGCCTTGGGGCCCATGGAAGGGGCGGCCGCCTCTGCCGGGTCTGGCTTGACACGCTGCGGGGGACTCCATAACTTGTACAAGCGATTCAAACAGTTGTTTGAATTCTGTGTGCTTTCTCACCAAGTGGAGAACAAACGTCATGTGGCGGATTGGTCTGAAAATGCTGATGGGCGACCGCGCCAAGTATTTCACCCTCGTGGGCAGTGTCTCGGTGGTTGTCTTTCTGTTCATCCAGCAGGGATCGGTCTTCTGCGGTCTGATTGGGCGGACGGCCAAGCCGGTGGAAGCCATCGGCGCGCCCATCTGGGTGGTGGACCGCAACCTGCAGGTCGTGGATGAGTTCAAAGGGCTGCTGGATACCGACCTGCTGCGGGTGCGGAGTGTGGAAGGCGTCAAGTGGGCGGTGCCGCTGTTCATCCGCCAGGCGCAGGTACGGCTGCCGAACGGCAAGTTCCAGGCCGTACGCCTCGTCGGTATTGACAGTGCGACACTCGTCGGGCGGCCGCCACGACTGCTTGAAGGACGCATCGAAGACCTCAACGCGCCGGATGCTGTCATTGTCGGACGCGCCGAAATGGAGCGGCTGGGCAGTCCCAAAATTGGCGACACCTTTGAAATCAATGACCGCCGGGCGCGGGTGGTCGGCATTGCCGACGTGCCACGCGATTTTCTTTCCAACCCGTACCTCTACACGACGTTCGAGCGGGCCGTGCAGTACGTGCCGCGTGAGCGCAAGCTGATGAACTACATTCTGGCGGCGCCGAAAGAGGGGTACACCACGGAGCAGGTGCTGGAAAACATCCAGCGCACGACCGGGCTGGCGGCCTACGACGAAGATGGCATGCGGTGGTTGACGATGAACTACTACATGCGCAACACCGGTATTCCGGTCAACATCGGCATTTCCGTCGTGCTCGTGTTTCTGGTCGGGATGGCCGTCATCGGACAGACTTTCTACGCCTTCGCACTGCAAAACGAAAAGTATTTCGGGGCGCTCAAAGCCATGGGCGCCGGGAGCGGGACGCTGGTCGGGATGATCGTCCTGCAAAGCATCATCGTCGGGCTGATTGGCTACGGCATTGGCGCGGGCGGTGGTTCGCTCGTCGGCTATCTGGGCGGGCGCGGCGCGGGCAAACTGGCCTTTTACACCCCCTATCAGCTTCTCATTATTTCCTTTGCCGCCACGATGCTGATCTGTGTGCTGTCCAGTCTGCTCAGCATCCAGCGGGTGTTGCGGCTTGAACCGGCGGTCGTTTTCCGAGGATAGGTCGAGGATAGGTTATGGCAAAAGCAACGGCGATCGCCGCCGCAGGTGAACAACCGACAACAATCATGGCCCCGGCCGTTTCCCTTCAGCATGTGAACAAGAGCTTCGGGGTCGGCAACACGTACCTGCCGGTGCTCAAGGACATCAGCCTCGACATCCGACGTGGCGAACTGCTGCTTCTGGTCGGACCGTCAGGTTGTGGCAAAACCACGCTTCTGTCGGTGATGGCCGGCATTCTGGATACCGATGACGGTGTGGTGGATGTGTTCGGTACACGGGTGGATCGGCTGTCGCAGTCCCAGAAAACCCGTTTCCGGCAGCAGACCATCGGGTTCATTTTCCAGCAGTTCAACCTCATTCCGACCTTGACCGCGACGGAAAATGTCGCCGTACCGCTCATCATCAACGGGCGTCCCTACCGGGAGGCGCTGGAACGCGCCGAGCACTACCTGGACCTCGTGGGGTTGGGAAATCGTCTGGACCACTTCCCAACCCAGCTTTCCGGCGGACAGCAGCAGCGGGTGGCCATTGCGCGGGCGCTCGTGGCCGAGCCACGGCTGGTTGTCTGCGATGAGCCGACGGCGGCGCTCGACGGCGCAACGGGACAGATGGTGATGGAGATGTTCCGCAAGGTGGCCCTGAGCGCCGACCGGGCCATTGTGGTCGTCACGCACGACAACCGCATTTTTCCCTACGGCGACCGCATTGCCGAAATGCTCGATGGGCGCATCGTGGATGTGCATGACAACCCTGACCACATCAAGTGAGATACAGCCGTGATCAAGAAAGTTTTGTCCGTGGTGTTGCCAATTGTCGGTTTGAGCTTTGCCATCTGGTGGGTCATTGCCACGGCGCGGCAGCCGATAGCGGCTCCGCCCGTGTCTCCACCGGCCGAAAGCCGCTTTGACCGCCGTATTGCCGGAGCCGGGATTGTCGAAGCCGCCACGCGCAACGTCAGCGTTGCGCCACCGCTTCCAGGACTGGTCACGGCGGTGTTCGTCAAGGAAAACGACGTGGTGCGTGCTGGCGACCGGCTTTACCAGATTGATGACCGGGAGCAGCGCGCCCGGGTGGCGTCTGCGGATGCCAACATTGCCCGCGCCGAGGCGGCTGTAGCCACGGCCAGGGCCGACCTGTCCAATGGACGGGAAGCCGTCCGCGTTGCTCGGGCCAATCTGGATAGCGCCCGTGCCAATCTCGCTGCCGTCGAAGCGCAGTTGGTAGATGCCGAGCAGATTGTTGCCCGCAACGAGAAACTTTACGCCGCCGGCGACATTGCCGAACGGGTGCTCATTTCAAGTCGCGCTGCCAGGGATGCCGCCCAGGCGCGGGTGTCCCAGGCCCAGGCCCAAGTCGCCCAGGCGCAAGCCCAGATTGACCAGGCCGAAGCCCAGGTGCGCAGCATCGAAGCCCGGCTGCACGAAGCCGAAGCCCAGGTGGCCGTGCTGCGCGCCCAGCGCACCGAACTGGCAGTGAACCTGTCGCGGTTGACGGTTGTGGCGCCACAGGATGGAAAGGTGCTTCAGGTTAATGTCCGCGTGGGGGAGACGTTGCCTATGACGCCTGCCACCCCGCCCGTGCTGCTCGGCAATACGGACTACCTGCAATTGCGTGTGGATGTGGATGAAATCAATGCTTCAAGGATTAGGCCCAACCTCAAGGCCACGGCCAGCCTCAAGGGGGACGCCACGAAAACCGTGGATTTGGAGTTTGTGCGCATTGATCCCTATATCCTGCCGAAGCGCAGCCTGACCGGCGACAATGCCGAACGGGTGGATGTACGGGTGCTCCAGGTCATTTACCGTTTCAGGCCGCCGGCCTTTCCGGTCTATGTCGGGCAGCAGATGGATGTCTTCATTGATGCCGAGTAAGCTGGGTCCCGCTGGGGCCGCCGAATGAAGCCGGCACGCCGTCAGAGCGCGCCATACATCCGGGCGTAGTACTGGCGATACTCACCGCTGCGCGCACGCGCCACCCAGGTCGTGTGTTCACGATACCAGGCAATGGTTTGCGCCAGTCCCTCGGCAAAAGGAATCTGCGGCCGCCAGCCCAGCTCACGTTCGATTCGGGAACAGTCCACGGCATAGCGCCGGTCGTGCCCCAGGCGGTCGGCGACTTCGGTCAGCAGGGAAGCCGGCTTTCCAAGCAGGTCCAGCAGGGTCAGCAGCACCGTCCGGTTGGGGAGTGGAGAGCGCCCGCCGATGTGGTAGGTCGCACCGGGTTGTCCCTTTTCAAGAACGACCCGCAGCGCCGCGCAGTTGTCGTCCACGTGAATCCAGTCGCGTACCTGTTGGCCGTCACCATAGACCGGAATCGGACGGTTTTCCAAAGCATTGGTCAGCGCCAGCGGAATAAGCTTTTCGGGAAACTGATAGGGGCCGTAGTTGTTGCTCGTACGGGTGATGATGGCATCAAGTCCGAACGTGTGGGCGGCGGCGCGCACAAGGTGTTCGGCTGCGGCTTTGCTGGCAGCATAGGGGCTGCTGGGTACAAGTGGGTCATCCTCGCAGAAGAACCGTCCTTCGGGAATGCTGCCCCCCACTTCATCCGTGGAAATGTGCAGGAAGCGCCGGACGCCTTTTTCCCGCGCCACATCGAGCAGGACCTGCGTCCCCAGAACGTTGGTCAGAATGAACTCGCGTGCGCTCAGAATGCTGCGGTCCACGTGGGATTCTGCCGCGAAGTGAACAATGGCGTCGCACCGGTCAGGGATAGCGGCACGCAGGGCTTCGGCGTCGCAGATGTCACCGTGGATGAAGCGGTAGGTTGGGTGGCGTGCGGCTTCGGCCACGTTGTCGAGGTTGCCAGCGTAGGTCAGTTTGTCAAAGTTGATAATGGTTTCGGCCGGATAGTGTTTGATCCACGACCGGATGAAAGCCGAACCGATGAAACCGGCGCCGCCGGTGATGAAAAGCGCCATAGCATAAGTGCCTCGTGTAAAGACTTGCGGACGATATAGCACGCACCCGGTCAGGTGCACAGTTTCACGGTCAAAGGCGGGCCACTCCGGGCACACAAACGTCCGGTCTGCTGCCGGGGGTGGTGTCTGTGCCGGGTATAAAGTAAGAAAGGAACAAGGTGGCCGCCACGGGTTGCCCCTCCGGCCGGCGCTCGGTATAGTTTCACACGTTTCGGCCACGACCACTACGTGGCACTGTCCGTCTGGTATCCGTTGGCTACCTGCGCCCGCCCCCCGACGGCAAAGCCTGTGACGGCAAAGCCTGTGTATGTTTCACCCACCGAGGACCTGCAATGTCAACTGATGCGCTCAAACTGGAGTCATCCCTGACTTCTTCGCCCTCATCGCCGGAAGCCAAGGCATCAGCCTGGCCGCGGAGTCTGCTGTTTGTCGTTCCCATTCTGGCGGCTACGGCTTTGGTTCTGGTGCGCGCCTTCGGGACGGCCCCGACCGTGCTCAGGGAAGGGAATCTCACGGTGTTGGCGTTGCTTGCCTACCTGGGGGCGACGGCGGCCTTCGTCATGTGGATGCTGGGACGCGAGTCGCTGCTTCAGCGCATCGGCATCGGCACGATGGCCTTTGGCTACGTCATGAACCTTGCCGCGTGGGGCATCCGGTGGATTGAGTACATCGAGTTTGAGAAGACCAAGCCGGCGATGCAGGCCATCTGGCACACGCTGCCGCTGATGGAAAAGATTACGCATACCTATCCGCTCAACAACCTCTACGACATCGGGCTGGCTTTTACGGGTTTTGCCGTGCTTTCCAGCCTCATCCTGACCACGCAGGACAAATACCGTTTCATCGGCGCTGTGACGATGCCGCTGGCGGCGCTGACGCTCACGCTCGTCGTCTTTCTGGGCAGCGAAGTGACCACGTTGCAACCCATTTTGCGCAGCTACTGGCGTCCGATTCACGTCAGCATTGCGGCCATCAGCTACGGCGTCTGTCTTGTCAGCTTTGGCATCGCGCTGCTGTATCTGCTCAAGGATGGAGTGCGGATCGAAAGCATGGCGTTGTGCGTGGCGATCTTCGGGCTTGTCACCTACGCCACGATTGGCGACTTCAAGGTGCTGACGACCGGCACGTACGGGTTGGGTGTCCGCTGGATGGGCAGCGGCCTCAACCTGTCCGGCGGCGGCGCGCTGCGGGCGACACTGCCTGGTGTGGGGACGCTCATGCAGCTTGGCTGGCTGGTGTATGCCGCCGCCGGCATCGCGCTGGCGGTCTATTTCTTCCGCAATGACCAACTGGCGCGGCAGTGGGGCAATCGCCTCATGGTGGCGGCGCTCATTGTGCAGGTGCTCATCTTTGGCGCCATTTTCTACCGGATGAAGTCGCCGATGGACATCAATGCGGCCATTCATCCGGGGCAGCATCAGGCGTTTGGGGCCTGGCTGGCGAAGCGTTCCGACATTGACCCGGCGACGCTCGCCCCACAGCAGCTTCAGGCGGAAGGCGCGCGCTGGCTGAACCAGAATGCCAGTGCCCTGGAAATCAGCTTCAACTCAAATCCGGTCGAGCTGGCGACCATTCTCACCCTCATTGCCTGTACGGTCTTTGTCGTCCTGTTTGCCTGGCGCGGTGCGGCGATGCTCGAAAAACTGCCGAGTCTCGACACGCTCGACGATCTGACCTACAAGACGGTTTCGGTTGCTTTTCCGCTGCTGCTGATGATGCTGGTGACGGGGGCGGTCTGGGCGAATGAGTCGTGGGGGACGTACTGGAGCTGGGACCCGAAGGAGACCTGGGCGCTTGTGACCTGGCTGGCCTATGCGGGGTATCTCCACACGCGGATCGTGCACGGGTGGAAGGGGCGCACCTCGGCTTACTTTGCCGTTCTGGGCTTTATCTTCGTGCTGTTCACCTACCTGGGCGTGAGTTTCCTGCTACCGGGGCTGCATTCCTACGCTGGCGTGGACTAAACCCAACCGGTCAGTTCTTCGCACAGCAGCCCAAAGCGGCCGTCCACTCTTCGGGCAAGGCTGCTTTGGGCGCGTTATGCTGGTGTGTCACCAGGGCGGCGCTGGGCCAGAGCGGCCCACCATTCGCCGTCGGTCTGCGTCTGCCGCAGGTCAAGCCCGGCGGTCGTCAGAGCTGCTGCTACGCCGGCCTGTCGTTCGCTGAGAATACCGGCCGCGATGAGGTGTCCCTGCGGACGCAGAACACGCGCCAAATCCGATGCCAGCGCCGTGATGACCTCGGCGGTCAGGTTGGCCAGCACCAGATCGAAGTGGCCGTCCGGGTAGGCGGTGACGCTTCCGACGTGCATCTGAAGGCGCTCACCAATGCCGTTGCCCTGGGCGTTGGCGGCGGCAATGGCAACCGCATCGGGGTCGGTATCGCAGGCGCTGCACACCACAGCGGGGAACAGCTTTGCCGCCGCAATGGCCAGAATGCCCGTTCCGGTGCCCACGTCGAGTAACCGCTCCGGTGTTGTGGGGAGCTGTTCAAGCAGTGTCAGGCAGGCTTGCGTCGTGGCATGCGTGCCAGTGCCAAACGCCATGCCGGGTTCGATGACAAGGCGCAGGCGGCCCTGCCATTCGAGGTTGGCTTCGGCTTCAGCGCGCCGCCATGGCGGAACGATGAGCCACCGCTGTCCAACGGGCTGAACCTTCCAGTCGGCTTTCCACTTCGCCAGCCAGTCTTCATGTGGACGGCGCTCGATGGCGAAATCCCGGAGATGCCCTTCGTGGTCGTCAAATGCCGCCAGTGTGTGTTCGAGCGCCGCCAGCAGGTTTTCGGCCGCCGGGGCTTCCGGGAAGTAGGCGCGCAGGGTTGTGCTGGTGTCCGTCTCGGCGACGGTTTCGAGACCCTGGGCGCCAGCCTGCCAGAAGGTCTCGCCAATGGCTTCAGCGGTGTGGGCCGGGACGGTGACGTGAACGATGTAGAAGTCCATCCTCGAATCCGATCATGCGCGTTACGCCCGAAAAAGGAACTGGCTGCAATCGCGGCCGTGCTCCCGCCGACGCAGGCCGCCTAGCGAATGCCCAGTTCGTCAAGGCAGCGTTCGTTGTTACGCCAGTGTGGCTCGACTTTGACGAAGATTTCGAGAAAAACGTGGCGGCCCAGCATCGTCTCGATCTCGGCACGGGCGGCAGCGGCCATATCCCGCAGGCGCAGGCCGCCGCGCCCCAGGACAATGGCGCGTTGTGACTGCCGTTCCACAAGGATGACACAGGCCAGGTGAAGGCTGCCGTCTTCCCGCTCCTCCCACTTTTCGACAGCCACCGCCACGACGAAAGGCAGTTCGTCGGAAAGCTGCCGGAGCAGTTGTTCGCGCAGAAATTCCGCAACGAGGGTACGTTCGGTCTGATCCGTCAGATCGTCTTCGGCAAAGGGCGGCGGCGCGATGGGGAGATGCGTCAGCAGGCAGCGAAGGAAAACATCCGTTCCTTCACCCGTGAGTGCCGAGATGGGAATGTAATCCAGAAAATCGTGTTCGTGGCGATAGAAGTCAATCAGCGTCAGCAGCCTGCTTTTGTCGCCGAGCCGGTCAATCTTGTTGAGCGCCAGCAGCGCCGGGCGTCCCGACTGTTTGACAAGGTTGAGCACAAACCGGTCGCCGTTGCCCGTGGAGACAGAGGCATCGCGCAGAAGCACGACGATGTCCACCGTCGCCAGCGCGTCAAGAACGGCCTGCATCATCCGTTTGTTGAGCCGGTAGCCCGGCTTGTGGACGCCGGGCGTATCCACGAACACGATTTGCCCTTCCGGGCGCGTGACGATGCCCAGGATACGGGTGCGGGTCGTCTGGGGCTTGTCGGAGACCGCCGCGATTTTCTCTCCGACCATGTAGTTGATAAGCGTGGATTTGCCGGCATTGGGGCGCCCGATGAAGGCGACAAAGCCGCTGCGGAGGTCAGGCGAAGCCGAAGACTCCGGCGCAGGCTCCGTGGCGGGTATCAGCGGGGCATAGGAAACTTCGCGCTCCATAGGTTACTATTGCAGCTACCGTGACGCGGACTGGTGAGATGCTACCGTGCGGAGCCGGGTTCCTGGGACGGTTGGACAGCACTGCCCGGTATGAGACTTTCCGCTGCGGCTTTCAGTTCATCGAACATCACCCGTACCCGCTGCCAGCAGGCCGTGGCAAATTGTTCCTTCGTTGGAAAATCGGCGGGCAGCAGCGGTTGGCCGTACCTGATCCAGACCCGCGTCGTGAGCTGTTCAATAATTTTTTCCGAGCCGAAAATGGCAATCGGGACGACAGCGATGTTTTCCTGCCAGGCCGTCCAGATGAGGCCCCAGTGCGGTTCGGGCTTGGGTTCGCCGGTTTTGCTGCGGGTGCCTTCGGGAAACAGGTAGATCGAGCTGACTTCGCGGATGCGCCGGATGGCGTCGCGTTGGACGCGCTTGCGGTCTTCCGGGTCGGCCCGGTCGAACAGCAGGTTGCCGCCAATGTTGCCGGCAAAGGCAATGATGGGAACGCGCAGCACTTCCTTTTTGCCGATGAAGGGATAGGGACTCAGCGAGAGCAGCAGTGGCGTATCGGCCAGACTCAGGTGGTTGCTGATGAACAGGTGATTGCGCGTCAGCGGCCCACGGGTGTGCTCGTGGCCTTCGGCCGTCAGCCGCACCCCGAAAACCCACCGCAGCAGGTAGGAAAAGAACTTGAACGGGTACGTCATGATGCGCGTCCGCATGGGTTGCCGGAAGGGAAGGGCAATCCAGGCCGGAACGAGCAGAATCAGTGCCGCCAGAAGAAGGGTTGCTGCCAGGCGTAACCCGGTGATGATCTTCATACTTTTCCTTCAGAGGTCTTCGGTTTCCCAGCTTTTGAGGTGTGCCAGGGCGCTGCGGTCGGTGAGGTCATTGCGCAGGGGGGTGATCGCCACCAACCCTTCGGCAATGGCCGTGTAGTCCACGTCCGGCGCTTCGTCGCGTCCGTCGGCTTCCGTACCAATCCAGTAGTAGGGCCGTCCGCGTGGGTCAAACCGTTCCTCGATGTTGGTACAAAGCAGCTTGGTTCCGGTCCGCGTGAACCGGTAGCCGCGAATCGGCCCTGGCGGAATGTTGACATTCAGCAGGGTGTGTTTGGGAAGGCCGGCCTGCAGGACTTTGCGGGTCAGGCGGGCAGCAAAGGGCGCTGCGTGGGTGTAATCAAACTCTGTCCGCGAAACGAGCGAGAAAGCAAGGCTTGGGATGCCATTGACTGCACCTTCGAGCGCCCCAGCCACAGTGCCGGAATAGGTGACACTGTCACCCAGATTGGCGCCGCGATTGATGCCGGAAACGACGATGTCCGGGCGGGGCTGGCCCTTCAGAAGCCAGTGCAGCGCCAGCACGATGCAGTCTGTTGGCGTCCCTTCCACGGCATACCAGCCGTCCCGCTCGCGCTGTTTGCGAATGCGGAGTGGACGCCCCAGCGTCACCGAGCGGGAGCAACCGCTGTGTTCGCTGGCCGGGGCAACAACCATGACTTCGCCCAGGGTCTGAAGCTGCTCGACGAGTGCGCGCAGCCCGGAGGCATAGATGCTGTCGTCATTCGTGACCAAAATGAGTGGCATGGCGTAGTCAATAGCGCAACTCGGTAACTGTGCCAAGTGTGTTTGGCACTGTGACAAAGCAAAACGGCGAGGCGGGAAGTCCCGTCTCGCCGTGTGAAACGTGGTCGGGATGACTGGATTTGAACCAGCGACCTCACGCACCCCAAGCGTGCGCGCTACCAGGCTGCGCCACATCCCGTCAGGCGTGCCGCCATCAGCGACAAGCCGCCATTCAATCACAAGCGACGCCGCTTGTCACGCCTTCACTGTCCTTGGTTGGCTTGGTTCTTTCACTCCGGCAAAATCAACTTTTTGTGGAGTGGTTGCGTGTCAGGGCTGGTGCTGGCGTCAGTCGGCGACCGCACCAGCAATTGGGTTGGCGATCGCTCCAGCAATGTGTCTTGCGATGCTTCCTGCATCATCTCCTCTTTTTCGGCCGTGTTGGTACGGGAAGGGAAAGACACCCGCCCGGTCGTGGCCGTGACACCCCGGTAAGGTTGCATCCCGGCCGCCGCCGCGAGACGATTGCCAAACTCGCGCGCCGTCGGACGTTCGTCAGGTGACTTGGCCAGCGCCTGCAGAACCACGTCGGCCACTTTTGCCGGGATACCTTCCAGCGGCGGCGGGGGCTGCCTGAGGTGTCCGATGATGACGCCCAACGTGCCTTTGCCAGTGGATGGGAAGGGCACCCGCCCGGTGAGCATCTCGTACAGCACGACTCCGGCGCTATAGACATCCGAACGCCCATCGTAGGGACGATCATCGAGCCGCTCTGGCGACATGTAGATGGGCGTTCCCACGACGCCGCCGGTTTCGGTGATCCCGGCCAGCGGGTCGTCGGCGTCCGGCTCCAACAACTTGGCAATGCCGAAATCCACGACCTTGACGACTTCACCCTCCGGTGTCTGGTGCAGAAAGATGTTGTCCGGTTTGATGTCGCGGTGAATGACCCCGGCCTCATGCGCCGTGGCCAGCACGTCACACACCGGCAGCATGATGGCGATGCTCCGTTCAACCGGGAGCGCCCCGCAGAGTTTCAGTTCCGTGGCCAGGGAAACGCCCTGGAGCAGTTCCATGACCAGATAAGCAATGCCATCCTCCGACACGCCGAAGTCAATCACACTGACCGCATTCGGGTGATTGATGCGGCAGGCCGAAATGCCTTCGCGCCGGAAACGCTCGACACTGGCTGTCGTGGCGTTTTTGCCGCTGGGACGAAAAATCTTGACAGCCACCGGGCGTTGCAGGGCAACTTGTTCCGCCTGATAGACGACGCCAAACCCGCCCCCGCCAATCTTTTTCACCAGTCGGTACTTGCCGGCAATGACCGTTCCCGGCAGGACATCCGTCAGGGCGGTGAAAATCGCATTGGCCTGGCGGTGCAGCTCCA
The DNA here is from genome assembly GCF_000226295.1 of Chloracidobacterium thermophilum B. Lineage (GTDB taxonomy): Bacteria > Acidobacteriota > Blastocatellia > Chloracidobacteriales > Chloracidobacteriaceae > Chloracidobacterium > Chloracidobacterium thermophilum. The sequence continues at coordinate 1,142,958 of NC_016024.1, forward strand.
GCAACGCCTCATTTTTGCGCCCCAGTTCCTGGTTTTTGCGGTTGGCTTCCTGCTGGGCCGCCTGAATTTCCTGGAGTGCGCGTTCCAGCGCCGCATTCTTTTCGTTGAGCTGCGCCGTACGGACAGCAACCTGTCGCTCCAGTGCAGCCGCCCGGCGCTGGAGCGCCAGGTTGCGCCAGCGAAATCCACCCAGAACCAGCAGACTGAGCACCAGCAGCCCCAGCCCACGGGCCCAGAGGGTCTGGTAAAAGAACGGCTTGACCACCAGGGTCGCCGTTGTGCCGGACTCGTTCCACACGCCGTCGTTGTTGCAGGCCGTGACATGGAACCGGTACGTCCCCGGCGGGAGGTTGGTGTAGTAGGCCGTACGGCGCGTCGCCGCTTCCACCCAGCTTTCGTCAAAGCCTTCGAGCCGAAAGCGGAAGCGCATCCGTTGGGGCGCCAGAAAGCTCAGCGCCGTGTAGTGAATCTCGAATTTCCCGGTGCCGGGTTCGATGACCACCTGGGTCGGCGCCAAAAAGGTTTGTCGTTCCGTGATGACACTTTCGATGACGACGGCCGGCGGCTGGGCGTTGAACGGCAGCCGTTCGGGAGCCAGCAGGGCAAGTCCGCCGATTGTGGCAAAGGCCAGCCGTCCGTCCCGCAACCGCAGGGCGCAGGGTTGGGACGTGCCGTTGCACTGGTTGGCGCCCATGCCGTCGCTGAGGTCAAACGTCGTGCAGTTGACTTGGGATTGTGCGCCGGACAGGAAAGCTTCGCGTTCCTGCCGGTCGAGCCGGAAGATGCCACGGTTGCAGCTCATCCAGAAGTTGTCGGCGGCATCGGGAAGGATGGCAAACACGGTGTCGTCGAAGAGTCCATCCTTGTGGGTGATTGTCCCAAAACGTCCCTCGCGGTACCAGGCCAGTCCGCCGCCGGTGCCAATCCACAGTGTGCCATCGGCAGCTTCATGAAGGGCAAAAACCAGATTGCTGGGGAGCCCTTCCTTGACGGTGAAACGGGTGATGTCCTCACCCTGGACGCGAATCAGACCGCGCCCGTTGGTGCCAATCCACATCGCGTTGTCGCGCAGTTGCGCGATGACGCGAATGTTGCCACCGGTGATGTTTTCACTCTGGGCGTCAATGGTGCGGATGACTTGCCCCTCCCGCAGAACATTGATCCCGCCGCCGACCGTTCCGACCCAGAGCGTTCCATCCTGTGCGGCACAGACGGCATAGACGTTGTCGTTGGTGAGGCCGTCGGCCGTTGTGATGGAGCGCCACCGTCCATTGGTGAAACAGAGAACACCTCCCTGGTTGAGTCCGAACCAGATACGCCCCTGGGTGTCTTCGGTGATGGACCGGACGCCCAGGGTTTTCATGCCGGTTTCCAGCCCGTAGTGCTTCCACTGTCCTTTTTCGAGGCAGTCAATGCCAGCTTCATCGAGACCGACCCAGAGCCGGCCCTGGCTGTCCTCCAGGACGACGCGCACATTCGCATCGGTCAGCCCATGGTACGTGCTCAGGTTGACGATCCTGGCTTCACGCAGGCGGTTGAGACCGCCATTCGTGCCGACCCAGCAACTCCCTTCGTGGTCGCGGCAGATGGCCCGTACGAACCGGTGCAGAAGCCCATCTTTGGGGGTGCGCCAGTCCCATCGTCCCTGCGAGAAGCGCCCCAGTCCGCCATTTTCGATACCGACCCAGAGTGCCCCGTCAGTATCCTCATACAGGGCGTGGACGGCATCATCGGGAAAGCCTGTCCGGCGTGCATACTGGGTGAGAATTTGCCCTTGAGCATCGAGATGCAGCAGCCCCTGCTGGTTCGTCCCGGCCCACACCGTTCCATCCCGCGCGACATGCAGGGCAAAAACGATGTCGTTCGGTTTGCCACCGTTGAGGGAATGATTGTGAAAGACGCCGTTCCGAAAGGCAGCCAGACCACGCCCGTACGTGCCAATCCAGAGCGTTCCGTCGGGGGCCAGGGCAAGCTGCTGGAGGCTGTCGAGGGGGAGTCCATCTTTAATCGTCAGCGTCTGCCACTGGTTTTGATGCCAGCGGGTCAGCCCACGGCTGGTGGCGAACCAGAGCGCACCATCCGGGGTTTGGGCAATGTCCAGCACGAAGTCACTGGCCAGTCCCTGTTCCGTGGTCAGGGCTTCAAAGACGCCATCCCGGTAGCGCACGACGCCGCCGCCAAACGTACCAATCCACAGCGTGCCGTCGCGGTCCTCAAAGATGCACCGGATGTTATGGTTGCGGAAGGCGGGCGTGGTGCGTTTGTCAAAAGTGGCGAAGCGGACGCCATCGAAGCGCACCAGACCTTCGTAGGTGCCAATCCACAGGTAGCCCTGGCGGTCCTGCGCCAGCGCCAGCACGGCGGCCTGTGGCAGTTCATCCCGCCAGGCATCCAGCGTGTAGTCACGCAGCGAACGGCCCTCGGAGGCCATTCCGAGCGCCCACCACAGGCACACCCAGATACCGATTCCGAACAGATGCGCACTTAATCGGGACATGTCATCGGGAAGCCGTCGGCCGGCTGTTCAGGCTTTGTGGGACAGGCTGTTATATGCCGGGGGACGTGAGAACAGGGACACTGCCCACCAGATGTGAGTGATGGCTTCACCGTTTAGATGTTCATGGCCCAGCGGGGCAGAATTTTTGGGTCATCGTACCATGTCAGCAGCGGAACGGGCAGGTGATACACGCCTTCAAGCCGGATGACTTCCGAACCTTCCAGCGCCATGCAGGGTTCCGGCACGATGCCATCGCCCCAGACATCCCCCGGCGCACCCAGCAGGCTTTCATACAGGGCATAGGCTGTCCGTTCAGCCAGCGTTCCTTCACGGTTGCCCCGGATGTACCGGCTGATCACGCTCACATAGCGGATTTTCGGAGCAAAAAACGCGCCGGGATAGTGCTCATTGGCCCAGCGGGTCGAGACCGAACTGGCCGGGGCCGAGCTGTGGTGCGGCGTGCCAAGGCAGACCAGCGTGGTGACGAAGCGATGGCCGGCGTAACGGCGTCCGCAGTAGTCATCCTCGCCGAGAAACTTCCGTGTCAGCCGCCCGCCGGCGCTGTGGCCGATGACCGTGACCGGCGCACCGGTCTGTTCAGCGACGGTTTCAATGCACTGTGCCATCACGTCTATGACCGGGCGGAAGTTGGCCCCGGAGGACTGCCACCAGTGGTAAGGCTCAATGGGAGCAATCCACACCTGCCGGTTGAAGGGTTCGGCCCGCAGACGGTTGGCAAGGGGAAGATAAGCCCGCCATTCAAGGAAGTGACCGGCAACGATGACAATGGGGGAAGGCATGGTTGTGGTTGGGGACGGGCTGGCGGGTGACGTCCGGGTTGCGTTTCCCCGGACTGTTATTGAATATAGCGCATACACACGCTGTTGCCGCCGCTTTTGCCCATTTATGGGCTGCCTGCCGGGTTTGGCGGTCTTGTTTTCCAGGGCCTGATTTCGAGGGCCTGACTTTCCAGGGACTAAACCAGGGTTTCGAGCCAGGGGTTTCCAGGGGAACTTCCGCTGGAGGTAGTGTGTGTCGTGACCCTCGATACCGTCGTGCACGGCGATTGCTTGGCTGTGCTACGCCAACTGCCGTCGGAAATGGCTGACCTGACCTTTGCCGACCCGCCTTTCAATCTGTCCAAAAAATACCGGAGCTATGATGACCAGCGGAGCAGTGACGAATATCTCGACTGGTGTCGGCGGTGGTTACAGGAACTGCTCCGCATCACCAAACCAACGGGGAGCATCGTGGTTCATAACATTCCCCGGTGGTTGACTCACTACGCCGCCTTTCTCAACGAAAGAGCTGACTTCCGCCACTGGATTGCCTGGGAGGCGCTGGGGATGCCGCTGGGAAAGACGCTCATGCCGCGTCACTACGGCATTCTGTTTTATGCACGGGACAAACGGCAGCAGAAGTTTTATGAAATCCGCCACCCGCACCGGCGCTGTCGCAAGTGTGGTGTCCTGCACCGGGACTATGGCGGGAAAAAACACGGGTTACATCCTTTCGGGCCGCTCGTTTCCGATGTCTGGAGTGACCTGCACCGTGTCAAGCATGCCTCACGCCGTGACCCGCATCCCTGCCAACTGCCGGAAACCCTGCTCGAACGATTGCTGCTGATGACGACTGACGCCGGAGATGTCGTTGTTGACCCCTTTGCCGGCACGGGCACGACGCTGGTTGCTGCCAAAAAGCTGGGGCGGCACTATCTGGGGATCGAGATTGATGCTGGCTATGTCGCCGTCGCCCGGGAACGGTTGTCCCAGACGCAGGCTACGTCGCGGATTGGGGAAGTCTGGGTCAGTCAGGTGCGTGGCAATCTGGTGACGATTCGGGATTGTGACTGGCCCTATCTGCAAGCGTACTACGCCATTCCTGCGTCAGCCGCAGCGATTGAGGCAGCTCCGATTGCTTTTGACCAGCGGTTGGCGCCGATGATTGCGCGGCCAGGCCCGGCGCTGACCGAAGCTTCAGCCACACCAGCCATGCGCCGGCGAAAAACAGCTTGACCGGCAAACGGGTTGTTGCACAGGCTGCGTTTCCAGTCTGCCGTTGCGTAGAAAGGCAGCATGGAACCCAGCCCATGTCCCTGTCTGTCACCAGTGGTTTGCGTCTGCCCTTTGCCGTTTGGGGTCCGCTGGCTGCGGCCAGCCTGTTTCCGGTCTGGTGTGGCTGGGGGCAGGGGGTCAACCTCAACGACGACGCCTACATCACCCTGACCTACGCCAAAAATCTGGCTGCCGGGCGCGGTTTTGTGTTCAACCACCCGCCGCCCACGTTTGGCACGACAACACCGCTGTTTGCTCTGCTGGTGGCCTTGCTCGCGGCACTCGTGCGTCAGGTGCCAGTGGATGTGGTGGCCGTTTGGGCAACGGTGCTGGCGTGGCTGGCGGCCGGGTGGATGTTCTGGGTGTTTCGCCGGGTCTGGCATCTGGATGACCGGTCAGCCTGCCTTGTGGCGGTGTCCGTGCTGCTTGGTGGCTGGGCCGGGCCGCTGGGGGTTCTCGGCTCGGAGGTCTTTCTGTTTCACGCTTTGCTGATCCTTGCGTTGTCACTGCACCTGGCCGGCAAAGCCTTTCCGGCTGGGATTGTGACCGGGCTGCTGTTTCTGACCCGTGGCGAAGGTGTGCTGGTTCTGGGGGTCATGGGGCTGTCCCTGGGGTATCGCCGGTTCGTCGGTTCCGAAGGTGAGTCAGAACCGGAAGACTGGCGGGACTGGGGCAAGTATTTCCTCGCGCACGTCGGGCGGTTGCTGGCCGGTTTTATGCTGGTGTTGACGGTATGGGCGATCTATGCCTACCGCACCTTTGGGCAGGTACTGCCGGCGACGCTGGCTGCCAAGCGAACTCAGGCGGCGTTGGGATGGCCGAGCTTCACGCATGAGTTGCTGACCAACTGGTGGCGCACCTGGGGTGGGGCAGGCGTGGGGTATCCCCTGCTGAGTGTGTGGTGGGCGCTGGTCGTCGTGGGTTTGGTGACGGCCTTCCGGCGGCGGCTCCGCTGGAGCGTCTTTCCCCTGTGGCTCGTGGGTTATGTGGGAGGATATGTCGCGCTGGGCGTGGCCGGTTACTGGTGGTATCAGGTCCCGGTATTTCTCTCGCTTCAGGTACTGTTTGCGCTGGGGTTGGTCACGTGTCGGGAAATGCTTGAAAGGCGCTTCACGCGGTATGGGCACCGGCTGGGGCTGGCTGTCGCCATCTGTGGGTTGGCCTGGATACTGTGGCCGGCGGCCAGAGCCGTGGTCCTGTACGACGGCGACTGGCGGGCGGCTTCCTACCGGACGCTGGTAGCCTGGTTGCGTGTTCATGCCCGGCCCACAGACCGGGTTGCCTTTCACGAAGTCGGCTACCTGGGGTTTTACAGCGAGCAGCGCATCGTGGATTTGTGCGGTCTGACAACGCCGGAAGTTCTGCCACACTTTGCCCGCCGGGACCTGACCTGGCCCCTGCGGACCCTGCTCCCGGAGTGGTATGTTGCCAGTCCCACGTGGGACATCCTGCCGGCGCTGCGTGAAGGCGGGTGGCTGGACCGGTACTACCGCCGGGTAGCCGCCCTGCCAGCCCCCGATGGCGGACAACTCCAGATTTTTCAACGCTTTGATCCCCCTGAAAGTCAGGTGAACACCCATGCCGACGTTGACGCTGGGCTATTCGCCCTGTCCGAATGACACGTACATTTTTGGCGCGCTGGCCCTGGGGATTGTCCGCGTTCCGGGGCTGGCGTTCGACATCCGGCTGGCCGACGTTCAGACCCTCAACGAGTGGGCGTTGGAAGGCCGGCTGGAGGTCACGAAGCTGTCGTTTGCGGCGTGGCTGACGCCGGAGGTCTCGGCGCAGTACGCCCTGCTGGAAGTCGGCGCGGCACTTGGACGCAACTGCGGCCCACTGGTTGTTGCCCGTGAGCCAATGGAACTGGGGACACTACGCAACAAGCAGGTGGTGACCCCAGGAAGATTGACGACGGCCCACATGCTGCTGCGTCTTTTCACCGGCGACGCGCCGATTGCCGCTGAACTGCCGTTTGAGCGCATCATGCCAGCGGTGGCCGGGGGGCTTTACGATGCCGGCGTCATCATTCACGAAAGCCGCTTTGTCTATCCAGACTTTGGGTTGGTCTGCCTGGTGGACTTGGGCGAATGGTGGGAACATCAGACCGGGCTGCCCCTGCCGTTGGGTTGCATTGCCGCCCGGCAGACGTTGGATGACACCACTCAGGGGGTTGTGACCCAGGCCATTCGGGAAAGCCTGGCCTATGCCGATGCCCATCCCGAGGTCATCTGGCCCTACATTGCTGCTCACGCGCAGGAAATGTCGGCGGAAGTTCAGGCGCAGCACATTGCCCTCTACGTCAACGATTTTACGCGGAATCTGGGCCCAGAAGGACGGCAGGCCATCGAAACCCTGCACCAGTATGCCCGGCGACTGGCATCACCGCCGGGTGCCAGCCAGGCGGTTTAGCTGGGTGGCAGCCATGAAAGCACCATGGCGGTGACGAGTCCGGTGGGTGGCTCGTTGAAGAAATCGAAGTCGCTGACGCGCCTGAACCCCAAGGCTTCGAGGCCACGGTAGCGTGCCAGCCCTGTAACCCATGACCAGTAGGCAAGCACGGTTCTGGTCCCGGCCGCGCGGGCGGCTGCCAGCCGGATGTCGTCAAAGCGCTGGCTCAGTCCCTGACGGCGGACGTCAGGGTGCACCACAAGGCGGTTGATGGAAGCGATGGGTGGCGTGATCGCGACGGGAAGTTGGGCAAACAGGTGTCCGCCGGGAGCTTCTTCAAGGCGTTCGTGGATGGAAAGCCGTCCAGCGGCAACCAGTCACGCGCCGGCAAAAGCCGCCCAGTGCCGGAACGGTGGCTTTTCCTCGCCGGGATCACGCCACTGGCCGTCAGGAAAAACGGTTGCCGGAAGCCCGGTTGTCATCCAGCACTCCGCACGCAGGCGCTGAATGCGCCGGATGGTGTCGGGGTCGGCCACTTCCACAATGCGAAGCTCATCATTGGTCACGGCGTGTGTGCTCCCGGCAACCAGGTGGATCAAGTTCCAGCGTGGGCTGGCGGCACCGGATGACCGGAGTACCGCCGGAGAATATGGCATTGCCGGGAGAGGTTGACCAGCGCCCGCCAGGGTAGTGGGCAGGTTATGCCGACCAGCGTGGCGCAACGGTAAAGGTTGGAATACTCCCGCCGCCAGCGCTGACATTGATGACGGCACTCCGGGAGGTTCGCACCACGGCCCCGGCAATCTGCCCGCCAAGGTAGAACGGGTTGGCGTTGTATTTCATCGGCTCAAACGTGAATGTCCCGTCCGCGTGATGAATCGGGAAGGTCTCGACGGGTGTTGCCACCCGTTGCTGCACCACCCAGAGGGCATCATCCCGGACGGCCCGGCGCAGCGCCTGCTCCCAGGTGGCGTCATCGGTTTCGCTGCCGACATAGACATTGGTGCCGCCATAGGCATCGGCCGGTTTGAGTACGAATGCTGCGCGGTGACAGGCGACATGCTCGCACAGGTCCACGCGCTGGCCATTGGGCAGGGTGGTGTGCTGCTCCGCCACGATGCGCGTCCAGGGAAGGTGCTTCAGCAGCGTGGTGCGGGCCTCGTCAGAGAGAAAGGAAAGCTGGGATGGGTCGGTGAGAAAAGCGAAGAAAGCCTTGTTTTCGCTGACGCGACAGCGGAACGAGTTGATGAAGCAGGCCGCCCGGATTTCGTAGGCCGTTGTGAAGTCACGGGTTTCATCGAGTTTGGTCAGCAGTTCACTCGTCACGACGCGCCGGTAAACGATGTCCAGGCGGGTATCCCCGGCGTAGAGCCGGCCGTCCCGCAGTTCGACTTCGCGCGGATCGGCAATGACCGCGTGGTAGCCTTCGCGGATGAAGTAGTCCCGCAGGATGATTTGGTCGGAGGAGGTGCGAACGTCCGTCCAGTCCACGATCCCGATATTGGGATGCTCCTGTCCGCCAAAGTCGCGGTAGGTGGCGAGCAGCGCCGCCAGCAGCGCCGGGCGTGGTTCGTCGGATTCGAGGACATACTGTTCGGCAAAACGCCGGACAATGGGCAAATCCAGATAAATTTCCGTCATCGCGGCTGAATAGCCGACGCCGGCCGGTGCATCGTGGTTGAATTCCAGAAAAAATATGCCGTCTGGCGTTGGAAAAGCGTCCAGACGGGTCCAGACCACCGGGTTGTCATAGCCTGGATCGGTTCGCAGCAACTGGCGCTCGGCATCCTGAATGCGGAGCGCCTCGAAAAGGGCTTCCCGGTTGCCCCCGAACAGCCCTTTTTCAGCCGCAAGGGCGGCGTGAAGCACACTGGCGGCAGCCGTTTCAAGCTGGCGGCGTTGCTCACGGGAAAAGAAATGTGGACGCAAATGGGCCGGCATCGCTTTGCCAGCAAACAGGATGCCACGGGCCAGGAAGGCGGCATCGAGTTGCCCGACGGCCGCCCGGGCTGCCGCAGCATCTTCCGTGATGAGCCGGTGAAAATCGTCAATGGCAGGTTGCATGGCAGATAGGCACAGCCGATTTCAGCCGGCTTACGACTGCTTTTCAGCCAAATCGCCCAGAAGCGGCAGCTTGGTCATTTCATTACCGTACGCCTTGACCATCAGGAAAATGGAAGCGCCAAGGGAGGCCAGAAAAATAACCAGGCCAAAAAGCGTCGAAAGCAGCGACAGAACACCGCTGATTTGAACGAGCACCGTGCCCAGAATTGAGTTCAGAATTCCAATGACGGCTACGATGAGGTGAAAAAACAGTCCCTGCCAGGCGTGAAATTTGACAAAGCGGTTGGATTTTTCCACAGCAATAAAAATGATGGACAGTATCAGCCCAATGCAGCAGGGAGCATAAGCCAGCAGTCCGGCGACATTGGGTTGCAGCCCCAGGGGGCCGGGAGGTTGTCCGCCGCCAGGCATCATGGGGGACGGCTGGTATGGCTGGGAGGGCGGATAAGGCATCTGCCCGTAGGGATTCTGCGGGGTCATAGGGTAGCAAGGGTCTCCTTGTGGAGATTACCACTCGGCTGCAAGTGGATGTGGCGGGCTGAAACGCAGGGATTATTTCTTTTCGATGGGGATGGCGGCAACCGTATATTCTTTTTCTTCGCGGCGGATGCGAATCTGAATGGCCGTTCCCGGACGGCTGCGGGCAATGAGCCGGTTGAAGTGACCACTCGACATCACCGGCGTTCCCTCGACGGTGACGACGATGTCGCCACGTCGCAGACCGGCCTGATCGCCGGGCAGACCCCGCTCAACCTTTGCCACCCGTACTCCACGGACCGCGCCGGTCAAACCCAGCCCGCGCCGGTCCAAAGCGGATATGTCCACAGCCTCGACGCCAATCGAACTGCGGCGCACCCGGCCCATTGCGCGCAGATCGGGAAGAATTTCTTTCAGAATGTTGACCGGGATCGCAAAACCCAGGCCCTGTCCACGGGCAAGAACGAGCGTGTTGATGCCGATGACCTCGCCCGTGAGTGCGACCAGCGGGCCGCCGGAGTTGCCAAAGTTGATGGCTGCATCGGTTTGCAGAAAATCATCATAAGCGCCGTCGAGTCCACTCCGGCCCTTGCCGCTGATGATGCCAACCGTCACCGTGTGGTCGAGTTCAAAGGGGCTGCCAATGGCAATGACCCAGTCGCCGACACGCACGGCATCGCTGTCACCCAGCGGAAGCGTCGGAAGCGGTTGCTGTCCAAGGTCAACTTCAAGTAGCGCCAGATCAGTGGCTTCATCGTAGCCCCGGACACTGGCCGTCAGGATACGACCGTCCTGGGTGACAGCCAGAATGGGACCGCCAATTTTGAGGGCATCCCGGATGACGTGAAAGTTGGTGACGATTTCGCCTTTGGCATCAAGGCAGAAGCCACTGCCAATCGAGGTTCCCCCGTCTTCGGAAACCGACTGGATATTGACCACGCCGCCGTTTGTGCGCGCTACGACATCAGCAATGTTGGGGAGTTGCGGCACTGGGGCCGGAGGCCGTGGTTTGGGGCGTGCGCCGGGTTGTTGCGCAAGGGGAGACGACAAGAGTAAGCCCAACCACACCAGAAGGCAGGCACAGCACTGAAGACGAAACAGGGTCATTGGCTCGACGGCGATTGCACCCAGAGGGGAAGGGAATCGGAGGTCGGCTCATCGGAGGATGGCGTAGCAGGTGTGTCTTCACACCGTAGCCGGGCCGCAAGTTGTTCTGCGTCATAGCCACAGACTTCGGCAAGTTGTTCCCGAATGGCGTGAAGTTTCTCCAAAAAACGTGGCTTGCGATACATCAGCAGTTGGTCTTCCAGCTTCAGTGGGGTGTCGTGGTCAGGCGAAACACATTGACCAGGGTGCGCGGCGTCTGCCGTTCGATGTTGACGTAGGCGCGGGCGGCTGGCACCCAGGCATCGTCGAGTATCATACCGCGTGGCTGGTATTCGGCAATTGGCAATCCGTCTGAAATCAGCGAAACCCGCCCGGAAGCGTGAAAGAAGGTGACAAAGTGGCTGTGGTTTTTCGTGGCATAGACGGCTTCGCCCAAATCCATTTCCGCCAATTCGCGGTCGCCGGTAAAGGTGGCCAGGCGCATCGGCTGCTGGTCGCCGTCACCAAATAACACCAGGTGGAAATCACCCCCCACCGACGAGGGCATCAGCGCCAAGGCCGGTGATCCCAACGGAATCTGGTACTTGATGCGGCCGGAAGCGTCCAGACACATCACTTTGGGGCGAATGGGGCCGGATGTCACCAGGATGTCATCGTCACCCAGCACCAGAAGCTGTGGTGCCTGCAAGTAGTTACACACTTCCAGTTCCCAGCATTGCCGTCCCTCCGGCGAGTAGCCGGACAGGCGCGTGTCGTTGGCCAGAAGAAACAGGTTTTCGGCCGGGGTCACCGCCAGACTGGTTACAGGAAAGGGGAGTGAAAACAGTCGCCGGGGCGACATGTCACCGGCCGCAAGCGCGTACAGGCTGCGGTTTGTGGCGAAATAGCTTGTTGTCGCCTCAGCGTGGGGCACGGCGGTTGCCGTAATGCGCTCCGGCAGGAAGTAGGGCACAAAGCGCCGCCGGTCGAGTTCCAGAAAGCCGGTTGTGCGGGCATCCACGATATAGACAGCCGGGCGTTGGAGTGGGTTGATGACAAAGAGCTGCTGGCTGCCGGCAAGTTCGAGGGTAAACCAGGGTTCGAGTTGCTGGGTTTGTTCGAGTCCCGTGTCAGCACTGGGTGCGTTCCTGGCGGTATCGGGAGCACGCGCTGGCACCAACGCCGCCGGACCGTCGAGCGTGTCAAGGGCTTCCAGAAGAGCTTGGGCCGACTTCATCCGCTCCCCAGGCGTTTTGTGTAAGAGCGCTGCCACAATGGGGCGTACCGGCTCTGGAATCCGGCTCAAGTCAGGTGGTTCCTTGGCGTGTTTGGTGAAAAGTTCCTCCGGCAGGCCATGGAAAGGACGCTCTCCGGTCAGAAGTTCGTAGAAAATCACCCCCAGAGAATACAGATCACTGGCATAGGTCGAAAAATCATAAAACTGCTCCGGCGCCATGTAGGCCGGCGAGCCGTTTGGCTTCTGTTGGTCGAAGACATTGGCCAGATGATTGGCGATGCCCAGGTCCGCAATCTTGTAGCGGTTGGCACCGGTGGTCGGGTCGGGAAAGACCAGGATGTTTTCAGGTTTCAGATCGCGGTGCAGGATTTGCCGGCTGTGGGCATAGGCCAGCCCGGCGGCCACATCCCGGATCACCCGGATGGCTTCCCCCATCGGCAGTGCGGTCTGCTGGTTGAGAAGGTCGCGCAGGCTGCCACCGGCGGCATATTCCAGCACCAGCTTGTTGCGTGTGTTGCCCTGTCCGTAAATGAGGTCAACACAGCGGACGACATTTGGATGTTGCAGGGTCGTCAGGGAAGCCAGTTCGCGGAAAAAGAGTTGGGCGGCCCTGCCGCCGCCCAGAAACTCCTTGATGGCATACAGTTCGCCGGTGGTTGAATCACGTGCCAGATGGACAATGGCATGGGCACCGCTACCGATAACCTTGAGCGTTTCGTACGTCATGGCGGGGGGATGACCGGCCGGCAAAATGAACGCTGAGAGTAAAACTTACGGATAGCAACCGGCAAGTGACGGCCAAACCATACCGGCCCTGTGGAAGGTACGTGCCGGGGGAATACAGAAGCCGGGAGCGCATACCAGGAAAACCGATCCTAGACAGTTTCCACGACCTGCTCGTGCGTCATGCCGGACTTGATTTTTTCACTGATCCCACGGAGGCGTGCCGCGCCAGTCACCACAAAGCGGCTGGCTTCAGCGCCGCGTGAGATACACTCTGTCTGGACACAATCAAGGTCATGTCCGCTCATATAGCCCAGCATGCCAGCGAGAATCCCGGCAATCATGGGGTCCGAAAACTCTTCTTCGTCCCGGATGACCTCGGCGAAGATGGAGTCTTCGAGCGCCGCCGTCACGATACCTGTTTCACGCGCCCGTGAGACATCAATCGTCATCAGTCCCCAGCCGTGATAGACGAAGTATTCGCGGAAAAACCGCAGAAACATGCTCACCGGCAGTTCACGAATCTGGAGGTTGCCCACCACTTGGGCTTCCCGCTCCAGACGGCGCATGATGCGTTCGCCCCAGATGCGTCCACAGGTTTTGAAGATAACGGGCCAGGCCGGACCTGCCTCATCCTTGACCGCCCTGTAAACACCGGTCAGGAAATCATTGGAGAGCAGGCACAGGCGCGTCTTGGCTGGATTCCACAGGACGCCTTCGCGCAGGTCGAAGCCAATCCGGCTCTCGTCAAAAAAGGTCTCCAGACCTTCAAGCAAATCCGCTGTTGTCATGCTCCGTAATCCTCCGACAAAACATTCATGGCAAGGTCAAGATAAGGAGCTATCAGCCGGAAACTTGTGGGCTGCAACTCCTGCTGACACTCGCGCTTGACGACATAATACATGTGATAGATGGACTTGACCTTGCCCTTGAAAGACTTGAGTTTTGCCGCCAGTGTCGGGTCAATCCTGGAAAAGGCTTCCCGCATGGCTTCTGTCTGACCGGTTTCCGGGAACTCAAAGGCCTGGAGAATGGTCTTCATCCAGATAAGCAGCTTGTCTTCAAACCAGCGCGGATCCTCAATAAGCATGGAAAGCGTGGCATAAGACAGAACATAGCGTGCATCACGGACACACTTTGCCGTGGCATGCTCATGGTGCTGCTCGTAGGGGTACATCGTGTAGATTTCTTTCACGCTGCGTCCCACGATGCCGGTTTCTTTGGCACGTACGTCTTTGGCTGCTTCGATATGTGCCTTGAGGTTGGGGTAAAGACTTTCCAGCTTGGCGAACTCGGCGTCCGTGAAGTACTTGCCTTCGGCTTGCCGGAACATGTTCGCCAGCTCAGGGTGACGATGTGGGGGAAGTGCCACGGCAGGCGATGTCATAGATGTGGATAACCTCCAAAAAAGCCTTGGTGCGGAAGACCCCTGCATTGATGAACCACGACCCTCTACAAACATCCGTGGAGTCACTTGCAGGGAAAGGAGTCACTTGCAGGGAAACGGGTCTAGTTTTTGGACTTTGAAGCCTGCACGGCGCTTTCGGTCGCCGCACGTAGGAAGTCGCTTGCCCCGGCGCTTGACCAGGGAGAGCGCCCGGAGCGCGTGCCGCCGCCGCTTGGGTTCCAGGGAATGCTCTGGAAGAAGGACAGTGCCGTTTCTTCGTCGGCAGCCGCTGTATCGGCTGTACCTACGACCAGGGAAGCCGCGACAGAGGCCGCTACTGCTGCTGGCGGGGTGACAACCGGAGCCGGCGCAGCAGCTTCACCCGATGCAACCCCGGGTGTAAGGGCTGTTGGAAGCGGTAGCGCGCCAGTGGTGCGGGCAGCGGCCGTCAAACGGGTCGTGGACGGACGAACAACAACGGATCGCACTGCCGCCGCGCCGCGCTGAGTCCAAGGCACCATTTCTTTGAAGAAGGCCTCGGCCGTATCTTCCAGACTCAGGGCTACACGGGCGCGCTGCATCGCCAGGTTGAGTTTTTCACGGCACCGTGCGATGCGCGCCAGCAGGGCTTCCTGCTCGTCGAGTAGGTCTTGGGGGAGTGACAGGCTCAGTGTGGTCATGGAGTTTCAATGCCTGAAGGGATGAAGCCATTGATGCCGATGGCGGTCATTGACAGATGCATTCTGTTCGGTATAGCGGAGTCAGTCAGTCAACGAGTTTTTCCATAATCTCTTTGGCGGACGCACCTTCACGGCGCCAGAATTCAGCCGCATTGACCTTTTTCTGCGAGCCAATGATGAACTTGCAGCAGTCATTTCCCATCGAGTAGCACTGCACTTCGATGCCACCCCGTTCCTCACGGTCAAACACGCTGAAAACACCGGCAAACATGCCGGCATACATGTAGCAGACCGGCTTTCCAACCTGCTCCATGGCCTTGGCAACGGCTGAATTCTTGATGGTGACAAAGACCATGCCCTGCTTTTCAAAGCTGAAATCAATCGCCCAAGCACCCCAGCCTTCAGTGGTCAGCGGCCACCACCAGGACTCCAGTACGAACTTGCGGTTCATCTTCCATATATCGAGCTTTCCACCGCCAAATTCGTGACGCATTTTTTCGGCAAAACGCTTCATGTCGCTGACGCCCCACTCATAGCCGCTTTTGTACATGATAAGGTTGGAAGCATTGCCGACTTCTTCATCGAGTCCGGCATGAAGGCTGGTGATAAAATCTTCGGAAGCATAAACCCCACGCTGCCCATCCCGAAGCCGGATGGTGCGGGTGCGTGGGTCACGGGAAAGAAAGTCTTCAGGGACAAAATAGTTGTGGTAGTTCTTGATACCACCATCGGCCACATTGATTGCCATGGGCGGACTCTCCTCAGTAAGGTTGGGGTGAAAATAGATGCATTGGCGGGGTATTGTGTCTGATGCTACAAATGATACTGCTTGTTTTAGCTGTTGTCAAGTTGTTTTAAGTTGGGCTAAGTACTTGGCTTTTCAGAAAGCTGACGCCGCGAGCTTCGACATGTCAAAATCTTCGCCTTCCAGCTCCAGGATTCTGGACTTCGTGATGATTTTCCCGCGTTCAATGAGCACCCGACCATCGCGGGGGTGCAAAATCGGCACCTCGGCCCGCTTACCAACAAGCACGCGGAGGTCTTCGATGTCCTGGAGATACATGCCTTCAGGGAGTTCGACAACCACGCCATCACCAATGATGCGCGCCTGGCAGGAGAGCCGTGAACGCGCCGTAGCGCCAGTGATGGTCGCCAGCGTGCGAATCTCCCGTTCGGTGCGGGGGGTGAGACTTTCCTCGCCCTTGATGACAAACACGTGACAGGTTGCACACAGCCCCATGCCGCCGCACGCCATGGCCACCTCGCACTGTGAGGCCAGCAGGGTGTCGAGAACCTTGGTGTCTGTCTTGACCGAAATGGTCTTGTTAATCGGTTGCAGGGTGAGGGTTTTCATGGGGCTTAACTCCAGCGTTCGACAAAAATACTTGTTTTGGGAATCTCAGCCGACTGGAGAACTTGCTGATAGAACTTTATTTCAGGATATTCACCGGCTGCGTAAAATTTTGTATTGGGATTTTCAAGGTAAAGGCTTCTTACCATTACCGGCGTGACACGTCCCAAACCTCCAAACCATCCTGCTGGACGGGTTGGCTGATTGAGCAGGATGACACGGGTCAGGGGACTGTTCTGCTCAAAATGCTTAAACTCAGCATCGTAGAGTACCTGACTGGGATCAGTGACTTCATGAAAGAGCGTCATGCGTCGTTCCGGCTGACGGACAAGCATGTAGTAAAAAAAGCTGCGTGCGGCCGGAATGCAGTAATCGCAGCCAATGAAACAGACCGGATCGAGGCTGTCTGTCTGAAGCTTGAGTTGTCCCATCGGACGCCCGATGGAGACTGTGTCTCCAACCTGCATCCGGTCGTAAAACTGTGTGCCAAAGTTACCGGTTCTTTTGACCGTTACCTGGAAGTACTTCTGATCGTGAGGAGATGAGCTGATGGTCAGCGGCGCCTGGTGTTTGTCATCAAGATGAACAAGGATGAACTGCCCGGGTGTGAAAGCAAAAGGGTGCTCACCAAAATCAAAGATAAATGAACGCACATCCGGTGTTTCCTGGATGATACGGCGCAGGATGTAAGGGTGCGTTTTCATGAGTTAACTGCCACAAGCTTGGGTTATGCCGGGGTGGCGAGGCGATGGTACCGATGGGAATGCGGTGAAAACTTGGTATTCTGAGTTTCAGTGTTGAACTAGCGGGAGCGCAGGCTGGCCAGTTCCTGTTCCAGCGCCCGGATGTGCTTCGCCGTCATTTCATTGGTCTGGGCCGCTTCTGCAACAAGGGTATCTATTTCTTGCGTGAGCCGTGCATTTTCGGCGAGAGATTCACCATACACCCGGGCAAACAACCTGTGTTGACGATGTACCTGCTGGGATAGAAGGTCAAGTTCACCTTCGGTTTCTTTCGCCACTTCAAGCATGCCAAACAACGCCAAGTCGGCAACCTCAATCCGCCGTCCAAGCTGCTGAAGATGGCGGCGCACCGCCAGTTCGAGATCGTTCAGATCGGCCTGGACCTCCTCCATGTCCACAGCCGCTTCCTGCAAGCGGTATTGAAGCTGGAGAATGTCACCTTCACGCTGATGGAAATAGTGACGCACGGTCTCTTCGATATCGTCCAGATCAGCTTGGGCTTCCTGCATATCCATTGCGGCTTCCTGCAAACGGTATTGAAGCTGGAGAATGTCACCTTCACGCTGATGGAAATAGTGACGCACGGTCTCTTCAATATCGTCCAGATCAGCCTGGGCTTCCTGCATATCCATTGCGGCTTCCTGCAAACGGTACTGAAGCTGAAGGATATTGCTTTCGCGGTGGGACAGATGTTCGGCAACGTGCCTGTTGTATGTCAACAACGCCTGCCGGATGTCCTCCATCTCGCGGGTGACTTCGCTGACTACCGAGAACAGGTTGCGTACGGCGGTGTCGTAATGTGCCAGTTCCTGGTTGCGTTCACGCAGAAAACCCAGCGCTTCATCCCGTTCCTGGCGGAGACGGCGGATGGTCATTTCGGCTGCCTCAAGGCGGCTAATTCCGTGCTGAAGTGCCGGGAACCGCTCCAGGGTGCGATTGATGAGACCCACACACCACCGGTACACCAGGCGGGTCAGGGTCGGTAAAACCTGAAGGGAGTCTTTTGGTCCACTTTCTGGCGGGAAGGAGACCGGTGAGAGGGAGGTGTCACTGATGGACATGGAAGCTGGCATCGGGTGCGCCACCTGCTCTTGGGGATTGTACGTGAAAGACACTCACCGAAGCTTGCAACGACGCCTGGCCTTGGCAGTTCAGGTATCCAACCAACTCTATGCGTTTGGACAAGACAGAGACACCCAAGGGGAAGAGTTGTCGCAATGCATCGGAAGTTTCGAGTATATCCAGATTTGCGGAAAAGTCATGGTATTTTTCCTGCCACTTGTCCGGCACCTGTACGCGGGTGTGGCTGTCGGGCGCAATCACTCATCACTGTGGGTGCAACCTCTACCTGTGTGAGCCGGTCTGTGGGCGTGGTGTCAGGGGCTTCAGGCAGCAGGTCGAGGGCTTTCAGTCCGTTGGCAAGAAACGTGAGAACGGCGGCCTGGTCAGGCACTGTGGTTTCCAGCTCGCCTAACGTACGCTGTCCATCAAACAAGCGGAGCAGACGGGCCGTTTGTTGGGGGAAGTTGTCCGACTCAAGGCTATGCCGCAATTCCGGCGCCAAGGTGTAAGCCTTCGATGGTTCAACCGGAGAGAAGGAAAGGTGGTCAGCCAAGGTCAGCAGCCAGCCGGCGGCTCTGAGCGCTGCTTCCATCATCTGGTGTTCTGTGGCCGGGACGGCGGTCAGGGGCTGCCTGCCCCCTTCATCTTCGTCACTTGGCGGCTGTGGCACTGTCTCGCGTCCGGCTTCCACGGCGGGGGAATGGTGGGTCGCGGCGCCGGCCCGGAGGCGGGCTTCCTCGGCTTCATCCCGGCGGCGGAAGGCTTCCATCAGCAGCCCCATGAGACGGTCCTGAAGGGTTTTCGGAGGGGGCATCGCTGGCAGTGCCGCCATCTGAAGCTTGACCGCTTCCCACAGCAGGATGTCGTATGCTGCGGCTTCGCCGGAGCTTTGGCCAGTTTCGGCGTGAAAGAGTTCGCCGTCACGGAAGTAGAGATAGCCCACACGCCCGTTGGCTGTGACCCGCAGGGCGCAGCTTTTGCGCTCGGATTCCAGAAGCTGTAGAAACGAAGCCAGTGTGAATCCCTGGATAACGCCCTGCTGGCGGGCATCGAGTTCGTTACAGATGAGGTTGTGGAGTGCTGTGACACTGAGCGGCTTGCGGATGACCGGAAAGGCGCCAACGCCCTGCAGGCGGTTTTCGACAGTGCTGACCACCATGGCGGTCATGATGATGACAGGTATGTGGACCTGCTCGCTGAGCATGTGGGCAATCAGCTCGAAGCCATCCATCACGGGCATCTGCAGGTCCGTCACCACGACATCCACGGGGTGGCGCATCAGAATGTCGAGCGCTTCCCGTCCGTGTTCGGCCGTGATGATGGTGAAGGTGTCCTGGTAGCGGCCGAGCCACCTGGACACAATCTGAAGCACCGCCTGGTCGTCATCAACCAATAGAACTCGCTTCACCATGCTGAGCCTCTCTGGGAAAGGATGTCGTCAACGCAGGGGCTTGCGCAGGGGCCTAGATACCGGTCATCACCAGAAACTCAGGGGTGACGATGATGGGGCAGGGAAAACCGCTGATGAGGTTAAACCGCCGTACCCGTGCCTGTCGGTGGATGCTGGCAATATGCCCGAAATTCCACGTCACAAAGAAGTCTATGTTGTGAACCGAGGCCAGGGCGACATGAAAGGCGTCGGCCAGAAAACGTCGTTGGAAGATACCGCTGCCCACATAGCCGGCAGCCAGCATTGTGGCTTCATCCCGGAGCGGCAGTTGGGGAAGCGGACGGATCAGGTTGAGGTAGGCAGAGCGGTACGGTTCGGCGAGTTGCTCCAGTTCGTGGTACACTAGCGGCGAGACAAATGGCTGGTATTCCCCCAAGTCGTACTCCCACCACCGCAGGGTGAGGTCGCGACGGAAGGGATCATCGTTGTCCAGGTACGCTCCGACAACCGAAGTTTCAAGATAGAGTGTCAGTTTCACCGTTCTCCCCCAAGCCATTCCATCTCGGTGACAATTGACGCTGGCGCCGAATGCGCCCATACTTTTCCTGCACTGTCAGCTTGCGTCCCCGACGCAGCTGCCCCGCGCAGTTTGTTTGCGCCTGATATCTGCATCTCATCGTCCGTGACGGGAGTCGCTACCATGTCTGATACTGAAACCCCAAAGCCCGATATTACCCAACTTCTGGAAGCACACCGGCGTGATCGTGCTTCGCTGCACTGGGAAGGGACGTTCCGCGAGTACTTTGAAATGGCGGTCAAGCGGCCTCAGCTCACGCAACTGGCGCATGCCCGCATCTGCGACATGATTCTGGCTGCTGGCACGACGGTCATCAATCCAGGTACGCGAGATGAGATCACGCGCTACAACTTTTTCAGCGAGGAGCTTTTTGGCATTGATGAGACGATTGAGCAGTTGGTCGAGTACTTCAAGTCGGCGGCCCAACGCCTGGAGGTCCGCAAGCGGATTCTCCTGCTGATGGGGCCGGTCGGCGGAGGAAAGTCCACCATCGTCACCTTGCTCAAGCGGGGCCTGGAGAAGTGGACACGCACCGAAGCCGGTGCCGTGTATGCCATCAAGGGCGACCCGATGCATGGCGATCCCATGCACCTCATTCCCCAGGAGCTGCGCCCCGAAATCCAGAAGCACTACGGCATCTACATTGAGGGCGAACTCAGCCCGCAAGCCCGCTACGACCTGGAGCACACCTACAAGGGACGGCACGAGGATGTCATTGTCGAACGGATTGTCTTTTCGGAAAAAGACCGGGTCGGCATCGGCACGTTCGCGCCAAGCGATCCCAAGTCGCAGGATGTCTCCGAGTTGACCGGCTCCATTGACCTTTCCACGATTGGCGAAGTTGGCGTGGAAAGCGATCCACGCGCCTATCGCTTCGATGGCGAACTCAACGTTGCCAATCGCGGCATGATGGAGTTCATCGAAATCCTCAAGTGCGATGAGAAGTTTCTCTACTCGCTGCTTACGCTGTCGCAGGAACAGGCCATCAAAACCGGTCGGTACGCGATGATCTACGCCGATGAGGTCATTATTTCGCATACCAATGAAAATGAATACCTGGCCTTCGTCGGCAATAAGAAAAATGAAGCCTTGCAGGACCGGATCATCATGATCAAGGTGCCCTATAACCTCAAGGTTTCAGAAGAGGAACGAATCTACAAAAAACTGCTTTCGCAAAGCAGCCTGCAAGGGATGCACATTGCTCCCTACACCCTGCGCGTGGCTGCCATGTTTGCTGTCCTGACCCGGCTGGAGCCGCCCAAGCGTGCCAACATGGACCTCATCAAGAAAATGAAACTCTACGATGGGGAGGATGTGGATGGCTTCAAGAGCAAGGATGTCAAGGAACTCAAGGCCGAAACTGTCCGGGAAGGGATGTTTGGCATCTCACCACGGTACATTATTAACTGCTTGTCCAATGCCTTGGTTCAGGGGGAAAAGAAATATATTACCCCGATTGACGCCCTGCGAGCCATCCGGGACGGCTTTGACCAACATACCGGAATCACGCCTGAAGAACGTGAGAAGTACCTCAATCTTCTGACGCTCGTTCGCAAAGAGTATGACGAAATTGCCAAGACCGAAGTGCAGCGGGCCTTTGTCTACTCCTTTGAGGAAATGGCCAAGAGCATCTGTGACAACTACTTAGACAATGTCGAGGCCTACTGCAACAAGGAAAAAATCAAAGATCCCATCACGGAAGAAGAAATGGAACCCGACGAGCGGCTGATGCGCTCCATCGAAGAGCAGATCGGGATTTCAGAAAACGCCAAAAACATGTTCCGGCAGGAAATCCTCATCCGCATTTCGACGTATGCGCGCAAGGGCAAGCGGTTTGAGTACAATTCTCACGAGCGGCTCAAAGAAGCCATCGAGAAAAAGATATTTGCCGACTTGAAGGACATCGTCAAAATCACAACCTCGACCAAGTCGCCAGATGCTGACCAGTTGCGGCGGATCAATGAAGTCATTGACCGGCTGGTGAAAAAGCACGGCTACACCCCCGAAAGCGCCAACGAGTTGCTCAACTATGTGGGGAGCCTGCTGTCACGGTGACCATGGCCGCAGAGTCTGGCATCGCCCGGCGTCTTGAACCCGTCCGGCGGCTGCGGGGAAAGGTCAGCTTGCCGGGGGACAAATCCATCTCGCACCGCATGGCGATGCTGGCGGCGATTGCCGAAGGCGAGACCTTCATCGAAGGCTATTCGGAGAGTGCTGACTGTGGGGCCACGCTGGACTGTCTGCGCCGCCTTGGCGTCCGCCTTCAGGCGACAGACAGCGGCGTGCACATCCGCGGGGCGGGAAAAACCGGCTTGCAGCCAAGTCCGGTGATGCTGGATGCCGCCAACTCGGGCACTACAATCCGCGTGCTGGCCGGTATCCTCGCCGGCCAGCCCTTCGAGACAAGCATTACAGGGGATGCCTCACTGCGCCGCCGTCCCATGCGCCGCATTATTGAACCCTTGCGGCAGATGGGAGCAAGCGTCTCCGCCACAGACGACAATCTCGCCCCGCTCACGATCCGGGGTGGGGCTTTGCGCGGTATCACCTACGAACCGCCGGTTGCCAGCGCCCAAGTCAAGTCCTGCCTGCTGCTGGCCGGCTTGTTTGCTGAGGGTGAAACGACAGTGCTGGAGCCGGTTCCGACCCGTGACCATACCGAGCGTCTGCTCCGTGCTTTTGGTGTATCCGTCACCTGCCGGGGCGCAGCGCGTACCGTGAGCGGGCATAGCCGGTTACAGAGTCCCGGACGGCTGCGCGCGCCGGGAGACTTTTCTGCCGCAGCGTTTTGGTTGGCCGCCGGCTTGATGGTTGAATCGGCTGAACTGGTCCTCGAAGATGTCGGACTCAACCCGACCCGGACCGGGCTGCTGACTGTGTTGCGGGAAGCCGGATGCGCCATTGAAGTCGTCAATGAACGTCTGGTCGGTGGCGAACCCATCGGCGACCTGCAGGTGAACGCCAGCACCTTGCGTCCGTCGCGGCCGCTGCGTCTGGCAGGGGCGTTGACAGCGAATGCCATTGATGAAGTGCCGATTCTGGCCGTTCTGGGGGCTGCCTTCCACGGCGCGGAAGTGTCTGACGCCGGGGAACTGCGGGTCAAGGAAAGTGACCGTCTGGCACTGATCGTACGCAACCTGCGCGCCATGGGCGTGGAGGTTGAAGAGCGCGCCGACGGATTGACGGTGCCCGGCGGCCAGCGTTTTCGGGGTGCCAGCATCGAAACGGCCGGCGATCACCGGATTGCCATGGCTTTTGCTGTTGCTGCGCTGGTGGCAGACGGTCCAACCACCCTGGATGATGCTGGCTGTGTGGGCGTATCCTTCCCAAACTTCTTCACTGTTTTGGAACAACTCCGGGGCCAGGGGCCGGGGTAGCTTGCGTCAGGGTTGAAACATGTCAAGGAAAGGCTCGTTGCTGGTTGTTGATGACGAGGAGGTCATGCGTGATGTGCTGGAGACGCTCCTCTCCAGCGCCGGGTACAACGTCAAGCTGGCCCGAACCGGTGAAGAAGGACTGGAACTTTACCGGGATCACGTTTTTGACGTTGTGCTGCTGGACGTTTCGATGCCGGGGATGGGGGGACTGCCTACCCTGGAAGCCCTGCTTGCCCATGACCCGGAAGCTGTTGTCATTATGATTACCGCCTACGCCACGTTTGAAACGGCTGTCAGTGCCTGGCAGCGTGGCGCTTTCAACTGTATCCGCAAGCCCTTTGAAAATGAGGATATTTTGCGGGTTGTTGAGGCGGGCATCCGGCGCCGGCGCAAGGACGAAGAACACGCCCAGCTCAAACGTACCCTTCAGCAAAGCGCCGACAAGCTGGGCATCATCGCCCGAAGCGCCGCCATGCGGGACATCCTGGCGCTGGTTGAGCAGATTGCGCCAGCTCGGACGACGGTTCTGATTCAGGGGGAATCAGGAACCGGTAAGGAACTCATTGCACGCGCCATTCACTTTGCCAGCCCACGGGCCAAGACCGGGCAGTTTGTGCCTGTCAACTGCGGCAACATTCCTACCGAACTTCTGGAAAGTGAACTTTTTGGCCACTCACGTGGCGCTTTTACCGGCGCTTTTACGGCCAAAAAAGGTCTCTTTGACATTGCTGACGGCGGGACACTGTTTCTGGATGAAATCGGCAACATCTCCTTTGAAACCCAGAGTAAACTGTTGCGCGTCATCCAGGAACGGGAGTTCATCCCACTGGGGGAAACCACACCCCATCGGGTGGACACCCGCATCGTGGCTGCCACCAATCTCGACCTGAAACAGGCCGTGATGGACGGCAAATTTCGGGAAGACCTGTTCTATCGCCTGAACGTCATCAACATCAAGCTGCCACCTCTGCGTGAGCGCCCGGAGGATATTCTGCCACTGGCACGGCACTTCATCCGCAAGTACAACGCAGAGAACCAGCGTCAGATGTCAGAAGATATTGACCCTGATGTGCTGGCACTGCTCGAAGCCTATCCCTTTCCGGGAAATGTGCGTGAACTGGAAAATGTCATCGAGCGGGCTGTTGTCATCTCACGGACGAATTCCCTGACCGTGGAGTGTCTGCGGGATGAGATTCTCAACCCTCCGGTACGGGGGGAACTTCAGTCCCTGCCCGGTGGGCTGCTTTCATCCTCGCTCGACATTTCCCAAGGCATACGTTTTTATGATGTCGTGGCACAGTTTGAGATCGAGCTGATTCGTCGCGCTCTGGAGCTGACCCGCAACCACCAGAGCCGTGCGGCCAAGCTGCTGGGTCTCAATCCAACCACTCTTAACAGCAAGATAAAAAATTACAACATCAAGTAACCTGCCTGCCGATTGGAGCTGCTGCCCTGCTTATGAATCCCGTCCTGCCTGATTTGAATACAAACGGTTTTGTTTCCCTGCTGGAGAGCGCTGTCAGGATGCTGCCCGGACTGGAGAAATTTTCACGTACCAACAACATCAGCTATCTGTACACCTCGGACGCACTGGACTGGACAATTTTCATTCTCTATTTTGGACTGCTCTTCATCCTTGCCATCTATGGGGCTTACCGCCTGAGAATTACGTACCTGTTCCTACGCTACCACCAGTTTCGTCCGCAGCCAAAAGCCTATTTTGATGAAGATAATCTGCCGCATGTGACCGTTCAGCTTCCGCTGTTCAACGAAATGTATGTGGTCGAGCGCCTGCTGGCTGCCTGTGCGGCACTGGATTATCCAAAGGATAAGTTGGAAATTCAGGTTCTCGATGATTCGACGGATGAAACCCGGGCCATTGCCAAAGCGGCTGTCGAGCGTTATGCCGCCCAAGGGCTGGATATGGTCTATCTTCACCGGACGAACCGTGCCGGTTTCAAGGCCGGGGCGCTCAGCGAAGGTCTCAAAGTGGCCAAGGGGCAGTTTATTCTGATTTTTGATGCTGATTTTCAGCCAAAGCCGGACTGTATCCGTAAGATGATTCACTACTTTACGGAGCCACGGGTGGGGGTTGTCCAGTTCCGGTGGAGTCACCTCAATGCTGACTACAATCTGCTGACCCGTGTACAAAGTGTCATGCTGGATGGGCACTTTGTCATCGAGCACACGGCACGTCACCGCAGCGGCGGCTTTTTCAATTTCAACGGAACGGCTGGCATGTGGCGGCGGGAAGCCATTGTCTGGTCGGGCGGCTGGCAGGCTGATACCCTGGCTGAAGATACTGACCTCAGCTATCGCGCCCAGCTTCTGGGGTGGAAATTTGTTTACGTCCTCGATGAAGATGTACCGGCTGAACTCCCGGTTGACATCAATGCCTTCAAGGTTCAACAGCGTCGTTGGGCAAAGGGTTACACGCAGGTGGCTATGAAAATCCTGCCCCGCCTGGGTGGATTGAACCTGCCACTTCACGCCAAAATAGAAACCTTCTTTCACCTGTCAGGCAATCTCATCTACCCGCTTATGATTGTCTTTCACCTGCTTCATCTTCCAGTCCTGATCGTGCGCTACAATCAGGGGTTATTCCATCTCATGCTCCTGGATGTCCCCTTTCTGCTGCTCTCAATATTTTCAGTGACATCATACTACTTTATATCTCTCAAAGAGCTTTACGGAAGCAGATGGGAGAACTTGCTGCTTATCTATCTCGCTATGTCCATTGGGGTCGGGATTTCAATCAGCAATGCCAAGGCCGTGTTGGAAGCATTGCTGGGCATCCAGAGTGGTTTTGTCAGAACGCCAAAATATGCCATTGATGGGAAGACAAAGGAAAGAAGCTGGCAGCAGAAAAAATACCGCAGGACGATGGGATGGCTCCCCCTGCTTGAGATCGGCATGACCCTGTACTTTGTGCTGACGATTGCCTATGCCATTCACAGTGAAATCTGGGGCGTGCTGCCATTTCTTTCCATCTTTGTCCTTGGCTACGGATATGTTGGCGTGGCTTCACTGCTCAATGGCCTGGGTGTGAAGAAGTCCAGCAGCCTGCCGGGTGGTCATCAGCTTTCACCAGTGACAGACTGATAGATGACAAGTTGGCTTCACTGTCAGCACTTTGTGAGCACGTTGCAGATCACCGGAGCCTGAATGGCTTTCCTGGAGAAAGGAAAACGACGATGCCAGCATTGTATTTCCCAAAGTTTTCAAGAGTCTTTGGTATGGGGTTGTCACGTCCCGGCTGGGCAGTCATTCATGTTGTTTGCTGGACCTGGCTGTGGTGTGGGCTGGTTGCGGGTCAGGCAACAGATCAGTCCCCCAGTGAGACAAATCAAGCTCCCAATGAAAATGTCCGCAAAGAAGCCGAGGAGATACTGGAAAAGGTCGTTGAGAATTATAAAAGGCTCCCTTCCTATCGGGCCACTGTTCGCCTTACCTCGTCTAACTTCACGGCCTCAGACTCTGAAGTGATGGTGCGCGTCAAGGACAGAAATCGGATAGAAGTCAGGATGAGAACAAACGATGGCGAGTGGTACGGGTGTTCCACTCCTGAAGGTTATTTCAGCTACACAAGCAAAGACCCCAGCTACTACCTCTCGCACACCCTCCCGGGTGGAGTATCGCAAAGTGATGTAAATGTCGAGGATGTTGCTAGCAAGAGTCAAATACATGGTTGGGGTTGGTATTCCGTTTTTGGTATCTGGGCTGGGTATAACCCGGTCAAGAGTATAGCCGGAAACTGCAAAGACATAACCGTTGAGCACCTGCCGGACAAGCCGTTGACAAAGGTGACACTGATCCTGAAAAAACCGGAAGGCCGTATCCTGTTTACGGTTAACCGGGAACAGAATGAGCTGCTGGCTGTGAGATCGGAAACTCGCCCACAGGGTTCTGCACCAACGGTTTTTACTGAGACCGTCACGGCTTTTGAGCCGTTGCCGCCGGATGAGGAAATTGCCTTTGTTCCGCCACCCGGCGCCAAACGGATTGATGTTGCCCCACTACCCCCAAGGTACAGTAACGCGCTCAGGCCTGACGCCACACCGTTTGACTTCAAAGCCAAGGATTTGAATGGCAAGTTGGTGTCACTCAAAACCTACAAGGGGAAGGTCCTGTTACTGGATTTCTGGGCAACCTGGTGTGGTCCTTGCAGGGCCGAACTTCCAAAGCTGAGGGAGGCTTATGAAAAATACAAAAAACAAGGTTTTGACATCTTGAGCATCTCACTTGATTATGATGATGATCTCACCAAGGAAAGTTTCATAGCCTTTGTCAAAAAGGAAGGGATGAACTGGCGACATATCTACGATGGGCGGGGTTGGAGAGCGCATATTGCCAAACAGTATGGCGTCACGGGGATTCCTTTCACGTTACTTATTGGACGCGATGGCAGGATTGCTGCGGTCAACCCTCGTGGAGAAAAGCTCGAACCAGCCATACGGGCGGCGCTGGCCAAGTAAGTTTCTGTTGACATCAGCGGCTGCCGGGTGCGCAGCACGTCCCTGTTACGTGGGATGACCGCCGGCTGGCAGCCGCATCCGTCTCTTGCAAGTCTGTCTGGCAGAACCACTCAGGACTGGGGTTGACGCCCGAACTTGGCCTGGAGACGGGCTTCGACAATCGGTGGCACGAACGGCTGGACCGAGCGCCCAAGGAAACAGATTTCCTTGACCAACCGGGAACTGACGAAGCTGTACGTGTCGGCTGACATCAGAAAGACCGTCTCGATGTCGGGCTGCATGTGACGGTTCATCTGGGCCATCTGGAGTTCGTATTCGTAGTCGGAAACCGCGCGCAAGCCGCGAACAATGCAGTTGGCCCGTTTTCGCTTGGCGAAGTCCACCAGAAGCCCTTCAAAGCTGTCCACCTCGATGGTTGTCCGGGTGGTTTCAGCCAGGGGGGCGACAACCGCCTGAATCATCTCGATGCGCTCCGCCACGGTGAACAGCGGGCTTTTCTGTTCATTGTTGAGAACACCAATGGTGATGTGGTCAAAGAGCGTACAGCCCCGACGGATGATGTCGAGATGCCCATTGGTGATGGGGTCAAACGATCCGGGATACACAGCACGGCACACGGCGCGCAGTCACCTTTCCAGAAGCGGCAGGATGGTTCAGGGACGGCTGCTGACCGGGTTGTCGCGACGCCGTCGCCGCAGGGGCTTCCTGAAGCCTGAAATGGGAAAGTTTACTGTGTTGTTTCGGGCTTGTCGAATCCATGGCCAGGATTTGTCAACTGACCAGGCTGGCAACGGTCGTATGGGCAATGTCACGCAGGTCTTCCGGGAAGCACAGCCGACGCAGGCGGTAGGGACGCAAGCCCTGTACGGCCGCCGAGACTTCGGAAATCTCGCGCTGGCGGGGGTGCGTCTGATGGTCTTCGACGATGATGTGCCGCTCCGGTGCGTCGGGCAGATAGGGGCCAAAGTACGGTACGTCTCCGGCATCGTCTTCGAGCAGGTAGAACTCCGGCGGCCAGCCGCGCTTCACCAGGGCTGACTCCAAAGCCGCCCGAACTTCGGCAATGGCTTCTGACGAAAGGGCAGAAACGTCGAGCGACTTGAAAAGCCGCCGCTCCAGAAAACGTCCGGCCAGGTCAGACAAAACGGGGTCAGGGTCGCGTTGCCACTGCTTGATGTGAAACAGTACGTCGGCGTCGTCAAGGCTGAGATATTCGGCAGTTGTCAGCGGGACGCCGGTGATGAGTTTATCCATGGCGGTGCCGGAAAGCGGAAAGGCGAGTCGGCCTTCGTGTGTCAGCGTCACGGCCCGCCGGAACATGGCAACCAGCATGTTTTCGGCCGCCCGCAGGGCGTGGTGGAAATACACCCGGCGGAACATGTGGTAGCGCGCAAACAGGTATTCCTCCACGGCCAGCACCCCCCGCGCACGGACGATGAGGCTGTCATTGGTGGTATCCACTGTCAGGGCATGGAGAATCCACGGCAGGTCATAGCAGCCGTAACTGACGCCCGTCATGAGGCTGTCCCGCAGCAGGTAGTCAAAGCGGTCGCAGTCAAGTTGTGAGGAAACCAGTTGTGCCGCGAAGCGCGGGCGAAACTGGCCCTCCAGCAGGGCAATCAGGGTATCCAGCAACTGTGGGTCGTGACTGGTGAGCCGTCCGTGAATGGCGGTTGCCGGATCGCCAATAATGCGTTTGGTCCAGTCTTCATGGCGCTGGTGGAGAACTTTCTCCATGACGTGCGAAAACGGTCCGTGGCCGATGTCGTGCAGAAGCGCCGCCAGACGCGCCAACCCACAGACCTGGGCATCGAGCCGGACGCCGCTGCGCTGTAGCGTATCCAGCGCCAACGTCATCGTGTGCATCACGCCAAGGCTGTGGGCAAACCGGCTGTGTTCGGCCCCCTGAAAAACGACAAAGGCCAGTCCGAGTTGGCGAATCCGGCGCAGCCGCTGAAACTCCGGCGTGTCAATGAGCGCCATCAACAGCGCATCAAAGGGCAGGCTTCGGTCGAGCGTGATGATGCGGTGTACCGGGTCGCTGTAGCGGCGCAGTGCCATAGCTAACACCTTGTCCTTCGGCCTGGCCGGCCTCTTCCGGTTGTCCGTGCTCAGGGCTTCAGCATTTCAGTAGTCAAAACCATTTTTCCGGATGCGAATCATCGGCTCGCCCTCGCTCGTGACGCTTCCGGCTACGACTTCACCCAGAAACAGGATGTGGTCGCCGGCGGTGACTTCCTGCCGCAGGACACAATCCAGATAAGCCAGGGCTTCCGGGATCACCGGCACGCCTGTCACAGCCGGCTCATGGGGAATCCCCTCGAACGCCGGCTCATCGAGTGCGAACCCCTTGGCAAAGTGCGCCACGAGTTTGCCGTTCTGCTTGTGGCAGATGTTGACGGCAAAAGCGCCGCTTTCCCGCAGGCGCGTCAGGATGGGCCGTCCCTGCCGCACGGCCGCCATGACCATCGGCGGGTGAAAGCTCACCTGCTTGATGAAGGAAGCCAGCATCCCGGTCGCCTTGGGTCCGGCACCGGTGGTAAGAATGAAAATGCCACTGGAAATCCGGCCGAGCGCCGCGCCAATGGATGCCTGTTCAGTCGGCTGGGGTGTGTCTGTCATCGGATTGTCTCCTGGTGAAAAGGTTCCGGGAAGGTCTCGCAGAAATTGAACGACCAGGCTGCGGTCGGCAAGATTTTCGTTGTACGTTGGAGCAGGGATTGAGTACGCTAAGGGCACCCTGCGACGGATTATGTTTCACACGGCGTCCCCGACACCATCCACGACGGCATTCCGGCCGGCCCACGCCCCTGGCAACTGGTGCAGGGAAAAGGTTACACGACCCGGACCGGAATGCATGCCAGTTTTACGTGCGAGGTACGCAGTCGTTATGAGCGAAACCACCGCCCTCCCTCCTGTGACTGAACGTGGCTTTACCAACCTGATGATTACCGGTTATGTCTATCCGATGACCATGTTGCCGGTAACGCCCCTCCTTGGTATTTACCGCTCCGGGAAAGAAACCTACCGCTTTCTTGAAGGGACGCCCTTGGGGAGTAATGAATTCATCCGCATCGGGGTCACAGTGCTGGCCACTCCCTTTGTGGCACTGTTTATGCTCTGGCCCTTCGGCATCATTGAAGGAACGGAGATCCTTTCCGACCAAGTGGCCCGGCTGGGTCTTGACAAGGCTGTGGATAATGCCATCCAAGGCATAGCTGACACCGTCTTCGGCACAATTGGCTCGCTGCTTCCCAAAGAGTGATACCGGTTGTATCCATCCACTGACGCGGGGCAGAGGTTAGCTCCGCGTCAGTGACCGCCGGCGAAGGCGTACCGCTTGGGCCAACTCGGCCAGAAGTTTCTCCGTTTCCTCCCAGCCAATGCAGGCGTCGGTAATGCTTTGTCCATAGACCAGCGGTTGTCCTGGTACGTGCGTTTGTTTGCCTTCGACAAGGTGGCTTTCAAGCATCGTGCCGATGATCGCCCGGTTGCCCTCAGCCACTTGGGTGGCCACATTGCGGCACACGGCTGGCTGCCGCCGGTGGTCTTTGCCGGAGTTGGCATGGCTGCAATCAATCATGATGCGTGCCGGCAGTCCGGCGCTTTCCATCAACTGGACGGCTTCCGCCACATGGTGGGCGTCGTAGTTGGGCACCCGCCCTCCGCGCAAAATGATGTGGCAGTCCGGGTTTCCGGTGGTGCGAAACAACGCCGAGCGGCCGTCCTTGGTGTGTGACAGGAAGGCGTGGGGTTCGCGCGCCGAGCGCACGGCATCCACTGCGATTTGAATCGTACCGCCGGTGCCGTTCTTGAAGCCGACCGGGCAGGACAGCCCGGAAGCCAGTTCACGATGTGACTGACTTTCCGTGGTACGTGCGCCAATGGCCCCCCAACTGACGAGTTCGGCCGTGTACTGCGGGGAAATCAGGTCCACGAACTCACTCCCGGCCGGAACCTGCATTTCAGCCAGTTCCACGAGCAGGTGGCGGGCCAGCCACAGACCGCGCCGGACATTGAACGTCCCGTCCAGATTGGGATCGTTGACAAGTCCCTTCCAGCCAACGGTCGTGCGGGGTTTTTCAAAGTACACCCGCATTGTAATCACCAGATCGTCAGCGTATTCCTGGCACAGGGGACGGAGGCGGCTGGCATATTCCATCGCCGCCTGTGGGTCATGAATGGAGCAGGGGCCGACCACCACCAGCAGGCGGTCATCTTCGTGGCGCAGGATGCGCTTGATGGCTTCGCGGGTACGGTACACCGTCTCGGCAGCCCGGTCGCTGACAGGGAGGGCATCTCGCAGTTCATTGGGAGTTGGAATTGGCTCGAAGGATTGAATACGAACGTCGTCAATAAGATGGCGCATGGCAAAAAGCACCGCAGCCGGATGGGGGGCCGGGAACCAGGGTTGCACACGGACTGATGAGCGTAAACAAGACATAGCAGTTATGCTCCGCGTGGCGCAACGGCCCGGTGACGTAGCCACTGCTGATAGACCTGGCGGCGGGGGAGTCCATAACGCTGTGCCGTCTGCCGGATGGCTTCCGTGGCACTCAGCCCGTGTTCCGCGATGCCGCGTTCGATTTCTGCCAGAAGTATCGTGTCGTCTGGTGGTGGCAGTGGCACGGTGGGTTTCCCGTCAATGAGAACGACAATTTCTCCACGCGGTGTTTCCGCCCCGAAATGCGCCGTAAGGGTGGCCAGTGTCCCCCGGACGTAGGTTTCGTGGAGTTTGGTCAACTCCCGCGCCACGACGGCCGGGCGGTCGCCCAGTATGGTCAGGGCATCCTGCAGAAAAGCCAGCAACCGGTGGGGCGCTTCATAGAACACCATCGTGACCGGTTCATCAGCCAGGGCTTCGAGCGCCTTGCGCCGGGTCGCCGACTTGGGTGGAAGAAAACCAACAAAGTGAAAGCCCTCTGCCGACAGGCCGGCGGCGCTCAATGCCGTGGTGGCGGCACAGGGGCCGGGCAGGGCGCTGACGGGCAAACCCGCATCAATGGCGGCGCGCAGGAGCTGTCCGCCCGGGTCTGAAATGAGCGGCGTGCCGGCGTCACTGACCAGGGCTATTGTGTCGCCCGCCCGCAGCCGTTCCAGCAGTTCACCTGTCCGCTGCCGTTCGTTGTGTTCGTGATAGCTGATGAGTGGTGTCGAAATGCCGTAGTGGTGCAGCAGTTGGCGCGTCCGCCGCGTATCTTCGCAGGCAATGAGGTCGGCTTCGCGTAGGACCCGAACGGCGCGGTAGGTGATGTCTTCCAGATGGCCAATGGGGGTCGGCACCACGTAAAGCGGCATGGGGGGCGTTAGCTGGCGAGAAACTGTCTGGCCAGTTGGTTGAACCGGTCGGCGTGTTCGTCGTGCGGCAGAAGCGCGCAGTTCTCAAACAGGACGAGTTGGGCCTCCGGTTTGCGTGCGAGGAAATCTTCGGCCTGACGCGCCGGGGTGGTGCGGGCATTTTTGCCCCAAACCAGGAGCACCGGTTGCAGAAGCCGACCGAAAGCATGGCTGATGTTGCAGTTGGCGATGCCGGTCAGAAAAGCGATGGGAGCATACTTGGCATTTTTGACCCGCATGGTGCGGTAGAGATGCTCAGCATGCTCACGAGTGAAACACCGGGGGTCGTAAAAGCCCTGATTCGTCATAAAGTAACGGATGACGGGCCGCGTGCTGAGCGCTTTGAAAAACAGGGTTCCCACAGGTGAAAAGAGGATGTGGCGTGCGGTTTGGCGCAGGCGTGTGGGCCGTTCATCGGCCAGAGCGCGAATGCCGGTGGGCGCAATGAGAACCAGTTTGCGGAACAGTTCCGGTGCCAGGCTCGCCGCACGGATGACATAGGCTGCGCCAAGCGAGCTGGCAATGACATGGCAGGGGATGCCGATGCGCGCGCGGCAAAAATCAAGGATAAAGTCCGTATAGAGATTGGCTGTGTAATCCATCCGCCGGCGCTCGGAAGCGCCAAAACCGGGCAGGTCCGGGGCAATGACATCGAAGGTGTCCTCCAGCCCCAGAAACACCTTGCGCATTTCATAGGCCGAGGCGGCGGCGTTAAGGCTGTGGATAAGCAGCACCGGCTCCCCACTCCCGCGCCGGGCGTAGTGCATGCGCTGCCCACGCCACATCCAGACGGAAGTCAGCGCATGCACGGGAGCTTCGGCGAGAGATGACATACAGGAGTGTTACTTCAACCGGTCAAACTCGGCATCATCAATCTCAAAATTGGTCGAGATTTTCTGCACGTCATCGTGGTCGTCGAGGGCCTCATAGAGCTTGAGCATCTGCTGGGCATCCTTCCCTTCAAGGCGAACATAGGTTTTCGGGACGCGCGTTATGTCAGCCGAAACCGTTGGGACACCAGCCGCCTTGAGAGCCGCCAGGACGGCATCGAAAGCCTCCGGTTGCGTCTGAATCTCCCAGTATTCACCCAAATCACGCAGGTCTTCGGCGCCAGCGCCAACGGCAATCTCAAAAAGTTCTTCTTCTGACTTCACATCCTTTTCGAGCGTGATGACGCCTTTGGGATCGAAGAGCCAACTTACGCTGCCGGTTTCACCCAGGTTGCCGCCGTTCTTGGAAAAAAGATGGCGGAGTTCACTGACCGTACGGTTGCGGTTGTCAGTTGCAGCTTCGAGCAGAATGGCAACGCCGGCTGGGCCGTAGCCTTCATAGATGATCTCCTCGTAGGCTGCACCTTCGATTTCACCCGTGCCCCGCTTGATGGCCCGCTCGATGGTGTCGTTGGGAATGTTCTCCGCCTTGGCATCGGCAATGGCCTTGCGGAGACGCGGGTTGCCTGCCGGATCGCCGCCTCCGACCCGTGCCGCAACGGTCAGTTCCTTGACGAGCCGGGTGGTGATTTTGCCCCGCTTGGCGTCGAGCGCCCCTTTTTTGTGTTTGATGGTATGCCACTTACTATGACCAGACATAGCTTTTCGGTCTTCCTCAAAACGAAACGATGTCGTGAAAAGAGCTTGATGGGCCGCCAGGCCCGTGTGGCTGAATCTAGCACAGAAATCCTGCCGGCTGGCGCAATGCAGGTGAAAGCAGACAGTAAGGAAGGGTTTGTGATGCTGCCTCAAGCCGCGTTGTCAGGAAGGGGCTGGCTATCGGCGCTAACGAAGCCGTCCGGGGGTCTCCCAGATGTTGCGAGAACTCAGCCCTGTGGCTGAAAGTAGGGTGGTAGGTGGTGTTTTTCGTCCGGCACGAGCCGCTGGTGACCGCCGGTGTGTCTGGCCACGGCAGCCGTCGTGGCAGCCTTTTCCGTGTAGCGTTCACGAATCTGTAAAATCTTGGGCAGGATGGACTTGAAAGCTTCCACGAGATTGGGATCGAAGTGCCGTCCGCTCTGCCGGTCAATCTCGGCAATGACTTCTTCGACCGACCAGGCCCGTTTATACGGCCGCTCCGTCGTCAGAGCATCAAACACATCGCACAGCGCCACAATCCGCCCCACAATGGGAATCTGCTCGCCCTTGAGACCCTTGGGGTAGCCTGACCCATCCCATTTCTCGTGGTGGGAAAGGGCAATCTCCATCGCCATGTGCATCAGGGGGGACGTTGAGCCACTGAGGAGTTCGGCCCCGATGGTGGCATGGGACTTCATCACTTCCCATTCTTCAGGCGTCAGTTTGCCTTCCTTGAGAAGGATGCGGTCGGGAATGCCGATTTTTCCAATGTCATGCATCGGGCTGGCATGCAGAAGCATTTCACAGGCTTCATCGTCCCAGCCGATGGCGCGGGCCAGTTCGGCGCAGTAGTGGCTCATGCGGATGACGTGCATGCCGGTGACATTGTCGCGGTATTCTGCGGCACGTCCCAACCGCCGCACGATTTCCAACTGCGTTTCACGAAGCTGCTGCGTGCGCTGGCGCACTTTTTCTTCCAGAATCCGGTTCTGTTCCCGGACTTCATTGTGCAGCAGCCGCACCTCGATCATGTTGCGGATGCGGGTCAGGGCTTCGACGTGCTCGAACGGTTTGCTCAGAAAATCGCGCGCGCCAGCTTCAAGAGCGCGCAGGCGGGTGGCGTGATCGGGCAGTCCGGTCAGCACCAGAACGGGAATGTAGGAATCATGCTCGATTTCCCGCAGGTCTTCCATCACCTGAAAGCCATTGCGGTGGGGCATGTGCAGGTCAAGGATGACCAGGTCGGGTGACAGCTCCCGGTAGAGTTGCGCAACCTGCCGTGAGTCCGTCGTGCTGAAAACCCGCCGGTAGCCGGCTTCTGCCAGGAGATTTTCCAGCAGCTTGATGTTTAGTTCAAGGTCATCAACAACAAGAATCCGTGCATCCCGAATGCGAGCGTCATCCATAGCCTTGTACTCACCCAGAGATCAAAAACAGAAAAGCGTGACGATACCGGCTCTTAGTTGAAGCGAAGCAGGAAGGGAAGCCGGGCATAGACGCCGAGCGGATCGTTGAAGGCGGCCAGTGCTGCCGTTTCGGCCCATAACTGCTCCAGTTCACGTTGCACCGGTCCCTGCACCAGACGCTCCGGCTCCTCATCGGTGAGCAGCTTGGCAAGCTGCTCAGCCAGGTTGCGCCGCTTGGGATACTCGGCAATTTTCCAGTCATTCCCCAGCTTGGCCAGTTCGGCAGCCGCCTGAATGGCCGCCTCCAGCCCGCCAAATTCGTCCACGAGTCCGAGTCGTTTGGCTTCCGCTCCCGACCAGATGCGCCCCTGTGCAATTTCCTGTACGGTTTCCTTGGGTAGCTTCCGGGCTTCCGCCACCCGTGTCAAGAACTCATCGTAGATACGATCCACATTGGCCTGAATGAGTTTCAGTTCGTCTTCGGTCTTGGGGCGGGTGATTGTGCCCAGGTCAGCGTAGCGATTGGTTTTGGCCGTGTCCCACTTGACGCCGTAATCACCGGCCAGTTTTTGAATGTTGGGCAGAATGCCAAAAACGCCGATAGAGCCGGTAATCGTGTTGGGCGCGGCGAAAATTTTGTCGCTGGCGGTGGAAATCCAGTACCCGCCGGAAGCGGCTACCGTACCCATCGAAACCACCACCGGCTTGCCGGCCGCACGGGTTTCGGCCAGTTCACGGCGGATGACCTCCGAGGCCAGCGCGCTGCCGCCGGGACTGTTGACGCGCAGCACAACGGCTTTGATCTGGTCGTCCTGCCGAAGCCGGCGCAGTTCCTTTGCCAGGCGGTCGCCGCCGATCTGACCATCGCTTCCGGCTCCATCCACGATCTCCCCTTCGGCATAGACAACGGCAATGATGTTCCGTGAGGTGCGTTCCAGACCGAGTGAACGCCGCGATACGCGGGCGTAGGCCGGAAGTGTCACCTGCCGGAAGGGCGCTTTGTCATCTTTGACCTCGCTCAGCTTGCGCAACGTGCCAAGCACCTGGTCGAGATAGGCTGTTTCGTCGGCCAGTTTGGCGGCCACGGCTTCCGGTCCGACCAGGATGGCTTTTTCGTTGGCCAGGCGCTGGAGGTCATCGGGCGTCAGTTGCCGCGCTGTTGCCACGCCACTGACGAACTCGCCCCACACGTCGTCCAGCAGCTTTTGGGTCTGCTCCCGGTTTTCAGGACTCATTTTGTCGAACAGGAGGGGTTCGACTGCCGATTTGTACTTGCCGACCCGTGTGACCTGAATGCCGACACCATATTTCTTGAAGGCTTCGCCCAGGAACATCATCTCCGAGGCCAGCCCGTTCATTTCAATGGCGCCAAAGGGGTTGAGAAAGATTTTGTCCGCCACGGACGCCAGGTAGTAATCGCGTTCGCTATACACCTGGTTGTAGGCGTAGATGGGCTTTTTGGACGCCTTGAAGCGCAGCAGGGCTTCGCGGATTTCCCGCAGCGCGGCAAAGCCGGAGCCGTAACCTTCCGTGGACAGATTGCCATGCAGGTATAGCCCCACCACCCGTTTGTCCGCCGCCGCCTTGTCCAGGCAATCCAGAATGGTGCTCAGCGGCAGGATTTTCCCCCCGCTGCCGCGCAACAGCCGCTGCACGTCCACTTCGCGGCCGTCATCGCTGGGGGCAATGTCGGAAATCGTGGCCGAAAGATCGAACACCAGTATCGTTTTGTCCTGAACAGCCGGCTCAGGGCTGCGTCCACTGGACAGTGATGCCACCGAAGCCAGCAGCAGCAGGATGCCCCCAAGGACAAGCCCGAAGAAGATGAGGGTGCCGGTCAGGCTGGCAAACACGTACTTCAGAAAATCGCGCATGGCTTGGATTGCTTTTCTATCCCATCCATAAAACCGGCCGGCTACATCCAGACGCCCTTTGTGGCTAAAGGCACAAGCAATGACTATACACAGTCTCAGCGTTGCTGGACAAAGGATGCCAGCCGGGCATAGACCTCCCGCAGGGTGCCAGGCGGGGGCAGAAAGACGATGCGGAAAAAGCCATCGTGCGGGTTCAGCCCGAAGCCGGAGCCGTGCACAAAGAGCACGCCGGTAGCCCGCAGCAGGGCCAGCACGAATGCCTCATCCGTCTGTCCCTTCAGGTCAGCCACCTGTCCCATGGCATAGAAAGCCGCCTGGGGGGCAATACAACGGATGCCGGGGATGGCATTGAGAGCTTCGACGGTAATGGCCGCCCGCAGTTTCATTTCCTCGATGAGGGACGGCAGATGTGACTGGTTTTCCAGGGCCACAGGAAGCACTTGCTGCGTCGGCAATGGACTGCAAATCCGGGCTTCGGCAATCTTGCGGACGGCAGCAATCACTTCCCCAAAACGCTGTGTGTTGGTGTAGGTCATCCAGCCCACGCGCCAGCCCGGCACCAGATGCGACTTCGACAGGCTTTCCAGCGTGACGACCGGCACATCCATTCCAGCCGCGAGTTGGGCCATGGGCGGCGGCGGCGGGCCGTAGGTCAGCCGGCAATAGACCTCATCGGCAATGACGACCAACCCGTGGGCTTCGGCAATAGTGAGCAGTTCCAGCAGCAGCCGCGCATCATAGACCGCACCACAGGGGTTGTTCGGGTTGATGATGACGATGGCACGGGTCCGGGGCGTGATCCTGTCCCGGATTTCGTCCGGGTCAGGCAGCCAGCCCTGCTCCGGGTCGAGCCGGTAGTAGTTTTCACGCGCGCCCAGCTTGGCGGTAATGGCCGTGTAGAGCGGATAGGTCGGGCAGGGCGTCAACACGTCATCGCCCGGCTCCAGCAACGCACTCAGCACCATGTCAGCCGCTTCCGACGCACCCGAACTGATGACGACATCTTCAGGCGAAAGATACACGCCGCGCCTTTCGGCTTCCTGAACGATGGCTTCACGCGCAGCCAGCGTCCCCACCGAGGGCGCGTAGCCGTTGTGTCCCTCGCGTACGGCACGGGCCAGGGCTTCCTGCAGGATGGCGGGCGGCTGAAGCCCGTACAGCACCGGGTCGCCAATGTTGAGATAGGTCACCGAACGGCCTTCGGCTTCCACGGCCTTGGCAGCGGCCACGATGTTGCGGATGGCATAGTTGTAGTTTTTCGTGCGCTCGGCAGGCCGAAACAATGCAGGACTGGGGCTGGACATACACCGTCACCTCAAAGGCAGGAGTGGTCCCGACACCGGGACGCAACCCACGAAGATGTTTTGCTTGGCCAAGCACTTGTAGCGAAATCCAGTGCGGGCTGCAATCTTCACGGAGGCAATAGTTCAGGGCGTCGCGCGCTGGGCCCCGGCCGGTGGGGTAAAGCTAAAAAAGCCGTCCGGCAGGGGCGGATTTTCGACAATCTCCGAAAGCAGGAAGTCGTCCTGTTCACCGGCGGCACTGAGGAGTGAAATCCGCGCCAGTTCAAAGGTCGTGGGATGACATTCAACCAGTACCGCCGTCACCAGCTCGATGCGCTCCCGTGGTGTGAGCCGCAGGACGACGTATCCCGGACGCACCGGCGGTACGGCCGCCAGTTCAACCTGGCGGAACAGCCGGGCTGCCCGCCGGTCGCCCAGCAGAAACAGAAACGGTGTACGGGGATCGCGGCTGGCGCGTACCGGCTCCACGGTGTACCGCTGCCGGGCGGCGCTGTAGAAGTAGGTGTGCCGGCCGTCGCACAGAAACTGTTTGACGCTGGGCGCGGTGTAATCCCAGCGCATCCGTCCCTGCCGTTGCAGCGCCAGCGTGCCCTGCTCGCGGAGGGTCTGGCGTCCCCGGTGAATCTGGGTAAATGCGGCCGTGAGCGTGTTCAGGCGGCTGTAGCGCCGCAGAACGCCCTCCAGCAGACGGGCTGCGTCGGGTGTCGGGCGTCGGGCGGCCTGCCCTCCGGCCGGGCCGGCCGTCAGCCACCAGCCAAAACCCACCAGGCTTTTCAACAGAAAATGGCGGCGCTGCATGAACGTCGGCTGAAGCTCACTTCTTGCGTTTGCCGTCATTGCCGCCGGGTTCGATGTAGCTGCGCCGGTACTGGACTTCGAGACGTTTGTTGTCCGGTTTGCCGTCGCCGTCCACATCCACGAGCACTTCGATTTTGCGCCGCTTGCCCTCCCGGCGCGGGTTGGTCGGTTCGTAACCCAGGCTGTACTGGTTGCGCAGCAGGGTATCAATCGAGCGCAGGGTCGTCGGCAGTTCACCGATGAATGTCACCGGAAAATAGCGCCCGCCAGAACTTTCGGCAAAGGTACGCAGGGTGTTGAATGCCTGGAGGAAAGTCAGGTTGGCCTCCGGCGACAGCCTGGGGTCATTGAGCTTGTAGAACAGGTTGCCGATGCCGATGCAGTACACCGGTATGCCGGCATTTTCGACGATTTTGCGTGCCTGGTCATAGTTGATGCGGCTGAACGTATCAATGCCAAGGGCAATGAGCAGAATGGCCGTGCGGCCCTGGACTTCTTCCAGCCCGGTGTAGTCTTCGCCGTCAAGCTTTCCGCCCTTGATGACGAACTTCAGCGTGTCGAAGAGGTTGCTTTCCGTAAAGGCCGGGAAGTTGCGGTACAGGAGCGCGATGTTGGAGCGCAGCACGGCCGGGTCGTTTGTGAAGTCCGTGAGCACTTTGGGACGCAGGTCAAACGCGACGATGGAGATGTAATCGTTGGGGCGTACGAACCGCTCGATGAACTGCGCCGCCGGTTCGAGGACTTCAAACACAAGCGGCCCGATCGCACGGCTGTATTCGAGCACCATGACGAGCGTAAGGTCGCTGTCGCCGGCCCGAAAATTGGTGATTTCCTGTTTGACGCCGTCTTCCAGAATGGTGAAGTTCGCCGGTTTGAGGTCGGTAAAAAGGCGGCCCGTCTTCTTGTCATAGACGACGACTTCCAGATTGACGACATCGGTCGCCAGCACGATGACATTGCCTTCGTCATCGGTGGTTGGGGGTTTGGTCGGGGGGCGCCGGCGCGGCGTGCCCATCGGACGATTCGGGTCCTGCCCTTCCTGCGCTTCCTGGGAGGTGCGGCCGGGTTTTGCCGAGGGCTGTTCATCGGGGAGTGTCCGGTTGGGCTTGTCGTTTTCAGGGGGCGGCGGAGTTGTTTTCCGCGTCGCACCGGACTGCGCGAGCACCGGGCGGTAGGGCCGGACGGACGGCACACCAAGCGCCAGAAGGCACAAGCCGACGAGGATGAGACGGCCGGGCATCCGACCAGGGAGCGGGTTCAGCTTCACGTCGTCACCTCCAGGAGGATAGTGGCTTGGGTTTGGCGTTGGCAGAGGACGCAGCGTTGCC
This sequence comes from Chloracidobacterium thermophilum B, assembly GCF_000226295.1. Classification (GTDB taxonomy): domain Bacteria; phylum Acidobacteriota; class Blastocatellia; order Chloracidobacteriales; family Chloracidobacteriaceae; genus Chloracidobacterium; species Chloracidobacterium thermophilum. Next base: position 1,184,141 of record NC_016024.1, read on the forward strand.
TGGCCGTTCCACACCCGGGCCTTTTGTCACACGTCCCTACGGCCCGACAAGTCATCCCCGGCCCGACGGTTCTGCCTGCGTGCCAGGTGAGACCGTACCGAGCCAGAGGGCAGCCAGACCAGCCCCACTCGCCGCCAGCCAGAAGGGAGCCACCGGCGCGACCTGCTCCCAGAGCAGTCCCGCCAGGCTGCTCGCCACAAGGATGCTGAAGCTGGCCAGCATGGTCTGCAAACCAATGGCTGACCCACGCTGTTCGGGCGGAACAAGGTCGGCAATCCACGCCTTGCTGACGCCTTCCGTCGCGGCGGCATAGAGACCATACAGCGCAAAGCACAACCAGACCTGCCAGATTTGCGTCAGGAGTCCAAACCCGGCATACACGACGGCATACAGTCCCAGCCCCAGCACGATGACCTGCCGCTTGCCCAGGCGGTCGGCCAGGTCGCCGGCCGGGTAAGCCGCCAGGGCATAGACCCCGTTGTAAAGCACATAGCCGCCAATGGCCGCCGTATCCGAAAACCCAACCTGTTTCGCCTTGAGAATGAGAAACACATCACTGCTGTTGACCAGACCGAACAGGGTGAGCGCTGCCACCAGTTGACGGTATGCCGCCGGTGCACTGCGCCAGTAGGCAAAGACAGCAAAGGGCGCAAAGCGCCGGCCGGACGCTGGCTGAAAGGGCACATCCTTGACCCACCACACGCAGAGCACGGCCAGGATGCCGGGCAGAAACGCCAGCAGAAACAGCGTGGTGTAGTCGCCGGGCCGCCAGGTGAGAAAGGCAATGGCCAGCAGTGGACCCAGCACCGCACCAGCCGTATCCATTGCCCGGTGGAACCCAAACACGCGCCCCTGCGCCCCGGCCGGGGCATAACCGGCCAGCAGGGCATCCCGTGGGGCGCTGCGCAGTCCCTTGCCCAGGCGGTCAGCCAGCCGGCCCACGACAACCGCCCCGGCGGCCGGCCACAAACCGGGAAGCGGCTTGGAGAATGCCGACAGGGTGTAACCCGCCTGCACGAAGGGCGCGCGTGTGCCAAGCCGGTCGGAAAGCGCGCCAAAGTAACCCTTGAGGAAACCAGCCATGCCTTCGGCGATGCCCTCCAGCAGACCCACCAGAACAAGGGAAGCGCCGAGCGGCCCGGTCAGGTAGAGCGGGGCAACCGGGTAGAGCAGTTCGCTGGCCATGTCGGTCAGCAGGCTGACCAGACCAAGCAGCATAATGGGGCGTGAAATGGGCGTGCGGCTGCTCACAGGTCGAGTTGAAAAGGCGTGAAATCGAGGCTGTCGGCGCTGACCAACTGCAAGCGGGTCCGCCCCAGTTGCCCGTTGAAGGCGGTGGCAATGGCGGGGCCGTGCAGATGGCCGTACACACACCAGTCCACATCGTATTCAGCCAGCAACTCCGTGAAACCGCTTGGTTCGTGGCGGGCGTTCATTGGGGGATAGTGGAGGATGACCACGAGTTTGTCGAACTCGCTCCGGCGCTGGCGGGCGGCTTCGAGTCCCAGACGCAGCCTTCCGACTTCACGCAGGTAAATCTTGCGGTCCTGCGCGGTGTATTCCCGGCGCACCTTTTCGCGGCGCAACAGGGCTTCCTGGCGTTCGAGCGTATCAGTGCTTGGTTCATCGCCCGGACACTGCCAGCCGCGTGTCCCGACGAAGGCCACCCGTTCCAGCACAAAGCACGTGGCCTGCAGGGGGATGATGGAGCTGTCTGCCATGGCCCGTACCTTGGACAGGGAGTGCCACCAGTAGTCGTGGTTGCCGCGAATGATGAGTTTTCGCCCTGGAAGCCGGGCGATCCAGTCAAGGTCGGGACGGGCTTCTTCGGCGCGCATGGCCCAGGAAAGATCGCCAGCCAGAATGAGGACATCATCGGGCGTTCCCAGTGCCGACCAGGCCGCCGCAATCCGGTCGGCGTGGTTGCGCCAGTGCTCACCGAAAATGTGCATGGGTTTGGGCTTGGCGAAGGACAGATGGGGATCACCCAGGGCAAAGACACGCATGAGCTACCTTTGGAAACACCATACGGACGGACCACCCTGAAGGAAACCAACTTTTTCGCATCCTCTGGCGTCAAAAATGGCGTATATCCTATGAGAAAGCAGGCTTTTCGAGAAACTTTGGTTGAAATTACCGTGCTGAGGTAATGAAATCAGACGCGATATTTCATAGGCTGACGGCACCTGGCGTGCGCCATCATTTCGTCTTCGTTTCCAAAAAAGCAAAGCATGTCACAAACAACGCTTCCGCCGCTTGGGTCGCCTCCATCTTCGGCGGCCGTTCCTTTCGTTCGTCTTGTACCTTCGGTCAGCGACAGCACATTTCATTCCCTGGGGCCTTTGGTCATTGCCGGGTTGCTGCTTTTCGACGCCCTAGCGGCTACCGGGTCACTGGCGGCTGGCATCTGGATAGCTTCGACCTTCTGGCAGGTTGAGCCGTCGTTTACACCCTATGTTCCGTTCCTGCCGACGCTGCTGCTCGTCAGGATACTGACGCTCCGGCACTATGGACTTTACCGGCTGCGCGGGGCCTTCCGGTACTCGGACGACCTCCTGGGTGCATTCAAAGGCGTTTCGCTGGGGTGTATCTACGGTTTCGTAGCCCTGCTGTTTTTCCACCGTGGCATTCTCGACCAGCCGCTGTTTCTGTCGCGGGTGGTGTTTGTCTGTGACTGGGCCATCATGCTCCTGCTGGTCGTTGCCAGCCGGGTGCTCCTGCGGCAGGCGCAGTCTTGGGCCCGCAGCAGGGGCTACGGTCTCATTCCGGCGTTCGTGGTTGGTGTCGGGGAGGAAGCCCGCGTCTGTATTGCGGAAATCAACGAGTCGCCCCGTCTGGGGTACAAGGTGCTGGGGGTACTCACCACGGACGAGCGGACGGCAGATGTCCCGGATACTATCGAAGATGTGCCGGTTATTGGCACGTTCGATGAGCTGCCGGAACTGGCCCGGGCGCTCGGCATCAAGGAAGTTCTCATCACCGACGCACAGCTTCATCCGCGCCGGATTTTCAACGCCATGATGAACGCCGGCCGGAAACATCACCTCAACTTCCGGGTTGTTCCGAGCCTGTTCAACTGCCTGCCCGAAAAAACCCAGATCGAGCAGCTTGGCTCACTGCCGATGATCCAGCTCTTTCGTGATCCGCTGTCGGGGGTCAATCGGTTTCTGAAGCGCGCCCTGGATGTGGTCGGTGCCGGGTTGGGGCTGATCGTCCTGTCGCCTGTGTTTGCGCTGATTGCGATTGCCATTCGCCGCGAGTCGCCGGGACCGATTTTCTACCGGCAGGAACGGGTCGGTATGGACGGGCGCACCTTCCAGATGCTCAAGTTCCGTTCGATGTATGCCGATGCCACGGATGAGATTCACCGACGGCTGATGGTTGAAACGATTAAGTATCCCGCCCGCGCCAATCGCGGGACACGTGGAAAACCGCTCTACGGCAAGGTGTTCAACGACCCGCGTCTGACGAAGGTCGGCAAGTGGATCCGTCGCTACAGCCTCGATGAGCTGCCCAATCTGTGGAATGTGCTCAAGGGTGAGATGAGCCTGGTCGGGCCGCGTCCGCCCATTCCCTACGAGGTTGCCGAATATCAGGACTGGCACCGGGCCCGTTTCAATGTCAAAGGCGGTGTGACGGGCCTGTGGCAGGTTTCGGGGCGCAATCGGCTCACGTTTGAGCAGATGGTGCGGCTGGACATCTACTACATCGAAAACTGGTCATTGTGGCTCGACATCAAGATTCTGCTCCGCACGATTCCGGTCGTGCTCCGGGGCGACAACACCTACTGACAACCAGCCGGCTCCGGCCGGACGTAACCTTTGGCAACGGCAAGCCCTGGCGGGTGTGTGATGTGGGAAGCACCGGAAGCACCTCCGCGACTGACGGTTTCGGCGCTGACAGCCCAGATTCGGCGACAGCTCGAAGGTGAGTTTCGGGAAGTTATCGTCGAAGGCGAGCTTTCCAACTTCGTGGCCCACACCTCCGGGCACTGGTATTTCACGCTCAAGGATGCACAGTCCCAAATCCGCTGTGCCTGTTGGAAGGGGACGAACTACCGGATTCGCTTCCGCCCGCGCAACGGCCAGCAGGTGGTGTGCCGGGGAAAAGTGACCGTCTATGCACCCAAGGGGGAGTACCAACTGACGGTCGAGGCCATGGCGCCGGTGGGAGTGGGCGAGCAACAGTTGGCCTTCGAGCAGCTCAAGGCCAAACTGGCGGCAGAGGGACTGCTTGCACCGGAGCGCAAGCGTCCCCTGCCCCTTGTCCCGCGTCGCATCGGGATTGTGACCTCGCCGACCGGGGCGGCGATTCAGGACATCCTCAATGTACTCCGCCGCCGGAACGATGGTGTGAGTGTTCTGCTCTATCCCGCGCAGGTCGAGGGGGCTGAAGCGGCTGCGAGTGTGGCGGCCGGCATTCGCTGGTTCAGCGAGAACCCGGATCCGGATTTTCCCGTGGACGTTCTCATTGTGGGACGCGGTGGCGGCAGCGCCGAAGCGCTGTGGGCATTCAACACCGAAGAGGTCGCCCGTGCGATTGCCGACTCCACGATCCCCGTTATTTCTGCCGTCGGACACGAGATAGATTTCACGATCGCGGATTTTGTGGCTGATCTGCGCGCCCCAACGCCATCGGCGGCAGCAGAGATGGTTACGGCGCGGCGCGCCGACCTGCTCGCCGAAGTCGGGTCCATGGCGTCCGCGTTGACCAAAGTGATGCACATCCGGTTGCTGCGTGAGCGGCAGGCACTGGAGACGCTGGCGCGGCATCCGGTCTTTGATGACACACAGGCGCGCCTGCGCGATGCGTTGCAGACCTGTGACGAACTGACCCTGGCGGTACAATCGGCTGTACAGAACCGGCTGCGGTTTGCCGGTTGGCGTCTGGAGCGGGCCGGCAACCGTCTCCGGCACTACCCGTGGCGACCATACCTGCAACTCCACGAGCAGCGCGTGTCGGAACTGACGGCGAAGTTGATCGCGGGCGTGCAGGCGCAGGCGGCAGTGGCCCAGCACCGGCTGGCACAGGCGCTGACCCGTCTCAATACCTTGTCTCCGCTGCGGGTGCTGGCGCGGGGGTACGCCCTGGTACAGCATCCTGACGGGCGGCTTATCCGCACTACGGAGGACGCCGTACCGGGGCAGGACATCGTGATCCGGTTGTCCGACGGCCGGCTGCTGGGGCGGGTCGCGCAGGTGCTTCCAGAGCCGGAAGCGAAGCCGGACCCGCCGCCGCATTCGTAGCCGGCTTGCTTCGGCTGGCTTATTTCGGCTGGCTTACTCGCTGACTTACTCGTAGGAAGTTGGCTGCTCGCTGTTCGTTGCTGGGGCGGCCGGCCAGCTCCCGCTCTGAAAGCGCCATTCGCCGCTCGTGTAAGTGGTGACGCGGTTGCCGCCAGCCCGTTTGGCGGCATACATCATCTTGTCGGCACGGATGGTCAGTTCTTCGGCAGATTCGCCGGCGTACTCGACGATCCCAAAGCTGACAGTCACTTCGCCGTTGAAGCGCTGATAGACGCCTTCACAAATCCGTTCACCGACGCGCCGTGCGGCTTCAGCCGGTGTTTCGGGCAGAATAAGCACGAATTCGTCACCGCCGTAGCGGAAAGGCAGGTCCACCTGCCGGCGGATGACGGAACGGACCAGCTCGCCTACCCATCGGAGCAGTTCATCGCCGGCGACGTGGCCACGGGTGTCGTTGAAGCGTTTGAAGCCGTCCAGGTCGAAGTAACACAGAGCGAAGGTGGAATCCCGGCGCTGCGCGCGCGCAATCTCGCGCGGCAGCAGGTCTTGGTAGTAGCGTTTGTTGTACAGCCCGGTCAGTTCGTCCGTAATGCTCAGTTTGAGGAGTTGTTCCTGTTGGGCGCGGCGCTCGGTGACATCGGTTAAGACGAACAGAAAGCCCTCGCTGCGTTTGGCGCGGAGGGGATGGACCGACAGGCTGGCATAGAACGTGCCGCCGTGACGACGCTTGAGGGCAACGTCTGTCCCGCCGAAGTGCACCTGGTGCCCGTCCAGAAGCTTCTCAATGCTTGTGAAGAGGCTGGAATCCTGGAACAGGGGCAGAATGGGCGTACCGACAACTTCCTTGTCGTCGTAGCCGAACATCATTTCGGCGCCACGGCTGAAGGTCACAATGTTGCCGGCAGGGTCAGTGGAGATGATGGCCGTATCCACAGCAACATCCAGAACGGTTTGCAGGTATTCATGTTCGGCCTGGGCGTTGCGATACAGCCGGGTGTTGCGAATGGCGACGGACACTTGCAGCGCCAGGTCTTCCGCAATGGCGCAGTCATCGTCGTCGAACGCCCCCGGACGGACGCTTTCAAACTCCAGCACGCCCTCAATCGTGCCATCGAGCCAGATCGGCGTTGCGATTTTGGAGCGCGACAGGGTGGAGTGTCCGCGCCATTCAGGCAACTGCCGCAAGTCCCGGCACAGAATCGTCTCGCCACCTTCTATGGTTTCCCGGATGAGGCCAGTGTCCCGTTGCAGGGTGGTGGCAATGACGCTGGTGCGGTTGGCAAGTGTCGAGGCAATGTGGAAGTTCTCTCCCTGGGGGCCGGTCATGTGTGGGGTATAAATCGCCACGACCTCGCACTCCATGTAGCGTTGCAGGTGTTCGACGATGTCGGCAATGACCGTTTCCAGGTCGAGGCTGCGCGCCATCTGGCGCGTCACTTCGTTGATAAGAAAGACCTGCTCCCGCTTGCGTTGGACGGCACGGTACTGAAGGGCATTGCGGAAGGCATGGTCGAGGTGACGCGACAGCAGCCCCAGCCCCTCGATTTCGACATCGGTCAGTTTGATGCGCCGTGGATAGCCGAGAATGGCGACGCCGCTGCGCTGTGACCCGTGCCGCAACTGAAGGTGGAGTTGATGTCCGTCCACATGGGTTAGCGTGTCCGGGGCTTCCGGCAGGTTGGCCAGTTCGATGGCAGCAGCCTCGGAGGACATTTTCCGGATAACCGGCTCACCTTGGGGGGACAGGTTGCCTTCATATCCGAAATGCCCACCTTCGCCGGTAATGAGCAGCCGACCGGTGATGCAGGGGGTCAGGTGGAACAGGGTACGGAAGGCAGTCTCCACCAGTTCGTCAAGATCGAGACTGGCATGGAGATTGAGCGCAATTTCGTGCAGGGTTTGCGCGGAAAGCGGAGACGGCACAACTTCGGCCGCCCGTTCGGCGCGGGCAATGGCCCGGCGCAGACGTTCGCCGGTCAGTGGTGGTGCCAGCACCAGCGTGACCCCTTCGGCTTTGGCCTTGGCCGCCAGTGCCGTGTCGTCATTGGAGAGGCATCCGATGATGGGGAGTTTGGGATTGACCTGATGGATGTAGGCCAGATGCCCCCAGGTGACGGGATCGTCTTCGAGAGCCAGCAGGACGACATCGAACTCATATTCAGCCATCAGCGCAATGAGGGAAGTACCATCGGCGGCTACGGTGAGTTGCAGGGTGCGACTCCGCTGAAGCAGAGCTTCGATTTCCTGTCCGGCCATGGTCGGGGAAGTCACGAACAGGAGCTGCTTCTTGAACTCCACACGCGACATCTGAATGGTGGCAGGCGCAGGCATGAGGACAACCGAGGAAGCAAAGGTGAACCGGGCTGTGGGTGATGACAGAGCGCAGACCTAGTGTAGGCGAAGTCATCGCGCGGGTACAGCCTTTTGCTCGATACTGTCAGGAGCGGTGACGGGTAAGACCGGCACAAACAGCCCGGCACGGTCGGTGACGACCGTGCCGGGCATTGATTGGGAACGGATGTGTAAGCCGAATTCTGTTCCGTCACGGGGACGGCGACGGTCATTCATCTAGGCTGCCGGTTACCCGGCAGCTCAAGCGACCTACCCGGAGATGTGCCTGCCGGAGCAGGACTTGGACGAGCAGCCCTCAGACACCTCCATATTTGGTCTTGCACCGCGAGGAGTTTGCCTAGCCGAACGTGTTACCACGCTCGCTGGTGCGCCTTTACCGCACCGTTTCACCATCGCCACTCGCACACCCCGAAGGGCGTGTAAGTCAGGCTGTCTGTTCTCTGTTGCACTTGTCGTCGCGCCCGACAGGTCGTAGCCGACGCTTCGGACGCGCCCGGCCGTTAGCCGGCTCGCTGCTCTACGGTGTTCGGACTTTCCTCTCCCTGCCGGCCGGTTGTCACGACCAGCAGGCAGCGACCGTCCCATCCGCTCCCAAGGTCACAAAAGGCGGAAACCGGAAGGTATCCTCAGAAGAATGGCGGAGGAGGAGGGATTCGAACCCTCGATACAGTTTCCCGTATACAGCATTTCCAATGCTGCGCCTTCAGCCACTCGGCCACCCCTCCGACAACGAACCCCGCCGCCAAAGCGGAACTCAACCGGATTTCCGCGTATCCACCCACCGGCCATTCCAAAACGCAGCGGCCAAAACGCAGTGGCCAAAACGCAGTGGCCAAAACGCAGTGGCCAAAACGCAGTGGCCAAACCCGCTGGCTGGCTTTCACAGGCCCTGACCGGCCGCCCTACCCAGCCGGCCCGGCCAAACTGGCGGTGAGGGTGGGATTCGAACCCACGGTACAGTTGCCCGTACATCGGTTTTCGAGACCGACCGATTCAGCCACTCTCGCACCTCACCAAAACTTTTCAAAACCACCCTTCACTCTGTGGTCAGGTTGCGGCGCTGCCGAAAAAAATCACGGAGCAGATCGCCACACGCTTCAGCCAGAACCCCACCCGTCACCAGCAGGCGGTGGTTGAGGACGCTCGCCGTACACAGTCCGAAGTGGCTCACAACCGCACCGGCCTTGGGGTCGGCGGCCCCAAAAACGAGACGCTGAATTCGGGCCTGCACGAGCGCCCCGGCGCACATTGCGCACGGTTCGAGCGTCACATAGAGCGTCGCCTCGGTCAAGCGGTAATTGCCCACCTGCCGGGCTGCCGCGCGCAGGGCGATGATTTCAGCGTGAGCCGTCGGGTCACAGTCGGTACGCACGCGGTTGCCCGCCTGGGCGACAAGCTGGCCGTTGATGACGACCACAGCCCCAACCGGGACTTCATCCACTTCGAGGCAAGTGCCGGCAGCCTCCAGGGCCAAACGCATCCAGCTCTCATCGTTCATTGTTTCCACGGCTGTCTGCCTTGCCCGCCGCCTGGCAGCGAGTCATTCTGTAAAAGTCTAATCAGGTCACACTGAAGCGTCAATCTTCCGCCTTCACCCGCGCCAAGGCTTTCTGCTGGTTTGAGGGCGGCCAGTCCGAACTGATTCTGAAACCTCCCAGGGCAGACCGTGGCTGGTAACATTCTGACTCGGCTGCTTGACAAGTCAGCAGTGCAGACTACTTATGACAGTGCAGGGCATCCAACAGACCGCTTGGCGGGCTTTGACCAGATGCGTCTTGCCAAATAGCGGCGTGATGCTCACAATCGCGCTTTTTCCCGCCACGGACGTTTGGATAGTCCCCAGAAGCCACAGCGGAACCCCTTGGTTTAGGTCAGGCGTCATGACAAAAGGATTGGTCATTGTTGAGTCTCCGGCAAAGGCCAAAACGATTACGAAGTATCTTGGCAAGGACTTTACTGTGCTGGCCTCGTATGGTCACATCAAGGACCTGCCCGAAAAGGAACTTGGTGTGGATGTCGAGCATGGTTTCGAGCCGACCTACGAGATCATTCCCGACACGAAAAAGCGCAACAACTCCAAGACCGTACGGGAGCTGAAGTCTGCCGCCCGGAAAGCGGAGTCCATCTACCTGGCGGCCGACCCCGACCGCGAAGGGGAAGCCATCTGTCAGCACCTGCGCGAAGAGTTGGTGGGCGACAAGGAACAAAAGCCGGTCTATCGCCTGTTGTTCAACGAAATCACCAAGGATGCCATTCAGGCTTCATTGCAGTCGCCACGGCAAATCAACCAGGCACTGGTGGAAGCCCAGCAGGCGCGGCGTGTGCTTGACCGCCTTGTGGGCTATGAAGTCAGCCCCATGCTCAACCGTGGGCTTGGCGGCGGCAAGGTTGCGCTCTCGGCCGGACGGGTACAATCCGTGGCTCTGCGTCTTGTCGTTGAGCGCGAGCGCGAGATTCTGGCTTTTCAACCAACCGAATACTGGACCTTTGATGCCCGTTTCGCCGCCGCACTTCCGCCGGAGTTTACGGCCAAGTTGTTTTCCATTCATGGCGAAACGCTCAAAACCGGCGACTTTGACAAACAGCGCAGGAACGAGCGCCACGTCCGTACCGAAGCCGAAGCCCGTGACCTTGAACGCCAGCTCCGTGAAGTTGCGGAATGGCGTGTGGCCGCGGTGACGACCAGGGAGAAGAAACGCCATCCGGTTGCGCCCTTCATCACTTCGACCCTTCAGCAGGAAGCGTCCCGGAAGCTTTCTTTTCCCGTCAAGAAAACCATGTCGCTGGCGCAAAAGCTCTACGAAGGCATCGAGCTGGGGGCTGAAGGCAGCGTCGGGCTGATTACCTACATGCGGACGGATTCAACCCGGATTGCCGATTCCGCCATAGCCGAAGTGCGCGACTTCATTGCAGCGCAGTACGGTGCCAATCGGCTGCCCGCCAAGCCCAACCAGTACAAAAACAAGAAGGGCGCCCAGGATGCCCACGAGGCCATTCGTCCGACATCGGTCTGGCGCACGCCCGAAAAGGTTGCCCCTTACCTTGAGGCTGATGAACTGGCTCTGTACCGGCTGATCTGGCAGCGTTTCGTGGCCTCCCAGATGACGCCGGCCCTCTTTGACGCTACGACGATTGACATCGAAGGCGGGCCGGGCTTTGTCTTCCGGGCGACCGGGGCGGTGCTCCGTTTCGACGGTTTTCTGGCAGTCTATGAGGAAGGGAAGGACGAACTCGATGCTGATGACGAAGCTCTGGCGCGCAAACTGCCACAGGTTGCCGCCGGGGAGCGCGTCGAGTGTCGTGAACTCCAGGTCAATCAAAGTTTTACCCGTCCACCGGCCCGCTACACGGAAGCCACGCTGGTCAAAACCCTTGAGGAGCGGGGCATCGGGCGACCCTCGACCTATGCCCAAACGCTGTCGGTCATTCAGGCCCGCAACTACGTCGAGAAACGTGACGGGCGGTTTCATCCTACGCCCCTTGGGATGGTGATTGCCGATGTCCTCACGGAAAATTTCGCCGACCTTTTTGACCCGGGCTATACAGCGGTGCTGGAGACACAGCTCGACGAAATCGAGGAAGGCAAACTCAACTGGCGGGAAGCACTCGAAGAGTTTTACCGGAAGTTTCGTGCTGACCTGGAAGCTGCCAAGGCCAACCTCAAAAAAGCCAAGGAAGGGGTGGCTACGGACGAACGCTGCCACAAATGCGGGGCGGCCATGGTGCTCAAGCTGGGGCGCTTTGGAAAGTATCTGGCCTGTACCAACTTGGAGTGCAGGGCAACCCGGGACTACGGGACGCTGCCAACGGCTACGTCGGACCCTGGCACGGCCGCTGAAGCTGTTGGGGAGATCGCCTGTGACGCCTGCGGGCGTCCGATGGTACGCAAGCGTGGACGCTGGGGCGAGTTTCTCGCCTGCACGGGCTACCCGGAGTGCAAAACGACCCGCAATCTGACCAGGACCGGCGCTCCCAAGCCTGCCCCTGTCCAGCTTGACGAAGCCTGTCCAACCTGTGGCCAGCCACTGGCCGTCCGGCAGGGACGCTACGGCGAGTTCATCGGCTGCTCAAACTATCCGAAATGCACGTATATCAAGCGTGAAGCCATCATGCCCTGTCCGCGGCCGGGCTGCGGCGGCGACATCACCGAACGCCGGTCCGGGCGTGGCCGGGTGTTCTACAAGTGCACCAATACGGCCTGTGATGTGGTCTATTGGGACAAGCCGGTAACTCACCCCTGCCCAAGCTGCGGGGCGCCCTTTACCCTCCAGAAAACGAATGCCCAGGGGGAGACGTACCATTACTGCGCCGACAAGGAACATTGCGGCTGGACGGAACTCCCGGCGGAGAAGCGAAAGAAAAAAGACACGCTGCCGGCATCCAAAAACCCGTCTGCCTCTGAGGCCGCGTAGCAGACGTTGCCGGGTTCTGGGCGGTTGTGTGATTTGGTTGCCTTGGCTTCGGGAGTTGTCCTACAACGTGTTGCCATGCGAGGTCAGGGGCTGCGGCGACGACAATTTCTTCGGTATGCCACATCCGGTGCCTGTGGCGGTGTCTTTGGGCTGCTGGCCGCCGGTCTGCCCAACACAGGTCTGGCTGAAGCCGGCGTCCTTCCCGCGACCGATGAAGGGAAGCTGCCCAAAGGCTTTCGTGAGCCGACCCTGACGCTCGACGAACTCGAAGTCCAGCAGGTGGACTATCCGCTTGCCGATGTGCTGGCCCGCGTCACGATTGACAATCCCAACCAGGCGCTCACCCTGAGCAAACTGACCTACCGGATTGTGCTCAATGGCGTCGAGTGTGGGACAGGCGAGCATCCCGAAAAGCTGACGCTACCCAAAAAGGCTGCCCTGGCCCTGTCATTGCCGATAACCGCCGATCTTTCCTCGGTGCCGCACCTTGGGATCAACACCCTGTTGCAGACCCGCCTGGGCGAGGGCGTTTTCATCAACTACGTCATCCACGTGGCCTTTGAGGTGAGCGTGCTCTGGCTCTTCAAACGCCAGATCAAGGCCAAGCTCACCGGGCGGTTGCCCCTGCGCGATGTTCTGGGCAAGCTATCCCTACCGTAATGACTGATATGCATCTTTTCGAAAAGTTTCTGAGCGTCAGCGCTGAAGACATTGGTTTGAGGCTTTTGGGTTGTACCGTTGTTGAGTGGCTTGACTTCTTACTAAATCCTCGACGTTTACGTGGCAGTGATTTCTTGATGCGTTGGTCACAGGGTGTGTGGAGTGAGGAACGTATTGTTCAAGCCATCAACGACACGACTGAATTCTTTGCAATTCCCTATGGCCCAAGTGGAGCTGCTCCCGATAAAGACATTAGATCATTTGAACTTTACTTTGAACGGCTCGAAAAAGCAGGCTTTGGGAAAAACAAACGCCCCGATCTGTTGATTTTCAAAAACTCATCACGAGAAACTATATGTGATATTGTTAATTTCTTTGGCGGAATAAACGAGCTGCCTTTTATCCCAGAAAGCGATGACAAAGTACGAAAACTCTTGGATAGAGCGATACTTGCAGTAGAATGTGAGAATAGTCTTTGGAAAGGTAAACTTATGCCAGACTATGGCAAAGAGTTGAAGCCCCAAAAACGGTTAGGCGGCAAACTCGGTTTAAAGAAAAATGCCGTCTTGCCGACCCTAATACTCAAAGAAGAAGATCGCAAGCCATTGCAAGAATGGCAAAACATGAATAATGTTCCTATTCATATATGGCATGCTTTTTACGATATAGCTTTTGGTATCTCTTTCAGTGAAGTTCAGAAGCTTATTAACGAAGGATTTATTTTGCCTACAGAGCAAGTTTTTCAATCCCCCGGAGGTGTCATTACAAAAAAGCTCATTTACAAAATCTACTATCACCATGCTTACCCTCTCGGCAGTACAATCGAAGAACCAAGATTGCAGGCCAGGTTTCTTGAAGATAAGAACGGGCATATCTTACCTTATGTCCACTTTGAGGGTGGCAAGATGACTTTGAGCGAAGAAGCACTGTCGGTTTTGCGAAAGGCTGGAAATGCTAAAAACTAGTAACCACAAACTTTCATCATCATGGAAAACTAGAGAGCTCTTGAGGAGCAAGGGGCAATTTTGGACACCCGATTGGGTCGCTGAGCCAATGGTTGAATATGTTCTTGCCGAAAAAGGCGGCCTTCTCTTTGACCCAGCAGTTGGGGCAGGAGCATTCTTCCGTGCTGCGAAAGTAGTAGCTAGTGAAAAAGGTCTCTCCGTTAGATTTGCCGGAATGGAAATTGACCCAGTAACACTATCTCAAGCCCAAGAGAATGGCCTAACTAAAGATGATATTGCTTTGGTAGAAATTGCTGATTTTGTACTCCAAGCACCCTGTAAGAAATTTCACGCCATTGTAGCTAATCCTCCATACATTCGGCATCACCGAATCACTCCAGAGAAAAAAGTACAACTTAAGCATTTGAGCATTCAAACAATTGGCAAAGCACTTGATGGACGAGCAGGGCTACATGTGTATTTCTTGATGCGTGCTTTGTCACTACTTGAAGAAAATGGAAGATTAGCATTTATTGTACCTGCTGACGTATGTGAAGGTAAATTCGCCTCTGAGTTATGGACTTGGATTACAGCAAATTTTACTTTAGATGCCATTATAACCTTTTCTCCAGAAGCATCACCATTTCCTCAAATTGATGTAAATCCAATTATTTTACTTATTCGCAGATCAGCGCCGAGAGAGAGATTTCTGTGGGCCAAGTGCTGCTTTCAGGCAACCAGCTCATTCAAATATTGGGTGAGGTCTCAATTTAGGGATACATCTAAACGAGACTTGATTGTAATTGAACGAGACTTGAAAGAAGGATTATCTGAAGGATTTTCAAGGGAACCTACTTTATGTAAAGGAAAAAGTAGATACGTTCTTGGTGATTTTATTTCGGTTAAGCGTGGCATTGCAACAGGAGCAAATGACTTTTTCTTTATGACTGCCGAGAAAGTAAGAGAATTAAGAATACCTGAAAAGTATCTCACTCAAGCAATTGGCCGCACAAGAGACGTTGTAGGAGACGAAATTACTTATCGAACACTTGAAGAAATTGAGAAAAAGGGAAGGCCCACTCTACTACTATCGCTCAATGAGGATAACTTAGAAAATTTTCCAGAATCTGTTAAACAATACCTCAGCAAAGGTGAAGAACTAGGATTGCCTAACCGTCCTTTGATTTCACAGCGCAATCCTTGGTATAAAATAGAAACCCGTATTCCACCACCTTTTTTATTTGCTTATTTGGGCCGTCGTAACTCAAGGTTTATTCGAAATTACGCTTACGTTGTTCCATTGACAAGCTTCCTGTGCATATATCCAAAGAGGAATGATAAAAAAAACATAGACCAAATTTGGAAAATCCTCACTCATCCAGATGTGTTAGCAGGTCTTTCAATGGTTGGGAAAACTTATGGTGACGGCGCAATAAAGGTTGAGCCTAGATTTTTAGAGAAGCTTCCTATTCCAGACCATGTTGTTGAACTGTCGGGCCTTTCGATGCAGATGTGTCTATTTGAGCGATAAGACTTAAATAAGGCCTATGAAGTGTGCTGAAAGTAGCTGCATACTTCATGCTTGCTATTTCTTTTCTGAAATTTGCCATGCGGCTTGTTATCCAGCGTGTGACTCAGGCTTCTGTGACCGTCGGGGGAAAGCTCGTTGGGCGCTGCGGTCGCGGTTTGTGCATTCTCGTCGGCATCACACACCGGGATACCGCCGCCGATGCCGACTGGCTGGCCGAAAAAACAGCCAATCTGCGCATTTTTGAGGATGAAAACGGGAAGATGAACCGCTCGCTGCTCGACATCGGTGGCGAGGCGCTGGTGGTTTCCCAGTTCACCCTCTACGGCGATGCGCGCAAGGGCCGCCGCCCTTCGTTTACCGCCGCGGCTCCCCCGGAGACCGCCGAACCACTCGTGACGCGCTACGCTGACGCCCTCCGGCTGCTGGGCATTCCGGTTGGGACCGGTGTCTTTGGCGCCATGATGCAGGTCGAAATCCACAACGACGGCCCGGTGACACTCATTCTGGAGCGGGGCGGAATATCAGTCGGCGCGGAGGTCGAGTAAGTACGTGTCTGAAACATACCCGTCCGGGTTCATCACCTGGACGCTGACGTAACGCTCGCGCAGGACTTCCGCCGGAAGCCGGAAGTACACCCGCTGGTTGAACAACCCACGGAGAGACTTCTTGACGCTGGCCTGTGTCTCAATGCCGTTGACGATGAGGGTTGGAGTATCACCCAGCCCCTGACCGCGTACAAACAACCCGACCGTCGGTACAGATGACCGGCCGGGCAGGTGAACCCGCGCCACGTTGGTGACTTGGATATTGTGGCAAACCACGGTGTGCGTATCGGTAAGCTGCTGCCCCTGCTCATCGGACAACCAGACGGTGTAGCGTCCCACGCGCGGCGGTAACTCAAACAGCCCCAGCCGCCCCGACCAGGCACGGAAGGGAAGGCTCAGAAAAGTTCCGTCTTCGGCGAGCAGCGAAACCTGTGAGGCCCGTTCCAGATGGTCGCCCAGCACCATGACGCGCTGGTTCTTGAGCGTGACGAAGTTGTTGACGAAGCCGCGCAGACGCGGCTCGGTGGCTGTCGGGCCTGCTGAAACCTCGACGGTGGTCACAAATGGCTTCCAGGCCTGTTCGTCGCCAAGCGCGCCGACCAACAGTGCGCGCCCAACCGCGTTGCCCTGTATTACCAGGGTACTGTTGGAAAAACTGCCTTGGATACAGCCTGAATCCAGACTAAGAACGGCGAAATCAAAGACCGGCAGCCGTCCCGCAAGGGACTGGGCAAAACCACTCCAGGTCATCCGTTCGCCGACGTACAGGGGCAAAAACGCCGGCGGCGGCTCGGCTTTGACGCTGGATGGCGGCAGGCTGCCAGCGGCGGTGGTGTCCAGGACGCGGATGGCCGCAACCTGGGAAACGACTTCGCCTTCCGGTGTCCGGCTGGCGCAGACCGCCAGAACCCCGGCCATCCCGGCGTGGCGCGCTGTCACCCGCCAGACGACTTCATGCGGGGTCGGACTTGGAAGCACATCAATGTCGAGGACAGCCGAGAGACGGCTGCGGTCGGCCATGATGCGCCCGGCCGAGTAGTAAATGGCATCCCGTACCGGATGGGATTCAAAGGCCACCGCGCCGGCCAGTCGCGCCGAGACGCCATCGCCAGCAAAACGAAACGTCACCGTCCGTGTCTCACCGACGCGCATCCACTCCGGCAGCCCGTCAATCACTATCGGCGTGTCGCCTTTCGGCAGAGCTGTCATGAGGCGGAGGTCGGCCAGAGTGCGCATGGAAGTCGTACTGGACAGGGTGTAGCCAGGATAAAGCGCTGCCTGCCGTTCAACGGCAACATCGGCCTGGGCCGTCAGAAGTCCACCAAAGAAGAGGAGCAGTGCCAGTGGAAGTAACGACTGTTTCACAAGGCATGTCCGGTAGGTTGCGGCTGCCCTACCCATGGCAGGTTACCTCGGCGTCAGGGAAAGTTTGTGGACATTGCGTTGCATTCTGTTATGTAACACAGCGTATGCCAGCCAGGGAAAGGTTTTTCATGTCAGCATTCAGGTCAACGGAAAGCCGACCACAAAGCCATATCACACGCAGAAGCCATGGCTAAACCATCTCAAAACGGCACTTCCAGAGGTGCCGAGCGTCCGGTGCATGTCCTTCACGTCACAGACACGCATCTGTTTGCCCAGCGTACGGGTCGCCTGCTCGGCCTGGTGACGTATGATTCCCTGACGGCTGTTCTCGCCGCTGCGGCTGCCGAACCACCTGATATGGTGCTGGCTACGGGCGATCTGGCGCAGGACGGCACCGCGCAGGCCTACGAGCACCTGACCGAAGCCTTCTCCGGCTTTGCCGCCGCCTGTCCGTTCCCGCCGCCGGTGTACTGGTTGCCCGGCAACCACGACGAACCGGCGGTGATGCGCGCAACGCTGACCCGTGCACCACTGCGCCCGGAGACCGAGGTTATCTTGGGCGGGTGGTACGTAATTCTGCTCGACTCGACAGTTTCCGGCGAAGTTGGCGGCGTTCTGTCCGAAGGCGAGTTGGCGCGTCTCGATGCCGGACTCCACGCCCATGCCGATTGCCCGGCACTGGTCTGCCTGCATCACAACCCTGTGGCGACAAGTGCCCGGTGGATGGATGACATCGGGTTGGCCAATGCCCCTGCCTTTTTTGCCATTCTCGACCGCCATCCGCAGGTGCGTGGCGTACTGTGGGGGCATGTTCACCAGGCAATAGACCTGGAGCGCCAAGGCGTCCGGCTGATGGCCTCACCTTCAACCTGCATTCAGTTCAAACCGGAAACGGTCGAATTTGGTCTTGACCCGTCAGCGCCGGGCTACCGGCGGCTGTGGCTCCATCCTGATGGCCGGCTGGAAACCCAGGTGTTTCGGATCAGCAGTTTTGCCGGTTGCGCCGATCCTGACGCAACCGGCTACTAGATGTTCAGATGATTTCAGTCGTTACAGCACGGTGACAGGACCGTGATCGTCACAGTGCCCATCGTGGACGTGATGCAGCCGCCCGTCCACGAGGTAATCCACATGGTCGCCGTGCGGAATGGCCTCATGCCCGCAGCCCGGACCGTGGACATGTGCGCACGCCGTGGGGTATGGCGCACATCCATCGGGATTCGTGCTGCTGACCGCAATACAGTGTTCGTCGTAGTGGTCGCCGTGCGGAGAGTGCAGGTGGCCATCGTGGAGGTAGTCCACGTGGCCATCGTGCTGGATGCGCGTATGCCCGCAGGCGGCGTCATGAGTGTGGGTGTGGTCGGGGTGGGTTGTGCAGCTCGTCATCGGATGACTCCTTTCAGGTAGATGAGGGGTAAGGCCATTCCGCCAGATGCCTTCGTGCGTTACGCATCATCGTGAATGATGTCGTGCCGCGCATGGGCCAGCCCCTGGTGGAACAGATGCCGGACGTGTTCATCTGCCAGGCGGTAGTAGGCGTGCTTGCCTTCGCGGCGAACGGAGACAATCCCCAGCGTACGCAGCAAACGGAGCTGGCTGGAAATCGCCGGCTGCGACATCCCCAGCGTCAGGCACATTTCGCCGACACACATTTCGCCGGCATCGAGCAGGGCGATGATTTTCACCCGGGTCGGATCGCCGAGCGCCTTGAAAATGTCGGCAACGCGCCAGGCCAGCGGGGCGGCGAGCACTTCGCGTTCGGTTGGTTGGTGCTGGTTGCTACAGGGAGAAGCCATACGTTACCGCTAACAGATAAGCATTTGATTATACGTTTTATCTGAAAGTCCCCTTAGCGTCAAGCGGGAAGCCGGCTGCTGCCGGTTGGGAAGCACCGGATTCAGTGCACGGTCTGGGCTTCAGCCTGTTCCAGCAGGGCGGCGGTGTGCTGGGCTGTTTTGGCCCCTTTGACCAAGGCTTCGCTGAGGTTGGTATCGCCGGTCAGGGCGGCAAAGGCATAGAACCGCGCAACCTGGTTGGTCACTTCGAGGACGTGACAGGTTTCGCAGGCCAGCAGCTCCACCTGTGGGACAAGCAGGCAGAACTGGCTTCCGAAGTGATGCCGCCGGACGGGTTCAAGTGCCGTCGTCAGGCGCAGGGCCGGACGTTTGGGGAGTCCGGTCCACTGGGCGCTGGGCAGGCGCGCGGCGAGAACATCCAGATAATCACGCCCCGACGCGAGTTGGGACTGGAGTGTCGAAATGAGCCGCACCTGTTGGGGGGCGGCTTCCGCCTGGGCAAGAATTTCCAGTTCCAGCGAGCCGTAGCCGGCAATCTGTCCGAGGTCGTTGCGAAGCGCATCCACAAAACCGATGTGCTGACCCGTTGCCGACTCGTCGCTGGCCAGCTCAGCCAGCGCCAGGGAGAGTTCGGCCTCAGTACTTCCGGCCGGGCGCTCGTGGGTCGCCAGATAGGCACGGAGGCTTTCTCCACGTCCCTGAACAACATTGTGGGCAATCCCGCCAAGAATGGCCGTGCCGCCGGCAGAGAAGAAAAACGTGCCCAACAGGGAGGGCGTCGCCCGCAGCAGCCGGTAGATCGAAAAGGGATGGGCGGCCGTTGGACGTTCCAGGCGCTGCGCCAGCGTGGCCACGTGAAGCTCACCGGCGGCAATGCACTGTTCCGTGTGTTCAACGGCCTGCCGGAACTGCTCCGGTGTCATGGGGGTGACGATGGAACGCGACGTTGGGCGTGGCAGCGCCGGTAACGCCGGGAATGGGCCGTCGAGTTGTTGCGCCACGGACTGGAGGCGCTGTTGCGCGGCGGCGTAGTCGGCTTCGAGCCGTTCAGTCCGTCCGTCGGTCGGGACATTGACAACGATATGCAGGCGCTGGTGGGCATGGTCAAACACGATGACCGTGCCAAAAGCGGCAAGGACGCCTTCCACGGTCGGCGGCACGCGGGGTGGTACGCCGTGAAGGTGGTGGGACGCTTCGTGCGCCAGATAGCCGAAAGTGGCGCTGGCCAGCGCCGGTATATCCGTCAGGGGGGCGAGGATGTCGGCCCGGAGCCGCCGCCGGACGGCTTGCAGCAGCGTTTCCGTGCGTTCAAGCGTGGCGTGCGGGGTGCGTAGCTCAACCTTCCCATCCCGGCCGGTGATGATCCAGCGTGGGTCGAGACCGATGAGGGTATAGGGGGGGAGATGGCGTTCGAGGCGTTGATTCTCGAACAGTCCGACATCGCCGGATTGACCGGCCACTTTCAGAAAGACCCCAACCGGTGTGTGAACGTCCGCCGGCAGGGTCACGGCCACGGGAACGACGGTTGCTTCCTGGGCCAGCGCCAGGAAGGCATCGTATGTTGCCGGCTGAAATTGCAGCGTGGACACGGTGGACTCGCTCCGGGGCTTACTCCGTGGGAAGAGGTCGGCGTTTGCCGGCGCGGCTGCGCAGAATTTCGGCCACGTCGTGGGGTGTCACATCCCGCGCCACCATCAGGACGAGCAGGTGATAGAGCAGGTCGGCCATTTCAGCGGCCAACTCCATGCGGGGTTCATTTTTGGCGGCAATGATGGTTTCGGCCGCTTCCTCGCCGACCTTTTTGAGAATCTTGTCCAGCCCGGCCGTAAACAGATAGGTGGTGTAAGCGCCTTCCGGCCGTTTTGCCTGGCGTTCCCGGATCAGGGCATACAGCTCATCGAGCAGGATGCCCAGTTCGAGCGCGCTGTGGGGGACGAGTTTGACTTCCGGCGGGGCAATGGACGGGCTTCCTTCAGAAACCTGGGCTGCCGGTATTGGAGGCGCTTTGTCTGTCTGGTCCATAGTGGCGCTGCCAGGGAGGATGGACTGGAAAAAGCAACTGGTGGCACCGGTGTGACAGGCCGGCCCACGCGGTTCAACCCTGACGACGAGCGCATCACTGTCGCAATCCAGCCGCATGTCCACAACCCGTTGGGTGTGGCCCGACGTGGCCCCCTTGTGCCACAGGGATTGACGCGAGCGGCTCCAGAGCCAGACCTCGCCGGTTTCGCAGGTGAGTTGGTAACTGGCAGCATTCATGTAGGCCAGGGTGAGGACCTCGTTGGTCGTGGCATCCTGGATGACGACCGGCACGAGGCCGTTGGCATCAAAACGAATCGCTTCCGTCATGGCTTGGTTACGGCAACACGTTACCGGCGTTGTAGCACAGTTGACTGGTCTCCTGACACCCTGCTGGCAACTCCCGTCGCAAACCGGGGCAACAACCGTCTAACTGTGGCGCGCCAGGACGTAATCACAAACCTCGTCCAGTCGGGAAAAACTATGTGGAATCGAAAGGCGGCTGACGCGAACCGCCGTGACCAGTTGGGTCAGGGTATCCAGAATGGCAACCCGCGCTTCCGGCAGGGGAAGCCAGTCGGGATAGATGTTGGGCAGGAGCTGCATTACAGCCTGCATCGGAGGGAGTTGCGTACTGCTGACCGGAGCCTCCGCCGGAACGACCTCCAGAAGGTACACGTCCGTAAGCTGTGCCGGCCGGTGTTGTTCATGGGTATCGAGAGGCAGGTAGCGTTTTTCCCAGTGTTTGGAAATACAGGGAAGGGCGTCAGGGCGGCCGTAAAGGGCCGTGACAGAAGGGTCCCACAAGCGGATGGCGCGCGGCCCCAGATGGACCACAAAGCCATCCGTCTGCTGTTCAACAGCAGCGACATCCTCGGCGATAATCTCCGCGCCGCGCCGGAGCAGCGCCGCCGCAAGGGTGGATTTGCCGGTCCCGTTCGGTCCCACAAAGGCCACGGCTGAGGCACCTATGGCTACTGTGCTGGCGTGCAGACACACCCGCTGCTGAATCTGGAGAACAAAACCAAGGATGGGGCCGGTCAGGTAGGTACAGGTATCCTCAAACGTCTGCGGCGGTGACCAGAGCGCCGTGATACGGCGTTGAGGGTGGTCGTAGGTGAAAGCCGTGCCGACGTTATAGCAAAAGTGAAACAGACCGGTTTCCGGCTCGTGGTAGGCAACGAGTTCGGGGCCTTGCCTGGCGTCCACAATTTGCCCCTGATACCACGGTGCACACGCCGGGGGGCGTGGTGGCGTGGGATTTTCCTCAAAGGCGAGAAAGCCATCGGCGGTGTCTTCACCAAGGTGCACCGGCTGGAGAAAAGGAACCGGGCGGGTTGTCGTCAGTCGCCGTCCATAAACCACCTGCGCCAGTGCCATCCGGGGAGACACTCACCGTGAGAAACGGTTTGGGCGGGGGCCAATCCGGTCAGCCCGGGTTGAGCCAAAAGCGGCCCAAGTACATTCAACAAGTGACCCGCAATCGGCGAGCATCGGCGACTGGTATGCCTTTTTGGCAGACCGCCCGGCTTGTGAGGAGGTTGCCGGTTGTTTGTATGGCAATGATGGTCTTTTCATAAATCAGTTTCCAGAAAGCGAAAAACTGTAACGGGAGTAAAGCTGCAAGTCTTTGAACCGCTGTTATCTATGTCAAACTTGTACAGGCCTGGCAGGCCAGGAATCAACAAAATCACTTTCCTGCCGCACACTTCACACGAGGGCACGCGTCAGGGCTTCGACATGTGTGAAACAGGCAGCGTGATGGTCTGTTTTCAGCAGGGAGTCAGTCCTAGAGGACCTAATCACTACCCATCAGCCCCAAATGAAAAGCAACCTTGCACCCAGTAGCACCGACCCGAGTCCCTTGCTTGGCTTTCTGTGGGTTGATCGAAGGTCAAAACGCCTGCTGATTGGAGGTGAAGCAGACTGGTCAGGAATTTTCTTGGGGGGCCTGAAAAGCTCTTGCCCGCGTTTTCCCTAACTGCTGCCTGCCAAAAGGTGGCATTGTCAAAGGTGCCAGCCTTGTTCGTACGCCCTGCACAAAGGCCATCCGTGAGTTTTTTCACCTTGAGGCATTACGCATTAAGATGCTGTCAGGAGTCCCACCGTTGCCTGAAGCTCGGGTAAAGTCAGTGAGTGAGCCGTAACCTGTAAAGGTTGGCGAGTGGTACGTCTTTTTGCCGGGCTGCTTGACTTGCGATAAAGAAGCTTGTTGTTCAATTGAGGGTAATGGCTGTTTCATAGGTCGGTCTCCAAAAAAATGAAAAACACAATGGGTTTGGAAAGTTTACACAATCTTGGATTGCAGCCATTTATACAGACTCAACGGGCTGAGGTCAACAAAAGATTTGGCTTCGTGCCGTGCATCCCACACAAGAGGAGTTGGCAAGGCTTCGACGTTCACAAAACAAGACAGGTAGTGGCGAGCTTCCGATGGAAGTTGCGCCCAACTTGTGCCGTGCCGCCTGATGTAGCCGGTGACGGGAAACTGAGGAAGGGGAGCCTTGGCACGCCGGACAACAGCGCGTGGAAGCCGGTTTTTGAGCAGTTCCCGGAAAAGCCACTTGTCGAGGCAAAGGGGCACAGTCGGCGCTGCCAGGAAAAACTCGAGGATGCGCTGGTCAAGCAACGGGGAGCGGATTTCCACCAAAGTGCCGGTGAAAGCCATATCGCTGTATTCATGGTCATTAGCCAGGTGAACCCGATTTAGCACCCGTAGCATATGCCGCCGGTAGGGGTGCGGTGGTGGACTGGGTTGCATGCGCTCGAAATAGCCAGCCCGACGCAGGCGCGTCACAAAGTCTGTTGCCAGCCAGCGGGGGATTTCTGACCGGGTTGGGTGTTTTCGTCCAAGTATCCGCCCAAACTGACGCCGAAGTGAAAAGAAGCCATTGCGGACGTCAGCTACAAAGTACGCCACAAGAGCCTCGCCCAAGCGGAGTAACTGCCGCCGGGCAACGAGATCGCGCAGGTAGGGTGCTGTTTCCTGAAGCATGACTTCATCGCCCCACTGCCCGGTCAGGACAATGCGGGCGTGGCTGCCCACCTGGCGGTAACTTTCCATGATGCCATTCCAGAAGGGTTCGTGAACCGGCTCAGGTGGTGGGGGAACGCCGGCCGGGGGGGGCGCATACGGCTGCCAGTTGTCCTGCTCAACGAAGGTGATGGGAATACCGTGACCTTGGGCGGCCAGCCCGGCGAAATGCCGTTCGCGGTCGGGAATGAGTGTGTTGAAAACACAGGTAAAAGCGCGGAGGTCAGTCGTTAGGCAGGCGCGTCGCGCGGCGGCCGTCACCACGTTGGAATCCAGCCCGCCGCTGAGAAGAACAGATGCACGTGGTGCGCGCAGCCGGTCAGCTACAGCCTGTTCCAGAAGTGCCTGAAAATGCTCGACGTAATCCCTTGTGCGGGCATAGCGGAGACACCCATCGGTTGGCCAATCCCAGTAACGCCACTGCCGCCGTGCACCCCCTTCAAGGCACAGCGCCGTAGCCCGTGGCAGGCGGCGGATGGCGCGGTAAAACGTGCCGTCTTCGTCCAGCTTCATCCCTTCGATGAGAAAATCGGCAACGGCAAAGTCGTCCAAATCGGTTGGGATGGAGGTGGGAATCTGCGGGTGGGCGCAGATGGTCGCAAGGTCGCTGGAGGCAACAAACAGCCCCGGCTGATAGCTGTAATAGAGCGGCTTGACGGCGAACGGGTCGCGCGCGCAGAACAGCCGTCGGCGACGGGCATCCCACAGGGCAAAGGCAAAGTCGCCCTGAAGGTAGTGCAGGCAATCCAACTCCCACAGGTGGTACGCCTGCCAGAGCAGTCTGGCATCCGGCATATCTTGGTCGGCCTCCCCGCCAGCCGTCTGGATGGCACGGCAGAGTCCTTCGCGCGCATCCAGCCGGATGTCGGCGGCCAGCCACACCTGCCCATCAAAGGTCAGTGGCGGTGGGGTGCGCGTCAGGTCATCCACGTGGAGATGGGCATAGCCCAGCGCCACGTGTGCCTCGTACCAGTGGGATTGACCGTCAGGCCCACGCCAGGCCAACCGCTGGAGCAAACGCGCGACCATCGGTGGCGCAACTGGCCGCCCGTCAGGGTGGAAGATGACAAAAAAGCTGCTCACAAGACGTTGAGAGGCGTATCAAAGACGGCGTAGCGCTGCCGTACGTCGGGAGATTCCATCACCGGCTGGCCGCACCATTCCACCCAAGCGTGGGCCTCAAACGTCCGGGCGTCTTTTTCAACGCCCAGCCGGAGGTCACAGACGATGCCGCGTCGCGCCAGCAGGAACCACAGCACAAGCGCACGAATAAGGCAGGTTGGCGACCGGGGACAATACCGGGCCGCCCAAGCGACAAGAACACCTTGGTGATCCACCCAATCCGCCGGGCAGGTTGCGGATGACACCGGTGGCGGCTGACGGCCAACCATCCACCGCATCCACCGCAGGCAGGCGCGTACACCGACGAGGCGGCACAGTCCGGGCAAACCCAGCAACAAAAGCCAGGCCGTTACCAGGTTCGCCCGGTCTTCCGATGGAAGGTGGCAGAAGAGGTACAGTCGGTACAGCCAACGTTTCATGAGATTGGAGCTGCCGCTGGCGGCGAATCTGAAGAAACCGGGTCAGGCGGAACAATCTCGATGAGATTGGCTTGCTGAAGCTGCTCCAGCAGGGCATTGAAATCCTGCTGGAGCCGTTCCGGTTCGACTTCATATTCGTCCAGCAGAGCCGCCAAAGCGTCCTGCAACGTCGGGCAGCTCGTGGCCTGCCGCAGCATGCTGTAGGCCACACTGTCCAGACCGTAGTAATGCTCCGTGGTCAGATTGAGCAGGATGGCTTCATCCGCAACAGAGCGCACAATGACATGCTTGGGAATCAGGGCTCGGTTCATAAGAGAAAGCATCGTTGCGTCAGGCAGGTGCGGGATTGGGAATGGTTGATAGGCACTTGTTCATCAGGAACAAGCGCTATCACGGGTTAAATGCGCAAGCCAATATACTTGTTCGCTGCTTAGAGCGCACGTACTATCGGGTAACATTTTCACTCCGGGTTGAAACAACAACCAATGTACTCTGATTATGCAGCCCTAACCTATCACGCTTCACTGATTGCCGATGAGCGTCGGGTGCAACCCTTTCAGTCTGCCATCGAGTCTGTCGTACGCCCCGGCGATGTCGTTGCCGACGTTGGCTGCGGAACAGGGATTCTGACGCTTCTGGCATGCCGGGCCGGCGCCCGGCACACCTATGCCATTGATGAAGGCCCCATCATTGAACTTGCCAGGCTGATTATTGAGAAGAACGGTTACGCCGACCGCGTGACATTCATTGGTTGCCTGTCCACACGCGCCCGGCTGCCAGAGCCGGTGGATGTCATCGTCTCTGAGACGATAGGCAACTATGGCGCAGAGGAGCTTATTCTCCCGACGCTCCGGGATGCCTGTCGCCGCTGGCTGAAGCCAGGCGGAAAGCTCATTCCGCAGGCACTCGAACTGTACTGCGCACCGATCACCTGGCCGGAAGCCAAGCCAGATTTGTCCGTCTGGCGCGAGCCGGTGTGTGGTTTTGATTTTTCGTCTGCGTTGTCCTTTGCCGTCAACCAGCAGTATACACGCCGGTTGAGTCCGCAGCACGTGCTGGCCGAAGGGCGCTGCTACTGCCGGGTTGACCTGACCCCCGCCGCGCTGGATGGTGATGCCCTGCCCAAGGTAGCCGGGACGGCATCCTTTCGGGTGGCGCAGCCAGGGGTGATGCATGGCATCGGCGGGTGGTTCAAGGCGTGGCTTACGGAAGACATCACGCTGACGAACAGCCCCCTTCTTGAGTCTCCAACCAGTTGGGGACACGTGTGTTTACCGATTGCCGAGCCGCTGCCGGTGGCCGTTGGGGATGAAGTCGAAGTGACGCTCCGGGCGGTTGGCGGCGGCGGTGTGTTGTGCTGGGACGTGACCTGGCGCAGTGTTGGGGGGGAATCCAAAACGTTCCGCCATTCGGACTTCGAGGGCTGGCTGGCAACACCGGAACGCCTGCGTCCGCTGTCGCCCACGGCGGCGCCGGGGCTGGGAGTGGAAGGCAAAATGCAGCTTTTTCTGCTGACAAAGCTCGACGCCGGCTGGACAGTTGAGCAGGTCGCCCGTGGGCTACGCGAAAGCTTTTCTTCCGAGTTTCCTACGGATGAGGATGCTCTGGTCTATGTGAAAAGGCAGGCGCTGAAGTTCGCTCGTTGAGGCGTAGGGAGCCGGAAGTACGTCCAGGCTCTTCATTATCCAGTTCGATTGGCTGGCCCTCTCCGTAGCGGTCGCTGAGAACAACGCGAAAGCCAAGCGTCGTCAGCAGTTCTTCACGGTGCAGCCCTTCCCGGATTGAACAGCGGCAGCCATCGGGCAGCGACGCCCACGAGCCACCCCGGATGGTGCGGTGTTGCGCCCATTCTTCCTGGTGGATGTTGCGCACCGGCGCGCCCTGCGCCTGAATTCCCGTCAGGCGGGAAGTATAGGTGTCCAGACACCACTCCCGTACGTTGCCGTGCATATCGGCCAGTCCGAAGGGATTGACCCCCAGCGATCCGGCCGGCGTTGGCTTCTTGCGTGGCGGGGCGGCTGGCTCGTCCCGGTAGGGCAGCGACCCGTCGTAGTTTTCAAGCGTCGGCAGCAGAACCGCGCCGTAGGCAAACAGCCCGGTGGCGCCAGCCCGGCAGGCGTATTCCCATTCGGCTTCGGTTGGCAGCCGGTAGGGGCGGCCGGTTCTTTTGGTCAGCCGCCGGCAGAACTCGACGGCTTCATCCCAGGTGATGCTGTCCACGGGGAGGTCGTCGCCGGTGTACTTCGATGGGGAAGGCGGCAGGTCACGTTCGACTTTGGGCCAGGACGCGACTTCCCGCCATTGCGCCTGGGTGACTTCGGTCCGCCCCATATAGAACCCGAAGACCCGCGCGCGCATCAGCGGACGCTCGTTGTCATAGCTTTCGGTTTCATCGGAGACCGTGTTGCCCATGGTAAAACAGCCGCCCGGTACGGCGACCAATTCCAGCGTCACCTGGTTGCCCAGGTTTTCGACAAACCGTTGCGTTTCGCCTTTGACGGTCTCGACGGTGTTGCCTTTGTCGTCCAGTCTGGGAGATTCAAAGGTGACGGTGGAAAGCTGTTCGGCTGGAAGGGCCACGGTTGGCGCCAGCGGCCCGGACGGGCAGGGAACTGCCGGTGGACGTGCCCCCTTGCTGCTGCTGCGTCCACGCCCGCTGCCAGGTGAGGATGTCGTTTCACCGCCACCGGCTTTTCCCCCGCCCACACTCGTGCTGCGTTCCTGGGCAGCAACCTGGGTCACAGGCAGGTTTGGCATGGTCATCGCCCAAAGAAATCCCAGCGCCAGACCAGCCGGCCAGATATGCCAACCTGTTTTCCGTTGCGCCATGCTTTGTCCCTCGGAGCCGCGTTGTCTCGGCCGTCAACGTGCAGTGTAGCAGCTTTGGCATTGCCTGAAGAATGCCCCTGTTGGCTGAACAGACATTTTCATTGGCATTGTGGATGCCGTGTGAAACGGACTCACTTGATGCGCCAGGGAAGTCCGGCCACAACGAAATAGACTTCCGTTGCCGCTGCGGCCACCGACTGGTTGACGTTTCCCAGCAGGTCCCGGTAGCGGCGCGCCAGAGCATTGTCGGGAACAATCCCCAGCCCGACTTCATTGGACACCACGATGACCGTCTGCTCACGGCGCGAAAAGGTCTGCAAAAAGGCCGCCAGCGTGGTTTCCAGCGCATTGAGGCACTGCGCCTCATCGTGCGGCATAGCCAGTAGCCAGTTCGAGACGAGCAGCGTCAGGCAGTCCACCACCACCACACCGGCTTCCGCCGCTTGGGCGTAAGCCGCCGCCAGCGCGCGCGGCTCCTCAATGGTACGCCACTCCGCCGGGCGTTCCGCCCGGTGGCGCAGAATCCGCCTCTGCATGTCTTCGTCGAGGGCTTCCGCCGTGGCAATGAAGCACACGGCTGCGCCGGTGGTATCAGCTTTCGTCTGGGCAAGCTGCTGGGCAAACCGGCTTTTGCCGGCCCGTGCGCCGCCCAGTACCAGAATGAGTTCGCGCGTCATCAGGCATCCGTATCCAGCATGGGAAGCCACAGTCCCTGCGCCCTGGCACACTCCACGGCATCGGTATAGCCGGCATCAGCGTGCCGCATCACGCCAGTTGCCGGGTCATTCCACAGCACCCGTTCCAGACGCCGGTCGGCGGCTTCCGTACCATCACACACGATGACCATCCCGGCATGCTGCGAATAGCCCATGCCAACGCCGCCCCCGTGGTGGAGTGAAACCCACGTCGCGCCGCTGGCCGTGTTGAGCAGCGCATTGAGCAGCGGCCAGTCGGAAACTGCATCTGAGCCATCCCGCATCTGCTCGGTTTCCCGGTTCGGGGAAGCCACTGAACCCGCATCCAGGTGGTCGCGGCCGATGACAACGGGCGCTTTGAGTTCGCCCTTGCGGACCATCTCGTTGAACGCCAGTCCCGCCCGGTGGCGTTCACCCAGACCCAGCCAGCAGATGCGCGCTGGCAGCCCCTGAAAAGCAATCCGCTGCTCAGCCATGGTCAACCAGCGATGCAGGTGGTCGTTGTCAGGAAACAGCTCCATCAGACGCCGGTCGGTGCGGTAAATGTCTTCCGGGTCGCCCGACAGCGCCACCCACCGGAACGGCCCCTTGCCACGGCAAAACAGCGGGCGGATGTAGGCCGGGACGAAGCCCGGAATCATGAAGGCATCCGTCACGCCTTCGTCAAAAGCGACTTGGCGCAGGTTGTTGCCGTAATCCACTACCCTGGCGCCCAGGGCCTGAAAGTCGAGCATGGCCCGGACATGCCGCGCACAGCTTTCCGCCGCTGCCCGGCGCAGCGTCCCGTGCTGTGCCGGATCGCGTTGGGCCGCCTGCCACTGCTCAACCGTCCAGCCCACCGGCAGGTAGCCGTGAATCAGGTCGTGCGCGGCTGTCTGGTCGGTCACGATGTCAGGACGTAGCCCCCCCTGCCGGGCGCGTTCCACCAGCGCCGGGAGGATTTCCGCCGCATTGCCGAGCAGGCCGACGGAAACCGCCTTGTTCTCCGCCGTGTAGCGTTCAATGCGCCGGAGGGCATCGTCGAGATTGTCCGTCCACTCATCGAGGTAGCGCGTCCGGCAGCGGGCTTCAATCCGGCTGACCTGGCACTCGATGACCAACGCCGCCGCCCCGGCAAACACCGCCGCCAACGGCTGTGCCCCGCCCATGCCGCCCAGCCCGGCCGTGAGCACCCAGCGCCCGCGCAGGTCGCCGCCGTAGTGCTGGCGGCCCATTTCGGCAAAGGTCTCGTACGTGCCCTGCACAATGCCCTGCGTACCGATGTAAATCCACGAACCGGCCGTCATCTGCCCGTACATCATCAGGCCGCGCCGGTCGAGTTCGTCGAAGTGTTCCCACGTAGCCCAGCGGGGTACGAGGTTCGAGTTGGCCAGCAAGACCCGTGGGGCGTCCGGGTGCGTACGAAAGACGCCCACCGGCTTGCCCGACTGGATGAGCAGGGTTTCATCTTCTCCCAGCCGGCGCAGGGTGTCGCAGATGGCTTCAAAACACGCCCAGTTGCGGGCGGCTTTGCCGGCCCCGCCATACACGACCAGGTCTTCCGGTCGTTCGGCAACTTCCGGGTCAAGGTTGTTGTGCAGCATGCGGTACGCCGCTTCAATCTGCCAGTTGCGGCAGGAAAGCTCCGTTCCGCGTGGTGCGCGAAGAATTCTGGACATGGCAAGGCTTCGCTATACGGGAATCCGATGCGCCAAGACGCGCTGCCAGCGACGTTAGTGGGGTGGGCCAGTGGCGTCAAGCCACGGCTTTTCACCACACACCACGCACGGTAGGATGTTGGCTTACGCACAACGGCGCTGGGGGCAGGCAGGGGAAATGTTGGCATTGTGGCGCAACGCGCGATTGGCGACGTTGGCAGACGCGGCCGCCTGGGGCTGGATTGAAGACGGCGCCCTGGTCGTTGCCGGTCAATACCTGCACTGGGTTGGCGATGCGCGCCACCTGCCCCGCAGCCTGCCCATTGCCGAAGAACATGACCTGGGCGGCGCACTGGTGACACCGGGACTGGTGGACTGCCACACACATCTGGTCTATGGCGGAACGCGCGCCGATGAGTTTGAAGCCCGGCTGCACGGCGCAACCTATGCCGACATTGCGCGGCAGGGCGGCGGCATTCTCTCCACGGTGCGGGCGACCCGCGCCGCTTCCGACGAAGACCTTCTGGCCGCCGCCATCCGCCGCGCACGCACGCTTCTGGCAGAAGGCGTCACGACAGTCGAAATCAAGTCCGGGTATGGGCTGACCTACGCTGATGAAGCCCGCTGCCTGCGCATTGCCCGCCAACTGGCGCAGCGCCTGCCGCTGACGGTCTGCACGACTTACCTGGCTGCGCACGCCCTGCCGCCGGAGTTTACCGGTCGCCCGGACGATTACATTGCCGAAGTCTGCGCCTGTCTGCCGGAGTTGCACGCTGCCGGTCTGGTGGATGCTGTGGATGCCTTCTGCGAAACCATCGGGTTTTCGGTCGAACAAACGCGGCGCGTCTTTGAAACGGCCCGGCAGTTGGGGCTGCCGGTCAAACTCCACGCTGAACAGTTGAGTGACCAGGGCGGAGCGTTGCTGGCGGCTGAGTTTGGCGCGCTTTCCTGTGACCACCTGGAGTATGTCAACCCGGCTGGCATCCGCGCCATGGCGCAGTCCGGCACAGTGGCCGTCCTGTTGCCAGGCGCGTTTTACTTTCTGCGTGAAACACAACTTCCACCGGTATCTGCGCTGCGGGCCGCCGGCGTTCCACTAGCGGTAGCGACCGACCACAATCCGGGTTCGTCGCCGACACTCTCCCTGCTGCTGATGCTCAATCTGGCCTGTACGCTCTTTCAGCTTACGCCGGAAGAAGCCCTGCGTGGCATCACCGTGCATGCTGCGCGTGCGCTGGGACTTGCCGACCGGGGCGTACTGGCGGCCGGCAGGCGGGCGGATTTCGTCGTCTGGCCGCTGGCACATCCCCGTGAACTGGCCTACTGGTTCGGTGGCTGTCATCCGCAGCAGGTGATCGTGGGAGGCAAAGAGGTGGTGCGTCATGGCGTCATCGTCGGTTGAACCGGTATTTGAACTCCATCCGGGTGATGTTCCCGTGCTGATCAGCCTGCCGCACGTGGGGACGGTTGTGCCGCCGGAGATTGCCGCCGACTGGACTGACAAGGCGAAAACCCTACCCGATACTGACTGGCATCTGGGTGAACTCTACGCCTTCGCCTGCCAACTGGATGTCGGCATCCTGCAGGCGCGGCTGTCACGGTACGTCGTGGATGTCAACCGTCCGCCCGACGACCTGCCGCTCTATCACGGCAAGCACTACACGGAGCTTTGCCCGACGCGCATGTTCACCGGAGAACCCATCTACCGCGCCGGCAGGACGCCCGATGCCGCTGAGGTGGCGCGACGACGCGCACGCTACTGGCAGCCCTACCATGACGCACTCGAACGCGAACTCGCACGACTTCAGGCGCGTCATGGCTATGTCATTCTGTGGGAAGGGCACAGTATCAAGTCACAGTTGCCCTGGCTTTTCGAGGGCACGCTGCCGGATTTGAACCTTGGCACGGCCGGCGGAGCAAGCTGTGCGCCGCAGTTGCGTCAGTCCCTCTGTGCTGCGCTGGCCGCGCAGGAGGAATTCTCCTATGTGGCCGATGACCGCTTCAAAGGTGGCTACATTACGCGCCATTACGGCCGGCCGGAGCAGGGACGCCACGCCGTCCAACTGGAAATGGCCTGGTCCTGTTACATGCGCGATGAAGCGCCGCCCTATCGGATTGACCCGGAACGCGCCGGGCGTCTGCTCCCGATTTTGGAGAAACTCATCATTACGGCTCTCGCCTGGAGTCCGTCATGACGCTTGAGCCGGTCCCGCCCAAAGCTCTGTGGACACCCTTGGCCTGGCTGCCCCACGGCTGGCAACGCCACGTCCTGCTGACCATCGGACAGGATGGCTGTTGGGCCAGTGTGGAAACTGACGTGCCGACGCCTCCGCCCGAAGCTGTGCCACTTGCAGGCGCTTTGCTGCCGGGTCTTGTCAATGCCCACAGCCATGCGTTTCAGCGTGCCTTTGCCGGACTGGCCGAAACCACCACGGGCGAACAGGATGATTTCTGGTCCTGGCGAAGCCGCATGTACCACCTTGCGGCGCGCATCACACCCGAACTTCTGCGCGCCATTGCGGCGCAGCTTTATCTGGAACTGCTCCAGGGGGGCTATACGCAGGTTTGTGAGTTTCACTATCTCCACCGCGACGCAGCCGGCGAACCCTACACCGAACCGCTGGCGCTAGTGGAAGCCATCATTCAGGCGGCGGAAGACGTTGGGATTGGGTTGACCCTGCTGCCCACCGTGTATGAGCGCGCCGGATTCGGGCAGCCCGACCTGCTGCCGGAGCAACGCCGTTTTCTGGCGACGCCCGATCTTGTGTGGCATCTGGTCAAAAGTGTCGAGGAATGCCACCGCCCTGGTGTCAACGTCGGGCTGGCACTGCATTCCGTCCGGGCGGTACGCCCAGAAAGTTTCGGTCACATGCGGCGGCTGACCGAGGATTTCACCGGCCCCATTCACCTCCACGTGGCCGAGCAGGTGGCGGAAGTCGAAGCCTGCCTGCGCACTACCGGCGCGCGCCCGGTAGCCTGGCTGGCGCGTGAGGGCTATCTCGATCCCCGCTGGCAGCTTGTGCATGCCACGCATACCGATGCCGCCGAACGCGAAGCCATTGCCCGGAGCGGGGCCGGGGTGGTGGTCTGCCCGACGACCGAAGCCAATCTGGGTGACGGTTTTGTGGACCTGCCGGCCTGGGCGGAACTCGGCGTCCCGCTGGCCATCGGCTCAGACAGCCACGTAAACCGCGACTGGCGCGAGGAACTGCGCTGGTTGGTGTACAGCACGCGCCTGTTGACGCAGCGCCGGGGGATTACCGGACTGCCGTCGCCGGCGGCCAGCCTTTTTACCGGCGCACAACTTGCTGGCGGTGATGCCGCCGGCCAGCCAAGTTGGGGACTGACACCCGGCGCGCGTGCCGATGCGCTGGTATTGGCAACAGACACCCCAACCCTGCTCGGCGCAACACCCGAACACCTGCTGGAAGCGGTGGTGTTTTCAAGCCCCGGCCCCACCTGGTCAGACGTGCTGGTGGCCGGTCAGTGGTGGCTGCGGCATGGACGGCATCCCCGCCAGGGACGGATTCAGGCACGTTTCAAGGCGGCTATGGAGACGCTGTGGGCGTCTTCCCGTCCGTGTTCCCGGAACGCAGACTGTCCGCCCGACGACAACCCTAACTAACCCGCATCCGGCGCTGTGCCAGAGCTTTGGCATGGTAGTCCAGAAAAGCTGCGGCTTCGGTGCGTCCCATGTAGCGCTCCAGTGTGCGGGGGTCGCTGTCGAGCAGGTCCACCATGATGAGACCGTCCAGCGCATCGCCAAAGTCCGGGTCAATGTTGAAGGCCAGCACCTTCCCGCCCAGCTTGAGGTACTGCCGCAGCAGCACCGGGACGCCTTTGGCATCCGGCTCGATGTCGGCCACAAAGGCCGAGACTTCTTCAATGTCAGCCGCCGGAATCGGGGACGGCTTGAGTCCAAGCAGGGTCTGGGTGATGGCCAGGGTACGCGACTCGAAAGGCATCCGTGGACGGACCAGCCGGGCCAGTTGCGGCTGAAAGCTGTTGGCCTTGAGAAACTCCACGATCAAGCGCCGGGAAGCCGTGCGGTACTCGTTGGTAATGCTCACCGGGCCGAACAGCACCCGGTAGCGTGGATGCTGGGCAATGTAGCGCCCAATACCTTTCCACAACAGCATCAGCGGCGCGTAGCTTTTCTGATACTCCGGGCGGACGAACGAACGTCCCAGTTCGAGCGCTGGCCCGATGCTGCGCAGAAAGGCCGTGCGGTAGGCAAACAAAGTGTGAGTGTAGAGTCCACGTTTGCCAAAGCGCGCCAGAATCTCATCCGTTTGCCCGAAGCGGTAGCCGCCAACGATTTCCTGCCGTTCCTGGTTCCAGACAAAAAGGTGCTGGTAGTAGGCATCAAAGCTATCTATGTCAAGGGCCTTGCCGGTGCCTTCTCCGGCGGCCCGGAAAGTGATTTCGCGCAGGCGTCCAATCTCGTGAAGCACGTGCGGAATGTGCTCGGCGCCCGCGCACCAGACCGTCAGTTCGCCCTGTCTGACCAGGCAGGCGGTTTCGGGAAGCGCCTTGATTTCAGCCTCCAGCAGGGCAGCCGCACGTGGCGGCGCAATGGCCGCCGGCACAGGTTGCGGGCGTTGCAATGACGGCATCGGGAGTTTCGGAAAGCTTTTTGGAAAGCGCAGTGGAGCGGCCAGCGCCCGTGGCAGCCGTGAGGCCGGTTCCGTACGCGAAGCCAGCAGGTAGGTGCGCTGCCGCAGGTGCTCGGTCAGGGCTTCATCATCGAGGGACTTGAGCTTCGACCAGGGAATCGGGTGCCCGATGCGCACTTCAATCTCCCGATTCCGCTTGTTGAGAAACTCATAGGGCAGCATGGCCGTGCGCAGGCGTGGATGAACAAAGCCGGCCATCTGGAAGAGCGCGCCATTTCTGCCGTCAAAATACACCGGCACAACGGTTGCTTTGCTGGCGCGTACCAGCCGCGCCAGCGTGGGTTTCCAGGCCGGATCGGTAACGACGCGCTTGCCGGCCTGCCAGTGGGCCACCTCACCGGCCGGGAACAGTCCAATCGCACCACCCTGGGCAAGGAAGCGGAGTGCCGCCCGGAGAGGGCGAAGATTGGCCTGTGGCGAGTTTGGACGCTCAAACGGATCAACGAGAATGAAGTAGTCGTGCGCTTCAGGAATGCATCCGAGCAGGTAGTTCGCCATCACTTTGGCGTCAGGTCGCACTGAGCGGAGCAGGGAAGTCAGGATGATGCCTTCAATGCCCCCGAAGGGATGGTTGGCCACCACAATGACCGGCCCTGCAGCCGGCAGCCGCGCCACATCGCTTTCCAGCACGTGATAGCGGACGTTGAGCGCCGCCAGAACCGCCTCAAAAAAGGCATGCCCATCGCTGCCCGTGGCAGCCAGGGCTTCCTGGTAAAGCTCATCGAGTTGGTGAAACAGAAGCCAGCGTTCGAGCAGACTTTTGATGGGGGCAAACATCCGTTGCCGCAGCGGATCACGAAACGGCGTCGGAAGTTGAAAGATGCGACCGGACATAGGCGTGCGCAAAGCTCCTTTGGCAGGGCGGATGGCATCGCTTATCCGCAGTCTGTAACACTGCTATGAACACTGTTCGTCCGGGATGTTGCCGGGCCAGGTCAGGCGAAAAAGTCCTTCACCGCCTGGATGACGTAGTCCTGCTGCTCAGCCGTCAGTTCAGCGTACATCGGAAGCGACAGAATCTCATCCGAAAGCCGTTCGGTGATGGGAAATGCCCCGCGACCGTAACCCAGGTCGGCATACGCCGCCTGCAGGTGCATCGGTACGGGATAGTGGATGACCGTCGCAATGCCGCGCTGGTTGAGGTGTGTCTGGAGGGCGTCGCGCCGTTGCGTACGGATGACGTAGAGGTGAAAGACGTGATCGCCGGTGACAACACGCGGAAGCTGCAAGTCTCCCACGCCTTCGAGCGCGTGCGTGTAGGCGGCCGCATGCGCCGCCCGGCGGGCATTCCAGGTATCGAGATGCCGGAGTTTCACGCCAAGTACGGCGGCTTGCAGCGTGTCGAGCCGCAGGTTGTATCCTTTGACGACGTGCTTGTACTTGACCTCCTGCCCGTAGTTGCGCAGGAAGCGGACTTTCTCAGCCAGTCCGGCGTCGTTGGTGACGAGTCCGCCGGCATCGCCGTACGCGCCCAGGTTCTTGCCGGGATAAAAACTGAAGCAGCCGGCATCGCCGAATGTGCCAACCCGCTGCCCCCGGTAACGTGCGCCGTGCGCCTGGGAAGCGTCCTCGATGACGCGCAGATTGTGCTGCCGGGCAATGTCGAGAATGGGGGCCATATCGGCTGGTTGCCCGTAGAGGTGAACCGGCATGATGGCTTTCGTGCGGGGGGTGATGGCGGCTTCGATACGTGCCGGGTCAAGGTTGAAACTGGCTTCATCCACTTCGACGAGCACCGGACGCGCCCCAACGGCCGATACGGCCAGCGCCGAAGCAATGAAGGTGTGCGCCGGCACGATGACTTCATCCCCCGGGCCGATACCAAAGGCTTCCAGCGCAAGCTTGAGCGCATCCAGTCCGCTGGCCACCCCGACACAGTGCCGGGCGCCGACGTAATCGGCAAAGGCCTGCTCAAAATCACTCACTTCCTTGCCCAGAATGAAGTTGCACTGCCGCATGACGGTCAGTACGGCCGTGTCGAGTTCGTCTTTGAGCGACTGGTACTGCGCCTGTAAGTCAACGAAGGGAATCTGCATGCCCCGCCCCTTTCTGCTTTGGGGTTACTTTTTCAAACCCAGCCCCAGGTAAATGATGGGGCGAAGAATGCTCCACCAGCCGGTAAACGGCTTCATTTTGGTGTAGCCCAGTTCTTTTGGGGGATAAATCTTGGTGACGGGCACCTCTTTGAACCGGTAGCCCAGCCGGATGGCCTTGAACAGGATGTAAGGCTCCAGCTCGTACTTGTCGAGCCAGTCCTGGTCAATGTCTATGCGCGGATCGTCAAAAAGCGAAAGGCGGATGGCGCGAAAGCCGTTGGTGCTGTCGGTGACGCGCCGCCGTGCGGCCAGCGAAAACAGCAGCGGGTGGACGAAGCGCGTCGCCAGTTGGCGATACAGCGGCATGTTGCCGAAGTCGCCACCTGGCAGATAGCGTGACCCCTGCACAAAGTCATACCCTTCGTTGACAATCGGCTCGACCAGCCGGGGGATTTCGGCCGGGCGGTCCTTGTCGTTTCCGGCCAGAATGACGATGACATCGTAGCCCTGTTCGCGGGCGTAGCGAATCGCCGTGCGGATGGCGGCTCCGGCCCCTGACTGCCGCTCATGACGCAGATGAATCGCGCCCTTTTCACAGATGACCTGGGGCGTGCCGTCTGTCGAGGCGTCATCCACAACGGCAATGGCATCCACGACATTCGGCGGAAAACGGTCCAGGACGCGCCCGATTTTCTTTTCCTCGTTGAAGGCAATCGGTACGGCCAGCACCTTCAACGTCGTCCGTGGTGCGTCAGACGATGCGGATGATGCCGCCTGGTGTTTGGCGGTATTGGTCGCCACATTCACGGCAGGTCGTTTCCTCTCCCTCAAAGGTCAAACGTGCGGCGCAGCGGCAGACCCAGCCGCGGACGGCGGCCGGATTGCCGAAACAGAGTGCGTGGGCTGGGATGTCTTTCGTGACCACGGAGCCGGCCCCGACCAGGGCGTATTCGCCAATCCGTACCCGGCAGACAATCGTGGCATTGGCGCCAATCGTCGCCCCGCGCTCGATGTAGGTTGGATGACAGACCCAATCGGGCTTGCGGCTGCGTGGCAGCAAGTCGTTGGTCAGGGCCACGTTGGGACCCAGGAACACGTCGTCGCCGAGATGAACCCCTTCCCACACGGCGACGCCGTTTTTGATCGTGACGCGGTTGCCGACCA
The DNA here is from genome assembly GCF_000226295.1 of Chloracidobacterium thermophilum B. Classification (GTDB taxonomy): domain Bacteria; phylum Acidobacteriota; class Blastocatellia; order Chloracidobacteriales; family Chloracidobacteriaceae; genus Chloracidobacterium; species Chloracidobacterium thermophilum. The sequence goes on from NC_016024.1 coordinate 1,222,623, forward strand.
CGGCGCCCGACTCGATGTAGCAGTGATCGCCAATGTTGCAGTCTTCGCCGATGACAGCGCCGGGAAGCACGTGGACAAACGCCCAGATGCGTGTCCCACGTCCGATGTGTTCGCTTTCGACCAGCGCCGTCGGGTGTTTGCGGTAGGGCAGGGCTTCGGTCATGCCGGCGATACCAGACTCGTCAAGTGTCGGACAATGCTACGCCAACAGTCTCTCATCTGCCAAGCCGGTCACGGGACGGTCACGGTTTGTCCGGCCCTGTGACGAAACCGCCGGACAGTCCCCGCTGTGGGTCACGCAGCCGAAAACCTGTTTTGTGGTAGGGCGGCGAGCACGGGAGCGGCAGGTCCCAGCAGATGGCGTGGGGGACAGTCACTTCAATGCCGTTGATAAGTTGCCGCTTCACCGTCGTGTCAGCCACCGGTGGCTCACTTTCCAGATACTCGATGCGGCGGACACGCGGCGGCCATATCCATCCGGGCGCGTGGTCAGGTGTGTTGGAGACCTTCCCGGCAGCAATAGCCCGTTGGATGAGGCACTCCGTCTTGGATGAGATCAGGGATAGTCCTGTGAGGGCCGCCGTCAGGAAGCCAGCGAGGATGAAAATACCGACGTGCCCCGTGTGTTTCCACTGCATTCTGGTTGTACCAAGCTGCCAGCGCGCGGCAAGGCGCGGAACGAAGTCAGCAAGTCCAAGACTGATGGCAATGACCGGGTAGCCCAGCAGAAAGCGCAGTGATGGCGCAGCGGCCATGACGTAGAGTGTGCCTGCCGTTGACAGTACCAATGCCCACCGGAAGGCAGGTGTCCACTGCCGCCAGTGTCGCCAGCCCCAAACAAGAACGCCAAGCTGTATCAGCAGCAGCCCGGTTGCCAGCCGTTCGTGGGCAAGCCAGTGCGGAAGCCACCGGAGCGGGTAATCCGGGCCCGGCGGAACAGGCTGCCCTGACCACTGCGCAAACACCCGAATGGCATTGGTCGTAAAGACCGGGTTTTCATACTGCCAGGGCAATCCCAATCCAAAGGCCCGTGAAGGGAAAAAGGGGTAGCCGGACATCGCAACGCGCGCCACGACGCCGGGGGCAAGCAACAGGCTGCCAAGCAGACCGGCCCGCAGAAGGTATCCAGGTTGCCGGCTGGCGGCAAAAACAAAGCATCCGCCGATGATGACCACCGGCAGGGCATTGAGTTTGACACCGGCCAAACCAAGCGCCATCAGCCAGACCAGAAGACGTGCATTGCCGGCGTCCTGAGTGGATGCCGGTGTTGTCGTGAGAAAAAACATCCAAGCTACGATGATCACGCCGAAAATCACCGGAATATCCGGTGACGGCGAAACGATGATGGCTCCCAGAAAGCGTGCCGCCAACAGCCACGTCAGCCCGGAGGCTATCAGTAAAAACCAATCGGCAGGTTGTTCTGTCCGTCGCCAGATGCGGCTGCCGGCGAGTAAGAGATGCAGGGTCAGCAGGGCATAAGCAACGCTGTTGGCAACGTTGTAGGCGCGTCCCGCCAACGGCCCGGCATTGAACGGCGCTGCCAGCGCAAACCAAGTCGAACCGTAACCAAGCGTCCAGTTGAGCAAGGCCAGGCCGGGAACCGTACCGTAGTGTGACAGCCATTCAATGCTCCCGATGTGATAAACGCCGGCATCAATGATGAAACTGGGACGATTGAAAAACGCCCCGTTGCTGACCGCAATGGCTGCCAGGGCCACAATCCACGCTGGTTGTCGCCGAAGCCGTTGCCATATTTCCAGCCACCGTAGGTGCACCCGGCCTGTCGTCAGTGCCGGAAGACAGAGCACAAGTGCCAGCAGCGCCCCGGAAAGAGGCGTAAGCGGCATCAGCAACGACAGCGCCAGCAAGGCATTGCCAAGAGTCAACAGCCCAATCCAGATGGCGGCCAACCAGTAATCTCCAAGGCGGTATGCGGGAGACAGCGCCCGTGACACATACCCGACGCTGACCCCGACGAGGTAGCTGGTCAGGGCGAGAAGGCCAAAGGCAAAGGCGAAAAACAGCATAAGGTGCGCTTGAACCAGACCGTGACGTTATGGCAGGCGCTCAAAGCGGTTGCCGCGCCAACCGAGCCGATAGCGTTCCCGTCCCGCGCCATCTTTGACCACAATCGTCGTCCCATAGCGCGGCAGCTCATACACGTGGCAGTCCGCCGCCTCGAAATCCTCGCAGCGGCGATAGTCGGGAATGAGGTTCCGGGTTACATCCACAAAGCCTCCCGGTTGCTCGTCCAGCAGCCAGCACTCTGACCCCATTTCGTAGTCGGCCGTGACGGCAATCAGGTACGTCCCATCGCTCCGGCGGAACTTGGCCACCGTGACCGTCGGCCGTGCGCCATCGCCGGCAATTTGCAAGTAGCCGTTGCGTTCGTCGCGGACGGTGACGTGCTCCGGGCGCAGCAGCGTCCGGCGGCGGGCGCGCGGCACACTGGGCAGGTAACTGTCAGGAATGGCCAGGAAATACTCATCCAGGGTGCGCCCCCGGCTGGGGCGCGAAGCGCGGTTTTTCAGTGCGGCTTTCTGTTCGGCAGTGTCCTGCCCGGCAACGTCCGGCGACCACAGCCAGACACCCAGCAACAACCCTACCCCGGTGACAAACCAGGGCGGGAACCTTTCCGTCATCCAAAACATAACCAGTCCTCTCGCACAGCTTGCCCAACCGGAAACCGTGAGGCGATGATAGATGATTCGGGTTGAAAAACGTTCAATACCTGCAAGGAGATTGACAGCCTTTGATGCACTCTGCCAAGCCCTGGACGGCCCTGTTCCAGCCGGTTCGATGGATGGCCGTCCTGTTCCTGTCGTTTCTGGCGATAACCTGGCCCGGCGTAGCCCAGCAGCCACGACTCGGTGAGCAAGGCTCACCAAAAAACTACCCGCCGCCCAGGCTCGACCCGCGTGAAACACACCTTGCCAACCTGCGCCAACTCACCTTCGGCGGCGAAAACGCCGAAGCCTACTTTTCCTTCGATGGCAAACAGCTTGTCTTTCAGTCCACCCGCGACGGCCGCGCCTGCGACCAGATTTACGTGATGGACGCGACCGGCGCACGCCAGCGGATGGTCAGCACCGGTCTTGGGCGTACGACCTGCGCCTATTTTCTCCGCGACGGCCGGCATATCATCTATTCCTCCACACATTTGGCCCAGCGCGAGTGTCCGCCCCGGCCCGACTTCTCGCGCGGCTACGTATGGGCGCTCTACCCAGGCTACGACATTTTCAAGGCCAGCCTGGACGGGAAGCGTCTGGTACGTCTGACCGACGCGCCCGGCTACGACGCCGAAGCCACTGTGTCGCCCGACGGTAAGCACATCGTGTTTACTTCTGACCGCTCCGGCGATCTGGAGCTGTACATCATGGACACCGACGGCAAAAACCTCCGGCAGTTGACCCACACGCCCGGTTACGACGGCGGCGCGTTCTTTTCCCATGACGGGAAGCAGATCGTCTGGCGGGCCAGCCGGCCCGAAGGCGCAGAACTGGAGGAATACCGGGCGTTGCTCAGGGAGCATCTCATCCGTCCCTCCCGGCTCGATATTTACGTTATGAACGTGGACGGCTCGAACGTGCGCCGCCTGACCAACAACGGTAAGGCCAACTTTGCCCCGTTTTTCACGCCGGATGACCGGAAGGTGATTTTCTCGTCGAATATGGATGATCCCCAGGGGCGCAACTTCGAGCTGTATCTCGTCAACCTGGATGGCACCGGGCTGGAGCGCGTCACCTACGAGGAGACCTTCGATGGCTTTCCGATGTTTTCACCCGACGGGAAAAAACTGGTCTTCGCCTCGAACCGCAACGGACGGGCGCGCGGCGAGACCAACATCTTCATTGCCGACTGGATTCCATAAGCCGGCCGGCCCACCACCCGGCCCGCCACCTCACAACAGCCGGGCGGCCAGGGCATCGAGGGAAGCCTGGAGGCGCGATACGTCGCGGTCCGATCTGAACGCCGGTGCACGCGGCGGCGCCGGACGGTGGACGGGAACCGAAAGCGGAATGCGTCGCCCCGGCCGAACCATCTGGATGCCGTGACGGGCAAAGATAGCACCGTATTCGTCGAAGTGTTCCGCCAGATGCGCCATGGCTGTGTCACAACCATGCTTGGCCATAGGGACACGCGCTTCGTAGTCCATGATGTTGTGGAAAAACATCCGGTAATCGTCCATCCGTGGCTCGATGAGGATGATGTCCACATCCGGGTGCAGGCGTTTGTAGCGTTCCAGCCCCAGCTCGATGCGCGAGTGCAGCAAGACCCGCAGCATCTGCCACGCAATGTAGCCAAAGCCTTTTTCCCGCAAATAGCGCCCCTTACCCTCGAACAACGGGACGGCTTCCCGCTCGATGTCGTTCCGCAGGGGAACAACGGGGTTGATGCAGACGATGAGTTTCGCCCCCTTGGCAATGGCAATGTCGGCGTGCAGTGTTTTGCGCATGGCGCCATCCACGTAGTCGCGCCGTCCGATCCGCACCGGGCGGTAAAACAACGGGATGGCCGTCGAAGCCTGGACGGCTTTCGAGATGGGCACGTGATCGTGGCCTTCATCGCCAAAAACAATGCGGTCGCCGGTGTCCAGTTCCGTGGCGATGACGTAAAGCCGACGCCGCAGTTGGCGAAAGTCATTCGTGCGTCCCAGCCGGTGAAGACTGTGCCGCAGATAGCTTTCCACCCGGTCGTTGACAAAGATTCCCGAAGGCAGCACTTCGTCGAAGACACTCACATAAGGATTACCCCCGGCGACTTTGCGCAGCTTTTTGAAGGCGTTGAGCGCCAGCGTGCGCGGCAGCGCCAGCGCGCGCTCGAAAAACTCACCAAAGTTGGGGCGGAACACGTCCCACTTGGGGAAAGGCGCAAGAGGAGCACGCGGGTCCTGGCGCAGCGCGGCAAACATGGCTTCCGGCGTGATGCCATTGGCCAGAAACGAACCGACAAACGCCCCGGCCGACAGGCCGATGATCATGTCGAAGTCAGCGATGGTGAATCCTTCACCAAGGTACTGGTCGAGCGCGTGCAGGGCGCCAATCTCATAGACAACACCGGTAATACCGCCCCCGGCCAGGATGAGGGCGGTTTTGCTGCGGGCTGTGGGTGGCTTTGACTTGGGCATAGGTGAGAGAAGCGAAGGAAGTATCGTCCACGGCTTTGAGTTGGCAGCCGGTCAGCCGGCAGGGAACAGATTGCCGGCCAATCAATCCACGCCAACCTAACCGTCAGGACAACGCCACACGCTGGCTGTAGAAGTCGTAAATGCGGTTCAGGCGCTTGAGTTCACGCTCGTAAATCGTATCCGTGAACGGCTTGATGTTTTTGACCGGCCGCAGCGCCTGGTAGCCCCGTTCGAGCATGTCCACGATGCTGTCCTTCGATGAGCTGAACAGATGGGAGGTCATCCGGGCCGTTTTGAGAATCATCCCGATGAAGCGGTACTGGCAGAGATTGTGGGTAAAGTGAAAGCACTCCACGATGAGGTCAAGCTGCTCGATGCGCTCGTCGTAGTTGTTGCACCGGTAGTAGGCTTCATCGTACTGCTCCTGCGTAATGTTTTTCCTGACCCCCATCTTTTCCAGCGTCACCACCATGAGGTCGTCCATGGCATCGGACATTTCGTAGAGGTCAAGCAGGCGGATCAGACCGTGGAAGAGCCGCTCACCGAGCGCATTGCGGAAGTAACTCGAAATTTGCTCGAAACTGCGGTTGCGCTCCTCGAAGTCACGGGGGGCGTAGATGTCCTGAGCAAAGAACTCACACAGTTGCCCGTACTCCTGCGAGGTGTAGAGGTCGCTGAAGTTTCTTTTGAGTTGTTTGACTTGAAAATCCTGGAGTTCGCGCTTCAGAGCCAGGTTGATCTTGGGTTTCGCCGACGCTTTCTGGGGCATGGTTGTGGGGTGACAGAGGCAGAGTGATGAAAAGTGGGCGTGATAGTTCCATCACACAGTACGCAATTATACTTCGCCAGGGCAAAGCTGAAAGAGGGGGAATCGCTGGCTTTTCAGGCTGGATTGGTTGGCTCTGGCTCGGCCTGATTCTCGCCCTGCCGGGCGGACAGTTTGCCGCGCAGTCGCCACCGCCGGGCCCCGCCATTAGTGGCGTGGTGGTTGGTGAGTCCGGCACACCGCTGGCCGATGTCAAAGTGGTCTGTACCGGACCCACCGCGCCGTCAACCTCACTTCTGACGGCCGGAGATGGCAGGTTCACCTTTCCGCTCCCGCGTATTGGCAAATACACCATTGTGGCAACGGCCAGCGGCTACCGTCCACAGACCCAGACCATCACCCTGAATCGTCTGGATGAAACTCCGGCCGACATCAAACTCCAGCTCTCACCCAGTTCCCTGCGCGTTCTGGTGCGGGATGAGCGGGCCGGTACGCCCATGGCCGGCGCCGTGGTGACAGCGCGGCTGCGGGAATCTTCCCGCCGGGAAGCCAGCGCCCTGCGTGCTCTGGAGAGCCGGCGGGGCGAATACTTCTTTGGGCGGATGGAAGCCGGCGTCTATGAGGTCACGGCGGTGGTGACAGGCTACGAAGCCAAAACGTCCGAAGTTGTCGTCACCGGTGAGCGGACGACGCTCGAAGTGACTCTCCTGCTCAATCGGGTTTCAACCATTCCACTTGGCATCCGCAGTCTGGACCGCTCTTTTGTAGTGCCACGGTTGCCTTCCAACGACGTGCAGACGGTTTTTCCCGACCGTGACGGGAGTGTGTGGTTTGGCACGGCGGCCGGCGTGTGCCGTTTCGACGGGCAGCAGTTCTGGTCATCCGAAGCACCGGAGTCGCCTCTGTCTCCGCTGGCTGGAAAATCGGTAACGGCGCTGGCGCGGACGGCGGACGGCACTCTGTGGTTTGGGCTGCCAACCGGGCTGGCTGCCCTGAGGCCAACGTCAACGACTGCGATGGCCCTCAGTGAACCGGCCGTGGCCGTCACCTGTCTGCTGCCCGGTCCGTCCGAAGACCTGTGGGTGGGCACCGGGCAGGGCCTGTACCGCTACTGGCCGTCGCCACCGCGCTGGGACTTCATCCGGGAAATCGGCAACACGCGCATCCGCGCCTTACTGGCTGTTTCCGGCGGCCTTGTGGCAGCTACCGACCGGGGATTGTTCCGGTGGCCATCGGGGCCGGGCTGGGAACCGGTGCTGCCCGCTGCCCAAGTCGGGGAACTTGCTGCGTATGGCCTGGCGGCTGATCCACAGTCGCTGACCGTGTGGTGCACTACGGCTGCCGGGCTTTATACTCTGACACCCGATGGCCAGCTTCTGCCGGTTTCCGGCTCTATGTTGCAGCGTCCACTGGGGGCCTGCCACGTGGATAGTGAGGGACATGTGTGGTGCGCCCGCGCCGATGGGCCCGGTGTGGTGGTCTATGACCCACGTCGCCAGGAAACTGCCGAAGTGCTGACCGACACCGAAGTGACCGCCGTGGCCGGCGATCCCGACCAGAATGTGTGGCTGGCCACCCGCAAGGGGGCGCTGCGGTACGATGCCTACAGTTTTGTCGTCTTTGATACCAGTCGCGGGCTGCCCGACAGTGACGTGCACGCCATGGCTCCGCGAGCCGAAGGTGGGCTGTGGGTTGGTACAGCGCGGGGGGTCTATGCCTTTGACGGGATTCGCTTCCAGCGCGTCCACCCTGAGTTGGACAAAATATCCGTGCGCGCGCTGCTGGCGGCAGAGAACCGTCTGTGGGTTGGGGCGGAAAACGGTCTCTGGCTGTGGGATGGAAGTACCGTCCGGGCTGTGATGGCCGGCGACAGCGCCTTTTCGCAGGTGCGCTCCCTGCTTCTGGATGCCGCGCGCCAGACACTCTGGGTGGCCACGGCCAAGGCCCTGTTCAAGGTTGACAGCACCACCCTGAAACTTGACAGCGAGTCCATTCCACTGGATGGCGAAGTGCGGATGGCGCTGCTGTCACGTTCCGGCACGGTCTGGCTGGCGACGAACGATGGCGTGTATCGCTACGAGCCGGGGACAGCGGAACTCGTCGTCATTGGGACGACGCTGGGGCTGGAAAGCCTCGATGTGCGCGCCATCGTCGAGCAGCCCCAGTCCGGGCGCTTCTGGCTGGCGACCGGACGCGGTATCGAAACCTTCGATGGCGTCAGCTTCATTTCCGATGAATTCCGCGCGGCTGTGCAGGGCGGCGATGTCCAGACACTCTACGTCGAGCAGCATCCCTCCGGGGCCTTTCTATGGGTTGGGCTGGGCGACGGCAGCCTGCGCAAGTTTCTGCTCGATGGCGACGGTGTGGCCCAGACCTATCGGCGCGACCGCTATGACTTGGGCGGGCTGCGCTTCCGGGCCATGGTCGCAACCCCGGACGGCCACCTCTGGCTGGCGACTGATGCCGGTCTCGTGCGCCACCGTCCCAACGTGCGGGCGCCGGTCATTGACATCCGTCTGGAGGCCGATGGCGCCGAACTGCCGGGGACGGCCGAGGCTTCACTGCGCGCCGGTTTTCACCGGTTGAAATTCCGTTTCACGGCCCTCAGCCAGGCCGGGCCCGTGACGTACTTTTACCGTCTGTCGGGCCGGGATGCGAAGTGGCGTATCCTTTCACCCGAACGGACTCCCCTGACAACGGCCGAGTATGCGGTCGCTGGACTTCCAGCCGGTGAACACATCTTTGAAGTCCGGGCGCTCAACCGGGACCTCTACGGGCAGCAGTCTCCGGTGCAGCGGTATGTCGTGCGGATTGACGCTCCGTTTTACCTCCGGGGATGGTTCTGGGCGCTCTGCGTTCTGGTGATGACCGGCGGCGGAACCGGCGTCTGGTTCGTCCAGCGCGCGCGCAGCCGGGAGTACGTCCTGCCGCCGGCCCTGCGCCAGTTCACGCCCATCCAGCCCAATCCCTATGTCGTGGGCAACCCGATTCGCTCCCAGGCGATGTTTTTCGGGCGGGAAGATGACTTCCACTACGTTGCCCGCAAGCTCGAAGGCACCCCCCAGGGGCTGGTCATCGTCTTCTGTGGCGAGCGCCGGACGGGGAAAAGCTCCATCCTGTACCAGATGGCCAACGGCCGGTTAGGCACGGCTTTTGTCCCGGTGTTCATTGACCTGCAGGAAATGCTCGTTCAGGGCGACCGGGAGTTTTTCAGCCGGGTTGCCCGTCTCGTGGTCGAGGCGGTTGCCAAAGCGACGGCCACACCGGTCAGCCTGGCGGCCGACCCGCTCTTCACCTGGGCCGAAGGGATGGAGGTGGCAGCGACTGCCAGAGACAGCCAGGCGTCCGGCGGCAATGTGTATGACCAGGTACGGGAGTTCATCGGGCGGGCCCTGCAGCAGATTGGCAACCGGCAGATGGTCTGGCTGGTGGATGAATACGAGCTGTTTGAGACCAAAATCGAAGAAGACAAGCTTTCACGCGACCTGCTGCCTTTTCTGGCCAGCCTGCTGGACCGTTACGAGCGCCTGTCGTTTGTTTTTACCGGCTCACGCCGTCTCGAAGAACGTGACAAGCGGTTGTGGCGTGATTTGTTGCGGCGCTCACTCTTTCGCAAGGTGTCCTACCTGACGCCGAACGACACCCGCCGGCTCATTACGGAGCCAGTCCGGGATCGTGTCGTGTATGGGCGGGGCGTTGTGGAGGCGATTGTCCGGCTGACCGCCGGGCAGCCTTTCTACACCCAGGTGATTTGTCAGAACATTGTGGACTTTCTCAATGAGCAGGAGCGCCACTATGTTCTGCGGGCCGATGTGCTGACCATCGTGGAGGAAGTCGTCAACAACCCGCTCCCCCAGATGATCTACTTCTGGGAGGCGCTGAGTGACGATGAAAAGCTCGTTCTGGCGCTCGTCGCTGATACGCTGGTGGATGAGCAGGACGTTGTTTCATCCACACGCCTGGCTGCACGGATTACAGAGTGCAGCTATCCCATGACACTTTCCGAGGCTACGATTCGTCTCACGCTCGAAGAACTTTTCCGCCGTGAGTTGTTGGAAAAATATGGCGCCGATGCCTTCGCCTATCGTGTGGATTTGCTGCGCCATTGGATTCGGCGCAGTCACAGCGTCTGGCAGGTGGTGGGTGAAGTCCGTTCGCGCTGACCGCAGTCGCAAACTTGAAACCTGGAAAACGCAGGCAGCCGGCACAGGCTTCCTGCGGGAAAGCGCACCACATCCGTACCAAGGCGCCTGACCAAACGGCGCGACCGGCGGGGCGGATGGCCATCCACCTCGCCGGCCGCGTCCGAAGGGCTGTCGAAATGTCCGGCTTTCAGGCCGGGAAGAGGGTCAACGTTGGAGAGGGTTATGCACCGCCCTTTCAGGAAGATTGGCGGATCAGGAAGATTGGCGGAACTTGTCCATTGGAAAGTTGACGCCCAGCACAGAGGGGTCGCCATTGCACAGCGATTTGACGATGTACTCATAAAGGTAGTTTGATTCAGCACGCACCTGTGGGTCAGCCCGTTCCTCGTAGGTCTTGATGCTGCTGTCAAACTCCTTCTTGAGCAGGTCATAGAGATTTTTCTGGGCGATACCCTGCTCAATTTTCTGCGGGTTGTAGATTTTGATGTCACTGACAATGGTACGTGCCACACGCTGGGCGACCTTGTGCAGTTCTTCACTGGCTTTGAATTGTGTTGGTTGGGCCGGCTTGGGAGAACCGAGCGCCACAGTCTCTCCGCCAGGTGGGACAAAGTAGGCCGGGATTTCGGTTTCCTCGGTGGTCGGAGCCGGCGGGGTCGGATCGGGCGCGGCGTTGACATCAAACTCCGGTAGTTGTTGGGCGCGTTGCTGAGCCTCCAGCGCCCGGCGGGCTTCTTCCGCCCGGCGCTGTTCTTCGGCAGCTAGCCGAGCCGCCTCTTCTGCGCGGCGTTGTTCTTCGAGGCGGCGCTGCTCTTCGAGGCGGCGTTGTTCTTCGGCACGGCGGGCTTCTTCGGCAGCCCGGCGGGCTGCTTCTTCCGCCCGACGACGTTCTTCCTCAGCGCGGCGCTGTTCTTCGAGGCGGCGTTGCTCTTCGAGGCGGCGTTGTTCTTCGGCCAGGCGGGCCTCTTCGGCAGCCCGGCGGGCCGCTTCTTCCGCCCGACGACGTTCTTCCTCAGCGCGGCGCTGTTCTTCGAGGCGGCGCTGTTCTTCGAGGCGGCGCTGTTCTTCGAGCCGCCGTTGTTCTTCGGCCCGGCGGGCCTCTTCGGCACGGCGCTGTTCTTCAGCCGCCCGCTGAGCCGCTTCCGCCTGGCGCTGGGCCTCGGCTTCGCGCTGGGCGGCCGCCGCCCGGGCTGCGGCCTGACTGTCATCCGGGGCCGCAAGGGCTGGGGAAGCGATACCTGTCAACCCCAGCCCGGCGTCGTCGGTCTTTTTGCCTTTGAACACAAAGAACCACACGGCTGTGGCGACAACAGCGAGAACCACAATAGCAATCGCATAGTACATTACCGAACAGGCTCCTTAGGGTGTCTTTCGGTCGGTACGCATACAAGGCATTGGTGTCATCTCACTTGCGCGACAGCTCATCCCGCGTGGCATGAATCGTTTGGGGAAGAATTTCACGAAGGCCATGCTCACGCGCGTACTTTTCGGTGTTGTGCATCGCCTTCTTGCGGACAAAGAAGGGGATTTTTTTCAACTCCGCGAGCGCTTCTTCCGTCCACCGTGGCTCACCTGACCATTCGCCGCCGGGTGTCCCGGTTCCGGGGGCGGTGACAACGGCAGTCGTCGCCGGTGTGGAAACCACTGCTGACGCTGTCCCGCGCTGTTCAGCCGGGACGCCCTCATTCCGGCTCATCGGTGAGGGGGAAGGGGGCAGGTCTGGCAACCTTACAGCACCGAGTACCGAGTCATGTTCTACACCCGGCAATTCGCGGAACATATTGATCAAGTGCGATTCCAAACCAAGCGTCAATGTATGCGTTACCGCGTCGAAGATTACATTAGCCCCTTCCCAACCTGCAAATGGAGAATAGCGGGCAGGAAAATCCGTGACGTGGGCTGGACAACTGATGACCGTCGCTGGCAGTTCGTGCCGCCGGGCCGAGTGCCGCTCCATCTGGGTGCCCAGGACAATATCGGGCATCGCGTCGGCAATCCGGCGCTCCACTTCCTTGAAGTCATCCGAGTAAAAGCCGTTCCAGCCGCGCCGGGTGCATTCGTCGAGAAACGCCGGGGCATGTTCGTAAGAGAACGTGCCGACGGCCAGCGGGCGCATGCCGATTTCTTCTTCCATCATCCGCGCCACGGCCAGCGCGTGGGAAGCTACGCCAAAGACAAATGACCGCTTGGGTGTCAGGTAGTGGCTGTCGGCCGAGCGCGAGTACCACGGAACCCGGCTCATCGTCTCCGGGCGTGGATGGAAGTTGGCCGGGCGGCCGCCCAGTTCCTCGACCTTAGCCTGTACCAGTTCGATGAATTCCTGCGTGGCCTGAATCCCAATCGGCGCGTGTACCAGATAGGGTTGCCCAAAGCGGTTTTCGAGAACCCGGGCGGCGCGCAACCCGATTTCAGCGTAGGGCACGACATTGAACCAGGCCTGTCCAAGCCGCTGGAAGTCGGCCGCCGTACCGCCAAGGGGAAGGGCGGCATTGACCCGAATCCCACACTGATTCAGAAGCTGTGTGATTTCACGCAGGTCATCCCGGTGGCGAAAGCCCAGGCTGGTGAGCCCCAGAATGTTGACTGTGGGTTCGGGCGTCCGCTCGCCCGTGCCGGTCGCCAGGTGTTCGACGAGGCCGGCAAAGGTCATATCCGCGCCCTGGTCTTCTTTTTCGCAGAAGGCATTGAGCTGCAAAAACAGCAGCTTGGCGTTGCACGTCGCCTGCATTCGGTTGAGCGCGCCGCCCACATCCTCCTTGAGCAGGTTGGATGTGCAGGTGGGGATGACCTGGATGACACGCGGTTTGTGTGTCCGCTCGACCTGTTCCACGACCGTCATCATCCGGTCCACGCCCGTCGTGGAGACTTCCTTCCGCCCGTAACTGACGTTCGTCACGCTTGGAAAGCCACACTGCCGGTCAATCATCGTAAACAGCACACTGGTGTAGGAATCACCACCGGGAGCGTGTAACACCGTGTGTACGCCGGGGATGGAGGTGCCGACCCGGCACGCGCCGACGTGGGCCGGGCCTTCGTATGTCCAATAGTGAAGTCGCATGCGTTTTTCTCCTGAGCAAAGTCAACCACGGGGTGATGTCTGGCCTGCCATCCGTCGGCTGTTCCCTGCGGGGGCAACGGCTGACAGGTTCGGGCAAGCCGGGTGAGACCGTCCGGCTGTCAGGCAGTGGCGCTACCAGCCCGGGCGGCATCCGTTGGCTGGCTGACGTACCAGCCGCGCTGGGCCATCAGATTCCCGCGCCGGATGGGCCGGGCGATGATTTCCGCCAGGTCTTTGGCGTGCCTGAAGCCGTGAATGGGCGTGAAGGTAAACTCGATGGACCATTTCGTGGGCAGCCCACGTGATTCAAACGGGTTGGCCAGCCCCAGCCCGCAGATGGTCAGGTCGGGCTTGAGGGCAATAACCCGTTCCGCCTGCGCGATGACATCGGGTTTTTCGTAAAGCGTCAGGCCTTCGGGCAGGCAGGCGACATCGGCTGCCATGGCCTTGCGGTTGAAATAGGGTGTGGACAGTTCGACGATTTCGGCACCCATCTCACAGAGCAGGTTGGCAATGGGGAGTTCCAGCAGGTTGTCGCCGATGATGGCCACCCGTTTGCCGATGAGCAGTTCGCGTTCGGGGCCAATGCGTTCCCAAGCTTCGGCTTCGAGTGTGGCCAGGCTGGCCGGTGGTTCTTTCCCAAAGGCGCGGCAGATGGCCTCGTAAAACTGGCGGGTGGCAGTTGGCCCAATCGGAGTCCGGCAGGCAAGCACTTCCACGCCACGGCGCTTGAGGGCGTTCATCGTCATCGAGAGGTAGGGCTGCAAGGCCACGGCCACGGTGTTGGGGCCGATGGCAGGCAAGCGGCGGGGATCACGCGCCGGCAGCACGCCTCGCACGGGAATCTCCAGCGCCGCAAGCTGTTCGAGGATTTCATCCTCGACGAGATCGCCCACTGCGCCGACGAGCAGCAGTTCCCGTGGGGTTCCAGGGGCTTCTTCGGGGGAAATCGTCAGGAGTGCCTGCAAAACGCCATCTTCGCCCTGCGTGAAGGTGTGCTCCAGACCGGAAACCGGCGCAAACATCACCGGGCGCGCGTATTTCTGCGTCAGCATTTCCCCGATGTTTTGCAGGTCAACCTTGATGATCTCTGCCGGACACGTCCCCACGAGGAAGATAATTGTCGGGTTGTATTCCCGCACGATGTCGCCCACGATGCGGTCAAGTTCAAGGTGGGCAAAATCGGCCGTTTTGGCGGCAAGGTCACTTTCTTCAATGATGGCCGTGGCAAAGCGCGGCTCGGAAAAAATCATCACACTCAGGGCCGATTGCATGAAGTATTGACAGGTGTGACTGCCGACAATGAGAAAAAACGACCCGCGAATCTTGCGGTAGAGCCAGGCAATACAGCCCAGCGAGCAGAAGCCTTCAGCACAGCTCGCCTCGCGGATGACATTCAACGACGCCATAGGGGGATTCTCCAGAAAAAGGGTTGGTGCAGCTTGCGCCGCCACGATGCGGTACACCGGAAGGGTGCACAAAACACCTTGCACTCAACTTCGTTCATAAAAACACATTGCGCAACCCGGAAAGGAAGCAGGCTTCCGTATGCGCCGCGCGGCGGGAGGGCGTCGCCACCCGGCGCGCCAGGCTGCATCAGCCTTCCGGTGGCATCGGCGGCTTGCGGGAAGTACAGGGCTTGTGATTACGCATCTGACAGGGACATTGCTGGAGAAAAGCTCGGCATCGGTTGTGGTCGGAGTTGGCGGCATCGGTTTCAGCGTAGGGGTTTCGCTCTACACCTATGACCGTCTGCCGGAGGTCGGGAACACCGTGTCCCTGCACACTTACCTGCTCGTCCGCGAGGACGCCTTGTTGCTGTATGGTTTTTGTGACCGGATCGAACGGGAGTTCTTCCTGCGCCTGCTGGCCATTGCCGGCGTGGGTGCGCGGACGGCGCTGGCGGTGCTGTCCGGCTTCAGCCCGGCGGACCTGGCGCAGGTCATTCTTGCCGGTGATGGCCGACGGCTGTCCGGTGTGCCGGGTATCGGAAAGAAGATGGCTGAGCGTATTATCATTGAGTTGCGCGACAAGCTCCCGGATGTCCCGCTCCCCCACGTGGCTGTCCAGTCCCCGGCCAATGCTGACGAACCTCTCAGGCGGGATGTTGTTTCGGCGCTCATCAACTTCGGCTGGTCGCCGGCAGTCGTGGAAAAGGCCGTGGCGCAGACGCTGGCCGAGGAAACGAGCCGGGATTTGAGCTACCTCATCAAGCAGACCATGAAGCGACTCTACCGCTAGCTTTTCTGGAAAAGCCCCCCATATACCCTGGTTGGTCTTTGGCTGAACACGTGTCTGTAACAATACCCTCTCCTGCGCCGGCGTTTTCGCTCGATGATCACCATGGCCGGACTCACACCTACCAGTTTCCACGTCCGCTGGTGACGGTACTGTGCTTTGGTGACATGGTGAGCGCCTATCAGTTGGCAAGCTGGATCGAACCCCTGTACCTGAAGTTTCGGGATCAGATTGACATCATCGGCATTGCCGCGTTCCGGGGAGTGCCGGACATCTTCCGGGAACTGGTGCGCGTGAGTATTGAGAAGCTTTCCCCCAAGGAAGTGCTCATTGACTGGGATGGCGAGGTCTCCCGCGCCTATGGTCTCACCTTCGGGCAGTGCCGCGTTGTGGTCGTCGCGCCGGATGGAACGGTGGTGCAGGCCGTGAATGGGACAGCCACCCCCGCTACCTTCCGCCGGGTTACAGACAGCATTGCCGATGCGATGCAGGAGACGGCCGCCATCCAGTCGGCGTCTGACGAAAACCTTGCCTGACCAGGGCATGTGCCGGAAGGGAAGCGGACTTCACCCCCTGGTGATATATCTTGTGAACATGGCGTGCCGCAGTGTCCCGGAGCAACTGCGGTGTGATTGAACCTATGGCAGATACAGCAGCTTGCTATGATGTTGCCGTTGTCGGTGGCGGGCACAACGGTCTGGTCTGCGCCGCCTATCTGGCCAAGGCCGGACGTTCGGTTTTGGTGCTGGAGCGCCGCCCGGTTGTGGGTGGCGCCGTTTGTACGGAAGAAATCATTCCGGGTTACAAGTTCGACATCGGTTCCTCGGCGCACATCATGATTCATGGCACGCCGGTGATTGCCGAACTGGAACTGAGCAAGTACGGCCTCGAATACATCGAGATGGACCCGTGGGCCTTTTATCCAATCCTGGGGACGCCCCACGGCATTGCCTTTCACCGGGACATTGAGAAAACCTGCGCCAGTATTGCCCAAATTTCGCCGGCCGATGCCGAGCGGTACCGCAAGTTTGTGGCGCACTGGGGCGAACTCAACGATGCGATTTTTGAGGTGTTTCTGAATGCGCCGGACCCGCAGAAAATTCTCTGGACGGCGCTCAAGCGCAGTGTCACCAGTTTCCGGTCACGCAAAGCGTGGGGATCACTCGAAACGGCGCGGCAACTGATGGCACCCTACGGGCAGGTCATCCGGGAGACCTTCCAGAACGAGCATCTGCGGACGGCCATGCTCTGGTTGGCCGCACAGTCAGGGCCGGCACCAAGTGAAGTGGCCAGCGGGGATATGTTCGGCTGGAATGCCATGATTCACCAGACCGGCGCCAAACGCGCCAAGGGCGGCTCCGGAGCGTTGACGCAGGCGCTGGCGAAGTGTTTTCTCGCTCACGGCGGAACGTTACACCTTGAGGCGGAAGTGTCGGCCATTGCGCGTCTGGCCGACGGTACATTCAAAATCAAACTCGTTGGTGGTGAGGCTTTCCATGCGCGGCGGGTGGTAAGCGCCTGTCACGTGCAGACGACGTTCCTCAAGCTGCTGGAGGACTGCCCCACCGAACTCCGGCAGCGCGTCGCCAACATCCGGGTTGGCAACGGCTTTGGGATGATTGTGCGCCACGCTGTTGAGGAACTGCCCCAGTACGAGGGCATCACCAGTGATGAGCGCGGTGTGGCGGCCTGTCACAGCGCGTTGCAACTGTTGTGCCCGTCGGCGGCCTACCTGGAAAGCAGCTTTCGGGACTTCCTGCTGGGGCGTCCGCCGGAGCAGCCGAGCGTTGTGGCCATGACGTTCTCGGCCATTGACCCCACACTGGCCCCACCCGGCAAGCACACCCTGTTTACCTGGGCCCAGTATCACCCCTACGAGCTTTCCAACGGTGAGCAGTGGGATGACATTGCCGAGCGCGAGGCCGACAAAATCTACGAGGTCGTTTGCCGTTATGCGCCCAACATGCGCGGCAAGATCATCGGGCGCTACATTCAGACACCGGTAGAAATCGAGCGGAAGCTGGGGTTGTTGCGCGGCAATGTCATGCACGTCGAAATGTCGCTCGACCAGATGTTTTTCTTCCGCCCATTACCGGAGTTGGCTTCCTACAAAACGCCGATTCCGGGGCTGTACCTGACGGGGGCGAGTACCCATCCCGGCGGTGGTGTCTTTGGGGCGAGCGGCTACAACACGGCGCGGGTGGTGTTGTCTGACCGGTGACGGGCCGCCCTGGCCATCCGGGCCAGGGCCACCCGCCACTCACCCCCGCCACTCGCTACTCCCTACTCGCTATTCCCTACTCGCCACTCGCTACTTGTCACTCCCCACTCGCTACTCCTCACTTGCTACTCCCCACTCGCCACTCGCTACTCCCCCTGCCCGGTTGACTAGCCAACCGCAGGGGCGTCCTTATACCATCGCGCCGCACGTACCCATTTCATTGTGGACAATCCCGGTGACTTATGAGCACTGCTGCCCTGCCGCTGTCGTCAAGGCAAGCGACGACGTACGCCTATTTCGTGCTGGCGATGCTGACGTTGCTCAACCTGCTCAACTACATTGACCGGTATATCTTTTCGGCGCTGGTGCCGTACATCAAGGCGGACACCGGCTACACCGATGCACAACTGGGGCTGATCGGCAGTGCCTTCACCTGGGTCTATACGCTCTGCTCACCGCTTTTCGGCTACTTTGGCGATCGGTATCACCGGGGCTGTCTGATTGCCGTGGGAGTTTTTGTGTGGAGTCTGGCTACGGCCGGGGCCGGACTGGCCCGCAGCCTGTGGCAGTTGCTCGTGGCACGGGCAGCAGTGGGGGTAGGGGAGGCCAACTACGCCACCATTGCTCCCAGTCTGCTGGCCGATTACTTCCCCAAAGCCCGGCGTGGGCTGGCGATGAGCATCTTTCAGGCGACAATTCCGATTGGCGCGGCGGCCGGCTTTGTTTTGGGCGGTTATCTCGGCGCACCGGATATGTTTGGCTGGCGCTACGCCCTGCTGATTGTGGGCGTGCCGGGGTTGCTGGCAGCGCTTACGATGTTTTTCATCCGCGAGCCGCAGCGCGGCGTCATGGATGAGCCGCTGGCGCCGCCCACTCAGGCATTGCCCGGCGAGCCATCCCAACCGAAGGAGGTGGGCTGGCTCGAAGGCTACTGGCAATTGCTGGTGAACCGTGGCTACCTGCTGACCTGTCTGGGGTATGCCGGCGTGACGTTTGCGCTTGGGGCGCTGGTGTTCTGGGCCCCGGAGTGGATGAAAGCTGACAAGGGGCTAAGTGAAAAAGAAGCCAACCTGGTGCTGGGAATTTGTGCGGTCGTGGGTGGCACGCTGGGCAGTCTCATCGGCGGACTGCTCGGCGATGCCCTCAATCGGCGGTTGCGCGGTGTACGCGGCTACTTTCTCGTCTGCGCGGTCAGTGCTGGCTTGGCGAGTGTGCCGATGTTCATAGCACTGGTGGCTACAACGCCGCTTGTCTATCAGGTCTGTACATTTATCACGCTGCTTCTGGTGTATCTGGGAAACGGCCCGGCCAACACGCTGGTCGTCAGTCTCGTCGCGCCCAACCTGCGTACAACGGCAACTGGCCTTCTGGTCGTGGCGATTCACGTCTTCGGGGATGGCATTTCACTGGCACTGGTGGGGTGGATTTCGACCCATCTGCGGGAACTGGCACAGGCGGGGCAGTCACCGCCGGCTTTTGTCGTCACCCTGGCCACGCTCTGCGGGTTGTCACCGGCGGCCCAGACCCTTTCGGTCGCCCTGCTGCTGATGCCGGTGGCGCTGGTGGTTGCCGGCCTGCTGTACGGGCTGGGCACCATCACCCCGGAAGCCACCAGGGACAACCCCGCCTCGCCGGCCTAGCCGCTTGTGTCGGCTGACTGTCGTCAGATGAGTCTCCTGATTACCAGTCGGCTCCGTGACCCATGGTGGGGGTGGGACGGGATTCGTCCACGACCAGAATGGTCTCATTCTGTCGGACGAGTCCCATTTCCCGTGCTGAACGCTCGATAGCACGTGGGTCCGTGTCGAGTTGGCGCAGTTCCTGCTGAAGGCGCTGGTTTTCAGCGGTCTGCCGGGCAATCTGGGCCTGCAGGCGGTTGTGAGCGGATGTGGCGTTCTGGAGTTCACTGTGCGTACGGAGCGTGACCGTGATGCACACCCCGGTCAGTCCGATGACGACCATGGCGACGAGGGCATAGAGGGGAATCCCCAGCGTCAGGACACGCGGTTTGGGAAGGGCCAGAACCTGCTCATGGCGCAGTTGGTACTCATTGATGAATGAAACTCTTGCCTGACTCAAGCAACACCTCCACTTCAGCTTCCGTTCGCGCCTCGGCATAGCACCGGGCCAGCGGCTCTGTCCCTGACAGGCGAATCAACACCCAGGCTTCATCTTCCAGAAAAAACTTCACTCCATCGGTGCGATCCAGGCGCAGCACCCGCTTGCCGCCAAAGGACTCCGGTGGCGTGGCTTCCAGGGTCTGGCGGAGTTGCTGCTGTTTTTCCGGGGTGAGGCGCACGCCGATGCGCCGATTGACAAGCGTTCCGACGCTCCGGGACAGCTCGGCCAGCAGGTCCCGGAGGGACTGCCCCCGCTGCGCCACCATTTCCGCCACGAGCAGACACGCCAGAATACCGTCTTTTTCCGGGATGTGACCGTGGATGGACAGCCCGGCGCTTTCCTCTCCGGCGAGAAATATCTTTTCCTCCAGAATCAGCTCGCCGAGAAACTTGAAACCGACCGGGGTTTCGTACACCGGAATGCCGTGCTGGTTCGCCACCCGGTCAAGCCAGTGCGAGGTGGCCACGCTGCGCCCGACGCCTTGCTTCCAGCCACGTGACCGGTACAAATAGTCGGTGAGCAGTGCCAGAATGGCATTCGCCGGGATAAAACTGCCGTCCCGGTCTATGATCCCGAAGCGGTCGGCATCGCCATCCGTGGCAAGTCCCAAATCAAGGCCGTCGCGCCGGACGACTTCCCGCAGTTCGGCCAGATTGGCTTCCGAAGGTTCCGGGCTGCGTCCCCCAAAGTACGGGTCGCGCCAGTCGTGGAGGGTCGTCACCTCCCAGCCGTAAGACCTCAGAAACACGTCAAGGTAGCCGCGTCCGGTGCCCCAGAGGGCATCGTAGGCCACACGCAGCGGCCGGTGGTGCAGGGCATCGCCGTTGACCTTCCCGGCCAGCACGGCCAGGTACATCTCGCGCAGGTCCACGGTCTCGATGCGTCCGGGTGTCGTTATGGGTACAGCCAGCGTGCTGTCATCCATCCGGCGCTGGATGAACGTCTCGATACGTCTGGTGACTTCCGGCAGCGCTGGCGCACCGTTGGCGGTCGAAAACTTCATGCCGCCATACTCCGGTGGATTGTGACTGGCCGTGAAGTTGATACCGCCGCGCGCGCCTGTGGCGCGAATGGCCACCGACAGCGTGGGCGTTGGGGTATCCCGGTCTGTCACCTGCACGTCGAATCCGCGACGGGAGAGTTCTTCGGCACAGGCCGCGGCAAATTTTTCAGCCATGAAGCGTGGGTCGTAGCCGACCAGAACCAATCCGCCGGCACCACTGCTCTGGAGTTCGTCGGCAATGGCCTGGGTGACAAGCCGGACATTGGCAAAAGTAAAGTCGTCGGCCAGAATGGCGCGCCAACCGGATGTGCCGAATGCAATCATGGACAATCTGCCGTCCCCCGAAGCGATCTTCGAGCCTTTTTGGAAAAGATGAAACAAACCGCTTGTTACCGTGGGAATGTTGTGCCGGAAAGATACACGCACGCTACCATGCGTGGTGAAGCGCCGACAATGACTTTTCTGTTGATTGAGACCGTTGGTTGTGCCCGGGACAGTTTTTTACAGCTTGCCCGCGTGCCCTTCGGGTGTCATCCCGACTTGCGAACAACAAAAGCACGGTGAATACTCACATTCCAGCCCCAACGACATTGGCATCAAAGCTACGTCCCACGAAAGCCGCTTTTGCTGTTGCTGGTTAGTCCCCACGCACCCGTCGAGGTGTTCCGATGCAGCTCAAGAAGCCTACGAAAATCCTGTACACGTTTCTGGCGGTCATCCTGCCCCTGTCCATTCTTCCCCTGATGGCCATAAGCTGGAAGTTGATCGGTATTGGGCGTGAGTCCATGCGGTTGAATGAGCGCGCCGAACAGCTCCGCTCGGTGGTGCTGGTGGCCAATGAACTGCAAACCTACATTGGCGGGTATCGCCATCAGATTGCCGGCATCGCACGCACCCTCGAAGCGGTTGGCGGTGCTGATGTGCTGCTCCAGCAGGCCGAAAGCGTACGCAATCGGCAACTGGCCCAGTTTCTTGAAGATGATGCCAATCTCATCCTGTTGGGCATTGCGCCCCGCAGCCGTGAAGCCGACACCCGGCTGGTAGCGCAGTGGGACTCCAAAAAAATTCTGGGTGAGGAGGTCCGGGACACGGTCGGTGAGGCGCTCAAGGCCGTGAGCCGCCGGCTCGACCGCACCTACGTCAGCACGCCGCGCTACATCCCTTCAAGCAATGAGTTTGCCATCGTGCTGGCGCATCCTCTGCAGGTGGCTGCGGCCCCCTCCGATCAGTCCTACCAGCCGGCAGTTGTCCTGGCAGTGGTCAGTCTGGAACCCATCTTCAATCTCGTCAACGTCACCTCTGCCAGCGGGAACCTCAACAACGAAGCATTGCTGCGCAATGGCAGCCGCGTGGTGTTTCTGGTTGACCAGCAGGGACGCATCCTGGCGCATCCCGACCGGGCGCTGGTCTATACGCCGACGAACGTCAGTGACTGGGGGATTGTCGCCAAGTGGCAGGACACAATCGCCATTGATGTGTCCGCGCCGCTGGCCGAGCCGTTCGAGATTCGCCTGGGCAATGATCGGCTCCCGATGCTTGGCAGTTGCGCCACGGCGCTGATTGCGCCCGAGCTGCCACTGGGGGTGATTGCTGTCATCAACGAGGAAGCGGCCTACTCATCCGTGACGACCATGATCTGGCAGGCTTCGGTGTTGACGTTCGTGACCGCCCTCGTGGCGGCTGGGGTGGGCATCCTGCTGGCCTACTGGGTGACATCGCCGATTGCCGCCGTAGCCCACGGAGCACGGGCCATTGCCGGGGGCGACTTCGCGCGGCGGATCGCCGTCCGCAGCCGCTCCGAAATCGGACAACTCGCCGAAGATTTCAACGCCATGGCTGAGCAAATCCAGCGGTACATCAACGACCTGCGGTTTGCGGTCAACGAAAACCGGGAGTTGTTCCTGGGAACGGTCAAGGCGCTGGCCGAAGCCATTGACGGCAAAGACCCCTACACCCGTGGACATTCCGAGCGGGTGAAAATGTACTCCGTGCTCATGGCCGAACATATGGGGCTGAGCCAGGAGGAAATCGAGGATATTCAGGTGGCGGCACTGCTGCACGATGTCGGGAAGATCGGTATCGAGGACCGGATTCTGAAGAAACCGGCGGCGCTGACCGAGGAAGAGTACACCATCATGAAGACACACCCGGAAAAGGGCGCAAAGATCATGGCGGAAATCCCGCAGATGAAAAAGTACGTGCCGGGAATGTACTACCACCATGAATGCATGGATGGGCGGGGCTATCCCCTCGGCCTGAAGGGCGACCAGATACCGCTGATGGCGCGCATCATCAGCGTGGCTGATACCTTCGACGCGATGACGACCAATCGCCCGTACCAGCGGGCCATGACGCCGGAAGTGGCCGTTCAGAAGATTTGGTCCTTTGCCGGAACACGCTATGACCCGAGTGTGGTGGCGGCCCTGGAAAGTGCGCTCAAGGCCGGCAAGCTGGACGAGGTCATTCATGGCTACCAGGTGGCTCTGGCAGCCGGAAAAGCCTGATATACTCTGGGCTACGTTGTTGGGCGTGCTTCAGCACGGCTTCTCAGTGGTGTGTTGCCTATGTTTTTCCACCGTCATTTCGCCCGCCTGGCCCTGCTGTTGATGGTCGTTTCCGCCGTCTCCGGGGGGATATTGATGCGCTGGACAGCCTTCGGCTGGGGAAGCCAGCTTGGCCCGCCGGAACATCAGCAGCGCGCTGAACTTGAGCGTTCTGTCCGGGAAGCCCAGGAAGTCATCCTGACGCACTACGTTGCCGCAACGCCGCCGGATCAGCTCACGAAGTCCGCCATCCAGGGCATGCTCCGGGTTCTGGACCCACACTCGAACTTCTTTGACAGCAAAGAGTTCCAGGAGATGCGCACCGAGCAGCACAGCCGCTTCTACGGCATCGGGGTCTCGATTGCGCGCCGCCACGACCGCGTGTACATCCTGGCGACCATCGAAAACACTCCGGCAGCCCGCGCTGGGCTACGGGCTGGCGACGCCATCATCAAAGTGGATGATGAACCAGCAACCGACTGGACAACCCGGCAGGTACTTGAAAAAGTCCGGGGCGAGCGGGGTGAGCCGGTCTCGATTACCGTTGAACGGCTGGGTGTTCCCAAACCGCTCACGTTTTCCATCGTTCGTGATGCTGTGCCGCTGCCCTCGATTCGGACAGCCTTCATGGTGCGTCCCGGCATTGGCTACATTGCGCTGTCCGGCGGGTTCAACACCACGACGGAAGATGAGCTGCGGCGGGCCATGAACGAACTCACGGCGCAGGGCATGCAGTCCCTGCTGCTCGATCTGCGGGGCAATCCGGGCGGTCTGCTTCCGCAGGCTGTCAGTGTGGCGGATGTCTTTCTGCGCCGTGACCAGAAGATTGTGTCCGTCCGGGGCCGCCAGGGGTACAGCGGCGAGGAAGCGCGGGAGTACCGGGCGAAGAACACGGCTCCGTTTGAAAAGCCGGTCGTTGTGCTCATTGATCGCAGTTCGGCTTCGGCCTCTGAGATTGTCGCCGGCGCGTTGCAGGATCACGACCGCGCATTGATCGTCGGCGAGCCGAGTTTTGGCAAGGGGCTGGTTCAGCGCGTGTTCGAGCTGCCCTTCGGAGCAGGGCTGACGCTGACCACGGCCAAGTACTACACGCCCAGCGGACGCTGTATCCAGCGGTCCTACACCAGCGGCCTGCTCTATGCCTACTACGCGCACCAGTCCCCGGAAGAGACGCCAACGGGCGAGGCCGTAGCCACGGATGCCGGGCGGACGGTCTATGGCGGCGGCGGCATCACCCCGGACATCATCGTCAAGCCACAAACCTTCTCCGCTGTGCAGTCCAGACTTTCCGACGCCACCTTTGCCTTTGCCCGACATTTGGCCGCAGGCCTCGTGCCGGGACTGGTAAACTACCGCATCGAGCGGACGGACTACCGGCATCAGTTGCGGGACAGTGACTTTCCCATCACCGACAAGGTGGTGGCGGCCTTTCGGGAATTTCTGAAAAGCGAGGCCCAGTTTGCTACGCTGGAAAGTGCCGTCACGCCCAATCTGGATTTCGTCAGAAACCAGCTTCGCCAACATCTGGTTACAGCGGCCTACGGCACAGAAGCCGGTTTTCGCGTCCAGCTTATGACCGACCCGCAGTTTCTGCGGGCAATTGAGGCGGTGCCCCAGGCTGTTGAGCTGGCCCAGCGGGCCTGGCTCCTCACTGAGACCGGACAACGCCGCTAGCACCGGTTTCCAACCGGACCTGAAAAAAACCGGAAAGCGACGCCAGCGGCCTCTGTGCGACAGGCACCACGTTTTGAAAGGAGTTATACCCGAACTCATGCCAAAAGAGGATTTTTTGAACATTGACAGTTTGCTCTCTTCCGAAGAGCTGCAAATCCGGGACGTGGCCCGGCAGTTCGTCCGCGAGCGGGTTCTGCCCATCATCGAGGACTGCTATGAACGGGGCGTCTATCCACAGGAACTCATCAAGCCGATGGGAGAACTGGGCTTTTACGGCTGCACGCTGCCGGAAGAATACGGCTGCGCGGGCCTCAACAACATTGCCTACGGCCTCATCACGCAGGAACTGGAGCGGGGGGACTCCGGTATCCGCAGCTTTGCTTCCGTACAAAGCTCACTGGTGATGTATCCGATTTACACCTACGGCACAGAGGAGCAGAAGCGGAAATGGCTGCCGGCGCTGGCCAAGGGCGAGAAAATCGGCTGCTTCGGTTTGACGGAGCCGGACTACGGTTCCAACCCAAGTGACATGGTGACGCGCGCGGAGCGCACCAAATACGGCTGGAAGCTCAACGGGGCCAAGATGTGGATTACCAACGGCTCCATTGCCGATGTTGCGGTCGTGTGGGCCAAAACCGGCGCGGATGCCCGCAGCATCCGGGGCTTTCTGGTCGAGAAGGGAACGCCGGGGTTCAGTGCGCCGGAAATCAAGAAAAAACACTCCCTGCGGGCCTCCATCACTTCCGAGCTGATTTTCCAGGATTGCGAAATCCCGGAGGAAAACCTGCTGCCCAACGTGGAAGGGCTGCGGGGGCCGCTGTCCTGTCTCAATCAGGCGCGCTATGGCATCGCCTGGGGCGCGGTGGGGTCGGCGCTGGCCACCTACACGACGGCGCTGGATTATTCGCTGTCGCGCATCCAGTTTGGCCGTCCGATTGCGGCTTTCCAGCTTACGCAGCGGAAGCTGGCCGACATGATCACCGAAATTTCCAAGGCCCAGCTTCTGGCCTATCACGTCGGCAAACTCAAGGATGCCGGCAAGGTGACGCCGGCGCAGATTTCCATGGCCAAGCGCAACAACGTCGCCATGGCGCTCAATGTGGCGCGTGAAGCCCGCACCATCCTGGGGGCCAATGGCATCAGCGCCGAATATCCGGTCATGCGCCACATGAACAACCTGGAATCCGTCCTGACCTACGAGGGAACGCACGACATCCACACGCTGATCATCGGTGCGGAAGTGACCGGCATTCAGGCTTTCAAGTAAAGGTTCCTGACCTGTTTTTCCCGTGGAGACACGCCCCGCTGGCGGCGCGTCTCCACGTCGTGGCCCAACGTTTTTCTGTCCCATGCCGTTTGAACTCGTTGCGCCCTACGCCCCCTGTGGCGACCAGCCAGCGGCCATTGAAACGCTGACGAACAACTTTCGCGCTGGCGCCAAATACCAGACGCTGCTGGGCATCACAGGGTCCGGCAAGACCTTCACCGTGGCCAACGTCATTGCCCGACTCCAGCGCCCGGCGCTCGTCATGGCGCACAACAAGACGCTGGCGGCGCAGCTCTACCAGGAATTCAAGAGCTTTTTTCCCCACAATGCCGTCGAGTATTTCGTCAGCTACTACGACTACTACCAGCCGGAAGCCTATGTGCCTTCCACCGACACCTACATCGAGAAGGAAGCGACCATCAACGACGAAATTGACCGCCTGCGGCTGGCGGCCACCCGGGCGGCGTTCGAGCGCCGGGACTTCATCATCGTCACTTCGGTCTCCTGCATTTATGGGATTGGCGACCCGGATGCCTACTTCGGGATGATCTGCTTCGTCGAGCCGGGGCAGCCGCTGCGGCGCAACAAGCTTATCGAGCGCCTGGTCGAGTTGCAGTATGACCGGGATGACGAAGATTTCGCGCGCGGCACGTTTCGCGTCCGGGGCGACACGGTGGAAGTCCATCCCAGTTATGCCGAACAGGCGCTCCGTATCACTTTCTGGGGGGATGAGGTGGATACGCTGGAGCTGTTTGACCCGCTGCTCGGCGAAACCCTGGAGCGGATTGAGCACAAGTATCCCATCTATCCCAAGTCGCACTACGTGACGCCCAAGGCGATTGTGCAGCGCGCTGTCGAGACCATCCGGCAGGAACTCGATGAGTGGGAAGCTGTCCTGCTGGCCCAGGGGAAGACCCTGGAAGCCCAGCGGTTGCGCCAACGGACGATGTACGACCTGGAAATGATGAAGACGCTCGGCTTTTGTCGCGGCATCGAGAACTACTCCCGGCATCTGACCGGGCGGCCGCCGGGAGCGCCACCGCCAACGCTGTTTGATTACCTGCCGGAAGATACGCTGATCGTCGTGGACGAAAGCCACCAGACCATCCCGCAGGTACGCGGGATGTACGCTGGCGACCGCTCACGGAAACAAACCCTCGTGGATTTTGGCTTCCGGCTTCCCAGTGCTTTGGACAACCGTCCGCTGAATTTTGCCGAGTGGGAGCAGCAGGTCGGACAGGTGCTGTTTGTTTCGGCAACGCCTGGCCCCTACGAACTCGCCTGCACGGGCGGGGAAGTCGTCGAGCAGATCATCCGTCCGACCGGGTTGCTTGATCCCATGATCCTGGTGCGTCCGGTGCGGGGGCAGATTGACGATCTGCTGGGTGAAATCCGCCAGCGAACGGCGCGTGGTGAGCGGTCACTGGTGATGACGCTCACCAAGAAAATGGCCGAAGACCTGACGGACTATTACACCGAAGTGGGCCTCAACGTCCGGTATCTCCATTCAGACATCGAGACGCTGGAACGTATCAAAATCATCCGCGATCTGCGCCGGGGGGATTTCGATGTGCTTGTCGGCGTCAATCTGCTCCGCGAGGGGATGGACCTGCCGGAAGTATCCCTTGTGGCCATTCTCGATGCCGACAAGGAAGGTTTCCTGCGCAGCGAAGCGTCCATCATTCAGATCATTGGACGGGCAGCGCGTCACGTCCACGGGCAGGCGATTCTCTACGCCGACCGGATAACCGAATCCATGCGCCGGGCTATAGACATCACTGCCCGCCGCCGCCAACTTCAGGAAGCTTACAACCGGGAGCACGGCATCACGCCACGTACGGTCATCAAGCCGGTCGAAGCCACCCTGGTGACGGCCCACGAGGCGGCATATTTCAAGACGCCGCTTGATCTTTCTGCCTTTGAGGCGTACACGCCGGAACGCTTGGAGTCCACGATGATACAGCTCGAAGCCGAGATGCGCGCTGCGGCCAGGGCACTTGAGTTCGAGAAAGCCGCAGCCCTGCGGGACAAGATCAAGTACCTCAAGTCGAGACAACTGTTCGCTGCCGAAAGCCAGCCGGAAAGCTGCCCGGCCTGAAAGCGCCCCGGCTTGAAAGCGGCTTGGTTTGTCCAGCCGGCAGGCGACGATCTGCCGGCCAGCCCCGGAAACACCCTTTGCTTCTGCTGTTATCGGAATAAAAAAGCGGAGCCACCGCGTGGGTGGCTCCGCCGGCTGCGGCTGCCTAGTGAGCAGTCCGGTCAGTTCGGGTTGTTTTCGAGGAAGACCTGCCGGTAACTGCCGTTCTTGTAGAAGAAGAAGAACGGTGTTCCGGCCGGCACCCCGGTCGGCACGAGGAAGGCCGTATCGAAGTTCCAGTTGCGCGGATTGGGCGGGGTGTAGTTGCCGTCTCCGCCGATGAGGAACGGCCCATTCCCCTGGTGGCTGAAGAACTGGAAGATGAACGAGCCGTTGTAGTTGAAGTTGCGGCTGTGTCTGGTGCCCCCGAAGTCTTCAGCAAACCGCGGGAAGTTGTGGAGACCGCCGTCGGTGTTGTTGTCAAAATCCATGTCGTTTTCGGGGTCAGGGTCATCGTTGTTGCTCCTCTGCACCTGTCCGGTCTGGTTGTTGTTGCCGGCACCGGTGCGGGGCGCGCCGGTCAACCAAGCCGCCTTGACGGTGGTGCGAACGGCAATGCGGTCGAGAGTGAAATTTTGCGGGCGATACAGGTAGTTGAACCCGGTCAAAAACATTCTTCCGTCCGACCAGCCGTTGGAGTGAATGGAAGTCGCATCAGAGTAAATCCCCATCGAGCCGTGCAGCAACGGATCATTGGGTTCGAGCGGGTTGGTGCACCAGTCATCGGGTGGCCGCGTGGCAACGTTGGCATTGCCGGTCTGGGCATAGTTCTCCGACGGTGTGGGACCACCGCGCGGGATACGGCTGTTGAGACAGGTCCTGTTGTTCTGGAAGTTTTCCGTCACCCCGATGGCATTGATGTTGCCATAAAGGTATGACGGGTTTTCTGTCACCACCGTCAAGCCGGTGAAGCCGCGTCCGTTGCCGGTCGGGCGATTGACGAAGAGACGTGGGATGTCCATGGCATTGACAATCCGTAGTGCCCGCCGGAAAGCCCGGATACGGCCGGTCTTGGCGCTGTCCACGATGCGCCACGTGCGCATGCCGGCGCCTTCGTTGACCGCAGGGGTCAATGAAGTCGGAAAAACAGCGGAGGGATAGGCAATGCCGAAGAGGCGGCTGGCAATGGTGCGGGTCCCATCCGGGTTGGGGGTGTAGGTGTAGCGGGTAAACTGCGCCACGACGCCATGCCCGGTCCCGGCCGTGTCCGCGTTCGGATTGGCGGAGCCGCCGAAGTATTCGTACCCGTCGTTGACCGGCACGGCGCCATGGGGGGCTTCCCCGGAGCGGGCCGGCCGATTCAGCGTGGGTGTAAAGTTGGGCTGGGTTTCACACTCTACATCGCGCCGGAGGCGTCCGTCGCCGGGTTTGGGACCGGGGCCATTGGCAACTCTTTCAAAGGGAACCATGATCCCCCCCTGCTGCGGATCGCTGACCATCCCCGGATCGGTTTCACAACTGTCATCCAGAGCATTGAGGATGTTGTTTTCGCCATAGACGTCGTTGAAGTCATAGATGCCGTCGTTGTTGGAGTCACCCCGCCGGTCCGAGAAATAGACAATGAAGCCATTGTCAGAGACATCGATTTTCCCTCGGGCAGGGTCAAGCTGACGGGGGCGTCCAGTGGTAAAGCCACCCTTGATATTTCGTGTCAGCGCCGATGTTTTTGTCTCGACAATATCAAGGAAGTTGTCAAAGTCGCCCCGGAAGAGGCGCTTGAGGTTACCCACGTTGAGTTCGGTGAGGTTCATCAACCCCCGGCGCTCATAGGCAATGGGACTGGGCATCGGCAGCCGATAAACCATGTTGGCCAGGATGCGCTGGTCATCAGGAAGCGGTCCGCCGCTGGGCGAGCCGCCAGGCCAGACCGGCCAGACTGTTTCCACAATGCCGTTCGGTCTGCTGGTATTCCCAGTGTTATTGTTATAGTAATCCGATGCCGAGGGAATACCCTGGAACCCATAGCGCCGGTTGACGTGCCGCCCCTCACGCTGATCATAGACGTTGATGGGGAAGGCCCGGTCCATCTCGATGCGTATTCGTGGGATGAGTGTTGCGTTGCTTTTAGGCGGCAACTGCGGATTGTCCGGGTTGGGTGCGAAAGCGATATAAGCATGACCGGGGAAAGCATAGTTGGCATCGCTCAGCCCCAAACGGCGCCCAATCTGGGTTTCGAGGTTGAGGTTTTGGGTGCCAGCGCCGGGGCTGCCAGGCAGAGAAGTCACCCCATCCAGTCCCGGTGTAGTTGGACCGATATTGGTTGTATCTATCCCCGGCGCATTGGGATAAACCCGTGAAGCCAGGGGATGCTGAAAGATGATCCCGACGGCTTCGCGGACGTTGAAACGGAGATTGTTACCTACCCCTGGTATGTTCACTGGATTAGTCTTACCAAGGAAGGTGTTGAACGGCACCTTGATGCGGAAGCAGTTCTGAAACTCCCCGGTTTCCGTGAAGCGGTTAGAGGGTGGAAAGAGGGTGGCGTTGCTGCCGGGATCGGCCTGGTTGAGCACTGTGTCCAAACCCCCTTCAGGATCAGGCAGTGGCGCAAAGTTGGGGTCCGTATCACTCGGATCGGCTTCCCAGAAGATGATCTCAATGGGCATTGAAGTGACCCGCCGGGCAATCCGGTTGAGGTTGTTCTCTGCCGGCGGCGTGTGGAGCACCCGCAGGGTTGAAGGCAGCAGCGAGTTGATGTTGCTTTCCGGGGAGTAGCCCATGCGGGCCACTCCCTGGTCCCCCGGGTTGGTGGTGGCGACAAGACGGGGCAGGGCACTCATCTGCTCACCAAGGTCATCGGTATCACCATCGCCAAAAAACCACTCACCGTTCTGATCGTCGGGAATCCGGCGGACGCCGTTCAGGTCCACTCGTTGGTTCTCGAACGGGTAGTGGGGCGGCTCGATGATGCCGTCACCGTTCCAGTCAAAGGTGAGGTTTTCGCGCGCAATTTCAGGCGTGCCGGGAATCTGGGCTGTGGCAAAGTCGCCAATGCCTTCGACGTTGCCCAGTGAGGGATCAGTGGAGCGTCCGGGTGTGCCAAGTTCGGCTCCCCGGAGGGTCTGGAGGAAGTTCACCGTGAAGTTTGGCGCCACCCGAAGCAGATGCGGGAAGAGCCGGACCTGCTCGTCGGGTGTCAGCCCCGTCGGGTTGAACAGGCACTTCGCCAGAAGCTGCTGGTCAGCCACATTGGCAAAGGGGGTCATTTCCTGGAGATCAATCGTGCCGGCCGGCCCAGTTCCCGGATAGCCCGTAGGGGGCTCACCCGCAGCGGGTGCATCCGTCGCCGTCGTGTTGAGGTTCCGGTTGAAGGTTGGGGTGTAGGGGCCGGTAATGTAAGCATTGGGAGGGGTGTTTGGGTAGGTTGCCGGCCCCTGGTTCAGGTAGTCGAGGTCATTGTCAAGGATCCCGTCGCCCAGACTGTTGGCACCGGCGCCAGGGGCAACCGGATTGCCCAGGATGTCCAGGTTGTCATGCCGCATGGCATAGAAGCCGGGAATGCCAGGCCGAAAGACAAAGTTCCGCAGCAGGCGCACGAGTTGGCGCTCGACACGCAGGACCTGCTCCGGGCTGGCCGGGTCATTCGTCCAGAAGTTCGGCGAGCGCATAATCTGGTTGAAGCTGGTCTCATAGCCAAGGAGAATACCAGCCGGTGATACTGTATAGGTTGGGTTATCCCCTGGAGTATCCAAATTCGGCATCAGCATGGCTGGTCTGGTGCCATGGAGTCCGGAAGGCGAAACCCTAGTACCCGATAACTGAAGTCGGGCCGCACGAACGCGCACCCGCCGGATGAACCGCTCCTGCCGTTTGTCGCCGCTGCTGTTTTCCCCGTTGAAGATTTCTTCCCGTGGAATGTCGCTCTTCATCGGGTTGGGCATCAGGAACATGTCGTCGGCCGTGTCCCGTTGGCCATCGGGGCCAATGTCATAGGACCCCTTGATATAGCTGCGGTTGTCGAAGTCATCCGTGAAGCGGAAATACGGCTTGGCGAGCAGGCTCTTGAGGCGCGCCGGATAGTTGGTGTGGGACGACGACGGGTTGCCGTTGTTGTCCAGCCGCCCCTGCAGGGAGGCCATCTCGGTGGTGATGACCGGCCGTCCGCGGTCATCCACCTGCGGCGGGTCGGCATTCGCCATGTTGACGTTGGTCTGCGGTGTGAAGGGCAGCATCGTCCGCTGAAGCGTCAGGATGCTGTTGGGTTCATACCAGTAGGTGACGCGCTGGTTGACAGGACCGACGGGGCTGCTGATCGCCACCGTCGGCGGCTGCTGGCTGAGTGTCTGCACAAAACGCCCAATGAAACTTGGCGTGTCGGGGTCGCTTTCCGAGAGAAATGGCAGGAAGTTGCGCGGCAAGTTGGTTTGATTCTGAAGCCGCGAGACACTGCCGCCATCGTTGAGGGCATAGACGGCCGCATACGTCGTTTCCGGTTCGGGCTGTCCGGCCGCGAGGTTGGCCGCGGGCAAATCGCGCAGCACCGGGATGGGTCCCGCTGTAATCCCCAGGTTGAGGATATGCGGCGTGATGTCGTACCGGTCAGGGAAGATGTTGGGGTCTCCAGCAGGGTTGTTGTTGACCAGCAGTTCAATCTTGATGTAGGTGCGCTTCCGCTGCGTGGTATCTACAGTGTTGTCGGCTCTGGTCTGAAAATCGGCCTGCTGGTTCACCAGATTGGTTTGTGGCGGAAGCACGCGCCGCTGGGGGCCGTTGGCCTTTACCAGTGTGTCACTCTGGTTGTACTTGTGCGGATCACCGCCACTTCCGGCCGGAAGTACGCTGGCGGGTTGGTCCGGGTGATCACTCCCTCCAAGGGGATCAAACTGCACGACGTTGGGGTTGTCATCGAGCCAGAAGTCCTTGAAGAGTTGCGTGTTGGGATTGGACAGGGCTTCCAGGTCATACGCGGGTACGCCGCCGCGATCGGCCGGCGGCGGCGGGAAGTGATCCAAGTCATCATCCAGCAGGATGCGGATGGTACAGGCGCGCGCCGAAACCTGTCCCTCGAAGAAACGTGAGTTACGGAGCACTTCCCGGTTTTCGTTGGGATTGGACCGCCGGAGGATTTCGATGGCGTTGAAGCCGTTGGTCTGGGTCGGCAGCAGCAGTGGCACGATACGCTGCTTGCCTGGCGAATGACCGTTGGTGATGCCCCAGGGGGTACCAACGCCGCCATTGTTCGGCCCGGCGCCAACCGGGGCACCTGATCCGGTACCGACGGCAAGGTTGATGTCGTTAATGAGCCAGTTGACCGGCGCAACGCGATATACTTCAGGGTTATTCGAGTACCCCCCCGGCCCCTTCCCGTGGGGCAGGCTGGGCGTAATGGGGCGGGTGACGCTGTCGGCCAGTTCCCGTGCAAAAGTTTCCTCGTCCGTTGCTGAAGAGTCCCTTGGCTCGCGGTTGGGATCGAGCACCCAGGAGTGGTCCGCACGGGGTCTGTTGCTTGGCGTGATCCGGGAGACAACTTCACCGGCAACCGTCACCGGACCAAAAAACCACGCCCGGTTGCCCGCCCCAAGGTAAAGGTGGCGGTTGACATGTGTGCGTCCACCCAGATAGAACTGCGGACCGGGTGACACCTGAAGACAGTCAAATCCAAAAGCTGCAAACTGAAACGCCGGAATCTGGTAGAAGTTGACCTGCCGGATGAGGCGGGCTTCTTCGTTGGCGTTGGTGGCGCGCGCCGAGGCGCCCAGCACGAACTGGCGGCGCAGGGCCGTCATCCCGTTGAATGGGGCGTCGTTGACCGTCACTGTGGTGTTTGACGATGCGCCCGGTGGGACGAACGGTGTATCCGCCGTGAAGGTGTAGAGCGGCTGTCCGGCCTCGGTGAAAAACGGCGGAAGATTGCTCGTGATGCCCGTCGGCCCAAGGTCATCAGCGGTGATGTTGGGCGACCGCGAGAGAATGCGGTTGACGTTCGCCGTGATGGTTTCCAGATAGGCAATTGCGGCGTACAACGTCCGGGTCTTCTGGTAGTCGGCTGCCGTCTGGCGCGCCTCCGTCGTCATCAGGGTGGCTGAGACCGACGTAAAGACCAGCAGCACACCCAGGAGCACCAGCGCGATAGCCAGGGCGACGCCGCGTTCCTGATAACGATGCTTATGACGCAGGATTCGGGCAAAGTGTGGGGTCATGGCGAATTTCATCCTCACTAAAGGTCTCACGCAAGGGCGTTGGGGTTAGTTGTCGTGTCGCGCAGGGTTTGCAGCCCCTCTGGGGCAGCTTGCTCCAGAGCGGTTGGTTTTATCGTGGCACCAGGTTGCGTAACCCAATGGTGGTGCGCTCACTGACGTGGAAGTAGCCCCGGTTGAAAGCGTCCGGGATGGCTGCATCGGCCCTGATAAGGGCGCGCTCCCGCTCACCGGTTCGTCCGTACACCGTCAATTCCACCAGGCGCACCTGGGTTTTGGTTGTCAGGGGCGTCCGAGCCGGATTCCTGGTGGGGTCTGCCCCGCTGGGGAGGGGAATCGGTCCACCGATGTCGTTGGTATTGAACATAGAACCCTGAATGGGGGTGCCGTCGGCGCGCACCGCGCCCTCTTCCACCAGGGTGAAGTTCAAGCGCAGATTCTCGATGTCAAAGGCCAGCGGCGACAGCAGTCCCCCCTGCCGGCAGTACAACACGGGTGCGCTGTCACCCCCATCCCAGCCAACAAAGTAGTGCGACAGCCGCATGCGCGTGATCGTGACCGGGACGCCGCTCTGAATGATGTCGGACCATCTGGGATTGATACCGGCCAGATCATTGTCGGCCAGAACGATGTCGTTGTCCTGGATGCCGGTCACCAGTCCGAGAACGCAGAGCGTCGTGGGAGCCGATAAGTTATTGAGGGTGGACGTGGGAAGCGGTGAGCCACCGCCACCGGGCGGCGTGTACTGATACGTCAGCAGCAGGGTGTCCACGTATGGGCGCAACCGTGGTGCCAGCAGGCGATCATTGGGGTTGACAAAAGGGTTGCTGTTCTTAACGGCGTTGGGGGCGACCCGGTCGGGTTTGAGGTTAACAGGGGTTCCAACCGGAATACTGCCACCATAATCTGGGTCCGAAGACGTGGTCCGCTCCGGCTCTAGAACGAGATTACCTCCGTCCAACCGGGCATAGGCCGAGAAGGTGGCTTCAACCGGGAAGATTTGCTGCTGAACGATGTTGTTGCCGGGGTTGGCGGGGTCGGGAACCGACACACGCAAAGCGACCGGCACTGGATTGACCTGCAGGGTGATGAGCTGGTGGCTACCATTGCCGTAGGCCGTTGCCACTTCCGTCGGGTCACAGGCACCGGGATAAAGCCGCAGGTTGGGATACCGCTCTGCGGCTGGAGTTCCCTCTGTATCAGCGTAACCCTGATTGGCGACGAGGGCCGGGGAGGCAAACGTTCCCTGTGAAAGAGCACCATGGCTGACCGTCGTCCAGGCCTGAATCGGTGACAGGATGTCGCAGCTCGTATCGAGGGTCCCGTCATTCAGCAGGGGAGGCACGTCACCGATCCGGTCAGGTGCTTGTGCTTGGGACTCGGAACCCACCGGAAAACCGCGTGCTTCCAAAAAGCCCCGGCGCACATAAACCGCCGGAGCACCCAAGCGGGGGTTAGGGTCCGGAGTGGCGAAGAACACACTCGTCAACGGCAGTTCGCCGACGTTGTCCAGGTCGTTTTTGATGAAGTTGATGACGGCCCGGACGTTGTTGTTGGCCTCGACCAGCGCGGAGTTATTGCGGTTGGTCTGAAGCGCCAGCGACAGCGTGCCCATCACGGCGGCCATGGCAATCGTCAGGATGCCGGCCACGACAAGCAGTTCGACGAGTGAAAAACCGGCCTGGATGACAGCCCGCCGCGGTGACCGGCGTTGCAGGCGTGACCACCCTTGCAGGCGGCAGGGAGGTTGCATTGCACCCAAGTGGAGAGAGACTCCCGGACGCGGTTGCGGCTGAAGCTGTCCCACAGGTGACTTTCCGTACATCCACAAGGTTGTCATACACATGGCTTTCAGGTGGCTCTTCAAAGAGTGCGCTTTCGTATGGAGATTCAGCTCGTTGCCTGGCGGTCGCCGCTGACCCAGATGCCCTGCCCCGGGGCGTTGCCGCCGGCGTTCTTCCACATCAGCACCCGCCCCGTCAGTCCAAAAATGGTGATGGCGCGGGCCTGGGTGCTGCGGGTGCTAGGAGAGCCAAGCTCACAGCTCAGAAAGATGGTACCGTTGAATGGGACATTTTTGAGGTTTGAAGTCGGATCAGCCGTGGGTGGCGTGTTGATGATGGAGCCATCACTTTTGAAGGTCAGAATGGCGCTTTCATCACCACTCATGCCGATGTCCACGCCGCAGCGGTCGGTGAGAAAGGTAAAGGTGTTGTTGTCGAACGGCAGCTCAGGCAGATTCAGGACTGTGGCCGGCGGGGTCAGCACACCCGTCCCGCTTTCTGTAAAACGCTTGAAACGGTAGTCCGGCGGCAGGCTGTTGCGGCTCACCACCGTCGCCGTCGTGGTGTAGGTGGTGGCATCAGCCGTGACATTGCGGGCGTCGTTGACGTAGCGGATGACGACATACCCATCCGAGTTTTCACCCGGCCGACGGAAGAGAATCATCTGATAGGTGTTGCGCTGCCCCATTGCCAAGGCGCGGGTCTCCCGAATCGCTGCGGTCAGTTGACTTCCAGCCGAGTCGGCGGCGACGGCTTTGCGGTAGGAAACAACCAAAATGCCGGAAATCGCCGCCAGAATACCAAGCACCGAGATGACGGTGAGTAGTTCAACAAGCGAAAAACCTCTTTCCTGACGACTTTCCCGGCGACCAAACCAACGACTGTTGTGTGCCATCGTGGACCTCCTGCTGTGGCAGGTTTTGCCTCCAGGGTGAGACAAACACCGTGCCACAGCCTGCGCACTTTCGATGGGGCAGGTAACAACAAGCGGAATAACAAGTTATCGCTTCAGATTGAGGTGCGAAGCCGGCTCCCGGCTACGGTGCAGCCGGGAGGCCTGTTACTGAAAGTAACAGGCTAAACAATAACCGCGCGTCGCCGGGCGGCAACGCGGCTGTAAAGGAAGGCCAAAGCCGCAATGGCCACTGCACGGATGCCGAACCAGGCCAGCGTGGGCATCTCCCAGTGATTGGCCAGCGCGCCGAGGGCTGCCACGACTGTCCCCCCTACCACGACGATCAGGTAGACTGCCCGGAAGATGTTGAAGACCATCACCAGGAAGGGCACCGGTCGGTAGGGGTAAACATAGTCGGCCAGCAACAGACAGGTTGGCACGACGATTACGGATGCCATACCCGCACTGCTGGTCCACCAGGAGGTTCCGTCCATCAGGGTTCTGTCCCAGCGGAGCGAGAGCGGATCGGAAGGAAAGGCAGCAAAGGCCGTCAGACCGGCCAGGATACCCACGATAGTCAGGAGGGTATCCAGTGCGATGTTGAGTCCAGAGGTCGGAAGTGCGCCAGGTGTGACCGGAGGAGAAGTGGGCGCCAGTGGTGGCGGCAGGGACCCGGTGGAGGGGCGCAGCTTGCTGGTGTGGGTAGGTGGTGAGCCGGTCGGTGGGACAAAGCTGCCCGTAGCCGGACTGGCCGACAGGGACACGCCCACTGCCGGAGCTGTTGCCAAGACCGTCGTTTTGTGGGTCAGACGGATTTCCAGGCTTTGGTCACTGTTGCCCATGACGACCGTCCGCGCCAGATCATTCCAGCCCGGCGCGGTAAACCGGATGCGGTATTCTCCCGGCGGCAGGCGCAGCTCGAACCGCCCTTGGGCATCGGATTTGCCGCGAAAATCGCCGTCCACTTCAATCGTGCAGTTGCCCGGAAGCGTGGTGAGGAGCAGCCGTGGAGAAGTCTGAAGCCGTGCCGAGGCGTCAGCCGGGGCTTTGGGTTCAATGGCGGCCTCAAGTTCAGCCAGAAGTTCGCGGACGCTCGCCTGGCGGTTGGCCGGATTTTTGGCCAGGGCGCGGAGAATCACCGCTTCCAGTTCCGGGGACACGGCCGGATTACGCGCCCGGATACTTGGCGGGGGCTGGGTCAGATGCCCGGAGACGATGGCGGCAAAGGAGTCTCCCCGAAAGGGCACGTCTTTGGTCAGCATCTGGTAGAGAATCACCCCCAGACTGTAGATGTCTGAGCGGGCATCCACCGGCTTGGAAGAGCACTGCTCCGGCGACATGTAAAACGGCGTTCCCATGATGCCGGTCTTCAGATCGGCGTGGTCATCCCCCAGAATTTCATCGTTGAGGATTTTGGCCAGCCCGAAGTCAAGGACCTTGACGGTCATTTGTGAAGCCTTTGAAGTCGGGGCCGGTTCATCAGTCAAAACCAGGCCCAAATCCTCCAGGTTGTTCGCTCCGTCCGGCTCGTGAACCATGATGTTGGCGGGCTTGAGATCACGGTGAACCAGCTTCAGATCGTGAGCCGCCGCGATGCCCGCAATGGCCTGCCTGAAAATTTCGAGGATGCGCTTTGGCGGCATCGGTGCTTCGCGGGCGATGATTTCGTTGAGCGGCCGCCCCTCGACGTACTCCATCACAATGTAGCGCGTTCCGTCAGCGGTGATCCCAAAGTCCAGGGCGCGCACGACGTTGGGGTGTTCAATGGCGTTGGCAGCCCGGGCTTCACGTTGGAAGCGGTTGACGGCGGTGGCATCCGTGGAGGCGTATTCCTGAAGCAACGTTTTGACCGCCACTGTGCGCCCCAGGTGGATGTGTTTGGCGCGATAGACCGCCCCCATCCCGCCGCGCCCAAGGCACTTCTCAAGCTGGTACTTGTTGTCGAGAAGCCGGCTCCCCCGCAGGGACTGGGTGAGAGTGGCCCCATCGTGCGGGCAAACCGCAAGGTCATCCTCAAAGCAGTGTTTGCACTTGGGACACTCTTTCATGGGTCAATCCAGTAGCGGTCATAAACGATTTTATCGAGGTTAAGACCACGTCCTCAAAGGAGGTCGCAGAAGACGGCTGAAGTGTTAGTTCAAGCTATACATGTAGCACACTTGGGGCAGCAAGCGTCCAGTCAAATACCGTGAGTTTACGGGATGGGCAGCACCCGGCGCTCGCAGGGGGTGCCCACGACCACACTACCATCGGGGCGAGCAGCAGGGGGGCCGTACATAAATAGCCAAGTGTCGTAGGTGACATCCTCGCCAAATACGGTTGTGAAGGCCGGCTTGGGAATGCTCCCGACGACGCCCACAATCGGTCTCTGTGAGGCAAATCCATCGTCATCGTCCCCGTCATCATCCTCACCCGGTGGTTGGGGGAGCATCCCGCCAGAGGGATCAAAAGTGCCGCCAAAGCCGCCCTGATTGACGACACTGGCCGTCAGCACCACGTAGCTGGCGGGCACCGGTTGGCCTGTAAAGGACGACCAGCGTTCAAGATACCGTCTGATGAGCGGGTCGCCGATGCGTACCGTACGCCACTCCTTGCCAGTAAACGGGTCACGGAGGGCAGATGGGCGTAGCAGGCGCAGGCGTTGTCCGTTGATGTTGACTTCCTTCGTCAGGTCACTGAGCTTCAGGGGAAAGGGGGCACCGGGGTTGAGCGGCGCAATCCGTCCGGCATTGTTGTAGCGCGCAATGGCCTTGGCGACAGCGCAGCCCCGAACAATGAACTCCGCCTCCCGCTCCCGTTGGCGCTCGATCTGGCTGGTATCGGCCTGCATGGTCAGCAGGATGATCATGGCGGCCAGAGCGAAAATGAGAAACAACAGTATGTAGCCGCGTTCCCGATGACGCCGCCGGGTGTGACGCAGCTGACCGAAAGCACGACAACGCATCATGGTTCTGAAACCGCCAATGGGCGTGAACGCTGTGGTTACTGGTTGGGTGGCCGCTGGCGACTGAACGGGCGCAGGGGACGCCCATTACCATCCATTGGCTTGTTCGGGTCGCCCACGATGACCGGTATTCCTCCCTGTCCATGCTGGGGCTTGGTAATGGGCTTGACCGGCATCTGGGGCTGTCCCTGAACGGGCTGCCCCGTGCCGTCATACTGAACCGGTGGTTGCCCCCCGTAAGGGGACTGATAGCTCTGCGGTGGCTGGTAGCCTGGGGTGGGATAACCCTGTGGGGAACCACCGACCGGTAGCGTGGGAGTGCCTCCGGTCGGAGCCGGGCCGCTCGAAAGGGGCATGGTGTGGCTGACACCGGGCAGTTGGGTGTCCTCGACGATGATCTGTTCGCTGGTGATGCTCTTGACCCGGAATCGTCCAATGGGCTCGTTGAGGTGAACCGTCTGGTATTCATTGGTCGTGGCCAGCACCGCGCGTGGGTTTTGCCCTCCCGCATCGGTCACCATGCCAATGTAGCGGTACTCGTCATTTGGGTTAGGTGGGGGGTCAATTTTCAGGGTGACATCGTTCGAGTACCACTTCGATTCCTGTCCCGGAACAACGACGCGGACGGTGGCCGTCCGGGGTTGGGCGGTCAGGTCGGGCGTCAGGCGCACCCGCAACTGCCGGTCTCCCTTGCGCTCCGCCGCCAGGGTTTCCCCGTCTATGACGACACGCACGCCTTCCGGCAGAGGCTGGGCATCCACCGTGAGTTCATAAGTCATGGTCGAGCGTGCATAGACGCTCGGAGGATAAACCGACTGAAGGGTAATTGGTGGCGGCGGTGGCGGTGGGACCGGTTTGGGTGGTGGTGGCGGCAGGTAGTCAAAGATGTTGCGGGGAGACTCCGGTACGGCAGGTGGTATCACCGGCGTCAGTGTGGTCCGGGCCATGCGCACGAGAGTACCTTCCACAACGACCGGTGGAGATGCCGCCGGCTTGTTGTCCGTCCTACCCTGTTCCAGGTCGGTTGCCCGAATCAGTCCTGGGCGAAGGGGCGCCACTCCGGCTGCCTCTGTCCCGCCGGTGTCAAACCAGACATAGAGCAAGGCGGCCAGTGAGCTGACAAACAGAACGCTGACGAGAACGGTCTTCTGAGTCTGATTCATGGCTGTGGTCTTGTGGACGGCCCGGCCGTCGGCTGGGGCTGGCGTGCCGCAGACACCGGACCGCCCAGGGGAGCGCCAGGTTCGCTTCGGAAATAAGCGGTCAGGGAGAGTGCGATGGTCAGTTCGTTTGGGTTGGCAGGATTCTCACCCATCACGGCACCCGACGGCATGCCGCCGGATGGCGATGGACGTTCTCCAGGGGTGAAACTCAAAAGCTGGAGCAGAAGAAACTGGCGGCTTTGTTCGAGGGCATGGATGAAGCGCCGGATGTTGCGATAGTTGCCGGTGATCCCAAGTTTGACCTCAAAGGTCGGGTAACTCTGGATGAACTGGTTCTGTGGTTCACGGGAGGAGGCACCCGCCGCCGGGCCTTTGTTCTGGTCCGTCAGCAGAAAGGCCACCGTGTCGGTCAGCTTGACGTCATGTTTACGTGCCAGGGCGTTGATTTCGTCAATCAGAGCCAGTTGCCCGACACGGGCATCGCGTAGCAACTCACGTTCAAAGCGCCGCCAGTTTTCCATCGCACCGTTGAATGCTGCGGCTTCCTGCTCCAGTCGCTGCCGCTCCATCCGCAGGTTTTCCGTCTGGCGGCGGAGGTTGCTGGTTTCACGGGAAATACGGCTCAAGCGCTGGTTGAGCGGTTCCAACAGCATCTGGTAGCCCGTCACCACACCGGCCAGGCACAGGACCCAGACGGCCATTCCAAGCCATTCGGGCCACTGAAGATAACGCTGCCGTACGACTGTCCCGCGCCAGCCGCGCCAGCCAACCCAGCGTCGCCAAAGCCAGTTCATCGCTTCACCTCCTTGGGCGCGGGACTTCCCGTGGCCAGCATCGTCCCACCTGGGCGATAGCGACCGTGGAGGGTGAATTCAACTTCCTGCCGGCCATCAGCCCCCCGTTGGTCTGAAGGGACGGCCTGGGTATTGGGGTCGAAGTAAAAGATGCCCCGCTCATCACAGGCACGGATAAAAGCCGTGACGGCTTCGGGTTTGGGGGCCCGGACGGTGACGGTGAACGGCACTTCCTGGGAGACAGGCAAAGGGGAGTCCGTGTTCCCCCTGCCGGTTTCTTTTCCAGGCGAACGCTGGCTCAGAGCCGGATTGGCCTCACTGTCCTGTCGGAAGGCGATTTGCAGAATGCGGATGTCCGCCGGAAGCTGCTGTTCCATCTGCAGCAGCAGACGGGACCAGGAAAGTTGCCGCCGCTCCAGAAGATAGAGCGCCTCGCGCATGGCGCGCGCCTGCTCTGGGGTTGGCTGAAGCCCGGCACTGGCGGACTGTTCCCGGACCTTCGTAAGGCGCGCCTGCTCCAGGTCGTGGGTGGCCTGAGAGGCTTTTTGCAGCTCCACGTAGCGCTGTTCATCGGCCAGCAACTGGGTGTAGTGCCGGGTCAGGAAAACCGTGGCGAGGAGCAGAAGTCCAAAAGCCGCTGACAATCCCATCCAGAAAAGACGCCGATTGTAAAACGGCGTTGCGGAGAGATTGAGGCGATACACATCGTGCGTGGTCATGACATCACCTGATGGCTGGGTGCACCCCGCGCAGCACACCGGTTGTTCCGAACACTTCTGGTGCTCGAACGGAAGCTGGTTTTATCAGTTCCGTTCTCTTTTGTCCCTACCCCGTGCGTTTGTTGGCACTGGCTGCCGGATGTCTTTCATCATCACCGGTTGCGCGCGTCAAGATACTGTGGAGCTTGGTAACAGGTAAGCGGATTGGACATCCAGATGGGAAATTGACTACGATGGCCTCGTCTGACATTACCTTGATTCTGCGGGAAAGCCTTTGAAAGTCTATTCAACCAAGTGGTGTACGGACTGCATGCTCGCCAAGCAGTTCCTCAAGCAGCGGGGGATTGCCTTCGAGGACATTCTGCTGGAGACCAATCCAAGCGCCAAATCCTACATCATCGAGCGCTTGGGACGCGCCGCCAAAGTGCCGGTCATTGAAATTGGCGACCGGATATTTTCACTCAACCCTTTTGACCCGAACCGACTTGCCTCCGAGCTGTCCCTGATCCTCTCCCACGAGCCGTCTGACGCCGCCGGTGGGTAAGCATTGCCTGCCGTCTGGCTTGTCAGGCCGCCACTATAGATGGACAGGAGGGAAATGCCGCGCTAAGGCTTGACCGGCTGCGGTTGTTCCACGGTGAGGTGCTCTGTGGGGCTGTCGTCACCTGACGGCGGCGGTAACGGCAGGGAAGGCGGTGTGGCGCGGTTGGCCGCAGACTGCCCGGTTGTCTGAACCAGATTTCGCCCACGGCGCTTGGCTTCATACATCGCTTCATCCGCCCGCTGGATCAGGTCGTTGATCTGTGCGGCATCGCCGGGGTAGCTCGCAATTCCGATACTGATGGTAAGACGAAGTTTATGGTGTGGAACATTGAGCGAGGCCGTAAACGGAGTTCGTTCAATGGCCTGCCGAATCCGCTCGGCTGCTTCGTGCGCCCGCAGCCGGTCGGTTTCAGGCAGCAGGGCAATGTATTCTTCTCCGCCATAGCGCCCGGCGATGTCAGAGTCCCGCAGGGTTTCCCGAATGACCGTGGCGACTTCGCGGAGCACCTGACTGCCGACGAGGTGCCCGTAGGTGTCGTTGACCCGCTTGAAGTGGTCAATGTCCATCATCAGCAGCCCAAAGGGATGCCCGTAGCGGTTGGAGCGGGCCATTTCACGCTGCATCTCCAGGATGAAACTTTTACGGTTCAGCAGACCCGTCAGGTCATCGTGCGTGATGAGTTCCGTGATGCGGCGGTGGAATTCCTCATCAATGTCGTCGAGAAAGGTGAACTTGAGAATGTGGCGACCGATGGAGAATTTGTCTCC
Source organism: Chloracidobacterium thermophilum B (assembly GCF_000226295.1). Taxonomy (GTDB): domain Bacteria; phylum Acidobacteriota; class Blastocatellia; order Chloracidobacteriales; family Chloracidobacteriaceae; genus Chloracidobacterium; species Chloracidobacterium thermophilum. Next base: position 1,266,671 of record NC_016024.1, read on the forward strand.
ATCATGCAGCAGGACGGCCTCACCGGGGACAAGCGGAATGCCGTTGAGCTGCGTGCCGTTGGTGCTGCGCAGGTCTGTCAGCCAGTACTGGAAGTGTCCGGTTGGGGTTTCCAGACGCTCAATCCGGGCGTGCAGCCGTGAGGCCTCATCGTCATTTTCGAGGCGCAGCTCGGCATCCGAGCCGCGTCCAATACGGGTGATGGCGTGCTCGATGCGGAACGAACTCCCAAGGTAGTCGCCACGCATGTGAACAAGCGCCGGCCGTGCCTGCCGTGGACGCGCAAGCGGGTTGGCTTGCAATTTTTGCGTTTGATTGAGACTGTTCACGGGTCTCAGGATAGCCCCAAGCTTCAGGTTCATCAAGACGTGACCCAAATCAGGTCCGCTTCAAAAAGATAACCTACGAGTACAACCCTCTGTCATGCCCTTTGAACAAGCCGTCCACCGTGTCGTTTTGCCCAATGGATGTGTCGCCCTGCTGGCGGAACAGCCTGCGCTGCCGGTCGTGGCGCTGTATGCCATCGTGGCGTATGGCTCCCGCTATGAGCCGGAGTCCCAGGCCGGGTTGGCTTCTCTGCTGGGTGACATGCTCGATGAAGGGACAGCACAACACACGGCGCAGGACATTGCGCTGGCCATTGAAGCTACGGGAGCGCGGCTCAACACGTTTGGCGGATATGCCCGCAGCGGGTTGAGTCTGACGGCGCTGCGCGATGACTTTCCACGACTGCTCACCATCGCCGCCGATCTGTTACGCCACAGCCGGTTTCCTGAAGACCGCTTCGCCCTGTGCCAGGCGCGGCGGCTGGCGCAACTTCGGTCACGGGCCGACGACGCCCGGACCGTGGCTTCCGATGCTTTCGATGCGCTGGTCTATCCTGGACACCCGGCCGGCCGGCCGATTGTCGGTTATGAAACCACGGTTTCCCAACTGACGGTGGATGATCTGCGTGCGGCTTATGCCCGGTTCTTTGTCCCGAACAACCTGCTCATTGCCATCGTGGGCGATCTGCCGGTGGCGGAAATGGAGCGCCGGCTGATGGAGGTGTTGGCCGACTGGGAACCGGCGCCGGATTTTCTGCTCCCGACTGTGCCACCGGTTGCGCGCCAGACCGTGCCCCAGGAGCAGGTGCTGCCACGCCCGGACAAGGAGCAGATTCACATCCTGCTGGGCCACCTGGGAATTCACCGGACGCACCCGGATTACCACGCCCTGCGGGTGATGGATGTCATTCTGGGGGACAGCCCCGGCATGACGGCGCGGATTCCGCGCATCCTGCGGGATGACCTGGGATTGGCTTACACAACCTATGCCAACATCACGTCCACAGCCGGGGTTGATCCCGGTCGCTTCGTGGCCTACATCGGCACTTCGCCGGAGCACCAGACGAAAGCCATCGCGGCCATTCGGGATGAAATCGAACGGATGCGGCAGGAGGTCGTGACACCTGAAGAACTGGCCGCGGCCAAGGCGTATCTGACCGGCAGCTTCGTCTTCAATTTTGAAACCAATGCCCAGCGGGCGCTGTTTTTGATTGAGACCGAAATTCACGGGTTGGGGGACGATTACGCACAGCGTTACCCTGAACGGATTGATGCGGTCACGGCGGAGGAGGTGCTGCGGGTCAGCCAGCTTCATCTCAATCCGTCGGCGCTCACCACGGTCATCGCCGGCCCGGTCAGTTCAGATGCCGGATCGTGATCCGACCGGAGTGCAGGTTATCTGGAGGCATTACCATCGCATGCCCTTTCGTTTTCCCCCCGGTGGATGGCTGCCGGGAAGCACCCTGGCCATCATCACACTACTGACGGCCTGCAAGGCACCATCGAGCACCACCATTGTGCCGGCAGCCGCACCAAACCGGCCGGCCGAGCAGGTTGCTGCGCGTGAGAACCCGACGCCCTTCGATGCCGAACGCGCTTTCAAACACATTGAAAAGCAGGTCTCCTATGGCCCACGCCCGGCCGGTTCGGCGGCGCTGGGACGGTTGCGCGCCTGGCTCGTCGAAGAACTGAAAAGCTACGGCCTGACCGTGACCACGCAGCCCTTTGTCGCCAAAACCCCCTCGAAGAAGTTTCCCATCCTGCGCATGGAGAACGTCATCGCGGAGCTGCCTGGCAAAAGCCCGGAGGTCATCATCATCGCCAGCCACTACGACACCAAGTACATGGAAGACCAGGTGTTCGTCGGAGCGAATGACGCCGGCTCAAGCACGGCCGTCGTCCTCGAACTGGCGCGGGTGCTGGCGGCCATGTCGCCGGAAGAACGCGGCTTTCCCCACACGCTACAGTTTGTTTTCTTCGACGGCGAAGAGGCCGTTGTCGAGTGGCAGGACGATGACAACACCTACGGCTCCCGGCACTTTGTGGAGCGCCTTCAGTCCACGGGCCAGACAAAGCGGATCAAGGCCATGATCCTGCTGGACATGGTGGGCGATGCCGATCTGTCCATCCCCAGGGAGTATCAATCTTCGGCGTGGCTGGCGAACATTCTTCACGACACCGCGCACGAACTCGGCTACGGCATCTATTTTCCCAAAACGACCCATGCCATTGCCGATGACCATATCCCGTTTCTCAAGGCCGGGATTCCGGCCGTGGACCTGATTGACTTCACCTACGGTACGGATGAGGTCAACTTTGGGCCCGGCGGCCCTGAAAACGCCTACTGGCACACGGCGCGGGATACCGTGGACAAGCTGAGTCCGCGCAGCCTGAAAATCGTGGGCGACACGGTGCTGCGGGCGCTGCCCAGAATTGCCCGGGCGGCGCGCTAAGGGCCGTCAGTCGTTGGTTTCTTCTTCAGACACATCAGGTGTTTCAGCCGGTTCTTCGGTTGAAGGTGCAACCCGCCGCCGGAAAGCCGTGCGGCTGGCAACCTCCGCCCCACGGTAAATGGAGCCGGCAATCACCGAAGCGCTGGAGCCACGGGCCATTGAACCCTTCGTGATGACGGTCACGAGCAGCCCCGGCTTGCCGGGCGCATCCACAAATGACACGAACAAGCCGACGCGGGTGCGCGGGCTGAAGTCACAGTTGCAGCTTCCGGTCTTTCCGGCGACGCCCAGCGCCGCCGCGCCGGACCGCCGCGCCGTACCGCGCTCGACGGCACTGACCAGTCCGGCCAGCAGATCGCGGCGGATGTCTTCGGTCAGGGGCAGCGTCCGAACGGGAAGGGGTTTGAAGCGGGCCACTTCCTGTGGGCTACGTAAAACCTGGGGACGGTACAGGGTGCCGCCGTTGGCGATGGCACTGATGAAGGCGGCAAGCTGCACGGCGGTGACACCAAAGCCGTCTCCGTGGCTGCCCATGCGTCCCAAATCGGCTGGCGGGTGACGCGGAATGACGCCGCTGGTTTCGCCGGGCAGGTTGATGCCGGTTTTCCGTCCAAAACCGGCCTGCCCGGCATAAAACAGGAAGCGCTCAAAGCCAAGCCGGTGCGCCAGTACCTGAAAGTATTCGTTGTTGGATTGCGCCATCGCCGTCCGCAGCGTCCAGCTCCGGCTGCCAGCTAGGATGATTTCATCGGCGGTGGTGAGCTTTTCCTGAAGGGCTGCGTATCCGGTCAGCACCTTGATGGTGGAGCACGGTTTGAAGGGGGTCCGCACGGCCCACTGCTGGTTGACGATGCTGAGCACCCGGCCCGTCCACGGTTCCATGACAACGACTGTCCCGGCCCGGTCGCCGAGTGCGTCGAGCGCCAACTGGCGAATGGCCAGGTCTTCCCCGCGCAGGTCATCCCGTTTGATGTTGTACCGGGTTGCTTGTTGGAGTTGTTCATCCAGGGCGCGGATGCGGGCCAGTTCTGCCAGACGCGCCTGCTCGGCCCGGCGGCGCAGGGCGCGGTTTGCGGTCCGTGCTTCGGCCCGGGTGGGCGTCCGGCGGATGGCGGTGGCACGGGTGGTGTAATCCCGGCGTGCTCTGGTGTTGCGGGAGACTGTGCGCGCCACGGAAACCGATGCCCGCCGGCCACGGGGCACCGGAGCGGCCCTGGCCGTTTTCGCCACCACGTTTCTGCCGGACGGCTGGTGTCTGGCTGATGCTTTGCGGGCTGGTTCCCGGCCGGAAGTCATACGGTAGTCAGCCTTTGGGTTAGTGGCTGCGCTGTACTTGGAACGGCGTAGCCGGTGAGGCGGCCCTGGCTGCGCCTGGCGTGCATCTTTTCGGGCGCTTGCGGGAGACGCCTTTGGCGTTGGGCGCGAGGGCGGTGGAGTTTTAACCGGCCTTGCCGCGTGCCGGGTGGTTTGGGCAAGGGCCGGCAGTGCACTCAGCAACAACAATCCGGTGACCATTCCCCTGGCGACGATTCGGCAAACAAGCCAATGATGCTGACCGGCCATGGTGATACTCCAAAAAAGCGATGGTCAGGAAACATCGGAACGAAACTCCGCATGTCCCCTGACCACCGCTGGTTGCTGTATGATGATATGGTGTGTGTCCGCCGCTGAACCCGGATGGTTTCACCCAAATGGCATCCGGGGCCGACGAACGTCAATCCATCCGACGCTTGCGCATGCTGGAACGTTGCCGCTTGCGGGCCAGCTCAGACTTGAGCCGCCGTTTCTCCCCTGGTGGGATGAAGAAACGATGCCGCTTGACATCGGCAATGATGCCCTCGCGCTGCACCATCCGCTTGAAGCGCCGCAGCGCGCTGTCAATGGATTCATTCGGCGCGACTTCGACGATGGCCATGCGTGTTATTCACCACCTTGCTGCTTCATAGTGTTTTTGGCGAAGCAGGGCATGGTGGTTTAGTCGGGAAACGCTTGTCAAGGTATTCTGTGGCCCACGGCGTAACCTTTGCCGGAAGGTGCGTCAGCGACGGGCAAAAAGGCGGCAGCGGAGTCCGGTTCGGTGGCGCGCCGCGCTGTGTCGTCCATAGGACGAATGTCCTCAGTGATGTGCGCGAAGTCGGCTCCGGTTCACCCTCAAGTCACCACGGGGCTGGTCGTACCCTGAGCTTTTACTCTCTCTCTGAACTGCCACCCGCGAGTGTCTTTTCAGTTTCAGCACAGGGAAGCACGGGGAGGACCGTGCACTGAGGTGTTTGGACAGAGAAAAAGGCCAGGCAGGTATCCGACACCACCTGGCCTTGCAATGTTCTGACAGGAAATGATTTAGCACCCTAGAAGGCAACTTCAATCCCCATTTTGGACAGAGCCTGAATTATATCCTGGAGGGTAGCTTCTTTGAGAGCTATCCTCACATGCTCTTGAGCGTTACCTGAGTTTATGCGAAGCGGAAAACCGCTTACGAAGGACAGCCAGCTTACCATCTCGTCAGCAGGCATACTGAATTGCAAACTGATCTTTTCACCTGCCAGGAGTGCACTGCGCAAGTCCTGAAGTGCGCGGAAGTCCACGCCGTCAATTTCCACGGTTCCTCTTTTGGACAACTCTTCAAAGACCTCCCACACAGGAGCCCGTTTGAAATCAAAGCTGAAGAGGTCATCGGGTTCGGATGCCGTAAATACGATTTCTCTGCCGCTGATACGCGTGAGTTCAGATGAGAGTTGTTCACTGTTGGAGTTGGTTACCTGGAATGTAACTTCTTTCGCTGCTCCTTTTCTTCCTTTTCCACAACCTGAGCCGCATCCTCCGCTTGTAGAACAGTAAGCGTAACAGCTACCCGGACATGTTGTAACCGTCGAGCAATTGTTAGTCCCGCAACTGCAAGTATCTGCGAGAGCAACCTGCATCGGGCTGACGAAAAACAGCAAGGACAGTGATGTGGCAGCAAGCGTTTTCTTCATGGTTTCACCCCCTTTGAGGATATTGTGGAGAGGCTCTACTTTTGTGTAGGCGACAGCCAATGTAGTAAGATCGAAAAAAATGCCAACCGGAATTTCTGTTCTTTGGGCATCAGATAAGTGGAGCGCGCAATGCTTGGCCAGGCTGTGGTGGAGGCTGCTGCGAGCAGGAAATCCTTGAAACCAGCGATGCCCCACCCAGCCGGCTGGTCACCGCCAGCCTTCCACGTCGGTGGTGTTGCCGCTGTGTTGCCCGCCAGGAAGCTGACTGACGCAGCTGCCCGCGTCGTTCGTCAAAGGAAATCCCATGAGGTTTTAATTACTTGGAGGAGCGATTGGTTGGGCTACTTTGGAACAATTATTGATACCTGCGCCCTCGATTAGGTAACAATTGATGATTTCCCCAGGGGGCACGTTTCTTACGCAGCTTTCACGTAGATTCCGGCAGGCCTTCAGGCAATCCTGATAGTCGCCCAAATTGGCTTTCTCTTGTACTTTGATTATTGCTTCAGGAATTGAATGCTCCGGGTTGGGTATATCTTTTGTGGCAAGCACATAGAAACACTCAGCATAGAGCGAACGGGGATCAATCTCGGCAATCATGCGAAGCCACGGCATGTCATCTGAGAAGTAAGCTTTGGCTGCTTCCGGGTTGCCAAGCGTGAGACCGGGCAAAGGCATTTTGGGCAGTTTCCCATCCGACATCTTAAAGTTTCTTAATGTTTCTGAACAGACATAAGCAAAAACAAAGTCATTACCTGTTTCACCAACCAGCAACCCTGGGTATCGGAGATAACGAAATCGGTGCTGTGGAGCCGTTGTACGGTCAACTGTAATGACAATTTCCTGATGGGTTTCATAGATGGCGATTGTTGCAACCTCCTTGTCATTCTCGACAATCTGATAGCGGCCTTCCCTGAGATGTGATTTATCTCCCCGAGAACTGACGGCGAAACCGCCACCCGGAAATGATATGTTCGCCAGGCAGCCAGAGTCAGTGGCTGTGCAGGAGTAGCCTTCGGCAGGAGCGACCTGTATAAGGCTAACGAAGAACAGTAAGGACAATGATGTAGCAGCCAGTGCCTTCTTCATGCTTTCACTCCCTTCAAAGATATTGTGATAAAACCCTGCTCTTGAGCAGGTGGCAGCCAATGTAGCAAGGTTGAAAAAAAATGTCAGCCGGAATTTTGAGCCTTTAGGCATTAAATAAGTAGAGCACGCAATGTCTGGCCCGGCTGTGGTGGTGGGGGCTGCCACGAGCGGGGTGATCCCTGTAACTTCAACAGTGATTCACATGCCGGTTCTTTTCGGGTCAGGACACGTGGACACATGCAAGGCGAGGTTGGCAGGGGGGGGCTGCGGCAGTTTCCACCGCCCCAAGCTTCGATTGTTTCCGGGTGGTGTTCTGCTTCTGAAGCCGGTTCTGACGCCAGCGCGACTTCCGCTTCACCCACCAGATGACCACGCCGCTGAGGCTCAGCATGGCAATGAACACGCTGCCTACGCTGACCAGAATCCGGTACGGCAGTTCGCCGATGCCGCCTAACATCAGCAATGATGCCCTCGCGCTGCACCATCTGCTTGAAGCGCCGTCGTGCGCTATCAATGGATTCGTTTGGTGCGGCTTCGACAGTGGCCATGCGTGTTGTTCACCACCTTGCTGCCGCATAGTGTTTTTGGCGAAGCAGGGCGCGGTGGTTTGCCCAAAAAACATTTGTCCAAGGTATCCCCGTTCCGCAGCCTGGTTTTTCGCCGGGGAGCGCCAGGTCCAAGGGAGCGTCAGAAGTATACCGTCCAGGCAGCGGACGAAACCTTTTCACGTTTCAGGCGTCTATCAACCCCAACGAACGTCTACCGTGACATCGGTGTGGGGGCTTGGCCGTGGAAAACGCAGAGAGTGCCGTCAACGGTTTGCCTCCCAATCCGTCTTTACCCATGGGCCACTTTTACGTAAGGTGTAAGGCTGGTAATGCTTCGTAGGACAAGAAGTGATCTTTTCGCCATCCCCATCAAACGGAATCTCTCGACGCGGCATCGGCAAAGATGACGGGAGCAGAGTCATGCGGGATGATTATCTGTGGGATAAGTCCGGCGAGCCGTCGCCAGCAAGCACTGGATTTGAAACTCAGCTTGGCCGGTATGGCCTTTGACATGTCGGGAGGGTGATGACCGTGAACGACTTCAATCGTGTCTCTGAAACAACGACTGCCACCGGAACGGTTGAACCGGGCGTATCCCCAAACACATCACAGTCGGCGTGGGTTCCCACGTTTGCCGGACTGCACAGTGAACCGCTGTTGGCTCGCCTGTGGAGCAACCTGAAGGATACCGTGCGGGACTTCATCCGCCACCCGGGGCAGTTTTTCTGGCACCAGCCTGCCCCGGACGAGCAGGGGATGTTTTCGTCAGGGCTGTATTTCGAGCCGACTTCGCGGAGTCTGTTCTCCAAGCTGGGTGAGTTTGTGCGTCAGCCGCGTGCTTTTCTGAGTCGTACACCCTCCACCCCGGTTCCCGATGCCCCCAACCTCACCCAGATTGACACGCCGCCGATATGGGTGCGAATCATGCGCGAAGTTTCCGATCTGGGGCGGCAGGTAAGGACGAATCCCGCTGGCTACGCGCGCGCCCAGTTTACCCTGACCCGTATGGAGCGGCAGCGCGCCCTGTTGTTTGGGTTGTGCTTCCTGTTTGCTTTCTTCGTCATGTCCGGGCTGATTGGGGCGCTGCTGATCTGGTCGCCACCGCTGGTCGTCGAACAGCAACCGGAAGAAGAAAAAGAAGAAATGCAGCTCATTTCGATGGTGGAGTTGCCGCCCCTGCCGCCACCGCCTCCGCCGGATGACCGTCCCAGCGGCGGCGGCGCCGGCTTTGGTCTCAAAACGCCGGGCAAAGGTGGCGGCGGCGGCGGCAAAACCGACCCGGAACCGGCCATGAAGGGACGGTTGCCCGAACCAACCCTTCAGCCTGATCAACAGATTGTTGACCCGACAACCAAGCCGCGCATCGAAGAACCCTCCCTGCCGGTGGCTCCAAAAATCATTGCTGATCCGAAATCTGTCCCGCCGCCGGAACTGAAGGTTCCGATTGGCGATCCCAACAGCAGCAATACGACCAAGCCTTCCGATGGTACAGGCAAACAGAACGCTGGTATCGGTAACGGCGGCGACGGGCGGAGCGTCGGCAGCGGGACCGGTCCTGGTGGCGGGCCCGGAAGCGGTGGTGGTGTCGGCGGTGGCGTTGCGGGCGGCCCGTCCGGGCGCGGCCTCGGCGAGGGCGAGGGGACAGGCGTGATTACCCAGCGTCCGAAACTTATTTATTCCGTCAAGCCAAAATACACCGAGGAAGCGCGGGCCAACAAAATCCAGGGAACGGTCGTGCTGTCAGCAACGGTCGGCCCCGATGGCTCACTCAGCAACATTCGGGTTATCAAGTCGCTTGGTTACGGTCTCGATGAAAAAGCCATTGAAGCTGCCCGGCAGTGTCGCTTTCAGCCGGCGATGGCCGATGGCCGTCCGGTGTCGGCAACCGTGAAGTTTTCGATGGAATTCCGCCTGCTCTAGCGCCCGGCATGCCGACAACCGTTGAACGGATCCGCCACAAACGCGATGGCGGCGAGTTATCTGCCGACGACATTGCCGCCTTGGTTGCCGGCTACACCCAGGGCAACATTCCCGACTATCAGATGGCAGCCTTTCTCATGGCTGCCTTTTTACGTGGGATGACCATCGCTGAAACCCGTGCCCTCACCGAAGCCATGCTCTATTCGGGCGAGGTCGTGGATTTCTCACATCTCCCACAAGCCAAGGTGGACAAGCACAGTACCGGTGGCGTTGGTGACAAAACTTCGCTGGCACTGGCCCCCATCGTGGCGGCAGCCGGAGTCGCCGTGCCGATGATTTCCGGGCGCGGGCTGGGGCACACCGGCGGCACCCTTGACAAACTCGAAGCCATTCCCGGTTTCCGTACCGATCTGCCGCTTGACACCTTCCGCCGGCTGGTGGAGCAGCTCGGCGTAGCGCTCATCGGACAAACCCGCGAAATTGCTCCAGCCGACAAAAAGCTCTATGCCCTGCGCGATGTCACCGGAACCGTCGAGTCTATTCCACTTATCACGGCCAGCATCATGTCGAAAAAGCTCGCCGAGGGAATTGACGCGCTTGTGCTGGATGTCAAGTTCGGCAGCGGGGCTTTCATGAAAACCCCGGCCGAAGCCCAGGCGTTGGCCGATGCCCTGACGGCCACCGGAGAATCCATGGGCAAGCGCATCCAGGCGCTGCTTACCGACATGAACCAACCGTTGGGTTGGGCCGTGGGCAATGCCCTGGAAGTCTGCGAGGCCCAGCAACTGCTGCGCGGCGAGCAGCTCACCGGACGCTTTGCCGATCTCACCTTCGAGCTGGCAGCCCACATGCTCCGGCTTGGGCAGGTGGCCGCCTCCGTTACCGAAGGCCAGACGCTCGCCCGCGCCATGGTGACGTCAGGAAAGGCACTGGAGAAGTGGCAAGCCATCATCAGGGCGCAGGGGGGCGACCCACAGGTGGCGGAAGATGACCAGCGGTTGCCACAGGCTGCCTACGAAACCGTTGTGCGTGCGTCACAGTCGGGCATCGTGACCGCCATGGATACCGAAGCCATTGGCCAGGCGGCCGTTCTGCTCGGCGCCGGACGACTTACCCTCGATGCCGTCATTGATCCGGCCGTCGGCTTCCGCATGGAAGTCGAACTTGGTGCGCCGGTGTCTGCCGGGGATGCGCTCGTCCGGGTGTACTACAACGCAGCCCAGGCGGTGCCCGAAGTTGAGCAGCGCCTTCTGGCGGCCATCACTATCACTCCAAACTAAGCATCCCAAACTAAGGGCGGTGCACTGCACTTGCCGGCGGCTGCAGGGTGAACTTTTGCCGGGCGGCTTTCCCGATGGCCGTTGGGCTGAAGGGAAACACGGCAGGGGTGCAACTCTTCCAGCTTTCAAGCTGATCAGCCCAGTGCGGACTGCCCGGATCGCCGGACTGGCCGAGTGGCAGCCCCATCCGGGAGGCATCCCACTGGCTCACATCGGCGACAAACCGCATGGAAACGGCTTCGCCGACGTTGGGAGTCGCCACGATGAAATACCCACCGCCGCGCTGCGGCAAAGGTGGAAGCTGAAACGGGCGTCCAATGAGCGGCGCAGCGGCCAGAGGGTGCGGAAAGGTCATCGGTTTCCACCGTCCCCAGGTCCAGTTTGCCGGGTCAGCGCCGAGTTCGGTTGCCAGTTGTTGCCGCGCCATCTGGTGGCTGCGGCGCAGCAGTTGGCCGTAGGTGGCGGTTTCTTTGGGCAGCCAGTCAGCCGGTTGCGTTGCCAGGATGTGGGTCAGTTCCGGCCCGCCGAAGATGGCACGCCGCCAGTCCGCACGTGTGGCCTGTCGAGAGCGGAGCGTCAGATTGGTCGGCGGCGTACCAAATTGGGCTGTCAGCAGTTGCCGGCGGAGGGCGTTGGCCAGCTCTATCGCCAGTGCGGCTGCCCGTGATTCCGGGGTCATGGCTCCGTCCCACTCCCGAAAGAGCCGGAGTGTGGTCTGCCATTCGGCATCCTGTTCTGCTTCCGGGTCCTTGGCGGCAATCTCCAGAACGAGTTTGACGAAATCAAGTGCGCCCAAGGCAACGATGTCGTCCTGAATGCGCAGGCAGTCGGCGACCGAAACTTTGGGCTGTGCAGTCAGAAGGTCATAAATCCGCCGCGCGCGGTACGGCGGAGACCAGTGTGTGGTCAGAAAGTAGGGGTAGCTGTGGCCGACCACCCGGTTGTTGGCCGTGACGATGAGACCTGCCGGGGGATTGAACACGTGGGGCAGTTCATCAAACGGGATGAGTCCCGTCCACTCGTGTGCGTCCGTATGGCCCGGAACGGGAAAGCGTCCGGTGCCGCTTTTGCGGCGTGGAATGCGACCGGCGCCATAGTAGCCAATGTTGCCTTCCACATCGGCATAGATGAAGTTCTGCGTGGCGCCGCCGTAATCGGCAATCGCCCGGCAAAACTCCGTCCAGTTTCTGGCGCGTACCAGCCGCCGGTAGCAGCGGGTTTCATTGGGCGTGACATCGAGCGCCGTCCAGCGCAGCGCCAACCGTTGGCCCTTGTCTTCGAGCAGAACCGGGCCGTGGCGGGTCACCAGCACTTCGTGGGAGACCGTCTCCACATCGGGCGCACCCGGCAGGCGCCGCACCGGGATGGTTTCCACCCGGACTTCGGCTTCCCGCCAGCCCTGTGGTGTCTGGTAGAGGCGCGGACGGGTCTGGTGAAAGGTCTCACGGAAAAGGTCCTGCACATCGGGGTCGAGATTGGTACAACCCCAGGCAATGTGCTCATTGTGTCCGATCAGGACGCCTGGAATGCCTGGCGCTGTCACACCGGCCACACGATATTCCGGCACGGCCAGGTTGATCATGTACCAGATGCCGGGCGCGGACGGTTCAAGGTGCGGGTCATTCGCCAGAATGGGTTTGCCGGTGGTGGTCCGTCTGCCGGAGACCACCCAGTTGTTGCTGGCAGCCAGCTCCTCAGCATACAGTCCGACGCGCGCCAGCGCCCGGTACTGCGCCCTCAACCAGCGGTCGGCCCCGGCCAGCAAATCCGGTGACAGGGGAACAGATGACACTTTGCCGGCAGGTTTTTTTGAAGGATTTCCCGAGGGTGATGCCGGTGACGGCTGATCGCTCCCGACGACGATAACCTCCGGGATGCGTGACGATACCTGCATCAGTTGCGCGTACGCTTTGGGATTGGACTGCGCCATGGCCGCCGCGGCCAGATCGACGGGCCACGTCGTCGAGAGTGACTCGGCAAACACCTTGCCAATCAGAAGTGTATCGGTCGGTTGCCATGGACGCGGGCGGTAGCGCAGCAGCCGGCATTCGCGGGGGAGCCGCTGTTCGTCGCACTGCGCCAGGTAGGCGTTGACGCCGGCCGCGTAGGCTTCGAGGTATTGCCGTTCTGTGGCATCCATCTGGGCGAAGGTGGCTTCGCATACCTGCCGAAAACCGTAAGTGCGGTGCAGCCGGTCTTCATCAAGGGCTTGCGCTCCGAAGATTTCTGCCAGTTCACCGGCCCCGGTGCGCCGGAGCAGGTCCATCTGCCACAGCCGGTCGCTGGCGGTCATGAAGCCTTGAGCAAAAACGAGGTCGAGTTCGTTGGACGCCGTGATGTAGGGGATGCCGCGCGCATCCCGTACCACCGTCACCGGTGCCGTCAGACCGGGCAGGGTGGTGGTATCCGCTGAGTCCGGCATCCGCTGGAGATGGGCCGATGTGTGAACGTCCAAACCAGCCATCAGGTGTAGCAGCAGCACCAGGCACAAACCGGCCCGGCCTGGCAGGGTGAAGGCAAAAGGGAACATTTGAGGTGACAACGTGCCTTGGGATTGGATGGGGATAAGGCAGAACAGGGAAATGATGCATGTTTTCAGAAATCGCGCTAGAGTTGGCGGCTTTTGAAAGCTGTTGTCGTCAATATCCAAGGAGTCATCCCATGGCTACGGTAAACGAACCCGATGAACCCACCCCATCACAACCCTCCAGTGTGTCTGACCCAACTCCGGCTGCGGCCGATGCGCCGCCAGCCGCCGGAGACGTGCCGGTAGCCGAAGCCGCCCCGTCTGAGTTGGTCATCGGTGAGGCCGATATTGAAGCCACCGCTGAAGTGCCCGTTAGTGATGTGCCGACGGCGGCGCCAGCCGCCAGCTCCGCAGTGAGTCCCGAAGACCTGCTGCTGGCCGGGCAGGGTGGGGCCTCCGAACAGTTTTTGACCGCCACGGCGACTGTTGCCGACGTTCTGGCTGCCGCGCCGGAAGTTCGGGAAACACCTACCTTTCTTTCCGCCCTGCCCGAAGCGCCGGACGTGGATGCACCGCCCCAGCTCGCCCCGCTTCCCGACGAGTACGAAACCGATGCCATTGCGGCACTGATACAGGACCCTTTCCGTATGTTCGTCTATTGGGAAGCCCGGCCGGAGACGGTGCTTGCCGTTGAGCAGTTGTTTTCACCGGAAGAAGCGGCGACCTTCCGCCCCGTGTTACGGGTTACAGAACGCGAGACGGAGAAAGAAACCTACTACCCGGTGCTGTACCGGGGGAGCGAGTGGTTCAGCGTGTTTCCCGACCGGACCTATCTGGTGGAATTCGGCGTCCATTCGCCGCAGTTTGGTTTCATTCGGCTGATGGCCGCGCCGGAGAAAAAGACCCCACGGGGCACGGTTGCGCCGGAGTTGCCGCCCCAGCCGGAGTACCGGATATCGGAGACCCGTTTTCGGCGTACGCTGGAGGTGTCGGGTTTCCAGACCAACGGTGCCGCGCTGCCACGGGAGGCGTTGGAGGCGTGGTTTGCGCCGGCTGTGTCTGACGCTGTGTTTACTGCTGGCGATGGTCTGCCACTCAAACCGGAGCAGATTCGGCAGCTTCCCGATTCGGTGCGGGATGTGGTGTCCGAACTGTTCGAGCGGGACGGCGGAGACCTGGCGGCGCTGGTGCTGCTGCACTATCTGCCTGCCCTGCTGCGGGACACCTACCTGGCGCGACTGGCGGCACGGGGCATTCCGGTTGCCTTTGCCAATGTGGAGCAGCTTTTGGCAGCCGGATACATTGCCGAAGCCCTCCCGGCAGAGGAAGAAATCATCGAGGAGCTGGAGTGGAGTGACTGGATTGAGGATGAGGAAACCTTTGACGTGCCGGGTCTCCAGCGGTTTGGCGTAGGAAGTTCGGCGGGCAGCGAGTTGGGGAGTCTGCGGCAGCGGCGCCGGCGGCGTCTGCCACGGCGGCGGGTGCGCCGGCCGGAGGTGGTACAGCCGGTGCCACAGCCGGTGACGCAGCCGCTCTGGTTGCCGAGCATGGAGCGTCCGGGGAGTCTGCGCCTGTCGGGTGGCGGGCAGGGGTGGCTTTATTTTGACCTGGGTGCCATTGCCTGTGAGCTGGCGGCGGAGCTGGGGCTGCCGCCCTCGGTGTGGGTCTAAGCTGCCGGGAGCGCGGGCGTCCAGCCCGCATTGACCCACATGGGAATGGGGGCATCACCACGGTCCGTGGGTTGAAACCCCCTCAACTCAACCGTCGCTGACGCGACGGGGGTGTGGGGGGGGGCCGCGATCCGTGGGTTGAAACCCACGGCTAAATTCAGCCGTCGCTACGCGACGATGGGGATTCCAATCCGGCGGGTGTGGCGGTTGCCCGTACGTGACGCGGCCGATACGGGGATGCCCGGGATTCGTGGGTTGAAACCCCCTCAACTCAACCGTCGCTGACGCGACGGGGGTGTGGGGGGGCCGCGATCCGTAGGTTGAAACCCACGGCTAAATTCAGCCGTCGCTACGCGACGATGGGGATTGCAATCCGGCGGGTGTGGCGGTTGCCCGTACGTGACGCGGCCGATACGGGGATGCCCGGGATTCGTGGGTTGAAACCCCCTCAACTCAACCGTCGCTGACGCGACGGGGGTGTGGGGGGGGCCGCGATCCGTGGGTTGAAACCCACGGCTAAATTCAGCCGTCGCTACGCGACGATGGGGATTCCAATCCGGCGGGTGTGGCGGTTGCCCGTACGTGACGCGGCCGATACGGGGATGCCCGGGATTCGTGGGTTGAAACCCCCTCAACTCAACCGTCGCTGACGCGACGGGGGTGTGGGGGGGCCGCGATCCGTGGGTTGAAACCCACGGCTAAATTCAGCCGTCGCTACGCGACGATGGGGATTCCAATCCGGCGGGTGTGGCGGTTGCCCGTACGTGACGCGGCCGATACGGGGATGCCCGGGATTCGTGGGTTGAAACCCACGCCTCAATTCAACCGTCGCTACGCGACGGGGGACGATTGCGGGGATGCCGCGATCCGTGGATTGAAACCCACGCTAAATTCAACCGTCGCTACGCGACAGGTTTGAGGCGCGGGCATCCCACATCGTCCTACGTCGCGTAGCGACGCCTGAATTTAGCCCGGCATTTCAATGCCGGGTAAGGTGTCACCAAGTCGTTCCGTCGCGTCAGCGACGGTTGAATAACATCCGGCGGACATGCGGGCGGATGCCCGGTTCTCCAGCAAAGATGCGGGCGGGACGCTCACGCTCCCAGCGGCAATGAACAGCGCTGTCATTCAGTCCCTATTTCTGGTGGCAACAAGGAAACCACAAACCTGTACAATCCTTCTGCCGCAGACAGCGCCCATGCGACTTGCTCGCTGTCTGGTTCTCCCGCATATCCGGGGTAACGGTAGATGCGGGCGTAGGGCGTCAACTTTATTCCGACGTCAATCCAATTCAAAAAGCCCTGCGCATACCGTGCAGCCGTTTGCACCAGCAACTCGATGTCGTGAGTACGCTCAAATTCCTGATCGCAGAAAACCAGATAGCCTTTGACGGCTTTCTCCGCTGCTTGCTGACAGTGATAAATCGCTGTGTCGAGCAATGGCGGTTCACTTGCTGCCAGGACACGTGCTGAAGCCAGGTCATGTTGTGCTTTGATGAGCCAACTCCGCACGAGTTGCGCTTTGGCGTTGGTCATACAGCACCCTTCCTTGACGAGCGATTTTGTATTCGAGCGAGGCCCGAACTTCCCGCAGGGCATCGAACTCAGCCCGGGTCCTCACGATAACGTCTTTGGGAATGCCAAGCCCGCTCAGGGAGCGGTGTCCCAGCACGGCGCGTTGGTAGTCGGACAAGTCACTCTCCGGGACAATCACCATCACATCCACGTCACTGTCTGCCGTTGGCGTCCCCCAGGCATACGACCCAAAGAGAATGACCTGCTCCGGGTGAAACACTTCAACCAGTCGGTGGGTTATTTCCTGAAGGGAGTCTTCGTTCACTGTTTTCATAGAGTCACACGATCCTGGAGAAAATTATCCTGCCGTGGTCACGCCGGCGATCCTCTTCTTCCGTGGGATGAAACCCATTGTAGGCTGAAACCCACATCTCTCAATTCAACCGTCGCTGACGCGACGGGGGTGTGGGGGGGGCCGCGATCCGTGGGTTGAAACCCACGGCTAAATTCAGCCGTCGCTACGCGACGATGGGGATTCCAATCCGGCGGGTGTGGCGGTTGCCCGTACGTGACGCGGCCGATACGGGGATGCCCGGGATTCGTGGGTTGAAACCCACGGCTAAATTCAACCGTCGCTACGCGACGATGGGGATTCCAATCCGGCGGGTGTGGCGGTTGCCCGTACGTGACGCGGCCGATACGGGGATGCCCGGGATTCGTGGGTTGAAACCCACGCCTCAATTCAACCGTCGCTACGCGACGGGGGACGATTGCGGGGATGCCGCGATCCGTGGATTGAAACCCACGCTAAATTCAGGCGTCGCTACGCGACAGGTTTGAGGCGCGGGCATCCCACATCGTCCTACGTCGCGTAGCGACGCCTGAATTTAGCCCGGCATTTCAATGCCGGGTAAGGTGTCACCAAGTCGTTCCGTCGCGTCAGCGACGGTTGAATAACATCCGGCGGACATGCGGGCGGATGCCCGGTTCTCCAGCAAAAGATGCGGGCGAGACGCCCGCACTCTCAGGAATTTGGGACGCCCGTGCTCCCAGCGGCGGCATATTCAATCTCAAACACATAGACCGTGCTGGGGCGGTAGTTCGACACCCACACATATTTGCCATCGGGCATGGTCGTCACGCCAATCGGGTGCACGTCGGTTTTGACCGTAAAGAGCTGTTTCATCTGTTCGAGATCAACGACGCCGAGGTTGTTGTCTTCGTAGTTGCACACAAAGGCATAGCGATCATCAATGGAAAGTGAGGTCGAACGTGCCTGCGTTCCGGTTTTGGCACGCCCGATAATGGTTTCCGTCGCACGGTCAATTTTGATGAGTGTCCCGGAAGCGTTGAGGGCGACATAGAGCAGCCTGCCATCGCGTGAAACGCAGACGTGGCGCGGGTTGTAACCGGTTTCAATGTCACGGACCTTCTGATGGCCCTGTTCGACATCAATGACCGCCAGGCTGTGCCCACCCATGATGCAGACGTAAGCCAGCTTGCCGTCGGGTGCAAAGCAGATGCCACGCGGAACCCTTCCAACGGGAACATCCTTGACCTTGGTCAATTTTTCGGCGTCCATGACCGTAATGGACTCGGAGAGCCAGTTGGCGGCATAAACCCACTTGCCATCGGGGCTTTCGGCAACAACCTTCGGTACGCGCCCGGCAGGAATCCGGGCGACAATCTGGTAGGTTTCGGTATCAATAACCACCACGACGCTCGTGGCCCCAACCCGCTCGCTGCCGTAAAGTGACACCCAGGCATATTTGCCGCCCTTGGTGAAGGTGCATTCGACCGGCTCACCACCGACGGGGACTTTGCGCAGAATTTCATAGGTTTGGGCGTCAATGAACGTCACCTGATGGCCGTAGAGGTTGCACGTCATGACCCGTTTGCCGTCCGGGAGGACGCGCAGCGACTTGGGCCCGGCCGGAACGTTCAGCTTTTTGACCAGCTTGAGTCCGGTAATGGTTCCACCAGTCGGTCGGATGTCCGCCCAGGGATCAGGTGTGGAAGTCGGGTTGGAGGCTGATGGCGAAGGTGTGGGAGCCGCCAGTGAGGTGGATTTGGGCGTGGAGCAGGCCGCCAGGATGATGAGCAGGACAGCCAGGGACAGTGGGCTGAAACCGGGGCGCATGGAGATGATTCCTTCAGGGGCAGTTGAATATCTGTCTTGGAATGTCTATTTCTGTGTTGACCGTGACAGGTTGGATGGGCGCTTCTGCGAGAGCCTAACGCAAAGCCGGCCGCGAGGCGAAGGTAATTGAAGAAGCTCTGATGGAACAATCATCTGGTAACGTAAAGCGGGGCGCGGAACTGCCGAGAAAGACAATATGGCTGTGATTTACGGTATCGCACCGGTTCTGGAAGCCCTGCGCAGCGGCAAGCGGCGGGTGAAGGAAGTGTGGCTGGCGCACGGCACAAAGCCACACCGGTGGCAGGAACTGCGCGCGCTGGCCGGGCAGGCGCGTATCCCCTTGTCCGAAGTCGAACGCAGCCGGCTCGATGCCATCACCCGCCGGGCCAATCATCAGGGCGTTGTGGCGTTGGTGTCGGCGGTCGGCTATGCCGATCTGGAAGAAGTGCTGTCCGGCATCACAGGCAGTCCCCTGCTGGTGGTGCTCGATCAGGTCGAAGACCCGCACAACCTGGGGGCTGTCATCCGTACGGCGGAGTGTGCCGGCGCGCACGCCGTCATCATCCCGGAACACCATGCCGTCGGGTTGACCGATACGGTTGTCAAAGCCTCCGCCGGCGCGACGGAATACCTGCCGGTCGTGCGGGTCGTCAATCTGGCGACGACTCTCGACAGCCTGCGGCAACGGGACATCTGGATTGTCGGGGTCGAACGGGATGGGGAGCGTCCATACGTCGGCTGGGATTTTACTCTGCCAACGGCGGTGGTTCTGGGAAGCGAAGGAAAGGGTATCCGGCGGCTGGTGCGCGAGCGGTGTGACCTGGTGGTGTCGTTGCCGCTCTTGGGCAATATCACCTCGCTCAACGTATCAGTGGCCGCTGGCGTTGTACTGTATGAAGCCGTCCGGCAGCGCCATCTCCTTTCACTGGCTGGCGGCCAGGCCTGACCGGCGCGATTACGGCTCCCGTGAGTCGCCACGTCGCAGCCGCCGCCTGCGGCGCAGTTCGTTGACTTCGCCGATGAGTTCGCGGGCTTCCGTCAGGGCTTCGTTCAGTTGTTGGGTGAAAAGCGATGCCTTTTTGGCTGCTGCCGTGAGCGCATCAAGGGTTTGCTGGGTGGCAGCCAGAAGGTGTTTGTGGGTGTCTTCCGGCTCCGAGGTGGCCGCTGGCCCGTCAAACAGGGACCGGAGTTCTTCGCGGTGAAACTCCAGTTCACCCCGGAGGCGATTGTGTTCGGCGCGCAACTGCAACAGGGCGCGGTGGGCGCGGTGCAGTTCGATACTCAGCCGGGCCCCGGCCTGACTGTACCGGTTGCCTTCCTGTTGGATGAGTTCCCGCAGGTGCGCCAGACGGCGCAGTTCCGTGATGGGTTGATCGCCGGCGAAAGCCGCAAACTCGCCGCTGATGTCGAGCGGTGGCGGCGCGGTGTCAAGGGTTCTGGCCTCTGCCGTTTCGGAAACCGGTGGGGGAAGCGTCGCTGGGGTTGAAGGACTGCCTGGTGGTGGGTTCGGAGGACTGGTTGGAGGTGCGCTGCCACCCGCCCCCGTGCCGGCTTCGAGAATCGCCCGAAAGGCACAAGCTTTGACCTGCTCGGCCACGGGAACAGGGATGCCGGCAGCCGTGGCGAGTTCGTAGGCCGAAGCCGTGCCAATGTCCCCCAGGCGGGTAATTCCTGCCGCGTGCAGCCGCTGAAGATTGACTGGATCAATGGTTTTGAAGTACGCCGCAACATCCGAAATGTGAGGTGTGGCGGCTATGGGGTCTGTCGTGCCTTGGCTTGGTGGTGCTGGTTCATCCGCCAGACTCTGCCGGATGAGACGGCGGAGTTCATTGAAATCACGGGTGAGGTTTTTGGTGTCGCGCTCGGTGAGGGTCCGTTTGCCCATCCGCACATCGAGCAGGGGGCGCTCAATGCCCTTCAGCACATCGAGAATGTCGTGGTACTGAATTGTCTCCGAAGCCTTGATGAGCGGGCGCAGCGCTCCAATACAGGCGTCTACCGTCCCCTTGACGACCCGGCTCTGGTCCGAGCCATTGCCGGCGCGGGCGACATAGTCCGCCAAGGTGTAGAGCGACAGTCCGACGGGTTCCAGGAATTCCCACACGATGGAGCCGAACATGCCCTTGAGTTCGGCTTCCGTCCGGCGTTCAGTAGCAAGCTGGTCTTCGATGGAGGGCGGCGCAAAGGCGCCGGTCGGGTGGATGAGTTCGTCAATGGCCGCCGCAATGTCGTCGTCACTTTCTTCGGGCCGGTGGGGCTTTTCCCCGACAGGGCTGCCCAAGCTGGGGGTGCGTGTCGTATCCGTGTCAGGTGGGTTGGCATCGCGGTTGGGCATAGACGGTGACGGTACTCAGACAGTACTCAAAACTGAGGGGGCGTTGGTGGGTAGTTGCTCCGTGGTTCAAGCGTCACCGAAAGCATCGTGATCTTCTGCTTCGGGCGAGACGTTCCTTCGACCGTGGGTGCATTGGAAATAATATCCACGACGTTCATTCCCGCAATCACCCGGCCAAAGATACTGTACTGGTTATCCCATTCAGGATGTGCCCGGCAGCAGATAAAGAACTGGGTCGTCGCGCTGTTTTTGTCATTGGCGACACGTGCGGCCGACACTGTACCCCGCACGTGCTTGAGCGCGCTGAATTCCGCCGGAATCTTGGGCAGGTCGGGGCGGCCCATACCCCACGTCTCTTCGCTCCCGGTTTTGGAGTTGGGATCACCACCCTGAATCAGGCTGCCCGGCTCGACCCGGTGGAAGGCCGTCCCATCGTAAAAACCACTGCGGATGAGACCCTGAATCTGGGCTGTATGCTTTGGGGCAATATCGGGAAAGAACTCAAAGACGATATTGCCAAACTCAGTTTTGATGACCGCCACCGACTGAGCTGCCGATGACCGACAAGCCGTGAGGGGAAAGCTGCCAACCAGCAGCATTCCCATCACCGGGAGGAAAAAGGTTATGGATCGGGTTACGGAGACAGGAAGGAAAAATTTACGCGGCTTGAGCTGACGATTTCTCATCGGAGGCTGAGGCTGCCGTCCCGGTGTCTGAAGCGGCTTCTGCCTGGCTTCCTTCGCGCCGGGAGGACGTGGAGGTGTTTTCCTGGCGACCCTTGGCGCTGTAGTCCGTAATGTACCAGCCGGAACCTTTGAACGTAATGGCCGGTGCTGACACGACACGGCTCAGAGCGTCAGCGCCGCAGGTGGAACAGGTAACGAGTGGCGCATCCGAGAACTTCTGGATGACTTCCACCCGTGCGCCACAGCTTTCACACGCATATTCATACAGAGGCATGGCTTGAACGCTTCCTTGACTTGGAATCTAAAGCTTTTGCCTTCAAAGGTTACGGAGCCATCCCCAGAGCGGAAAGTATGTTTGGAAACATTTGGGCCAGCGTCAGGGTGTTCTTTGAATTTCAACCTGCGCCTCATAGCTCCCACTGTTGTCCGACAGGTCGCCTTCATTGACGCCCAAGTACAGCTTGCCGCTGCGTTGCGCCACAAATTCCCGGGCACTGCCGATAAAAATGTAGTCGTCATTGTCATCGCCGATGACGGCAATGAGTGCCCCGGTGGGGCGTCCCGGCATCAGTTTCTCCGGGTCATCCTCGGCGATGCCGGCCGGAGTGGACTGGCGGCGGTTATCAAGCCGGATCGAGCCACGGGCTGAGATGCGCACCCGGTCGCCACGGCGCACGTCGAGCTGGGTATAGGTCCAGTCATCGCGGGCGATGACCTGTACTGTCCGGGTCAGTGTTGGGCTGCCAGTTCCGCTGCCGGTGCTGCCGCCCGTTGCTGGGGGACGGGTTGCCGGGGGCGTTGTCGGGCTGGAAGGTCCCGAAGCCGAGCCGGATGAGGGGGGCGTCGTGCGGGGTGGGGGCGTACTGCTGGCGGGTGGGCGCGTGTCTGGTGGGTTTGTGCTACCGGTGCTGCCGCCGTAGCCGGGGGGCAGCGGGCGTCCGTCAAACTCGACGCTTTCAATATCCTCAAGGGCAATGGTGGCCTGGGTTTCGGGCGAAGACCGTTCGTACACGATGATGAACCGCCGGTTTTCATAGCGGACGATCTTGCCGACAACCGTCTGTCCGTTTTTGAGGCGGATGGTGTCGGCCTGTGCCGAAGCTACCGGCCAGATGACAAGGCCGCCCAGGAGCGCAAGTGCAAGCAGAGGTTGGTGGTTCATGAGGGTTCACCCAACTGGCATGGAGTCGCGCCCTTGATGCACCAGACAGATGCCATCAGGCGGTTCTGGTGCTGTCCCGGCGGTTATTTCACTTCCGTTGCCAGCGCACCCGGAAAATAGCCCCGCCGGGTGAGAACGCGCGCATCCCGGTGCTTGGGAATGCGCACTTCAATTTCCCGGAAGTGTTTGGTGTTTCTGTTTTCGTTTGGTTCATAGACGAGGAAATACTGGTTGCGCAAGTAATCTTTGGCTAGGTCAAAAGCCCGTTTGGTCTGTTTGGTATCGCTGGGGAAAAAGACATCCCCTCCGGTTTCCTTGCACAGGCGCTTGAGGTTGCGGTCGTCCATGTTGAAGTAGGGGTTGCCTTCAACGCGAAACACGCCGCCGCCCTTGGTACTGATGGCATAGATGGTCACTTCCGCCCGCTGGGCAATGGCAATGGCTTCGTCCAGGGTTGTGCTGCTGGCCGTATCGCCGCCATCGGTGACGAGCAGGATGGCGCGCCGCCGTGTGCTGGCCAAAGGCATGTGCTCCAGGCAAACCTTTTTGATGGTGTCGTAAAGTGCTGTCCGACCGTTGGCGGTCGTAACGCTGTTGACGACCCGGGCCAGTTGCTGGAAGTCGTTGGTAAAGCCGGACCGAATCCGTGGCTCATCATCAAAGGTGACAAACGAAGCCTGGTCGCGGCGGTTGTCCAGCAGCTTGCTCAGGAATTCCGTGATGGCTTCGCGCTCAAAGGCCAGGCGGTAACGCACGCTTGTGCTGGTGTCCATGAGAATGGCCACGTTGAGTGGGAGTCCGTCCCGGCGCTGGAAGGCAATAATGGGTTGCCGACGCTTGTTTTCAAACACTTCAAAGTCAGACTGCCCCAGGTTGGGAATGAAGCGCCCCTGCCGGTCAATGACCGTCACTGGCAGGGAGACGTTGACCACGTCGAGGGTAAACTCTTCCCCACCGGTGGCCGCCGTCGGCTGAGGAAGGCTCTGGGCCGTCACGCCAGCCTGGTGTGACGCGCAGAGCAGTCCGCCCAGAAAGCCAAAGCAGCAGAGTATGAACAAAAACTGGCGCATCAGTACCTCATAACAAAACCGCCGCGATGGAGGGATGCAGCGGGGAGTTGCCCGGAGGGCCGGCGGGCTAACCATAACACGCGGCAAAGTCGTTCTGAGAAGCCTCGCACCCAGGAAATCCATCGGCGGACAGGCGAAACAGCCCGGACAGAAGCCGGAACGGTGTGTCCTTGGTTGGCAAAACCAACTGGCAGGTTGCTTGCTGCGGGCGGCGTTCCTGAAGAACCGGGCCGTTGCATCCGTCCGCCTTCCCGGAGCGGCCTGCGCTGTTTCCCGACTTGAGCCGGGATTTTCCAGGCGTGGAGAATTTTCGCCTTAACCGGCTTGTGCAGCGCTCAAAACCAAAGCACAATCACGACCGTTGAGTCACCAGTTTCCTCGATACACCTGGTCGTTTGACGGTCAATCCCGGCTCAAGTCACAGACATTCGACTTTGGTCTTGCGCCCTCGGCATTTTTCGTAGGCTGCTTTTGGGTACTTCCATGAAGGGCACGCTTTCACTTATCAACTTCGCCGACATTATCCGTGACTTACATCTGACACGGCGGACGGGCCTGCTGCGCCTGACCCGCGACCGTGAGCTGCGCGCCGTCTTTGTGGAGCAGGGTGATCTGGTGTTTGCCCTCTCCAATCTGCCGCACGAACGGCTTGGCGACTTTCTGCTGGCGCGCGACCTCATCACCCGCGAGCAGTATGAAGCGGCCGTCCAGAAGCCCAATGCCAAACAGCGCTTTGGGCAGGTGCTGGTCGAAATGGGCGTCATGTCCCGTGAGGCCGTGGAGACCCATGCGCGCCAGCACCTCACCGAAATCATCCTGGCCGCCTTCGAGTGGGAGCGTGGCGAGTTTGTCTTCGAGGAGGGCACGCGCGCAGCCCACGATGTCAAGCTCAATTTGCTGACTCCCAATCTCATCCTGATGGGCGTCCGCCGTATGACCAATGATGAGGCCGTACGGCGCGCGCTTGGGCCAACCACGCAGTTCATTGAGTTGTCGCCCGATGCCATAACCCAGCTTCAGCGCGCAACGCTCGATGGTACGGAAGGCTTTGTCCTGTCACGGATAACCGGACGGATGACAATTGACGAGCTGGTGCTGATCAGTGGCGTCCCGGAGGCAACCATCCTGCGGGTCGTGTATGGCCTGCTGTGTGCCGGTATTCTCGTGGGAAGTCATCCCCGCCCAACCATGGCCAATCCCCAACCGGCAGCTCCGGCTGCGCCGCCACCAGCAACACCGCAGCCCGTGGCGACACCGCCCACCCCGCACAGCATCCCGGAGCCGGAAGCTGTCAAGCCTGATGAAGCCCGCTTCGAGCTTCAGATGTTTCGTGAGTTTCTGTCCCTCAAAACCACGACCTACTACGACATGCTCAACGTGGGGCCGACGGCGAGTGATTCCGAAATCAAGCGTTCGTACTACCAGATGGCGAAAAAGTACCATCCCGACCGCTACCGGCCGTTGGGGATGCCGGATGTCCTGGAAAGCGCCGAATGGATTTTTGCCCGCATCAGTGAAGCCTACGAAAAGCTGCGCGACCCGGATGTCCGGCGACGGTATGATGAGTTCATTGGGTTGATTCCAGAAAATACGGTACAGACCGAAGCCAAAGTCGCTTCGGTCACAGCGCCCAGTCCGCCCTCCGCGCCACCGGTCAGTAAACCCGCGGTCGGCACCCAGACAGGGCAGATACCCACGCCGCCAATCCCACCGGTCGGCGCTGGCACAACTGGCTCACTCGCCTCTTCCACACAACCTGTTGGCAGCCGAACCGGGTCTTCCAGCCAGGGGTTGGGACGGCAGACCGGGGCGGCAACCACCGGCTCTGTGTCGGCGCCAGCCGAGACGGCGGCTGAAACGGCTGCGCGAAGCTATGAGATGGCCTGTGCGGCTATTGAGCGCAAGGATTTCATTACAGCCATAACCTACCTGCGCGAAGCCGTGCGCCTGGCACCGGAGGTCATCCGCTATCGCTCGCGCCTGGCGTCGCTGTGTATGCAGAATCCGAAGCTGCGCAAGGAAGCCGAAGATCAGCTTCTGGCTATCCTCAAAATTGATGGGACTTACGTGGACGCGCACCTGGCACTGGGGCACATGTACCATCAGGCCGGCATGGAAAAGTCGGCGCGCAAGCAGTTTGAGGCGGCGTTGGCCATCCAGCCGGACAATGCGGTGGCCAAACAGATGTTGTCTCTGCTGAAGTCAGAAACCGAAGCCAAAGCCGCGCCGGTGCCTCCCAAACTGCCCACCAAGCCGCAGACACCAGCGGCGAAGTCCCCGGCAAAGACGGAAAAACCCGAAGAACCCAAGAAAAGTCTGCTACAGCAGGATGTCGGTGAGCTGTTTGGCAAGCTCTTCAAGCGTTGAGCAGGTGGTGCCATGAAAGCCATGCTCCTGGCCGCCGGGTTCGGGACACGGCTTTTCCCACTCACGCTGGACCGTCCCAAACCGGCCCTCCCCGTACTGGGCCGCCCGCTCATTGCCTATGGCGTGGACTACCTCACCCGCTTTGGCTGCCGTGACCTCGTGGTAAATCTGCACTACCGGGGGGAAGCCATTGTGGCCGTCCTGGGGGATGGTGCGTCCTTTGGATGCCGCATTGCCTACAGCCACGAGTCGGATGAGATTCTGGGGACGGGCGGTGCGCTCGACCACGCCAGGCCGCTCCTCAATCCAACGGAAACCTTTGTGGTCATGAACGGCAAGCTCATCACCACGATTGATCTTCAGGCGGCGCTGGCGACGCACCGCCGCCAGCAGGCACTGGCAACATTGATTCTCAAGCCAAACCGGCGGCGGGAGCGGTTCAGTGTGGTCGAAGTGGATAACACAGGAGCCATCCGGGGCTTTGCGCCGCCGCCAGATGCCGCTGTGCCTGATCCGCCGCCGTTGTTTTTCACGGGCATTCAGATTCTGGAACCGGAGATTTTTGACTACATCCCACGCGCCCGGTTCTCACACACAACAACCGACGTTTATCCCCGCGCCATTGCTGATGGGCAGCGCGTTGTTGCCCACGTGGCAGGGCCGGATGAAGACTGGTACGAGTTCAGCACTCTGGAGCGATACCTTGACCTGTCCTGTCAACTGGCAGGCCATCCGCAGGCGGTCATTCGCGGCCAGAATTGCCAGGTGGCGGCTGATGCCCGTCTGGTGCGCACCATTCTCTGGAACCACGTCACCATCGGCGCTAAGGTGGAGTTGCACGAAGTCATCGTCGGAGACGGTGTGACCATCCCGGAAGCAACGACACTGTCGCGGGCCGCTGTCGTGCGGGCCGATCGGCTGGAGGTGTCGGAACGGGCGCGCGCCATTGCCGAGGGCAGGGGAAGGCAGGTTGGGGAAAACTTCATTGTCCATTTTTGATGTTCGTCCAGGTTCTGAGGTATTCCAGATTCTGATGGTCAACGTGAGCCGGGTTTTCACCGGCGTCTGTGGCCAGGTTCGATGTGTGCGGTGAATGCGTCATGAGACGCCGTGAGTTTCTCCAGCATCTTGCGCTCAGTTGTGGTGGGGTCTTGTGTCCGGCGGGAACTGGCGTAGGGGAACCTGTACTGCGCTGTTTGGATGGGTGGGCTGACGCGCCTGAAACACTGGACCGGGACATTCCGCGCGTTCCCCGTGAGTTCCGGGGCGTCTGGGTGGCCACGGTCGAAAACATAGACTTTCCTTCGTCGCGCCGCCTCACCCCGGAGGAGCAGCAGGCCGAACTGCGCGCCATATTCGACCTGGCTCAGGCGCTTGGCTTCAATGCCGTGATTTTTCAGGTGCGGCCCATGTGCGATGCGCTCTATGCGAGTCCCTATGAGCCGTGGTCGGAATATCTCTGCGGGGTGATGGGGCGACCGCCAGTGCCGTTTTACGATCCGCTGGCCTACGCCATCGAGATGGCTCACGCACGCGGAATGGAACTGCATGCCTGGTTCAATCCGTTTCGGGCGCTGCACCGGGCGCGACAGGGCGGCGTGGACCCGCAGCACATTGCCCGGCGGCGTCCCGACCTGGCCAAGCCCTACGGGCGCTATCACTGGCTTGATCCCGGCGAGCCGGAAGCCCGCGCCCATTCCTGCCGGGTGATTCTGGATGTCGTTGAACGTTACGACATTGATGCCGTTCACTTCGACGACTACTTCTACCCGTACAAGGAACGGCTGGTATCCGGCTACCTCATTCCTTTTCCCGATGATGACAGTTGGGCGCGCTATGGTCAGGGCAAGACCTGGCGCGCACGGGACGACTGGCGGCGGCATAACATCAACCAATTCCTCGGCGAGGTTGCGGCCGGGATTCGTCGCCTCAAGCCCCACGTCAAGTTTGGCATCAGTCCCTTTGGCATCTGGCAGCCTGATCATCCGCCCGGCATTCAGGGACTGAACTCCTACGTGGAGTTGTGTTCCGACTCCCGCCGGTGGTTGACCGAGGGACTGGTGGATTATCTCGCGCCCCAGCTTTACTGGCCCATTGAGCGTGAGCGGCAGAGTTATCTCCGGTTGCTTGAATGGTGGCTGGCGCAAAATCGCCAGCGCCGGCACGTGTGGCCTGGCAGCGCCGCGTTCAAGGTGGCTGATGGCACGCCGCGCGCTGTTCCGGCGCAGGAAATTACGGCCCAAGTCCGGCTTTCCCGGCGGCTCAATCGGCAGGGCGGCAACATTCACTTCAGCTTTCGGGTGTTCCGGCACAATCGCGGCGGACTGTCAGATTTGCTCCAGCAGGAAGTGTATTCCGTCCCGGCGCTCGTTCCGGCTTCGCCGTGGCTCGATGCGACCGTTCTCCCGGCGCCGCATCTGGAAGTCGGAACAACAGCAACACTCCGTCGTCCGGTGGCGGTGTGGCAGACCGACGACAGCCGGCCGGTGGCCCGCTGGTGTATTGCCATCCAGACCGGTGAAACCTGGGAGTTGCAGATTCAACCCGCCGCACAGCGCCAGGTGGCCTTGCCGGAGTCTGCGCGCGCCGTTGCCGTCTGGCCGGTGAGCCGCAGTGGAGTCGAAGGTCGCCGGGCAATTCTGTGGCGCGCATAGCCGGGTGGTGGATTGCTACACTGAATTTTTGAAATCCCTGCCCGGAATCATCCAAAAAAATGAAGGCGTCTGGAACCTGTGCGGCTGATGTGTTGCATTCCTGCACGGGGTTCTGGTTCTTTGTCGGTTTTCTGCCCGGTCAGGTGGGAATCTGACCTGACAGACCGGCGCTGTAAACAATCTGTAAATTCCGGTACGTTATTTGCCTTACTATGGCAGTGCCCTTCTGGGCAACCTTGCAAGTGAGGAGTCAACGAAGTCTATGGATAGGCCTCGTTACATGAAGAACATCCGGCAACTTCTGGTTGCCGCGCTTTTCGTCCTGACCGGCTGGCTGGCAACACCCAGCCTGGGGCAGGTGACGAATGGGAACATCCGTGGGATTGTTCAGGATGCAACCGGCGCGGTGGTCGCTGGTGCCAAAGTCACCCTGACGGACAAACAAACCAACAAGGTGACCACGGGACAATCAAATGACAGCGGCGAGTTTTTGTTCGTCAACCTGCCGCCCGGACTCTACGAAGTTAAAATCGAAGCGACAAACTTCACAACTTTGCTCCTGACAGGCGTGCGCGTTGAACTCAACCGTACGACTGACGTCCTCGCCAAGCTGGAAGCTGGCGGCACCACGGATGTCGTTGAAATCACCGCGACGAGCGTGGGGCTGGTGCAGACGAGTTCCAACGATCTGGCACGTTCCTATGAATCCCGCCAGGTTGTCGAGCTTGGCCAAACCACTGTCCCCGGGGGCATCTATAACCTGGCGCTGACCTCGGCCGGGGTATCCAGCAGCGGCGGTTTGGGGGTTGGCACCGGCGGTTCCGTCGGCGGGCAGCGCCCCCGGAACAACAACTTCACGGTGGACGGCATTGACAACAACGACAAGTCGGTGACGGGTCCGCAGATTTACATTTCCCCTGAAGCCGTTGCCGAATTCACGCTGCTGACCAATCAGTTTGGCGCTGAGTTTGGCCGGTCGAACGGCGGGCAGTTCATCACCGTCACGAAATCCGGCACGAATGCCTTTCACGGGACGGCCTATTTCTTCCTCCAGAACCGCAACCTCAATGCGCTGGGCGTCCGGGAGAAGGAACAGGGCATCACCCGTGACACCCAGCCGCGCTTTGACTACTCCCGCTATGGCGGGAATGTCGGCGGCCCGATTGTCAAGGACCGGCTGTTTTTCTTCACCCAGTATGAAGGTCAGCAAACGGGCTCATCGGCGACGGCCGGTGGCATCATTGCACCGACCCAGGCCGGCTACGCCCTGCTTGGTAGCATTCCCGGTCTCTCGGCGACCAATCTCAACATCCTGCGCACCTATCTGCCCCCCGCACCCACAGCCGATCCCAGCCTCATCGGGACGCTGGTTGTGGCCGGGCAGAACATTCCCGTTGGATTTGTGGCCATTGAGCGTCCGGCCTTCAGCAACCAGCGCAACTTCGTGTTCAATCTGGATTTTGTTCAGAGCGAGCGGATGACGCACCGGACGCGCTTTATCTTTGACCGCATCCGCAGCATTGACACCGGAGCGGGCCTGCCGGCCTTTTTCACGTCCATTCCGGTAGATGGGCGGTTGTTTTCGTACACCAACGTCTTTGCCATCCAGCCCAACCTGACCAACGAGTTTCGTTTCTCGTTCCGGCGGTCACGAAACGATGTTCCGGTGCCGGATATTGCCTATCCGGGGCTGGATAGTTTCCCCAACATCGAACTCAACGATCTGGGGGTCAACATCGGCCCGAATGGGGTTGCCCCACAGTTTGGGATTGAGAACAACTACCAGCTTATCGAGAACGTGACCTGGACGGTGGGCAACCATACACTCAAGTTTGGCATTGACACCCGGCGGCTGATTGCGCCGCAGTCGTTTGTCCAGCGGCAGCGTGGCGACTACTTCTACTTAAGGACCGAGTCGTTCCTGCGGGACCTGAGTCCTGAGTTTGGTGAGCGCACGGTTGGAGTTTCACCCTACTACGGCAACCAGTGGCTGTTTTTTGGGTTTGCGCAGGATAGCTGGCGGATTCGGCCGGAGCTGACCTTCAACTACGGCTTCCGGTATTCCTACCAGCAGGTGCCGTTTACGGCCCGTTTGCAGCGGCTCAACAGCGCCGCTTCCGTGCCGGGCCTGATTTCGTTCAACTCGCCCGCCGAGCAGACGACCAACTTTGCGCCGGTCATCGGACTGGCTTACGCGCCTGACTTTTCGTCGGGACTGATGAACCGCATCTTCGGGAATCCCGGAGCCAGCTCCATCCGCGCCGGATTTTCGATGGGCTACGACATCATCTTCGACAACCTCTACATCTTGTCGCTGCCGCCCCAGTTCAACCAGACCCGTAACGTGGAAGACCCCGGTGTGCCGGGCTTTCTGGCCGGGGGTGGCCTGCCGCCGACACCGGCACCCGTCACAGGAACTCCGGCGGAGTTGCGCGCCATCACCTCGTCGTGGATTCCCGACCAGAAAGTGCCCTACTCCATTACCTGGACGCTGGGCATTCAGCGCCAGTTCCTCAAGGACTGGGCGGCCGAAGTCCGCTATGTCGGAACCCGTGGCGTTCACCTGCTGACGCAGAACCGCATCAACCGGCAACCACGGGTGACACCGCAGAACTCGCTGCCGACGTTCCTGAGCAACCCGACGCCAGCGCAGTTGGCCGGATTGCCGACATTATCCCAAGTGATTGCGGCCCGGTCGAACTTCGTCCCGGCGTTTGCCGCGGCCGGTTTCAATGCTGGCAACCTGGTGGCGTTTCTCTCCAACGGCAACTCGACCTACCATGGCTTGCAGTTGCAGGTGCAGAAGCGGCTGACGCAAAACTACAGCGTGAACCTGGCCTACACCTTCAGCAAGCTCATTGACGACACGACGGCCGAACTGTTCAGCACCGTGTTGTCCTCGCGCCGGGTGCAGGACTTCCAGAACCTCCGGGCGGAGCGGTCGCTGTCCCTGCTCGACAGCACGCACCGGCTGGCAATTACTGCCAACTACGACGTGCCGTTTTTCCTCAACAGCCCGAATCCGTGGCTGCGGTCCCTGCTGGGTGGCTTCAGCATCTCCGGCACGTACAGCTATGAAACCGGCAAGCCCTTCACGGCCCGCAGTGGTGTGGATTCCAACCTCAACGGCGACAATGCCGGCGACCGTACCATCCTCAACCCGAACGGGCAGCGGGGCACCGGAAGCGGCGTGCGCGCCGTCAATGCGGCTGGAAATACGGTGCCATTGGGCAATCCGGCAACGGTGGCTTACGTGGCGCTCAACCCGAATGCCCAGTACATCGTGGCCGGCCCCGGCGCGCTGGCCACAGCCGGACGCAATACCCTGCGCGTGCCGGCCATCAACAACTTTGACATCTTCGTGCGCAAGAACTTTCGGATTACTGAAGGCATCCGGGCGCAGTTCCGGGCCGATTTCTTCAATGCCTTCAACCATCCGCAATTCGTGCCGGGGTCAGTCAACGGCGTCAATCCGGTGAGCACGACGGGGACGGCCGTCAATCGGTTCACGATTGCTTCGGACAGCTTCTTCAACCGTCCACGGGCGACGTTTGGAAGCAACCCGCGTTTCATCCAGCTTGCGGTGCGGATTGACTTCTGATCAGCGGCCAGCGTTTGGCGGTCAGACGGCGACGGTCGTTTGGCCGCCACAACGCTTGGTGCTGGTCTCCATTTTTCCTGAAGGAATGATGCGTATGAAAAAGCAACTGTGGTTTGTTCTGCTGTTTGGCCTGTTTGTATGTGGCCACACGGCCTTTGCCCAGGATGTTCCCCAGGGCGAATTTTTTGCCGGTTTTACCTACACGCGCCTCAATGACCTCACTCCCCGTGGCCCCAGCCAGGATGCCTTTGGCTTCAATCTGCAGGGTGTTTACAATGTCAATCGCGTGCTGGGCATTGTCGGCGACTTTGGGGCGCACTATGACAACGCGACCAACCTGTACACCTTCATGGCCGGCCCACGGGTGAGCCTGCGGGGCGAACGGGTGACGCCCTTTGCCCACGTGCTGCTGGGCGGCGCGCGGGCCAGCCGGGTGCCGGTGCCCAACACGGCTCCCCTGCGTTTTGATGGCGATGGCGGCTTTGCCATGGCGATGGGCGGGGGGCTGGACGTGAAGGTGTCGGACTTTGTTTCCCTGCGCGCCATTCAGGGGGAATACATGTTTACGAAAATCGGCGGCTCCGGCAGCGTTCTGCGCGACACCCAGAGTCACCTGCGCCTGAGCTTTGGCGTCAACTTCACGTTCGGCAAAAAGTAAGCTTTGGCAAAAGTAAGCTTCGGCAAAAAGTAAGCGCCATCGTCGGGTGACGCGCCCTTTGTTACACCGGGAGCTTTCGGCTCCCGGTTTTTTGTTCCCGGAAAGAAGTCCAGTGGCCGTTTGAAGGCAGAGCGTGGATCACTAGGCAGCACTGGCCGGCCATGTCATGGTTTACACCATTGCCTGCGGCTTGCAGCCGGAAAGGCAGGATTCCCAATCTCACGAGGACAAGACACGATGTTCAAGCGACAGGCGTTGCGACGCTCCCTGGTGGCCGGCACGGCAATGTTGCTCTGGACGGCCCCGCTGCCGCTTTTTGCCCAGAACTTCTCCAAAGATATGAAGGCTTCCGCATCGTCACCCATCGTCTATCCGCCCTCGAAGAAGGTCGAGCAGGTGGATGACTACCACGGCATCAAAGTCGCTGACCCCTACCGCTGGCTGGAAGATGCCGACTCACCGGAGACCAAAGCCTGGGTCGAGGCCCAGAACAAAGTCACCTTTGGTTTTCTGGAGTCCATTCCCGAACGGGCGCGGCTGCGCGAGCGCCTGACCCAGCTCTGGAACTACGAAAAGTTCGGAGTGCCGTTCCGCGAGGGCGACCGCTATTTCTTCACGCGCAACGATGGGCTGCAAAACCAGAGTGTGTTGTACGTCGGCAGGACGCCGGACGATCCACAGGCGCGCGTGCTGCTTGACCCGAACACCCTGTCTGCCGACGGCACGGTGGCGCTGACCAACTATGCCGTCAGCGATGACGGCAAGCTGCTCGCCTACGGTCTGGCCACAGCCGGCTCCGACTGGAACGAATGGCGGGTACGGAATGTCGAAACCGGTGAAGACCTGCCCGACCGTCTCCAGTGGGTCAAGTTCTCCGGCGCATCGTGGACAAAAGACGGCCGGGGCTTTTTCTACAGCCGCTATGACGAGCCGAAGGAAGGGAATCTGCTCCAATCCACGAACTACTACCAGAAACTCTACTACCACCGCGTGGGTACGCCGCAGTCGGCCGATGAACTCGTTTACGAGCGCCGGGACCACAAAGAGTGGGGTTTTGGCGGCTATGTCACCGATGACGGGCGGTATCTGGGCATTGTCGTCACCATGGGGACAAGTCCCAAAAACCTGTTTTTCTACAAGGATTTGACCAACCCGGAAGCGAAGGTGGTCGAGTTGATTCCCGACTTCATCGCCGACTTTACGCCCGTCGGCAACGATGGAACGACCTTTTACTTCCGCACTGACTGGGAAGCCCCACGTGGCCGTCTCATCGCCATTGACGCGACCCGTCCCGAACGGGCGAACTGGCGGGAGATCATTCCCCAGAGCCGGGATACGCTGGAAGCCGTCCGGTGGGTTGGCGGACGCTTCATTGCCCTATATCTGTCGGACGCCAAAACGCAGGTCAGGATGTTTGACCGCGAGGGGAAATTTGTGCAGGAGATTGCGCTGCCAGGCATCGGCACGGCCGTCGGTTTTGGCGGGAAGCCGGAAGCTACCGAGACGTTCTATGCCTTTACGAGCTTCACCCAGCCGACAAGCATCTATCGCTACGATTTCGCCACCGGGAAAAGCACGCTGCTGCGGCAGCCCAAAGTGGCTTTCGATCCGGGCGCTTATGTCACCCAGCAGGTGTTCTACAAGAGCAAGGACGGCACGCGCATCCCGATGTTCATCGTCCACCGCAAGGGCCTCAAGCAGGACGGAAAGAATCCCACCCTGCTGTATGGCTATGGTGGGTTCAACATTTCGCTCACACCGTCATTCTCACCGGCCCGGATTGCCTGGCTGGAAATGGGTGGCGTGCTGGCGATTCCCAACCTGCGCGGGGGTGGCGAGTATGGCGAGGAATGGCATCAGGCCGGCACCAAGCTCAAAAAACAGAACGTGTTTGATGATTTCATCGCGGCCGCCGAGTGGCTGATTCGGGAGAAGTACACCCAGCCGGCGCGGCTGGCGATTCAGGGCGGCAGCAACGGGGGGCTGCTCGTCGGGGCCTGCATGACGCAGCGCCCGGAACTGTTTGGCGCGGCGCTGCCGGCGGTCGGCGTTCTGGACATGCTGCGCTTCAACAAGTTCACGATTGGCTGGGCGTGGGAGTCGGACTACGGCTCACCCCAGAACCCCGAAGAGTTCAAGGCGCTGTATGCCTACTCTCCGCTCCATAATCTGAAGCCCGGAACGCGCTACCCGGCCACGCTCATCACCACAGCGGATCACGATGACCGCGTTGTGCCGGCGCACAGCTTCAAGTTTGCGGCGGCGCTTCAGGCCGCGCACAAAGGCGACGCGCCGGTGCTCATTCGGATTGAGACCAGGGCCGGACACGGTGCTGGCAAGCCCACGTCCAAGCTCATCGAGGAAACGGCCGATGTGTGGGCGTTTCTCGTCAGGACGTTTCAGATGACAGTGAAGTAGGCAGGTCAGCTACCGGGCTACCGGGCGGGCCCCGTATGGTGTTGGCTGGTTCTGGCTTCCAGCTTCATACGGGGCCGGCTTCATCTTCGCTGGCTGCCTCGGCGGGAAGTTTTGGCGCTTCCGGCTGGGCGTCCATCGGCAGCGGGCGTCCGTCGCCCAAGGCGCGGATGGCTTCAATGACGCGGTTGGAAATTGCACGGTAGAAGTCAATCCGCGCCCGTTCGTCTTCCGGCAGCGGTTGATCAAGCAGGTCGCTCAAGTCGAGCGGCTTGCCAATGATGATACGCACTGTACGAAAGAAGCTGGGGATGAGCTTGCCGACGCCAAGCACTTCATCGGTGCCCATCAGACGTACCGGAATAACCGTGGGGCGCGCGTCGTAGATGAGTTTGCCGACGCCAGCGCGGCCGCGGCCGATTTCGCCGGTCCGTGACCGCGTACCTTCCGGGAACACGATGACGATGTTCTGCCGGAGCATCTCCACCCACTGATCGACCTGTTCGAGTCCGCCGGCGCTGCGCCGGTCAACCGGGAAAGTGCGCAGGTTTTTGAAGAAGTATTCGCCCAGCACCCGCAGAACGCGGTCCTTGAAGCGCCGTGAGGACGGATCGCCAAAAAAGTTCTTGCGGTCGGCGAGATTGATCGGGATGTATTCCGGGCGAAACAGCATGCGCGGGATGTACAGCCCGACGCCCAGGGCGAAGTTGTCCAGGATGGAGGAATGGTTGGGGCAGTAGAGGACGTTTTCGTGTGATTCCGGGATGTTTTCAAGACCCTCCACCTTCATCCGGTTGAGCAGGCGAAACAGCAGAAAGCTGCCAATCGTGGCAATGCCCAGCGCGATGCCGACGCCAGCGCTCGCCTTCAGCAGGGACGTGTATTTTTCCGGCGAAGGTGGATTGTCGCCGGCTGCCGCCTTTGGTTTCGGCGTATCGGCCGGTTGCCCATTCAGGCTGCCGGAGGTCACTTGCGGGACGACGCGCATAGGCGAATCGGGGAGGCGACGTTTTGACATGGCTTCAGGTGGTCAGATGGGTTGGGGATGTCGCCCCAGCGTACATCAGGGCAGGAACCGTTATCCTGGGGCGGCGCTGGCGCTACTTTATACGTGCCAATCGGCTGGAAACAACTGGCCGGGTGCCAGGCCGGGACGACTTCCCAACCGGCAGTGTTTCCGCCAAGATAGACGGCATCCGGCACTTTGTGGAAAAGGACTTTTCCGATGAGTATCTACGAAAAGCATGTGTTCGTGTGTGTGGCGGGCAAAACCTGCCCGACCCAGGGAAGCGAGGCGGTCTGGCAGGCGCTGCGGGATGAAGTCAAAGCCTGCGGCAAGCTGGAGAGCATTCGGGTCAACAAGGCGGGCTGCCTTGCCCAGTGCGGCAACGGCCCGATGGTCGTCGTGTATCCGGAACAGGTCTGGTACGGTCACGTCACCGTGGAGGACACCGCGGCCATTGTCCATGAACACCTGCTGGGCGGGCAGCCCGTTGAACGGCTGCGCTACGTCAAAACCAAGCCGGCGGCCTCATGATGCGCAGGGTCATTGCCACGGCTCCGACGCGCATTGATCTTGCCGGCGGCACGCTGGACCTGCCGCCGCTCTATCTGTTTCATCCGGGGGCGCTCACCGTCAATGCCGCCATTGACCAGCTTGCCACATGTGAGGTGACGACCCGCGCGGATACAAGCATTGTGCTGGTCTCACGTGATGTCGGACAGCGTGAAGTGTATCCGTCACGGGACGCCCTGCGCTTTGATACTCCGCTTCAGTTGTTGGCGCGGTTGGTGGCTTTCTTTGGGCCATCGGGCGGCATCGAGGTGATGACGGCCTGCGCTGCGCCACAGGGTTCGGGCCTGGGCGGTTCATCCGCGCTGGTGATGGCTCTGGCCGGGGCACTGAACCATCTGACCGGCGCGGGCTATACCCCGGAGCAACTGTTGATCCTGGCCCCGAACATCGAAACCCAGGTGATTCGCGTTCCGGCCGGAGTGCAGGATTACTATCCGGCGGTGTATGGGGGCATCAGTGCCATTCACCTGGGGGTGGGGGGCGTCTGTCATGAGTCGCTGGCGGCCGATTGGCTTCCGTGGCTGGATGCCCACGTCGTGGTCTGCCACACCGGGCAGGCGCACTTTTCCGGCACGAACAACTGGGAAATTTTCAAGCGGCACATCGAGGGCGACCTGGCGACGCAGGCGGCTCTGGCGCGGATCCGGGACTTGGCCCGGGACATGTATGCAGCGGTGTGCGCCCGTGACCTTGGCGCGGTGGCCGCAGCACTGGAGCAGGAATGGCACCACCGGCGGCAACTGGCGGCCGAAGTCTCCACACCGACTATCGAACGGCTCATGACCGTGGCGCGGGAGTCCGGCGCGCTGGCCGGGAAGGTATGTGGCGCTGGCGGCGGCGGCTGCGTGGTCTTTGTGGTTGCCGAAGGGCGCAAGCCAGATGTGCAGGCGGCTTTGACGGCTGCCGGAGGGCAGGTGCTCGATGCCCATCTCACCGCCCAAGGGCTGACCGTAACGGAAATGTGATGGCTACAACAGGGGTGGTGTCAGCCGCGCTGCCACCACCTGCCAGATGGCTGTGTGTACTTCGTCGGGGGAGCGGTTTGCATCAATGACCCGAATGCGCGTTGGGTACTGTTCGGCCAGCGCCAGAAAGCCGGCCCGTACCCGGTGGTAGAACTCCAGTCCTGCCGCCTCGAAACGGTGGGCCGGTGCGCCACGTTGCCTCAGCCGCTGGACGGCCATTTCAACCGGCAGGTCAAGCAGGAACGTCAAATCCGGTTCCAGCCCCTGTGTGGCAAGCTGAAGGCTCTGTTCGATGACCTCGGCGCTCATCCGGCGTCCAGAACCCTGATAGGCCCGGGTGGAATCGGCAAAACGGTCACAGACGACGATCTGGCCGGCAGTCAGCGCCGGACGGATGACGGTCTCGACGTGCTCGGCGCGGTCGGCAGCAAACAGGAGAATTTCGGCGCGGGTGGTGGGTGCTGTCTCTCTGGTATCGAGCAAGACTTGGCGCAGGTAACGTCCAAGAGGCGTGCCGCCCGGTTCGTGGGTGTGGATGACCGGCACGGCTGCCCGCTGGAGTGCCGCCACCAGCCGTTTCACCTGGGTCGTTTTTCCAGAACCATCAATCCCCTCGAAGCTGATGAACTTACCGCGAGGCGGCGCTTGACAGGTAGGCATTGGGTTTGGGTGCCGTGCGATTACAGCTCAGGATGTGGTCTCCCCGCCGTCACCGGCCTCTTTTTCACCTGATGAGCTTTCTGCTGTCGTGCCGGGTGCGGAGGGTGTCGGATGGCGGCCCGGGCCGCTGCGCATGACGGAAATGGTGGAAATGGCATGTTTGAAGATGAGTTGCTCCTGCTGTCCGGCTTCCAGAACAACCGAATACTTGTCGAAGCCACGGATGCGGCCCGTCAGTTTGACGCCGCTGACGAGATAAATTGCGACCAGTGAACGCTCGCGGCGCACCTGATTGAGAAAGGTGTCCTGAAGATTTTGTGAAGACGCCCCCGATGGCGACGCAGGTGATTTGGCATCCATAGTTTTGTGTCCAAAGCCCCCTGCCAAGACAGACGCGGCAGGTTGACGGTTCAACAGGTTGGGACAAAAAAGAACGTCCAAAAAAAGATGAGTGGCCAAAGTACCATTGCCGCTCCGAAAATTCCAACCGGGCCAGCCCCCTGGCTTGACCTGCCCGGTGACGAACATCCATGTTCGACCTGCACGCTGGTGCGTAGAAAACCTACAGGAGCCGGACTCTAGCTTGCCGTATAGTACGCGGTAGTGTATAATAATGCTCATGGAAAGCACTATAAGCACAGGCAAGGCGGCAAAACTCCTTGGTGTCTCGGTCAAGACGTTGCAGCGTTGGGAACGCGAAGGAAGGCTGATTCCGGTGGCCCGAACGGACAGCAACCGCCGCCTCTACACTGAGACGCAGATCCGTGAGTTCATCGGTTTGCGGCAGGCCAACCATGCGCCAACAAAGCTTGTCGCCTACTGTCGGGTATCGAGTGCGGCGCAGAAGCCGGACCTGGCGGATCAGCGCAAAGTGCTGGAAGAGTTCGTGGTGGCGAAGGGATTGGCGGGGGTCGGGTTTATCGAGGAAGTGGGCAGCGGGCTGGACTTCAGGCGCAAGCGGTTTCTGGCCCTTATGGACGAGATCGGGCGACGGGAAGTCAGGATGCTGATTCTCGCTCACCGGGACCGCCTCACCCGTTTCGGCTTTGAGTGGTTCGAACATTACGCCCAAACCCATGGCTGCGAAGTGCTGGTACTGAACCAGGAACGGCTGTCTCCCGAACAGGAAATGGTGCAAGACTTAATGACCATCGTGCGCTGTTTTTCGTCTCGGCTATACGGTTTGAGGAACTATCGAAAGAAGTTGAATGAAGCGCTGAAACAGGATGCGAATGACGTCAAAAAGGCCCAACAATGCAACTGACCCACAAGATCGCTCTTTGTCCGACTCCTGAGCAAGTGGACTACTTCAAGCGCGCCTGCGGCACGGCGCGGCGTGTTTGGAACTGGGCGCTCAATGAGTGGAACAGGCAATACGCAGCAGGCGGCAGGCCAAACGCCCTGGCGCTCAAAAAACAGTTCAACGCCATCAAGTACACCGACCCGCAGTGGCTCGATGAGAACGGTCGGCCTTGGTTGCAAGACATTCACCGGGATGCCCACGCCCAGCCGTTCAGGAATCTCGCCAAAGCCTGGGAACGGTTCTTCGCCGACCTCAAGGAGGGCAAAGAAGCGCACGAGCCACGGCTCAAGAAAAAGGGCCGTTGCCGCGACAGCTTTTATGTTGCCAACGACAAGTTCACCCTGGAAGGCAGGACGATCCGTCTGCCCAGGATCGGTGAAGTCGCCATGACCAAGGAGCTGCGCTTCGCGGGCAGGATTTTGGGCGCAACGGTTTCTCGCACCGCGGATCGTTGGTTTGTGGCCATACAGGTCGAGGTGCCTGATGCGCAATTTTATCGGCGTCGCACGTCGCACGAGGTCAACGGCATCGACCTGGGCATCAAGGCTGCCGCAACGGTCTCCAGCGGTGAAGTCATCGAGGCGCCAAAGCCGCTCAAAGCCGCGCTGCGCCGTCTGGAAATCCGTAGCCGACGTCTCAGCCGCAAGCTGGAAGCCGCCAAGAAGGCAGCAGGATTTGAACGCCATGCCCGCCTGCCTAAAGGAACGCGCCTGCCGGTATCGAACAACCGGCAGAAGTCCGCTGCGATATTGGCAAGGCTCTATGCCCGCATGGCCAATATCCGAGCGGATTTCACCCACAAGCTCACGACTCGACTCTGCCGCGAAAACCAAGCGTTAGTGATCGAGGATTTAAACGTCAAAGGGATGCTGGAGAACGAGAAACTCGCCCGCGCCATCTCTGACGTGGGTTTTGGGATGTTGCGCTCGCCGTTGGAATACAAGGCCCGGCGCTACGGTACTCAGCTTACCATCGCTGATCGCTGGTATCCAAGTAGCCGACTGTGCTCCATCTGTGGCTGGAAGAACGAGGCGCTGACATTGAGAGATCGAACATGGGTGTGTGCTCAATGTGGTGCGCACCATGACCGTGACCTCAATGCGGCGCTGAACCTGAAACGGCTGGCAACCGAAACTGCCCTACCCGTGGCGAGTCCGTCCAGCAATGGCGGCGCTGCGGCGGGGACCGTCCCCGCCGTAGTCGGGAAAGTCACGCCTGTCAGATACGACGGTGGTCAACAGGACACGTCGGGGCAGGAAGAGAACCGTGCGCACTTTTGCGCACATTCTTGATAGCAGTCATTGGCATGGCATCATCGCGGACCTTCCCGGACAACCCTGGCCCGGAGCAACGGTTTCAAGCTCTGGTCGAGGTCATGGCGCGGTTGCGCGGCCCACAGGGCTGTCCCTGGGACCGGGAGCAGACACACCAGACGCTCAAGCCCTATCTTCTGGAAGAAGCCTACGAGGTACTTCACGCCCTCGACGAAGGGGATGACCGGGAGCTGTGCCGGGAGCTGGGGGATGTTCTGCTCCAGGTGATCTTCCACGCCCAGATTGCGGCCGAGGAAGGCCGCTTTGACATCTACGCGGTGATTGACGCGCTGCGTGAGAAGCTCATCCGCCGCCACCCCCACGTCTTTGGCAGCCTCACAGTACATGACGCTCAGGAAGTCACCCGCAACTGGGAAGCCATCAAGGCTCAGGAAAAAGCCCAGGAGAAGTCTGTGGCCAGCCAGGACGGCCGGCTGGCGTCAGTGCTGGATGGGGTTTCGTCCCGCATGCCGGCGCTCATCGAGGCCCGGCAACTGACGGAACGGGCCGCGTATTACGATTTCGACTGGCCGGATGCCCAGGCGGTACTCGCCAAGCTGGAGGAGGAAACCGGGGAACTCCAGGCGGTGCTGGCGCAGCCGGCACCCAACCCACAGGAAATTGCCGAAGAAGTCGGCGATCTGCTCTTTGTCGTGGTCAATCTGGCGCGCAAGCTCGGCCTCGATCCCGAAGCCACGCTCAAGGCGACGAATCAGAAGTTTCGGCGGCGTTTTGCCGCCGTGGAGCAGGCGCTGGCAGCGCGGGGCAAGACCCTTGCCGAAAGTGACCCGGCCGAGATGAACGCCATCTGGGATGCCATCAAACACGCGCCGGCATCGTCCTCTGAAAGCCATGGCGGATGACCTGCGGGACTGGTTCAGGTTGTGGTTGACGCCGGGCGTCGGGCCCGTCGTGGGCGGTAAGCTGATCCACCACTTTGGCAC
This sequence comes from Chloracidobacterium thermophilum B, assembly GCF_000226295.1. Taxonomy (GTDB): domain Bacteria; phylum Acidobacteriota; class Blastocatellia; order Chloracidobacteriales; family Chloracidobacteriaceae; genus Chloracidobacterium; species Chloracidobacterium thermophilum. The sequence continues at coordinate 1,308,760 of NC_016024.1, forward strand.
GCCGGCAGCCGCTCTGGCAGCCCCCTATTCAGAGTTGCGCGCTGTGGGCGTGCCGGAAGAAACGGCCCGGGCCATTGTGGGGCAGGCATCTGAAGCGGCGGTGGAACGGCAGTTGGCGGCTCTGGAGCGTTCCGGCGGTTGCGTACTGACCCTGGCCGATACGGCCTATCCGGCGCTATTGCGTGCTATTCCTGACCCGCCGTTACTGTTGTTCGTTCGGGGAAATCTGGCCGATGCCGTGGCGCAGCCCTGCCTGGCCATTGTCGGTTCGCGATCCTGCTCAACCTACGGACGGAATGCCGCCAACCGTCTGGCGCGCGACCTGGCCAGCCGGGGTGTGACCATCGTCTCCGGCCTGGCGCGGGGCATTGACACGGCCGCCCACGAAGCGGCGCTTGATGCTGGGGGGCGAACCATCGCCGTACTGGGGACGGGATTGGACGACACCTACCCACGGGAAAATGCCAAACTTGCTGACCGGATAGCAGAAACCGGGGCGCTGGTGACGGAATTCCCCTTTGAAAAGCCTCCGGCCCCCCAGAACTTTCCCTACCGGAACCGGGTCATTGCCGGATTGTGCCTGGGTGTTCTGGTCGTGGAAGCGGCTGAGCAGTCCGGCTCACTCATCACGGCGCGGCTGGCTCTCGAACAGGGGCGCGAAGTGTTCGCCGTGCCGGGCAACATCACTTCGGGGAAGTCCATCGGCACGAACCGGCTCATTCAGGATGGCGCCAAACTCGTGATGGACTGGCAGGATGTCGTGGCCGAGTTTTCCTACGATCTGCGGCAACGGCTCCGCACCGGACAGCCTGCGGCAACGCCACAGGAAAGCCACTTGCCTTTTGATTTGGGCGAGGATGAGCAGTGTATTCTGGCGCTGGTGGGCTTTGATCAGCCGGTGTATGTGGATGGGTTGATTGTGCAGAGTGGGCTGGGGCAGCCACGAACCATGGCTGCCCTGCTCAACCTGACACTGCGCGGCCTGCTGCGTGAGTTGCCCGGCAAGTGCTACGTCCGGGCGTGGAATGGATGACCGTTCGCGCCCAGGCGACACCCCCGGTTACTTGCCCGCCGGGGCGGCGCTGGACGGCGGGCCGGCTGGCTCGGCCGGCGGCGAGTTGACGACGGCCTTCATCGCCTCGTCAATGGCTTTCTGGGCATCAGCGACCATCTGCTCCCAGCGTTGATCCTTGGGAATATCCTTGTCAAGGCTGGGCATCGAAAGCCGCATCTGGCTGATCTGCCCCTCCGGGGTGTAGTAAAGCCGCAGATCGCCGAGGAGCTTTGTCTGGGAAAAGGCATAGACGACCGAAACATCGTTGACCTTCTGCACCTGAAGGTACATCGCCCCGGAGTTGTTGGCCACAACGACGAGATCAATGCCCGGCACTTTCGTGATCTTGTCAGTTTGGGCTTCAGGACCATAGGACATCACAATGACGAAGTCGGCCTTGGTGCGCAGTTCGGGCAGAACCCGCTTGAGGGCTTCCGCCGGGTCCTCGATGGCAAAGTTGAGCGTTTCAGCGCCGGGATTGGGATTGGCCATGGTGACGCCCGTGATCCCCAGCCGGACGGGTTTGGGCAGCCGCTTGCTCTGCACGGTTTCAATAATGTAGGCGGGAAGCGGCGTCAGTTCCGGCTTGGTGGGACGGATGTTGGCGGAGACGATGCGGTTCAGAAAGGGAAACGTCTGGCGTTTGGTATCAAACTCAGGTTTGTGCAGCAGCTCGGCCAGCATCTGGACATCGAAGTAGCTTGCGTTGGCGGCGGCAAACCCGGCTTCGCCGTAGGCGCGCAGCATCCACTCGTTGCGCACGCGGTCGTAGGGCTGGATGTAGCCTACCGAGTTGGCGAACATCCGTCCGGCGTCGAGCTGCACAATGGCGGCGTCGGGAGCGAGCTTTTTGAGACCTTCAGCATAGCCCATCCGCCAGGCAATCCCGCCCTGGGGATGTTTGGGGCAGCCGCAGTCCTTGAGGTTGCCCTGCACATCAGCGCCGAACAGAATCGAGAGGGCAAAACCGTCATCCTGGCCGAGTCGGGCGGCAAACTCCGGCGACATCGCCGCTGTTCCCGGGTTGGCATCACCGGCTGCCGAGCCATTCTGGCAACTGAGCGAGGGAAGGAGTCCAGCCAGCAGCGCCAGAGCTGCGGCGAGTATGATTCCATACTTGGGTTTCATCGGGTCATCTGTCTCCCGCGAAGATGTGAAGTGAAAACCTGATTATGGACGAAATGGGAAGCGCCGCAAGCCGTCCCTTGCTTCTGTTTCGAGGCGCGGCCTATGCTGCCAGACCCGTATTGTATTTCCCCTCGGCGCTTCCCACAGCGTAGCTGCCTGCCCACTGCCACTGCTGACATGTCGAAACGCCCTGCGCCGAGTCCTGCCGCTTTCACCCCGTCGCTCCCACGCGATGCCGACAGTTATGCGGGCAGTTTTCAACTCCATATCAATGTGGCCTCACGACATCTCACCCAAAAGCGGCATGTCATTGTCTATCTGCCACCCGGTCACGGCGCAGACCCGGCAGTACGCTATCCGGTGCTGTATATGCACGATGGGCAAAACCTTTTCGATGGCGATACGGCCTACATCCGGGGCCATGACTGGAAGATGGCCCGGACGGCCGAACGTCTCATGCTCGAAAAGAAAATCGAACCTCTCATCATCGTGGGCATCTGGAACACAGGCATCCACCGCATAGACGAATACACACCCACCCGCGATCCCGGCGTCAAGCAGGGGGGGCTGCTTCCCCTGTACGGACGTTTCATCGTTGAGGAACTCAAGCCTTTCATGGATGCCACCTACTGCACCGATCCCGCCCGTGACCGCACCGGTATCGGCGGCTCATCGCTCGGAGGGCTGGCTGCCCTGCTGCTGGGGCTGCACTACTCGGAGTATTTCGGGCGCATTGCCGCCCTTTCACCCTCGCTGTGGTGGGACCACGGCGTCGCCTTCCGGCTTGTGCGGCACCTGAAGCGCAAGCCGGATGTCCGCATCTGGCTCGATATGGGCACGCGCGAGATGGGGGGCGGCATTGCGCAGGTGCGGCGCATGCGCGATCTGCTCATCGAGTACGGCTGGTTGCCCGACAAAGACCTGTTCTACCGGGAAGTGCGTGGTGGCAAGCACACCGAGGACGACTGGGGAAAGCGCGTCGGCACAGTTCTGCGCCGGCTCTACCCGGTCAAAACATCCCGCACCCGCAAGCCCCGGCCGACCGCGCTGGCTGGAAGCTGAAGGAAGCGGCCGCCGGCCGGTCAGCGTTTGAGCAGGTCCCGAATCTCGGTCAGCAGTTTTTCTTCATTGGTCGGCTCTGGCGGGGATGCCGCCGGGGCCGGCGCTGGTTGCCGCAGGCGGTTGACAGCCTTGATGACCAGAAAGACGGAAACGGCAATGATGAAAAACTGAAGGACGAACTGAAAAAAGTTGCCATACCGGATCGCAATGACCGGGTCGCCGGCTTTGGCCGCTTCCTTGAGGACGATTCTGGCTTCGGAGAGATTGACCCCGCTGGTGAGCAGGCTGATGGGCGGCAGGATGATGTCCTCGACGAAGGACGACACAATTTTGCCAAAGGCACCACCGATGACGACGCCGATGGCCAGATCAATGACGCTGCCGCGTGAGATGAAGGTCTTAAACTCCTGAACGATACTCATGACCAGATGTCGGGAAGGGCAGGCTGTGCCTGCCGCAAGCTTGGCTATGGTGTTTCCTGGAGAAGTTCATCCGTTCGGGGGGTGGTGATGATGCGCGCCCCCTGCCGGTAGGTGATATAGCGGAAAATCCATTCGGTGAGAACACTGACCTTGTTGTTGAAGCCGACGAGCATGGCCAGGTGGACAATGAGCCAGCCAATCCAGGCCAGGAAGCCGGTCATGCGCAGTTTGCCGACTTCCAGGACGGCGGCCGCCCGTCCGATGGTCGCCATGCTGCCCTTGTCGAAATAGACGAACGGCGGCGGCTTGGGCCTGCCGCGCAACTCGGCAGCCAGGACCCTGGCGGCATAGCGCCCCATCTGAAGCGCCGCTGGCGCCACGCCCGGCACGACGACGCCCTTGGCGTCGGTCAGCGCCGCGATGTCGCCGATGGCGAAGATTTCGGGATGACCGGGAACCCGCAGGTCGGGTTCAACCTGAATCCGCCCGGTCCGGTCGGTGGGCAACCCCAGTTTGCGCGCCAGAGGATGCCCTTCGACACCGGCGCACCAGATGATGTTGGCCGCCTCGATGATTTTTCCGTTGTCCAGTTCAATCTGGTGTGGTCCGACGCGGACGACACGCGAGGAGACACGCACATCCACGCCGAGCTGAACAAGCTTCTGGCGGGCGTACTCCGAAAGGGCCGGATGATAGGGCGGAAGCAGGCGTGGAGCGCTCTGGATAAGAAAGACCCGCGCCTGAGAGGTGTCAATGTTTTTGAAATCGCGCCGCAGAACGCGCCGCGTCAGCTCGCCGAGCGCCCCGGCCAGTTCGACGCCGGTCGGGCCACCTCCCACAACGACAAAGGTGGTCAGACACTTGACCTGGGACGGGTCGGGGCAGTTTTCGGCTTCCTCAAACGCCGAGAGCACCCGGTTGCGGATGTTGAGGGCATCTTCAATGCCTTTGAGTCCGCCGGCGTAGCGCGCCCAGTCGTCATTGCCGAAGTAGCCTGTGCGGGCGCCAATCGCCAGTACGAGGTAATCGTACTGAAGTGTCCGCCGCCGCATGGTGATGATACGGCTCTGGAAGTCAATCCCGGTAACTTCATCCATCAGCACGGTGATGTCACGCCGCCGGTCGAAAATCGTGCGGATGGGTTCGGCAATGTCGGACGGGGAGAGGTCAGCCGTCGCTACCTGATACAGAAGCGGTTGAAACAGGTGGTAGTTGTTGCGGTCCACCAGCGTAATGTCGGCCAATCCTTCCGGGAAGGCCTGGCAAAAAGCGACGCCGCCAAACCCGGCACCGACAACAACGATGTGTTTGCGTCGGGAAGCAGATTGGGTCATCCGAGTTGATACGTTCTCTGAGTGGATAACTTCAGGAGCTTTCGTCTCACAATGTGGAGCGGCTTGACGACGCCCCCTTACTTCGCCACATTCCACGTGGCAATTCAAGCCAGCCATTCAGGTCAGCAGGACAGGGGGCACCACTATGACGGCGTTGATGAAAGTCGCCCGCGTGTATGACTTTGATGACATTCGGATCGAGCACATGCCACGTCCGTCAGTTGGCCCCCGCGAGCTGTTGGTTCAGGTCAAGGCCAGCGGGATTTGCTCCGGGGACGTGACGCCCTGGTACATCAAGCGCAAGGCGGGCAAGGTTCTGGGGCACGAGCCGGCCGGCATCGTGGCCGAAGTTGGCGCTGAAGTGACCGGTTTTCGCGTCGGCGATCCCGTGTTTGCCCACCACCACGCGCCCTGCTTCAACTGCAAGTTCTGTGAAAAGGGCGAGTACGTCCAGTGCGCGACGTGGAAAGCCTCGCACATCGTGCCGGGTGCCATTGCCGAGTATTTCCTCGTCCCGGAAGTCAACCTGCGCGACACCCTGCGCCTGCCCGAAGGGATGTCCTTCGAGGATGGGGCACTCGTCGAACCGGCTGCCTGTTCGGTCAAAGCCATCCGCAAGGCCCGGCTTCACCCACGCGATACGGTGCTCATCATCGGGTTGGGGATCATGGGGCAGATGAACGTCCTGCTTGCCCGGCAGGCCGGCGTCGAGCGGATCATCGGGGCTGATCTGGTGGACTGGCGCTGCGCCAAGGCGCTGGAGTTTGGCGCGGATGCTGTCATCAACCCGGCACGGGAAGACCTGGTGGAACGGCTGGGGGAACTGACCGCCGGCGCGATGGCCGATGTCGTCATTGTGGGGCCGGGCAGCGTCCCGGTGATGGAATTGGGCATCCGCTGTGCCGGAAAAGGTGGGACGGTCGTGTTTTTCATGGGGTCATCGCCGGGTGAACGCCTTACCGTCGAGCCGTTCCATCTGTACTTCAACGAGATTGATCTGGTGATGAGCTACTCCTGTGGGCCTGACGACACGCGGGCGGCGCTACAGTACATTGCCGAGGGCGTTCTGACCGCGGAAAAGCTGGTTACACATCGCTATACCCTGGAGGACACAGGACTGGGCTTCCGAAAAATGGCCGAGGCACAGGATGTTCTCAAGGCGCAGATCATTTTCCCCTGACGGACAGTTTCTCAGACCTGGTTCTCTGTCCGATGTGTCGTGGGGAGCAAAACCGTGGTTGGCCGCCGGTGGCTCGCAGAGTAGAGTGGTACCATCAGCTCTTGTTACCGTTGGTTGTGAGTGCTAAGAACAATCAGGCCGAAACCCTTGGGTTTGGGAGGGCGACGGTGGGCTGGACGGTACGTTTCCGGTAAAGTCCCGGCAAAACACTCGGCCGTCCCGATGGATTCCCGGATGTGCCGTCGGTAAACACACATGCAACTTCATATCTGGTTCGTTGGAAGCGCCGAACCAATCGAGGTTCGCATGGATACAGAAGTTGAAAATGTGGACGCGCTTGGTATCTTGCTGTCGCAGGCGCGGTGGTTGGCTGTGGATGGAGGACGGCTCATTAATCTGGCCAATGTCCGTATGATTCGCCTTCTGCAAAGCGGTGAGAGTGTGACATCTTCGGTTGCCCGGATGGAGATATGACATGCTGTTTGGCAAGAAACCCAAAAAATCCGCGACGTTGCTTGAGTACGGCACGGTGACAGGCGAGGTGACAGGTGCCAACGAGCTACGCACACCAGAGGGCAAGGTGTATCGGTTGTTCGAGAATCCCATCCATCTCAAGGATACCGAACCCCGCCCGCTGGATGTTTCAGCGCGTTTGGGAACCACCATCAAGGTCGCCGGCAGTGTCGGTTCCGACACGATTTACGAAGCCAAACTCGTTACGTCCTGAAACTGAAGCGCCGGCGGCGCGATCGCCGGCCGTGGGCGCATTTCTACAAGCCTGACGTCCCCTGAAAATCTGTCTGAAGCGGGTCTGGCTGCGCGCCGGCTGACGCCGGGCAGGGTATGAACGGTGAGTTGTGATGCCGGTGATTGAGTTTGTCATCTACGTCATCGCCTATGTTGCGGTTGGCTTTCTGTTCGTGCGCTTCGGGTTGCGCACGTCCGAGGGGCCGCTCACCACAGCCCAGGCGTTGAAAATTGCCCTGCCGGTCGGAGTGGCCATGGCTATCGCGACGATGTATTTCAGCGGCTGAGTCCGTGATTGATTCGGCATGCCCGATGGCATGCCATTGTCGGGAGGAACTTATGGGGCAGTATGTACGTGAGCCATACGAAGGCTATCTGGGAGGCGCTTTCCACAACTACGCAGAGAGTTTTGCCGACCTGATTTCCAGTCTGGTCGAGGCGCTGGGGGCCCTGCTCAAGACGCTGGCAGAAGGCGCGATTGCTTTGATTTCGACGCTGATGCAGCCCCAGCCGGCAGCGGGTCCAAGCGCCTAGATGAGGACCCAGTGCGGTTACGGCCCACACCACTGCTGCCGGTGGGGTGTTCCGTAACGCAGACTGGCCGCCGGTGGCTTGATGACCTTTCTGCTTGATGGCCCGGCGGGTCCACTGGAGGCGCTGTACACACGCGCCCCCAACCCGCGGGGATGGGCGGCTTTGGTTTGCCATCCGCATCCGGTTTTTGGCGGGACGATGCACAACCGTGTGGTGTATCGCACCGCCAAAGCTTTTTTGGCCGGCGGCGCTCACGTCCTGCGGTTCAACTTCCGGGGCGTGGGTGCCAGTCGCGGTGGCTATGATGGCGGCATCGGTGAACAGGCCGATGCTGCTGCCGCGCTGGCCTTCCTGCAAGCACAGCATCCGCAGGAGGTACTCGTCGTGGCTGGCTTTTCTTTTGGCTCGTGGGTCGGATTTCAGGCGGCGCTCCGCTGTCCCCAGGTCAGGGGACTGCTGGGCGTCGGCGTGCCGACCTTTCGGTTTGACTTTTCATTCCTGCACAGGGTCACGCTCCCGAAGTGGATTATTCAGGGAGATGCCGACGAATTTGGCCCGGCGGCGGACGTTGAAGCCCTGCTTGCGCGCTGTCAGGAACCGAAAGGGCGAACCTTCATCCCACGCGCCAATCATTTCTTCGATGAGCATCAGACAGAACTTGCCGACGCGCTTGCCGCCGCCGTAGCCTGGTTACAGCGGCAGTCCCTTCCGGCCTAGCCAAAGCCCCCCTGCGAGAATGCCCTGCGAGGTTCACGCCATGCCGATGCCAGATGCCCCAGAGGTTCTGACGCCAGCCGCCGATGCAACCGGTGCCGTTACGGAGGACGCTGCTTCCGCCGCCGCCCCGGCGCAGGAGGCAGCGGATGCAACCCGGGAAGAGGAAAGCTTCAAGCAGCTCATCCGTGACTTTGTTCTGGGCAACAACCAGAACCCCGACGACATGCCCGGACTGCGGTTTTATGTCGTCTTTGCCGGGATGCTGGCCCTGGCGCTCGGCGGCGTGGCGGTGGTGGCGATCCTGCTGGGGCTGGTCCAGTGGGTGCGCTCATTTTTTCATTAAACTTTCAGGCTTCTGAGCCTGGCATAGGCTGACCGAAGGGCCGAGGCGCGCGCGTTGTTGTCTGTTCCCAACCCGGGAGGAACCTGCGAAAGGCCTGGCCGGGAAAAACTTTGACACGAAAAACCTAGCGTTTCCCCTTACGGGATGGCGGTGTCGGTGCCGGGAGTTTGCCTTTTCTGACCGTCCAGACGTTGTTGACCAAGGCAGCCGTATATTCAGCCTGGGTCGGATTGCCGTTCTTGTCGAGCAGCGTCACCATGAATCTGGCTTCGGTGTCGCTGTCGTTCTGATAGGCCACGGGATACATCCCGCGCACCGGAAGCTCGTAGTAAGCACAGGTGTAGTTGCCGGACTTGGCATCCAGGCGCACAACGTAGATGCGGTCGAAATCGGCCACCGGGTCGTTGCTGAAAATCTGCTTGTCGAGAATGAAGTAGTTTCGGAGCGCCGCGCCATTTTTATCGAGCGTGACTCCGAAGGGGATCGCCCCCACCATGCGTCGTCCGCCCCCGATGATACCGGCAACGGCCGGTGGTTCGATGAGTTCGACCGAGCCGCCGTAAAGCCAGCCAATCCGGTAAATGGACGCTTCCGGGAAGCGGACGAGGTACCAGGAGTCATACTTGACATCCGCTTCATCCGCGCCGGGTTTTTCTGTCTCGTCCGTGACGGCTATCCGCCGCTCGACCCGTTGCCGCTTGAGGATGTCAAACTCCGTGCCGCTTTTGAGTACCGTAATCACGTCGGCATCCCGGCGGGGCTGGACGCGCAGGCGGGTTTCACGCTTGAGGCGGCCACCAATCTGTGGCTGGACATGGGCATATTCCTGATCGAGCGCCAGACAGGCATCAAGCAGTCTGCGGTAAACCACATGACGCGCCTCGACCCAACCAACTTTGGATTCCCCTTCTTTCTGCACCTTCAGCCATTCAATGCCGTTGACCTCGGCCTGGTGGTAAATCGCCAGCCTGTCGCCTTTCTGGAGTTGCCCGACTTTCGAGTTGACCAGCGCCGTTGAGTTGAACATCTCAGCACGCTCGGAAATCACTACGCCGTCGTCGAGCTTGCTTCTGCCGGTCGCGGTTTTAAAGCAGGCAGGCTGTCCGGCAAAAACCAGCAGGGACACCAGAGCCAGGAACGTGTGACCAGGATGCCAAGACAGGGAGCGAAGGGGCATGTGAAGTTCGGTGAGTGCCGAAGAATCAGGTGGAATCGCGCTTTCAGTTCAAATCCCAAGTGAAATGCCGGGAGCAAAACGCTATCCTAGCCGCCTTGCTGACGCAACTCCCGGCCGGCCGCGTGCGTCTTCACTGCTGGACTGGGGTTTGAACGATGTTCAGCGCGGAAACCCTGTCGAAGGAGTCATTTGTGAACAAGCAGCTTGCGGTGGGAGTCGTCTTTGGCGGCCGGTCGGGCGAGCACGAGATATCGCTGCGGTCGGCCGCCACCATCCTGTCAGCGCTCGACCCGGAGAAGTACCACGTCATACCGATTGGGATTACCCGGTCCGGGGTGTGGGTGGCCGGTCCGGCAGCAACCGAAATGCTGTCCCTGGGCGGCCAAGTGGGCGGCATCGAATCACCGTCACCGGCCAGAATACTGGCTTCGCTGTCCAGTGTGCTTGGGGAACTCGATGTGGTGATTCCCGTTTTGCATGGAACCTATGGCGAGGATGGCACGATTCAGGGGTTGTTCGAAATGATGGACATCCCGTACGTCGGATGCGGGGTGCTGGCCTCGGCTGCGGGCATGGATAAAATCGTGATGAAGCAGTTGTTCCGCCAGGCCGGGCTGCCCGTCGTCGAATTCCGCTGGTTTACAAGCCATGCCTGGACCACAGAGGGCGATGCCTTGCAGTCGGACATCCTTCGGCAGCTCGGTCTGCCGGTGTTCGTCAAACCGGCCAACCTGGGTTCTTCGGTGGGCATTACGCGCGTGGACGACCCGGCCGATTTTGCCGCCGCTGTTGCCCTGGCGGCGCAGTATGACCGGCGTATCATTGTCGAAAAAGGCTATGACGTACGCGAAATCGAAGTCAGCGTGCTGGGTAACGACCAGCCGGAAGCCAGTGTGCCGGGAGAGATTATCAGTGGCGCGGCATTTTATGATTATGCCGACAAATACTCGCCCGACAGTCAATCGCAGTTGGTCATCCCGGCGCCGCTTGCGCCGGAGCAGATTGAAGATGTGCGCCGTCTGGCCGTCCGCGCCTTCCAGGCCATTGATGGCGCCGGGCTGGCGCGGGTGGATTTTTTCCTGCTCCGCCAGACGAATACGCTGATGGTCAACGAAATCAACACGATGCCGGGCTTTACCCGCATCAGCATGTATCCCAAGCTGTGGGAAGCCAGCGGGTGGTCCCTGCCGGCTGTACTGGATCGGTTGATCGAGCTGGCCTTTGCCCGCCATGCTGAAAAATCCCGGCTGGCGCGTGGGCTACCCTTGGGAACCGGCGCTGGCCAGTCCTGACCCGACGGGAGGCAACCAATGGTGTTCGGGTGAACGGATTGGTGCTGAGGGAGATGGGGAATCAGTTATGAGGTACTTCAGAAAGTTTTGGCAGCAGGTTCGTTCGGGATGGCTGGTTGGTGTGCTGTGTGGCGTGGTTGTGCTGGGACAGCCCCTTCCGGCGCGGTATGCCCAGCAGGCGCCGCGAACCCCGAATCGTCCCGGTGCGACGCCCCAAGAGAGGGACCCCGGAGAGGATGTCATTCGCATCACCAACGTGACCGTCCCGGTGATTGTGACCGACCAGGACGACCGCTTCATCAGCAAGCTGACCAAGGATGACTTTGAAATCTACGAAAACAAGAAAAAGCAGAAGATTGAGTCCTTCGAGGACAAAACCGACCTGCCCCTGTTCGTTGCCGTGCTGATGGACACCAGCGCCAGCATCAAGCCCAAGCTGAAGTTTCAGAAGGAAGCCACCATTTCCTTCCTTCAGACCATCATCCGGCGGCGCAAGGACCAGGCGCTCTTTGTGACCTTTGATTCGACCGTTCAGTTGCGGCAGGACTTCACCGATGACACCAACCTTTTGGCCAAAGCCATCATGGAGGTCAAAGCCAGTGGCGACACGGCGCTGTATGACGCGGTGTACCGGGTGTGCGAGGAAAAAATGTACAACGTGCCCACACCCCGGAAGATCATCATCGTCATTACGGACGGCGCCGATACCGCCAGCGAACACACGCTGGAGGAAGCCATCGAAATTGCCCAGCGTTATGAGGTGCTCATCTTTGGCATCAGCACGCGCAACGCTGGCTTTTTCGGCACCGGCGCCGGCATGGTGGCCGGTGAGGATGACGAGGCGCTGCGTAAACTGTGCACGCGAACCGGTGGCGACGTAGCCTTCCCTCAGAAGGTCATTGACCTCGAACGCGCCTTCCAGCGCATTGATCAGGCGGCCCGACGGTACTATCTGCTGTCATACGAACCACAGGACCCGGACACGCCCGGCTACCGGAAAATTGAAGTGCGGGTGGTGACGCGCAAGAACGTCAAGGTCAAGGCACGCGACGGCTACATGGTGCGGCGGCGGGCAGGCAGCGCTGGCTCATCGCTCTGAAACCGGCTCTGGAACCGTCTCCATCCGGCTGTGGCAGGCAGCCCAAGGCTGCGGACACGCTTTTCATTTGATGACGCCACGCTGTGAACTGGCGATGAAATCCAGCAGCAGGCGAATGCGCGGATGGTCGCCAAGTTTTTCCGTGATGGCGGCAACGGCCTGCGAGGTGTTGAGCTTTGAGTTGAGCAGCAGGCGGAAAGCCTGCTCGATGGCGCGCAGATCGGCATCTGGAAAACCGGCGCGCCGCAGCCCGATGCTGTTCGGTCCGTAGCACCGGGCATGGTTGCCGACGCTCCGGGCATAGGGCAGGGCATCCTTGACCACGACGGAATAGGCTCCGATGAAGGCGTAGGCTCCGACGCGGCAGAACTGGTGGACCCCGACATACGCACCAAGGATGGCATGGTCGTGAACTTCGACGTGTCCGGCCAGAGAGGCTCCGTTGGCCATGATGATGTGGTTGCCCACGATGCAGTCGTGCGCCACATGGCACTGCGCCATGAGCAGGTTGTCGTTGCCAATGCGCGTCACGCCGCCGCCAGCGCCGGTCCCCCGGTGCAGTGTGGCAAACTCGCGGATGATGTTGCGTTCGCCGATGATGAGTTCTGTCCGCTCGCCGGCGTATTTCAGGTCTTGTGGGTCCTGACCGACTGAAACGAAAGGGAACAGGCGGGTGCCGCGTCCGATGCGGGTGGGGCCTTCAATGACACAGTGCGCGCCGACGCTGACTTCGTCTTCGAGGACGACATCCGCGCCGATGATGGCATAGGGGCCGATGGAAACCTGTTCGCCGAGGCGGGTCTGGGGGTTGATGATGGCTGTGGGATGAATGGGCATAGCCTATGGAATCAACGTGTATTCATTCTGGGGCGGCGAAGCCGCGCTCAAAAACCGCTCAGCTTCGCGCAAAAAGGCTTCCGGGCGCTCAATGGGGGGCATGTGGCCGCAACGGTCAATGACCACGAAACTGGCCGTCGGCAGTCCGCCTTTGAGCTTTTCGCCCGAATGCAGCGGCAGAAGGGCGTCCTGCCTGCCCCAGATGATGAGCGTTGGGGACGTAATCCGGTTCAGGCGCGGTTCGAGCGCATCGTCGCCAGTCAGCATCGCGGCCAGCGCCCGGTCAATCACCCAGGTCTGGCGACGCGCCTGCGCCTGGAAGTCCCGAACCACAGGCGCGGGAAGCTGTAGCGGCTGGAAAAACAGCACCTTGAGGAAGTTTGTGAAATCTTCCGGGGTGGTGCCCGGGTCAAGCAGGGCGCGGTCCGGGGGCGGCTCAAAGCGAACTCCGGCACTGTCCACCAGGATGAGCCGCGCCACCCGTTCCGGTGTCGTGCTGGCTGTGTAGGCCGCAATCCAGCCGCCCATGGACAGCCCACACAGATGCGCCTGCCGGACACCCACCCGGTCGAGAAACTTCACCACCGTTGCGGACTGCTCACGAATGGCATAACTGGCGTTGGCGGGTTTGTCCGAGCGTCCGAATCCCGGCAGATCAATGGCATAGACGTGAAAGCGGCGTGACAGCGGCACGATGACCTGTCCCCAGTCGGCGTCCGAACTGCCGCCCAGACCGTGAATGAGCACGAGCGGCTCACCGGCACCGCCTTCCTTGTAGTGCAGGCGAACGCCGTCAATGACGACTTCCCGCGCCGCAATACCCGCCCACCACAATCGCCACTGGTCATACCAGTTGATGACCGTGAGCGGACGCTGATAGGCCAGCGTCCCGGCGCAACCCAGGGCAACTGTCGCCAGAAGCAGAATGGCCAGAATACGAATGAACCAGCGCGATGACCGCCAGGGGAGGGAAGGCCGGGCGTGTGCAGAACGGGAAGACTGATGCGGCATAAGCCGATGCCGGAGGTTCAGCGTACTTTCTTCTGCTTGCGCCGCAGGAAGTCCATCATGACGTACTCACCCAACGTCATGACGGTCGTAAAGTACGCCTTGCCCTGCGCAATGCTCGTCAAGCGCTTGATGAAATTCACCAGGTAGGGGTCATCGGCCAGCATGAAGGTGTTGATGGCAATGTTGCTGCGCCGGCACTGGGCGACTTCCCGGTAGGTTGCCTCCATAATCATCGGGTCAAGCCCCATGGAGTTTTTGTAAATCCGTCCGTCTTCCATGGTCAGCGCCGAGGGTTTGCCGTCGGTAATCATGATGATCTGCCGCATATCCACGCGCTGGGCCAGCAGCAGGCGGCGCGCGAGCCGGAGTCCCTCGGCCGTGTTCGTGTGGTAGGGCCCGACGGTAAGCTGCGACAGCCTGCCAAGCGGCACTTCCTCGGCTGAGTCGTGGAAGAGCACCAGCTTGAGGGTGTCGCCGGGATACTGCGTGCGGATGAGATGCGTCAGCGCCAAAGCCACGCGCTTGGCCGGGGTGAAGCGGTCTTCGCCGTACAGGATCATGCTGTGACTGCAATCCAGCATGAGCACCGTGGCGCACGAGCTGGTGTACTCCGACTGGTGAATCATCAGGTCGCTGTATTCCACTTCAAGCGGAACCCCCAACCCATGGCGCTGAATGGCCGACAGCAGCGTGGCGTTGACATCCAGATTGAGCGTGTCGCCGAACTCGTACGGCTTGCTGGATTGAAACGCCTCAATGCCGGTGGAAAGGTGCTGTGTGTCGTGCCGCCCGGCGTAGCTTCGGCCAAGCGAGCCGAGCAGTTGGCTGAGCGCCTTGTAGCCGAGAAAGTCCATACCCTTCTCGGTCAGCGCAAACTTGATGCGCGCACCTTCGTCCTTTTCGATGCGTCCCTGTCCAGGGCGCGGCGTCGGCGTCCCGCGCTCATCGGGGGTGGCACGCAGGTAGCCCTGTTCAAGCAGCCGCTGGATGAGCGCATCCACCAGCTCATCGAGCTTGTTTTCGTCCAGCGCGCCGGAGGCATCCTGAAGGGCCTTCAGGTCTGTCTCGTCAAGCAGTTCCCCGGAGCGGATGAGCTGCCGGATGGCTTCCCGCAGGGCTTCCAGCGATTGGTCCGGGTCCTGAATGCGACGGGACCAGCCGCCCTGGGAAAAACCGCTTTGCAGAAAGAAGTCGGACAGCTTTTCGAGCAGTTGTTCAAGGTTGAACTGGTCCAGGTCGAGACCATCCCATTTTCCGTAGCGCGTAATCATGGCGGCGCATCCTCAAAAGTCTGGTAGGCTTGGCAGGTGACCACGAAGCAGTGGCCACAGGTTGCGGGAGGGCGGCAGACGTGTGCCGAAACGGTAACCGACGCACGCCAAAGACGCAACCACGCCTGCCTTGCTTGACCTGGTGAAACCGGCTTTCTACCATCGTTTTCGTGCGTGGCGTTACATAACTGATGCAGGCGGTACGCCCCGATGCAGGTCTCTCACCCCCCGGCTGCCTGTGCTCCCGCCCGCTGGAGAACCACACGATGTCGAATGAACTCCAGAACTACATTCCGCTGCTGATGGTGTTTGGACTGGCGTCTTTCGTGGCAACGATGATTCTGAACACCTCGCGGCTGCTGGGTCCCAAAATCAGAACCCGTGAAAAACTCATGCCCTACGAGTGTGGCAACGACCCGGTGGGCAGCGCGCGGGAACGCTTCTCGGTCAAGTTTTATCTGGTGTGCCTGCTGTTCATCCTGTTCGACATCGAAGCCATTGTGCTGATTCCCTGGGCGGTGGTGTACAAGGCGCTGGCTGATGAACTCGGCAACAAGCTGTTTGTCTATGGCGAAATGATGCTGTTTGTGGCGACGCTGTTCATCGGCTACATCTACGTGTGGAAGAAGGGTGTTTTCGACTGGAGCAAGTAGCCTTCAGTCGTCTGAAGGAGAAGGGCCATGGGACTCGAAACGACGATTGGCGCCGCCCTGCCGGAAATCCTGACGGCGCGCCTCGAAGACCTCATCAACTGGTCGCGCAAGTCATCGCTGTGGCCGGCCACGTTTGGCCTGGCCTGCTGCGCCATCGAGATGATGAATGCCACTTCGGCCCGCAATGACATAGCGCGGTTTGGTTCGGAGGTGTTCCGCGCCAGTCCGCGTCAGGCCGATGTCATGATCGTGGCCGGGCGGGTCTCCCGCAAAATGGCCCCGGTGCTGCGCCGCATCTACGACCAGATGCCGGACCCGAAGTGGGTCATTTCGATGGGGGCCTGCGCCACGGCCGGCGGGATTTTCAACAACTACGCCATCGTGCAGGGCGTGCATCAGGTCGTGCCGGTGGATGTCTATGTGCCGGGGTGTCCGCCGCGCCCGGAGACCCTGATCTATGCCCTGATGAAGCTCCAGGAAAAGATCATGGCCGAGCGGTTGACCGACCGCCGCGACCGCAACCTGCTGCCGGAAGAACTCCCTAAAGGAGCTGCGGCATGAGCGAACCAAAGGCTGCGACCGTGGATGCAACGGGCGATGACCTGGCGCTGATCAAGGGTGCAACGGATACGCTGGCCCAGTTGCGTCAGCGTTTTCAGACAGCCATCGAGCAGGTCATCGTCCAGCACGGCGAAGTGACGGTGTATGTCTCCCGCGCCGCTATTGTGGATGTGGCGCGTTACCTGCGTGACGAGCCAAAACTGCTGTTCAATCTGCTTTCCGATCTGTGTGGTGTGGACCGGGGGCTTGAAGCCGACCCGCGCTTTGAGGTGGTCTATCACCTGTTTTCCATCCCACACGGCTATCGCCTGCGCCTGAAAGTGCGTGTCCCGGAACAAGACTGTGAAGTACCCACGCTGGTCGGCATCTATCCGACGGCCGAGTGGCACGAACGGGAAACCTTTGACCTGATGGGCATCCGCTTCACCAACCATCCTGATCTGCGCAAGATTCTGACCCCCGACGATCTGGAAGGCCACCCACTACGAAAGGACTTTCCGCTCCAGGGTTACTGATCCGGTGTGCTGCCGCATTGCCGGGCCCGGACGGAGCCAGCCTGTGCCATGTCATCCCTTCGCCATTCCAACGTCATTGAACTCGACTACGCCCCGCAGCAAAAGATTCGGGAACTGCTGCGCGAGCAGTCGGCGCTCGACAACGCCATTACGGTGAGCATGGGGCCGCAGCACCCTTCAACCCACGGTGTGCTGCGGCTCGAACTCATCCTGGACGGCGAAACCGTCATCAGCGCCAAACCGGACATCGGCTATCTCCACACCGGCATGGAGAAGCAGATGGAAACGAAGAAGTACCAGCAAAACATCGTCATCACCGACCGGATGGATTACCTCAATCCGATGGGCAACAACCTGGGCTACGTGATGACGGTCGAAAAGCTGCTGGGGCTGACCCACGACATTCCGCCCCGCGCACAAACCCTGCGCGTACTGCTGACCGAACTGCAACGGATTGCTTCCCATCTGGTCTGGCTTGGGACGCACGCGCTCGACTTGGGCGCGATGTCGCTGTTTTTCTACTGTTTCCGCGAGCGTGAAAAGATTCTCAACATCTACGAAGCCGTCTGCGGCGGGCGCATGACGGTCAGCTACTTCCGCGTCGGCGGCCTGCCCTACGATGTGCCGCCGAACTTCAACCGTCTGGTCCGGGACTTTCTGGATGAGTTTCCGGCGGCGCTGGCGGAGTACCACAAGCTGCTGACGAACAATCCGATTTTCCAGAAGCGGACCCGTGGCGTCGGCGTGCTGTCGGGTGAGGATGCCATTGCGTTGGGGGTGACGGGGCCGACGCTGCGCGGCTCCGGCGTGGCGCACGATGTGCGCCGGGCAGAACCCTACTGTGGCTATGAAACCTACGACTTTGACATTCCGGTGGAGCGGGACGGCGACGTGTATGCCCGCTACCTCGTGCGCATGCGCGAAATGGAGGAAAGCTGGAAGATTTGTCGCCAGGCCCTCGACCGCCTCAAGCCAGGACCCATCAAGGCGGATTCCCCGAAGATTGTTCTGCCCGACCGCGAGGAAATGAAGCACCAGATGGATGCCCTCATCCATCACTTCCTGCTGGCCGCTTATGGATTCAGTGTGCCCCCCGGCGAAGCCTACCACGCCATCGAAGGCTCCAAGGGCGAGCTGGGTTTCTACATCATCAGCGACGGGACGGAACGCCCCTTCCGCTGCCACGTGCGCGGCCCCTCGTTTGTGAACCTGCAGGCCATTCCAAAGCTTTGCCAGGGTGCGTTACTGGCCGATGTTGTGGCCATCATCGGCAGTCTGGACATCGTGCTGGGCGAAATTGACCGGTAAAACGAGCATGCCAACCTTTGCTGACGTACTGACACCCGAATTTGACCGCCAGGCGGACGCCATCATTGCCCGCTACCCGCAGAAACGCTCGGCCATCCTGCCCCTGCTGCACCTGGTGCAGAATGCCTGCAACTACGTCCCGGAAGACGGCATGCGCTTCATTGCCAAAAAGCTTGGGCTGAACATGAACGACGTGTATGAAACGCTGACGTTCTATTCCATGCTGTTCACCGAGCCGATTGGCACGTACCACATCCAGCTCTGCCGGACGATCAGTTGCTACCTGTGCGGCGCGCCGCAGATTCGGGAACACCTTGAGAAGCGATTGGGCATCCGGCCGGGACAGAAAACCCCGGACGGGCGCTTCCGGTTGAGTGAAGTCGAATGTATCGGCGCGTGTTCGGCCGCGCCGGCCATGCAGATCAACTTCGACTTTCACGAGCATCTCACCCCTGAAAAGGTGGATGCCATTCTCGATGCCCTGCCATGACGGCTTCCACAACAACGGTCACACTTTCCATTGCCGGACTTGACCCGGCGGGCGGTGCCGGTCTGCTGGCCGATCTGAAAACGATGGCGGCCCATGGCGTGCACGGGGTGGGCGTCCTGACCGCCACAACGGCCCAGAACACCGTCGGCGTCAAAAGCTTTCATCCGCTGCCGCCGGAGGTCGTTCTGGCGCAACTGGATGCCCTGCATGAAGACCTGACCATAGCCGCCGCCAAAACCGGCATGCTGGCCACGGGTGACATCATTGATGCCCTGGCCGACTGGCTGGCCACAAACTGGCGTGCGCCGCTGGTCGTGGACCCGGTACTGGTGGCGAGCAGCGGGCATCTTCTGCTTGAACCCGACGCCATTGCCCGGCTGAAAGCCAAACTGCTGCCGCTGGCCACCGTGGTGACGCCCAACCTGCCGGAAGCGACGGAACTGGTCGGCTTTCCGGTCGAGACGGTCGAAGCCATGGGCGAAGCCGCGCGCGCCCTCCACGCGCTTGGCCCCCGATGGGTTCTGGTCAAGGGCGGACATCTGCCCGGAGACGCCACGGACGTGCTGTTTGATGGCCGGGAATTCCACACCTTCCCCGGCAGCCGGATTGCAATGGAAACCCACGGTACAGGGTGCACCCTGTCGGCCGCGCTGGCGGCCCTGCTGGGTCGGGGGCTGTCCGTGGTCGAAGCCGTGACGCGGGCCAAAGCCTATGTCCGCGAGACCATGACGCGCGCCATGCGCGTTGGCCGGGGAAAGCCGCTGCTGGGCCACCTGCCCCTGAACCATGCCTGACCAAGCCTTTGTCTTTCGACGTTCTGGAGACGTGGCCGTTCTGGTCTGCCTGCCGCTCGAAGCCGCCGGTTTCCGGCATGGCTTCAGCACCCGGCCGGGCGGCGTGAGTCCGCTGCCGGCACAGGCGCTCAACCTGGGCTACTTTGCCGGTGACAGCCCGGAAAACGTCACGGAAAACCGACGCCGGTTTCTGGCGGTGCTCGGTGAAACCAAAGACCGTCTGCACACGCTCCGGCAGGTACACGGTGACACGGTGCAGCTTCTGGACACGGTTTCCGAAGCTACGGCGGAACCGATGGAAGGGGATGCCTGGATCGGACAGGAGCCGGGCCGGTGGGCGGCGGTGTACACGGCCGACTGCCAGGCCGTACTGCTGGGTTGTCCCCGGACAGGGGCCTTTGCCGCCGTTCATGCCGGCTGGCGTGGGACATTGGCGCGGATTGTCGCAAAGACCGTTGTCCGGCTCAGGGAGACCTACGGCGTACGCCCGGAAGACCTGCACGTTGCACTGGGGCCGGCGGCAAGTGTTGCCCACTATGAAGTGGGCGAAGAAGTTGTCGAAGCCTTCCAGCAGGCCTTTCCTTCGGAAGCGGCGGCGTGGTTTCAGCGGCCGTCGCCCGGCGGAAAGCTGCATCTGGACATCCCGCAGGCCAACCGCTGGCAGTTGATGGAAGCCGGTGTCCGTCCTGACCGCATTCATGCTTCCGGCTGGTGCACGATGACGCGCCCGGATTTGTTTTTTTCCTACCGCCGCGAACGCCAGCGGGGGCCGGTGGGACGCCTCATTGCCACGATTGGGCGCGCCGGTTCGCCCGGATAGTCGCTGTGATTTCCGGCAAAAGACGCCATGACGCACGCCCGGCGGCAACTGCTCTACTTTCTCGAGGAAAGTCACGGCGGGGTGGCCGACTATGCCCACGAACAATGCCAGGCGCTGACCGCGCTGGGCGTCGAGGTGACGCTGCTGACGACGCCATGCTACCCGGTACGCTCCGGGGCGCAGTACATCCGCTGCCCGCGCCTGCTGGAGCCGCGCCCGGAACGTCCGATTGCCAACCGCTGGTGGCGCGGCGGGCGCTACGTCTGGATTAAGCTGGAAAACTATCGCCGTCTCGTGCAGACCATCCGCACCAGCGGCATCCGGCGCGTCATTATCGGGTCGTTTGGGGAATATCTGGCTCCCCTGTGGTCGCCTTCGCTGCGGCGGTTGCAGCGGGAAGGGGTTGTTTTCGGGGCTGTTGTTCACGATCCGGTGCGCGATTATGTCATCGGGCCGCGCTGGTGGCACCGGTGGTCGGTCGGGGATGCCTACGCCCATCTGCGGGAGGCGTTCGTCCACGAAGACATTACCCTTGACACCATGCGGCCAAACCCCGGCCTGCGGGTGACGGTCGTGCCGCATGGTATCTATCCGTATCCGCCGCCGACGGCCTCCCGTGAAGCTGTGCGCCGGGAGCTGGCACTGCCGGACGACGCGCCGGTGCTGCTGGCCTTTGGCAACATACGCGATGCCAAAAACCTGCACCTGGTCATCGAAAGTTTGCAGCATTGCCGCCGGGCGTACCTTGTTGTGGCCGGGCGGGTGCAGTCGGCGGGGCAGCGTCCCGTGGCGTTTTACCGCGAACTGGCCGCGCGGCTGGGCGTTGCCAACCGCTGCCGGTGGATGGAGCGGTACGTACCGGATGAAGAAGCTGCCAATCTCTTTGCGGCCGCGGATGTCGTCGTGCTGACCTACAGCCGGGCTTTTCGTTCTGCCAGCGGCGTGCTGGCGCTGGCGGCCAACTATCATGTGCCATGTCTGGCATCGGGCGGCGCGGGGCCACTCAGGACGCTGGTTCAGAAGTATGCGTTGGGGCGGTGGGTCGAACCGGATGATCTTCAGGCGCTTGTGACGGGTCTGGAAGACCTGTTACAACGCCCTCCACAACCGCACTGGTTGCGTTTTCGTGAGGAAAATTCCTGGCAGGTCAACGCGCAGCGCATCATTGGGCGCATGTTTGGCGACGGGGGAGATGGTTAGAGGAGGGCTTTCGCATGCGTTGGTGGCGCACAGCCCGCACGCTGTATTCGCTGTGGTCCTATGCCTGGTCCGGTGTGACCTGGCGGGACAAATGGTTGGTTTTTCTGCTGGTTGGGTTGATTTCGATGGGCGAGCACCGGGTGCGGGCGCGAAGCTGGTTTTTCAACCGAATCAATGCCTGCGCCCGTGAGGGACAGGTGCACCTGCGGCTGCGGATTGGCCGGCGCATCTGTACAGTAGCTATGCGCCAAGACAACCGCGAAGATTTTATTGTTGGTGGGGAAATCATCAAAGGGGCCGATGCGCCGCCGCCCTTCACGCCACGCCAGATCGTGGATGGCGGAGCCAACATCGGCCTGTTTGCCATCTATGCCAGCGCCCTTTTTCCCGAGGCCAAACTGGTCTGCTACGAGCCGGATGAAAAGAATCTGGCGCAGTTGCGCTACAACCTGACGATCAATGACATTGCCGCGGAGGTGCAGCCGGTGGGTCTATGGTCACGCGAAACCACGCTGTACTACCATCCCGTTGTTTCCTGTGGGGGATACATTGACGAGACACCGCCGGGGATTCCGATTCCATGTGTCGTCCCCCAGATCGGGCCGGATTGCTGGTTGAAGCTCGACATCGAAAGCAGTGAATACGAGGTGCTGCCGCGCCTGCTGGCCGATGGGGCGTATCCGCGCTGGATTTCGATGGAACTGCACGCTTTTGCGCAGCGCGGGCAGGAGTTGCTCCGGCTTCTGGAAGCCCATGGCTACCGGGTGCGCGGGGATGTGTCGCCGGAGCTGTGGTTGACCACGATTGAAGCCTGGCGGGAGCCGTCCGACGGGCCGTGATGGGCCGTGAACTCAGCCGGTCGTCAGGCTGTCCCGATCCACAAGAACAGAGGTGATGATGGCCTCGGAAACGGCCTGCCCCTCGACGGTGATTTCGCCGCGCAAACGGGCAACCCGGCCCTTGAAGCGGAGCAGCGTCATGGTGATGTGCAGGGTGTCGCCGGGGACGACCGGGCGGCGGAACTTCACTTCGTCAATCCCGGCAAAGAGCAGCAGCTTTTTTTCCGGTTCGGCAATCTGGTTCAGCAGCAGCAGTCCGCCGGTTTGCGCCATGGCTTCGATTTGCAGCACGCCGGGCATGACGGGCATGCCGGGGAAGTGTCCCTGAAAAAACGGCTCGTTGATGGTGACGTTTTTGAGACCGACGATGCGCTGTCCGGGTGTCAGATCAATGATGCGGTCCACCAGCAGAAACGGGTAGCGGTGTGGGAGAAAAGCCTGGATTTGCGTCGTGCTCAGCAGGGTTTCCATAGGGTCTCAGTCTTCGCTTTCCGCTGGCTGGTGACTCAGCGCCGGCAAGAGGGTGTTCAGGCGCGTTTCGACGGCCGTCAGCCGGGCCTCGATGTCCGGCAGGCGGTAGGGCAGGCGGGCGGCGTAAATCCGCTCACGCTTCCACTCGCGGAGGGTCGTAATCGGCATGCCGGCGTAGGTTTCTCCAGGCGGAACGGACTTGGTGATGCCGGTTTTGCCGGCAATTGTTGCGCCCTCTCCGATTTCGACCTGCGGATTGGCGCCAACCTGCCCGGCCATGGTCACGCGCCGTCCGACTTTGACGCCGCCGGAAAGACCGACCAGGGCCGCCAACAAACTGTCCTCTCCAATCGTGCAGTTGTGCGCGATATGCACCAGGTTGTCAATCTTGACGCCGCGCCCGATGCGCGTCTCACCCAGCGTGGCGCGGTCAATGGTTGAGTTCGCCCCGATTTCAACATCGTCTTCAATGACAACCGTGCCAACCTGGGGAATCTTGACGTGCGTGCCGTCAGCGTCGCGCGCGTAACCGTAGCCGTCAGCGCCAATAACAACCCCGGCGTGGAGGATGCAGCGGGCACCAATCCGTACACCGTCATAAATGGTCACATTGGGATAGATGGTCGTGTCGTCGCCGATGGTCACGTGGCGCCCGATGACGACACCGGGATGAATCGTGACCCGTGCCCCAAGCCGGGAGCCTTCCCCAATGACGACGTGCGGCCCAATCGTCGGGCTGTCACCGATGACGACATCCGCCGCCAGTGTGGCTTCAGGGGCAATTCCCAAGGCTTGGCGGGGCGGAACATGCAGCAGGGCAATGGCCCGCGCAAAGGCGACCTTGGGGTAGTCCGCCGGCAGAAGGTTGTACCGGGCAGCATCGGCTTCCGTCACCGTCTCGGCCGCAACAATGAAGGCGGCGGCCCGGGAGGTGGCCAGTCGGTCGCGGCGGGAACCGAGCGCCAGCGCCAGATGGGTCGGCGAGGCGGTTTCAAACTCGCCAACTCCCAGAATCGGAACCTGTGGATTGCCGAGACAGGAAAGCCCAAGGGCTGCGGCCAGTTCACCAAGCGTCATGGCCACAGGCTACCCACTCACGGTTTCGCGCTGGTAGCGGGCGCGGCTACCGGGTTGGCGCGGTTGTATTCCCGGATGAAGTCTTCGGTGATGTCGGCCGCATTGTCCACGTACGGGATCATGCCCAGGTTGTTGTTGGCCGCCAGCGCGCCAACATCAATGATCATGATGATGCCCCGCGCTGCTGCGTAACTCTCCATGAACTTGAAGACTTTTTCGCGGAGCGGATTGAGGACAGTTTGTTGTTCGCGCTCGATGTCGGCGCGCAGGTCTTCGTCCTTGCGCTTGTATTCCTTTTCAAGGGCCAGTCCCTGTTCCTGGGCCTGGCGGCGGACTTCGACCGAAAGCTTTTCATCCTGCACCTTCTGGGTCAGTTCCTGAAGGCGCTTGGCCAGGTTTTCGAGTTCCGTTGTGCGGGGCTTGAACTTTTCTTCCAGCTTTTGGGCTTGCCGCCGAAACTCGTCAATTTTGTCACCGAACACCAGGGTGTTGACGATGACGACACGGCCCGTCGGAATGGAGGTCGCCTTGGCGGGAGCCGCCGGTTGGGAACTCCCTGTCGGGAGTGCCTGCGCCGCCGCGGTTGTAAAGCCGGCCGCAACCGTGGCAAGCACCCAGAGCGGAAGAGAAAACTTCATGATGGTATAACGTCCTTATCGAAGTGGCTGTTGGTTGGCAGGCACGGGCAAAGCAGTGTACCGTGCTGTGCATTGACCGATGCACCTTCCACAAAGGAAGTCTGCCATTATACAAACGCCCGGTCAGAACGCAATTGTCCGCCCGTAACATCAAGTCTGATCAACCCCTTTCATTGACACCGGCAGCCGGTGGGATACGATGGCGCGGATGTTCTCCCCGCGAACGCTGTGCGCCCCGGTTTCCCTCTGGAAAACCCAGTCCGGCATAAGATTGGTTGGATGGTACGTTTCGTGCAGGGACAGGAATAAAGACGCAGGAAAGGTGGCTTCCGGCAATGACATGGCGCGTTGTCGTACAGGGACAAACCTACGAGACGAATCCCGAAGAACTCAAGCAGTGGGTTCGTGAAGGCCGGGTGCTTCCCACCGACCAGGTGTTTCAGCCGGGATTGGGGTGGAGTGCCGCCGCCCAAATCCCGGAGTTACAGGGCTGGTTTCCGCCGGGAGCCACGACTTTGCTCGCACCCGGAATGGAAGGCGGGATGTCCGCGTCGCCATACGCGGCCCCGTCCTACCCGCCGCCGGCGGCTGCGCCTTATGCGCCCCAGGCTGACCCTTACACCCCGGCCTACGGGCAGGTTGGCAGCTACGGCTACAGTCCGATGCTGGCCGCGATGCCAGCCAGCCCGGCCGGCCTTGGACAACGCTTTATCGGCAGTTTTGTGGACGGAGTGCTTTCTGTACTGTGCGCATTGCCAGGGATTTTTCTCTACATGAGTGCCATTGCGGCTGGTGCGCGTGACGGTGCAGAAATTCCTGCCGGGCGGGCCACCGGCGGTTACATCCTGGCCTACCTTGGGATCATTGGATATGGACTGCTCTGCGCCTACATGACGAGCACCAGCGGCGCATCGCCGGGCAAGAAAATTGCCGGGACGGTCGTCCTGCGCGAAGATGGGCAATATCTCAGTTTTGGGATGGCCATCCTGCGCGAACTGCTCAAAAACGTCTTCAGCAATATCTGCTTCCTGCTGAACCTGTGGCTGCTCTTCGATCCGGCGCGCCAGCAGCTCTACGACAAGGTCGTGCGGGCCAATGTGTACGCCCGATAGCCGATGTCCACACGCTGGTTTCGGCAATCCGGTTTCGGAAATGAAGGTGGCCACGGCACGCGGCAGATGCCAGGCAGCGGCTTCGATGCCAGGCCCTGATGCTGTGCGCGGGTTAGGAAGTCGGCTCACCCTGCTGAGCGGGAGGTCGGAAGTTGTCCGGGGCATCTGCATCGAGTGGCAGGGCGGCAATCTGCCGGGTTCGATACCGTGCACCGGCTGCGTCGGTTTCCGGCGGTTGGGGTTGCCGGTAGAGCCGGTCTTCAGTTGTGACAGCAACGGCGGCGTCGAACGCCAGACGCAAATCCAGAACTGAGGCAAAGCGGTCGGCAGGTTTTTTGGCTAACGCCTGTTGCACCACAGCCACAACCGCTTCAGACAAATGCGGGCGGTAGAGCTGAAGCGGCGGCGGCGGCACGGCAATGTGGCGGGCCATGATGTACTGCGACGGGCCGACGAAGGGCGGCCGTCCGGCCAGCATGCGGTAGAGCACCGCTCCCAGGCTGTAAATGTCGCTGGCCGCCGTGAGTTCCTGCTCCCCACACTGCTCCGGGCTCATATACTCCGGCGTCCCAATCGCCACACTTTCACCTGAAATCTCGAAGTCCTGCCACGCAAAAAGGGGCTTGGCAATGCCGAAGTCAAGCAGGGTCGTGTGCTCGCTTCCGTCGGACTGGCGGCTGAGGAAGATGTTGCCCGGCTTCAGGTCGCGGTGCAGGATGCCGGCTGCATGCATGGCCGCGACGGCTTCACAGGCCGGATCGAAAATCGCCTGAATCCGCGTCAACGGCATCTGCCCAAGGGCATCGAGTTCATCCAGCAGCGTACGCCCGTCGAGCCACTGCATGACGAAGTAGGCGATGCCGTAGGAGGTTTCACCCTGACTGTAGATTTCGATGATGTTGGGGTGCCGAATCCGGGACAGCAGAGCGATCTCCCGGCGAAAACGCAGCACGGCGTCGTGGTGCTTTCCGAACTCATGCTGGGAAATGGCCTTGATGGCCACCGGACGGTCATTTTGCAGGTCATAGCCCTTGTACACCGTCGCGCCGTTGCCCGTGTGAATGCGCGTCAGCACCTGGTATTGGTCATCCAGGGTCATGCCCACGAGCGCGCTGCCTGAAATCATGCTGGACGGCCTTTCAAAAGCTGGAGGCTGCCATCTCAGGTGACGGCTGCTTCCAGAATGTCCAGGGCCCCGGCTTCGAGCCGGGCGCGGACGCCAAAGGGCAACGTCAGGTTGCCCACTTCACTATGCCCACTGCGCCAGCCATAGAGCGCCGGGACGCCCACCGGGCGGATGAGGTCATGGATGACTTCCGCCAGTTGATACCCTTGGTCGGGATGCTGCACGCAGTCACTCATTTCACCAAAGACAAACCCGGCCACCCGGTCCAGTTGTCCGGCCAGCCACAACTGCTGGAGCAGGCGGTCAATCTGGTAGGGCTTGGTGGCCGTGTCTTCCAGAAACAGGATAGCCCCCTCGGTGGCGAGTTGCCACGGCGTACCGACCAGCGCCGCCACGAGGGAAAGGCAGCCCCCCACCAGCCGGCCGGTGGCTGTCCCGCCGATGAGGGTTTCGACGTGAGGGGAAGTGAGTTTTCCAGCCGGTTGGGCGTTCATCACCAGCCGTTGAAAACTGTCCCAGTCGTAGTGCGTTGGCCCGGCAGAAAAATCCTTGGCCACCATCGGGCCGTGAAATGTCACCAGATCGCAGGCGCGGTGCAGAAACAGATGCAGGGCGGTGAGATCGCTGTAGCCAACAAAGATTTTGGGCTGAGCGCGCAGCCGGGCGGCTTCGATGTGTGGCAGAAGGTGCATCGTGCCGTAGCCGCCACGCGCTGCCACGATGGCTTTGACTTCCGGGTTCGTCCACAGCGTGTGCAGTTCGTCCAGCCGCCGGCGCAGTGTGCCCGCCGTGTAACGTTCCTTTGCGCCAATGTCCGGGCGATGGATGACGCGGAAGCCAAGGCGCTCCAGTTCGCGGACACCGGCCATCAGCCAGTCCGGGCGGACGTTGCTGGCCGGCGCAATGACGCCAATGAGGTCGCCGGATTTCAGGGCCGGAGGCTTGACCATATATCGCTCCCGGTGGTGTCGCGCAGGACTTCAAGGAGCCGCGTCACAGCGCGCAGTTGTTGGGTGAGCGGCAGCCCGCCGGCTTCCAGATCGGGCGTCGGCGGGAGGTGGACAAAGCCAAACCGGCACGAAAGACGCCGTTGGCGCAGGGCGTACAGCCCGGCGTAAAACAGGTGGTTGCAGAGATAGGTTCCGGCGGAATACGAAATTTCAACCGGAAGTTCATCCGCGCGGAGCGCAGCTTCCATTGCACGGATGGGGAGTGTCGTCCACAGCGTTGGCGGCCCGTCCGGCACGACCGGCGTATCCTGCCGCCGGTTTCCGGCATTGTCAGCTACGGTGAAGTCATCGAGGTTGACGGCCAGCCGTTCAAGGGCAATGGCGCGGCGTCCGGCGGCCAGCCCCAGTGCCAGTACGGCCGCCGGACGGGTTTCCTCCACAGCCTGCATCAGCCGCGCCACGCTTTCGTTGGCAACCACCGGCAGCACCAGACGCGACAGGTTCACACCGGCGGGAGGCGGTACAGTCAGAGCCACCGTCCGGGACGGATTGCCGGAAAAATGGGCAAACGGCTCGAAGCCAGTGACCAGAATGTGCATCACGACGGCATCCGCTCCTGTGCTACCACATTCTGCCGGCGGCCTGGACCGCCGGTTGGCGTTGCCGCTCCTGGGCATCCACGACGGCAATGGCCGCGAGGTTGACAATGTCTTTGACCTCGGCGTTGTTCGGCAGGACGTGTGCCGGATAGGCCAGTCCCATCAGAATTGGCCCGACAACCTCAGCCCCGCCCAGCGTGGCCAGCAGTTTGTAGGCAATGTTGGCCGATTGCAGATCGGGAAAGACCAGCACCGACGTGCGTTTGTCCCCCAGCGCCGAAAAGGGATAGTCCCGCGCCAGTTGTTCCGGCGAAAGGGCCACGTCAGCCATCACTTCTCCATCAATGACCAGCGTCGGTTGTTTCTGCCGCGCCAGTTCAACCGCCCGCCGTACTTTTTCGGTGAACGGATGACGCACACTGCCAAAGGTCGAGAACGACAGCATGGCCACTCGCGCTTCGATGCCGAACTGCTCGGCCGTGCGCGCGGCATAAATGGCAATGTCGGCCAGGTCTTCGGCCGTCGGCTCGATGTTGACGGTCGTATCGGCCAGAAAGTACGCCCGGTTTTTGGCCAGCACCAGATGCAGTCCCATGACGCGCCGGACGCCGGTTCCCGTTCCGAGTACGCGCAGCACTGGTTTGAGTCCTTCCGAATACGCACTTGTCACACCTGTCACCAGCGCATCGGCGTCGCCCTGCCGTACCATCATCGCACCAAAGTAGTTTGACCGCTTGAGTATCTGACGCGCGCCAATGAGCGTCAAACCCTTGCGTTGACGCAGCCGGTGCAGGGCTTGTGCATAGTCCTCGAAACGTTCCGAACCCTTGGGCGTGACAATCTCGACGGTATCCAGAGCCAGCCGGAGGGTTTCGGCGCGGGCGCGAATGACCGCCGGATCACCGAGCAGGATGGGCTGGGCAATCCGGTCTTCGGCCAGCGCCGCCG
Organism: Chloracidobacterium thermophilum B; assembly: GCF_000226295.1. Classification (GTDB taxonomy): domain Bacteria; phylum Acidobacteriota; class Blastocatellia; order Chloracidobacteriales; family Chloracidobacteriaceae; genus Chloracidobacterium; species Chloracidobacterium thermophilum. The sequence goes on from NC_016024.1 coordinate 1,338,069, forward strand.
CCGCGCGGATGATGCGGTCATCATCGCCTTCGGGAAAGACCACCCGCCGTGGCGCGCGCCGGGCCTTGGTAAACATGATGCGCAGGGTTTCCCGCGACTTGCCGAGCCGGCTGGCCAGCGTTTCGCGGTACTCATCCAGATCGAGGTGAATCCGCGCCACACCATCCCGCATGGCCGCTTCAGCCACCGCCGACGCGACCCAGATGAGCACCCGGTAGTCAAACGGTTTCGGAATGATGTAGTCGGGGCCGAAGACAAGGTGGGAAAGCCCGTAGGCTTTGGCCACCGTTTCCGGGACATCCTGCTTGGCCAGAGCGGCCAGAGCGTGCGCCGCCGCCAGCATCATGCCGTCGGTAATGGTCCGCGCCCGCACGTCGAGCGCGCCCCGGAAAATGAAGGGAAAACCAAGCACGTTGTTGACCTGATTGGGATAGTCGCTGCGCCCGGTGCCCATGATGCAGTCGGGGCGGGCCGCCTTGGCTTCCTCGTAGCTGATTTCGGGGTCCGGGTTGGCCATTGCCAGCACAATTGGACGTTCCGCCATGGTCTTGAGCATTTCCGGTGTCACCATGCCCTTGGCCGACAGCCCGATGAACACGTCGGCCCCGCGCAGGGCGTCGGCCAGCGTCCGGGCTTCGGTTTCCACGGCAAACTCGGCTTTGTGCTCGTTCATGCCTTCCGTGCGCCCACGGTAGATGACGCCCTTGGTGTCGCACATGAGGATGTTTTCCGGGCGGACGCCGAGTTTTTTGTACATCCGCGCGCATCCCATGGCGCTGGCGCCCGCGCCGGAGAAGACGATTCTGACGCTGTCGAGGGACTTGCCGACGAGTTCCAGCGCGTTGAGGATGGCGGCGCTGGAAATGATGGCCGTGCCGTGCTGGTCATCGTGAAAGACCGGAATATCGAGGATTTCACGCAGCCGTTGCTCGATGTAGAAGCACTCCGGGGCTTTGATGTCTTCGAGATTGATGCCGCCGAAGGTGGGTTCGAGGATTTTGAGCGTCTGGATGAGTTCGTCGGGGTCTTCCGTCGCCAGCTCCAGATCGAATACGTCTATGTCGGCAAAGCGTTTGAACAGGACACCTTTGCCTTCCATGACCGGCTTGCCGGCCAGGGGGCCGATGTTGCCCAGGCCAAGTACGGCCGTGCCGTTGGAAACAACGGCGACCAGATTGCCTTTGGCCGTGTAGGTGTACGCTGCGGCCGGGTCACGGGCGATTTCAAGGCACGGTTCCGCCACACCGGGCGAGTAGGCCAGCGACAGATCGCGCTGCGTCAGACAGGGTTTGGTTGGGACAACCTCGATTTTGCCGCGCCGTCCCTGGGCATGGTAATCGAGTGCTGCTTGGCGCCGGTTCATAAATACACCTCATTTGTACGAAACATTCGCCTGACTCTAACGCAGGCGCGTCACTTCCGTACAATACCTTGTTGTTTTGCTTCAGCCGGGTTCAGTTCCCGGGCGGAGATTTTCAGGGGGCTGGGTCACGTCGCCAGCCAGCAGGCTACCTTGTGTCCTTCGCCAACATCGCGCAGGGGTGGCTCCCGGTGGCGGCACTCATCCACGGCAACGGGGCAACGCGGATGAAAGCGGCAGCCGGGCGGGGGCGCGAGCGGACTGGGTACATCTCCGGCCAGTGGTGCGCGGACTTTGCGCCGGGACGGGTCAGGAATGGGGATGCTTTCCAGCAGTGCCTGGGTGTAGGGATGACGCGGTTGGGTAAACAGGCGGCGCGTCGGGGCCACTTCGACCAGTTTTCCAAGGTACATCGTACCCACCCGCGTGCAGAAATGCTCCACCACGGCCAGCCCGTGGGAAATGAACAGGTAGGTCAGCCCAAACTGTTCCCGCAGGTCGGCCAGCAGGTTGATGATCTGGGCCTGAACGGAGACATCCAGGGCGGAAACCGGTTCGTCGGCGACGATGAACTTGGGCCGAAGCGCCAGCGCCCGCGCAATGCTGATGCGTTGACGCTGGCCGCCGGAAAACTCATGCGGATACCGGCTGGCGTAGTCGGGATCGAGACCGACGACCCGTAGCAGTTCAGCCACTTGTTCCTGGCGCGACTGGCGGTTGCCGATACCGTGAATGACGAGCGGTTCGGCAATGGCTTCGCCAATCCGCATCCGGGGATTGAGTGAGGCATAAGGGTCCTGAAAGACGATTTGCATGTCGCGCCGTACCCGGCGCAGTTCGGAGCGGGAGAGCTGCCGTAGGTCGCGGCCGTCGAACACAATCCTCCCACTGGATGGTTCGACAAGCCGCAGGATGGTGCGGCCGATGGTGGTTTTGCCGCAGCCGGATTCCCCAACGAGTCCGAAGGTTTCACCGGGCAGAAGGCTGAAGCTCACCCCGTCCACGGCTTTGACAAGGCCACCGGCGACCGGAAAGTGCTTGACGAGGTGCTCCACCTGGAGCAGGTGGTGATCCATGGAATGCCTGGAAATGCAGTGGGAAGAAAAGGTTACATCCGCAGGACTTTCACCGAAGTCAGGACATGCGTCAAGAGCCGGTGGCTGCGGGCATAGATGCCCGGACATTCACTTTCGCGCGGGCCGGCGATGTTGAGCCGAACGGGTTGCCATTGCGCAATCCAGGCAAGAATGATGTCTGCGGCTTCGGACAGTTGAAGCATCACCAGGGCGCAGGGCTTGCGCCAGCGCACCGTACAGTCAAGGGTCAACCGTGTGCCGCCCAACAACTCATCTTCGAGCAGGATCAGGGTGGCATCGCTGTCGCGTACGTTCCATTCCGTTCGCTGGGCCGGGTCTGTGTCCGGGGTTTCAAGCAGTGGGTAGTCCGGCGCAAGTGGGCCGTCTTCGGCCCAGCGCCCGTGGGGGCACCACCCGGCACATTCGAGTCCGACCTGTCGGGCCGCGTCAAGGGCCGCCCGATCCACACCGGTTTGCCCACCTGAAACAATCACCATTGATGTCATGGCTGTACCAAATCTCCGGGCCGGCCCTGGTCAGCTTGTCAGGCGACGGTAGATGCCGGGCAGCTTCTCCGGCAGGCTGAGCACGTCATCAATGACCGTATAACCCACGTCACCATAGAGTTCCCTGAGTTCCTGGTCGGCATCCCGCTCGATGGTGATACAGAACGGCGTGATGCCGGACTGCCGGGCGCTGCGCAGGGCCTGCTTGCTGTCTTCGCGGGCATAGCGGGCGTCGCCGTAGTCATGGTCGTAGGGCCGGCCGTCCGAAAGCAGGATGAGCAGCTTGGTGCGGGCCTGGTGTCCGGTCAGTTTGCAGACGGCATGCCGGACGGCAGCGCCCAGACGGGTGTTGTTCTGGTAGTTGATGCCGCCGATCCGTTCCTCGATCTGGGCGCTGTAGCGTTCTTCAAATTCCTTGATGACATAGAAGCGGACGTTGCGGCGGCCCTCGCTCGTAAAGCCATAGATGGCATAGCTGTCGCCGACGGCTTCGAGGGCTTCGTTCATGATGACCAGCCCTTCTTTCTCGATGTCAATGATGCGTTGTCCCGGCCGCGTGTAGGGCATCCTGGGATAGCGCGTCAGGGTACGTGCTGTCGAACTTGACATGTCGAGCAGAAAGGCCACGGCGACGTTGCGATGGCGGCGCAGGTGCTTGATGTAGATGCGTTCATTCCCGGAGAGCGCCGCCCGCCGGTCGAGCTGGCGGTCAATCACAGCATCCAGGTCAAACATTTCCCCGTCCAGTTCACCCGTGACCCGACGGAGCGCTTCCGGTTTCATGAGCTGAAACTGGTGGCGGATTGAGGAAATGAGTCCGTGGTGGCGCGCGCGCGTCAGTTCGACAAAGGTTCGTGTGCCGGCCGTGGGCCGGTGCTCAATCACCCGGCACCAATTGACGCGGTAATCCCCCAGTTCGCGGTCCCACTCATCGTAGAAAAACGCCTGTCCGTCAGCTTCCAGCATCCGGTCATCGGTCAGCCCTTCCCGTAAAAACTGGGCGGTGAGGTCGTGCTGGGAGGGGGTGTGTTCCTGGCTCCACGTCTCGAAACTTTGACCGGGTTGAGGTGGGGAAGGTGACGCCGGTGAGGTGGACGGAGTGGAAACTTCAGTTGCCCCGGCTTCACCCGGCGCATCATCCGGTTGCTGGACGACCTCGTTGACGGCCGCTTCGGTCGCATCGGAGGGCTGTACCTGTTCGATGATGTCGTAAATGCGCTGGGTCGCCAGCAGGGTATCGGTCAGCGCCGCCGTCGGATGGTCGAGATAGGTTGTAACAATCTGTTCGAGGGCCGTGACAATATGCGGAAGCTGTTGCCGGGTGACGGCATCCACACCGCCGCAGAGGGCGATCCGAAACAGGATTTCCGTCCACTGGTGCTCCGGCGGGAGTTGTAGGACATCCGGGCGGGTCTCCCGCAACCGGGCCGCAATGAAATCCAGGTCACGGCGGATGCCCCGGTAGGCGCGCCGCAGGCGGCGGTCAATCCGTGCGTTCTCAAGGATTGTAAACAGGCGCGTGGCGGTTGCTGGATCGGGAAAGTGCCGCAGCAATGTGCGATAGGTCACCGGCTCCCGTCCCGTTGGCGGTGGAGCCGTGGGAAAAGCCGCCTGGAAATCCTGCCGCAACGCGATGAGTTCCGGGGTGTCGGCGGCATGAGTGCCGTACTCAATCTGTCCGGCTCCGTGAGCGGCCAGTACCTTGTAGAGCCGGAAATTCGATTCTTCATCCGCGAAGTCGTTGATTCGACCAGGCAGCGGAATGGTGCGTCCATCGCCAATGACGGACTGCTCGGCGGCGCTTGAAAGTGGGACAATCGTCACGCTGCGTCCGGTGAGACCTTCGACATACAGCCGGAGGATGGCAGAGACCGTATCGAGCGCCACACCGTCCTGTCCGCCTTGGAGCGCTGCCCGGCTCGCACGGGACTGCAAGCCGTAGTAAGCCTGAACAGCGCGTCCATCCGGGTGGTGCGCCAGTCCGGCCAGGGCCCAGTTGCGGAAATGTTCAATGTTGGTCTGGCGCAGCGCCAGCGGAGCTGACTTGAAGCATTCCAAGGCCGCTGTACGGTCCACCCGGTCCAGATCGGCTACGGTCTCACACAACAACCGGAGCGCAGCCGTAAGGTCAGGGCCCGACCGCGAGGCAGCCAGCGTCTGCATCACTTCCGGCGTCAGCTTCAGGAACTGATAGCTGTTCGTATTTCCCTGGGCGCACATCGTGAGCGCCAGCCGCCGCCAGGGTTCATAGCCCTGGTGGCCCGTCTGCTGGACAACCGCCGTGGCGGCGCGCAGGTAGTACAGCGCCAGGCTGCCCCCGCGTTCCAGAAAGGCCTGTGTGTGTTCAAGCAGCGCGTTCAGATGGCCATGCGTGCGTTGGGTGAGGAAGTTCGGGATGGCCAGAAAAAACTCGGCCGCCGTGCCGCCGGCGCGGTAGGCAAAGGCGGCGGTCATTTCGACGAGGCGGTTGAGCAGCGCCTGGTCAGGGCTGTCGAAGGTGCGGACGTGCGTCACCACAACCGGCGACTGGCGCAGCAGGTCCTGGCTGTGTCGCACCGAGTGACGCGCCACTTCGTTCACGATGGAGAGCAGGCGCGGCAGCACCGGAGTGCTGTCAATCCGGGAAACAACCGAGGGAAACATCTGGAACGTTTCCACGGCTGTGCGGGTGGACATCGTTGCCTGGCGCGTCGTCAGGACAATGGCGCTCAGGCGGTGAGCCGAAGGCAGCGCCTCGAAGACCTGGGGACTGGCCCGGAAGAACTGGTAGGCGGCTTCGACATTGGTGGACGCAAGGCGTTTTCCACACTCACCCCACGCCTGAAGCTCAAACGACGTGAGCTGTGTGGCAACTTCGGGCGTGACCCGGAAAAACTCCAGCGCCGTCCGGGGCGACAGGCTGGCCAGTCCCGCCCCGATGCTGGTGAGAAACAGCAGGCGTTCGGTTGGAATCCCGGCCAGGCGCGGAACCATCTGCTCGGCTTCAGCAGCGTCACTCCCTTTGAACAACTGGCGGAGTTTGGCTCTAAGCTGGGATTCGGCCATAACCTTGGTCTCCGGGAATCAGTTGGTGGCAGACATCTGCCTGTCAGGTGGTAGCGCACTGCCAGCGGCAGAGGGGAGGGCGGCGACAATGGACTGAAACCGCTTCTCAAAGGCCGGCCGGTTGCGATTGGTATGCCCGGCAAGACTGAGGCGCAGGGTGCCATCCGGCAGTGGCTCCAGGTACAGCCACAGCCGCTGATGCGCAAAGAAAAACACAAGCCAGAGCGCCACGATGAGCATTGCCGAGCCGAGATAGACCGTCGTCACGCCGGGGTCATACTGCACCTGAAGAATATGGCCGCTGGAAACTTTCTCGAAGTCGGTCAGGACCAGGCGCAGGTCGCCGACTTCGGTTTTGGCCCTGAGAAATGGAGCATTGCCCAGGGTGGCGAGACCTTCTGGTGGAAAAGCATAAAGCTGACGTGGGTTGTCACCAAGGACATCCAGAATGGCAACCGGACGCCGGTATTCGCCGCTGGCACTCCCCAGGCGTCCGCCCTGGAAGGTGACATCGGGAATGAAATCCGCCAGCCGGACGCGCCCCAGTCCGGGAATATCAGTCGGTTCGCGTCCAATGACGTAGGCCGTACCGGTCTGACTTCCAGCCGGACGGAGTTCGATGTTGACCGTCCGGGCGCTGCCGAAGTTGTCAAAACTGGCCTGGAAAAAACGGTAGCCACGGTAGTCGAAGGGATGGTTGAGGTGGATGTGGGCCGGGATTTCCACTCCACGCTGCTCATCTTTGATCAGGACGCGCGTGTGCCAGTCGAGCGTGTTGGGCGCACTGAGGTCGGGTTTGCGCGGATCGAGCAGGTTTTGTTCGATGTCGGTGCACACCAGCGTGAAGGGCATTGCAAATTCCCGGACCGGCTCATCAGGCGCCCCAAAGCTGACGAAGGTGTTGGCCGCCTGTCCCGGCACCATCCGCACCGTACCTTTGTGACCAAACAACCCGCCCACCAAAGCGCCGCCGAAGATGGTCAGCAACGCGGCGTGAACAGCATACGCCGTAAGTCGGTTCCACGCATGGGCTTCCATCAGAATGGTTGTGCTGCCATCCCGTGGGTTGACCGTCTCAACGACCCGATACACGGCGCTGATGGGCAGCCACCGGTGGATGAGCGGACGTAATTCCTGCTCCGCCCGCGCTTTGAGCGTCTGAATGACCGTTGCCGCATCCGTCACATGGGCCACATGGCGAAATGGCTGGCGATTGATGAACGCCTGGTTGACTTTCACGATCGGCTTGCGTACGTAGCGCCAGGCCGCCGGAAAGTAGTCAATCGAGGCGAGCACGATATTGAGGCTGACGGTCAGCAGCAGCAGGTTGAACCAGCGGGTGTGGTAAATGTCGAGCAGACCGAGAAACTCATACAGTTCCCGTTCGGCTGGCAGCAGGCTGGCATAGTACTCCGTAAAACCGCTGGTGCCCTTCTGGATGATGACGGTGCCCAGCACCGAGGCAACAATCAGCACGGCCAGCAGAAAGACCCCGACCTTGACCGAACTCAGAAAGCGAAGCGTGGCATCGAGCATCCGCTCAGCCTGGGACTTGCGCGGTTTGAAAGGCTTGGGCGACGGTTGCGGTGCGGATTGGTTCGCCTGAAGTGTGTCGGTGTCTGTGACCGGACTTGGTGTTTCAACTGAAAGCGCCATGGATGGAGTGATGAGCCTGATAAAAGTTGCATCGCCCATGGGGAGCGGCGATGGCGCAGCCTGTTGGCGAAGTATCCGCACAGCCGGGGACAGGGGTCAAGGTAACTGTGCGCCCACAAACGTAGCGCACTTGTATCTGAGCGGCCTTTTCGGTTTTTGTCCGTGATCTGACCCGGCTAGGCAGAAAACTGACGGCTTGCTATGATGCAGGCTACTTTTGGCAGACTCCATCAGCAATGCGAACGCCACAGGACGGTCGCCGGCCGGGTGCAGTCTGGTGGCGTGGCCGTCGAGGATTGAGGAGAACGTAGTTCATGGGCAGACACTTTGTGCTGCGTCGTCCGGTTCGCACAACCGAGCGTGGGGAAGGATACGGGCAGCTTATTGCTGTCCTTGCGGTTGTAGCCACCATTGGCTTTATCCTGTTCAAGACTTTGCCTGTGTACTGGCGTGAGCAGAACGTCAAGAATGAACTCGCGGAACTGGCGCGCAAGTATGCCATCGGCGCCAAGGGCTACATAACGGAGAAAGAACTTGAAAACCAGTGGCTGAAAATCAGCAACGAGTTCAATGTGCCTGAAGAAGCCAAGTTTACGGTCAACCGGCAGGGAGGAAAGGTCACTCTCAAAGTGCAGTACACCGAGCCGATCAACTTCCTGGTGTACACGTATGACTGGGAAGTCAATGCCGAGGCCTCAGACTCTACCGGGCGGTACTAAGTGGGCTGATGCTACTTGATTACATAGGTGACAGCCTCCACTTTGGCCGCGAACCGCAGTGCTGCCTGCGGGACTTCGTTGCCGGGCGCACAGAACCCTGTTACCTCTACGACCTGCGCCATTTCACTGAACGTTACCGATGCTTCCGGTCGGCTTTTGCCGGCCTGCCGCATACCATCCACTATGCTGTCAAGGCCAATGCCCATCCGGTCTTTCTGCGCCGGGTTGTGGAGTTGGGCGGTGGGGCGGATGTCGTCTCCGGCGGTGAACTGCAACGCGCTCTCGACTCCGGGGTGCCACCGGAGCGGGTCATTTTCTCCGGGGTCGGGAAGTCGCATGCCGAACTGCGGTTGGCGCTGACCTGCGGCATCAAGCAGATCAACGTCGAGTCGGTCGGTGAGATGCGCCGGATCATTGACCTGGCGGAAGCCCTGGGCCGACCGGCCCGCATTGCCTTTCGCTTTAATCCGTCGGTGGATGCTGAAACCCACCCGTACATTGCAACCGGTTTTCGGAGTCACAAGTTCGGGATTGACGCCGAAGCGGTCATGACGTGTCTGGCGCTGGCGCGGCAGTCCGCCCGATGGGTGCAGGTGGTGGGCGTCTCACTGCACATCGGGTCGCAAATCGTGGACGTGGAAAACTTCGCCGAAGCCCTGCGCAACACCCGTCCACTGGTGGCGGCGCTGCGCGAGCAGGGCTTTGCGCTGTCCACCTTTGATGTGGGGGGCGGTTTTGGCATCCACTACGACACCGGTGATGAAGCCCGCGAGCTGGAAAACTTTGCGCGCTATGCCGAGGTCATCCGACAGGGCGTGCAGGGACTGGCCGGGGAAATTCTCTTTGAGCCGGGAAGGTTTCTTGTGGCCCGCTGTGGCGTGTTGCTGGCCCGGGTCGAGTATGTCAAAACAACGCCCTACAAGACCTTTGTTATCGTCAACACCGGGATGCACCACCTGATCCGTCCGGCGCTGTACCAGGCCCACCACCGGATTTTGCCGGTCGTGCAGCGGGCCGGCCCCAGCCGCGTGGTGGATGTGGTGGGTCCGCTTTGTGAGTCGTCGGACTTCCTGGCCCAGGGCATCGAACTCCCGGAGGTGCGCGAAGGTGACTGGCTGGCCATTGCCGATGCCGGAGCCTACGCCCGCAGTATGGCCAGCGAATACAACCTGCATCCCTTTCCCGATGAAGAATTCATCGTAGAATAAGCCGATTGGGGACCCATCGGCCCTCTGGGACTCAACCAAGTTTGACGGAGTGGGAGATTCGCCGGGCATGGTTTGTTCGTCCCTGCGTCATAGTGTGGCTTGGCTCGTTGCTGTCGTCCTGCTGCTGACGGCAGCCTGGTCATCCTCTGTGGCCCAGAGTGGGCGCAAACGCGAGACTGCGCCGCGCCAGTACGAGCCGGCCAAACCCAAATCCCCGCCGCCTTCCGAGACTCAGGAACCGCCGGCTACGCCCTCCCGTCCACGGACGGTCGGCCAACCGGATGCTCCCCAGTCGGACGCGCCCCGGAACGACGACTCCGAGCCGGACGACACAGACGAGAACACGCTGCGGATTCAAACCCAGCTTGTGACTGTCCCGTTTGCCGTAGTGGACAAGCGCAACCGGTACATCAATGACCTGACAGCCCAGGACGTACAGGTGCTGGAAAACGGCAAGCCGCAGGAAATTTTCTCCTTCACCCGCGAGCATGATCTGCCGCTGACCTTTGCCCTGGTCTTTGACATCAGTGGCAGCCAGCAGTACAGCATTGCCGAGCAGCGCCTGGCGGCCAAAACCTTTCTGCGCCAGACGATCCGCCCTGAAAAAGACCTCGCCGGAGTGGTGACATTCCGGCGCGACATCGAAGTGCGCCAGAAGCTCACCAGCAACCTGGCGGCGCTTGAACGGGCGGTTGACGATGTCCGGTTTGAATCCGGGGGCTATGTGTATGGCGGTACGCCGCCGCTGGATCCGTCCATCACCGGCACGAGCCTGTACGATGCGGTCTATGTTATCTCCAGCGAGATGTTGCCCCGCGAAGCCGGGCGGCGTGTCATCATCCTGCTGACGGACGGGGAAGACACGACGAGCCGCTACAAACTCAACGATGCCATTGACATGGCCCTGCGTTCCGACGTGCAGGTGTATGCCGTGGGGATTCCGGGCGGAGTGCCCAACGGCTTCGGCGGCGTCACCATCACCGGCATTGACCGTCGAACGCTGGAGCGCCTGTGTGAGGCCACCGGCGGACGGGCGTTTTTCCCGCGCAGCCCGGCAGACTATGTGGCGGCCTTTCAGCAGATCGAGACGGATTTGCGGCAGCAGTACATTTTGACCTACGTTCCGTCGGATGCAACCCGCGATGGGAGTTTCCGTTCCATCACCATCAAAATCCTGCGCTCCGGTGAAGCCAAAGACTGGCGCATCTTTACGCGCAAGGGCTACTACGCCAAGTAAGGCGCTTTCGGTGTCATTGCTGGCCGGGTGGCAGTGTTTTTCGGTTTCAGTGCCTTCAGTTGCGGATGACTTTACGGATTGAGCCGCCGTCCCTGGTGATGAGCGGCGTACGGTAGGGAAGGCGGCGAATGATGTTTGGTGCGGTGGGCGTGCGGGGTGGCAGGTCCACAACCAACTCCACTGGCGGCCACGCCTGAATGTTCACTTCGGTGAACTCCACCGTAGTGAAGTCCGGGTGGATGAACCGGACACGGTACACGCCTTCCGGGATGCCCACGTGGGCACCGCGGCCGTTGCGGTCGGTTTCAAATGTCAGCGCCGCTTCCGAAGAGCGCTGACGCAGCTCCACTTTGACACCGGCCACCGGGAGCGACTCCGGTTTCAGGCGGCCTTCTGCCCGAACGATCACGTAAAGCCGGCCACAGCACCGGGACGCGCCGGCCGCCACCGGCGGAGGCCCGCCCGCCGCCGGCACCCAGCCCCAGAGCAGCAGCCAGAACGCGAGAAAGCACGTGCTTCGCTGGAAGGCGTGCAGTAGCATTGCCCGCCAAGGCTGCCGGGGCCCACGTCCCGGACATTTCCTGCCAGTGTTGTTGATGATGTCCATCCTGCAAGCCATTCTTCTTGGTATCGTCCAGGGGCTGACTGAGTTTTTGCCCATCAGCAGTACAGCCCATCTGATTCTCGTCAGCAAGCTGCTTCAGCTTGACCAAAAGCTGACGCCGGAGCAGTTGACCGGCTTTGTGGCTTTTATCCAGTTGGGTACGGTCCTGGCCCTGATTGTCTATTTCTTCCCGGACTTGTGGAACATTGCCCGGGGCTTCCTGACCGACAACCTGGCCTGGCTGCAGGAGCGGCGGGAACTGGGTGAACGGGCCCGACTGGGATGGCTGATTGTCATCGGGTCGTTTCCGGTCATCGTGTTCGGGTTCGGATTCAGGAAAATCATCGAGGGGGTGCTGACGAAAAACCTGTACGTCATTGCCGGGGCGCTGGTCGGTCTGGCGGTGTTTCTGGTCGTGGCTGAAGTTGTGGGATCACGCCGCCTCAAGCTGTCTGACCTCACCTGGTGGCATGCCCTGCTCATTGGCTGCGGACAGGCGCTGGCGCTCATTCCGGGCGCTTCGCGTTCCGGCACGACCATCACTGCCGGCCTGCTGCTGGGGCTTGACCGCGCCACTGCCGCCCGCTTTTCGTTTCTGCTGTGCGTTCCGGCCCTGACCGGCGCCGGGCTGTTGCAGTTTGTTCGGGAAGTCAAGGACTTCGATCCGACGATGCTGCTGGCGACGGTTGTTGCCACGGTTGTATCCGGCATCACCGGATATGCCGCCATTGCCTTTCTGCTCTACTTTCTCAAGACGCACAGCATGCTGGTTTTTGTGGTCTATCGGCTTGTTTTGGGCGGACTGCTGTTCTTTCTGCTGGTTACCCAGCGGATCGCTCCGGTTTGATAAATCGCCTATTCAATCCCGGTTGCCTGAGCCGTAAAGCCGGCGGTAATGGGCGGTATTGCGCAGGACACCCTGAACATACAGCCGGGTTTCGGTAATCGGGATGGCATCAATCCAGACATCAAGCTCAGCGGTAGGCAGGGTCTTGAGCCAGTTGACAACCCGACCCGGCCCGGCGTTGTAGGCTGCGAAGGCATATTCATAGCGCCCGAACTGGCGGCACATGTCGGCCAGGTAGCTGGTGCCCAGCACGATGTTGAGCCTGGGATTGTAGAGCTGGTCAGCCGTAATGGGTCCGGTGCCTTTTTTGTTGGCCACGAGCCGTCCGGTCGAGGGGAGCAGTTGCATCAGACCGATGGCGTTGGCGCGTGAGCGGGCGTTGGCGTCAAAGACCGACTCCTGGCGGATGAGGCCGGCGACGATGAAGGGGTCAAGTCCATTGGCCCTGGCTTCCTGCTGGATGGTTTCCCACTCGCGCAACGGAAAGAAGATTTCCCATTCTTCGCGGCTGATTTCATCGCCTTGGTAGGCGAGATACTCCGGGTGGGCGCGCTGCAACGCCTGCACGGCGCGGTTGGGTTGGCCGAGGTCGCGGTACACGCGGGCCATTTCGAGTGCGACTTTGGGTGACGTGGGCGCCGTCTGACGCGCCGCTTCCATTTCTTCGAGGGCAAAATCCATCAGCCCGATGATCCGAAGCTGGGAGGCCCGTTCCAGCCAGGCTTCGCCTTCGCTGCCAAGGGTTTCCGGGAGCGGACGGGCCGGCGGCAAGCCGGCAACAGCTCGCATGACGGGATGTTGCACCGGAAGCTGCGCCGCCGGGACGGAGCGCAGGGCCGCCAGACGATTGGCTGCCTGCTGTCCGTAGTAGCCATAGCGGTACCGCCGGACAATGGCTTCGTAGAGTACCTTGGCTTCGGTGTTGCGCCCGGTGCGCTCCAGGTTGCGCGCTGCCCAGTAGGCGGCCATGCCTTTGTAATCCGAGGCCGGAAACAGTGCCACGTGGTCGAGCAGAAGCGGAAGGGCGGCCGCATAGGAGCCCTGCTGGTGAAGTGTCCAGGCCCGCCGGAAGTGCCACCGCTGGCCGGCTTTCCGCTCAGGGTACTGCCGGATGAGTCGCTCGTAGTAGTTTCCGCTGCCGCGCTTTTCAGCCCACTGGGCAAGGTTTTCGAGCGCCTCGCCAGCGCGTGGGGAAGTGGGATACAGCGTCAGCAGCCGCTCCACCGTGGCCGGATAGCTGGTGCTGCCGCTCCGCCGCTGGACTTCGGAAAGGTAAAACAACGCTTCGGCGTGGCGCGGTTTGTCCTGACTGCTGACGGCCGCAAGCTGGGTTGCCGCCGGAGCCAACTTCTGGGCAAAGTAGAGGCTGATGCCGTACCGCAGGCGGGCTTCATCACTTTGGAGTGCAGTTGGGTCAAGCGTCGCCAGTTGGGTGAAGTCTTCGGCAGCGGCCGTGTATTGCCTGGCTTCATAGAGCCGGTTGGCGCGTCGGCGCAGTCCGTCGGCGTCTGTGACACGCACCGCGGCAGCCGCCGTCGCCGGATCAGGGAACAATGCCTGCCGGGCATTTTGGACTTCGTCCTGGGTCAGGCTGTCCGGCGCTTCGGTGATGATGCGCCGCCAGGTGCGCTGGGCGTCTTCCAGACGGCCGGCCGTGTGGTATGCCAGGGTCAGAATGGCCAGGGCATTGCCATCCCCTTTGTCAAGCAGAGGTTGGAGCACCTGCTCAACACCCGGCACATCGCGCCGGACGGCGGCAGCCCGCCCGGCCTGGAGTGTGGCGGCACGGGCCAGCAGGGATTGCGGATAGCGTCTGCCGACTTGCGCCAAGGTTGCCTGCGCGGCCTGGAACTGGCCGCTGTCAAACTGGGCTTTGCCCAGGTAATACAACCCATAGTCACCCAAACGGCTGAACTCGCCAATGAGTGGCGTGTCGAGCAGGCTGACTGCGGTGGCGTAGTTGCGTTGCTGGTAGTTGTCATAGCCCCGGCGAAAACGGGCCAGAGCCGCAGCTTCAGAGTCTGGATAACGGCGCTCGAAGCTGGCAAGAAGGCTGTCGGGCGGCTGATTGCCGGCGCGCGCCACTGCCTGACGGAGTTCGGTGAGGGCAGCCGTGCGTTCCTGGGGCGTGGCGGCGTGCAGGCAGTGCCGCACTGTGAAACTGCCACCAAGGGCAAGTCCGGCGATCAATACGAGTCCACCGACGCCAATCCTGAGCGGCAGTGGCTGCAACCAGGTACGCCAACGTGACTGAAGCCGTGAGAACAATGCTTTCATGGCAGGGGGGTCCGCTTGGAAAAAAATGGACGAGCCGGGTGCTCGTCCATTTCCTGGAGATGGGAATCGCTTGCAGCGTGGCTTTATTCCGGCTGTATCAGAACCGGACCGGGGCAATCCGCCCCAAGGCGGGAGGGATCACCTTCCGCCAGGGAAGAAACGAGTTCGTCGTAGAAGTAATCGAACTTCGCCGCCACGATGGGACTAACCCGCTTGTCATACATCTGGCGCGAGCGGTCAATGTCTTCTTTTAGACGGTCATACAGGTCGCGGTTAATGCGTCCTTCCGCAACCTTGGCCTCGTTGTAGAGCTTGATTTCCGAAACGAGCAGACGGGCAAAGCGCCGTGCATCGTTGTGGGCTTTGGCTTCCTCTTCAGTCGTGGGTTTGGGAGGGGCGCTTGGCGCAGCAACAGGGACCGGTGGTTGTGACTGAATGGCCGGAGTTGGGAATGGAGCGACGGTGAAGGCTCCATTGTCAAGCGATGCGGTACCGCTTTCAACGCCAAAGACGGGTACCGATGGTTCGGGAGAAGGCTGCGTCCAGGAGGATGTGGGAGCTGGCTCCTGAATCGTCGGACCGGGCGGGACGTAGGGCGGGAGCGGTTTCGGTTCGAATGCTGGTTCCTGTGGTTCCGGGCTGGTTTCAGCCGTCACGGCAACCATTTCAGGCACCGTTGCCGGCGCCGCACTGTCTGGCTGGGCGTCTCCGGCAAGGTGTCCATCGGGTTGGGGGGAAACCTGGGGCGTGGAGTCGTACTCCGTCCCCATGGAAGCACCCGGCCCGGCTGGTGCTACGACACCATACCCTACCTCTGCCTGGGCAGCACTGGTTTCAGCCGGTTCAGCTTGGTAGGTGGTCGCCTGAACTTCAGCGGCGGTGGTCTCCGCCACACTTTCCTGGGGAGCGCCGGTCTCAGCCGCGACCGGCGTGGCTGCCGGTTGCTCGGTGACCACTGGACGAACCTGCGCTTCGCTGACGGCTGTGGGTGGGGAAGCCGTTTCAGTCGTGACCGGTGGCGGGGCCATGGTCTGGGTCGTCCGGTCCGTGACCGCAACCGCAGTTGTTGCCAGCCGACTGCGGGCATTGAGCAGTTCGACGGTCAGCCCGGCAACGTTGGTCAGAATTTGCAGTGGTGGAACGGTAATCCGCTCCGCCGGCTGATCGCCGGAGTCGGCATAGAGTACGGCGGCCACCTTGCCACGGACGAGCAGCGGAATGCCGGCCATGGCTTCGGGCGCTTGCCCGATACGGTCAAGCAGAATCTGGTTTTCCTGGTAGGCATAGGGGCTGTCCAGCACGGCCATCTGCTGTTCCAGTGCTGCGAACAGCGTTGTTTTGGCCTCAATGGGGATGGTCAGCCCGCGGAGTGAACCCCCGGCCGTTTCAAAGCCACGTTCCGTCCAGGCGACGATATTCCCGGACTTGACAACAAACAGCGCCACCCGTGGTGCGTATTCCAGGGCGCGTGTGACCAGCAGATTGAGAACTTCAGCCTGAGTGGGCTGGCTCTGAATTTCGACGAGGTAGTAATACAGCGCCTGAAGATCAACCGTCAGTGGTGGCGGCGCTGCTGCAACCGGTGGCGCAGGAATTTCCTCGACAGGCGGTGGCGGTTCCGCCTCATGCGCCGGAACCGGTGTTGCCGCTGAGGTTGGCGGCAGTGGGGCCGCCAGGGCGGCCAGATGCGCCACTGCGCGTTCGGCAAAGTCGGCAATGGCTGGTTCCTGGCTGACCGCCGCCAGTCGCGCGGCCGACTGCGAGAGCAACTGTGTAAAAGACTGTTCAACCTGGTGGTGCATCCGGGCCAGTTCAGCTTCCATTTTGCCCAGCTCGGCACGGACAATAGCTTCGATTTCGGCGCGCCAACTTGCCTTCAGGTGTTCGTGTGACACGGGTTTCTCTCCACTCGATGAGATGCTTGATGCCGGTGGAACTTAGCCTGGCATCCCAGGTTTCGGTTGTCCCCCATTCCTCCCAACCTGATGACACTTGTCATGTGGAAGGCGGGAGGGTGGGGGGGATGGCCAGGGGCAAATAAATCGTGAAGGTTGTCCCCTGTCCAAGCGTGCTCTGGCAGGTGATGTCACCGTCGTGACCTTCGATAATGCGCCGGCAGATGCCGAGTCCCAGTCCGGTGCCCTCACTGCCTTTGGTCGTAAAAAATGGCTCCCAGATGCGTTGCAGGTTCTCAGGAGCAATGCCACAGCCGGTATCCGATACGGTGATTCTGGCACTTCCATCGGCTTCGTCAACCACTACGGTGAGTTCTCCAGGCTTTCCCTGCATGGCCTGGGCGCCATTGCGGAGCAGGTTCAGCAGGACCTGCATCAGCTTGTCCCGATTGAGTTTGACATAGGGATTTGCCGTGGTCTGGAGTTTGGTGCGGCACACCTTCACCAGCGGGTCATAGCGGGCAAAGTTGAGCGCCTCCTCCACAACCGGCACCAGTGGCTGCACGGTTCTTTCGTATTCCTTGCTGTCCGGCCGGGCAAAGTCCCGAATCTCGTTGACCATCGCCACCATGCGTTGCTGAGCATTGAGAATAAGTTGAATGAGTTGGCGGCGGCGCTGGTCTTCTGTGTCACTCATCAGAATTTCGGCCGCTGTCAGGGCCGAAAGCTGGTTTTTGAGTTCGTGGGCAATGCCGCTGGCAAACTGTCCGAGTGTGGCCAGTTTTTCCTGGTTGATGAGGCGTTCCTGGGTGGCGCGCAGTTCTTCGATGAGGTGCAGGTTGCCCAGGACAAACCCCGCCTGCTGGGTCAGAGCCAGGAAGTATTCCAGTTCCTCATCGCTGAACTGGGTATTGGCCAGCAGATTATCCACATAGCACACCCCCCACACGCGCTTGGTCGAGGCAATCGGCGCACACATCACGGAGTGAATGGCCTGCTGGACAACGCTCGACGTTGCTTCATAGCGGGTATCAGCCGAGGCATCAAAGCTCCGAATGGCGACATTCTGCTCAAAGGACTGCATCGCAATGGTGAGGCTCGGCTGAACATCCAACCCCCCTGACCGGCTTTGTACGGCGCGCTTTTCAAGCGTACCGGTAGCCGCGTCCCACAGCAGGACGACCCCCCGTTCCGCCGGCAGGGTTTCCATGGCGGCATCGAGCAGGCATTCAAGCAGGCTCTGGATGCTGCCGGCCGTCAGCATCTTGCGGCTGAACTCATTGAGCGCCTTGAGCCGGTTGAGCGTGAAATCCGTGATGTTTTCGGCGCTGTCCAGCAGCGCTGTGTTCAGAAAACGGGAGCGGGGGCTGGCAATGACGGTGGTCAGCCGGTCAGTCGTGCGTTGTTCTTCGTCAGTGTGGGTCAGACCATCACTGTCAGGTGAAATCGCCTGGATTTCAAAAAGAAAGGTGACAGGGTGGACATCCCCAAGCTGAAACCGATCGCCGGAGCGAAGAACACGGGTCGTAATCCGTTCGCCGTTGACGATCACGCCACCGGTGCTGTTGTTGTCACGGAGAATGAATTCCCCATTCTGGTAAATAATCTCGGCATGCCGCCGGGAGACATAGGAGTTGTTGATCTGGAGATCGTTGGTTCGCAGGCGGCCGATGCTGAAGACCGGACGGTTGATCCGCACCGTGCGCTGAAGCCCCTGACTGTCAAGGTAGCTCAGTGTGGCGTAACTGGTGATGGAAACGTCCGACATGGCGACCAAAAAACCGTCTGCTGCGCCGTCTCTGCAACAACAAGTCTGGTGGTTTTGAGTCTTCTCAAGACTGTACCAAAACTGTAACACAGGTCACGGATGGCTATCCATGCCCTTCACAGCCGAGCAGCCAGGCCGAAAGCGGCAGAGCAGCCGGGTCAGGATTCGGTCAGGGGCAGCCGGGCCTGGCGCCGCCGGCGCACCGGCGTTGCTTCCTCGGCTTCGGTCAGCGGTGCCGGCCGCCGCCGAATCGAGCGCAGGGCCTTGTGCAGCGAAAACCGGGGCCTGAAGCCGAAGGTCTCCCGAAACCGGCTGCCGTCTATGATGCAGGGAAACATCAGAAAGTCGTACTGCGGCGTCGGGAAGGGCAGCAGCCCAATGGCCCAGCCCAGCTTCATCAATGGCGCGGCCATCTGGTAGATGACTGGAACCGCAATGCCACCGGCTTCCCGGACGGCTACCGAGAGTGGAATCTCGCCCGGCCCTGTGACGTTGTACACTCCACCCCGTTTTTGCTCCAGAACGAGCAGGAGTGCCCGTACCATGTCGCGTTCATCAATGACCTGAATCATCGGATCATAGCCCAGTGGCACCGGCACCAGACCGAAGCGCAGATAGGTCGTGAGAAAGTTCTGGACGTGTGGCCCCACAATATGACACGGACGCAGCAGTGTGGTGGTTGTATCCCGGACCTGATACATCCACGACCGGCAATAGGTATCGAACTCAACCTTGTCGCCGATGTCAGCATACCGCTGAATGGCCTTGAGCGGATAATCTTCGGTCAAAAACGTGGGATTGGTTGGATCGGCGCCATAGACATCAGCACTGCTGAGCAGAATGACCTGGGGGACGCCCTGCCGTTCACAGCAGGCCAGAAGCCGCATTGTGGCAATGACGTTGACCGTGTGCCGGACGGTCATCGGCAGGCGGACATCGTTGGCGACGGCGAGGTGAATGACCGCGTCGAAACGCTCATTGCGAAACAGGTTTTCCAGGGCTTTCTTGCGGATGTCGAGCTGACGGTAGGTGATGTCACGGCGAATGGGCAGTTGGGGCGGCCGCCGTCCGATGCCGATAACCTCCCATTCAAGCGGGATGGATGAGGCGAGCTGTGTGGCCAGCCCGCCTGCAATCCCAGTGATCAACAGCCGCTTGCGGTTGGGCGCAGAGGCGTTTTTTGAGGCCATGGCGTGGGTTGCGAGGTTGCGTGCCCATTTGGGCAGCGACAGCAGCAAGGTCACGGGCGGATGGCTCCGGCCAAGGGGCCATCTCTCGTGTACAACACCTTACTCCGTCATTTTTTTGGCATTCTCGATGGCGTCCTCGATGGCACCGCACATGTAGAAGGCCTGCTCCGGCAGGTCGTCGTGCTTGCCTTCCAGAATGGCCTTGAAGCTCCGAATGGTGTCCGCCACCTTGACGTACTTGCCCTTGCGCCCGGTGAATTGCTCCGCCACGTGGAAGGGTTGCGAGAGAAACTTCTGGATTTTGCGGGCGCGTGCCACGGTCAGCTTGTCTTCTTCGGACAACTCATCAATGCCCAGAATGGCAATGATGTCCTGAAGTTCCTTGTAGCGTTGAAGCGTCCGCTTGACGCCTTCGGCGACTTCGTAGTGCTCCTGTCCGACAATCTGGGGATCGAGAATGCGGGAGGTCGAATCAAGCGGGTCCACGGCCGGGAAGATACCCAACTCGGCAATCTGACGGGAGAGCACCGTCTTGGCGTCGAGGTGGGCAAAGGTCGTGGCCGGGGCCGGGTCGGTCAGGTCATCGGCCGGAACGTAAATCGCCTGCACGGAAGTAATCGAGCCAGTCTTGGTTGAGGTAATCCGTTCCTGCATTTCACCCATTTCGGTGGCCAGTGTCGGCTGGTAGCCGACGGCCGAAGGCATCCGTCCGAGCAGGGCGGATACTTCCGAACCGGCCTGGGTGAAACGGAAGACGTTGTCCACAAAAAACAGCACATCCTGATTCATCTCGTCGCGGAAGTATTCGGCAACCGACAGCCCCGAAAGTGCCACCCGCGCCCGCGCGCCCGGCGGTTCGGTCATCTGTCCATAGACGAGGGCAATTTTGGACTCTTCGAGGTTGTCCATGCGGATGACGCCGCCTTCCTGCATTTCGACCCACAAGTCGTTGCCTTCGCGGGTCCGTTCGCCGACGCCGGCAAACACCGAGTAACCGCCGTGCCCCATCGCCACGTTGTTGATGAGTTCCATGATGGTCACGGTCTTGCCCACCCCCGCTCCACCGAAGAGGCCGATCTTGCCGCCCTTGAGAAAGGGCTGGATGAGGTCAATGACCTTGATGCCGGTTTCAAGCATTTCGGCTTCGGTGGACTGCTGCTCGAAAGATGGCGCCGGGCGATGGATGGGATAGCGTTTTTCACATTTGATGGGACCGAGTTCGTCCACCGGCTCGCCGAGGACGTTCATCACCCGTCCCAGCGTCCCCTTGCCGACCGGCACCGTGATTTGTGTGCCAAGGTCATAAACTTTCATCCCCCGCACCATGCCTTCAGTGGGCAGCATGGCCACGGTTCGTACCAGCCCGTCACCCATGTGCCGCTGGACTTCGACAACGACATCAATTGGCCGGGGAACATCAAAGCCCTCGCTGGTGACGCGCAGGGCCTGGTACATAGGTGGCAGATAACCGTCGCCAAACGCTACATCAACGACAGGTCCAATGACTTGAACGACTTTTCCCGTAATCGGGCTGCGAGCAGGTGCGCTCATGGTAGTGATGATTCCTCCACATCGGTCAGTCCCTGCCAACCAGGCTGACCGGATCGGTTTTCAAGATTTGTCCGGGACGCTATCACAGGCCGGATTCCCTTGACCACCACGGTCGGGTGGGTGGTTGGACCCGTCCTGTTCAACCGAAACAAGGGATTGCTGTGGGTTGCAATCTCTGACCACTTGACACAAGCTAACTCTGACGCCGGAACGTGTGTCTGATGGGTGTCAAAACGCCCGGCAGGGCCTGCCTCTGACCTCACCTGAGAGACCGGCAAAGACGAGCGCAGGGGGGATGTTTACCTTGGAGAACAACCACCTCTGTCATGACGGACCAGACTGTGACGACTGCCTTTGATCGCTCCCGTACTCCAACACGGGCGCCAGAAGCCGAACTCCATCATTGCTTTCAGCGTGGCCGCCAACTCCGGGAGCAGGGGGACTTTGAGGCGGCCCGGGACGCCTTTCGCCAGGCGATCCGATGCGATGCTGAGCATGGGCCTTCCTATCAGTGGTTGGGGGCTGTGTTGCGGGATATGGGGGAACTGCGTGAGGCCGTGCGGATGTGGCGCACGGCAGAGACTCTGGCACCCAATGATCCCCAGGCACTGCTCAATCTGGGTGTTGGTTTGTTCGAGTTGGGGCGGTTTTTCATTGCCAGTCGCACCGAAGAACCCCTTCAGTTGCTTCGCCGGGCGATTGCCAACGCGCCGAAACCCTACGGCAAAGCCTGGTTCAATCTGGGGAATGTTCTCTACGCCCACAAAGACTACGCGGCGGCTTCTGAGGCCTACCAGAGTGCACTGGCGGCTGAGCCGGGCCTGGGTGTGGCGTACCGCAATCTGGGCAATACCTGGCTGCGTCTGAATTGTCCGGCCGAGGCCTGTGCGGCCTATCGGCAGGCGTTGCAGTTGGGGGATACCCAGGTGGCCACGTACCATAACCTGGGACTGGCGGCCCTGCGTTCGGGCGACGGCAAAGCTGCCGAATCCGCATTTCACACCGCCGTCACCATGCGTCCCACTGATGGCGAGAGCTGGCTTGGCCTGGGAAACGCCCGCGCCGTGCAGGGAGACCTTCCGGGGGCGCAGTCGGCCTTCAATGAAGCCCGGGCCAGCCGTGGCGGACAGTACCCGGAAGCCACCCTCGACCTGGGCAAAGTCCTTCTGGCGATGGGGCAACCACAGGCGGCTGTCGAGGTGCTGGCGCGCGCCCTGGCCGTTTCCCCCCTGCCGGAACTGTATCGGCAACTGAGCCGGGCCTATGTCAAAGCCGGGCAGCTTTCTGAAGCGGCCCAAACGCTGCGCCAGTTCGTGGCAACCCCGGCGGGGAACACGGCGCAGGGCTACTATGAGCTGGGCCTGGTGCTGTCGCAGTGTGAGCCGCCTTATGTAGCTGAGCAGGCATTTCGGACAGCCCTTGAAAAAAGTGGCGGACACTACCCTGAAGCCTGGCACCGCTTGGGGCGCACGCTGATGCGGCAGAACAAACCCCGGCTGGCCATCGAGGCGTTTCAGTTCGCCATCGAGCAGCGCCCGGATTTCGCCGAGGCACTCAAAGACCTGGGACAGGCACTCTATCGGTCAAGCGATCTGCACGCGGCCGACGCGGCGCTCAATGCCGCCCTGCGCTTTGAACGGACGACCGGACAGCTCTATGGGCAGGATGTGTGGCAGGTCGAGCCTGAGCTGTATGCCGGTTTGCGTCAGGCGGCCTGCCTGTACGATTTGCCGTCCATTCCGTAAGCTTCACCGGGCCGTTACGGGTTCTGGAACACCCGCCACTCTGATGCTTATGTGAGTCATATATGCTGGATACGCTGTGTGTCGCTTTGAAGGGAACGCCGCGCGTCGTCGTTCAGGTACTCAAGGAAAAAGGTGCGCTTTCGGCGGCGCAGCTTGTGGCCGAGACCGGCCATCCCGAAAAGTCGGTCAAGCTGGCCCTGGGTGAACTCGAAAAGGCACGTCTGATCCGGCGGGAAGGGGAGACGTACGCCGTCGCCTGCCGGGAGACCATGGCGCCCATGAGCCGGGTGCCCTTCAACACCGACCTCGGACGCAAGGTGCACGCAACGGCCTGTGCCGAGTGCTGGAAAAAGTGGCAGGCCCAGCAACTCGTGCTCATGAATCACTTTGGTTTGAACCCGCTCGATCCCCAGGCGCAGAAATTCCTCTTCGGGGCGATGGAGTCGTTTTTCTTCGGCGACGGCACGCCGCCCATGATGATTGACACCACGCTGCAGGGGAAAATCAGTCACCTCGAATAGAGGCCAGCGCCGGAATGTGGGGAAACACGTAGGCTTTGAGCGCGGCCACCGTTGCCGCCACGGCGCCGGTTTCCGCCGCCCAGGTTGCCTGCGCGCGGCGTCCCAGGGCGGCCGCCTGCCCAGGGTCACGCAGAAGCGTCTCGAACGCTGTCTGGAGTTCCTGGCGGAGACCGTCCGGTGATGTCAACGGCAGTTGCCACACGGCATCGGCTGCGCGAAAGCGGGTGAGAATGGCACGGAAGTTTTCCGTATGCGGCCCCGTCACAATGGGGCGTCCTTCTGCCGCCGGTTCCAGAATGTTGTGACCACCGCGTGGCACGAGGCTTCCGCCGACAAAGGCCACATCCGCCCAGCGGTAGGCCGCCGCCAGTTCGCCCACCGTATCGAGCAGGATGACTTCCGCCCGGACATCCTCCGGCCGTGGTTGAGACCGCCGCGCCACCGTCCAGTCGAAACGCTCCAGATGGCGGGCGACTTCCGCGAAACGTTCGGGATGTCGTGGAGCGAGCAGCAGCCGGCAGCCAGGGCGGTCAAGGCCGGCCCGCAGCCGGGCAAACGCTTCAACCAGGATGGGTTCCTCACCTTCGACGGTACTGCCGGCCACGATGCACGGCCGCCCGTCCCCCAGGTGGTACTGCTGTTGCAGGGCAGCAGCAATGCGGTCCCGCCGCGCCCGTTCGTCGGCATCCGGGGGTGCATATTTGAGATTGCCGGTCGTCAACACGCGCTCCGGTGGCGCACCAAGCTGGCGAATGCGTTCGGCATCGGTATCGGATTGCATCAGGCAGAGCCGAAAGTAGCCCAGCAGGTCGCCCATCATCCGGCCCAGCCAGCGGTAGCGGGCAAAGGAGCGGTCGGAGAGCCGGCCATTGGCAAGCACTACAGGCACCTGATGCCGCACACAGGTACGCAAAAAGTTGGGCCAGATTTCCGTTTCGAGAATGATGACCAGCACCGGTTGGAGGCTGGTCACGGCCCGTTCCGTCAGCCACGGAATGTCAAGCGGAAAGTAAAAGTGTGCATCCATCCAGGCGAGTTGTTCCCGGGCGCGCGCCTGTCCGGTGTCCGTGGTTGTCGAAATGACAAAACTGGCGTGTGGGAAGTGTTCCCGCAGGGCGCACGCCAGCGGTTGCCCGGCCAGGACTTCGCCGACGGAAACACTGTGCAGCCAGATGCGAGGGGCAGCGTGGGAAAGTGGGCAGTAGGTAAACCGCTCGTGCAGACGGAGCGGGCGCTGCCGCCGACGTAGCCCGTAATAGCCCAGCCACAGCGGCGCGCCGGCGATCAAAGCCGTATTGTAGAGCCAGAAGGGAAACCGGGAAAACACGCCGGCAACCTGAGCCGGGCAGCGGATGGCGCGTCAGAAGCTGCCACAGGTGGGAACCTACTTGGCGCGTTCAATGTACTTGCCTTCGGTTGTATCCACCCGGATGACATCCCCTTCCTTGATGAAGCCCGGAACACTGATTTGCAGGCCCGTTTCGAGCTTGGCCGGTTTGCTGGAGCCGGTCACTGTAGCACCTTTCAGCTCCGGTTCGGTTTCGACCACCGTCAGCTCGACCACTGCCGGAAGCTGGATCGCCACCGGCTGCCCATTGTACACCTCAACCTGAATGGTTGTGTCCGGTTTCAGGTAGCTCAGCGTGTCGCCCAGGATTTCTTCGTCGAGACCAATTTGCTCGTAGGTCGAAACATCCATGAAGTAGTGGGTTGCGCCTTCCTGGTACAGGTACTGCATTTCGTGTTGCTCAAGGGTGGCGCGCTCCACATCTTCGGTAGCGCTGAAACGATGCTCAAAGGTGGTGCCGGTAATGAGGTTCTTGAGCTTCGTCTGCACCATCGCCCGCAGGTTGCCGGGGGTATGGTGACGGTATTCGAGGACGCGATGGGGTTGTTTGTCAAACAGGATGATCATGCCGCGCCGAATCTGATTGGCTCTCATGGTGGCTTAAAGAGGCTCCTTGCTCAGTGAGGGTCAGGCTATCAGGCGATACCGCTTGGCTCAGCCGCCGGAGTCCGGGACAACCGGCCGTCAGCAAAAGGCGGCAGGCTACCGAACGTTCAGCCGCCTGGTCAAGCTGCCGTGTCAGGCTTGTCCGGCAGTGCGATGCGCTGGTTGGTAGGGAATGCCATAGGCCCGCAGTTTTTCATAGAGATTTTTGCGGCTGATGCCCAGGATACGGGCGGCTTCGGCCTTACGCCAACCGACCTGCTGGAGAACTTCCCGGATGTAGGTGGCTTCCAGTTCCGCCAGTGTCGGCTTGCGCATCCGGTGCTGCATGAGCGCTGCTGCCGAGGTCATCCGCTGAGGCAGATGCTCCCGGCGAATGACACCTGGTGCAGCCGTCACGAGCGCATGTTCCATGGCATGGCGCAACTCCCGGACGTTGCCCGGAAAGTCGTAACCTTCAAGAAAGCTCAGGGTTTCAGCCGCCAGCGGCGGCGGCGGCCATCCGTGGCGGTGGGCAGCCTGGGTCAGAAAGTGCCGGGCCAGAGCCGGGATGTCGGCTGGTCGGTCGCGCAATGCCGGAACAGCCAGACTGATGACGTTCAGGCGGTGAAACAAATCCGCCCGAAAGGCCTGGCGTGCAACGGCCGCCGTCAGGTCAGTGTTGGTCACAGCAATGAGGCGTACATCGAGCGTGAGGGCGCGGCTTCCGCCCAGGCGCAGGACACTCCGTTCTTCGATGACGCGCAGCAGCTTGGCCTGGGCCGCCGGCGACAATGCGGCGACCTCGTCGAGGACGAGCGTTCCGTGCTGGGCCGCCTCGAACCGTCCGGGCTTGGCCGCGACCGCACCGGTGAAAGCCCCCCGCTCGAACCCGAACAGTTCCGCTTCGAGCAGGGCTTCCGGCAGGGAGCCACAGTCAATGACGACAAAGGGCCCGTTGGCCCGGCGGCTCTGCTCGTGCAGCCAGCGGGCCAGCAGGCTTTTGCCCGTCCCGCTCTCGCCGGTGATGACCACGGTGGCCTCGGTCGGCGCGACCCGCGCCGCGTCTTTGAGAAGCGTGAGCAGCGCCGTCGAGTTTCCGATGAACAGTTCCTCACTCACCATTGGTCGTCGGCAGCCGGTTGGTCAGCCGCGCAGGCTGATGCCCAACGCCTTGATGCGGCGGTACAGGTAGCTACGGTCAATGCCCAGAGCCTCGGCTGCCTGGGTCACGTTGCCGTCGCATTCGGCCAGCTTGCGGCGGACAAGTTCGCGCTCAAAAGCTTCGCTGCCCTCGCGCAGCGACCCGAACTGAAAACTGGCCCAGACCGAGTTGGGGGCCGGGTCAAGCGGAATCTGCTCCGCTGTCACTGGCGACGTGGTTTCCGTAATCACCAGCCGTTCGATGAGGTTGCGCAGTTCGCGCACGTTGCCGGGCCAGTCGTGCCGGCGCAGCTTTTCGTAGGCATCTTCGGTCAGGGTGATAGGCGGGCGCTGGTAGTGCTGGCTGAACTGGCGGACGAAGTGTTCGACCAGCGCTGGGATGTCCTCCAGATGCTCCCGCAGTGGCGGCAGTTGAAACGGGATGACATTGAGCCGGTAAAACAAATCCGGCCGGAACTGCCCCTGTTCAATGGCCTCGTCCAGCCGTTTGTTCGTGGCCGCAATGACGCGCACATCCACCCGCCGCGCGCTCTGGCTTCCGACGGGTTCAATAAGACCGCTTTCGAGCGCCCGCAGAAGCTTGGCCTGCATGCGCAGGCTCATGTCGCCCACTTCATCGAGAAACAGCGTGCCACCGTCAGCCTGTTCAAACTTGCCCCGCCGCGATTCCGTCGCCCCGGTAAAGGCACCTTTGACGTGTCCGAACAGCTCCGACTCGATGAGGTCTTCGGGGACGGCCGCGCAGTTGACGGCCACAAATGGTTGGTCGGCGCGCTTTGAGGCGGCATGTAACGCCAGGGCCACGAGTTCCTTGCCAGTGCCGGATTCGCCGTAGATGAGCACCCGCCCGTCGGTCGGCCCGGTGAGGGCAATCTGCTGGCGCAGGGCGCGCATCGGAACGCTCTGCCCCACGACCAGGTCGCTTCCGTCCGGTGCTGGCGCCGGACGGTGCATCTGGATTGCGTGGCGCACAGCTTGCAACGTCCGTTCGATGTTGAGCGGTTTTTCAATGAAATCGCTGGCGCCCAGCCGAATCGCGCGCACGGCCGTGTCAATCGTGCCATGCCCGGAAATCATGACGACGGGAATGTGTGGGTACTGCCGCCGGATGTGTTCCAGTGTCGCCATGCCGTCAAGCTGGCTGTTGGGCATGTAAATGTCGAGCAGAATGCAGTTGACGGGCGTCGTGGCCAGCCGCCGCAGGGCGGCGTCTCCGCTTTCGGCTTTTTCGACCACGAAGCCCTCGTCTTCGAGAACACCCCGCAGGGATTCCCGAATACCGCGTTCGTCATCCACAATCAAAACCGTTTCTGCCATGGTGGTACGGACCTGGTACGGCAGGACTGATGACTATCCAGGCGTCATCGGAACAACGATACCAGAGAAAGACGCTGGAAGACGCCGATGCATGTCGTTTTGGTCGAACCGGAAATCCATGTCAACACCGGGAACGTGGCGCGCACCTGTGTCTGTACCGGGACGCGCCTGCACCTGGTTCACCCGCTGGGTTTTTCGATTGACGCGCGGGCGGTGCGCCGGGCCGGGCTGGATTACTGGCACCAGCTTGACCTTCACGAGTGGCGTGATTTTCCGACGCTGCGCCAGGCATATCCGTCCGGCAGGTTTATTTTCGTTGAGACGGTCGGGCAATGCCGCTACGACGAAATCACCTACCGGCCGGATGATTTTCTCGTCTTCGGACGTGAAACCAGAGGGCTGCCGCCGGAACTGCTTGCCGGGGAGTGTGTTGTCCGCATCCCGATGGCGACGGATGTGCGTTCACTCAACCTCTCGAACTGCGTGGCGCTCGTGCTGTATGAGGCCCTGCGGCAGTGCGGCTTTCCCGGCTTGCGCTAGGGGCCGGCATGTACCAGGGGGCGGCGTTGAGGCGCGTCCGGGCTGCCTGCGGGCCCCAGATAAGGACCAGCCAGCCACCGGGCAACTGGCGGCTGGCTGGTTCCTGGGTCGGGTTCTGGCGTGTCGTGTGGGCAGCTCAGTTTTCGCTGACTTTGCGGGCCGAGGAAGGGGACATGTGCGCCGGAAGGGCGACGGCCTGACCTTCCGGCGGCCTGTTCTCAGGGTTGGCGTGTTCGGTTTCTCCACCGGAAGTCAGTACCAGTGCGCCCTGGGGTTCTTTGGAGAAGATCAGCTTTTTGTTTTCCGGGTCATAGTCCACGTGGAGCAGGTCGCCGGTGCTGACCTGTTGTGTGGCGACCAGGCTGGCAATGGGGTTGACCAGAAACCGCTCGATGGCGCGCTTGAGATGCCGCGCCCCGTATTTCAGGTCAATTCCTTCGTCGAGCAGGAAGCGCTTGGTTTCCGGGGAACAGCGGATGACGAATTTTTCCGCCGCCGTCTGGGTGATCCGTTCCTGGACGGCGCGCAATTCGAGTTCGAGAATCCGCTCCAGGTGATGGTCCTTGAGGCTGCGAAACACCACCACCTTGTCAATCCGGTTCATAAACTCCGGCGAAAACTTGCGCCGCGCCGCTTCGGTCGCCGTGCGGTAGATTTTCTGGTCCAGGTCGTCGCGCTGCGTTTCCGGGCGTACGGGAGCAAAGCCAATGCTGCCGGTGATGAGTTCCGACATTTCCTTGGCGCCCAGATTGCTTGTCATCACAATCATGCACTTTGAGAAATCCACCCGCCGGTTGTCGCCCAGGGTGAGCGTCGCCTTGTCCAGAATGCCCAGCAGCAGTTGCCACAAGGCGTCCGAGGCTTTCTCGATTTCGTCAAACAGGACGAAGGTCAGCTTGTCCTGTTCGGTGTGGTACTTGTCGAGGTTTTCCTGGGTCAGCAGCGGCGGCGTCTCACGGTGGCCGAGGTAGCCGGGGGGCGAGCCGATGAGCTTGGCGACTTCGTGACTGTGTTGAAACTCGGCGCAGTCAATTTTGACGACGGCATAGGGGTCACCAAACAGGGCTTCGGCTGCCGCCTCAACGACGCGGGTTTTGCCCGAACCCGTTGGTCCGAGAAACAGCATCGTCCCAAGGGGACGGCCGGGATGCGCCAGCCCGGCCAGATAAATCTGGTAGAGGTTGGCAATGCGGCGGACAGCGCGTTCCTGCCCGACGATGCGCGCCATGAGTTTTTCTTCAAACTCGCGGGCGCGGGGACTTTTCAAATCCGGGTTGAGCAACGTCCGCTGTGGCGTGGCTTCACCGGGCGCAGCAGCAGTGGTCATCGAGTGTGTCTCTCCTTGAACGCCATCGTCGTCAAAAGGACCGGGAAAGCGTTGCGGCCAATCGGGGGAAGTGCTTCGGATAGTAAGCGAACGCCGGTTTTTTTGGCAATCCGGTGCTTTTCGCCCGACTTGGTGGCATCGCTTCAGATACGCAGTCCAATAGCGGTGACATCATCCCACAAGTGGAACCGGTTTTTCGGGAAGCCACCGCACATCTCCGTATCAGCCAAATATACTCACGGAAGAATGGCGAACTTGATGCAATCGCCATGCTGGAGCTGATCCAGGGCCTCACCCAGCCGTTCGAGCGGGTAGTCGGCCGTGATGAGCTGTCCCCAGTCCACGCGCCGTTCGAGAAGCAGCTCGCGCGCCTGCCGGACGGCGCGGGGCGTCATGTGAAAGGGGCTGCGCAGCGTGATTTCGTCGTAGTGGATGCGCTCGGTGTCGAACGTGACAGTGGTGCCGCGCTTGCAGCCGCCAAAGAAAATCACCGTTCCACCCCGGCGCGCCAGGTGCACGGCAAGTTCCCAGATGTGGGGCTGGCCCGTGCACTCGATGACGAGATCGGCCCCGCGTCCACCGGTGAGTTCACGAATCTGCACAGGCAGGGTTTCGTTCGTAAAGTCCACTGTTTGGGCCGCCCCAATGGCACGGGCAACACGCTGCCGGTACGCCCGCCGTCCCGCCACAATGATATTTTCCACGCCGCGCGCTTTCAGTGCCGCGACGTGCAGCAGGGCAATGGCACCGTTGCCAAGCACCAGAACGGTGTCGTCTTCCCTGACCGTCACCCCTTCCAGCCCATGCACGACACAGGCCAGGGGTTCCATAAGTGCGGCTTCCCGGTAAGGCAGATTCTCCGGCTTGAGATACATGTTCTGCCGCACGATGCGTTCCGGGATGCGGATGTATTCCGCATAGGCCCCCAGCACCATGGTGGACATGATGGTGTCGCAGAGGTTTTCCTGGCCGTGCTGGCAGTAGTAGCACGCGCCGCACGGAGCCGAATGGGTGGACATCACCGCATCACCTTCCTTGAAGCGCGTAACACCTTGGCCCACCTTGGCGATGACCCCGGCAAACTCGTGGCCAAAAAGGGTTGGGGTTGGAAACTTCGGATGACCGCGCAGAAAGGCTTTGAGGTCCGTCCCACAGGTAAGCGCCGTCATCACCTGGACGACGACACCACCCGGTTCAGGGTCAGGAACAGGCAGGTGTTGCATTTCAATCGTGCCCGGTTCCAGAAGCACGTTGGCGCGCATGAGCGCTGGCATCAGCGGTGTGTGGTTCGGCAGGGGCATTGGGAATCACTCGACGTCGGCTGTAAAAATGGCAAGCATCGCGTGGGCATTGTGTGTGGTCATTCCCAGGCGGGCAAGTCATCGCCACAGCAGCCGTAGCATAAGCTGCCGTGACCATGCTAGCGTCCGAAGCGCCCAATGTATTGTCTGAACGTACTTTGGCGACTGGCACTACCGGTTGGCGGGAAGGTTTCGTCCCGGATAGTCCAGGCCGCATAGCTGGAGTTGGCATGTCCACATCACCAAAACGTCGCTCACGACGAGCGACTTGCATCACGCCAGAGCCGCTTTACCGGTTGGGGACGGCTTTCTGGAGCAGCGGCGTTCTGTTTGCCGCCCATCGGCTGTCGGTTTTTGATGTCTTGGAAGCGCGCCCGCAAAGCGGGTCTGACTTGGCCAGAGCCTGTGGGTTGACACCAGCCGGGGCGGAAAAACTGCTGGCGGCCTGTGCCAGCTTGGGACTGGTCATCGAGGATGAGTCTGGGCAGTATCGGAACAGCCCCCTGGCAACGACGTTTCTCGTGCGCGGCAAGCCAGCCTATCAGGGACACCTGTTGGCTTACTTTGCCGACTTGTGGGCCCGGTTTGGGGAACTTGAGCATCTGCTCCGCACCGGTGAAATCGGCCCGCGTGAAATGGCTTTCGATTTGGTGCGTCCGAATGATGAACGCCAGGCGGCTGAGCGGGCCTGGGTGCTGGCTATGCACGAGATTGCCTTGGGCGGACAGGCCGAGGCGCTGTGCCGGGCGGTGGACTTGAGCGGCTACACCCGTCTGCTTGATGTCAGCGGTGGGGCTGGTTCGTACGCACTCCGCTTTGCCGAGCAGTATCCGGGACTGACAGCCGAGGTGTTTGACTTGCCGGAGGTCGTCGCCATTGCTGACGAACTGATTCAGCAGTCGGCTGTTCGCGACCGGGTTCGCGTCCGGTCCGGGGATTTCGTCAATGCCGATTATGGCTATGGCTACGATGTCGTGTTGTTGTCCGGTGTTCTGCACGGGCTTGGGGAGCGGCATATCCTGCGGGTACTAAAGAAAAGCTACGCCGCCCTCAATCCAGGTGGATGCGTAATCGTCCAGGAAATGACGCCCGATGCACCCTCTCCCGCCGCCGCCCAGTTTGCCGCACTCTTCAGTCTCAACATGATGTCAGGGGCGACCTATTCGGCTGAACAACTCGCCCTGTGGCTCAACCAGTCTGGTTTCCTGCGGATTACAGTGACGCCGCTGGAGCAGGCCTGCTGGTTTGACCACGTAATTTCAGGACATAAACCCTAGTTTCTCGTCCTGAACCTTCTCGGAGCATCTGGGAGAGCATAAACAATGCCACCACGTAGGAAAAAAACGCGCGTCATTTTTCTTTATCTCAAGATTTTTATTCCGGCCATTGTTGTTACCATTGTGGCTGCAGTTGGCTATACGGTGTATGCTGTCAACGCCATTACTAAATCCAACCGCACGCTGCTTTCGATTAAGGACTTTCCAAAAAAACTACCGGACAACTGGGGGAAAGTGGTCAGCTTTACCTGGAAGGAGGTTCAGATTTCCGGCACCAGTGGAACCCTCAATGGGTGGGTTTTTATCCGTGGTGCCGGACTACCCGGAATCGTCATCACCCATGGGTTGGGAAGTTCACGGGCTGACATGATGGATCTGGGCTATCGGCTCTGGGAGCGGGGGTACAACGTGCTTGTCTATGACCTCCGGGCACATGGTGAGAGCACAAATCTTGTGACAACTCTTGGGGCGTCTGAAAAGAAAGATTTGGCAGCCGCTGTGGAATTCTTCAAAACCTTCAAGGTTCCATCTCCAAAGGGCGGGGTAGTACCTTTGATTGATCCCAATAGGATTGGGCTTTATGGAGTCAATGTCGGGGCTTATGCATCGCTGATGGTGGGTGGTGAGAATGACTCGGTCAAGGCTGTTGTGGCCGATATGCCTTATAATTCCGTGCGCGAGTTTGCACACCTCCGCGCCCGTGATCTGCTCGGTCTTGACAACTTCATCACGAATGGCCTGCTCGACATTGGATTGCAGATCAATCAGGGGGGGATTTATGACACTGGTTCTGTTCGCAGTCAGGCTGCCAACTATCAGAGCAAAGGCAAGAGCGTGGCAGTCTTAATCGCCGGCAGTCAGCCTAAAGTCTTCCAACAGGCTGCACAAGAAGTGGTATTGGCGCTTGGCCCCTCTGTTTGTGAACAAATTGACATTCCGAGGTCACGCAACATTCCTCTGGCCGGCAAGGATGCTGACCTTTACAACGAGCGGGTGTGCAGCTTTTTTGCCCAGCGTGGGTTTCCGGTGATCCCGCTCCCGGATGCTGCTCCGTCACCGGCTCCAGCCCCGCCGGTCGCGCCTCCGGCAGCCGGCAAGGAAGTGGACGGCAAGGGAACTGGTCAGTAAGCACATGGTGACGGTAGGCGTCATTGGCGTCGGCGCCCTGGGGCAGCACCACGCCCGGCTTTACGCCGGCCTGCCGGGGGTACGACTGGTTGGGGTGTGTGACCTGCGTCCTGAAGTCGGACAGTCCGTAGCTGACCGTTATGGTGTTGCTTACTTTGCCGACTGGCAGGACCTTGCCGCACGGGTGATGGCGGTCAGCGTGGCTGTCCCCACTTGTGACCACTGCACGTTGTCAGTGGCGTTGCTTTCCCAAGGCAAGCACGTCCTGGTCGAAAAGCCGATTGCCGTCACACTTGAAGAAGCCGGGCAGATGATTGCGGCGGCCGAGCAGGCCGGCGTCATTCTTCAGGTCGGCCATCTGGAGCGGTTCAATCCGGCGCTTCAGGCTGCCCAGGCACTGGTGTGCCAGCCCCGCTTTTTTGAGATTGACCGCCTCAGCGTGTTCACGCCCCGCAGCCTGGATATTGATGTTGTTGCCGACGTGATGATCCACGATCTGGATTTGCTGCGCTGGATGGTGGATGCACCGGTGGCCACTATCCATGCCGTCGGCGTTCCGGCGCTGACAGAAAAAGTTGACATTGCCAGCGCCCGCATCGAGTTTGCCAACGGCTGTGTGGCGAATGTCACGGCCAGCCGCGTTTCGCTCGACAAGGTACGCAAGCTGCGGTGCTTCCACGCCGGAGGGTATGTTTCGGTCGACTGCCTGACCCAGCAGGTGACGGCGCTGGAGGTCGTCCGTTCCCAAGGGGCGGCCGCGCCGCCAGCCATTGTACCCCGCGCGGTTACGGTCGCACCCGATGAGCCATTGCGGGCCGAACTCGAACACTTCATCACCTGCATCCGGCAGGGCCGGCAGCCGCTGGTGGATGGACGGGCCGGACAGGCGGCTTTGGAACTGGCGCTTCAGGTACGGGCGGAAATCACTGCCCATGCCCGCCGCGCCGGACTGGGGCATTGGGTGGACGTTCCAACGTAAGGGGCAGGGCGTTTCACCTTCGCCCTGCGCCGCTGACAGCTTCCCCGCCCCCCTGGGCGACTCCGGGCAACCACGGTGGAATCGGATTATGGACATTGATGAATACCGCCGGATGTTCCAGCTCGAAACGACCTACTGGTGGTTTGTCGGGCGGCGCGCGCTGGTTCGGGATTGGGTG
Organism: Chloracidobacterium thermophilum B; assembly: GCF_000226295.1. GTDB lineage: Bacteria > Acidobacteriota > Blastocatellia > Chloracidobacteriales > Chloracidobacteriaceae > Chloracidobacterium > Chloracidobacterium thermophilum. The sequence continues at coordinate 1,372,415 of NC_016024.1, forward strand.
GCGGCGGCACTGCGCCGTCAGCCGGCGGCCACTTCCGAGCGGTGGCTGCTGGATGCCGGGTGCGGGACGGGGGCCAATGCCGAGATGCTGCGTGCCTTCGGGCGGGTCATCGGCACGGATGTCTCGCCGGAGGCGCTCCACTGGTCACGGCAGCGGGGGCTTTCCCATCTGGCGCGGTGCCGCGTCGAGAAACTGTGTTTTGCCGACGATACCTTTGATGTGGTGACGGCGCTTGACATGCTCGAACACGTGGACGATGACCTGGCCGCCCTGGCTGAACTCCACCGGGTCTGCAAGCCGGGGGGAGCGGTGATCATCACCGTACCGGCGTATGGGTTTCTCTGGAGTCCGCACGACGAAGCCCTGCATCATCGCCGCCGCTATGCCCCACGGGAACTGCGCGACAAACTTCAGGCCATGGGGTTTGAGGTCGAGCGGCTGAGCCACTTCATGTGCGGGTTGTTCCTGCCGGTGTTGTTGCTGCGTTTCTGGCAGAGCCTGCGCAAGCAGGGGGTGCGTCCGCAAAGCGACCTGCGTCCTTTGCCGACGTGGCTCAATGGGTTGCTCATCCGGCTGTTGGGCATCGAGCGATGGTTGATCAGCCTGTTCAGTCTGCCCGTCGGGGTTTCACTCATCTGTACGGCGCGCAAACGGGCCTGGGTACGCTCCCTAGTGCAGCGTCGTCCTGAGTTCGCTTACGATTTCGGTCAGTGTGCGCTCGATGATGCCTATATCAACCGGTTTGCCAATGAGCCGCACACGCCGGGCCTGGAGTTCTCCCGGCGTGATCCGGTCCGCCCAACCGGTCACGAGCGTGATGGGTAGGTTCAGGTTCAGGGCCCGTACTTCGGCGATGAACTGCCAGCCGTTCAGGTCGGGCATGCCGAGGTCGGTAAAGAGCGCGTCGAAAGCCTCCAGCCGCAGTCGCTGCAGGGCCCGGCGCGGAGCGGTCTCGACCTGTACCTCATGTCCCAGGAGCTTGATCATCTCCGCAATGGTTTCCGCCACCGGCGGTTCATCGTCAACGACCAGAATGCGCAACCGTTGGGAGGGCAGTGCAGGCAGCGGTGGGGCGGTCATCAGGGTTTGGGTCAGGGATACCGGCGCCAACGGAAAGGTCAGGAAAAATGTCGTTCCACGTCCCGGTTCGCTTTCAACTTCAATCCGCCCCCGGTGCCGGCTGACAATGTTGTGCGAGACGCTCAGCCCCAGACCCGTGCCCTGTTTCCCCTTGGTCGTGAAAAACGGGTCGAAAATGCGTTTTTTGACCTCTTCACTCATGCCGGTGCCCGTGTCGCGCACCACGAGTTTGGCCACGTCTCCCTGTTGATAGACGTTGATGATGATCTCGCCGCCGGTGGGCATGGCATCCAGGGCGTTGAACAGAAGGTTGGTGACAACTTCACGCAACTCGGTCGGATTGCCCAGGATGAACACCGGCAATGGCGCCTGGCAGGTAACGTGAATGGAGGATTTGCCGGAGCGGTGCATCCACCGGGGTTGGGTGGCCTCGATGGTTTCCTGCACGAGTTGGCTCAGGTCAAGCCGCTCGAAGTCCGAATCGCCTTCACGGACGCGGGCAAAGTCTTGGATGCGTTTGACGATGTTGGCCGCGTCCTGGGTCACCTTGTGCATGATGTCGAGCGAACGGAGCGTCGTTTCGTCCGTCGCTCTGGCTTTGAGCAGACCAATCCGCCCCTGGATGATGGTCAGGGCATTGTTGAAGTTGTGCGCCACGCCCGAAGCCAGTTCCCCCAGCGCCCGCAGCCGTTCCGTCTGGCGCATCTGAAGGTGATATTCCCGTTCCTGCTCCCGTAGCCGCTGGGTTTCAGCCAGTTGCTCCCGGAGTTGTGCAATAAGCCGTGAGTTGTGCAGCACAACCGTCGCGTGATCGGTCAGAAGCTCAAGAATTTCGACTTCCTCCGGGGAAGGTGGAGCGCCCAGCCGGTCAGCGCTGAACGTGCCGAACAGTTTGCCCTCCAGCGCCAGCGGGACGACGACGATGGGGCCGCTGTGCCACATCCGCAACGGAGATTCTGCCTGGCGGCCAAGTAGAAACGAGTGGTCTCCGATACGCCGGTGAACGCCCGACAGGCGTGCGCCGGGCGTGGTCGAAAAGCCGCCGACCCGGGTGCGCTGGCTTTTGAGCACATCGAGTTCAATCTGCTGCCCCTCGGTGAAGGCCCCGGCAAAAGCCGCGATGAAGGAGTCATCCGCTGAAGCCGCCGCCGGGTCACGCAGGCAGAACAGGGCGCGCTCCCAGCCCAGATCGCAGGCGACTTCGCACATCCAGCGCAGAATTTCGGAAACGCTCAGATAACCTTCCAGACCGAGATGGTGCTTGACCTGATTGGCCACTTCGACGATGCGGCGCAGGCGGCGGGATTCCTGCCGCAGACGCTGTTGCATCTGGGCATTGCTGATGGCGATGGCGACCTGTTCGGCAAGGGGTGCCACCAGCCGGAGGGTGTCGTCGCTGTAGGCGTTGACTGTCCGGCTCGTGAAGTTGAGTGTACCGATAACGTTGCCTCCCACAATCAAGGGATGACACAGGGTTGAACGGTAGCCCTGAGCCGTCCAGTCCTGGTAGGTCATAAAGCGCGTTTCCTGCCGGATGTCCGGTGTGACAACGGGCTGCCCATGCCGGACGACCCAGGCGGTTACGGTGTTATCCCCCGGCACAACGCTGCCCGCCTGTACCGAACTCGTGCCGTCGTCGTGCAGGGCGTAAATTTCGACTTCATTCGTGTCGGGCCGAAAGAGCGTGATGCTCAGGCGGTCGAAGGGCAGGAACTTGATGGCTTCACGGGCAACCGTCTCAAAGATGGCCGTCATGGTGTGGCCGGCGTGGATCGAGCGGCTGATGTTGAGCACGGCCAGCGCCGGGTGGTAGTAGGGCTGGGAAACGGCTGCTGGCGAGACGACCACGGCCACGAGCTTCCCCTGTTGCCACATGACCGGATAGGCTGTCGCCACGAGATCGTCCGTGAGGTGCACCGACCGGGGTTGGGCGTCTGTCTCCTGTGCCACAGCCTGCACCAGCGTGTGTAAATCCGGCAGCAGAGATGGAGACGACAGTGAGGCCGAAAGGTCAAAGGCCGTGTGTTCCCCGGCAACGGTGGTCGTGTCTGTGCCTGGAGCACCATCAGGGAAAACCGCCGCATGGCACAGCCGCCCCTCAGGGTCGAAAAGATAGTGCCCGGGTCTGAGCAAGCCCGTCTCTGTCATATCGGCCACAGGAAAACACTCCTCGGCGGAGCTATCTGGGAAACCTTGCCATGGCAGGTCATTGTCCGGTTTTTTACTGTCATCCTGTGGCGTCAGGCAACCTTTTCTCCTGTAAGTTGCCGACAGGTAACATAGGGACTGCACGGCACAGGCATCACTTTGGGGATGGTTTGGGAGATGGAGGCATCACATCGGCCGCGCAGCGAAACCCCAGGGTGAAGGCTATCGTGCCGGGAGGGAGTCCGTAGCGGCGTGTGAGCTGAAGATAGTCCTCGCGGTCATTCCACGAACCGCCACGCACGACCCGTCCGCGTCCAAAGTCCGGCCCGGGTGGATTGTGGGACGGGCCAAAGGCGTAGTAATCGGCATCGAACCAGTCCTGACACCACTCGGCGGCATTGCCGGACAGGTCATAAAGCCCGAAAGGATTGGGAGCAAACGTGGCTACCGGTGTGGTCTGGATGCCACGTAATGGCATGCGTTTCGGGTTGACGGCGATGTGGCCAAAGTTGGCCGCGCCGGCAAGGACGGTGCCTGTCCCGGCTGTGCCGTACTGCGCCGTAGGGCGACCGGCACGGGCAGCGAATTCCCATTCGGCTTCGGTCGGCAGCCGCTTTCCAGCCCAGCGGGTATAGGCCACGGCATCGTTCCACGTCACAGCCACGACCGGGTGCTGCTCGCGTCCCGGTGTGGCGTAAAGCGCCCAGCGCCCTTCACTCTGATAGCCAGTAGCCATGACGAAGCGCCGGAATTCGGCATTCGTCACCTCGGTGCGGTCAAGAAAAAATGGCGCAACGACCGTGAGATGTCCACGGCCGGCGTCATCACGGCGAACAAAGGCCCCGCCGGGAACAAGCACCATTCCCGGCGGCGGCAACCGCATCTGGTAAGGCGGTTCAGCCGGCCGGACCCGGCAGGCCGTCAGCCAGAGACTGGATACAAGCAACCAGAAACCGAAAGTGTTGCGCATGGCGTTCGGTCAGACCCTACCAGACCGGCGGCGCACGTGCATCCGGTCTGGCACCGTGTCAGGCGTTGGCAGATTGCCGCTGGATGCGCCCCGAAGGAACCGGGAACGGTCATCCGCCGCCGGAGACGGAAGCGCAGCCAATGGCCGCTTGCCGTTGATTGTATCTTGGCGTACAAACAACGTGCCCATCTGCCAGTCTGCCAGGCAGGATTCCAACGCAAGTTCAACCGTGAGAGCCGGGAGGTCTTCGCCGATGTATCTCGACGAATTCAAGCAACAGTTGCCGGATGCCGACCCACAGGAAACCGCCGAATGGCTTGAAGCCCTGGAGCAGGTGGTCAATCAGGCAGGCCGTGAGCGGGCGCAGTTTCTGCTGCGCAAGCTACTCAAAAAATCGCGCCTGATGCGCGTCGGACTGCCTGAACTGGTGCAGACGCCCTACATCAACACGATTTCACCGGAGCAGGAACCGCCGTTTCCGGGGGATGAGGAAATGGAGCTGCGCATCCGGCGCATCGTACGGTGGAATGCCGTGGCGATGGTGGTACGGGCCAATCACTACTTTCCCGGCATCGGCGGACACCTGGCCACTTATGCTTCGTCGGCCAGCCTCTACGAAGTCGGATTCAATCATTTCTTCCAGGGCAAAGACGGCGAAGGCGCTGGCGATCAGATTTTCTACCAGGGGCATGCCGCTCCGGGCATTTACTCCCGCGCCTTTCTGGAAGGACGCCTGACCGTTGAACAACTCGAACACTTCCGCCGGGAAGTGCTGGGCAAAGGGCTTTCGAGCTATCCCCATCCGCGGCTGATGCCGGATTTCTGGGAATTTCCGACGGTTTCCATGGGGTTGGGGCCCATCAATGCCATCTATCAGGCGCGCTTCAACCGCTATCTGCACAACCGTGGGATTGCCGATACCTCCCGGTCACGGGTGTGGGCCTTTCTGGGCGATGGCGAGACGGACGAGCCGGAGGCGCTCGGCGCGCTGCACCTTGCCGCCCGTGAGGGCCTCGACAACCTTGTGTTTGTCGTCAACTGCAACCTGCAGCGGCTCGACGGCCCCGTACGCGGCAACGGCAAAATCATTCAGGAACTGGAAGCCGTCTTCCGGGGTGCCGGGTGGAATGTCATCAAGGTCATCTGGAGCCGCCGCTGGGACCCGTTGCTGGCCAAAGATACCGAAGGCGCGCTGCTGCACATTATGAACACCACGCTCGACGGCGAATTCCAGAAGTATTCCGTCGAAAGCGGCGCTTACATCCGGCGGCACTTTTTCGGCAAAGACCCGCGCACTCTGGCCATGGTCGAGCACATGTCGGACCGCGACCTGGAGCGGCTGCGCCGGGGCGGCCACGATCACCTGAAGATTTATGCGGCCTACAAGGCAGCGGTCGAACACCAGGGGCAGCCGACCGTCATCCTCGTCAAGACGGTCAAGGGATGGATGCTTGGCGAAAGCGCCACCGGCCGCAATGCAACCCATCAGCTCAAGAAGCTGACCGAAGCCGAACTCCGGAAGTTCCGCGATCTGATGGCGCTCCCGATTCCCGATGCCCAGGTGGGTGATGCGCCCTACTACCATCCGGGGGAAAAGTCGCTGGAAGTCGAATACCTGCGCGAGTGTCGCCGGCGGCTTGGGGGGGAACTGCCCCGGCGGGTTGTCCGGTCGAAGCCGCTGGAACTGCCCCGGGAAGACCTCTACGCCGAGTTTGCTGTTGCCAATCAGCAGCCCGTTTCAACGACCATGGCCATCGTGCGTCTGCTGCGCAAGCTGCTTGACGACAAGCACATCGGCCGCCGCATCGTGCCGATCATTCCCGATGAGGCGCGGACGTTCGGGATGGACTTCCTGTTCAAGAAAGTCGGCATTTACTCTGCCAAGGGACAGCTCTATGACCCGGTGGATTCCGACCTGCTGTTCAGTTACCGCGAAGCCAAAGACGGACAGCTTCTCGAAGAAGGGATCACGGAAGCCGGGGCGATGGGGTCGTTTATGGCTGCTGGTACGTCCTATGCCACCCACGGCGAGCCGATGATTCCGTTTTACATGTTCTATTCGATGTTCGGTTTCCAGCGCACCGGCGATCAGGCCTGGGCCGTGGGCGATGCCCGTGGGCGGGGCTTTCTCATCGGAGCAACGGCTGGACGCACCACGCTCAACGGCGAGGGCCTGCAACACCAGGACGGCCACAGCCACGTTCTGGCCTCGACCGTGCCGTGCTGTGTGCAGTACGACCCGGCCTTTCACTTTGAAATTGCCACGATTGTGCGCGATGGGCTGCGGCGGATGTATGAGCAGGGCGAGGACGTGTTCTATTACATCACGGTGTACAACGAAAACTACGCCATGCCGGCCATGCCGCGCGGTGTGGAGGAAGGTATCCTGCGCGGGCTGTACCTGTTCAAGCCATGCCTCGACGCCAAGCGCCACATCGTCCAGATTTTCGGCAGTGGCGCGCTGATGATGCAGGCACTCGAAGCCCAGCGTATTCTGGCCGAACGCTATGACGTGGCGGCGGATGTGTGGTCGGCAACAAGTTACCGCGCGCTGCGCGACGATGCGTTACAGACCGAAGCGTGGAATCTGGCCCATCCGCTGGAAAAGCCCCGGGTGCCGTACCTTCAGAAGGTTCTGGCCAATGCCGAAGGCCCCATCATTGCCGTCAGTGACTACATGAAAGCCTGGCCGGACAGCATCGCCCGCTGGGTCCGCCAGCCGTTTCTGCCCCTGGGAACTGACGGCTTCGGGATGAGCGACACCCGCGAGCAGTTGCGGCGTCACTTCAAGGTGGATGCGGCTTCGATTGTGTATGCGGCGCTCTACAAACTGGCCGAAATGGGCAAACTGGGCTTCGATGAGGTCGCTCGTGCCGGAGCGGAACTCTATGGCGAAGCGGCCGTGCCGGAGCCGGTTGCCGGACGTTAGAACCCCGTGGAAACCCTTGCTCTGCCGTCCACGCAGCTTGCCGCCACACAGGTTCACCGGTGGGCCCTGGCGCTGCGTCGGGCGGCAGCGCTCTTTGAAGCACAGCGTTTTGCCGATCTCTATTTCGGCCCGGAAGAGCAACTCGATGCCGACCGCTTTCCCGGTTTTCGTCCGGCGGTGCTCTACTGGGTGGCCACGGCCGAACGTGAACGGTTAACCCATACGCTGCTCCTGTCGGTTGCCGGGCTGACGCTGGACGACCTGCCGGCAGTCGCTCCGGCGGTCGTTCGCTACCAGGCGGACTTCGTGGAGGACTGCCGCGTGCTCTGGGAGCACCTGCAGCCAACCCTGCCGTTTCGTCCGGCGCTTGATGTAGCTGCGCTGGGTGAAATTTCCAGCCTGCCGTCCGACTGGCTGGCGCGGTTCAATGCCGCAACTGTTCTGGCCCGGCAGCAACCCGCAGCCGAAGCAACCTGGGCCACCTGGTGTGAGTTGTCCCTGGTGGCGCGCGCGGCGCAGAGCGCCGAAACCATCCGGGCGGCGCTCGTGCTGGCCGAACTCGATGCCCGGTTGGACCTGCCAGTGCTGGTGGAGCGGATTGCCCCGGCCTTTGGGCAGCAGCTCACCGACTTCTTTTTCACGCAGGTTCTGAAAGGCATTGCCGATGCGCCCCGTGCCACCGGGGAACGGCTTGGGCGGAATGGCGTCTTTGCCGAGCATGACCTGTCAAAAACGCACCTTCAGCCTTTGCAGGGCCTGCTTGGATTGGTCGGCGCGTGGTTGGGCGGCCCGCCGCTCGTGGTGGAAACGCACATCCGCACCTGCTCTTTCCAGACCCAGACGCAGGTCGTGCTGGCGGCCGAAGGGCGCGACCCGGCGCTGGGGCGGCATCTGTGTACGCTGTGCGCGGCCTTTGACCAGTCCACGCTGGATGCCGTGCTGCCCCGGTGGCTTGCGCCACGCAGCCGACTCCACGCCAGCCTGGGGCGGGGGGCGGACGCCTGCCGGTTCACGGCTGAGTTTGGTGTGCGCCGAAGTTGAGCTTGAAGTCCCTACAACACGCCTTTGGTTGAAGGGATGTCCTGCTGTCCGGCCAGGCGCCGGGTGGCGGCTCCCAGGGCGCGGGCGGCGGCCTTGAACGTCGCCTCCAGAATGTGGTGCTGATTGCGTCCGTAGAGCAGGGCAATGTGCAGGGTCAGCCCGGCGTTGAAGGCCAAAGAGCGCCAGAAGTGTTCGGCCATTTCGACGGCAAACGTACCGATCCGTTCGCGCGGGTTGTCCACGTCGTAGACCAGGTAGGGGCGGCCGGAGACATCCACTACGGCGCGCGCCAGGGCTTCGTCCAGCGGCGCGTAGGCGTGCCCGAAGCGGGCAATGCCGGCCTTGTCGCCAAGCGCCTGGGCGAGGGTTTGTCCGAGCGTGATGCCCACATCCTCGACGGTATGATGGTCGTCAATGTCGAGGTCGCCATCGCAGTGAATATCGAGGTCAAGGCGGCTGTGCCGGGCAAGCTGCGCCAGCATGTGGTCGAAAAAGCCAATGCCGGTGGTGATGCGGGAAATCCCCGTGCCGTCCAGGTCAAGCGTGACGGCGACGTTGGTTTCATTGGTGCGTCGGGTGAGCGAGGCTGTGCGGTGCGTCATGTTCGGTTTGGAAGGATTACATCAGGCTGACCGCGCCGTGCAGAAACCACTGCATCAGGGTCAGGGCGCGGGTCAGGAGGCTGGCATTGGCGCGCGCGACAGAAAGGCGGGTACGACTGTTGTTGGCCGGGTTCATGTCCAGCCGCACCGTGTCATCCGGGTCAATGACCACGGAGAGCAACTCCCCTTCGGTCGTCAGGCGGTGGCGTTCGCTGCGGCCATCCCATGTTTCACGCCGCACACTGCCGTCGGCAAAACGCAGTTCGATGACCTGCGGCATGATGGCTTCGCCCTTGCGTACGAGGACGGCTTCACGGGCGTCAAGGGATTCAACGGCGTAGTCAAGCAGGGATGTGCCGCGAAAGTATTGGTCGAAAAACCAGGTGAGGTCTTCACCGGCAACTTCGGACGCCACATCGAAAAAATCCTCCGATGTCGGGTGCCTGAAGCGCCAGCGCGCAAAGTAGGTTTTCAGGATGCGCTGCATCGTTTCGGAGCCGACGTAGCCCTCCAGCATCTTGAGCGTCAGGGCTGGCCGGGAGTAGGCATTGAAGGCGTAGAGAGAGATGTCTGGAAACTTCCAACCGGGGGTGAGAATCGGCGCGCTTTGAATGCCGGGCGGACCAAGGAAGAACAGCTCAGCGCGGCGGAATGACCAGTCGGTGACCTGCACCGGCAAGCGCCAGAGCGGTTGCCCGGCGAAGCGCAACCATATTCCCTGCTGTGTGGGATAATGCCGGGCCATAATGTCGGCTTCGCAGTAGGTGTTGATGCCTTCGTCGAGCCAGGCTTCCTCAAACTCGTTGCTGGCGACCATGCCATACCAGTACTGGTGGCCGAACTCATGGACGAGGATGACTTCAGGGCCTTGAAAATCGTCGTCAGAGATGTTGTGTCGCGTTCCAACGGTGACGAGTGTTGGGTACTCCATCCCTCCGGCGCCGCTCGCACCAAGGGGTGGATCGACGATAGTGAGGGTTTCGTAAGGGTAGGGGCCAATCCGCCGGCCGTAATCCTCCAGGGCAATCCGCGCCGCGCGAAAGTGGCGGGCCCGCTGGTCAGCATGTTCGGGCTGAAGCAGCAGGATAAGCCGCACCGGCGGCAGGTCAGGGACTTCAAAGCGTTCTTCCGCCACGATGAAATCCGGCGAGCAGGTCCAGGCGAAGTCGTGGACATCGCCCTGGACGAAGCGGTAGCGCATGCGTCCGTCAGGCAGCGGCTGGCGTTCACGCTCGACGCCGGTCGCCCCGACCTTAAAGTTGGCCGGTATGTCGAGCGTCACATCGTACTCGCCGAAATCGGCATAAAATTCCGTCGTCGCATGAAACTGGTGGCAGTTCCAGCCGGGAGTCGTCCGGCGGCGCATGCCAACCGGCTCATAGACACCCAGTTTGGGAAACCACTGGGCCACCATGAAGAAGTTGCCGTAGTAGCCGGTGCGGGCAAAAACCTTGGGTAACTTCGCCAAAAACTCGATGTCGAGCGTGATCGAGCCGCCGGCCGGCACCGGCTGCGGCAGCACGACACGCCATACCGTCCGGTCGTCGGCGTTGTCATCGTCCGGGTGAATGAACTCGCCCCGTGGAAGCAGGTCAACGCCGTCTTCAGTGCGCACGCTGAGCAGGTCAATGGCACCTGGGAAACGGGGGTCCATAACCTCCCCGCGCAACTCGCCGCCCTTTGATTCGCGTCGAAAGGAACTGTTTTCGTCGCGGAAGGCGTTGAGGTAGAGGTGAAAGTGCAGGTCCGGCACCGGGTGATTGGCCGGATTGCGCCAGGTCAGGCGCTCACGTCCGTGGATTTCCTTTTTCCTGGTATCGAGTCGCGCGTCAATCTGGTAACGTACACGCCGATCCGAAAGCGGAGCCGTTTCCTGACGGTCGGTGGTCGCCGTGGCCGGCGGTGGCACAAGCCCGACGAACAGACAAAACCACACCAGACGCCACAGGCTTCTGATGGTTGGTAACGGGGTGGTCCGGGCAACAGGCAACATTTTCAAACCTTTGGGAGCGTGGGACGTGTCAGAATACGCGGGGTGCAAACCGGATGCCCGCTATGGTGGCATCCGCCGTTGCCGGCGACAAGCGTTGCCACGCGAAGCTTTCTGTAGATCACTGTACGGAACATGAGCATTCAGCAGAGAAGGGAGTTCGGCATGTTCTCAGGACGACGTTTTCACAGGCGGATGAGCTGGCTGCTCATCACCGGATTGCTCGTGGGTTCGGTTCTGCCGATGGGTGTCCGGGCGGATGACAAGGACAAAAAGACCAATTCTCCCGTGACGCGCAAGCTCAGCGAGAAGGAAAACCCCCTGATGATTGGCAAGCGCGACATCAACAAGGGGAGTCTGAACTTCTACTCGAAGGAAAAGGAAATGGCGATTGGCGCCCAGTTGGCCGCCGAACTGGATCGCCAGCTCAAGTTCGTCACCGACCCCGTTGTGGTTGAATACATCAATCGCCTGGGCCAGACGATTGCTTCCAACTCCGATGCCAAAGTTCCGTTTACCATCAAGGTCGTGGATTCGCCCGAAGTCAATGCCTTTGCGTTGCCGGGTGGGTATTTCTACGTGAACAAGGGGCTGATTCTGGCGGCTGACAATGAAGCCCAGGTCGCCAGCGTCATGGCGCATGAAATTGCGCACGTCGCCGCACGGCACGCCACGGAGCAGGTGTCAAAGGGGCAGTTGGCGCAGTTCGGCATGATTCCTCTGATCTTTGTGGGGGGCGTCGCGGGTGTCCTCGTGGCCAACGCAGCCAACATCCTCGTCCCGCTGACCTTTCTCAAGTTCGGGCGCAATGCCGAGTTCGAGGCGGACATGCTCGGCGCGCAGTATGCCTGGGCGTCCGGCTATGACCCGGATGAGTTCATTGCGTTTTTTGAGAAACTCAAGGCCCAGCAGGACCCGAAGCAGAAAATTCCAACGGTGTTTTCGACGCATCCGCCCACTGAGGAACGGGCCGCCAAGATGCGCCAGTTGACGGCCGCCTTTCCCCCACGGGACGAATACATCATCAGTTCTTCGGAATTTGCGCGGGTGAAAGCCCGCCTGGGGGCAATTGCCCCGGATGCCGGGCGGCGCATCGGCCCCGGTGGCGGCAATGATCAGCCAAGCCGTCCGACGCTGCGGCGGCGGCAGCCGGATGCACCGCCGGAAGAGGATGACGAGATGAATACCCCGGCTGACCGTCCGCAGAAGTCTGAGCCGTCGAACCGTCCGACGCTCCGGCGGCGCACGGACAACAATCCCCCGCCTGACGATGGTTCACCGCTGAGTATGGCGAGTGACGGGTGGCGAGTGGTGAGTAGCGAGTAGCGGGTGGCGAGTGGTGAGTGGCGAGTAGCGAGTGGCGAGTGGAGAGTAGCGAGTAGTGAGTGGCGAATAGCGAGTGGAAGGGGCGGCCGGCTGGTCGCCCATACTGGCGCCGCCGAATTTTCGGTCACTATCACTGACATCAAAACCATTCCATGCCGGGCCGTTACATTCTTGCACTCGATCAGGGCACGACCAGTTCACGTGCCATGGTGTTTGATGCCGAAGGGCGGGTGGTTGCCCTGGCCCAGCGTCCTTTTGAGCAGCTTTTTCCGCAGCCGGGCTGGGTCGAACATCGCCCGGAAGACATCTGGAACTCCCAGATTGGCGCGGCCCGTGAAGCCCTCCGCCTGGCCGGCATTACTGCACCGGAAGTGGCAGCCATTGGCGTCGCCAACCAGCGCGAAACCACGCTCGTCTGGGACCGAACCACAGGCGAGCCGCTTGGCAATGCCATTGTCTGGCAGTGCCGACGTACGGCTGCCCGCTGTGACGAACTGCGGCTGACTCCGGCAGCGCACCTGATTCAGTCCCGAACCGGCCTGCTCGTGGATGCCTATTTCTCCGCCAGCAAGGTCGAGTGGATGCTGGAACGGATACCAACGGCGCGTGCGCGGGCTGAAGCTGGCGACCTGGCCTTTGGTACGGTGGATAGCTGGCTGGTCTGGCAGTTGACCGGGAAACAGCGGCATGTGACCGATGTCACCAACGCCAGCCGTACGATGCTGTTTGACATTCACAAGCTGGCCTGGGATGACGAACTCTGTGGGTTGTTCTCCATACCCAAAGCCATGCTGCCGACGGTTGTCCCGTCGAGCGGTGTGATCGGTGAAACCGACCCGGAACTGTTCGGCGCGCCGATTCCCATTGCCGGGGTGGCCGGCGACCAGCAGGCGGCCCTGTTTGGGCAGATGTGTTCGCACATCGGCATGGCCAAGAACACCTACGGCACAGGGTGCTTTCTGTTGCTGCACACGGGCACGAAGCCGTGTCTTTCGCAGCAGGCGCTGCTGTCAACCGTGGCGTGGCAGTTGGGAGCGTCGCCGGCAGAGTATGCGCTGGAAGGGAGCGTCTTCATTGCCGGAGCGGCTGTGCAGTGGTTGCGTGACGGGCTTCAAATCATCGGCGGCGCGGCTGAAACGGAAGCTGTGGCGCGTTCGGTGCCCGACACTGACGGGGTGATGTTTGTGCCGGCTTTTGTCGGTCTTGGTGCGCCCTACTGGGACCCGCATGCCCGTGGCATCATCACCGGACTGACCCGTGGCACGACACGGGCACATCTCGTCCGCGCGGCGCTTGAAGCCATTGCCTACCAGACCTGTGATGTCGTCGAAGCCATGCTGGCGGATGCCCGGCAGGCGCTCGGCGCCGGGTTCCGGCTGACCGAGCTGCGGGTTGACGGGGGAGCGGCGGCCAACGACTTCCTGATGCAGTTTCAGGCGGATGTTCTGGGTGTGCCGGTGATTCGTCCGACGGTGACGGAGACGACTGCCGCCGGTGCGGCCTACCTGGCCGGGCTGGGGGTTGGTTTCTGGCGGGATGTGTCGGAAGTGGCCCGGATTTGGCAGCCGGAACGCACCTTTTCCCCTGCTCTTGACACGGACGCCCGACAGGCGGCCTATCAGGCGTGGCGGGCTGCTGTCCAACGCGCGCGTTCTTTCCCCGCGACTACCGAATAACCTGCCAGAGTCACTAGCGATGGTCGCCGTCCCCAGCGATAACACCCCGACCGGCGCGGGAGGCAAGTTTATCCAGGTTGGCGCGGGCCACCGCTTCGAGTGAGGCTTCCAGTTCGGTACAGATAGCGGCGACGTACCACAGCACATCGCCCACCTCATCGAGCAGCCGCTGGCGTTGTTCCGGGGAAAGGTGGCCATTCTGGTCACGGATGACCTTTTTGAGTTTGCCGGCGACTTCACCGGCCTCGCTGGCCAGACCGAGAACGGGATAAACGAGATTGTTCCCCCGGTTGGGATAGGCCGCTGTACGCCCGGCTGCCCGTTGGTATTCGTCCAGAGTCAGCATGGATGGATGGTGATCAGAGGTGGAGTGCGTCGCGCAGTTTGCGGCTGCGGCTCGGATGGCTGAGCTTGGCCAGCGCGCGCATCTCGATCTGGCGAATGCGCTCGCGGGTCAACTGGAAGCGGGCGCCGATTTCCTCCAGCGTCCACTCGCGTCCATCCGGCATCAGTCCAAACCGCAGCATGAGCACTTCCGACTCACGCGCCGAAAGACGGCTGAGGGCTTCGCGCAGGTTCTGAGCCATTTCCACCGTCATGGACGCGCGGAGTGGGTCCTGGCTGTTGTGGTCCGGGAGCAGGTCGCCGAGGGAGTGCTCGCCGTCGTCGTCAGCCGTGGGGGTTTCGAGCGAGACGGGTTCTGTCACCACATTGAGCACCTGCCGGACATCGTCCGGCGTGAGTCCGACAAGTGGCGCAATTTCTTCGGGCGTCGGGTCTTCGTCGCCATTGGTTGTCATCTGGCGCAGCACACGCCGGACACGGTTGACCCGGTCCACCATGTAGGTCGGCAGGCGGATGGTGCGTGACTGGTTGGCAATGGCCAGTTGAATCGCCTGCTTGATCCACCAGACGGCGTAGGTTGAAAACTTGATACCACGGCGCCAGTCAAACTTCTCAACGGCGCGAATCAGGCCAATATTGCCTTCCTGGATGATGTCTTCCATGGCGAGTCCGCGACCCATGAAATCCCGCCCGATGAACACCACGAGCTTGAGATTGGACTCGATCATGCGGAGCTTGTAAGCTTCGGCCTTCTGCTTGGTTTCGGCAAAACGTTTCCAGTCGGCAATGATGCCATCCAAGGGAAGGGCGCAGTTGCATTCCAGGTCACGAATGCGTGCCCGAACGGCCTTGAGTTGGTGTTTGAGAAGACGACTGGTGGCAGCATCGAGGCTTGTATCCTTGAGGCGGTATTCGAGCCGGGCACGTTCGGCTTTGAGCGTCAGGGCCTCATCCACGACATTGCCCCACGCGAGTTCGACCCGGCGCCGAATGGTTTTGTTGAAAGGCAGCTTGTAGAGAATCCGCCCAATTCGGATGCGCAGCCGGTGGATATCGAGGTTGCGGCTGGTGTGTTTGTAGCCCGGTTGGGCCACCATGGCCCGAATCCCGGCATGCGCGGCTTCAATGGCCGCAAATTTTTCGCACAGTGCGCGCTCCTGCCGTTCATCGAGGTCCGGTTTGAGCGGCGCTTCGCAGCGTTCGCCATCGGCTTCGTCCTCTCCCCGTGGCAGAACGAGCAGGTCGGAAAGTCGCAGCCCTTCGCTTTGCAGGTTTTTGGCCAACTGCACAACGTAGGCCGCCACCGGCAGCGCCCGCGACAGCATGCGGGCCGCACGGCGTTCGTGCCGCTCCATTTCGCGGGCCACGAACGTTTCTTCCTGCCGTGTCAGCAGAGTCGTGTGCGACAGTGATTTGAGATATACCGAAATGGTATCACTCGCCTCATCGTCCGCCGTGTCTGTGACCGAAATTTCTTCGCCTTCCATTGTGGAAAAGCCTTCCTCACCGGAATCCAGCTCGTAACGCATTGCA
Source organism: Chloracidobacterium thermophilum B (assembly GCF_000226295.1). Classification (GTDB taxonomy): domain Bacteria; phylum Acidobacteriota; class Blastocatellia; order Chloracidobacteriales; family Chloracidobacteriaceae; genus Chloracidobacterium; species Chloracidobacterium thermophilum. Next base: position 1,388,055 of record NC_016024.1, read on the forward strand.
TTGTGGCTCATGGGTGTCGAATCTCCAAAAAGCACTGCCTGGGAACGACGCTCCACAGGTCCAACCGGTGGTTATTCAACGGCACAGGTGTTGACCCAAGCCAGAGGCACATCGCCGATGAAGATGTTCACACCTTTCATCCCACAGGAGATGTCCGTTCAAGAGAACAAATGTTGCCAATGACGTAAAACACCAGATGCACAGGGGAAGCATCAAGTGTATGTCATCGTACACTCAGTTCCGCGAGGTGTAAATGTGAGTTACCGTACGTTATCCGTATGCGCGCGATCGGTCACCTGGCGTTGACTGAGTTGTTGTTCAAGAAGTGTTGCGACTTCGGTAAAACGGGCGTCCCAGGTTTTGTCACGCACGGCCATCTGACGCCGGTCAGCCTCGGCTGGCGTGTCGGTCGTCAAACACTCCTCAACGTGACGAATGAACTCATCAGGTGTTCGGGCAATGCGGATGACATCCGCCATTGGCTCGAACTCAGGAATGGGGACAATCACGACCGGCTTGCCGGTGGCCAGGTACTCCCGGACTTTGGTCGCGCTTGTGTACTTGACAATGTCGTGCGTGGCATCTTTGGGGACGATGCAGACATCGAAGTGCGCTGCAAAGGCCGGGAGATCGGCGTACGGCTGAGCCGGGATGAAGTGAACGTTCGGTAAGTCCTCGATGCGGAGTGGCGCCGTTTTGTTCCCGATAAAAACAAACTGCCAGTCCGGCCGATGGCGACTCACATATTCGACAAGCGACTGATCAATCTGCCAGCGTTCAATCGCCCCAAAAAAACCCAGAATGGGCTTTCCCAGGCGTTTGACAGGTGCGAGGGGAAGGGGACATTCCCACTGACGGAAGCGGGCGGCGGCGAAGTGCTCGAAGTCAACAGCCTGTTCAAGCAGAACGGATTTTTCGCGTCCCTGCCGGGCGTCGGCGAGCAGCTTCCACCCGTGGTAGAACACAATGTCCGCCGCTGCTATGAGTTCCTCATGAAGCTGGCGAATAAAGGCAACGTGCCCACCTGTGTCCACCGGGTTGGCATCATATTTATCCGAAACATGATATGCAACCAGAGATTCGTTGAACTGGCCTACCATGTCGCGCGCTGTGGGAATGGCAATCCACAGGATGGGACGCTCAATACGAAGCCAGCGCAGGAGCCATCGGATTTGACAGACCAGGAGCCAGTGGTTGATCCGCCGCCAGGCCGGGCTTGAAAAGAAAGGCGACACAATGGGGGTTATCACCCAGATGCCTTCCGGGGTGCGGCGAAGGTACTTTGCATAGCTGCGCAGTTTGCGCCGGATTTTGGTAAACAGTTCGGGGCTGCCCAGCCCGGGCAGCCCCATCGAGATCGAGTTGACGAACACCACCTGATTGTCACGCGCAAAGCGCTTCATGAGGTGGTTGTTGGCGTGTGGGTGGTGATACCACCAGTCTTCCCCGCCGAAGCAGAGAATGGCGCGCCCTTTCATCGAAACAGGAAAAGGTAAGCCAAAACTGCCACCCCGATGAGCAGCAGGAGAGCCACGGCCCCGCCGATGGCAATAAACAGGATGAGATTCGATTTTTTGCCCGCCTCCGCTGGTGCAGAGGGCACCACCGACGGGTCAACACCCACGGGAGGCACATAGCCGGCCGGCGGAGAGTAAGGTGGGGGCGCGGCTTCAAGTGGTCGGTTCTGAGCCGCCTGGGCGACGGTTGCCGCTGACTCAAACGCTGGCACGGGCGGTGGCGATGGTGGCGGAGGAGGCAGTGCCGGCTGATTTCCACCGGGCTGTGAGCCGCCAAAAACAGTTTCCACCTCGCTTGGCGAAGGGGCGGATGCTGGCGCCGGCCGGTCATTCGCAACCGTAGATTTGCGTGAGAGCGTGACATCGCTGCCACCGGTCGCCATTGCCGGAGTGGGGGGCAGGGTTGCCGCCTCAAAGCGGTCAACCGGGGACGGTTGGGCTTCAGGTTGGAGAATGAAGTTGAAGCGGACTTTCGGCCCCCCTACACCAAACTCAATCACATCGGCATCCTGAAGCCTGACTTCCGTCACCCGCTGCCCGTTGCGGTACGTGCCGTTACTGCTGCCGACGTCCCGGAGCACATAGCTCCCCCCCTCGTGCAGGATTTGCGCGTGGCGTGTGGAGGCCAGTTGATCCTGAAGGGCCAGGGGAAGGGTACTGTTGGGGTCACGCCCGATTGTGGCTGGAAACGTCATCAGCCTGACGCTTTCGCCTTTGCGTAGCCCGGAGAGGAAAACGGCTTCGAGTCCGATCACCATGGGGGATTTCGTCTCCACTGGGGGGGCACTCACCAAAGTTGCCAAGCTGCCGGGCGGGCCAGACGCGGGCGGTTTGAGAGGTGTGCCGCAGGATTTGCAAAACTTGGCATCGTCACGATTTTGCGTCCCACAGTTCGGACAAATCATGACCTCTTCCCTCTCTTCGGTGACGGCACCTCGTCAAAGTTTCAGTTTCGTTTCAGGGCTTTGACCTGTTCCGTCAGCCGCGGTACGACCTCGAACAAGTCTCCCACGATGCCGTAGTCGGCGATTTTGAAAATCGGCGCTTCCGGGTCCTTGTTGATGGCTACGATGAACTTCGATGAAGACATCCCAGCCAGATGCTGAATGGCCCCGGAGATACCACAGGCAATATACAGGGTCGGGCTGACGGTTTTCCCAGTCTGCCCGACCTGATGGGAATGATCAACCCAGCCAGCATCCACTACGGCCCGCGAGGCTCCGGCTGCACCGCCCAGAGCGTCGGCAAGGTCTTGAATCAGGTAGTAGTTTTCCGGCCCCTTGATGCCACGTCCCCCGGAGACCACAATGCTGGCTTCAGTCAGCTCAATCTTACCCTTCGCGGCAGCAAGGATGTCCGTGACCTTGGCCTGCAACGCATCCACAATAGTGGCGCCGATGGACTTGACTTCCGCCGTCCGGCTGGTGTCCGGCGTGGCTGCCGGAAACACATTCGGGCGCAGGGTCGCCGCAGCCGGTGTGCGGCGAAAGCTCACGGTGGCATAGGCTTTGCCGGCATACACCGGACGAACCACAGTGAAGACACCGTCGTTGATGTGGGTTTCCGTCACATCCGAGGCCAGGCTGACATCAAGCCGGGCTGTTACCCGTGGCATGAGGTCTTTTCCCATGGCTGTCGCCGCCGCCAGAACGATTCCAGGCTGTGCTGTCTGGATCGCCTCGACGAGAACTTTGGCATACCCATCGGTGGAATACTTGGCCAGCGGGACCACATCTGCGACGTAAACGGTACTTGCCCCATAGTGGGCTGCCTCAGTGGCCAGGTGCCCGATGTTGGCCCCGATGATCACAGCACTGAGGGGCTGTCCCAGTTGTGCTGCCAGGCGGTGTCCTTCCGACAGGGCTTCGTACGTCGCTTTCTTGAAGGCTCCGTCACGCTGCTCTGCAAAAACCAAAACGCCATTCGCCATAACTCGCATCTCCTCACAAACAAAAATGCTCACAAACTTCCGATCAAGTGAGCAGGTGGGCAGGAAAAACCCCGGCGGGATCGTGGCCATTCCTGCCTGTGGTTTTCAGAAGTTCACCGTCCGGTGTGGTCAGATGACCTTGACCTCGTGCTGTAGGGCAGACAGTAGTTCATTGGTTTGCTGCGCCGGGTCGCCGGTGATTTTGCGTCCAGCCTGGCGGGGGGGTGGCAGGCGCAGTGCCGTAATAACCAATCCAGCCGCTTCAGGCCCGACCTCAGCCGCAGAAAGTCCGAAGTCAGAAAAGGTCTTGCTGGCCAGCGGCTTTTTCTTGGCCTGCATAATGCTTTGCAGTTTCGGGTAACGCGGCTCGTTGAGACCTTTCTGGGCTGCGATGACGGCAGGCAGACCGGTCTCAACAACTTCGATACCACCTTCGATCTCGCGTTCGGCGCGGAGGCGGCCGTCACTGACTTCGAGCTTGGTGACAACGGTAACTTGTGGCCATCCAAGCTTTTCCGCCACAATAGCGTGCACCTGCTGGTTGTCGCCGCCAACCCCATGCTTGCCGAAGAAGACGATGTCCGGGCTGATGCTTTTGAGGGCCGCCGCCAGCGTTTTGCCCACGCACAACGGGTCGTCCGCAGCCACGCCAGCACTGGAAATGTGAATGGCCTCGTCGGCTCCGCGGGCCAGCCCCTCCCGCAGGATGTTGGGCACCTCATCGCCGCCCAGCGCCAAGGCGATAACCTGTCCGCCTTTGGCTTCCTTGAGACGAACGGCTTCTTCAAGTGCGAATTCATCGTACGGGCTGATGATGAACTTGACATCCGCCCGGTCTATGGAGCAGCCATCGGCTGCAATCTTGATGCGCGTGTCCGTTTCCGGCACGGCCTTGATACAGACAGCAATTTTCACAGGAAAGCCTCCAAGAATGATAACCGCAAGCCGGTGCTGTTCGCCAGCAGCTTGGTGGGAAAACGCACATGTAGCACGCCATTTCTTTGACTGGCAACTACCCTTGGGCACCGGGGACGACCGTGCCGACTGCCGGCCGTGGCCGTTGAGGTGTCCGGCTACGCCGTTCGGCTGACACGCTGACCCAGGGCTTCCGCCACGAGTGTCGTGATTTCGTGGTGAACATCAGCAACGCGCACCCCGGCTGCCCGCAGCGCCTCAACTTTCTGGCGGGGGCTGCCCATACCGCGTTCCATGATGGCGCCGGCGTGCCCGAAGGTGATGCCGGAGGGCATGGCATCCACGAATTTCCCGGCAATGAAGGCAATGAGGGGTTTGGTAAAACCGCCCTGCCGTACCAGTTCTGCGGCCTGTTCCTCATAGACGCCGCCCGGTTCACCAAACATCACCACCGCGTCGGTTTCCGGGTCGGCTTCAAACAGGGGAAGCAGGTCGGCAAAGGTCGAGCAGGCAATGACATCACCCCCCACACTCAGGGCCGTACTGATGCCAAAGCCGGCCTGACATAGCACCCAGGCGGTTTCGCTCGTCATCGAGCCGGACTTGCTGACAATGCCAATCCGCCCCGGCTTGAACTGAAAGTCAGGGTTTGTGCCGCCAATGGGTCCCAGCTTGCACTTGCCGGGCGTCAGAATTCCGACCGATGTTGGCCCCACAACCCGGGCCCCTTTGCTGACAGCGTATGAATAGAGATCAGCCGTGTCATGGATGGGCACCCGTTCGGTGATGATGTTGATGAGCCGGATGCCGTTGCTAATCGCTTCAATGGCGGCGTCCTTGGCGGAAAGGGGTGGCACATACACCAGTGAGGTGTTGATGTCGGGATGCGCCGCCAGTGCCTGTTTGAGGGTGTCATAGACCGGTACGCCGTGGACAACCTCGCCCCCTTTGCCCGGTGTGACGCCGGCCAGCACCTTCGTGCCATAGCGCAGCATTTCCCTGGTGACAAATGAACCTTCCCGACCGGTGATCCCCTGGACGACGACGCGCGTGTTTTCATCAACCAGTATGCCCATACCCTGCCTCTTTCTGTGGCAAAAGCCTGCCTCAGCAGTTCAGACCACGTAATCTGTTCTTGTATTCCTCGCTTTTCTGAATGACGACTTTGGCGCTTTCGGTCATGGGCATTTCGGGACCAAAAATCGTCATATCCAGATGCAGTTCTTCACGGGCGCGCTCCAGCGCCGCCCGCGCCTCTTCCCAGCCCGGCCCACCCCGCCGGACCACAATCGGGAAGGGCGGGCGGATGGCCCGCAGACCAGCAATGAAGCCTTCCATGGTGATGTCCACGCGGGTGTTGTTGGCGACAGCGCCAACATGCCAGCAGGCTGTCAGTCCGGGCTTGGAGAGCACGACGCGCGTCAATTTCTCGACTTTTTCAGCCGGGGGATTGCCGCCATATTCGGTGTAGTTCGCCGGGCGTCCGCCATAGCTGATCAGGGCATCCATGTTCGTGATCGAGCCGCCGCCGCCGGCGCTCATCATGGCAATGTCACCATCGAGTTCGATGTATTTTCCGGCAACGCCCCGGTAGTCATTCTGGTCAATGAGTTTGGCCTGAAGTTCACGTTCCGTCAGCGGGCGCCCCAGTCCGCCCCGTGGCGGATAGTTGAAGTCGCGGTGGCGCGTCATGGCGTCATCATCAAGGATGACCACGGCATCGGCGGCAAAAAAGTTGCCCTTGGGCGTTTCGATGACGGGGTTGATTTCGAGCAGCCGCACATCGTTTTCACGGAAGCAGCGGTAGGCACGTACCATCAGGTCAGCCATCTTGCGCATGCGCTCTTCACGAAAACCGGCTTCCGCTGCGATTTCACGGGCTTTCCATTCGGGCAGTCCGAAAATCGAGTCAATCGGCCGAATGACCAGCTTTTCAGGATGGCGCTGGGTGAGTTCCTCGACCTCAACGCCCCCCTGCTGGCTCAGGATCACGACCGGGGCGCGGTGCCAGCCATCGAAAGTCAACGACAGATAGTATTCGCCCACGATGGACAGCCGTTGTTCGACCAGAACCCCGACCGATTCCGACCCATGAATCGTCGTGTGGAGCAACAGCTCGACGGCCAGTTCGGCCCCTTCGGCCGTTTTGCAAAACCGGATGCCCCCGGCCTTGCCCCGCTTGCCGGCCAGCACCTGTGCCTTGACGGCGACTTCACCGACCTCTTCCACAAAGGCTTCGATATTGCCAGCATTTTGCGGGGAGTTGATGAAGATGCCCTCCGGGACGCGAATACCGTACTTTTTGAACAACGACTTGCCTTCGTATTCGTAGAGATTCATCGGGACACTCCAGTTCGCAACGGCCACGGCACACCGGTCTGGCCGGCGGCTGCGTGGTACGCCGCACCGTGAGGGTACTGTGCCGTAGCGCACAGACGTCGGCCTAGCTTTGCCAATTACCGCCCACACGTCAACTGTTCACTGGCTTGTCAGCAGCCTTTTGTTGTTCTGCCGGAGAGGGTTCGTGGACTTCAGCGGCGGAGAAAAATCACGTCGGCACCCAGCGTGAGCAGGAGAATGACACTCACGAAAGCATTGGTCGTGAAAAAAGCGGCATCAAGGCGGGACAGATCGGTTGGGCTGACCAGGCGGTGCTGGTGAATCAGCAGGCCGCCGGTGGCCAGCACGCCAACGTAGGCCAGCCCACCCAGTCCGGTTACTGCCACCAGCAGGAGCAGCGCCACAAACATCGCGGCATGCAGTCCGCGGGCCACCAGCATGGCCCGGGCAATACCGAGCCATTTGGGAATGGAGTGCAATTCCGGGTGCTGGCGGTCGAAGTCATAATCCTGGCAGGCATAGAGAATATCAAAGCCGGCCGTCCACAGCAGAACGCACAGTGCCAGCAGAACAGCCTCGCCATCGAGCGTGCCACGGACCGCCACCCAGGCGCCGGCTGGGGCAATGGCCAGACACCAGCCGAGCACGATGTGGGAAAACGATGTAAACCGCTTG